>CAWEPW010000009.1:0-201211 GCA_963810955.1 uncultured Acidobacteriaceae bacterium | reverse complement strand
CACTGAAACCTTGAAAAGTCTGAAAACTTTGAAACCTCGCTTTCCTTCTGCTTGACAGTCTGGCCGCTAATTGACATGCTTACAAGCGATTTGAACGGGTCTTAAAACTCTGAAGTGTTGCAACTTTGAAACCTTGCTCCTAAGGCGGTTCAATGGCTGAAATCCACCAGGATCACGAACACGGCAGTGTCCAGGACAAAGACAGCAACAGTAACAGTGACAAGCGGGCCACGCGGCGTTTCGCGTTACGTTTACCGTCACCGTCCGCTACGAACCCGATCCGCAGGAGCACTCCGCGCAGACCCGCGACGTCAGCGCGCGCGGAATCTGCTTCTATGTCGATTCCTCAATCCAGGCCGGCTCCGCCATTGACTTCACTCTGACCTTGCCGCCGGAGATCACGCTCACCGAAAGCATACGCGTACGCTGCAAGGGCCGTGTGGTGCGCGTCGAAGGCGGAAATCCCTCGGACAAGCTGGCGGTAGCGGCCGTGATTGACGAGTACGAGTTTCTGGCCGAGTCGTAGTCGTCAGCGCACAGTCGCCGCGTGTTTCTTTCTCCTTTTTGTTTTTGCGGACGTGTTTTCCAGAAGCCTGCGAGTGATATGGTTGTAGCATTCGCATTCGAGCGCTTCTGTGAAAGATCTGCCGCGGAAACTTTCGTTACACCAATCGTTCTCTCGCTGCGCTGTGGGCCATTATTTCTGCGCGATGCTTGTTTTGGGAATGTTGCTATCCGGCGCCCCGGGTTTGCGCTCCCAGACGGCGTCTGATTCGTTTAAACCTGCCGCTGAAGATAAGCAGCTGTCCAAGGCTGCAGCTTCTGCCGATACCAGCAAATTTGCCGCGATTAAAAGCCTGCGCGTTATCCAGGAAGAAGACGGCCCGGCGGTTGAAATTCTCTCGACCAAGCCGTTAGTGCCGTCGATCCACGCCATCGCTGGGCCCGACCGGCTGGTCATCGATCTCCCGAATGCGCGGCTCGAAACACCGGAGAAGCGAATCAACGTACAAGCTGACGAGATCACCACGTTGCGCGGCGATATGTTTCAGCAGAATCCTCCCGTAGCGCGTGTAGTGCTCGATCTGCTCGCTCCGCGCACCTATTCCTGGGATGCCGCGGGGAACCGCCTGGTCGTGCATCTGGGAAAGAATCCCAGCCAGGCAAATGGCTCGCCATTTCAGCCGTCGACGGTTCCGAGCGTGACACCGGGTCCGCAACCGATCGTGGCGGCGCTGCGCGCGCCCGGGCCGTTAGCTCTGGCTGCCAAAGACGGAGGCTCCGGTTCGACGGTTGCGGCCGGGGCCGATACCACGATTCTCAGCCTGTCGACTGGCGGCGAGGTGCATGTTTGCCCTGGAACCACCGTTTCGGTGACACCATCGCAGAACCATCACAATGTGATGCTCAGCCTGAACACCGGCGCGCTTGAGGCTCACCTCGCTCTCGACGCTTCTTCCGATTCCATAATCACGCCGGACTTTCGCATCCTTCTGGTTGGGCCAGGCGATTTTCACTTTGCGATCAGTGCCGACAATAAGGGAGATACCTGCGTGCGGGCGCTGCCCCACAACACGGCCTCAGCCATCGTTAGCGAGTTGATCGGAAACCGCACGTACCAGGTCAAGTCCACCGACCAGTTGATGTTTCGTGCCGGGCAGCTTGATCGCGTGGATATGTCGGTGCCGCTCGAGTGCGGATGTCCGCCCGCGCGCGAGGCCCCGCTGCGAGCGGCGAACAGTCTGCCGGCGGCACAACCGACGAATGAAAATGCCGTAGCCGTCAGTCCTTTGTCCTCCGATTCCGATTCGATTGCAATGTCCGCGGATGCCGCGGCCGCTGCGGCTCACGCCGAGAACGCACCCGGGATGGGACTCACAGCAACGACAGCGTCATCGTCGGCGGCGCAAGATCCTTCCACCACGCCTAACCAGCTTCACGTCCAGTTGGAAGTGCCATTCGTGTTCCATCCGACTGGTCCCCCGCCCGCTCCGGTTGAAGACACCAAGGTATTGCCCATCGATTCGCGTCCATCGGCCGTTCCGGCTTTGGTGGCTCCCGTTCCTCCCGGCGCGACTCAGAAGTCCACCTCATCTGGCCCTGCAACCGCATCGGCGAATCGTCCGCCAGAGAGAAGCTTCTTCAAAAAACTCGGCGGATTTTTCGCCGCGATATTCCACTAAACCGCCCGCTCCCACACTCAGATTTTCGATCGAGAAATGTGCGCTTGTCACGAGACAAATCTTTTTGCCATACGCGCATCTAAATTTGCTTCTAAGACGAATTTCAATTGATCGAATACCGCTCGCGCGAAAAGGGAGAGAGAAAATGCGAAGGCTGTGGACCATAGCCACATCGCCGGTTTTGCTTGCGGCATTCTTATTAGCCATGTCGGGTACCGCCTCGGCGCAGGTTCCTACTAAGGGAAACGTATTCTTCGGCTATTCCTACGACCGCACTTCTATCGTCTCGAACGACACCACCAACATGAATGGCTGGGATGCATCGCTCGAAGGAAAGTTTCTGCCGTGGATTGGCCTGGTAGTCGACGTGGATGGCCACTATGGCAGCCACAATTTCGACGGCATCAACGCGGATATCGCCGCGCACAACGCGTTGTTTGGCCCCAGGGTATCGGTGCAGGTGCAGCGCTTCCGTCCCTTCGCCGAGTTCCTCGTAGGCGTAGGGCACATCAGCCGCAGCAATGGAATCTCCGACTCCGATACGTCGTTCGCAAATGCCGCCGGTGGAGGCCTCGACTACAAAATCTTCGGGCCTGTCGCGGTGCGGGCGCAGCTGGATTGGATCAACACTCGTTTCTACGGAAGCGGCCAGAACGGCGTCCGCTTTACCACGGGCATTTCAGTTCACTTCTAGCCCGCTTGGGACGGCCGAGGGCGGCCGTCCCTAGGTGAGTTGAACCGCTTGCTGCTTTTCCACTGCCGTGTGCTCTGCGCACTGTTCTAAAATCGCAGGTACTTCGAACAACGCTCGATTCGAGTATTCGCTCGCCTTCCGTCTGACCTCGTCAAACGTTGCGCTCTGCAGCAAGCGCTGCACCGCTGGCGCAATTTTTCTGAACGTCGGCACGACGATCCCGTAACCTTTCTCCGTCACCCATTCCGCGTTGTAGCGCTCCTGCGGCAGCGTGCTGGAATTGCGTTCCACGATCACCGGCAAATGGAACTGCAGCGCCTCGCTGATCGAGCCGGGGCCCGGCTTCCCGATAAAGAAGTCGGCCAGGGCCATGTAGTATTCGACATTCTGCGCGAATCCCACGACGGCAATGGGCTTCTTGGTCCGCAGTTTGCTCAAATCAGCGGCGAGCTTCTGATTGTGGCCGCAAATCAGTATCAGCTGCACTCCGCTGCCCGATTCGCTGAGTTTCCGCGTGATGTCGATCATCACCCGCGATCCATGCCCGCCGAATAGCACAATGCCCGTCGGGCAATCGGGTTCCAGTCCAAGTTTTTTTCTTTCGCCAACGCGGTCGACGCTAATGTTTTCGTAAAACTTCGGCTTCAGGATCATCCCCGAGGTCTGAAAGATATGTTCACCGGGATGGCCGATGGCCAGGGCCTGTTGCCGGGCGCGATCTGTGCCAACAATGATGTATTGCGATTCGCGCTCGATCCAGAAGTGTTTCGGGTAATCCGCCAGATCTGTGATGAGAGTTACGAAAGGCGTCCGGGTGGGGGTGCCCCGCACATTCGCATCCTGTGTGTTGGCGTGGTTGTGTGCTGCTCCCGTGTCGCCAGGGCGCAGGCTTTCAGCAATCTCGCGATTGAAGTGCGGAATCACCGACAGCACGAGGTCCGCCGGATGTTGCGCCCAGTGCTCGCGCAGCAGTTTCACAATCGGCGAGTGATAAATGTGGATGGTCGCCTTCAACACCTCCAGCAACTGCGGCGTGAAGCGCGTCCAGCCCTTGCGGAGGATGACGTTGTAGGTGTCCTGAATGCGCAGTCCGGTGGCGCGCCGAATCAGGTCGAGAGGATCGAGCAATTCCTGAATATCGAGAAGCGTGACATCCCAGGGATTGTCTTGGACCGAGAGAGTTGCTTTCAGGGCTTCCGCCGCGCTGCGATGTCCGCCGCCAGCGTGGTGAAAAACAATCGTTAATTTGCGCAAGTTTGTCCTTGCCTCGTTTGCGGTGAATCGGTTTTTTCGAAGACGAAGGAACCGACCTCAGGTAGCCACGCCCTCGTATTCCCCATAGTCGAGTTCGTCAACTTCGAGCAATCCCGCGTCGTCTTCGGCAGCTTCGATTTCGGCGGCTTCGGCATCCACGGGAGTTTGTTCCGCGGCAGGATGACTATCTTCAGGCCGCTCCACATATTCATGGATCTGCACTCCGTGTTCGCCCACAGTGATATATGTGGGACGGGCATCGATCCAGGCTCCGCAATTGAAATAGTCGATTCCATGTTGTTCGTCGCGCTTGTGGAGGGCAGCATGGGTGTGGCCGCAAAAAACACGCGTTGCCTGATGCCGGCGGGCATGGGCCAGCGCTCCCGCGGCGACCTTCGCCGACAAGCGCTGCCAGCGCGTGCCGAGCCGGTCGATAAAGCGCGTCAAAGTTTTATTCTTTGAATCCCACTTCTGCAGTTGCAAGTAGAGCAAGGTCCCGAAGAGATAACTGACGCGTACATTGCTGACCACGAATCCGTCGAACTGGTGGCCATGCACCGCGAGATGGCGCACTCCCCGATATTCCCATTGATATTCCTGATACACGCGCACCCCGACCAGATGCGACATGATCTCAGCCAACCCGTGGTCGTGATTGCCCTCGACCCACACCACTTCGACTTTGCGCTTGGGATTAGAAAGCTTGCGAATGAAGCCGAGAAATTTCCAGTGCTCTTTTTTCAGGCGCCCGAAATTGAGGTCGGCGAAAATGTCGCCCAGCAGAATGAGGCGGCGATATTGATTCTCCTGCAGGACGCGCAAAGCCTCGCGCGCCCGGCTAATATCCGCCCCGAGGTGCAGATCGGAGAGGATCAGCGTGTCGTAAATCTTCGGGGTAGCGATCTGCTGCGCCACAGCTTATTGTCGCCAACCAGTGTTACGAGGTGATTAATGAGGTATCCGATAAAGGGCTGAGGGTAACCTGTCAGTAATCTTTTACACTTGACATGAGTTGCGGCGCAAAACGGGAATGTTGGAGTACCGTAAAAGGGCATGGACAAAAGTGTTCACGCAATTGCGTAGCGCTGCATTTATAGTGTTTTTGATAGGGATTCGGGCCGCAAGGCACAATCCACCGTCGTTCACTTTTGTTTCGGCCTCCCATCACGCATCGCGAGGGCACACTTGCCCATCCACCATCTCTTGGGGCCACAGAAGGCGAACCAAAATTCCCAAACTTTCTGTGCGTTGTCAGCGTCCAAAGCTTTGGAATCGTAATTCCTAGGGGAACCGTATGAGCACTGCGGCGACAGTGATAAGTAATCTCGGGACGCATGATTGGAACGCGCGGGTTTACGACACTCTCGCTCTTGCCTCCCGATTGGCAGCCGCTGTCAAAAACAGGCGTAATGTCTTCCGCATTGCTTACAGCCTTCACGATCTAGAAAAATTTATCGGCACCGTAAATTCTGCAATGGATTTAGCTCGGGTTGACCGACCCTTTGGCGCTAACTATTCAGGCGTGAGCACTGGTCGATAGTAAGGCGGTGGTCAGGGTGTCGGAGGAGTCCCACATATCAAAATCGGTCGCCCTGACTTCAGCCGGATTTCCCACGTCACACATCGAAAGAACGAACCTGAGCGTAAGAATGCATCTTCGCAGATTCACGCGGTTGACGAATGCTCACAGCAAGAGGCTAGCGAACATGCAAGCGGCTGTGACGCTCTACATTGCCTTTTACAATTTCTGCCGAGCCAACGCGGCAGTAAAGAAAACTCCGGCAATGGCCGCTGGAATCACAGATCACATCTGGGACTTAGACGAACTGGTAGGAACAGTTACTTAGGTGTATATTCCACTCTGCAGAGGAACCGGCTGCAATCGGTACTTCCGCGTTTTGCGCACTCCATACCTGACACGCAGTATAGGTCTAGGGGTGTGTCCGATGCAACGACAAGGTGTTCTTGACCCTCTTTCCCGGCTTGAAGATGATATGCCCCTGAATGCTACCGACAAAGCATGGGTTCACCAAGAGATCAGCACATCGCACAAGAGAATCGGTATTGGGAAACTGACCGGCGCAATCAAGGACTGGGGCGGAACTGGGGCAGCAATTGCAATTGTTATCTTTTTTCTAACGCAATGGGAAACTACACAGAATTTAGAACGCACACTGGAGATCCGCTCGACGTGATCGGTACACGTCTAGACAAGATAGATAAAGGAATATTGGAGTTGCGCGCCTCTCAATCGCCAAATGCGGTTCTCCATGAAATAAACGGGATGAATCAAACTAAGTTCAGTGCCTCCCTTCCAGCGCTTCAAAGCGCTATACAGAAACCGATTCCAGAGATTGCAACATCTCAGCCACTCTTGGACGGGATTGCAGAAAAACTTTTAAAAACCAATTCCTCCGCTCCAAATTATTGGCCAACAGTTCTGCAATTCCTTCAATTCGCAAGTGCCGGATTGGCTCCAGCTAATGTTCCTCCTCCCGATAGTAAACCAACTATTAGGACATCTGGAATTAGTAATTTGTTTGCCAATAACGTCTTTTCCCGTGTAACCGTCATATTGGATGGAGGACTCCTTATTGGTAACCGTTTTGAGAATTGTCGAGTGATCTTTACCGATACACCCGTTCAAATGACGAATGTCACTTTTGTGAATTCTATTTTTGAGTTCCCCATCTCAAGCGAGCCTCCACCATACATCCAGAAGGCTGGCAAATTGCTTCTTGCTTCTGATCTAAAAACGGCGTCAATTCCTAATCTTTAGCAACGCCAAAATCGAGCCGGTGCTGGTTCTGATAAAAATAGACCGCATGGGCACCAATCGACTCGAAGCTTTCAGCGACGGCGTCATCGCCGTGATCATCACCATTATGGTGCTGGAGCTGAAGGTTCCGGGTGACACCACGCTCGGCGCCTTGCGCAGCGTGGCTCCGCAGTTTCTGAGCTACCTTCTGAGTTTTCTGGTTGTTGCCATCATGTGGGTGAATCATCATCACATGCTGCACTCGGCTCGGCGCGCTGACGCTCGTTTGCTCTGGTCGAACAATGTTCTTCTGTTCTGGATGTCGCTCGTGCCTTTTGTTACCGCTTATATGGGCAACTATCCTCGCGACCCCAGGGCGGTTGCGCTGTATGGAGTGGTGCTGAGCCTGTGCTCGGTGTCTTTCGCGCTGCTGCGGACAGCGATCGCCCAGCACCATCGCGACGACCCGGAATTATTCCGTTACCACCGCCGCATGCGGTTCAAAAATATCTCTTCGCTGCTGCTCTACATGGCGTCGGTGCCGCTGGCGTTTGTCGATGTTCGCATAGCGTTTTTCATCTTTGTGTACGTTGCGCTCTCCTATTTTTTCCCGGAACGCAAGCTCGCGGAGCCGGAGCCCGCGCCCCACTAGTCAGACCTATGCCGTTCGCCGCTGCTCCGCAGAACGAGCTATAATCCTCCCTTTGTGCGCATCCTCGTTCTCAGCGACATTCACAGCAATCTTGAAGCGCTCGACTCCTGCCTCGCCGCTGCGCCCGCCCACGATCTCGTGGTCAATCTCGGCGACACTGTTGGATACGGGGGCAATCCCAACGAAGTGATTGCCAAGGTGCAATCGCTGGGAAAAGTTTTCGTCCGTGGCAATCACGACCGAGCTGTCTGCGGGCTCATGAATCTTGAAGAGTTTAATCCCGTCGCCGGCCTGGCAACTCTTTGGACGCGCGAGCAACTCAGTGCCAAGTATCTCGACTGGCTGCGCGAGCTTCCACAGGGACCCATTCATCTCGACGAACTCCCCGGCCTCCAGTTCGTCCACGGGTCCGCGCTTGACGAAGATGAATACATGGTGAGCGCGCGCGACGCCATCGAACCGCTCATCACCAACCAGATCCCAGTCACATTTTTCGGGCACACCCACCTGCAAGGCGGATTTGTGCTCACCGGCGAAATCAGCGAAGCCTACCGGCCGGGATATCGTACGGTGGGGCAGGCCGAGTCCTCCGATTGGCCACTGCGTAAAGACCGGCGCTATCTCATCAATCCCGGATCGGTAGGCCAGCCTCGCGACGGCGACTGGCGCGCTGCCTTCGCGGTGTTTGATTCCGAGGCTTGGATCGCGACTTTCTATCGTGTGCCTTACAACCTGCGCGTGGCGCAGGAGAAGATTCTGGCCGCCAATTTGCCACAGCGGCTGGCTACGCGGTTGGCTACGGGAAGATAAGCGGCATCCGACTTTTGTCCTCAGCGCTCTCTGGGATTTTCCTCGCCTAGCATTTTCTGCGAAACTTTCGCGGTTTCCTTGGGTTTATCTGGTGGTCGATTTCGTTTTTTGCACGTGCTGCCGAACTATTTTTGGCATCTATACTTCGAAATCGAGAGGAGGATCACCGCCAGATGAAGAACAGGTTTCATTTTGTCAGCGCACTTTTGCTGGGCGCCGCTTTGGCGTGTTGCGCATTGAGCACGGCTTGTGCGGAACATCATTACTACCGCGTCTATGATCCCTACTACAGTGACTATCACGTCTGGAATCACGACGAGGTGGTTTACTACAATCAGTGGGCACGCGAATATCACCACGATCCGCATCGCGATTTTCGCAAGCTGCCTGCCGACGAACAAAAGGAATATTGGAATTGGCGCCATCATCATGGCGACCAACACTAGTATGGTTGCATCGACCAGATCAACCGATGCGATGAGTTGCGCTTACCTCCCGTGATTGGAGGGAGGTGGTTCATCCGGGGCCTCCCGGATCTTAGCCAACCAAAAGCGCCGGCAAGTCATCTCTGAAAGTAGGAGGCATATGTCCTGCCGCCTGACTTTCGTAGTCATCGCCTTGCTTTTGGGTGCAACGGCGAGTGCCTGGTCGAAAAATTTCCCACCGTGTTCAGCGAGGAGAGCGAGCAATTGATGCGCCTCTGCTTGATCGGCTCAGTTGCGATTTCCACGACATTCTTGATCAGCAGGGCAAGATGCGCACGCAGGTTTATGAAATTCTGAGAAAGAGCAGAGATTCGGTGAGACGGGACGCCAGCGCGCGCCCGAGGAGGAAATTGTGAACAGGCGCATTCTTTTGATTAGTGCAGTGCTCGGGTTCGTGTTTTTGGCGTCGGCTAGTTCTTGCCTTGCGGCTCAGGCAGGCCCGCCAGCCAATGAGGCATCGGCACACATGCTGGTCACCGTTGAAGCTGTTCATGGCTCCAATGTACCCGACATCACCCGCGATGATGTGATGGTTTACGAAGGACGCGATCGCGACAAAGTGACTGAGTGGATTCCGGCGCAGGGAGATCACGCAGCGCTCGATCTGATGGTTCTGCTCGACAATGGGTCGAATGCGAGTCTGGGCACAAAAATCGAGGAGCTGCGCAAATTTGTCGCGGCGCAGCCGGCAACCACCAGGGTCGGAATCGCCTATATGCAGAATGGCGCCGCGAAGATTGAACAGAACCTGACCAGCGATCATGCTCTAGCTGCCAAGGCCCTGCACCTTCCCATCGGAATCAGCGGGATCAACGGGAGTCCGTATTTTTCTCTGAGCGATTTAATCAAGCACTGGCCGGAAACTACGGCGCGCCGCGAGGTGCTGATGGTTTCCGACGGAATCGACCGTTATTATGGAATCGGCGATACGCAGGACCCGTATCTGGCCGCGGCTGTCGCAGAAGCGCAGCGCGCCGGCGTGCTCGTTTTTGTGATCTACACTCCTGGAGCGGGCCACTCTGGCCATAGCTACTGGCTGACATATTGGGGTCAGCTTTACCTGGCGCAGGTTGCGGAAGAGACTGGCGGTGAATCGTATTACATCGGCTTCAATGGGCCGCCGGTTTCGTTCACTCCTTATTTGGACGATATGGAGCAGCGGCTGGGCCACCAGTACTTCCTGACTTTTGTTCCGAAGCCGGAGAAAAAGAGCGGGTTGCGGACTGTGAAAGTCACGACAGAAGTGCCGAACGCGGAACTGGTTGCACCGCACAGCGTTTACGTCTCCGTGCCTTAGCGTCTGGACTTCCGGACTTCTCTGCACGTTGTAAACTCGTTCCATGCCTTCGCGCACGCACGAGTCGCCCAATCTTTTTTCATCTTCGAAGCCTGCCTCGAAGTCTGACGGTCCCCGCCCACACCGCTCACGTAGATGGCGGAGCCCGAGGCAATCCTGGGCCATCCGGTTACGGTGTGGCCATCGTCGATGCCACAGGGCACGCCGTTGCCGAACTGAGCGAGTACCTCGGTCATCACACCAATAATTATGCCGAGTATCAGGGATTGATCGCCGCCCTCCGCTACGCCAGCGAGAATCAGATCAAAGCGCTCAGGGTGGTTAGCGATTCCGAGTTGATGGTCCGGCAGATGAAAGGCGTATACAAGGTGCGTCATCCCGAGCTGCGGAAGCTGTATGAGGAGGCGCAGCAACTGGTGCGGCGGCTTAAGCACTTCGAAATTCGTCATGCCCTGCGCGAACACAATCAGACTGCGGACCGGCTGGCCAACGAGGCTATGGATCGCGGGCGATAGAAGATTCACTCGGCTGCCGAGTGATCGTGCACGATCCTCCATCCATCGGGGAATTTGCGGAAGATGAGCGTGAACAACCCGTGCGGCGTTTTTCCATCGGACATTGTCAGGTGAAACTCGCCACGAACGAACGCCGCTTCCTGGCCGAGCATCTCGATGCGCAAATTGGTGAATTCGAGCTTGTCCATTTCGCGGCCCGCACCCTGATAATTTTTCTTATACCGATTGAGGGCCGCCTGCCAGCCGTTTGATTCATGCGCTCCGGAGAAAAAGGTCAGCTCGGGCGAATTCCAATATCCCCCCATAAAGGCCTCGAGATCCTGCCGATTCCATGCGGCCTGCTGGTCTTCAATCACTTTGCGAATGGACGCCTTTGCCGTAGTGCCGCCTTCTTGTCCACTACTCGATGCGGCCAAGAGAGCAATGGCTCCAAGCAGCAAAAGTAAATCTCGCATTCGGCCTCCGAATCATACGTGTTCGATCAATATCTCCAGGAATTTTAGAATATTGTGAACAGGTAATGTTTTACACGCGAGGGGCAAACCAAGTGATCTGGGAACAACAAGGAAGGAAAATGCGTTTGTCCGAAGCCGAGGCTCGAACTGACGGCTGAAGGCTGAGAGCCGATCGCTCTACGCCCGGGTCTTCTTTACCGCCGTGGCTGTCTTAACCTTCACCGTCTCCCACGGGCGTTTCGGACGCTCCACCACCGGCTCGTCGCGGTCTTTTATGCGATCGTAGTGATAGGAGTCGCTGGTGGTTCCAAGTGACTCGTTGTAAAGGCTGGGTATTCCGAGCGCTTCTTTCAGTTCTTCAGAGAACTGCTGCAGCGCCTTCAGGTGCTCGGCGGTCGCCGGCACTTCCGTCTTGCTGGTTTTCATGAACTGTTGATAGCCGCGATTGACGAGCTTCGAAATCTCGCTGCCGATCATGTATCCAGGATAGGCAAAGATCTTTACGCCGCCATCCTCCGTCTTCTGGATGGCCGCCGAGCAGTTGTACTTCTTGAGGAACACGCGCGTCTGCGCTCCCGGAGCTTCGATCAGGTCGAAGCCGTGCTCGCGCAGCCAGGCGACTGCGTCTTCGTAGGTTCGTTGTTCGACTTTCGCTGCCATTGAAAACTCGATTCCCCTCTTGGTCAGGTTAGATGCGGCTGTCACTAATTCGACAGAAAACGATTCGATAGAAACGATTCAATGGAACCAAAGCTGTCTACCGCGAATCTAACGACTGGCGTTAGAATGTTGCAACGCTCGTATAGATATACCTTTTTAGGATTGCGGGCACGTTACTCTAGTCACACCGTGTTACAGACCGGGTATCGCAGTCTATGACAGCAACCGCTTCCGGCTCCGCTCCACCGGACTGGTTCTCGCAGTCCAAGGGCCAGGTTGCGGCAAAAACAGAATCGCCTAGAGGAGAAGCTGTACTCGCGGGCATCGGCAACACGCCCTTGTTACCGCTCGACTCGCTACTCCAGCATCTTCCTCACCAAGCTGCCAATGGACGGCCCGCGAACGTGCAACTCTTTGGCAAAGCCGAATGGTATAACCCCGGCGGATCCGTCAAAGATCGCGCCGCCGCCGGCATTGTGGCCGAAGCGCGCCGCTCGGGCAAACTCGGTTCCGGGAAAATTCTGCTCGACTCCACCAGCGGCAACACCGGCATCGCTTACGCCATGCTCGGAGCCGCACTCGGATTCCCGGTGACGCTTTGCGTGCCACAGAATGTTTCGCCCGAGCGAAAACGCATTCTACAGGCATATGGCGCGAATATCATCTACACCGACGCCGGGGAAGGCTCCGATGGCGCCATCAAGGTCGCACGCCAGCTCGCCGAACGCCATCCTGACCTTTATTATTACGCCGATCAATATTCGAACGATGCCAACTGGCGCGCGCATTACGAAACCACTGCCAATGAAATCTGGCAGCAAACTCAAGGGCGCATCACGCACTTTGTCGCCATGCTCGGAACCACCGGGACCTTCGTAGGAACTACGCGCCGCTTGAAGGAATTGAATCCGCGAATTCAATGCATCTCGCTGCAACCCGATTCCGCCTTTCATGGCATCGAAGGCGCGAAGTATTTACCCTCGGCCATTGTGCCGCGCATTTATGATGCGTTGCTCGCCAACGAAAATCTGGAGATCGTAACCGAGGCCGCCCACGCCATGGCGCGCCGCTTGGCGCGCGAACAAGGTTTGCTCCTGGGAGTTTCCGCTGCCGCTGCGCTTGTGGGCAGTCTGCAGGTGGCCGAGCGGTTGAAGATGCATCAACCCGCGACCATCGTTACCATCCTCAGCGATTCCGGCGAAAAATATTTGAGTGAGAAATTCTGGAACGAGGGAAAGGATTGAGCCATTGAGCGATTGAATCATTGAGGCATTGACGCAATCATTCAATGACTCAATCGTTCAATGCCTCAATGATTCGGCTCTCAAAATCCGCTTACATCTCTCTTCGCCAACACGGAGAGGAAACCTATCCTCACGAATGCTGCGGAGTGTTGCTGGGCCGCTTTGACGACGGCTCCGGTCCCGCTACAAAGACCGTTGCGCGCATCGCCCGCTGCGGCAACACGCGTGAAGATTCTCCGCACAACCGCTATCACATCGATCCGAAGGAACTCGTCCGCATTCAGCGCGAAGGCCGCGAGCGCGGAGAGGATATCGTCGGCTTCTATCACTCTCATCCCGACCATCCCGCGCAATGGTCGTCCACCGATCTTGCCGAGGCTCACTGGCTCGGGTGTTCCTACGTAATCACGAGCGTGGAGAAAGGCACGGCGACGATTACGAATTCGTTCGAGCTTACCGGCAGCGACGAAGGTGATAAGAAATTCGTGGATGAGAAGACAGAAGTGGTCTGACGCCGGTGAAGACGATTAGTTGCGCCGGAAATATTTCCGCACCGCGCCCCTCGTCATGTAGACGAGCAGCAGGCCCGCGATCGCCACTCCGACCGCGCCTTTCAGCCAGTCGCCCCTAACGCCATTCACAAGATCAGCCGCTGCGTTGATGGCGATGATCGTCGTTCCCAGAAGCCATCCCCAGTAACGGCGACGGAACCAGCCCACGGACGCGGCACACAACAACGCCGACAGTGCCACGAAACCGAGTCCAGCAGCCTTGCCCAACTTTATGAGCTGAGCATGGCCTGCTTTGTTCAGTATCCACAACTCATCGAGCGCGGTCCCAGGCTTGAGGAGCGTGGCGGCGGCGTAAGCGGCCATGGTGGCGCCAAACAGGAAAAATGTTCCAATTGGCACGAAACCGCGTGGGCGTTTATTTTCGTCTGTCCCCATCTGCCGCGCATCCGTGGTGGATGGGCGAGGGGGCCCATGTTCCGCTAGACGCGCTCGCGGATATTCCTCGTTCCCTGGCTCATTGGAAGCGGTCCGACTGGAGATGGTTTGCGACTTTATTTGCGATGTGGATTCATTGGTTTACGCGGGAAATCTTCGATACAGGGGGTTGACACCTTGCCCATGCTTCACGACAAGTGCCCGGTGCGGGCGCTACCGATACGGGGCAATGAGTGTAATGGGTATCTTTCGCCAATTGACCAGGCGGGATTGCAAATCCTAGATCTTGACGACGCTGGCCGGAGGGTGTGCAATGCCCACATGAAAAGGAGAACCGATGAGCCGATTCTTGAATGTTTGCTTGCTTGCAGGATGCTGCATAGTCTCGGTCCTGGCGGCGTCCCACGCTCCGCAGAAAACTTCGATGGCAGGCGACCGGGCTAACGCTTCGCAAGCAACCATCGAGGGCTTGGTTCGGGATGTTGCCTGTCCCATTCAGAACCTGGATGGCACGGCGACTAACCTAAGCCTCAGATGCGTGAGGGAATGCGTGAGGGGTGGTTCGCCGCTCGTTATTCTGACCCAGGATGGCCACTTGTATTTCCCTATCTCCGACAAAATGCCCGACAAGGATCAGCGGCAAGAACTGATGCCATTCGTCGGCAAATACGTGCGGGCTAGCGGGACCGTATTTGAGCGGACGGGGACGCATGCGATTGTGATCACGGAAATGAAGGAAATGAAAGAGGTCCACTTAACGATAGATGAGCAGTAACTCAGGCGCACCGAGAACAAGCGACTGAATGCTAATGTGGGAGCAAGTAACCAGGGGTTAGCTGGAACTTGCGCTGTCACGCCATCTGCAGAGTCAACGAGCGAAGTCGGGATGTTAAATAAACCACCCCGACGAATCGGTTGCTACTCGTAGAGCCAGACCGAGAGCCCATGTTGTCGACACAACAAATACAACTCGTCACGTTCTTTGCGCTCTTCGTCTAGACATGAGCCAGCCTTCGCAAAGTCGCGATTGGCGATCGCTTCGTGTGTGCGACTCAGGATTGACCTAATCCGGGTTTGCACTTTGACCACATCCCGAGGTAGCGAGCTCGGCTCTCTTACAAACTTCTCAGTTGCGGCATCATCGTGGGGATTTTGGCTTAATTCCTCACGTATCGAGACAAGACCGAGACCGTGCCCCGCCAGTAACACCCCAGCCAGACACTTGTCATCGCCAAGTAGACCGAGCAGAAAGTGCTCAGTGCCAATCTTCTGGGAAGAAAGCTGGTCGGCTTCTTCTGCTGCTCGGTGGAGCACACCCTTGGCGGTGGTGCTGAGGGGTAGGTCTCCCGCGCTCGGAGCCATCGCACGAATAGACTTGGTGCGCTCTATCTCTTGCCAAATTTCTTCCGCGGCCCACGGCGAACCGAGGAAGCGTCGAGACAGCGCCATATCTGCCCGAAGCAATCCTAATAGCAGATGTTCTGTTTCAATTTCCGGACTTCCGAGTTGGTGGGCCATGGAGCGCGAGTAGAAGATTACCCGCCTTGCCGGTTCCGAATAGCGCTCAAACATGGCTCTTCACAGAGAGTATAAACGGGAACAAAATGTTAAACCAATCCCTTCGCTGCTTGTCGAGATTCGAATGATCCCGCCACATAAACCAATTTTGCCAGATCAGTCAGTTGCTGAAAACACGCGATTTCGCGAGCGTGCGCTGTTTGTTCGACATCTGCAGAGTCAACGAGCGAATCGGGATGTTACAACAGCTGAGGTTTCGACACGTCGCGAACCCCGTACTTGCCTCGCCTCCGCTCCGCAAGTTTCTCAGTAGTAAACCAAGCAATCGATACCACCGCCCAAAAAAAAAGGGATATAGAAGTACCACAGAACCACGAGAGCTAGAGCGGCATAGGCCAAATCAGAGGGGTGTATAAAGCTGTACAAGACGCAAACACTAATCAGGAAAACCCACATGACAACAGCCACGAAAAGTCGGATGAAGAATTTCGCATACTGCGGTAAAGTGAACCACCGTAAGGGAGCTACGAGCCGAACGCGTACCTTGAAGAGGAGAAGGGCCAGCAGCAACGGAATCACCAAGAGTAAGATGGCGTTTACGATGGCGTGAAGTATGAGCATACCCGCTTCCGTGCGGCCGCTATATTCTGACACAGGTCAGTTGACGAAAATTCACGTTTTGACCGCAGGTCAATGAGCGCTATGGCGATATTTCAACAGTTATGAGGCTTTGAGCAGCGCAACGCCGGATCGGTTGACCTCCAAGCGCCGTAGGTCTGATACAAATAAATCCACCGCATTTGCTTCAATCGGGGCCACAAGACAGACGGACTGAACTGTGTTCGATCCCCTGTGGTCACGACGCTGGTCGGACTCGATTCTCGCTTCGACTGATGCATGACCAGCAGCGTCTTTACAGTGGAAGCGCATGTTTGCGGCACCGCCAGCCCATTCAGGGCCGAAGGCTCCAAACTGCAACTCACGTGTGTCCGATGGTTGGAGAGGAAAGCCTTCGAGTTTCGCGGCAGCTTCTGCCAATCCTCCGATGGCCACATAGGTGTCCGCAGAACCCCCGAATGTTCCGTTCCAAGCAGAGACACGAACTTCCAGAACGTCATTGTCATTCCATATGACTTCCAAACGAAATCCTGTCTCCATGGCGTGCATATCAACAATATGATAACTGTGGTTGAACGGCGATTGCGGTCAGAACAAAGTTGTGAGTGAAATCGCGATTTTGCAACAGTTATGACTCTACTATTTCAGAGAGGCGTAATCAGGCGGGAATGGAACTGGGTAGCGAACGGCATCGTTCCAACTTCTGGCGCCATTTAACCACCCTCCCAGCAGGGACATCAGCACGATCTTGGCAATCGCCCCGACCCAGCCCCCTGAGCTGTGTCCTATGAAACCGGCGGTAGTAATTCCCAGTCCCAGTGCCAAGCCACCGCCAAATACCCCGAAGATCAAGATGTATCGCAGCTTGCCCGTTCGCAAAAAGCGTTCCCGCCTGTGGGAGCGTTCCTCTGGAATCCGACTTAACACTAAGATACCGAACGCACGAAGTGTGATAGCCCAAATGGCTAGCCAAACAAGGCCGACGGCGACCCCGCAGAGGATGGGCATAACGAACTCGTGCACACCGGGATTCTACTCTAGGCCCCGTAGCAGCGGCATCAGGAAACCAACGGGAGGGTGACGGCTCGTGCCAGTTGACGAAATCAGGGATTAGCGCAAGCGTGCGCCGTCTGTTCGCGATTTTTCGAGTCAGTCATTTTTGCAGGCTGTCGTAATACTTCTTTCTCTTCCTGCGCAGTTCCTTGCCGCTTATTGGCAGCTTCTTGGCGATTTCGTCTGGCCTATTCCAGAACCATTCGAAAAGGGTATAGAGCACCACAGTGAAAACGAGGAATGTTACGATGAAAGCTACGATACCAAGGGCCTGATTAATCACCCGCCAAACCGACAGTTTCCAAACAATCAATGCCATTCCGGCGGCGAGGGGTACCGCGGCTACTATGCTCCCAATATGGAGAGCGGAATTTTCCCAGGCAGGTCTCTTCGGCCTTAACACGTAGCACTCCTCCAGCCTGACAGCGACCATTTTATTCCGAGAACCCAAGTTATGAGCTGCAGCAGTTGCAACCAGGCGTTTTCGCGAGCGTGCGCTGTTTGTTCGCTTTTTCGGCGTCAATGAGCGCTAACGGGGTTTCCCGAGAGATCTACGATGGCTTGTAGATGAGGCCGATGGCTGCGCCCACGACGATCCACTGAATGAAGTAGGCGAAAGACTGGTAGATTGTCAGCCTAAGGCCGATGTTCAGGTTGATGTAGTTGTGGATCGCGAAGGTGCAGACAGAGAAAAGGCCGATGAGTGCCCCGAAGTATATGCCCGATACGATGCCGCCACCAGCAGTATGGATTTTTGCGTAGAGAATGGCGACGACCACGATGGCGACGAGGATGGCGATCATGCCGTAGGGCATCACCTTCATCATCTCGTCCTTGGGACGATAGACGTTGGGGTACTTCATGAATTCAGTTTTCATGGATGGCCATGCCGCGAACATGGCAAAGCCATAGATAAAGTAGGCGACCATGGCCCCGAGGGAGGCCAATGCGATGCGGGCGTAGTTCACGGTCACTCCTGCTGAAGCGGGACTTGATTCGCCGGAGAATTCTACATCAGATGGTTACTTTTGTTGGATGTTTACTCGGCGAACCGGAAGTCAACCGATGCAAACAGCGTTGGCGCTCAGAACCACTCCTTAATCTTAATCGACTTTTACTTGTGCGGGCCCCCCCGCGCTGCTCGCCGTGCTAGAATTTCCAGAGTTTAGACCCTACTTTCCCAGGCCCCACTTATGGACCCTGCTTCGATTGAACTGGCACCCTCTATTCTTTCTGCGGATTTCGCGCATCTGGCCGATCAGGTGGAGCGGGCGGCGGCGGGCGGCGGCAGCGTGATCCATGTCGATGTTATGGATGGGCATTTTGTGCCCAACATAACCCTAGGGCCGCCTCTGGTGAAATCTTTGCGCAAGGCAACCCGGCTGCCGCTGGATTGCCATCTGATGATAGAGAACCCCGACCTTTTTATTGCCGATTTCGCCGATGCAGGAGCGGACTGGATTTCGGTGCATCAGGAAGAGTGCCGGCATTTGAACCGGACGCTCAACCTCATCAAGAGCCATAAGTGCCGGGCGGGCGTGGTGATCAATCCGGCTACTCCGGTGGAGACGCTCTCGGAAGTACTCGATATTGTGGATCATGTGCTGGTGATGACCGTGAATCCGGGGTTTGGGGGACAGAAGTTTATTCCGGCGACGCTGCACAAAATGAGGAAGCTGGCGGAGATTCGCGCAGCGCGGGGATACTCCTATCGCATCGAAGTAGATGGCGGCGTGGGGATGGATACAGTGGCGGATGTGGTGCGGGCGGGAGCGGAAATTCTGGTGGCGGGGAGCGCGGTGTTTGGGAAGGGCGATGCCAAGGTAAATATGGCGGCGCTGCTCGACGCGGCGCGCAGCGCTTGTTTGCAGAAAGTATAGAGTTATTCGCACCACGGAGACACAGAGACACGGAGAAATCAATTATTTGTTTTCTGCGTGCTTCCGCGTCTCCGTGGTGAAAGGGTTTTGAGGTGCTTAATGGGTCGTAATTCTTTTGTTCTGTCGCTTGGGTTGCTGCTGGCTTTGACGGTGGCTTGCACTAATAAGAAATCGCCGAACCCGCTGGCCAATGTTGGGTCGAAGCAGCCGGACAAGGTGCTCTATGACCGGGCCATGGATGCCATGAAGCACAACCGCTTCGACGTGGCGCGCATGACACTGCAGACGCTGATCAATACCTATCCCGACTCGGAATTTATCGCGCGGGCGAAGCTCAGCGTGGCGGATTCGTGGTATGCCGAGGGCGGTACGACGGCGCTGCAGCAGGCCGAGATCGAATACAAGGATTTCCGCACGTTCTTTCCCAATATGCCGGAGGCGGCTGAGGCGCAGCTGAAGGTGGCAAACATTCACTATGAGCAGATGGAGAAGCCGGATCGCGATTACACGCACGCGATGCGGGCCGAAGAGGAATACCGGTCGCTGATTCAGGAGTACCCGGACAGCAAGCTGGTGCCGAAGGCGAAGCAGCGTCTGCGGGAAGTGCAGGAAGTGCTGGCGGAACGGGAATACGAGATCGGGCGCTTTTATTATCTGCGGATGGCGTATCCGGCGGCGATCGCGCGGCTGAAAACGCTGGTGGACCGTTACCCCTTATACAGCGGCGCCGACGAGGCGCTGTTTCTGCTCGGGCAATCGTATGAAAGCGAAGTTAACGCGATCCGGAAAAACACGCGCTTGAACGAAATCGTCAAGACCCGGCTGATTGAAGATCAAACGAAGAATGCGGCCGAGGCTTACGACAGGATCATCACGCGCTATCCGGCGATGGATCGGGCAGTGGACGCGAAGGCGCGCCTCGAGGCGCTGCATCAGCCGGTGCCAAGGCCGACACGGGCGGCGCTGGATAATAACAAGAAGGAAATCGCCAGCCGGCAGGAAGAAGGAATTATATCGAACATGTTGGGGACGTTTGCGAAGGGTCCCGACGTGTCCAAGTCGTCGCGCGTGGGCGAACCGCCGCTGGTGGATCCTGAGCCGGTCACACCAACAGAAGTAGTGAAAAGGATGACCGACGCGGCGCGAGGAGTGGGCGGAGACGAAAGAGTAGGTGTGGAGAAGATTAACGGGTCAGTCGCACCGAACCAGCCGACGCCGCGCTCGGATGCTCCAGCAACGGCGGGCGAATCGGCGGGCGCAACCCCTGCGGAACAGCCTGCGGCGCAAGGATCGCCAGCGACAGCCGAATTGAAAACGACAGTGGCGGATCCGAATGAGTTGAAGCCGAATGTCGAGCCCGATGCAACGGCGTTGCCTCCGCTGCAGCAAAGCAATCAGCTGGAGGGTGGGACATCGAGTTCTGCCGGCTCCAGTACTCCGCCGAAAACCGTAGAAATGGCGGATATTTCGACCAGCAAGAAGAAAAAGAAGAAGGGTTTGAAGAAGTTCAACCCGTTTTAGAGATTGTAGAGGTCAGAAGTCAGATTGCAGAGGTAACAACGTGGCGCCTGCCATCCGCGACCTGACCTTTTGACCTTCAACTTTGCAATCTGATCTCTAACCTCTGACCTTTCACCAACAGGCTAGGAACGGTCGTAACCTGTTACCCCTACGGGAATCGTTGACTTAGGTTAGGGGACAAGGTAGTTTCGCCTTATCTCTCCTTTTTAGCGAAGGATGACTTTTGGCGCGGAAAATACTGCTTGCTGACGATAGTGTGACAGCCCAGAACATGGGGCGAAAGATTCTGGCAGATGCCGGGTATGACGTCGCCACAGTCAACAACGGATCGGCCGCGCTCAAGCGGATCGCCGATCTCCAACCGGATCTTATTGTGCTGGATGTCTATATGCCGGGCTACAGCGGGCTGGAGGTTTGCCAGCGGCTGAAGGACTCGGACGAGACGGCGCATATTCCTGTGCTTGTTGAGCGTGGGCAAGCTCGAGCCTTTCAAGCCGGAAGAGGCGCGGCGGGTAAGGGCGGACGCGCACATCATTAAGCCATTTGAAGCCAGTGAACTGCTGACCGCGATCACGCAACTGGAAGATCTTCTGGTGACCAGGCCCGCTAACGGCCTTCGCGGCGCAGGCGTGGACTCAGGCACAGATCGCTTCCGATCTCCGGCAAACGGCAAGAAATCGGATAGTAATTCCGGGGCGGACACCGGATGGAAAAGCCGGCTTGGTTTCTCAGCGAAGAAAAAGAAAGACGAACACGAAGAAGCAGACGACTCGGCAACAGGCGCGTTCCGCGATTTCCGGAAGGGGAAGCGCAGCGGCGCGGGTGAGGCAAAGAAGGCGAAACCCACGCCCGGACCGGGGCTTGCTCCTGTTGCCAATATTCCGGGCGACATCACTCCGGATGAACTGGATGCGCTCAGTGCGCTAGTGGCTAAGCTCGAACAGCCGATTTCTCCCGCCGAGAACGTTGCGCCGCCGGTCGCCGAGGCAGTTCACGAGAATACTGCGGCATCAACTGAAGCGTCGGCCGCTGCGCCGGTTGCAACAATCATTCCTGAAACCGCGATTGCTGAAGCGCCGGTTCCCGAGGTTGCGACTTCTGAGGCGACAATCGCGACACCGGTCATAGAAGCTACAACTCCCGAATCTCCAACTGTTGAGGTTCCCGTATTCGCAGTCGAAGGCAAGAGCGAAATCGAGATTCCGGTCGAGCAGGTGGAGTTGCCGACTGAAGCACCCGTTGTCGCCGCTTCGGCGGATGGCACTGCCGGAATGGCTGGCGCCGAAATAGAGCAGCAAGCGATTGCAGCGACCGCAAACGACTATTCAGAAAATCAGCCTTCGGGGAATCAGCCTCCGGAGGGTCAGTCTTCAGAGATCGGTCTTTAGAGAGTCAATCTTTAGAGAGTCAGTCTTCCGCAAATCCGCCTTCAGAGACTCAGCCTTTGGAGGCGTCCAACCCGGAGACTGTGGCTACGGTGAACGCTGCGCTCTTTGCGCAGGAGCCTGCATGCGTGGACAGAGACGATGAGCCGATGTTTGCCGCCTCTGCTAGCGTGACGGAACAGGAGACGGAGGAACAGGAGATAGAGGAGCCGGCGCCGAGCGATGCGGAACTGGTTCAGGCGCTGAGTTTGCTTACACCGGCTAACTGGAACGCGGAGGCGGCCGATCAATCGGCAAAAGCAGCAGCGGGAGCGGAAGCGTCACACGGAGAATCTTTACCCCAGGGAGCAGTCGGGCAGCGGTGGGTGGCGGAACCGGTTACGTTGAGTCCGGAAGAAATGGCGACTTCGCTGGAAGCGGAGATGTTTCGCACCTTTGCAACCGCGCCCACGCCGGACGCAGTGGATGCATTCGGGACCACGGGCATTTCTGCGATAGAGGCCGCGGTTGAGAACACCCTGGCCGCAGCTGAACTGACGGCCCTTTCGCAGACTTCTCCGGAAGCTCAATCGGAACAAGAAGCCGCGCATATTGCAGACCAGCAGAATTTCACGCCGCAGGAGTCCGATCATCATCATCAAAGCTAAGTCTCTGAGACCAAACTCGAGGAACCATCTTTCGCGGAAGCACGCGTAGCTTCGGCCGAGATGGAAACTGGAACGGATGCGGCAATCACGAATGCGACAGTCATGGATGCGGGCCCAGGCGATGCGGTAGAGGTGGCGAAAGCTGGTCAACTCGACCCGGATGAAACTCCGAAGGCCAAGGCCGCCGCAGCCGCGGCGGAGGGTGGAGAGTCAAATTCCGGGCCCGACGCCAGCACGATCGCCAGCATCGTGGACAGAGTAATGGCCGACCTTCGCCCGAAGATCGTGGAAGAGATTACGAAGAAGCTAGGCGGGAAGTAGTTCCAGCCTCATCCCTCAAAATCCGTAAGTTGAAAACACCCGCAGCCAGCTGCTTTCTTGCCCTCCGATGCAATCAAGCGAGATATCTCCGCGCAATTTGCATCAGGACGGCGTCTTTACGGGTCGGTCCGCGGCGCGGTTGGCTCTTTCGGTTTGTCTGTCGAGTCCACCGAAAACAGCATGTAATGATCGTAGGTGTGACTGCGGTAATAGCGATGGTTCCTATAATCGAGGTAGATTTCGGCTTTCGTCGGGAGCCACAACTCGATATTTCTTCTTCCGAAACTGAACCGGACCATATTCAACCACTTGTTGCTGGCAACGCAACCGTATCTCTTTTATCGGACTGATTAGTTCTGATTCGATCCGCACGATCTCAAATGTGTCCGCCGCGATCCAGGCGCGGCCTTTCAGACGAACCGGATAGACATTACCGTTCAGTTTGAAATCGACCATACGGGGAGCGCGGTCGGTGCGCTGCTTGAAGTGAACCAACCATGTTGCTCGCCCTTGCCAGCGCCCCAGACCTTCGCAGGTCATCTCGAAGTCTTGTCGCATATTGGGATGAAATATCAGAGCCAAGACGGCAAACCCGCTGCTCGAGATCCCGTCGGGAGAGTCGGCTTTCGTCAGGCGTTCGAACCGGTCTTCATCTACCCCGAACCCCCCTCCGGTGCGCTCCGCGATGGTCGCCACATAGTCATAGTCGCGGGTTTCCCTGGAGGTCGGATTCCCCATTTCATTGACCTGCTCATGCAGCAGCCGTTCAATGGCCGCTATCCTCGAGACGTTGTCTACCAATTCCTTAACCCGCTGGCCCGACATCTCGAGCACATTGTCAAACGGGCAGTTCACTCCCTCGGAGACGGTCGGCTTGGACTCATCGATTCCCGGTGGACGCCACGGATTGACTGAAACGGGAAGTTCAGGAGCCAGGAACAACGGGTCGATATCGGACGAAGCAGCAAATTTCTTGTTGTCTGTGCTTCCACTGTTCGACAGGAAATCTGCACCGTGGGCCTCAATCCTTGCAATTAGTTCGCGCACTTGAGGCACGGAAGGATCCGACGGCGAATTCTGAATGAAGGCTTGGAGCACGCGAATGCCCTCATCCCTCTTTCCCCGATTCACCAGAGCCTGCCCTAGAACGAGGTTAGCCACGCCAGCCGCTGTTTTCCCTTTTGCGATAGCAGACTTCGCCTCTTGCCCGGCCTCCTCATACTTTTTCTGGCCCAGGTACGCGCTAGCAAGCAAATAGTGCGCCATCCAATTTCCAGAATCGACTGCTTTTTCCAGAGTCGCCGCGGCGCCGGCATAGTCCTTTTGCGCGAGCTGCACGTCACCGAGCAGAATTAACACGCGGACGTTGCGGGAGCTGATGTTGGCCGCGGTCGTCAGGTAGGCCTGCGCCTGCGCAGGAGCCTTCTGCTCATAGAAGAGGTAACCCATCAGATAGTTCACATCGGGACTCGACGGCGCCAGCTTGTAAGCCGCATCCAATCTCTTTTTCGCTTCCTTAAGATTTGCCGACTTGAGGGCGGAAACCGCGTGCTTGACATCTTTCCGCGCATTGGGTGGCAGAGATTCAGCAGATACATCGAAGTCCACTGCGGCTGGGTCGCGACGCAGGTCGATCTCCAACGGAATCGTATCGGCCACATTAACAACTTGGATTTTTTTTCGCTCGCTCAAATATCCAACAGCACTTACCTCGATTTCATACAGCGCTGGGGGCAAGCCGATCGAAGCTTCGGATTTGTCGTCAGTGGTTTTCCAACCGACGGTTTGAGCGGAGAGATTCGTGATTCTTACGACCGACTGCCGGTCAAGCGCCTTTTTACTATCGGTGGCGCGCACCGAAAGCAACAACATTGCTTCGTCGCCGCGGCGTTCGTGCGCTTGGTCTAGTCTTACCGAAACCTGCCCCGACGCAAGCATCGTCAGTAGGGGAAAGAGAGACGCGACTCCAACGAAACAGTGAGTTACCGCCCGTAGTGTACTTCGAGAAGTCATTGAGCAACCCAACTGAGTTTCGCACCTCGACTTTTTCCAGTCAATCCCTGATTCCGGCTTGTTTCCGCTGCTGTAGTTTTGGCTGCGGCCATGCCACCGGCCTACCCGGTTTGACCTTTCTTTTCTTACACCTGTAAGATCAATGCTCCCCTCCTTGTGCCGGAAAAACTGCCGAGCTTCGCTCGGCCTGGACGGCCGGGGGCGGCCGTCCCTACGCGATCAGGATAAGAATGCCGCACGAATTGCCGAAAACTTATGAACCGGGCGCGATTGAGGCGCGCTGGGCCGACTACTGGGTGCGGGAGAAGCTGTTTCATGTCGAGACGCCTGCGCCGGGCTCGTCCGATTCCAAGGAAAAAGCGCGGCCGGTGTTCACGCTGCTCTTGCCGCCTCCGAATGTGACTGGGCGTCTGCACATGGGGCACATGCTCAACCAGACGCAGATGGATATGCTCGTGCGATGGCATCGCATGCGCGGCTTCATCACGCTCTGGCTGCCCGGCACCGATCACGCCGGCATAGCCACGCAGATGATGGTCGAGCGCCAGTTGGCGAAAGAAGGCAAAAAGCGCCGCGACATGGGGCGCGAGAAATTCGTGGAGCGCGTCTGGGAATGGAAACGGGAGTATGGCGGCGCCATTCTCGACCAGATGAAGCGACTGGGAGCGTCGGTCGATTGGGGGCGCGAATACTTCACCATGGACGAGAACCTTTCGCGGGCGGTGCGCGAGGTCTTCGTCCGGCTCTATGAAGAAGGATTGATTTATCGCGGCAAGTATATCGTGAACTGGTGCCCGCGCTGCGAGACGGCGATTTCGGATCTTGAGGTGAAGCACGAAGAGGTGGCGGGCAAGCTCTGGGAGATTCGGTATCCGGTGATTGGAACTGACGAGTTTATCACCGTCGCTACGACACGCCCGGAGACAATGCTCGGCGATACGGCGGTCGCGGTCAACGCCGCCGACGAGCGCTATACGCATCTCCACGGAAAGAGCGTTCTGCTGCCGCTGATGAAGCGGGAGATTCCCATCATTCTCGATGAGATTGCCAAGCCGGAGTTTGGCACGGGCGCGGTGAAGATTACGCCGGCGCACGATCCGAACGATTTCGAGGTGGGGAAGCGGCATGATCTGCCGCAGATCGACGTCATGGATCTGCATGCGCGCATGAACGAGAACGCCGGCCCTTATAAAGGTCTCGACCGCTATGCGGCGCGCGAAGCGGTTTTAGCGGATTTGAAGGAACAAGGCCTTCTGGTTGCGGAAAAAGATTACACGGTGCCGCTCGGCAAGTGCGATCGATGCGGCACTGTGGTCGAGCCGCGTCTGTCGGAGCAATGGTTCGTAAAGATCGCTCCGCTGGCGAAGAAGGCGATCGCGGCGGTGGAATCGGGCGAGATCACGATTACTCCGGAGAACTACAAGCAGATTTATTTGAACTGGATGTACAACATCCACGACTGGACGATCTCGCGGCAACTGTGGTGGGGACACCGGATTCCGGTGTGGCACTGCGGCGATTGTCACGACGTCATCGTGGCGCGCGAGACTCCGGCGAAGTGTCCGAAATGCGGCAGCGCGAAGCTGGAGCAGGATACGGATGTGCTCGATACATGGTTTTCGTCGGGGCTGCTGCCGTTCACAACGCTGGGATGGCCGGAGAAGACGCGCGATGCTGAGGTCTTTTATCCGACGACGCTGCTGATTACAGCCTACGAGATTTTGTTTTTCTGGGTAGCGCGCATGATCATGTTCGGCTGCCATTTTATGGAGGGCCACCAGCAGGACGCGGCGATCAAGAAGGCCAGCGGCTGGGGCGATAAGAAGAACGACAGCGTTCCCTTTCGCAATGTTTATATTCACGCCTTGGTGCGCGATGCCGAGCGGCAAAAGATGTCGAAGACGAAGGGCAATGTGCTCGACCCGATCGAAGTCATCGCAAAGTATGGGACTGACGCAACGCGCTTCACTCTGGCGTCCATGGCAGCACCGGGGACGGATATAGCGTTCAGCGAGAGCAGGACTGAGGGCTATCGAAATTTTGCCAACAAAATATGGAATGCGGCGCGCTTCATGTTTATGAATGTGGACCGGATCGACGCGGGCCTGCGGCCTGCGACGGCCGAGGGCGGCTGTCTCTCCCTGGGCGTAACCGGGTTTCATACGCAGACGCTCGAAGATCGCTGGATTCTCTCGCGTTTCAATCGCGCGGCTCGCGATGTGAACGAATCGTTGCGGACTTATCGTTTCGACGAGGCGGCGAACCGCATTTACGATTTCTTCTGGGCTGAGTTCTGCGACTGGTATATAGAACTGATCAAGCCGCGATTGAACGTCGAGGAGGGTACAGATAAGGCAGGGGCGCGCGTTGCCTGTGCCAATCTGGTCAATCTGTTTGAGGCGTCATTGCGGCTGCTGCATCCGGTGATGCCGTTCATCACAGAGGAAATCTGGCATGCGATCTACGACGGTAAACCACCGTTGAAGTCGATTGCGCTGGCGGCCTATCCCGCGGCGGATGAGAAACAAATTGATCTGGCCGCCGAAACGGAGATGGCGATTCTTCAGGATCTGATTGTCAGCATTCGCAATCTGCGGGCGGAATTAAAGGTCGAACCGAAGGTGAAAGTTCCGATCGAGGTATACGCGCCCGAGTTGGAGATTCGCGCCATGCTCGAAAAAAATCTCGGCGCGGTACTGCTCGATCGTCCGGCGAATGTGGAGAAGATTACGTTTGTCAACAAATCGCTGGCTAACTTGCCGGGTGCACGCAGCACTTCGCGATTCGATGTCCATGCGATCTATGAGAAAAAGATTGATGTTGCGGCCGAGCGCGAACGGCTGACGAAAGAGTTGGAAAAGATTGAGAAGCAATTGGCAAGTGCGCAAACCAGACGTGGCGACGAGCAGTTCTTGAGCAAGGCTCCGCCGCATGTAGTGGAGGGCTTGCGTAAGCAGATGGGGGAGCTGACGATTCTACGAGAGAAAATCGTCGCAAAGTTGAAAGAGTTAAGTTAGAGGAGAAGCGCATAGGGACAGACGCACTCGGCTGCCCAGTTGAGCGCAGCTCGACTACGCGCCGATAGCACGCGAGCAATGTTCTTTTTTCTACACGAACTTTTTCTCGACGAACATGGACTGGAATTCACGACGCATCACCGCGATTATCGAAAACGCGCTCAACGAGGATAGGGCGACGCGCGATGCGACCAGCTATGCCTGCATCGATCCCAACCAGCGCGCCTCGGCGACGATTATCGCCAAGCGCGACTGCACGCTGGCCGGCCTGGGATGCATCCCGCGGATTCTCGACGTCTATGCGATGCTCGACGGGGCGGTCACTTCGCACTACGAGGTGACCAGCCACCCTTCGATGTTCGATGGCATCCGCGTGCTGGCGGGCCAGCAGGTCGCGGTAATCCAGCACAATGCCCGGGTGATTTTGTCGTGTGAGCGGGTGATCTTAAACTTTCTGCAGCGGATGGTCGGTATCGCGACCACCACGCGCAAGTTTGTCGACGCGGTCGAGGGCACGCCCGTGCGCATCCTCGACACTCGAAAAACGGCGCCGGGGCTGCGCGTGCTTGACAAGTACGCGGTGAGTTGCGGAGGCGGGTACAACCACCGGCTGGATCTCTCCGATGGAGTCCTGATCAAGAGCAACCACATCGCGCTGGCGGGAGGCACGATTCCGGCGTTGGAGCGCGCGATCCGCAACCGGCGCGGGCGTCAGCCGATTGAGATTGAGGTGCGCTCGCTCGACGAGGTGCAACAGGCGCTCGACGCCGGCGCGGAAGCAATTCTGCTCGATAACGTAAGCGTGGAAACGGTGCGCCAGGCGGTCGAACTCTGCTCGCGACGGGCGGATCGGATTCCGCTGGAGTGCGCCGGCGGGATCACGCTGGAGAACGTGCGGTCCTATGCCGAGACAGGTGTCGATTTTATTTCTGTCGGCGCGCTGACGCAGCCATCGATAGCCGTGGATATGAGTTTGCGAGTGCAGCCGGTGTGAGAAGGGTCGCTGGTCGCTAGTGGTCAGTCGTTGGTCGTTAGTCGTCAGTCGTTGGTCATTCGCGAAACATGGGGCCGATTTTGCCGGCGACTGACGACTAACGACCAGCGACTGTTTATAATCCCCCCATCTCCCCTTCCACAAAAACCCGCAGCCTGCCATCCGTGCACAAAGCCACCGATGTTCGGCTGGGCCGTATCGTGCGGCTGCTGATGAGTCATGCCACCGTTGTCGTCAGCGGCACGAAGGTTGCCGAAGAGATTGGGACCAGCCGGTCGGAGGTATGGCGGCTCATCCAACAACTGCGGGGGTTGGGCGTGGATGTCGCCGGACATCCGGCAACGGGATATCAGCTGCGCTCG
Organism: uncultured Acidobacteriaceae bacterium; assembly: GCA_963810955.1. Taxonomy (GTDB): domain Bacteria; phylum Acidobacteriota; class Terriglobia; order Terriglobales; family Acidobacteriaceae; genus Acidiflorens. The sequence goes on along the minus strand of CAWEPW010000009.1, from coordinate 171,928 downwards.
GTTCCGGATTTGCTGTTGCCGGAAATGCTGGCGCCTGCGCTCAGAGGGACGATCTTCGCCAGCGCCCGACAGATCCATCACTATTATAAAATCGGCTCGACCAATTCCGAGGCTATGCGCGCTGCCGCCGACGGCGCTGCGGAGGGCAGCGTATTTCTCGCCGAAGAGCAACTGGCCGGACGCGGCCGGGGCAAGCACAGCTGGCATTCGGCGCGGTCGGCGGGGATTTACTGTTCCGTCATTTTGCGACCCGCGATGCCGCCTTCGGATGCGCTGATTTTTACGCTGGCTGCCGGGTTGGCGGTGCGCGCGGCAGTCTCGGAAATCTCGCCGCAACTCGCACCGGACCTGAAATGGCCGAATGACCTGCTGCTCGATGGAAAAAAGTTCTGTGGCATTCTTACGGAAATGACGGCCGAGGTCACGCGCGTTCGTCATCTCGTGGTGGGAATCGGCGTCAATGTGAACCAGGTGAAATTTCCGGCGGAATTGCGTGAGATTGCGACCTCGTTGCGGATAGCGACGGGCACGGAGTGGTCGCGCGTGGAACTCTGCGCCGCTTTGTTAAAATCGCTCGATCGGGAATATCGGAGCTTGCTCGCTGATAGGGCAGCGCGAGAAACGATCCTGCGGCGGTTCGACGAAAGTTCTTCGTCGGTGCGCGGCAGAAAAGTGGCGATCGAAGTTGGTAACGACGAGAACGGTGGCGTGACAGGCGTTACAGAGGGATTGGATGAGCGCGGATTCTTGCGGGTAAGAACGTCAGAGGGAGTCAGTACCGTGGTTAGCGGGACAGTAAAACTGATCTGAGATTGCGGCTCTTTCGAGCCGCGGGACGGACGAATGCGTCCGTCCCTATGTGGGTGATTATGCTGCTGGTCATCGATGTGGGCAACACGAACACCGTGCTCGGCGTATTTGCGCCGTTTGTGCATCGTCCGGGAGAGGACGTGACCACGGACGCGGCGCGCTACGAACGGCTGGTCGCTAACTGGCGCGTCGGTTCGCATCTGGCACGCACGGTCGACGAGTATGGTGTGATCTTCCGCAACCTTTTCTCGATGGACAGCCTGCAAGTTTCGGACGTGCACGGCATTGTCATTTCGTCGGTGGTGCCGCCGCTCGACTCGGTGCTGCGGCAGGTATGCGAACGCTATTTCAACATCAAGCCGCTGTTTATCGAACCAGGCGTGAGGACGGGCATGCCGGTGCTCTATGACAATCCCGCAGAGGTGGGCGCGGACCGGATCGTAAACGCGGTCGCAGCCTTTGAGAAATATGGCGGCCCGTGCGTGATTGTGGACTTTGGCACGGCGACGACTTTCGACTGTGTGACGACAAAAGGGGAATACAAGGGCGGCGTGATTTGTCCGGGGATTGGAATCTCGGCGGACGCTTTGTTCCAGCGAACGGCGCGGCTGCCGCGGGTGGAGATTCGCAAACCCGCGCGCGTGATCGGGTCGAACACGGTGGGCAGCCTGCAATCTGGGCTGTACTACGGCTACCTCGGCCTGGTCGATGGCATCCTCGAACGACTGGTGGATGAGATGGGCCCGGAGACTCGCGTGGTTGCGACCGGCGGCCTCGGAACGATGATCGGCACCGCATCACACTTCATCAAGGACGTGGATGAATTTCTGACTCTGGAAGGGCTGCGCATCATTTGGGATCGGAACCAAACTTTCCGGCGTGAATCGAGCCCGAAAGAAGCAACGCCGAAAGCGGCAATACCGATGAAGACGAAGACGCCGGAGCCGGCCAGACCTCTGGATCCCGAAGCAAAACCGTGGCCCTCACAGAAGGCCCCCAGACCCAAGTAAGACCTCTGAACTTGGCGAAAACCTGTCGTGGAAAATTACTTCAATTACTTCACCGAAATCGAAGAACATTATCTGCAGCGGCGTGGGACTCACCTACTGCTTTCGACGCTGGATTGGGCGTTGATTGAGACCTGGAAGAGCGCAGGCGTGCCGCTGGAAGCGGTGCTGCGCGGGGTGGATGACGCTTTTGACAAATACGATCAGCGTCCCTCGAAATCGAAAAAAGTGAACAGCCTGGCGTATTGTTCGCAGGCGGTGCTGGCAGCGGCAGAAGACATGAAGGAAGCGGCAGTAGGCGCGGGCAGCGAACAAAAGACTCAGCGCGAGCCTGGATTTGAAGCGGCGCAGATCGCTGCGTTCTTGCGGGGGAACGCCGATAAGCTTCAAAAAGCCAAACTGCCGGAGCACTCGGGATTCGCGACGGAAGCACTGGCACGTGAAGAGGCAGTTTCGCTGCGTGAGATTGCGGAGAACATCGAGACAAGCGGAAAGCTGCCGCGACTGGAAGATTTGGAGCGGCGGCTAACGGTGATGGAGGAAAAGCTGTTTGCGCTGCTGACGGCAGCGACCCCGGATGAAGATCTGGTGCAGGTTCGCGCTGAAGCGGACCGCGATATTGCTCCCTACCGGCGGAACATGACGTCTGCGCAGATAGAACAGCTGCACAAGCAGTATGTGCACAAACGATTGCTGGAGGGGTATGGCGTGCCACGGCTGAGTTTGTTCTACATGCATTAACGCGCGTTGGAAAGATCGCGTATGCTGCTTTCCATTGAAAAGCTAATTTACGGCGGCGATGGGCTGGCTCGCACACCGACTGGCGCGGACGGGCGCAGCATGGCGGTCTTCGTTCCCTTTGTGCTGCCTGGGGAGCAGGTTGATGCTGAGATGCGGCAAGAGAAACCGGGCTTCGCGCGCGGGGCGGTAACGCAGTTGATCGATGCATCGCCCGATCGCGTCGAAGCTCGCTGTCCCTATTTCCGGCAGTGCGGCGGATGCCATTACCAGCACATTCGGTACAACCAACAGCTCAGGTTCAAAGCTGAGATTCTGCGCGAGACGCTGCAACGGGTTGGGAAAATTGAGTTGCAATCCGAAATTCGACTGCATGCTTCTCCTCCCTGGAACTATCGAAATCGCACACGACTGCAAGTGCGGCCGGAGTCTCCATCCCAACCCGACAGAGGCGGGCGTTCTGGGGACCACGGATTCGCGCTAGGGTATCTGCGGGCGGGCTCGCATGATTTTCTTGCGGTGCACGAGTGTCCGATCAGCTCTGCGTTGATCAATCGAATCATGGTACGCCTGCTTGAATTGCGCGGATTGAACTGCCCGGCCGGAGTGGAAGAGATTGAGCTGTTCGCGGACGCGGCGGATGAACAGGTGCTGGCGTGGGCATTCGTAAAGCAAAGTCGTCATCCAGAGCGAAGCGAAGGACCTGCTGTTAGCAGCGGGCGTAGCACCGAACACACGGATTTATTACGCTGGGCGGAGGCAATCCAGCGCGAAGCGCCGGAAGTCAGCGGCCTAACGTTTTTCGCTTCGCGGAGGCGGAATTCGCGGCAGGAAGAAGACGACGACGCTGACGCCCCTGCAAAGCCGCTGGCGCAATCCGGCGCAAAGTCGATTCGCTATCGGACCCGCGAACATGAGTATCAGGTCAGCGCAGGTGCCTTCTTCCAGGTGAATCGCTATCTGATCGACGAGCTGATCCCGGTTGTGACCGGGGGCGCCAGCGGTGATGTCGTGCTCGACCTTTATGCCGGCGGAGGCTTGTTTTCAGCGGCCTTGGCGAAAAACTTTCATCACATTTTTGCTGTAGAGGCGTCACAGACATCGTACGGAGACCTTGTGCAGAATGTCCCTGCGAACGTGAAAGCGGTCGGCGCCAAGGCTGAGGACTACCTGAAGAGCGTTTACCTGAAGGCCGGGCCGGCGCGAGGAAGGCCTGATTTGGTTGTTCTGGACCCTCCCCGCACTGGCGTTGGCAAGGCGGTGACCAACTCTCTGTTAGAACTCGGAGCGCCGCAGGTCCGATATGTTTCGTGCGATCCGGCTACGCTGGCCAGGGACATAGCCCCCTTCATGGCCGCGGGTTATCGCATCGAGGAAGCACATCTGTTTGATCTGTTTCCCGAGACGTATCACATCGAATCGGCGCTGTTGTTGGCGCGTTGACCGCTTTCGCGTCGTCGAAGTTCCTCTCCTGGAAGGCGAGTGGGTGTTTGAGGGACCCTGCTTCGCGGCGGGGTCCCACTCGTCCTAATGCCTCTCCGCTCGGTTGAGCGGTTTCGTATCAGGGTATCGCTTTTAGCGATACCCGCAAATCTTTCGAAAGCAATCACCGCTTTCGGGGCTGGGCGCTCTGACTTTTTCCTGAGTTGGCAAATGACACACGACCCAAATCCGCCACGCCAGCCGCTTTTCTGGGCAGCGTTGTCATTTTCGCTCGGCCTGTGGACGGGGGCGCGAGCCTGGCGGCCTCCGTCGTGGTGGGTAATCGCTCTCGTAGCTTTCGTCTTCGCGGCGTCCTGGTTTCTTAAGAAACGCGCGTGGCTCGCCAAAGCGCTCTCCTTGGGCGCGTGGTTTCTGCTGGGCGCATTTCTAATTCAGGTTCGCGCTCAGCGGCCCAATGAGAACCATCAGGATAATGCTCGTGTGCTCGCGCTTGCGGACGGCAGTCCGGTAATGATGACCGCCCATGTAATCAGGGAGGGATACGCGCAGAGCGCGGGATTGAGATCGATTCGCGAAACCATCGATGTGGAAACCGAAGAGATCAACAGCCATGGCGAACGCTGGCCGCTACGGAGTGGGGTGCGACTTTCGATTTACGAAAAAATAGAAAACTCCCTGTCAGTGGAGCGGGGGGCGTCCTCGCCCGGTCTCGATGCTGCGGAAGTCGGCACCGGGACGGGCGAGCCGCCCGTCGCTCCACTTAGCTTCCCCTATGGCACGCGGTTGCGGATTCGCGCCAAGCTGCATCGGGCGCGAAATTACCGCAATCCTGGAGCCTTCGACTACGAAGGTTATTTGCGCGACAACGGCATCAGCGTGCTAGGGTCGGCGGAGGCGACGGATGTCCAGCGGCTTCCCGGCTTTTCAGGCAGCCGAGTTCAGCTCTGGAGAACTCGCGTCCACGCCAGCATTGTGGGCAAGATTCATCAGCTGTGGCCCGAGTCGCAGGCGTCGCTCATGGACGCCATGGTTCTCGGCGAAGAATCGTTTCTGCGCAACGCGACCCGCACCGAGTATCAGCGCTCGGGCACGTATCACGTATTGGTTGTCTCGGGAATGAATCTGAGCATTCTGGCGTTCGCGATTTTCTGGACGCTCCGGCAGGTTCGCGTCGACCCGGCGGTGGCCGCCATAACCACGGTTGCAGTCTCATTTGCATATGCGTTTGTGGTGGGCGTAGGTCCTCCCGTGTGGCGCGCCGCACTGATGCTAGCGATCTACCTGGGCGCGCGCCTTCTGTATCGCGAACGCAACATGATGAACGCCATTGGAGCGGCAGCGCTCGGAGTCTTGATCGCCGATCCACACGCTCTGTTTGGCGCCAGTTTTCAACTGACATTTCTTGCGGTGCTGATCATCGCCGGCATCGGTGTGCCGATTCTTGAGCGGACAACTTTGCCCTACGCGCGCGGCTTACGTCTGCTGCACGCCGCCAGCTATGATCTGCATGTTGCTCCCAAGGTAGCGCAGTTTCGGCTTGATCTGCGGTTAATCGCGAGCCGGCTTGCAAGATTCTTTGGCCGCCGAGTCAGCCTGGCATTGCCTGCGCTCTTCATGAGGGTGGCGATTCGCGTCGGCGAATTGCTTTTTATTTCGGCGCTGATGCAAGCAGGACTGGCGTTGCTGATGGCGTATCACTTCCATCGTGCGACCACCATGGGAATGCCGGCCAATCTGGCGGTGATTCCGCTGACTCAGGTTCTCATGCCGGCGGCCGCCGCCGCTGTCGGGCTGGGATACATCTCGACCGCACTGGCCAAGCCCGCAGTCTGGATTTCCGGCCTCGCGTTGGAAGGCATCGCCGGAACCGTGCACTGGCTCGGTGGCGCTCAGCTGGCAGGAAAGTCCATCGCCGACCTGCGCGTGGCGATGCCGTCGCTTGGGATGATTTTGGCATCCATCGCCGCGCTGGCGCTGGCCATGGTGGCGGCTCAACTCCCTCGTACGCGCTGGCCAGCCTTCGTATCTGTGGTATTGCTGTTCGCCGTTGCGGCTTGGATTGCGTTTCTTCCATCGCATCCTCAGTTTCGCGCTGGCGCGATGGAAATGACGACCATCGATGTCGGGCAGGGCGATTCTATTCTGTTGATCACGCCCGACGGCCGCGCCCTGCTCATCGATGCCGGAGGCATTCCGCAATGGATGCATTCGGATTTTGATCTCGGCGAGCAGGTGGTGTCTTCTTATCTCTGGAATCGAGGCATCGATCATCTAGATGCGGTAGCGATCACGCATCCTCATGCTGACCACCTGGGCGGGATGCCCGCGGTAATCGCAAATTTTCATCCACGCGAGCTGTGGATCAGTATTGACAACCCGGTCGGCCAATTGGCGCCAATTGTTGCGCAGGCCGAGCGGGCGGGGATGAAAGTCTCGGTGAAAAAGGAAGGCGATCAATTCGATTACGGCGGAGCGCACTTTCGCATGCTGGCTCCAGGGCGCGACCAGGTCACCGGCTCGATGCGTCCCAACGACGATTGCCTGGTGTTTACGGCTACATTCGGCAGGACCACCGCTTTGCTGGAAGGAGATGCGGAGCGGCCTGCGGAACGGCGCGTGGTGGAAGAACATCCCGAGGCAATGCTGCTGAAGGTTGCTCATCATGGCAGCGCCAGCGGAACGTCCGCCGATCTGCTGGCAACCGTCCATCCGCGCTATGCGGTTATTTCCGTGGGCGCGCGAAATGTGTACGGACACCCGCGGCACGAAGTGCTGGAGCGATTACAACAGGCTGGCGTAAAAACCTACCGTACAGACGAGGACGGCGCAGTCAGCTTTTATCTTGATGGAAAGTCGGTGACGCCGGACGTTGCGCTTCTGCACTGAGTTGGTTTCCAGACGGGCCTGCCCCGTCTCGGCGTGCACGTCTTCGGGTGCCGCGGGAGACGCGGCTAGCCGCGTCTCTACAGGCAATGCTCACCCAGTGATGTCGGCTGTCTCGTCATCGAGCGGCGGCAACTTGCGGTAGGCGTCGATGATCTTTTCAGCTTCCGGCGCGTCTGCCTCGCGCACCAGAAGAACGGTTCCGCCAACTCCGGGGAAAGCGTCCTGGACGGCGTCGATGGATTTCAAATCCGAGTCGATGCCGCCGGATTCGAGCAAGCCCTGCACAACGATGGCTTCATTTTCCTGTTCGGTGTCAAAGATCTTGACAAGCTTCTCGTTTGGCTCGGGTTGAGGCGAGGAATTAGTCGGCTGTGGCATGACGCCCTCCATGGAGTGTCTGTAAGAATTGTCTCGTAACAGATTACGGCAGTCACTATACCTCTGTCTTGGGGGGCACGGAAGTGTGCACCCAAGGGCAGCTTGATTCTCCGGCCAAAGCTGCCACAATGGGTTGCGGGCGCAACGCTTCGGTCGCGGTCAACATCCAAGAAAAACGGGGTTTGCATGGACGCGGGACGGGCCGGCCAATCAGGCGAAGAACACGACCACAATGAGAGCGCGGAGGAAGCCCGCAGGCTGCGGCGCCTGCAAGTCATGATGAGCATGGTGATGTCGGTGATCAGCCAGGATCCCGATCTGACGGTGGAAGAAGCGTCCGAAATGGCAGCGAATGCCCGCCGCGCGGCCCTTAGCATGTTTCCCGACAAAGAACTTGCCTACGATCTTATTTACCGGCCGCGTCTGCAGCGGTTGATGAACGAACGCTTCCGGCTGCAATAGTACGTTCACGAGCCCGATCGCCGGGCCCGACCAACTGTTTTAACGAATTCCAAGAAAAAAGATTCTCTCTGCGCTTCCGTTTGAGCCGGTTAGAGAAGGTCAGTGCGCACGTTTGGACCGCGAGGAACGCTCGACTTCGACAGAAGCGCCTCGTATATATAGTGTTCGCAATTTTCCACCGTGAAGCTATAATCCGCTTAATGTAGGAGGGTTTATGTACGTCCCCCGCCTTTTGGTTCCTTTCTTCTTGGTTGCGCTAGGCGTTGTGCCATTGGTCGCGCAATCCTCGACGGAAAACAGCTTCGCTTTTTCTCAGTCCGAATCGCTTCGGTCCGGAGCGCCGCTGCTGAGTACGCAAGATGTGATTGATGCGGGTCGATTTCCAACATCTGCTCGGCTGGACGATCTCAGCGCGCCCGAAGCAGCCGGAGCGAATGAGGACGAATTCAACCTCACGCCTCAGCGGCTGCTTCGTGGGCTGCGTTCTCCGGTGCTGGCGGAAGACGATTCGACCTGTTACTTCATCCGCAGCTATCGCGTAAGGCGCGACGATCCTGAATCTGATGCAACGAGGCCGGCGGGCTACTCCACATGTCTATCCGCCTCTCGGCTGCAGATGAGGAGCGCGGTGGAACCTCGTTGACTGCACCTGCCCGCGATGCGATCAACAGCGTTGGGAGAGAGCCCCTTTATCTTGACCCAGCCTCCACGCCCCTACTAGACTCCATTGGGGTGTTCCATGCATAAACTTATTTGGGTAGTGTGTATTGCAGCCGCATTTTCTGTAACCGCGGGCGGTGACGAAGGCCATCACGACGAGCTTACCCAGGAACAGTTAGGCACGGTGCATTTCCCTGTGTCGTGCACTCCCGAGGCGCAGCAAACCTTCGAAAAGGGTGTCGCGCTGCTGCACTCGTTCTGGTACGAAGAGGCGGAGAAAACTTTTCTCGAGGTTGAAAAACAAGACCCGAAGTGCGCCATGGCGTACTGGGGCGAGGCCATGAGCTTGTGGCACCAGCTCTGGGACCAGCCGAAAGCGGAGACTATCAAACGGGCTTCGGCTGAGTTAAAGAAGGCGGATAAGGCGCACGCCAAGACTGAGCGCGAGCGGGATTACATTCACGCTTTGGAGGCGTTCTATTCCAACAGCAAGAAGATGGATCACGAAGCGCGAGCGCGCGCTTACTCGGCCGCGATGGAGAAGGTTTTCGCGAAATATCCCGAGGATCATGAGGCGGCGGCTTTTTATGCGCTCTCGCTGCTGGCGTCGGAGCCGGACGATGACACGACATTCGCCAACCGCAAGCAGGCGGGTGCGATTCTGGAAAAGCTGTTTGCCATTGAGCCCAATCATCCTGGAATTGCTCATTATCTGATTCACACCTACGACAGGCCGCAACTGGCGGAGCTCGGATTACCCGCGGCGCGGCGTTACGCGCAGATTGCTCCTTTTGCTCCGCACGCCGTGCACATGCCATCGCATATTTTTGCCCGGGTCGGCGATTGGCCTGACGACATTCAATCAAACCTGGCTTCGATTGCGGCCACGCGCAAGGCTTCTGAAATGCATATGGGCGGGGAGGGGCATCAGTTCCACGCCATGGATTTTCTGATCTATGCCTATCTGCAGAGCGGGCGCGAGGCAGACGCGGCGAAAGTGATCGACGAAGTGAAGACGATGCCGGATATGAAAATGGCCGGCATGGACATGCACTCTTTTGCCATGTCAAAATTCCCCGACATGTATGCGCTCGAACTGCATCGCTGGTCCGACGCGGCAGCTTTGCCGGCAGTCTCCGGGGCCGAACCGGGCGATCGCGCTTATACATTATGGGCGAGGACTATCGGAAGCGCGCGCAGCGGAGACCTGGCGGGGGCGAAGAAAGATCTCGCCGAAATCGATGCCATTCAAAAAGATTATTTAGCTCGCAACAAAAAGTATCAGGCTGAATATACCGGGACGCTTTACCAGGAAGCGTCGGCCTGGGTTCTGCACAGCGAGGACAAGAACGACGAGGCAACGGCGATGCTGCGCAAGGTGGCGGATCATGAGGATGCTGTTGGTGAAGAGCAAACCTCGATGCCGGCCCGCGAAATGCTGGCCGACATGTTGCTGGAGATGAAGCGTCCGGAGCAGGCGCTGATCGAGTATAAAGGCGATTTGAAGTTCAATCCCAAGCGCTTTGACGGAGTCTACGGCGCGGCGCAGGCAGCCGAGATGGCGGGGCAAGCTTCGCAGGCAACCGAGTATTACGCTGTGCTGGTCAAGACTTGTGAGGGATCGAGTTCAGCGCGGCCTGAACTGACTAAGGCGAGGCAGGCAGTGGTGGCCAGGAAGTAGATTCGTATTTCTGATTGGTAATTTGTAATTTTGAAACTCGAAGGTAGTTAGGTTTTAAATTACAGATTACCAATCACAAATTACAAATATCACTTTTCGATCCGTTGCAGCCGAAATAGCAACGTGCCCCATCCCAGCCTCACGCGCATCTGCACCGGCGTGTGGGCTGCATCCTCCGAATACCACACCCAGACTTTACCCTTGGATTTGAGCGGGCCGGACGTAGGTTCGACGGTCACGAGCACGGTCGGGAAAGTTCCCGCCGGCACTTTGATCTGCTCTCGCTTCTCGACAGTGGCGCGGACGATCGTTGTCTTTCCGTCACTGATGGGAAACTCATAGCTGGCGCCAAGTTGCAGCGGCAGGGTCTGCAGGTAATAAAAGCCGGTGATGAGGTCCGTCGTGCACCCGGCCAAATCGCTCTCCACGTGCTTGGCCTCGCCTGTCTTCAAACTTTTTTCATCGAGAATGCTTTTCTTGCGCGCGTAATCGAAATGGATCGAGGTCTCGCGTTTGTGCGTGCCCTCCTCGCTATGCTTGAAAATCGAAAGCGAGCAAAATGTTCGCGGATCGAAGTGCGATTCAAAGTGGTCGTGCACAGGAAAGATGACGTTGACGGCTCCTGAGGACTCGGCCGATGCCGTGACTTTGCGTTCATTGCCCGCAACTTCCATTTTGACGACGCCGGTGCCGGCGGGAATGAGATGCCACTCCGCCGAATAGACATAACCGCGCCCGTCGGGAAAGGGATAGTTGGGGCGCGGCGGCGTGATCTCCGTACGAGCGGGGCCGATGGTCGAAACCGGAGGAATATTCTGCCCCACGACAGCCGCGATTGGAACAGTGAAGATCAGGAAGAGCAACCCTGCCAGTAGCAAGCCAGCGGAGGAGTGCCGTTTTGTATCAGGGCATCGCTTGAGCGATGCCACAGACTTTTCAAAAGCGAGCGCCCCTTTAGGGGCTGCGCGGCGCAACTTCGGCACTGTTCCTGACGATTCTGGCAGATGTGAAACCCCACGGCAGACTACCATACCGCTCTGATAACCAGTTTGATGATGAGAATGGCGAGAACGGCCGCACAACCCAGGCTGGCCTGATATTCGCGGTGCTTCCAGTAACGTGCGGAAGAATAGGCGCTCTGCTGAGAGTCATAGGGCGTGAGCCGCGTCAAAAAGCGTGGCACGCGACGCGCATAATCGTCGTATTCAGGGAACGCCTGCCGCAAGTAGCGCTCTTCACCGGCGATGACCGGAACATAAATCACGGCGAACATCACGAGCATGATTCCGACGATCCACCAACTTCGGGCGGCGATAGCGAAGCCCGCCGCCAATATCAGAGAGCCCAGATAGAGCGGATTGCGAGTGTAGCCGTACGGTCCGCTGGTGGTAAGTTGCTTGTCTTTTTGCACGTAACCGGAAGCCAGTGCGCGCAAGGCTAGCCCAGGAAGCATCAGCAACGCGCCTGCGATGAGCGACGCTTTGGTTGGCCGCGCCAGCCAGACATAGACTATCGCAAAAGCGAATCCCAGCGGTACGCGGATGCGCCGGGCCACGCGCGACCAGGAGTATCCGGAGGGCTCGGCTGCGGATTGTGAAAGTTGATTCACGTATTTCTGCAATGCGAGATCTCGGCGGTCGAGAGCCGGGGACACCGCCGGGCAGACGGGCGAAACGCCCGTGACTCCGTTCGCTCATCGCCTAGCGCCAAACGATCTAAATCTGCAATAGCTTTCGAGCTGCAGAAACAACCTCGCCAGTACCGATTTCGAGCAAACCTTGTTCCGGCTCATCGTGCCGGGCGTGATCGGTCTTGCTGCTGGCGCTGCGAAGGACCATTGATCGTGTCCCGAACGGCCCGTTGCGCGCCGGATTTGTCGGACCAAAAATCGCCACCACCGGAACCTTCAAAGCAGCAGCCAGGTGCATCGGCCCCGTATCGCCTCCGATAAGCAGGCGTGCGCGCCGCGAAAGCGAGATCAATTCGGAAATTGAGCAGCAAACCCTTCGCGCCGCCCCACTGCTGGCCCTTTCAACCGATGCGGCCAGTCCTTCTTCTCCCGGCCCATAATTTACTAGCGAAGATAATCCATCTTTGGCGAGCTCGTTCGCAACTTGCGCGTAACGCTCGGCCGGCCACATCTTGGCTCCCCAGCCCGCTCCCGGATTCAGAATCACAAAACCGTTCAGATCGGCAGTGAGAGCGGCAATCTTACGCTCCGCATCTGGATCGACGGGAAATTCGACCGGAGCGGCGCGGACTGTAGCGGGAATCAGCTTTCCTGCCAGAGCCACTGCCTGCTGCACAACATGAGTGCCATTGAGCTGCAACTGCACACTTCGCGTGTAGAACATGCTGGCAGCATTTTCACGCGGCTGCGCGTCGCCATAAACAATCGGAGCGCCCGACCAACGGGCCAGCAATCCCGAACGAACCGCGCCTTGAAAGTCGATCACCGCATCGTACTTGATCCCGCGCAAGTCGCTTAGCATTGTGGCCATTTGCTGCAAGGTATTGAATGAGAATAAAGAGCGTCGCCAATCGGCCAGGTTCACCGAATGCAGGCGGTCGACGAGCGGGCGCTGCGGCGACCGCGGTCCGGAGCGCGGGTAGCGCAGTGTGCACAGCAATTCCGCCCAGCGCTCTTCGATTAGCCATCCCAGAGTGGCCTGAGGAAAAGCCTGGCGCAGCACGGCCGCGGCCGGCAGCGTATGAATGATGTCTCCCATGGCGCTGAGGCGCACGATGAGCAGGCTGCTGAATTGGCGCGGAGCAGCCGCGCTGGAAAACTGATCGGGCATTTTTGTCTCCCGTGGCGTCGATGGCATCATCTGCATCGCTTCACGATTTGCGCAGATCCGAACTCGTCCGCAGATGCGATTGAATGATTTCGGTGGCCGAGTGATTCTTGGGATCGCCGACGATCACAACCCGTCCGCCGCAAGCTTCGACCTCGTCGCGCTCGGGAACGCTCTCCTGCGTGTAGTCGGTGCCTTTAGCATGAAAATCGGGGCGGATTTCGCGAATGATGGCGCGCACGTTTTCTTCGGGAAAAACGACGACCGCATCAACGTCTTCGAGCGAAGCTAGAATCTCCGCACGCTCGTCGGCCGGCATCACGGGCCGCCCTTCACCTTTCAGGGCGCGCACCGAAGCATCCCCGTTCACCGCGACAATCAATCTGCCGCCCAGTTCGCGGGCGGCATGAAGATAGCGAACATGGCCGACGTGAAGCAGGTCGAAACAGCCGTTCGCGAGAGTAATGCGATCGCCTGCCCGCCGCCAATCCGCGGCACGCAGCCGGAGTTCATCGCGCGAAACAATCTTTCGATGCAGTGATGGGCTCAATAGTGATGCGCTCGATCATCTCGAACTGATTGTGTGGTGACGGGCTTTGCCGTGCCACCACACAAACTAATCTTCGGGCTTCGGGCTTCGGACTTCGGACTAGTGTTCCCGCGCCAACGCTGTCGTCTTATCGTTGTCCAGCGCGTTCAGCAACTCCTGCTGGCTCACCGTGGCCGTGCCGCGCTTCATCACCACGATGCCACCCGCATAATTGGCGAGGTGGGCGGCCTCTTCGGCGGTTGCGCCCGCAGCCAGGCCGCGGTAAACGTGGCAATGACGCTGTCGCCAGCGCCGGTCACATCGGCGACTTCGTCAGTGCCATAGATAGGAATATCCACCGGCTTGTGACGCCGCGGAAAAACCACCATGCCGTCCTTGCCGCGCGTGATCAGCAGCGACTCCAGATCCATCTCGCCTGCAATCTGGTCGCCCGCGGCCAGCAATCGCTCCCAATCGTCGCCGATGCGTATGCCGAGAACTTCTTCCACCTCAGCCTCATTCGGAGTTGCGGCAGTAACTCCTGAATACTCAAGCATGCGATGCCGCGAATCGAGCATTACCGGAACCTTGTCAAGACCGCGTTTGTCGCGAATCCCATTGAGTAAAGCGGGCGTTGCGGCGCCGTATCCGTAGTCGGACACAAGCAACGCATCGGAGGCACGCGCATATTCGCGAGCCGAAAGTATGATCTCACGACGCAGATGCGAGTTCGGCCCATCAGCCGGTTCGCGATCAATACGCACGACCTGTTGGCCGGTGGTGTGATCGAATCCGGCCAGGATGCGCGTCTTGGTCACCGTGGTGTAGCTCTTGTCTTTGAAGACGCCGCTGACCGGAATGCGCTTGTGGCGGAACGCGCGCAGCAGAAGTTTGCCTGCTTCGTCGTCGCCGACGACACCCACCGGCAAAACGTTGACTCCGAGGTCGGCAAGATTGTAGATGGCATTGGCGCCGCCCCCAGGAACCACTTTGCGATCGCGGTGCTGCAAAATTAACACCGGCGCTTCGCGCGAGACGCGAGAGATTTCGCCGAATACAAACTCGTCGGCAACCATATCCGCGAGCACGGTTACGGTCAGCTTGGGAAAGGATTCGACGATCTTTCGCAGGCGCAAGCGGCCGTTTTCTTTATTATGTTTTGTCATCAATGTGTTCATTGATCTACGTACTGTTCAGCCAGCGCAACTCAAGATTTTCTCACGAGCGGGCCTTCTCGTTCGCTGATTCTTGCCAAAATCGCATCCACAACGTCAGTAGGATCATCGACAGTAATGCCGAGCCGCGACGATTCGCCAGCGGATCGAGCCTCTCGCTGCAATGATCCCAGATTCACTGCATCTTTTTCTGTGGTCAGAAAACCCCTCGCCCGCGACTTTTGCGCGCATTGCAAGCAGGCGCTCGATGTCACTTCGATCATAGCGATGGTGATCGCGAAACTCGACTTCCGCCGCCGGCCCGATTCCAGCGGCACGTACCTGGGCAAAAAACTGCCCGGCCCGCGCAATGCCGCAGAACACGACGGGTGCGGAAGGCAGGCTCGGGAGAACGAGCTCGCGCGTAATTCGCCACATCGGCTTTTGCCGCAGCGACCGATGATCGCGCCGCAACGCCTGCGGGCAGCACGATCGCGTCCGCGCGCGCGAGCGAGGAGAGCGGTTCGCGCAGGCGCCCCGAAGGCAACATGTTGATCGCCGAAATCCCGCTCTGTCATCAATACGATGTCGAAATCGCGATGCAGAGAACGGTGCTGAAAGCCGTCATCGAGAATGTGCAGTTGCGATTGGAATTTCTGTTCAGCAACTCTGCCGGCCGCATAACGGCTCTCACCGACGATCACCGGAACGCCCAGCCGGCGCGCGATCAGCAGCGGCTCGTCGCCAAAATCGGCGGCATTGACCCTCCGGCTCGACCACGAGCACGCCGCGCGTCTTCCGGCGGTATCCGCGCTAGAGCACATCAAAGCGAATGCCGCGCGCCTTGAACAGTTCGCCAAGCGCAATTACGAACGGGGTCTTGCCCGACCCACCTACCGACAGATTGCCGACGCTGACCACCGGTTTCTGCAAGCGACGAGAAGCCAGCGCACCGCGATCGAACAACACGTTTCGCAGAGCAGTGGCCGCACCGTAAAGGCGGGTTAGCGGATTCAGGTTCACGCATCCAAGCTCGACGAAGTTGTGGTCAGCCGATTCACTTGGCGACACTCTTGATCATCATTAGCTGAAGCAGCGCCGCGACTGTTCTCTCCGTAGCGCCGCGTTGTGATTCGAGAGCCGCCAATGCATTTCGGCCCAGCGCCTGGCGCTCGTTTTCATTGTCGATCAATTCCATGAACACCAAGCGGTAGCTCCGCCAGCCCCACGATGCGGACCGCATTCCGGCTGGCAAAAAAATTTACGACCTCGCGAAAGTTTTCGTAGTGATTTCCAGTGACGATGGGGACGCCATAGAGCGCGGGCTCGAGAATATTATGCCCGCCGCGGGGAACCAGACTGCCGCCGACGAACGCAACCGTGGCCAGCGAATAGAGCGCCGCCAGCTCTCCGATACTATCGACCAGAAACACGCCGCCAGCGAGGGTCTCGCCGCTCCAAAGAGAACGCCGCCACATGCGAAAACCGAGTTGTTCGACGAGGTCGCCAACTGCCGCAAACCGCTCCGGATGCCGGGGCGCAAGCATCATCACTGCCTTTGGATGGTTGACGAGAATGTTGCGAAATGCGGAGAGCAGCGAGCCCTCTTCGTCTTCAAGCGTGCTGCCGCATACCAGGATTGGTCCCGCCCCGGAGCTTTCGAAGCCCTGACGAAGACTCGCCACAATCTTCGGCGAGGGCGGCGGCGCCACATCGAATTTCAAGTTGCCGGCCACGGCGATTTTCGATTCGGGGGCGCCAATCTCGATTAAACGCTGCCGGTCCTCTTCGGTCTGCGCCAGAAAAAGATCGATGTTGGCGAGAGTGCGCTCCAGCAATCTCGGGAGCCAGAAGCGAAAGCGCCTATAGCCAGGCAAAGAGCGGTCAGAAATGCGGCAGTTGATCACTGCGATGCGAGCTCCGCTGCGCTTGGCGAGGCGCAGAAAATTTGGCCAGAATTCAGTTTCGGCAACAACCACAAGTTCAGGATGCAAAGTATCGAGATACGGCCGGATGGCAAAGGCGAAGTCCAGGGGAAAATAAAATACGTTCTCTGGGCCGAAGCGTCGTGCGGCGAGTTTCTGCCCCGTGCTGGTGGTGGTCGAAATCAAAACGTGATGAGACGGAAATTTCTCTCGCAGCGCTTGAATGACGGCGCTCGACGCCACCACTTCGCCCACCGAAACCGCATGCACCCAGATTATGGGCTTCCCGGCATGGTCCAATCAGCGTGGCGGGAACGGCGCCAAATCTTTGCCGCAAGCCTGCACGATACTTGCCATGCCGCATCATCTGCAGCAGCCAGTAGGGCAGCGTCAGCACGAGAGAGAAGAAGAGAAGCGCACTGTAGAGCGCGTACATGAAGAGAAGTCCCATTCTAAATGCAGGATGGAATCCGCTGTTTCATGCGGAAACGACGGAGGAAACGTGGGGGCGAGACAGCGCGGCTTACGTCAATGGCATCCAACAATTCGGCACCCTATAATTCACGTATGCATAAAGCAAGTAAGAAGGAATTGCATCGGGCGCCGATGCGGCAGCCTCGGCGTTTTACGATGGTGTTCGCGCTGGTACTTGCTTTGCCCTCTGGGCGCAATGGCCGCCAAAGTTTTTGTCATGCCCACTGCCCAGCCCGCTCGCATGTATCCGGCGCACGATGACCACCCGATGGAGAAAGTTACGGTGGCCGTCGACCCTTATGACGTCGAGGACAAGGCCTCGATTTTCAGCGTCAACTATCGCAACAACGGCTACATGCCGGTGTTTTTCGTGATCACGAATGACGGCGATCAACCAGTATCTCTGGTTGACATGAAGGCCGAATTGAATACCAAAGATCGCACCAAGCTGTATCCCGCGACGATGGACGACCTGCTGCGCCGGCTCTCGCATCCTACGCGCAATGACCGTCAGAACACCTTGCCGATTCCGCTGCCCAAGAAAGAAGTGAAAGGCGGGGTGAGCCGCAAGACCTGGGACGAACTCGATCAGGCTCAGTTCGGCGCCAAGGCGGTCGAACCGCATTCCACCGTCCGCGGTTTTCTGTTTTTCGATGTCCAGGACATCTCGAATCCCCTGGCCGGCGCAAGCTTCTACCTGACCGGAGTGGAGGACGCGAAAGGCACCGAGCTGATGTATTTTGAAATCCCGATGGAGAAGTATCTGAGCGCGCCCGAAGTGAAGCGTTAGCGAGTAGTCTTACAGCGAGCGAGGCGTCCCGCCCATCCAGCTATAATTTCTCGTTATGGCGACCTCCTCAGCCGTCTCCGAGAGTGTGCTCGCGAAATATGAGCCGGTCATCGGACTCGAAGTCCACGTGCAACTGCTGACCGCGTCGAAGATTTTCTGCTCCTGTTCGACGCGCTTCGGCGATCCGCCAAACACCAATGTCTGCCCAGTCTGTCTCGGACTTCCCGGGGCTTTGCCGGTGCTCAATCGCAAGGCTGTAGAATTCGCGGTGCTGGCGGCAATGGCTTTGCAATGCCGCATCAACGAGGTTTCAATCTTTGCGAGGAAGAATTATTTCTATCCCGACCTGCCCAAGGGCTACCAGATTTCGCAATACGACAAGCCGCTAGCCGAATTCGGATTCATCGACATCGATATCAATGGAGGCAAGAAAAAAATCGGCGTCACCCGGCTGCACCTGGAAGAAGACGCGGGCAAGAGCCTGCATGAAGGCTTCCCGGACGCGGCGCACAAGACGGCGATCGATCTGAACCGCACCGGCGTGCCTCTGGCCGAGATCGTCAGCGAACCTGACATGCGCTCGCCGGAGGAAGCGTACGAATACCTCACCCGGCTCAAAGAAATCATCCTTTACACCGGCGTCAGCGACTGCAATATGGAGGAAGGTTCGCTGCGCTGCGACGCGAATATCAGCGTGCGCCCTCGCGGCCAAAAAGAATTCGGAACCAAGACCGAAGTCAAGAACGTCAACTCGTTCCGCTTCATCAAGCAGGCTCTTGAGTACGAGATTGAGCGCCACATCGGAATCATTGAAGGCGGGGGGCGAATCACGCAGGAGACTCGCCTCTACAACGCGCACGAGGGCAGAACTTACGGTATGCGCTCGAAAGAGCAGGCGCACGACTACCGCTATTTTCCGGAGCCGGATCTGCTTCCGTTGGTGGTCGACGAGAAATGGCAAGCGGCTATCGGCGCTGGCTTGCCCGAGCTTCCGGAAGCGCGACGGCAGCGCATGATGAAGGACTATGGCATCACCGCCGGCGATGCTCACACGCTGACGTTGACGCGAGCCATGGCAGATCAATTCGAGTCCGCGGCTCGCAAAGCGAAAAATCCGAAACGCGTTGCGAATCTGGTGCAGAGTGAATTGCTTGGGCGGCTGAAAGCGCGCGGCCTTGAACTTGAGCAGTCGCCCATTTCGATGGCTGGAGTTACCGCGTCGGCCGATCTGGTCGAGTCGGGCGCGATCTCCGGCAAAATGTTAAAAGATTTATACGACCTTTGCTTTGAGCGCATGCAGGACTTCCCTGCTGTTTATGAAGCGGAAGGGCGCCCTGAGCAGTCGCGCGACACCTCAGCACTGGAAAAACTTGCGGACGAGTTAATTGCGGCGAATCCGAAACAGGTGGAGCAATATCGCGCGGGCAAGAAAACCATGGTTGGATTTTTCGTTGGCCAACTGATGAAAGCCTCAAAAGGGCAAGCGAATCCGCAACTGGCAAACGAAGTTGTAACGAAAAAGCTGGGAGGCTAGGGATCTCTGCCCAGGGACAGCCGCCCGGCTGTCCAAGCCGAGCGCGGCTCGGCTCACTTCGCCGCTCCCAAATTCTTCAACACTTCGTCCGCAAAATAATTCGTCACTTTCGCATCGTCGCGCAACGTTTCGTAGTATGCCGCTTTCAACAGTTGCTCGCGGCGATCACGCAATTGCTGGCGGATCGCCTGCTGCACCCTCGGATCATTCAAGTCCCTTTGGCCTGCCGGCTCCTTCGCAATCAGTTTCACGATCACGTAGGCACCGGGCTGATGCGTAGCCGGATTGACGATGGGAATCACCGGAGTATACTGCCCCGGTTTGAGTTTCATCACCGCTGCAGCGACTTCGCGAGTTGTCGGATCGGGGTTCTTCGTGAGCTGGGATTCGGGAACCATCCCCAAATCGCCGCCATTGTTGCTGGTATCAGGATCCTCGGAATAATTCATTGCCAGTGTGGCAAAATCGTCGCCGCTGTCGAGATGCTCGGCGATCATCTGGATCTTCTTGCGCGCCTCGGAGTCGGTCTGCGCTTTGCTGTTTTGCAGGTTATGCACCTGGGGATTCGCCGCAGCGGAAACCATGATTTTCGCTAAGTGGTACTGCGGCTCGATCAGGTTGAACTCCGCCTTGTGCTCGTTGTAATAATTCGTGACATCCTGATCGGTGATGTTGATGCGCGAGGTGATTTCCTTGTTCAACACCTTGTCGCGGGTGAGCGAGCGTCGCAGGTCGCTCTTGAAATCATCGAGCGATATTTTTTTATCCTGCAGGCGTTTGTTAAACTCTTCGGCTGTGTAGGGCGATTTGATTTCGTTCAGTTTGCGGTCAACTTCCTCGTCGGTCGCCAGCAGGCCAAGCTTCTCGGCGCGTTGCATCAGGATTTCCGTCTCAATCAGCTCATTCAGAATGCTCAGGCGAAGACTCACCGCCTGCTCGCCCGTCGGCTGCTGGTCCGATCCTGCTGTCTGGTTGGCGTAATACTTGTCAACTTCGCTGCGATAAATCTTCCGCCCATTGACCGATGCCATAACATCGCCGCCGGTGGTGCTGCGGTTACAGCCTGCCAGCGCAATAAAAAGAAGCGTACTGACCACAATCAGACCCGCTCGCCCCAAGCAGTTACGATTTTTCAAGTTTTTCTTTCCTCGATTAAACGAACAAGAAACATCTCACAATGTGAATTGCTTCGCTGCTATTTGGATGGCGCAGCCGGCGGAGACTTTGCTCCTTCCGGCGCAGCAGTCTTATGCTCGGGCGGGGCAACGCCGGCATCTTTCAACGCCTGGTCGAGCGCCAGCCTGACCTCATCGGCGGGCACGGCTCCGTCCAGCTTTTGCCCGTTTACGAAGATCGTCGGAGTTGCCTCCAGGCCCAAAGCTTCTCCTTCTTTTATCGAAGCGCGCACACTCTTTTCGTCCTGGGTTCTTTCACAGACCTGCAGCTTGGGAATGTCAAGGTTGAGCTTTTCAGCCTGCAAAGTCGCCAGCTTGTCCAGTTCGGCGTTCTGGCCGTCACGGCCTTTTTCAGCGCCGATGGCGTGCTGATTGGCGTGCAGGTAATCGGCATAATCCCAGTAAGCGTCGTTATTTTGCACGAGAAGACAATTGGCGTCCACCGCCGCGTGCACAGCCCAGGGATGAATTTCTTCGATCGGGAAATCTTTGTAGACGAAAAGAACGCGGTCGCCGTATTCCTTCAAAAGGCCGGGGAAAAGGGTCTGATGCATGCGCGAACAGAACGGGCATTCAAAATCGTCATAGCTGACGAGGATTACCTTTGCATTTTTGTTCCCACGCGTGGGCCGACCGGTGACATCGATCTTCTTCATGGTTTCGGCGTAGGGGTCGCTGGCCAGGTCGAACTTGGTGACCCGCAACAGCGTCTTGTGGTCGCGGGCGAGAAGGAATTCGAAATCCTGTTTCTTGGTGGGACTGACAAAGGTGACAGTCAGCGCGTCGTAGTTTGCAAAATCACTCGCTCGCAGTGGCCCCACCACCACTTTCACGTCAGGAGGCAAGGAATAACGCGCCCGCACCTGGCGCTCGATTGCCTGCATGATGTCCGATGGAGGAGACGCGTGCGACAACGAACTGGAACTTGGCGAAGAAGACGAAGAAGGAGGAGATTGGGCCGAACACCCTAAACAGATCAGCAAAAGAGCCAGAAACGCCCGCCGGACAATGATCAATCGAAACCACCTGAGCATGAAGAATTTACTTGATTATCTCACGTCACGCCGGTGGCATGTTTCTCCCGGCCTGGTGTCGTGTCTCGTAAATGGGTGGCATATTGAAACGGCTCTGATCAAAAATGAAGCCGCTCAGAACACAAGGTCCCTCCACTCCGCTTCGCTTCGGTCGGGATGACAGAGTTGTTTAGCGAATTTATGGGACGGCACACCTAGGAAATAGCGTTCAAATGCGCGCCCGCAATAACTCTTCTTTGGTCAAAAGTTGATTCATTGATCCAGAGCGGAATCCCTCCAGGTCGAGCGTGACGAACTTGAATCCGAGTTGTTTGAAAACGGCTGTGAACTGGCGAGCCATCTCGGCCGTCAAAGCGCGGTGCAGTTCTTCGCGGGCAATTTCAATGCGTACGATTTCTCCATGGTGACGCACGCGAAACTGCCGGAAACCCAGTGCGCGCAGCGCATCTTCGCCACGCTCGATTACATTCAGAGCCTCGGGGGTAACCGCGTGCCCGTATTCGATGCGCGAAGAAAGGCAGGCCGATGCCGGTTTGTCCCAGACCCGCAGATCGTGCTGCCGAGCCAGTTCTCGAATTTCAGCTTTGCCCAGACCCGCTTCAAGCAGAGGGGCAAGGACGTTATGCTGGCGCGCAGCCTGCTGACCGGGGCGAAAATCACCTTCGTCATCGGCGTTGACTCCATAGGCGGTGGCGTCGAATCCGTGAATCTCGCGGTAGCGTTCGAGGACGGTGAACAATTCGTCTTTGCAATGAAAACAGCGCATGGAATCGTTGCGGATGTAGTCGGGATTTTGCAGTTCCTGCGTCTCCACCACCTGCAACGGAATTTCGTGCTCGCGCGCGAAGGCAAGCGCATCTTCAAGATGTGTGCGCGCCAAGCTGGCGGAATCGGCTATTACGGCGAGCATCTGGGCGCCCAATACCTGATGCGCGGTCCATGCCAGAAAAGCAGAATCTACGCCGCCTGAATACGCGACAATCAGGCGAGGGTGGCTTGCCAGGATTTGGCGCAAGCGCTCGGCTTTTTCTTCAAGGATCGTCACGGGCTTTTCCCTGAAACTTAACTAAGGTTACTCCGGTACGCGGTTGGATGCGCAAGTTGTATGGACCAGCTAATACAGCCGTTCCTGCCTCTTGAGGTTACCAAGCGCTCCAATATTCGATAGCGAAAATGTATAACGATATTCATTCTCGTTGCGCACCGACCCCAGCGCGAAGCGCCGGTACTCGACCGTCAAGCCGCAACAATCCCAGTTGTAACTCGTCTGAACGGTCGCATACTGCAGCAGTCCCAGGTTCGCATCAATGCCGAAGCTGGTGGCGGCGCTCAAGCCGCGCTTGTTGAGTTGCCCGTAGCCCAGAAGCACCCTGAACTGGTTGAACTCGCATCCGCTTGTGGTGGCAGGATGCAGAGCGCAGTTGGTCGAGTTAGTTCCGGCTGCCGTGTCAATCACGCGCAAGAAAGCATCCCCTCCACCAATGGTGAACGGTCCGTAGTGGTAATTCACCAGCGCCAGGCTGGATGTGACCTGGCCGGTCTTAACGTCGTAGTCCACGTCCCACTCGGTATTGGTGCGCGGACTGGTTTCAACTCGCAGGCGCGAAATAATGGGAGCAAAGCGGCGCTCTGAATCCAGAAATGCAACGCCCGTGAAATCGGCGGTCGTCGTAAATACGTTTCGCTCGCCTGGCACCAGCGCATTGCCAAATGTGGGATCGAAGAAATATTTCTGTCCCAACTCCCAACTGAGAATCTCGCGGGGCCCAGACGCACAGGTCTTGGCGTCGGGGTTTGGCGGCAGTTCCCAGGGAACCGCACCGACCGGCGGGGCTCCTCCCACGGTCAACGTGCTCATGTTGGCCACATCGCAATCTTTGCCGTTCGGGTCCATGCGCTTGGCGTATAGCCGATTGACCACGGAATATTCGATTTCATTGGTGTTCGTGAGCACGTCGGTGGCATCGAAACGCAGAATGTCGGCAAAATTATTGACTCCGTTTACGTAGTCGTACCGCATCCGAGGCTCGATCACGTGCTTCCATCTGCGTCCCAGCCAGGGACGATCGAACACTTGCGACAAGGCCGGCGGCCGCAATTCGACCGAGGCTTCCAGCGCTTTGCGATTCAGATCGTTATTGGTCGCGACCGTGGAAATGGCGGCATTGCCCTCTTCGGTATAGAACGTATCCCGCAAAGTAAACGCAGGACGGAACGACCATCCCCGCCAATGCAAAGGCATGACCAGCGACGGCGCGAAGTCGAATCTGCCCACGAGGACCGCCGTGCGGAAGCCAATCTCGCGCCGCTGCAGGCCTTCCGCAGCGCTCTCGAACGACCAATAGAGAGGCGTGTTCCCCAACTGCCGTTCTTCACCCGAGATGAAGATGCTAGGGGTATGCAGAATGCGGACGAGTTCCGTCTGCGTTATATAAACCGGGCACGCCGCCGGATCCGTGCTTGGATCGCATATAGAGAAGTTCTGATAGCGCTCCGCCAGTCCGTTGAAATGAAATCCGTTGGTGGTATTGGAGAGAAAAATCTGCGACCGCACTTCGGAATCGACCGCCTGGCTGTAGACGTCGGTGAACGCGAGACGGAAAACGAAGGAACTCAAATAATCGACATTCGCGACGCCGCGGAAAGTTCCGAAAGGACGCTCAGCCATGAAATGCGCGTCCTCGCCGCCTTGATTCTGCGGCGGGCTGCCGATGCCGCGATCCACCATCCCCTGATAATTGAAATAGAGAAAGGAAGTGTCGCTCGGACGAGCCCGGAATTCGCCACGCTCAAACCATCCGCGTTTCGAGAAATATTCGGCGCCCATGGTGGCGTCCATGCTGCGATTCAGCGCCCAGTAAATGGACTCGCCCGCAATCAGGCCTTTGGTAGACGAATTGCCGAAACTCGGCAGTAACAGGCCGGTCTGGCGCTCCTCTTTCTGCACTGGATGGGTGACAAACGGAAAATAGAAGACCGGGATGCCCATCAGCTCAAAAGCGCTGTTGTAGATTCTGGCGGTGCCATCCACATCGACCCAGATGCGCTTGGCGTCGAAGAGCCACTTCGGGTGCGGGAGTTCGCATGTGGTTACGGTTCCCTGCCGAACCAGATAATGATTGGGTCCGTGTTTCTCGACAATCTTGCCGGTGAAGGCAAAAGGATTCGGCGAGGTGAGGACGTAGCGTGACTTCCGCATTCGCAGTCCTACAGTGCCGATCACGCTATAGAACGTTCCGACCTGCGTACGAATGTTATATGTGCCGTGACTTGATTCGATGTGCTCATCATAAGGGCCCCCATCGAGCACGACGTGGCCTTCCGGTTCGCTGTCGCCGGTATCCGAGTTGTAAGTGATTTGATCTGCGCGCAGGATGTAAGTGCCATAGTCAATCTCGGCCTCCCCCCGCAGATGGTAGATGGACCCATCCTTCTCCTGCTGCACCGCGCGGATCGTGACCTCCTCTTCTGTCTCGCTGAGGGGCGCTGTGGGCGACGACGGAGTCGCCGCGGGAGAGGCGGCAATTGCCGCGGAGGCTGGGGGCAGCGTCTGGCTGGTTACTACCCCGGAGGCGAGAAGCAGATGACAGGCCATTGCGGCCGTGATAAACATTCGATAACGGGTGATCATTAGCGCGCGATCATTCAGCTGGTGATCATGAGCAGAAAGTCACTAGCGCAATCAGTCTGTGCGCTTCGCCAGTCCGTCTGCCAACGGGAACCAACTGACCTTAGCACGCGAACGGCGGGCGAGGCAAAGCTGCGCGTGTTCGGAATATTGGCTCGGTTTTATGAACGGATTGATAAACTCTGTGCCTGGTGGAGATCCTGCCGTCGAAGCGTGCCTCTTGGCCCCTGATGCCGTCGAGACGCCAGCCGGTCCTTCCATGCTCGCGCTTTGCGCGCCCGGTTCTCAAACCCTCAGACTCAATTCCGAGGATGCTTCACCAGCGGAACCGGCCGACGATGCAAACGAAGCTACAGCTGTCGTTGACGACGCCGATTCATGGCGCATAGAACTTGCCGCGCGGCTTGAGCGCTATCGGACCCGGCGCAAGCCCCGAAGTCCGCGCTATCCCTCGTTGCTACTTCCTTTTGACGCGGCAGAAACCTGGTCACGTACTGCGCCCGCCCCTGGGTCGGGAACTGCGGCGCTGGCGGCCTCGCTGGCGGGAAAGGAATTCGTAATTCAGACCAGCACTACAGCGGCGGAACTAACGCAGCCGGGGTTCGACGGACCTGGCGAGGTATCTGACGCTACGTTGGAGCACGGCGCAGAGTTGCTCCGACACCCACACCAGATGCCGGAGCAGTTAGGCAGGCTAATCGCTTTCCCGCGTTCGGCCGCAATTCCCGTCTTTCGCCCGAGCGGCCTGGCTGACCCCGTGCCTGATCATGCTCCCCGCATCGTGGAAGCGCCGGAAATTTTGCCGCCTCCGCCCGCGCTCGGGGGGATGTTGATTGAGCCGGCCCATCGTGAGCTACCTGATGCCGGCGCTGACTCTCCATCCGGATCGGCATCGATTGCCAGGCGCGCGTTGGCTGCGCACGTCGATGGCACGATTCTGTCGACGGCCGCAACCGCGTTTGCCGCAATTTTTCTTCGTTTGAACCCGAGTCTGAAATCTGTTCTGAACTCATTCTTGAATGCGAGCCGGCACCAACTTCGAGACTCAATTCCGATGCTCGCTGGCCTCGGCGTAGTTGTTCTAACATTGTGGGCGGCCTACGAATTCCTGTTTGTGGTGTATACCGGTTCGACCCCGGGACTCCGCGCCACCGGCTTGCGGCTGGCCACTTTCGAGGGCTCGAAGCTCGATCGCCGCTTGCGACGCTGGCGCGTGCTGGCATCGCTGCTCTCGGCGCTTTCTGCCGGACTCGGCTACCTCTGGTGTCTTCTCGATCCGGATGGACTATGCTGGCACGACCGCATCACCCGCACTCACGTCCAATATCAATCAGAACCACCCGCGCCTGTTGGCAAATGATGCCGAAAAGCTTGGGTTCGGATCGAGGTATCGCACTAGCGATACCCGACTGTTCGAATCAGAACCTCTTTCGGAAGGTTTGACAAAAGTCGGGCGAAGCCTGCCCCTATCCCAGCAGGTTTGCCAGTGCCGCCCGCAATTCGGGAAACCGAAACGGATAGGCCGTCGCGCTAAGCTTCCCCGGTTCCACTCGCTGGCTGGAAAGCAACAATTCTTCCGCAGCCATCTTGCCGAAAGCCAGGCGCAGCGCCAGCGGTGGCACCGGAAAGAATGCAGGCCTCCGGAGAACCGACGCCAGCACCTTAGTAAACTCCGCGTTGCGTATCGGATTCGGCGCGACGAAGTTTACCGGGCCTGACAGCGATTCCGTGTGCATTGCATGATGAATTCCTCCAGCGATGTCGTCCACGTGAATCCAACTCGACCACTGCCGCCCCGATCCAATTCGGCCGCCGAGGCCTATCTTAAACGGCGGCAGCATTTTGCCAAGCGCTCCGCCTTTCGGGCTCATCACCACGCCTATGCGAATATTCACGGTGCGAATGCCGGCATCAGACGCCGCTCGCGTTGCGTTCTCCCATTCGCGGCAAACCTCGGGCAGAAACCCTTGCCCGCTCGCGCTCTCCTCCCGCAATATCTCATCGCCGCGATTCCCATAGAACCCAATCGCCGATGCGCACACGAACACGCGTGGCTTGTTCTGGCATGCGGCCAAAGCCGCGGCCAGGTGGCGCGTTCCCTGAACGCGGCTCTCGCGGATCGCTTTCTGCTTTTCAGCAGTCCAGCGTCCCACGATGCTTTCACCTGCTAAATGAACCACGGTGTCAAACCCCGATACCACCTCGGGCGACAGCGGACCCATAGGATCCCATGAAATCTGCGCTGCATTCTGGGCGCGCCCCCGCACCATGCGAACAACCTGCGCGTCCTGACCGCCAAACGAAGCGAGAACTGCCGTACCGATCGGCCCCGAAGCTCCAGTAAGCAGAATCCGATTCATGCGGTCTCTCCTAGGATAACAATCTACTAGTGGAGCATCCTAAGAAAGAGGTGATCCTGAATTCTTTCAATGTAACCCAGTTCCTCTAGAAAATGGATCATATTAATGGGTCAACCCATGTTATAATACCAATATGGAGAAGCGCCTCGTCATGGACAAAGCCGGACGCGTAGTCATTCCCAAACCTTTGCGGGAGCAGTTGCATTTGGAACCGGGCGACGTATTGGAATTGGAGGTTGGCGGAGAGCAAATCACTCTGCGGCCGGTTCGCGGGGCGGGACCGCTAACGAAGGAGCATGGAGTCTGGGTGTTTCGCACAGGGAAACCATTGCCGGCCTCCGTTACCGATGACTTGCTGCAGCAAATCCGCGAGGAACGCGACATGGCGAATTTGGGCGAGGGTCCGGGCGATGGCGCCGGCAAGGTCGCTAGCAACCGAAAATGAAGGCGGTTTTCGATACCTCGGTGCTGGTGCCTGTCTTCTATGGCGATCACATTCACCATGAAGCCAGTCTGGATCTGTTTATCCAATTTAATAAGTCAACCGGTTGCTGTGGAGCGCACACCCTGGCGGAAATCTACGCCACACTGACCCGCATGCCGGGTAAACAGCGGATCAGCGCCGAGCAGGCCATGCTATTCATCGGCAGCGTACGTGAACGGCTCTCCCTCATCGCACTGACCGGCGATGAATACGCCGACACACTCGATTCCTCGGCCGCTCTGGGTGTCGTCGGCGGGACTATCTATGACGCGATCCTCGCGAGTTGCGCCCTCAAGGCCAACGCGGAAGAGATCTACACCTGGAACGTTCGTCATTACGCCCAATGCGGCCGTGAGGTGGTGAGCCGGTTGCGAACTCCCTGAGTTTGTAAGTGGGGTTGTCATACCGCTCGATGCAATAGCACTCCCCTGCGTTAAAATCGATCATGGCGACGTTGCGCGAACAGGTCGCGACCAGCGTGCTGACGGTGACCCGATTCCGTGAGCTGATGAAGAAGCTGCGGGAGAACCGTCCCCATGACGATCTGAACCTCGTCAAAAAAGCCTACGAATTTTCTCAGAAGCACCACGCCGGGCAATCGCGCGCCTCCGGCGAGCCTTACCTCGTTCATCCACTCGAAGTCGGCAACGTTCTCGCCGACATGAAAATGGATGCCGTCTCCATCGCCGCCGGCCTCCTCCATGACTCCGTCGAAGACACCTCGGTTACGAGCGTCGAAATCCGTCAGGAATTCGGCGAACAGGTCGCACACATCGTCGAAGGCGTCACCAAGATCAGCAAGATCGATTTCTCCACCAAAGAAGAGGCCCAGGCCGAGAACCTCCGCAAGATGATGCTGGCCATGGTCGACGACATCCGCGTCGTGCTCATCAAGCTCGCCGACCGCCTGCACAACATGCGTACCCTCGAACATCTGGATAACGAACGCCAGCAGAAAATTGCCCGCGAAACACTCGAGATTTTCGCACCCATCGCGCACCGCCTCGGCATGGGCAAGATTCGCGGCGAGCTCGAAGACCTCGGCTTCAAGTATCTCGATCCCATTGGATACGAGCAGGTCCGAGTCGCCGTCGAGTCGCGCCGCAAAGAAGGCGAAGCCTTCATGGCGCGCGTGGAAGGCGTGCTGCGCGACGGATTGAAAGAGGCCGGCATCACCGGCCGTGTCGAGAGCCGCGTCAAACGCCTTTACAGCATTCACAAAAAGTTGCAGCGGCAGCGCATCAGCGTGGAGCAGGTCTATGACCTCTATGCCATGCGCGTCATCACCAACTCGGTGCAGGATTGCTATGCCGTTCTTGGCATCATCCACAACTTATGGCGGCCGGTGCCCGGACGTATCAAAGATTTCATTGCCATGCCGCGGCCGAACCTTTACCAGTCGCTGCACACCTCGGTCATCACCGAGACGGGCGAGACTTTCGAAATCCAGATTCGCACCCAGGAAATGCACAAAATGTGCGAAGAGGGCATCGCTGCCCACTGGAAATATAAAGACGGCCCCGTTTCCGCCGAAGACGAGCAGCGCCTGGCCTGGCTGCGACAGGTGGTCGAATGGCAGCGCGACGTTTCCGATCCCAATGAATTTCTCTCTACGTTGAAGGTTGATCTCTATCCCGAAGAGGTTTACACCTTCACCCCGAAAGGCAAAGTTCTCGTCCTGCCGCGCGAGTCGACACCTATCGATTTCGCCTACTCCATTCACACCGAGGTCGGCCATAGCTGCACAGGCGCCAAGGTGAACGGACGCATGGTCCCCCTGCGCCACAAGCTTCATTCCGGCGACATCGTCGAAGTGATCACCCAACCCGGACATAAGCCCAGCCGCGACTGGTTGGCCGTAGTCAAATCATCGCGCGCGCGCAATAAAATCAAGCACTGGCTCAACGTCCACCAGCGCGAGCGTGCCATTGAAATCGGTAAGAAGCTAATCGAAAAAGAGGCGCGCAAATACCGCATCTCGCTCAAGGAAATCAAAGAAGCCGACCTGCAACGGGCGGCTAGCGAATACGGACTTGGCCGTCCCGACGATCTGATGGCTGGGATTGGCTATGGCAAGTACTCCGCGCGCCAGGTACTGGCTAAGTTCGCCCCCGCCGGAGCGCAGTCGATGTCAGACACCGAGGCGCAAACCGCATCCCAGGGCTTTACCAGCGCCGTGCGGCGAGTCTTTGGTGGAGACAGCAACGCCATCGTCGTCCGCGGACAAGGCGACCTGCTCGTCTATCGCGCCCGCTGTTGCAATCCCATTCGCGGTGAGTCCATCGTCGGCTACGTCACTCGGGGCAAAGGAGTCGCCGTCCACTCCATCAATTGTCCCAACGTCACCAACCTTCTCTACGAGCCCGACCGCCGTATCGACGTGCTCTGGGCCGGAGACAAAGACGGCCAACCCATTTCTTATCCCGTAAAGCTCACGCTGCTCTGCGACGACCGCTTCGGCATGTTGAAGCAAATCACCGCCGTCATCAGCGACACGAAGACCAACATCCGCAGCATGGAATCGCGCAGCCAAAACGGCCAAGCCAGCATCGATGTGGTCCTCGACATCGCCGACCTGAAACATCTCCAGAAAATCATCGACGGAGTGCGGCAGATCCCTGGCGTCCACGACGTGCAGAGACTGCAGAAGATCTAGGGCAGATTTGGGTGGTGCAGTTTGACGCTGCACAACTCATGAGACCCAAAACCACCAGCAATTACACGACTACCGAGACTCCCACAACATTGCGTTGCCGCGGCCCGTGGCATATGATTTAGCCGCCTTAGCAAATCTCAAACGCAGAATGGAGCAACAAAAATCATGAAGCGAAATTTCGTGTGGTCGGTGGTGGCATTGCTGTCGCTGATGGTTGCGGCACAAGCGGCGGATGAAATGGGCGGCGGCACCGAGAAAGCGGTCGCCGGACTGGAACAGAAGTGGATCGACGCTGCCAAGGCGAGCAATCCGGAGATGCTGGCTCCTCTTCTCGCCGACAAATTCATTAACACCAATGCCGATGGCAAAGTAACTGACAAGAAGGAAACGCTCGCCACGGTCAAGGACGCAAAGTGGGAAAAGAATGAAATTAGCGATGTGAAAGTAACCGTGTTCGGAAACACGGCTATCGCAACCGGAGACTGGACCGGCAAGGGAACCGTTGATGGTAAGCCCATGGATAGCCACGAGCGCTGGACTGACACGTGGATCAAGATGCCCAGCGGTAAATGGCAATGCGTGGCTAGCCAGAGTGCTACGGTCAAAATGTAGAACTTCCGATTTCAAAGCCCGGGCGGACACCCGGGCTTTTCTTTGCCTCAGTGAATAGAACCACGTAGGGGCAGATGCCTTCACCTGTCCAACCGAGCGAAGCTCGGCAACTGCCTGTGGCCAGAACGACCCTGGATTCTCGATACGACAGCGTCCTGTTCAAAAGCAAGTGCCGCACATGATCGCGCTTCGTAAACGAATGGAGGCCTGCTGCCTCGCCCCTGTCTCGCAAGAGTAACCACACAAAAGGTCGACCGCGAAACCACGCGTCAAGCTTTCAAGCACGATCTCCGGTCGCAGCGTGCAGCGCAGTGCATTCAGGAATTAAAAGTATCGCGCACACGATTGTAAGTTGCTGATAACACCCTCAACCTGTCTCCCGCGTTTTGGAACGAGACGTGCCCTAACAACCCCAGGCGACCAATCCCTCCTTGGACGCGCGTTCTAAGTTCGTCATTTGAAGTAACCGAAAGTAACAACGGAGATTCGTGGTTCAAAGGCCGGTCTCCGCCGTTCGAGAAATCCACCTTGGTCTAGGGAGAAAATTATGAAGGCAACGAAAGTGAGAAGTGTGCGTTACCGTGCATTCGTCGGGACTGTGGCCGCTTTGCTGCTCAGCCTCCCCGCGAACGCGGCATGGAAACCTATGACAGCAACTCCGGTTCCTACTGGCTACGCGGCAGCGGAATCGATCAACGGGATTATCTACATAGCGGGCGGCGATAATGGCGGCCCCAACTCAATGCTGCAAGCTTTCAACCCAGAGACTAATACATGGACATCTCTGGCGAACATGCCTCTGACTCTATATCAAGGCAACGGTGCCGGAGTCATCAACAGCCAGCTCTACGTCGCCGGCGGCTGGAACGGTTATCTGCCATCCAGCGTCCTTCTCATGTATGATCCGCCCTCGAATACCTGGACGTCTCTGCCTGGCATGTCACACCTGAGCGCGTGCGGCGCAACCGGCGTCATCAACAGCAAGCTTTACGTCACGACCGCATGCAACGGATACAGCGGATACGCCGACTATCTCGACGTGTACGATCCGGCGACTAATGCCTGGACCAGCCTGACCGGATCATCAAGTGCGCACGGAGCTCCTGCCTTCGGTGTGATCAACGGCAAGTTTTACGTCGCGGGGGGAGTGAATGGAAGCGGAGTAATCAGTAAAGTGACCGAAGTCTACGATCCCGCGGCCAACACCTGGACGCTTCTCGCGCCCATGAAAACCGCCGTTACCTTTGCTGCCAGCGTCGCGCTCAACGGCAAACTCTATGTCTTCGGAGGCACGAGCGGAACCGCCAATGTCACGACCGTTCAGGTCTACAACACCAGTACCAACAAATGGAGCACCACGGTTGCGTTGCCCGCAGCTCTTAGCGGTGCGAGCGGCGTAGTTGTCGATGGCCTTGCATTCGTGGAGGCAGGCGGCGCCAGTGGCGGCACGACCAATCAATACCTGGTCGTTGCTCCGTCGATTCCGTAAGACGGCCGGTTATCCAGGCGGATCGAAACGGAAGTTCGAGCAACTCGGCAGCGAGCGCCCTATCGGGCGCTCGTATTGCCTCAACCTAGTCGAGTCGGCTTACCGCCCAGCCGGCTTCAGTCTGCCATCCCCAAACTGAGCCCCCCTCAATTCGGCCCACAAAAAGCCCTCATCTTAATCTCCAACGAACCTACACGCCCAAGCGGTTTTCTCCGATGCCTACAAACGACTAGCCATCGTTCGGGGTCTGTCGTGGTTGAGAACATGTGGGTATCGTCGCTTTATCGGGATAACCGATATCCCGTCGAAGGATTGATCCATGAAGCATCGCGGACTGTTCCTGGCGGCATTCTTGTTGGCGGCTTCTGGCATCGGGAGCGCGGCGATTACCGAAATACGCAAGGATTTCTTTAATCGCACCACCAACCTGTCCGCTACCGCCATTATGTCGGCACCGACGGGAGATGCCAGCTATTTGATCAGCGTTTACGAATCCACCACGAGTTGCGCCATCGTGCCCGTCTTGCGCTGGACGGATGAGAATGGAGCCGCGCAATCCCAATCAGGCGCAGTCGGGTCGGGAGGCGGGAACTGCTATTTGTCTCTCGTGGCGAACATTCGAGTGCTCGCGAAAACGAAACCCACCATAGAAGCCAGCGGCGATGACAACCATTCGGATTACTCTTTGTACGTCTGCGGTTTGGGTTTCTGGTCCACGGGAGTGCCGAGACAAGGCGGCCTTTCCGAGATAACCGGTTCGCTGCCGAACCCGGAGCTGATTTATGCTCAATCTGTTTACGAACCTGCGGCCAGCGCCAGCGCACTACTGGTGGCATATTCAACCGGCTACGCGGGCCACGATATTCCCTACCTGGCCTGGGCTGACGAGAACGGCAACAACTCCCTCGAAGTGCCGGTCAAAACATCGGTGGTCGTTCCGGTAAGAATCGCTGGAGGAACGAAAGTCTGGGTTCATACCTATCCAGGTGACGCCACCTGGTATGCGCTCATTGTCTTCGCTGCGCCGGCCAAGGGATCGGGGCCGTTCGGCGATTACGAAATGAACTTGCTCGATTGGACGGCCGCAACCTATCCCAACTGGCAAACGCTTTTCACGGCGGGCAGCGCTGGCGCCAATATTCTTTTGTTGAGCGATGTTACGCAACCGGCAAATGCCGGAACGGTCGCCGAAGGCTTGCAGGTTGATGGGACAAGTCCAACCGTTCCGTGCGCGGCGGCTCTGACGGCGAGTCCCTCCGGCATTCCAGCGACCTGCGTTTCTCCAGCTTTCGTCGGCGGCAATGCCACGTTGGAGTTTCGAACTTACAACACAACCGGAACCCCATGGGGACTTTCGCCGATTTACAGCGCGGAAGTGGATGCGCTTCAGTTCTGATGTCGTCGTTAGTGTGGAGAGCCGGGCGTCCCCGGCCAAACCGTCAGCCGACTTGGGATGGACGAGGACGCGTGTCACTCGGCTAAACTCTCAGCGTGCGAGCGCAAAGCGGCAACTCGCATGCGTGCATTTTGCAAAGCGTGTTGTACATGACGGGGCGCCGTGCCTCCGGGGACATCATGCAGCGCGATCACTTCCTTCAGACCCAGGCAAACGTGGAAACCCTCGTCAAAGCTGGCGTTGACCATTTGCAAGTCGGCGAGCGGCAACCCCTGCAAGTCGCATCCGCGGTCTGTGGCCAACTGCACTGCTTTGCCGACGGCTTCGTGGGCAAGGCGCGAAGGCACTCCGCGTTCAACCAAATAGGCGGCAGCGGCCCAGGCATTCATGAAGCCCGATTGCGCCGCTTGATTCATCCTGGCTTCCTTGAATTCGACCGCGTTCATGAATCCAGTTACCAGGGGCAGCATGCCGATGACTGCGTCAGAGGCCTCGAAGACCGGTTCCTGCGTCTCCTGCAAGTCTTTGTTGTAAGCGAGCGCCAGCCCCTTCACCAGCGTTTGCAAGGTGACCGAGCATCCCATAACGCGCGCCGCTTTGCCGCGCACCAGCTCCAGCAAATCCGGATTTTTCTTCTGCGGCATCGCACTGCTTCCGGTGGAATAAGATTCGGGCAACTCGATAAATCCGTATGCGGGCGTGGAGAACAGGATCATCTCTTCAGCCCATCGGCTTAGGTGGAGCGCCAACATCGCGAGCGTGTCGACGAGTTCGATGGCAAAATCACGGTCGCTGGTGGCATCGATGCTGTTTTCGGTTGGAGCATCAAAACCTAGCTCAGAAGCCATGGCTTGGCGATTAAGAGCGAGCGTAGCTCCGGCGACGGCGCCCGATCCCAGCGGGCAGAGGTTGGCGCGCTTGCGGCAGTCGGCGAGGCGCGAGGCGTCGCGGAGAAACATTTCCACGTATGCGAGCAGCCAATGCGCGGCCAGTACAGGTTCCGCCGGCTGCAGGTGCGTATATGCGGGCATGGCTGCATCGCCGGCGGAATCGGCGCGCGCGAGGGTTGCCTCCAGCCAATCCGCAACCAGATTTTGCGTCGTGTCGATGCTTTCGCGCACGAAAAGCCGGAGGTCGGTTGCGATCTGTTCGTTGCGGCTGCGCCCTGTGTGCAGCTTATAGCCGGTCGACCCGGTCAGCGCAGCGAGTTGCTTTTCCACGAAGTGGTGGACGTCTTCAGCCTCAGCGTCGTTGAGAAACTCGGGCTCGGATTCGGCGCGGCGGCCGATTTCTCTTAAGCCGCTTACGATTTCGGAAAGCTCTTCGGAGGAAAGCACTCCGGCGTGTTCCAGGGCATTGGCATGGGCGCGGCTGGCGGCAAGTTCGAAGGGCAGCAGGCGTTGATCGTAGGGAAACGACCGCTGCCATTTTTCAAATTCGGGGTCAAGCGGCTGCCGGAAGCGGCCCGACCACATTTTCATTGCGCAACCTCCCGGGTTAACTGCGGGAATAGCAGGTCCTTCGCTTCGCTCAGGATGACAATTCATTTGAGAATAGCAGGTTATTTTTCCGATGACAGTTCATGCAACGTGACCGCGGCGCGTGCCGCCTGTGACTGGGCGCGGCAACGCGAGGGCAATCCGAGAATGCGGATGAAGCCCTCGGCGTCCTTCTGATCATAACTCGCACCCATGGTGAACGATGACAGGTCGGTGCGGTAGAGTGAGTAATCGGACTTGCGGCTTACGATGTTGACGTTGCCCTTGTAGAGCGACAGGTTGACGCTGCCAGTCAGATTTTGTTGCGTGGTTTCTACGAAGGCGTCAAGCGCTTCGCGGAGCGGCGTGAACCACAGGCCGAAGTAAACCAGTTCAGCGTACTTGAGCGCGACGTGTTGTTTGAAGTGCAGAAGGTCGCGATCGAGGCAAAGGGCTTCGAGCTCGCCGTGAGCGGCTACCAGCAGCGTGCCTCCTGGAGTCTCATAGCAGCCGCGCGACTTGATGCCTACGAAACGGTTCTCGACCAGGTCGATGCGCCCGATGGCGTTGCGTCCGCCGATTTCGTTCAGGAGTTCGACTAGAGACACGGGATCGAGATTTTGGCCACCCACTGAAACGGGCATGCCTTTTTCAAATCCAATCTCAACCTGCTCTTCTTTATCGGGAGCTTCTTGGGGAGATTTCGTCAGTTGCCACGTGCTCGCAAACGGTGCGTTGCCAGCGTCTTCCAGTTCTCCGCCTTCGTGGCTTAGGTGCCACAGGTTGCGATCACGGCTGTGAATCTTCTCACGGCTTGCGGTCACGGAGATGCCGCGCTTTTCGGCATAATCGAGACAATCTTCGCGCGACTTGAGGTCCCACTCGCGCCATGGCGCTACTACCCTCAGATCGGGAGCGAGCGCCTGGTAAGCCATCTCAAAGCGCACCTGGTCATTGCCTTTGCCGGTGCAGCCGTGGCTGACGGCAGACGCTTCTTCGCGCTGCGCCACTTCGACCTGATGTTTCGCGATCACGGGGCGAGCCAGCGACGTGCCGAGCAGATATTTGTTTTCGTAGACTGCGCCCGCTCTCAGCGCGGGCCAGACGTAGCCGGTCAGGAATTCTTCACGCAGATCCTCAACCAGCACCTTGCTGGCTCCGGTTTTGTAAGCCTTATTGACGACGGCCTCGACGTCGTCGCCCTGGCCCACGTCGGCGACCATGGCGATCACTTGATAGGCGTAGTTTTCTTTCAGCCACGGAATGATGATCGAGGTGTCGAGTCCTCCCGAGTAGGCGAGAACGATTTTCTCCGGCGTTTTAGGCATGGGCGTGGCTGCTCCTTGCCGAAAAGCGGCCTGCGGCGCCGCCCAGCAGCCATATCAGTATAGCTTTTTGAATGTGCAAACGATTTTCCGCCTGATCGAAAACGACCGAGTTGAGCGAATCGATCACCTGGTCCGTAACCTCAAAGCCGCGATGCGCGGGAAGGCAGTGCATGAACCGCGCATGCGGCTTCGCATACTGCATGAGCGCGGCATTCACCTGGAAGGGAGCGAAGGTGGCAGCGCGCTCTTCCGATTCCTGTTCATGGCCCATGCTGGCCCAGGCATCGGTGTAAACAGCGTCGGCTCCTGCAACAGCCTTGCGCGGATCGTTCAGGATGCGGATTGAGGCCTTGGTCTCTTCCGCAATGCCCTTGGCCATGGTTACGATGACGGGATTCAGCCCATAGCGCTCGGGAGTGGCGATTGAAACCTTAGCGCCCACCGACGCGCCCGCCAGCAAGAGCGAGTGCGCCATGTTGTTGCCGTCGCCTACGTAGGCAAAATGAATCTTCTGGAGATCGCCGAAATGTTCCTGCAGGGTAAAGAAGTCTGCCAGCGCCTGGCAGGGGTGCTCGAGCTCGCTCAGGGCGTTGATGACTGGAACGCTGGCGTAAGTGGCCATCTCCTCGACTTCCGCATGGCTGAATGTGCGCAGCACGATGAGGTCGATCCAGCGTTCAAGATTGTGGGCGATGTCGTAAAGAGACTCGCGAGCATTCAGGCGGCTGGCCGTCTGGTCGACGAAAAAGGTGCTGCCGCCAAGGCTGTCCATGCCGGCTTCGAAGGTGAGGCGCGTACGCAGGGAAGGCTTTTCGAAAAACATCACCATTTGCTTGCCGGCTAGAACGCCGCGGAAGTCCGCCGGGCGCCGTTTGACCATCGACGTGAGGCTGAAAAGCTGGAGGATCTCGATGGGGGCGAGGTCGTGGATTGAGACGAGATCGCGGGGCGCAATCGGCTCGATCAAGAGGCCGGGCAAGTTCGTCTTCGTCTTCGCGGTTGGCGGGTTCATCAAAGCGGTGGGATCGTTTCTCATTTGTGTTTCGTAATTCTCCATTCCAACTCGGTTTCGAGAACTTCGTCTCGTGAAATTTGTTTCGTACTGCTCGTCGCGAAACTCGTTTCGTATCAGGGCATCGCTTGAGCGATGCCACAAATTCCGCTGAATCGAATGCCCCTCTAGGGGCTGTTTTAGGACAGCTCGCGAATGCGTTTAATGAGGGCCTGCGCTTTCTTCGGATCGGCGCTCACAACCAGCACCGTATCGTCGCCGGCGATCGTGCCCAGAACTTCAGGCCAGCGCGAAGCGTCAAGCGCCGCCGCCACGGGTTGCGCGCTGCCCACCGTGGTCTTGACCACCAGAAGATTCTGAGCCTGGCGGATTTCAACCACGAATTGGCGCGCGAGATGCATGACTGAGGGCAGGACGCTTTCCGCGCTTAGCGTCTCGCCAGCCCGTCGATAGCCATCAGGACCTTTGACCAGTTTCAACTCGTGGATGTCGCGGGAAAGTGTCGCCTGGCCTACATCAAAGCCCTTGCGTTCCAGTCGCTGCTGCATGGAGTCCTGGCTTTCGACGGGTCCGCCGTCGAGAAGGTCGAGAATCGCTTTGTGACGCGCCGTTTTCGACATGAATAAAAATGCATCCTAATGCATAAGTATCCAACCCAGGGAGTGGAGATGTCAAGAGGAAAAACCAAAAGCGATTACGAGTGGAGAATGGAGAAGCAGAGAGCACCGCGTCGTTCCCGGTGTGCTCTGTGTTTGTGATTTTGACTTACTGCCCTGGATTCGCCGGAATCTGGAAGTCCACTCCGCGATCGTCATTGGCTTTACGGGTGGCCGGCACATCAATGTCGGCGAGCGGGATTTTGCGGCTGTGGCCGGCATCGAAGTCAAAGAGGGTGTCGCCCACAATCGCGTAATTGAGCACTTCGGAGCGATGGCCGTCTTTGAAAATAAGCGCAGTCGAAATCTGGGCGGGCACCAGGTCAGCGGAGTCCGGGGGAAGCGATCGGGCCGCGGCAAAAGTTTTATCAGCAGCGTCGCGACCCGCTGCCTGTGCGACAGGAGAACCCGGATCCCGGCCCGATGCGATGTCTGCGTCGCCGTCAACCGCGTCATCATCGTCTTCCGGGGCATCGACAGCGGCGTATGGTCCGTAGACGGGCTCAACGACTCCAACCAGTGGGGCGTCATCCTTTTTATGATGGTGATGGCGGCCAGAACCAAGCGCCATATTCGGATTCGCTGGCCAGAAGAAATTTGCGCAACAGTTTCCATACACGGACCAACCGTTGCTGTAGCGGTTTGACCCGAGCGATGTCACGCCAGGGGCGACACCGTTAATATATCTCCCGCCGAAACCCATCGACGTCACCGACGGCGCCACGCCGTTCGTCTGCGCTTGGCTGGGCAAAACCGTCGCGCACGAAATCGCGAGCAGCAACAGAGAGCAGAAAAAGAGAGCGCACACCGGCCAGCATGGGAAGCCTCCCACTGCGCAGGCTACATCAATCAGGCCCTAAGTCTTAGAACTCTCGACCGACGCGAAGGTTGCGCAAAAAATCGCGGACGCGGAAATTCCTCGATTAAGCCGCTGCGAGGGGCGCGCGCGTGGCCATCCGGCGCAGTTCTAGCATGCGGTGACGGACGTAGCCATCTTCGGTCAAATGAGCGGAAGCAATGGGTTTACGGCCTCCAGCCACCATCTGGTCAAGGGGATGGCGATCGGGGAATCGCGGGTCGAGATCGCGGCAAAATTCGCACTGCCGGCTGGATCGAGGGGTATCGAAGCGGCTGACGACGGCATGGTCGATGTGTTCCACGAAAAGCTCCTGGGAGGAATAGAACGGGTTTGTCCGAGTTGTGAGGTGGAGTCATACTCACTCCGCCTCGGCTGGTTTCATCGATTGCTTGGACTCGGCCTTTGTACTACAAGCAGCACGATCGGCACAAGTCCAAGTTTCCCACAGGTGCTTTCTAAGACAGGTGGTTTCTAAAAAGTGTCCGGCGTCTATTCAGGTTGCTCTTCCGGTGGCGCGACGGCTCGAACCATCGCTTCCAATTCTCGGGTGAGGCTGGTGCGGATTGGGTCGGGCAACTCCAGAAAGCGGAGCGGCTGCAGGCATCCTTGCGTTGCCCACATGGGAAACATCATGCGCGCGCGGCAACGAACACTCGTGCATCCGACGTGAAACAGGACCGTCACTTCAATGCCTTCGGCGAGCGGCTGCGGGAGCGAAACCAGACCTCCGTTGGCCGAGAGCTGGCTCATGCGGCCGTGGATTTGGCGTCCGTTTTCGAGCATCAGCAGGGCAAGGACGGATCCGCCAAGCTTGACGCGCGAGGCTCGCTCTTTCTTATGCTTGACGGAGGTGGAGGACCATCTTCGCTTCAATTCTGCCTCAGGCGCTGGCTGCGCGGCAGATTACGAAAGTTAAGTTCCGCAACGGAACCTCTGTAGGCGCGTCACGAACGGCGGATCTCGGCCGTCGAATTTCCGTCTAACTTCATCCGTCTAACTTCAGTGGTAGCCCTTCCAGAAGAAATACGCGGTCATTCCGATTCCTACTACGATGACGAAGGCTCGAATCCATGCTTGCGGAAGTTTCTGCGCATAGTGGGCGCCGAGATATCCGCCGACGAGCGCGCCTGCAATCATCACAGTTCCCTGCTTCCAGACGACTGCGCCGGCGATGACGAAGGTGATAACGGCGATGCCGTTGATGATTCCGCCGAGGACGACCTTCAAAGCGTTCATAGCGTGGATGTCGCTCATACCAAGCGCGGCCAGCATGGCCAGGTTGAGGATGCCGAGTCCTCCGCCGAAATAACCTCCGTAGACGGCGACGATCAATTCGAAGACCGATGCGATGACTAGAGCTCGGGTCGATGCATCGCGCGTGATCGAGCCTCCAGAGCCGCGCGAGAGGCGGTTGCCGAACATGAAGAGCAGCGTGGCTCCGAGCATGAGCCAAGGCATGACCTGGAGGAAGGTTTGCGCGGGCGTGTGCAGCAGCAGATAAGCTCCGGCGATTCCTCCGATGACGCTGGTGACCGCGAGCGGAATCATGACGCGGCGCGAAATATCGAGATGCTTGCGATAGGCTCCTGTGCTGGCAGTGGTTCCAACCCAAAGTGCGACCGTGTTGGTGGCGTTGGCGGCGATGGGAGCGACTCCAGTGAAAAGCAGCGCTGGGAAGGCGATGAAGCTTCCTCCGCCAGCGACGGCGTTCATCGCGCCGCCGAGAGCTCCGGCGAAAAAGAGGAAGATGGCAGTTTCGAGACCCAAGTACAAGATGTATCACGGAGGAGCGCGAGCGGCGAGAGGAGTGATTGTGCGGCTATCGTGTTTGCTTTGTGTTACTTATGAGGTAATATCGTAGAAATCAATACCCCCTCCCCCCCTATGGTTTTTTAGTTAAAGGGTTGATATTAAAGGTCTTACTGGTAAAGTATTCCGGACAAAGGACTTAGCCGCGGGATGCTGGGCGGGTTGTCAGAGAGAGTCCGCGAAATGTTGTCGGGCGGGTCTTCGGGCCGACTGTGAAGGTTGGCATAGTTGCTCCCTGCTCAGGAACATTGTTGCATTGGGCGGGGTGGATGGATGTGATGGGGATCACAGGGCGGATGTGATGAAAAAGTTTGAGCAATTGGATGGCTTTGGGTTTCTATCTCTGGCGCATCACTGGAAAGAGTTGAGCGGCTTCCTGCCTTCGAGAGGGGAAAAAATCCCAGAAGATCAAGCCGCGTTTAGGTATGACGCTTGCTGCGAAGCTGCTTGCACCCAAGTTAATGCCATACGAGGAGAGCCAAAGAGAGGACGCCACGAATCTCGAAAACGAACGACGTGTTTTTCGGGATTGGGATGTAAACGTCGGCATTTCTTAAAAGGCTGAGATGCCTCGTTTTTTTGAGGAACGCGATGCCTTTCTGTATCAGTTCGGATGAGCTCGCGGTGCCACTTTTGAGCGTAGTGTCTGGAAATGCTGCATCTATCACCCTTGCCCCAATTTTTTGCCAACCGCTTCCGCACGCTCTCGGAATATTGCTCTGGCGTGGCCAAATACAACCGTCGGCAGGTTACGGGTCCGCTTGGCCGATAGCGGGGCATAGTCAGGGCATAGTCAATTTCCCACCGCTCATGTGCCGGGAGATCTCCTCGCAAAATGTCGCTCGCGTCGAAGCCGTGTCCCACTACTTCAACAATCATCTTCTCGCGCTCGGGATCTGTTACGCCGGCCAAACTGTATTGATCGGCGTAAGGGCTGGCAGGTTCCAGGAGCGCGGCGATCATGCCTTCGCGCTGAAGCTCCTTCACCAATGCGGGCATATCGCGTAGACCGAGAAGATATCCGCCTCTTCTACGGGTCCAGCGCTCATTCCGCTTGTCGATTCGCAACAGCAGATTCGAAAATTGACCCCGTCTGCAGAACCTGTTCACCGCAATAGCGGATGCCTTAGACCAATCAGAAACTACCACGCCCGGCAGGACGGGAAGCCCGAGAGCGTGCATCCACAACATGCTGGTAGTCTTCAGGCAGCCACGCACAGACTCGAGAGCGGGCAACAGGTTGAAGTCGCTTACGGAGGCAATCTCAAGTGGAAGTTTGAATCGGGTCGTGGACATGCTACTCCCCGATCGTTATCGCGGCAGGAGAAAGAGCGGAGCGAGGCGTCCCAGTGTGGCGATCAGCTCAGGTTCTTGCCCGCATTTTCGCCAGTCCCAGTCGGATTTGCCGTTGGATTTAGCTACTAGCTTGCGCATGTACTGGGAAGGAAGGTCCATGACTGGGAAAACATACCGGTTTCCGGACGAGTCCTCAAAGAACAGGTACGAGGAATCAGGGTCGACGATCTCCTTGACGGCCGTTAGGCCTTCTATTGCGCAACCGCCGAACTCCAGCGTCAGGGCGTCCAAGACTCCTTCGCAGGCAACGGGAACTGCGTGCATGTGCGCGTGATCAATACCGCAGCCGCCAGCGCTCGTTCCTTGTATCCCGTGCTCAAAGAACACCGCTGGG
Organism: uncultured Acidobacteriaceae bacterium; assembly: GCA_963810955.1. Lineage (GTDB taxonomy): Bacteria > Acidobacteriota > Terriglobia > Terriglobales > Acidobacteriaceae > Acidiflorens. Next base: position 128,993 of record CAWEPW010000009.1, on the reverse strand, counting down.
CCATACTCCCTCTCTAGTGCGCGGCGAACCAGATTGCAGATTGACTTTAATTGATTCGACTCGTCAGCTTTGAGGCCCGCCATCGACGTAATGTGCCGACTTGGGGCGATAAGCAGATGTCCCGCTGCGAGCTGGCCAAGTGTGGGAAACACTCGGAAAACCCCGTCGTTCAGCAGGTCCCTGCGGTGGGCATGTTCGCCATAGCGGTGCACATACGTATTCTGCAGGCCGCCCGAGAACTCGTCACAGAAATCACATCGGTGCGAGTCAACGTTAGGTGTACATGTCAACGTTCCCCTCCGTGATTTCTATGGTCGAATTCTTTTCACAAATTTTGTCGATGTTAGTCTGGAATACCCCGAACAGGCTGTCCTGACCGAGGTCGTCGATCTTGAATGCCGGCGAAGTGCGATTTGGATAGCCTGCTAAGTAATGGGTTACGATCATGAAATCGTCGATACGTGTTGTCCCAGAGCTCGGCGTCGAATCGTAGACATAAAGGCGGAAACGGTGTCGGCAGTTGCCGTCGAGTCCGTTGCGAATTCCCCAAATAATTTTAATGGAATCTCTGATCGTCGCGGGTGTATCTCTTTGTTCTTCTGCTGCTCGGGCTACTGCAAGTGGGCTGTTTGGGTCCAGAAACATGATGTTTACTTCGACTTCGTCTCTCTGGAGACACTGCCTGAGGGCGGGCTCAAATCTGTCATCCCTTCTCCACTCGCCATGTGCCACCCCCAGGAGAGTGCAATTCTTGCGTGTCTTTCCTAGCCATTCGCACGAATTATTGGAGGGTACCTCTCGTCGAGACGGCCAGAGTTCGCGAATACCCAAGGCCAAAAACTGTTTATACATCTCGTCGCTTGTCGGGCTGAGTAGGGTAACGAGAGCTGCTGCGATTACTGAGGTTCCAACTCCGACAAGAAGAGTAAGCCAGTAGGGGTGCCCCTCATACCCGGCGGCAATGCCGGCGATGGTTAATAACAGCCCCAACAGGGGACCGTAGCCGTAATTCTGACGAAGGAATAACTTGAGGCGTTTGATCACGGGCATGCCTGTCAAAACAAGACGGAACCGGAAAGCCCTTTGGGAAGTCGTATTAAATTACTTTTGCGGCGACATGTCAAACAGTAGAGGTGCCTTGCAAACCGCGCGCCTGTGGTTTCGTCGGACACGACTTCGCCGATGTGGGGAAGGTGCTTCCGGTTCGTGCTCATTTGCGCCGGCTAGCAGTATCGGGAACAGAGCGAGTTTGTATTGTTCGAAGATGGGTCTTGGGGCTCGCTCGCGGTCGAGGACAAAACCCGCATCGGCCAAGACACGTCTGACCAGTGGCGTAACTGGAACTTCTCCGAGTTCGTCCAGTTCGAAAAACTTCAGTTCAGAAATGTCGTCAGAGGGTCGCGCCTCACCGCCAACCACCTTGCCCCAGCTGTAGATCACAATTCTGTGTTCGTTGGGAGGATTGACGATCTCGTACACGTTGAAGTGTTCGCCAACCTCGACGATGAGGCCGGTCTCTTCACGGAGTTCTCGGGCTGCTGCTTCGGCAATGCTCTCGAAGGCATGAATCTTCCCGCCCGGGATTACCCAGCTGCCGCGCTGCGGATCTTTGTTCCGCTTTCCAAGTAGAATTTGGTTGGCCTCGTTGCGAACGAGCAGTGCGGAGCCAACTCGGGGAAGATTTTCGGGCATCTTGGTGCGCTGCTATCCTTGCATCTCGTAGGCCGACATGGCTACTCGTCGGATTCGAACCGGCATGGTTTCACATGGTCCGCTTAAATACATCCGCAGAGTTGTGTTGGATGTCATCTTCCTTTTCAATGATTTGGCGTGCTTTGCACAATCGCTCAAGCCCTTTGGCTCCTAGAATTGTGCAACCGTTCGCCAAGTTGACGTGGGACGCCGGTCATTACGACCTAAAGACTGGGATGACGGGTGGTCCCGAAATCACGCGCGGTGTGGGAAAGTAGACCCAGATCAGTAAACATCGTTGCCGTGGATTCGCTCTAGTCTCTCGATCCGCGGGGTGACTCGGCTGCTGTAGGAAAGCTGCGCTGGGCGCGTGCTAGAATTGTTTTGTGATGCCTGGGGCCGATGCTTCCTGATATCGAAAAATTACTGGAGCTGCAGGTGGCGGATAAGGAAATCCGCCGGCTGCAGGAGGAAGTGGCTGCGCTGCCTAAACGCGTGGCGGTGATTGAGCAGAAGCTGGCTGGGACCAAGGCGGCTCTGGAAAAAGCCCGGGCGGCGGCAAAGAGCGACGACGCCAACCGCAAGAAATTCGAAGCCAATATCAAAGACCTGCAAGGCAAGATTTCCAAGTATCGCGACCAATCTCTCGACGTAAAAACCAACGAACAATATAAAGCGCTGCTGCATGAGATTCAGTTTGCAGAGCAGGAGATACGGCTCAACGAAGACCGCATTCTGGAGGTGATGGTCAACGTTGACGCGCGCGAGAAGGAAGTCAAGGCGGCCGAGGCCGAGCTTAAGGCGGAGACGGCTGAGATCGAGAAAGAGAAAGAAGACGCGCGGAGGGTTACGGCGGAGGATCAGCAGAAGCTCTCCGAGTGGAACGGCAAGCGGGACGGGCTGCGGCAGGGGATTGCGGAAGATGTGCTGCGGCAGTATGAGCGGGTGGCGAAGTTTCGCGGGACGGGGCTGGCGGAGGTTCGGGAGCAGAAGTGCATGGGCTGCCAGGTGATGCTGCGTCCGCAGACTTATAACGAAGTGCGGGGCGGCGAGAAGGTGATGGTCTGCGAGTCGTGCTCGCGGATTTATTATTTCAATCCGGCGAATGAAGTGAAGCCGGAGCAGGAAGTGGTGACGGTTACGGGGCGGAAACGGGCGCGGCCTAAGGCGGATGCTCCGCAGGCTTGGTTTTATCGTCCGGATTATGGGGATGAGGGCGAGGTGCTGCTGGTGTTTACGAATAACGGCGGCGGCTCGACGCGGCGGGTTTATGAGATGCATACGGGGCGGCAGGTGGGCGGAGTGCTTGCGCGCGAAGGGACTTACCGGCTGGCGTTTCCGGAGGATTTGACGGAGTCGGCGCTGCGGCTGAATGGGCATTGGGATGAGAAGGAGATCGACGAGTGGGGCGCGGAGATTCCGTCGAACGCGCTCGATCTGCTGCATAAGGATTTGCTGGCCATACAGCGCGAGCATAAGGCTGGGCATAAGCACGCGGCGCCATCCGCGGCGCAGACGGCGGCGCAGTAGGGTGAGCTGGAGCTGTGATCGGGCGATGAGTTCTGCGCCTCACAGTTGGCGGGCGAGGACGGCCGGCTCTCCACCGCAAAGGGAACCTTGGTTACTGTGGGGTTTCTATTCATCGGACCAGTCGCTTCTTATCATGATATCGTCTCCTCAACAGTGTTGAAGAGCGACGAAGTGCATGGATTCGATCGAGCAGAAGCCTGAAAAGGGTGGGGGTGACGCCTCCACGTTTCGACATCCTCAGTTTCGATCTTCTTGTTTTCAACCTCCGCATTTTCAACATCCGCATTTTCAACATCCGCAAAAACTTAGATTGATTCTCTGCCTACTGGTGGCTCTGGCTACGCTGGCGCTCTATAACCCGGTCATGCGGGCTCCGTTTCTGAATTACGACGACCCGGTTTACGTTACGGAGAACGCGCAGGTGCGCGCGGGGCTCAACTGGAACACCATTGTCTGGAGTTTTCGCACGCCTCGTGCAGTCGATTGGCATCCGCTCACGTGGCTGTCGTATTTGCTGGATCGCCAGATGTTTGGGATGAATCCGGCCGGCTACCATTTGACGAACGTGCTGCTGCATACGGCGAATGGCGTGCTGCTATTCCTGATTCTGGCGAGCGCTACGGGCTTGGTGTGGCGCAGCCTGGCGGTGGCTACGCTCTTTGCGCTGCATCCGATCAATGTCGAGTCGGTGGCCTGGATCGCGGAACGGAAGAATGTGCTCAGCATGTTCTTCTTTCTGATCGCGCTGGCGGCTTATGGCTGGTACGCGCGACGGCCCGGTATTGGACGATATCTGGCCGTCACTGGCGCTTATGTTCTGGCATTGATGAGCAAGGCGCAGGTGATTACGTTTCCGTTTGTTCTGCTGCTGCTGGACTACTGGCCGTTGCGCCGGATGGAGCTATGGGACGCGGAGGGAGTTGACGACGATCTGGTGGTCGCGCCCGTGCGCGCCTCGTCTTTGTGGAATTTGATTTGGGAGAAGGTGCCTTGGGTTGTGCTCTCGGTGGCGAGCGCGGTCGTGACCATGAAGACTGGAGGGGCGGCGTTCAGTTATACGGTGGAGACGGGGGCGGCTCCTTCACGATTCCCGCTCTGGATAAGACTGGCAACGGCGGCGATCGCATATGTCAAGTATCTCGAGAAAGCCTTCTGGCCGGTCGATTTGGCGATGGTGTATCCGCATCCTGGGTTTGCTACGAGCATCCCGGCCGCCCTGCTATCGGCATTTGCACTCATCGCGATCACCGCCGTGGCGTTGATTTTTGGAAAGCGGCAGCGGCGTTTTCTTTTCGTGGGATGGTGCTGGTTCGTGGTGACGATGATACCGATGAGCGGGATCGTGCCGATTGGGCCTCATTCGATGGCCGACCGCTATGCCTACATCCCGCTGCTGGGAATTTTTGTCATCGTGTGCTGGGGCGCGGCGGAACTGATCGAACGTTGGAATGTTCCGACGGTTGCATATGTTGCGGGAGCGGCCGCTATTCTGCTGGCTCTCGGAACGGCGCTTCATCGGCAGGTAAGTTTTTGGAGCGATAATGTCACGCTCTGGGCGCACACGCTGGCGATCACCAAGGAAAACTTTATCGGCGAAGAGAACCTCGCCATGGCTCTGATTTCCGAGGGCAGGGCGGCGGAAGCTTTGCCGCACTTTCAGCGGGCGAAAGTGTTGTGGCCGGCGGACCCGCTGGCCACCATCAACATTGCGACTTACGACCAGATGCTTGGCCACTATCAGGACGCTCTTAACGGCTATGCGGCGGTGATTCAGTCCCCGGTGGCGGCTCCGTCGTTGCGCGCGACAGCGCTCGCCAACAGCGGATATGCATGTCTCTCGCTGAAACGATACGACGACGCGCAACGCGATTTTGCGGCGGCCCTGACGCATCAGCCCGAAAATTCGGCGGCTTACCGGGGACTGGGCTTGCTGGCGCAACGAGCCGGCAACATTGGCGAGGCGGCGAAGGATTACGAGCGGTCAGTCGAGCTGCAACCGACGCCGGTGGGCTATCTGCTTCTCGGGCAAGCGCTTGAGATTGGCGGGCAAGCAGAAGCGGCGCGTGAGGCTGAGTCCCGGGCTGCGCGGATGACGCAGGATCTCAACGGCGACATCGCGACTGTGCGGCAATTGCTGGCGAACTAGCGTCTGAATTTGGACGCTGCCGTCCATTAAGATCCGTTGACTCTATGTAATATATTATGGTATATATCAAAGTGAGGAGGTCGCCCAATGCCGCGCAGCGCCAAGCTTTTTCTCAATGGCCGAAGTCAGGCGGTTCGGCTGCCTGCCGATCTTCGTTTTGAGGGTAGCGAGGTCTTCATCCGCCAAGACCAAAGCACCGGCGACGTGATCCTCTCGCGACGACCGGAGTCGTGGGACGGCTTCTTCGAACTCCGGCGCCGAGCCGGTATTCCCGAAGGTTTCATGGCCAGCCGCCAGGACGAGGCCCCGCAGAAACGTAAGTTGTTCTAACTGGTCTTGCCGGTAATCCCCGATAATCATCGATAATCCGATCGACCAAGAATGACTGAGTACCTGCTTGATACCAACATCGCGAGCTGCATCATTAAGGGGAACAGCCCAGCTGTCGATCACCAACTGGTGAAAGTTGCAATGGCGCAGCTTGCTATATCGGCGGTCACTGAAGGGGAGTTGCGGTTTGGAGCCGCGCGCCTTCCTCATGCCACCCGCCTCCACGGGTTGCTCGAAGATTTCTTTCTGCGCCTCACTGTCTTGCCTTGGGATTCCGGTGCGGCGCAGGAATACGGCCGTCTTCGGGCCATGCTCGAACGCGAAGGCCAGCCGATGGGAAACCTCGATGCCATGATTGCCGCTCACGCACTAGCGCTGGGGGTGGTTCTCGTCACCAATGATCGTGCATTTGGTCGTATCAAAAACCTGAAAGTCGTCGATTGGACCAAAGAACCCCGCCGCTGAAGCGGGTTTAGAGCTGTTCGCTCGCAACGAGTCTTGCAACAGGCTGAGACGGGGCAGGCCCCCTCTCTACGTTAGTTTTGACGAACTGCGCTCGCTGGGGAGTCGAGGACGGCTGTCGCTACGCGAGTTTTCCTCACTTTTCAACTTTTACTTGGTGTATGGGTTCGGATAGCGCAGCACGTTGGCCAGGTTCTTGCCGCGGATAATACCGGCCTGGTGATAGGTCAGTCCCCAGGAATCGATGGTCGACATATCGGGAAAGATGCAGGCTTCGAGCACCGTATCGACCGGATCGGACTTCATGACCCAGCCGCCGCCGTTAATGTTGATGCCTCCGAAGAGGTCGGTGCCACCGAGCTGCGAGCAATAACAGGACGCGGGATTGCCGTTGCAAGTCGTGTTATAGGGAACTTCCGCGTAATAGGCGAGCGCGGCCAGGGTGGGAGTCTTGCTGTAGAGGGTCGTGAGCAGCACGTGGATCCGCGAGGTTTCGGTGCTGAACTTGCAGAATTGGCTAGCTCCGGATAGCTTGAGCCAGTTCTGCTCGATATCGTTGGTATTGAAGTAAGGCTCGCGAACGTCAACTTCGCCACCCTGATTCACGCAATACTGAGCCTCATCTTCCGCGGTGCTTTTCGTCGCATCGCCTGCTTGCGGGGCGACAGCGTCGGGGCCGCCGGCCTGTACGGTTGTGGCGGCGGGAAGAACGACGAGCAATGGTGAGCGCGATGCAGAGGAACAACGCTAATGCGATGAGTGGATGTTTCATCTGGGGTCTCCCGGTACGAACTCGGATCGTCGGACGTGGAAGGGTAACACAACCGGCTGATATCCAGCAGATGGCGAGCATCACACTGGAAGCCATCCTCCAGCCCCTGAAAGGGGCGTATGGTCTCGCAGTTTGCGGTATCGCTGAAGCGATACCCTGATACCAATCAGCGTATTTTCGCAGGCTATATAGATGTTGTCCTGCCCCGGCAACTTCCGCTACGCGATAACATCTAGGGATGCCAACATCCCCGGTTGTACCGAAAAAACGTGCTGCCTCCGCCAAGGGAGCGGAGCACTCTGTCACACTCTCTGCGCGCGGAGTTTTGCGTCTGCAAGGCCGACATCCCTGGGTCTACCGGTCGGATGTCATCTCGACCAGCGAAGGAGCTGGCGACGCTGCCAACGGCTTGCCTCCAGGCTCGGTGGTTCGCGTTCTGGATCAGCGCGGCAAGTTTCTGGGAACAGCGCTCTACAGTTCGTCTTCACAGATCGCGATCCGCATGATCTCTCATGGCTCGGTGCCGGATTTGCCGGCCCTTGATCGCGGAGCGGATTCGCGCCGCCATTGCCTATCGGAAAGAGAACGAACTTGTCGCGAATACCGACGCGTATCGGTTGGTCTTCAGCGAAGCCGATTTTCTGCCTGGCCTGATTGTCGATCGGTATAACGACGTGGTGTCGCTGCAAATTCTGACTCAGGCGATGGACATTGGTCCGGTGCGCGAGGCCATCGTGCAAACGTTGCACGACGAGCTGCAACCGGCGGGAATCGTCGAGCGGGTCGAGGGGCGCATTCGCGAGCTTGAACAATTAGCGCCGCTCGCGTCTCGATTGCTGCGGGGAGAGAAGAGTTCGACCGAAGTCACTATGAACGGCGTCCGGTTTCATTATGACGGCCTCGAAGGCCAGAAGACGGGCGCATTTCTCGATCAGCGGGAAAATTATGCCGCCGCGGCGCAATATGCGCATGGCGAAGTGCTCGACGCTTTCTGCTACCAGGGAGGGTTTGGCCTGCATTTTGCTCTTGCTCGTAGAGGGGACTCTCGAGCCAGATGTTCGAATGTAACCGGGGTCGACAGCTCGCGTCCGGCGCTTGAAATGGCGGAGAAGAACGCAGCGCTGAACGGGCGCGAGCTGGAATGGATTGAGGCGAACGCCTTCGACCTGTTGCGGGACTATGCTGCCGCCGGGCGGCACTATGACACGATCGTCCTCGATCCTCCGGCCTTTGCCAAAAGCAAGCGCGACCTCGAAAAAGCGCTTGGAGGGTACAAGGAACTCAACCTGCGGGCGATGAAGATGCTGCGGCCTGGGGGCATTCTGGTCACCTGCTCCTGCTCTTACCATGTAAGCGCGGCGGATTTTATTGGGGTGGTGGCTGAGGCCGCGCGAGATGTCCACAGATCTTTTCGCATCGTCGAAAACCGCGGGGCGGCGAAAGATCATCCAATGATGCTCAACATCCCTGAAACCAGCTACCTCAAGTGCTTGATATTGAGTGTAAGCGATTGAAAATAAATAGCATAAAATACTTGACAATAACACGCTAAGATTTTATGCTTGTTGCATACTAATCAACAATCTTGGAGCATTGAAGGCTCCGGTTGAAATTTCAAGCTGAAGGATTTGAATTATGACCATGATTACGCGTTGGGATCCTTTTCGTGAGTTTGTCACCATCCAAGACCGCATGAATCGGCTGTTGCGCGATTCTTATGGGCCGGAGGGACAGGATCAAAATTTAACCACGAGCTCTTTTGCTCCCCCCGTGGACGTTTACGAGGATGAGCACAACGTCACGTTGAAGATCGAAGTGCCGGGAATCGAAGAGAAAGACATCAACGTCAATATCGAGAACAACACTCTGACCGTGCACGGCGAGCGCAAGTTCGAGAACGAAGAGAAGGAAGAGAACTATCGCCGGGTGGAGCGTCAGTACGGCAGCTTCACCAGGACCTTCACGCTGCCGAATACGGTCGACCAGGACAGCGTGCAGGCCGATTATGACAAGGGCGTGCTGAAGATCACGCTGGCGAAGAAGGCCGAAGCGAAGCCGAAGCAGATCAAGGTGAATGTTGGCAGCCAAGGCGGCAGCCAGAAGACGCTGGAAGGCAAAGAGCCGAAGGGCGTCGGGAAAGCCGCATAAGGTTATGCGGGCTCTGGCCGGCGGGCGGACGAATGCGTCCGCCGCTACGCGGTAAACTTAGCGGGAGGCGGCAGAATAAGCGCCTCCCGTTTCATTTGTAATTAGCGATTTGTAATTGGTGATTTGAGAGTCGAAGGCGCGGCTTTAGAAATTCCAGATCACAAATCACTTAGAGATCATCAATTAGAGATCAGCAGATCAGCGGCCTCTTAAGAGGCCGGGAGCATGAACCATGGCTATTCGTTGGGACAAATTTACGGTGAAGGCGCAAGAGGCGATGCAGCGCGCGAATGAGCTTGCCTCTGAGCATGGCAATCCGGAGCTTGCTCCGGCGCATCTGCTGGCGGCGCTGGTTGAGGACAAGGAAGGCATTGTCGCGCCGGTTCTGGAAAAAATCGGCATCGGGCCGCAGAACGTGCTCAGCGATGTCTACAAAGAAATTGAGAAGCTGCCCAAGGTCTCAGGCAGCGGGGGCGCACAACAGCCTGCGATGTCGTCGCAGATCAATCAGTTGCTGGAGAAGTCATTCAAAGAGGCCGACACGTTTAAGGACGAATACGTTTCGACCGAGCACATGCTGCTGGCATTGACCGACCTGAAGCGCGATGACGGCACAGGAGTTGCTGGCGCGTTTGGGCGCCACGCACGACGCCATTTTGAAGGCGCTTACGGCGGTCAGGGGCTCGCAGCGCATTACCGATCAGAATCCTGAGGCGCAAATATCAGGCGCTGGAGCGCTATGCTCGCGACCTGAATGAGCAGGCGCGGCGCGGCAAGCTTGATCCTGTGATTGGGCGCGATGAAGAAATTCGCCGAGTGGTGCAGGTGCTGTCGCGGCGCACGAAAAATAATCCGGTGCTGATTGGCGAACCGGGCGTGGGCAAGACGGCTATCGTCGAAGGGCTGGCGCAGCGCATCATTTCCGGCGATGTGCCGGAGGTTTTGAAGAACAAACGCGTGGTGGCGCTTGATCTCGGGGCGATGCTGGCGGGCGCGAAATATCGCGGCGAATTCGAAGACCGGCTGAAAGCGGTGTTGAAAGAGATAGAAGATTCGCAGGGAAAGGTCATTCTTTTTATCGACGAATTGCACACGCTGATCGGAGCGGGCGCCGCCGAAGGCTCGATCGACGCTTCGAACATGCTGAAGCCGGCGCTCGCGCGCGGAGAATTGCGCGCTATTGGAGCGACCACGCTTAACGAATACCGCAAGTACATCGAGAAGGATGCGGCGCTGGAACGGCGGTTCCAGATCGTGTTTGTGGGCGAGCCGAACGTCGAAGATACGATTGCGATTTTGCGCGGGCTGAAAGAGAAGTACGAAGTGCATCACGGCGTTCGCATCAAAGATTCGGCGATTGTGGCGGCGGCAACGCTGTCGCATCGCTATATCTCCGATCGCTTTCTGCCCGATAAGGCCATCGATCTGATCGATGAGGCGGCTTCTTCGCTGCGCATTCAGATCGATTCCATGCCTACGGAGATCGATCAGCTGGAGCGGCGGGCTACGCAACTCGAAATCGAGAAGCAGGCGCTGAAAAAAGAAGACGATGCGAATTCGAAGGAACGGCTGGCCAATGTTGAGCGGGAACTGGCGGGCATTCGGGAACAATCGAATGCGCTCAAGGCGAAGTGGAAGCAGGAGAAAGACGTCATCGCGAAAGCTCGCGCGTTGAAGGAAAAACTTGAGCAACTCAAGATCGAAGAGGCGGCGGAAGAGCGCAAGGGAAATCTGGAGCGGGTGGCGCAGATTCGCTACGGGCTGATTCGTCAGACGGAAGAAGAGCTGAACAAAGTCACGGCGCAGATTGACGTGAAGGGCGGGCAACGGATGTTGAAGGAAGAAGTGGATGAGGAAGATGTCGCCCGCATCGTTTCCAAGTGGACGGGGATTCCGGTTTCAAAGATGCTCGAGGGCGAAGTCAAGAAGCTGGTCAACATGGAAGACCGTCTGCGGCTTCGCGTCGTCGGACAGGACGAGGCGCTTGAACGCGTGGCGAATGCCATCCGCCGGTCACGGGCGGGGCTGAGCGATCCGAAGCGGCCGATTGGGTCGTTTATTTTTCTGGGGCCCACGGGCGTTGGCAAAACCGAAGTGGCGCGGGCGCTGGCTGAATTTCTTTTCGACGATGAGCGTTCCATGATTCGCATCGATATGTCCGAATATATGGAGAAGCACGCGGTGTCGCGGCTCATCGGCGCGCCTCCGGGATACGTTGGTTATGACGAGGGAGGGCAACTCACCGAGCAGGTGCGGCGGCATCCTTACGCGGTGGTGCTGTTTGATGAAATCGAAAAGGCGCATCCCGATGTGTTCAACATACTGCTGCAGATTATGGATGACGGGCGCCTCACCGATGGCAAGGGGCGCAAGGTGGATTTCAAGAACACGGTCATCATTATGACTTCGAACCTGGGCTCGGCTTATTTGCAGTCGGAGAATGTTCGCTCGGCCGAGGGATTCGAGGAAGCCTCGAAGCAGGTGATGGGCGCACTGCACGGGCATTTCAGGCCGGAATTCCTGAATCGCGTGGATGATGTGATCATCTTCCATCCGCTGGGCAAGGAACAACTGGTGAAGATTGTCGATCTGCGGCTGGAGGATTTGCGCCGGCTGCTGGCCGACCGGAAGATTTCTCTGGAGTTGACTGATGCGGCCAAGGAGCTGCTCTTCACCGAAGGCTACGATCCGAACTTTGGAGCGCGTCCGCTGAAGCGCGCTATTCAGAAGCTGGTGCAGGATCCGCTGGCGATGAAAATTCTGGATGGCGAAGTGCTTCATGGCGACCACGTGGTGGTGGACGCGGATAAGAAGGCGGGTAAGATGACTTTCAAGGTCAGTGAGCGGGTGGGAAAGAAAGAGCCGGCTGCTGGCCGGCCCCTGAAATCGGCTCGCTGATATTCTCAACCCCTAAAGGGGTGCCTGACTCGGGGGGACTTGCGGCATCGCTAAAGCGATGCCCTGATACGAGGCTCGTCGTCTGCTCCTGCCGCAGCGGTGAACCGCTGCGCCACCCAAAAACAAATGCAAAACCGCAAGAAGCCAAGTGCAACACCACCAAAATGCAAGACTGAGATTAGGCCGTCGCTGGGCGCTCGCCGCCTTTTGCGGGGGCGCGCTCTGGCTTGATCACTTGCTGCACGCCGTCGTCGGTTTTTGCCGGCAACGGTTTGAGCGGAGGCAGATCCTGGCCTTCGACCAGCATCTTGATCTCGGAAGCGTCGAGCACTTCGCGTTCGATCAGCGCTTTCGCGATCAGGATCAACGTTTCGCGATTGTCTGAGAGAATGGCTTTCGCCTGCGTATAGCCGTGGCTCACCATCTTTCTGACTTCTTCGTCGATCTGGATGGCGGTGGCTTCGCTATAGTCTCGGTGTTGCGAGATCTCGCGGCCCAGGAAAATCTGCTCTTCTTTTTTGCCGAAGGTCACCGGACCCAAATCGCTCATGCCCCACTCGCAAACCATCTTGCGCGCCAGTTCGGTGGCGCGCTCGATGTCATTGCCGGCTCCGGTGGACATCTGGTTGAGGAAGAGTTCTTCCGCGATGCGGCCGCCCATCAGGATGGCGATCTGCGTGTCGAGATAGTTCTTGTAATAGTTGTGACGATCGTCGGTCGGCAGCTGCATGGTCAGGCCAAGCGCCATGCCGCGCGGAATAATCGTGACCTTGTGCACGGGATCGGAGTGCGGCAGTTTGGCCGCCACCAGCGCGTGCCCGGCCTCGTGATAAGCAGTGTTTTTCTTTTCTTCGTCGGAGAGCAAGAGCGACTTCCGCTCAACGCCCATCAGCACTTTGTCTTTTGCTACTTCGAAGTCATACATCAGAACGGCTTTGCGATTTTGACGCGCCGCCGCTAATGCCGCTTCGTTCACCATGTTGGCGAGGTCGGCGCCGGAGAATCCCGGCGTGCCGCGGGCGAGAACGTTCAGTTCCACATCGTCGGCGAGCGGGATCTTGCGCGTGTGGACGCGCAGAATTTCTTCGCGTCCGCGAACGTCGGGCCGGTTTACTACTACGCGGCGGTCGAAGCGACCGGGGCGCAACAGCGCTGGATCGAGCACGTCGGGGCGATTAGTTGCCGCCATGAGAATGACGCCTTCGTTCGATTCGAAGCCATCCATTTCAACGAGGAGCTGATTCAAAGTCTGCTCGCGCTCGTCGTGGCCGCCGCCCAGGCCGGCGCCGCGATGACGTCCAACGGCGTCGATTTCGTCGATGAAGATGATGCAGGGAGCATTTTTCTTGCCCTGCTCGAAGAGATCGCGCACGCGGCTTGCGCCAACGCCTACGAACATTTCCACGAAGTCGGAGCCGGAGATGGAAAAAAACGGAACGTTTGCTTCGCCTGCTACCGCGCGCGCCAGCAGGGTCTTGCCGGTTCCCGGAGGGCCAACCAGCAGCACGCCTTTGGGAATGCGGCCGCCCAGTTTCTGAAATTTTTGCGCCTCGCGCAGGAATTCGATAATCTCGCGCAGTTCTTCCTTGGCCTCATCCACGCCAGCCACGTCTTTGAAGGTGATCTTTTTCTGCTGCATGGAGAGCAGGCGGGCCCGGCTCTTGCCGAACGACAACGCCTTGTTTCCGCCGGTCTGCATCTGCCGGATCATGAAGAACCAGAGCGCGCCGAGGAGAACGAGCGGGGCGAGATTCAGAATCCAGCTGGGCCAGGTGCCGTTGCTGATGTCCTTGATGCTGTAAGGCACGTTCTTATCGCGCAGAGTCTTGTACATGTCCGGATAATTGGCCGGCGCGATGGTGTGGAACGGCGAATCATTCTTAAACTTGCCGCGCACTTCCTGGCCAATAAAAGTCACGTCGTGGACGTTGCCCTGATCGACGTTAGTCAGGAACTCAGAAAAGCCGATCTCTTTTTCCTTCTGGCCATTGCTGCCGGTCTTGACCACCTGATAGAGCAGGAAGGCGGAGACCAGGATCACGGCCCAGAAAAGAACTGTTTTGATTGTTGAATTCACCTAAAACTCCTCAAAGTGCAGCCCGTTCCAATCAGAAGAAGACGGTGCCCCTCGCTCGATATTAGATGCCGGAGGCGAAAATTCGACTGGGAAAAGACCGCCTATACATTCTAGACCTTTTCCCAACAAAACGGGAAAGTGGAAGTGACAGAAGTCATGCGCCGAAGCGCGGGCCGGATGGCTGATTTGGGGGAAAAGGTGGCGACTGTTCTACAGCCGGCCGGCGCCGTTGCATCTGACGGATCATGAAAAACCATAAGGCGGCGAGAAGAACCAGGGAAGCCAAATTGAGGAGCCAGTTCGGCCAACTCTGTTCGGGCCGTTGCTTGAACCAGATTGCCACGGTGCTGTTGAAGGGCGCCAATCATCGGCCTCTGGTCGGGAGGCGCAACCACGAGAAAGCTGCCGCCTTTGGTGTCCGTTCCGTGAACCACGCCATTTGCGATCGTGACCTTGCTTACCTCGTCGCTCTCGACCTTTGCCAGGAAATCGGAATAGCTAATTTCGGGGACGGCGTGAGCAGAAGTGCCGGACTTCATCATCTGCCACAGCAAGAACGCGCTCACTACGATGACCGCCCAGAAAACCGCGGTTTTCATGGTCGGGTTCATGCCGAAGCCACCTCAGATCGCCGCTATGTAGGGCAGATTCCGTCCCGTCTGCTCGGGATTGCCCAGGCCATAGCCGCAGAGAAATGCGTCATCGACCAGAAATCCGAAATAGTCGGGCTGCAGCGGAACGCGGCGGGCTGATTGACGATCGAGCAGGGTAACCAGTTTCACCGAAGCCGCGCCCCGGCCGCGCAAGTCGCCCATGAGAAATTCTGTGGTGACACCTGAGTGCACCAGGCCTTCGATCAGCAGCACGTGCTTCGCCGCAATCTCTAATTCCTGACTGAAGAAGATCTCCAATACAGGAGATTCGCCCCGCTTGCTCTGCTTATAGGTGGGCTTGATAAAGGCGCAAACGACGGGTACATCGACGGCCCGTACCAGGTCAGCCATGAAGAGGAAACTATTTTCGAGAATCCCCAGCGCGACCATGGTGCGTCCGCGATAGTCGTCGGAGATTTGCCTTCCCAGTTCACGGACCCTTTTTTGAATCTGATCGGCCGAGATGACCTGGCGCAATCCGACATTGGGCAAAGCATTCATAAAGGACTCGGCTGTCAGCTCTCAGCTCACAGAAAAAGCCGCGCGGCTGACGAATGCCCCATGGAATAAGGAATATTACATCATGCCTGGGATCTCGCGAATCCAAATCGCGTGGGGGGCTTCGGCGGGGGCGCGCAAGGCCTCTGGGACGGCGAAGTTTCGCAGCCAGATGAGGCCGTGGCCTTCCGCGACCGCGACTGGCCAGAGTTTTTTCTTCGTCCCGGTCGCGTGGCGGTGGCTCAGCAACTCCTTCACCTTTTTCTCTGCAGCTGTGTGGGCTGGCCAGAAACGGTCGCCCGGCCGCCAGTTCCGGATCGTAATCTGCTTCGGGATGAGTTCGGCATTCAGCAATTGCCCTCGCTCGCCTTCTGGAACATCACTTGCATTGACTATCCTCGCTTCGATCCGAGCGCCTAGTTGGGCGATATTTGCCTCGCCCGGCACGGCTAAGCTGTATTCGTAATCGGTGGCGTGATCGCGCTGGTTGCAGGCTTCGGGTTCCAGGAGAAGGGCGTGTTGCGCGCGGCGGAGAGTCCAGCCGGATGGGAGTTCAATTTTTTTGCCGGCGGCTTCGCCTGCCAGTTCGAGCGCATTCTCGATCAGGCGGAATGAGATTTTTGTCGTGGGCGCATTTGTTTCGAGCCAGGCGCGCATCAGGCGGCGCTGGGCCGCCAATGGCAGCGCCAGCAGCGGATCGACCTTCAGGGACCGAGGCGCAGCTTGATACGCGGCAAGCCGCGTCTCTACAGGTAGGTCCGATTTTGAGGAACTTGCGGTATCGCTGAAGCGATACCCTGATACGGAACCCGGCACAATCTCGGGCGCAATCTCGGGGTGTACTGACGCCCAGTGATCTTCTTCGGCGCGCGCTATCTCCGCCAGTTCAGCCATGTGCTCGATCGCGGATTCGCCAAATTCTTCGGTGATTAGCGGCAGCAGGCGGTGACGCACGCGGTTGCGGAGGAAGGCGAGATTGCGATTCGAGGAATCCTCGCGCCAGCTTTGGCCGCGATCGCGAAGGAATTCCAGGAGGTCGGCTCGGCGGATGCCGAGCAGGGGGCGAACAACTTCGCCAACGGGGTGACCTTGCTGTTCAAAGACGATCCGCGGATGAATTGCCGAAAGCCCGCGAATGCCGGTGCCGCGGAAGATGCGCAGAAGGACCGTTTCGGCTTGATCGTCGAGAGTGTGGGCAGTCGCGATCTTCGCAGGAGGCTTGCGGAATTCACGTTCGCTCAACCTGGCGTCACTCAATTTGCCGCGGCTTGGTTCATCCCCGCTTGGTTCGTCCGCACTTAATTCGTCCCAGCTCGATTTACCTGCGGCCAATCCACCCTCCATGGTTAACCGACGAAAGAAGCCGTAGCGTAGTTCGCGCGCCGCCGCCTCGATGCCCGAAGCTCCGCTGCCACCTACCGGAGCGTCGCAGGTATGGAATTCGAGCTTGTGCTGTTTCGCCAGCTCGGCGACAAAGCGCTGGTCTGCGTCGGATTCTTCGCCGCGCAGCTTGTGATTGACATGGGCTACGGAGAGGACGATTCCCAGGTCGGTGCGCCACTCGATCAGCAGGCTGAGCAGAGCTACGGAATCGGCTCCGCCGGAAACAGCCGCAGCTACGCGATCTCCGGGACGAAAAAGAGCGTGCTTGCGAATTGTCTTGAGCAGGCGCTCGGCGAGTTCGTGCACGAGGAAATGGTACAACCAGTTGCCAGTTGCCAGTTGCCGGTTGCCAGTTCTGGTCCCAGTGGCCACGGCCGGTTTTTAGCGGCGCTGGGGTGCGGGGAGGGTCGTTGAGCCTGTTTTCTGATATTCTTTCCGCAAATGTGGGGAGCTTACCGCTGGGCTGCCAGATTGCTGATGCTGGTTATGCTCGTCCCGGCTCTTGGGCCGATGGCGATGCCCTGCACTGTCTTGCCTCAGGCCATGCATTGCATGCGCCGGTCCATCTCCCGAAAAGACATCTCCCGAAAAGACATGTCCAGACAAGATATGTCTGGACGCGAGGCGCAGCCTGCGATGCCCTGCCATCACGCGATGGCGGCTGAGGCACCGTCCTCTCGCGAATCATCTCAAAAATCATTTCAGGGTGACGATAGTTGCTGTCGGAGCCATTGCTGCTGCGGCGCTACCACTTCCGAGTGGGCGCGGCCTGCTTCTGGTCTGCTTTCTTTTGTAAGTCTCAAGGTTGAGCCTGCGCAGCCCGGTCACCGCGTAACCATTCGCTCCAGCGAATTCTCGACACACGATTCCGCACGCGCCCCGCCTCGCAGTTAACCCTCTTGCTAAGGCTTCGTTGACGATTCGGTTGGCCCCTAAAGGGGACGATCGGAGGCGTCGACTTTCGGCGTCGCTGAAAGCGATGCCCTGACACGAAGCCACTTTCTGATCCAGCCTGTTTTTCTGGATCCAAAGATATTTTTCAGGGCGGCAGCTATGTTCGATCCGGCCAGGGTCTGGGCTGGCGCTTGGCCGAACGCGGACAGGAGTGTCCGCCCTACATCGACCTCAGAGGACTTGCCGATATGACTCAACTCAGGCCGCTAGCGCTTACCTCTTTACTCTTGCTGACCTCCATTGCTTTTGCCAACGACTACGGTGCGGTTCGCGGGGTGGTGCATGATCCGCAGCATCGGCCGATACAGAACGCCATGGTGATGCTGCGAGCTCAGTCTTCGGACTTGGCGAAGAGCGTCACTACCGACGCTAATGGTGAATTCGAGTTGAACGCCGTGCCTCTTGGAGATTACTCGGTTAGCGTGGCCAGTCAGGGGTTTGCGCAAACTTCGCGAGATGTCACGGTTATTTCCGGAAGCGTGCCGGTCGTTCATTTTCAATTGCAGGTTGCCGGAGCAAATGAAAGCGTTAGTGTTTCGGCTGCGCCTGCCGTTGTGGCCACCGACAGCTTTACGCCGACAACGCTGATCAGCCGGCTCGATATCGAGCGCACCCCCGGCGCCGACGCGACTAACAGCATGGCCATGATCACGGACTATGTGCCCGGCGCTTACGTCACGCATGACATGTTGCACATGCGGGGGGGACACCAGACGACGTGGCTTCTCGACGGAATTCCAATCATTAATACTGCCATCGCCCAGAATCTGGGCCCGCAGTTCGATCCTAAAGACATGGATTACGTGGAGGCCGATCGCGGCAGCTATGGAGCGGAATTTGGAGACCGCACGTATGGCGTTTTCAACGTCATTCCGCGTACAGGTTTTGAGCGGAACAACGAAGCCGAGCTCACCGTCACCGCCGGCAACTTCTACCAGACCGACGACGCGCTCAGCTTCGGCAGCCACACAGACCGCTTCGCGTACTACGCCAGCGTCAATGGCAACCGCAGCAACCTCGGGCTGCAGCCTCCGGTTCCACAGGTTGTGCATGACGCGGTGAACGGTGTGGGCGGATTTGGGTCTTTTATTCTTAACGTCGACCCCTCAGATCAACTTCGCCTGATGACCTCAGTGCGCCGCGATTATTATCAGATTCCTTACGATCCCGACCCCAACGATTTCGAAAATTCAAGCCCTGATGGATACCCGAGCATTGGGCTCCGCGACGGGCAGACTGAGGTTGATACCGGCGTTCTATTCACATGGCTGCACACTTTCAATTCACATCTGCTGACCACGGTTTCGCCGTTCTACCACTACAACAGCGGCGATTATGCCAGTAACGCCAACGACAGTCCTGTTGCCACCACGGAGAATCGCGCTTCCACTTATGCCGGAGGGCAAGCCGGCTTCACCGCCAACTACAAGAAGAACGATCTGCAGGTTGGATTTCTCGGCTTCTACCAGCACGATAACCAACTGTTTAACGTCTCCCCTGGGTTGACATCGCCGGACATCGAGCACCCCACTGCCAACCTTGAGACCTTTTACATCGACGACAAGTTCAACCCTTTTTCATGGCTGACGCTTTCTGCCGGGATGCGGCCGACGCGCTTCTCCGAAGGCAATTTCGCGGCCACTTCGACGTCGCAGCCCGTGGATGAGTCGGCCATCAGCCCGCGCTTCGGGGCCACCGTTACCATTCCTAAACTTCGTTGGACGTTCCGCGGTTTCTATGGACACTACTACCAGGCGCCGCCGCTCGAGAGCGTTTCCGGTCCGCTGCTGCAGTATGTCAATCAAAACAGCGTAGCCATCATCTCTCTCCACGGCGAGCGCGACGAAGAACATCAGTTCGGCGTGATGATTCCTTACCACGGATGGGCGCTTGACGCCGACACCTTCAAGACCGATGTTGCCAATTTTCTCGACCACAACAATATCGGCGCATCCAACATTTTCTTTCCCATCACCGTTTCCCAGGCGTTGATTCGCGCGTGGGAGTTGACGCTGCGCTCTCCGCGTTTCGCGCATCGCGCGCAGATTCACCTTGCCTATTCGAACCAGATCGCCGAGGGTAGTGGCACAATCACCGGGGGACTCACGGATTTCATGCCTTCTCCCGAGCTCAGCCCGCTAGACCATGACCAGCGCAATACTTTGAACGTGGGCGGCGATGTGACGCTCCCGTGGCGCTCCTGGGCCTCCACTAACGTTTATTACGGCTCGGGATTCAGCAATGGGCAGCAAGGCGTGACCGGCTGGCCTTACACGGGCGAGTATCTGCCAGGCCACACCACGTTCGATCTCTCGCTGGGCAAGGATTTCGGCGAACGCTTCACGGCTTCAGTGACCGCGCTCAACGCCGCCAACCGCCGCGTGATCTACGACGACAGCCTGACCTACGGCGGGTTCCACTGGGACTTGCCACGCCAGATCTATCTGCAAGTCCGCTACCGGTTTCGCTATTGAAGAATAGGAATGAAGATGAATACATGGCACGGGTTCCGCGTCGAGGGACGATGGATCGGCCGGGTTAATTTTTGAAGTAGTCGTGGGAATCGATCCTAATCGCGGCATGTTCCAGAACGTAGCAGACATAATCGCCGCAGTGCCTGCACGGCGGGAAAATCTGCCCGAACACACCGGTCACTTCGTGCTCGTCCGCGTGATTGGGGTGGTGCAGGACGCGGTAGATGCCCGAGCGTTTGCAGGCGTCTCCTGCTTTGAACACGTCGCCGGTGACGGGATCTGACATGGCCGTCACTTCCTCTTGGTCATGCAGTCTAATTGGGGAAGCCGGGAAAAGATGTGACGTATGTCACAAATGCCCGGCTATGGGAATTAAAACTGAGGGCCGAGCGAGATAACAAGTTCGCTTCCGGCGGCATCGAACTATTATCGAGCTATCAAAAGAAACAAGCGAGATACGGCGGAGACTGTTTGACGCTGTTCCGCTACGCTCCGTATAATGCATACCGTCCACACCCTGATCAGCGCGCCAGCGGTTTGTGCGTGAAGAGAGCCGGGCGTCGCACGCGCCTTGAGCGCTCACTGCGGCGTTTCCAGGTTTATTTTCAGGTTTGTATTTCCGGTCCAGATTTCTGGATAAGACAGATAGGCTTGGGATTGCGATCAGTTTCGCGATGAGCCCAGCGAGCTGGATGCTTCCAGCCATTTTCGAAAAATCGAAGGAGTTCAAAGTACCCAATGATCGAGTCAATGACCAGCGAGTTATCCACCAGCAAGTCCATTGTCAGCAGGTTCGCGGTCCTTACCGCGACCGCGACCGTGCTCTTCGGCCTCTCAGTGTTTGCTGTGGCTCAAGCGGCTCCGGCTGCGGGTTCTCCCGCCGCGGCTGCCAACACCCCCGACTCTCCGTCGGCTGCTGCCGCGGCAGTGGCGAAGGCCACGGGCACCAAGGTCGGCACCATCAACATTGAACAGGCGATTTTCCTCTCCAACCAGGGGCAGCGCGATTTCGCCGAACTCTCCAAGAAGTTTGAGCCCAAGCAGAACGAGCTCAAGGCCAAGAACGACGAAATTGACGCCCTCAAGAAGCAGCTCAGCGCGCAGCAGGACAAATTGAATGAAGTGTCGCGTGACAAGCTGGTGAAAGATATCGAGACCAAGCAGAAGAGTTTCGATCGCTCGACTCAGGATGCGCAGGAAGACTTCCAGGCCCAGCAGGGCGAGATCGGAAATAAGATCCTCACCGTGATGGCCCCGCTGATCGTAAAGTATGCCAGCGATCACGACTATGGCATGATCCTCGATACGTCGCAGCAGTGGCCGCGCGGCCCGGTGATCTGGTACGGGCCCGCCGTGGACATCACGCAGCCGGTTATTGAAGCATTCAATATTCAATCCGGTGTTCCGGCTCCGGCGGCAGGCACGAAGCCGGTTAGGCCGGCAACAGCGACGAGACCGGCCGCGACCAAGCCGGCTACGACTGCGCCGCCGAAGAAGTAGCCACACCGGAGGTTTCAGTTCCAATTTAGGCTCAACACGTTGTCCCAGGACCGCGCAGATGCGGTCCTTTCTTTTTGTCTTTTTGTTTGGGCCTATTCCTTGCTCAGACGCGCTTATGCAGGCTGTTTCAGCGGTTTGTGCCCACGCAGGATCAAATCGACAACTGCGGTGTCTATAGAGACAACGGGCCCGTTCCGGAGGACACACGATATGTTCAGCACACTGGAAAGCAACTGGGACCAGTCTGCCCGCCGCGGGTGGACTACGCTCGCAGCTTTCACCATGCAGGCTCTTGCTTTGAGCTTGCTGCTCGCCGTCTCGCTGATTTGGGTTGGAGGGCCGCCGCGGGTGCGCTGGCTGCAGATCTCTGCGCCCGCATCTTTTACACCACAACCAACAACGTCAACTGAGGCGGGACGCGAGCACCATGCGAATGCTGCCGTCAATGTGGTGAGGCCGCAAACGATCGTCGCACCGGCGTCGATTCCCGATCACGTTGCGCCGGTCAACGACGCTGGAGCAGGTGCAGTCACAGACGCACCAAGTCTCGGCTACGATCAAGGTCAAGGCCCGGGCGTTGGTATTGCCCAGAGCATCGGGGACAGTATTCCGATGGTGATCCCTGCGCGGCCAATCCCCGCTAAGCCCCTGCTTGTGTCGCACCTGGCCGAGGCTGACCTGCTTCACAAGGTGCAACCCGTGTATCCGCCGCTGGCCCGGCAGGCGCGCATTCAGGGCGCGGTCGAATTGCGGGCCATTATCGGCAAGACGGGAGCTATTGAGAATCTGGTGGTGGTCCGCGGACACCCGATGCTTGTCCCCGCCGCTGTCGAAGCGGTGAAGAAGTGGCGCTATCGCCCTTACCTGCTCAACAACCAGCCCATAGAAGTGGAGACCGCGATCACAGTCAACTTTCTGCTATCGGGCGGCAGGTAACCAAAGTGATGTCGCTAGATATAAGCCGGCTCAGGAGGTCACTATAATCGGGTATGTGAACGCTCCTCGCGCTGGTTTGACGAAAGACGGTCTGGCGAAAGACGGTCTGACGAAAGACGGGTTGTCGAAAGACGGGTTGTCGAAAATTGGTTTGTCGAAAATACCCGAAAGCCGCTCGCTGATTCTCGACGGACGCACCTGGGCGGAAGTCTCCCTGGGCGCGCTGGGAGAGAATTTTCACGCGGTGCAAAAGCACGTCGGCAAAGGTGTCACCATTTGCGCCGTGGTCAAGGCCGACGGATATGGCCACGGCGCGGTGGAGTGCGCCCGCGCGCTTGAATCCGAGGGGGCACAGTGGCTGGGAGTAACCGATGCCGCCGAAGGGTCGGCCCTGCGTGGCGCGGGCTGCGAGGCTCGCATCCTGCTGATGACCGGAATCTGGAAGGGCGAAGAAGACAGCATCGTCGCCGAGAATCTGACTCCTACGATCTGGGAGCCATGGCACATTGAGACGCTGGAACGGGCCGCGCAAAAACGGCATAGCGTTCTGCCCATTCACCTGAAGCTTGACACGGGCATGAACCGTCTGGGTGCGCCGCCGGAGACATTGCCGCATTTGTGCGAGATGCTGGCGGCGTGCAAGCATCTGAAACTCGAGGGAGTGAGCACGCATTTCGCCTCGGCGGAAGTGCTTGACGCCGAAGATGCGGTGCGGCAGATGAAATTGTTTGAAGAGGGACTCGCCGTTTTGCAGAGCTATAGACTGCGACCGTCGCTGGTCCACATGGGAAATTCGGCCGCTATGAGCGCGCGGCCAGAGACGTGGAAGACGATGGTGCGTCCGGGAATCGCGCTC
The DNA here is from genome assembly GCA_963810955.1 of uncultured Acidobacteriaceae bacterium. Classification (GTDB taxonomy): domain Bacteria; phylum Acidobacteriota; class Terriglobia; order Terriglobales; family Acidobacteriaceae; genus Acidiflorens. The sequence continues at coordinate 105,684 of CAWEPW010000009.1, read as the reverse complement.
TACGGATATTCGCTGGCCTTTACGCGTGGAGGCGAGCCAGCCACAGTGGCGGAACTGCCGCTGCTGCGTCCGGTGCTTGCGTGGAAGACGCGTGTGCTGACGGTGAAAGACGTGGCGGCGGGGCAAGCGGTCGGATACATGGGAACTTTTGTGACCAAGGCACAGAGCCGGATCGCGGTGCTGCCGGTCGGTTACGCGGATGGTTATCCGCGACTGCTGTCGAATCGGGCGCGCGTGATTGTGCGCGGCGAGTATGCGCCGGTGGTGGGGCGCGTCTCGATGGACTTGACGATCGTCGATGTCAGCCGCATTCCTAGAGTTGCGGTCGGTGATGAGGTCGTGCTCATTGGCAATAACGCCGGCAAGAACGTGGATGCGGTGGAACTGGCGCGATTGTGTGAAAGCGTGCCTTACGAAATCTTGTGCGGACTGTCGCAACGGGTGCCGCGGGTTTATCTCTAAACAAATTTACTTTCGAAGCGGCAGCGTTAGCCGTCAAAATCGCCATGGAACGGTCCTCAGTATTAACGCGGCTGGAGTATTAACGCGGCTGGCCGGATCCTCTAAAACCGCTGTCTTGTTGAGATTTCATGTAGTGCCTCAGTACTGCATTGATTGTGGTTTGATATCCTTTGCCATGTCGGCGAAAGAAACCGAGAACATCGGGATCGAGGCGGAGTGTAATCTGCTTCTTCTTGCCCGGCCAACGAATGGCCTGGCCGAAAAACTTGGGACCGAGTTCTGGGCTCTCCGAGAAGTCAATCTCTGAATCCCGCAGAGCATCAACCCGTTTCCAGTTGGTCCTTGATGGCTTTTTTGAACTGTTTACTTTCACGACGGGTTACCCTTCTTAGCGAGATGATACGAATCGTCTCTGGTCCACGTTCTGTAAAAACCACGACCACAGTGCGGCCATGGATCGCACCGATTCCAAGCCAGCGGCTCTCCCCATAATCTTCTCGCACGTCCGGCGAGAAGAGGAGGACGCCGCAAAACATCTCTTCCGCATCCGCAAAGTCGAGACCATGTTTTCGGATGTTCTGCCGGTTCTTGTTTTCATCCCATTCGAAACGATAATCCGAGCGCCGAGCAATTGTTCTTTGGGGCATAGCAATGCACACCTTCTAGTGAGCTTGCATGCCCTCCGTTTTTCCTGGGTTCGGACGGCTTGGGCTTTGCCGTGTTTGCTCCGCTCGCTGTCCGCGGTTTTCCTCTTGCGAGACGCGGTGTCCGGTCCGTGCGAACAGCGTGAAGTCATGGTCTTGCGACCGCCCCTTATCCTACTACCAAGAACGGCATGGAGTTTGCTGGGTTCGTTGGCTTTGCAGCGTGTAAACCAAGTTATTGTAACTCTAAATGTAGCTACATGTAAAGGGTTTTTGGGTACGCTGCCAAGCAAGTTCAATGACCTTAGTTTGTGCAAGGAACTGTTTGATGCAATCTTCCTCCACTCGCTGCGGCCTGCAAGGCTCGTGATCCCCAGTTTGCTATAGTTCTGAAAAAACATGCCTTCGCGCTACGCTCGATGGATGTATGACTGGGAGACCCGGCTCACGTCGGTGGACAATAACCGCGTGGTGCGCCCGCTGGAGTGGGGGCTGGATTGGACCCAGTCGTGGCCCGGACGCAACGGAGGTCCGCAGAGTCAGACCTCGCGCGATGGTGCTGGAATATTTCTCGCATTTCAATGACCACATTATTCGCGACAGTGACACCTTTTATTCCTACCGGAAGCCGACCGATTTCCGGCTGGAACGGCGCGACGTGCAGGTCTTCAGCACGCGCGAAGTGCCTGACCCGCGGCTGGAAGAGAAAGTTCGTGGAACTCATGCCGAGTTTCTGCGCTTCACCTCGCCGGTGGGAACGCCGTTTCCTGAAAATAACCTGGTGAATGCGCGCTGGTTTCCGGCTCGGGGACGCCGCGCCGTGGTTGTGTTGCCGCATTGGAATTCCGATGCGATTTCCTACTCCAGCCTGTGCCGCGTGCTCAGTTTGATGGGCATTGCGGTGCTGCGGCTTTCGATGCCCTATCACGACATTCGGCGTCCAGCGGAGATCGACCGCGCCGACTATGCGGTTTCCGCCAACATTGGACGCACGCTTGATGGGGTGCGCCAGGGCGTGATCGATGTCCGCTGCTGTCTCGACTGGCTGGAGGCGCAGGGTTACAACCGGCTTGGGATTGTTGGGACGAGCCTGGGCTCGTGTTATGCGTTTATCGCTACCGCGCACGATCCGCGGATTCAGGTGGCTGCGTTCAATCATGCTTCGACTTATTTTGCGGACGTGGTTTGGCATGGGCAATCTACGCGACATATTCGCGAGGGACTGGAAACGGGAATCGACCTGGAGAATCTGCGGCAGGTGTGGCGCGCTGTCAGTCCGATGGTCTACTTCGATAAATTTGGGCGCTGGCCGCGCCGCTCGCTCATTATTTATGCGAAGTATGACATGACGTTTCTGCCGGAATTTTCCGAGCAGGTGGTCGAGGAGTTCGCCAGGCACAATCTGGATCACAAAGTCGTCGTGCTGCCTTGCGGGCATTACACGATGGGAGAGACTCCGTACAAATATATTGATGGGTGGCAGCTGGTTAGCTTTCTGCGGACGGCATTCGATTAGGCTTTAGCTGCTCCCAGTGCAGGCTACGTATATGCATGGCCGTGCTGGCCTTGACCCCACTCTATCGCGGCACCTTGGAATCGCCCGAACCTTACATCCTTAACAGGGTGACAAAGTCTCGTTGCAGTTATGCGGGGACATTTGTCTTGGAGCATCTGCAACCACGGGGGCCACACTATTCGTGCTGTTGACGCCGCCACGCATTTTTTGTAATCTGCGATTACACCGGAAAGGAGGTGGTCGGATGACAAGTTCTGATAGTCATAGTTGCAGTACCAGCAGTACCAGACCAGGTGAGGTGGCTGAGTCTTAGGGCGGTTGCTCTAAGCGGAGTTCTCGAGGAACCTTTGGTCGGGGAAATCGGGAACATTCTCTCGCAAACAATCCGTGAGTATGGGCTGATTGATAAAGTCTGATCCGCCGGCCACAAGCTGTAGCTGGCACCGGAAAGACCGGATCCCCGGCACGCGCAATTGTCGCGTGAAGGGGCGGTCAAGCGAGGGGCCACGAGAGTGACCACCTCAGTCAATCCCAAACAGTCCACCGGGCGGCCCGCAGGCTGAAAAGCTTGTGGGCTGTTCTCATTTTCGGGCAAGCGCTATATGAGACAGTTTCGCGCCTTCTCACTTGCGCGGGAATGGAGCAATGGTCCAAGCATTGGCGTTCGTGACGATTGGACCAAAGGCTAGGTAGTGGCCATCAGGCGAAGGTGAGAGCGAGAAAACATCCCAACTGGACTTGAACAACAGTTTTGATTTGCCGGAGAAGTCCATATGCACAATGGATGTTCCACGCGACGAGTAGCTGGCCAGAAACAGGCTCTTGCCATCCGCTGCCCACGCAACCGCGGCTAACTCGGCCCACGGCATCGCAGATAATTTCTGTGGAGTTCCGCCAGCGAGCGGCACGACCTGGATATCTCCCGCCTTGTAGTCAAATACGATCAGCGCGACGCGGCTCCCATCGGGAGACAGGTCCCAACGCGTCAAATCCGAATCGGCCGGAACTTTGGCAAGTTCGCCTTTTCGTCCCTGAGCGGGATCAAACGCGGTGAAGACAATCTGCTTGTCATCGTCAGTGGCTTCGGCGAGAACGCACGCAGTGCTCGCATGTACCGGGCAGCGAAAGCTGGGATAACCTCCCACCGTGTCGGTCGGCTCGCTACCATAGGTGATCCAAGGCTTTCCCTTGATATCCATGACCGCTTCCGAAGGACCGCCCGCGAGCGGAGCGCGCATCAGCTTTCCGTGCGGAACCGGTGCGCCCTCGGCTTCCTTCGGCCATTGCATGTAAAGCACCCACTTGCCATCAGGACTGATCTGCGGCGCCCATTTTTCCTCATTGCCGGTGACGATCGGTGTGGGCGGTGCGCTCATTGACGCCCTGCTTGAAGATGTCGAAGCTTCCGTTGCGATCGGAGTAAAAAAACACAGTCTTGCCATCGAGCGACCATCCACCTGGCCAATCGATGCGGTCATCGAGGGTCAGCCGCTGTGGAGCTTTCAATTCGTTCCCCTCGTTCGCCAGTTCGCCGAGATAAACATCGCTTTGCGATCTTCGGTTCAGGAAGACGAGACGGTTGCCATCGGCGGTCAATTCCGGTTCGCCAAAGAAAAATCCAGTCCAGTCGGTGAGGCGCCGCGGAGTTCCCTTCGGGTGCGCCCGTTTCCTCGTCGTATCGCAGTTCCCACAGGTTGGAGTCGGCATGGTTCGGAGGCACTTCACGAACGGAATAGATAAGCCTCCCTTCTTGTCCCCAGGCAAAATTCGTCAAGCGGGTACTGGAGAGCAGAAGAGTTGGAGCGCCGCCCTGGAGATCGCGGCTTTCCAATACCTGTGTGGCCTCGCCATTCTCGAATCGGTATTTTCCATAAACGATGCGCTTGCCGTCCCTGAACCACGAGGGCTCAAACAGATGGTAGCCGGGCTCGCGCTTAATCAGCAGCCTCGCCTGCCCGCCATCGGCGCTCATCAACCAGATGTCTTGCGTGATCGCGTCGCGAAAAGCGATCTGCGAACCGTCTGGCGAGAGCGATGCGTCATGGGCATCGTCGCGCAATTTCTTCAGCGTCGCGCCAATCACTGAGATCACCCAGATGCCCTGCTTCTCTTGCGCGACTGGTCCGCTCACCAGTAACTTGGTCCCATCCTGGGACCATTCGATACGCGCTCAACGAAAACAGAAGGCATCGGGGATGGGCAGCGACTGCGTCTCACCGCTCGCCATCAACCGGAGGTGCAGCCCCTCAAGGTCAGAGTAGAGAAGATATTTGCCATCCGGAGAAATTGAAGCAACCGCCACCGGATCTTCCGACGAGTTGGCGGTCAGTTGCTGCGGTTTAAGTTCGGCCTGCGTATAAGGCCGCTGCGTTGTGAACCATCCGGCGTAATAACCGGCGACCAAAACCACAATCACGGCTACAGCGGCGACGCCTGCCGCCATTGGCAATATCGGCCATCCGCGACTGCGCGACCTGGATTCCTGATCCTTTGCCGCTCCGGCGATTGCCGCTCCCGCTCCCGCCCCAACGATCGGCCCTGAAACGGCTGGCGCTGAAACCGCCGCGATCTTCGACGACTGCGTGTCACGCTTGAGGCGCTGTAGGTCGGCGCGGAGATCGGAAGCAGTCTGGTAGCGGAGATTCCGATCCTTCTCCAGGCACTTGTCAATCAGGGATTCCAAATGAGCCGGCAAGTCGGGATTAATGCGCACCGAAGAAGTCGGCGGCTTATTAAGGATGGCGTCGAAGATGATGGCCGATGTGTTGCCCGTAAATGGCTGCCGCCCCGTAGCCATCTCGTAGAGCACGGAGCCAAAGGAAAATAGGTCGGTGCGCGCGTCCAACTCCTCGCCGCGCGCCTGTTCCGGCGACATATAGGCCACGGTACCGAGCGCGCTGCCTGGGCTGGTGAGATGAGCTTCATCAATGGCGACCGTGGCCAGCGATCCGCCGGCCGGCTCCAGATGCGGCGCGGACCCAGAGGCAACTTTGGCCAAACCAAAATCCAAAATTTTGGCTTGTCCGCGTTTGGTCAGGAAAAGGTTCGCGGGTTTTAAGTCCCTATGGACAATGCCCGCCGCGTGCGCCACTTCGAGCGCGTCCGCCACCTGTGCCCCAAAGTCTACGATTTGCTCGACCGACATGGGCCTTCCCTCGATACGGTACTTCAGGGTCGTCCCTTCAAGGCATTCCATGACGATAAAGAGCTGGTTCTCGTGCTCGCCTATGTCATAGACAGTGCAGATATTGGGATGATTCAGTGCCGATGCAGCGCGCGCTTCTCGCTGAAATCGTTCCCGCGCCTGGGGATTCTGCGCCAGTTCCTCGGGCAGGAACTTTATCGCGACACGTCGGCCGAGACGCTGATCCTCGGCCTCGTAAACGACCCCCATTCCGCCCCCGCCGAGCTTCGTCAGGATTCGGTAATGAGAGATCGTTTGCCCAAGCATGTGGTGGCAATGTTATGGGCTGGACTGAAGCAAGTCAATTGCTCGAAGCCTACATATGGGGCGTGGCAGGGAATTGCGCCAGCTCAAGATCGATCAAAGATTACGGTCTGGCAAATGGTCCGCCCTTTTGGCCTCCAAGGAACTGCAAAAAGAGCCGCAACTCAAATTCAAATACGATGTAGAAATAAAACCTCACACCAAGTCCTGCAAATTGCTGTAATCTAACCCCCGGTAACCGACCGGCCGGTCGGTTGTCTGGTGGAGTGGATCGCTGCGAAATCCAGACCAATACACAACAAGTTTTCTCTGAGATCCAAGACCCGAAACCTGAAACCCAAGACCTGAGACCCAAGACCTGAGACCCAAGACCTGCTCCCCATGGATGACAAGCACCATCGAGCCCGCATCACCAGGCGCACCGACTTGGCGCCTGACCTATGGATGATCCGCGTCGACCCAGGAGCCGACTTCACCTTTACCCCCGGCCAATACGCGACTCTAGGCGTCGAGAAAGACGCAAGGCGGCGAGAGCGCCCCTACTCGATTGTCTCTTCTCCCTATGAGAAGGAATTGGAATTCTTCTTTGAGCTGGTGCCGGAGGGCGAGACCACGCCGCCACTGCATGAGCTTCACTTGGGCGATGAAGTCCTGGTGCGCAAAGTTGCGAAGGGCCGCTTCACGCTCGATTTCGCGCAACCCGACCGCACCAACCACCTGATGGTCAGCACCGTAACCGGAGTCGCTCCCTTTGTCAGCTACGTGCGAGCCTTGTTCAAGGATTGGAAGGAGGGCAAGTTTGCAGGCAACCACAAATTATTCCTGTTAAACGGTGCGAGCCGGTCGTGGGAGTTCGGCTATCGTGAGGAACTGGAAAACATCTCCCAACAAGCGCCCTGGTTTCGCTGCGTCTTCACAGTCAGCCGTCCCTGGGAGGACGAGAATTGGAAAGGCGAGATCGGACGCGTGGACGACCTGATTCGCAAATACGCCGATCAATGGGGATGTACAGGGGCCAACAGCATCGCATATCTCTGCGGCCATCCGCAGATGGTCGAGCAATTGAAAGGCATTCTGAAGCGTACCGGTTTCAAGCATGAAAGCATAAAAGAAGAAGCCTATTGGGTGCGAACAAAGGCGGCGGGCGACTAGCAAGTCGAGGTATGGCTCAATGTCTATTGGGCAGAGGCCTTATTCCCAAGTTTTTTCAAGTTCGCTTCGATGCTCGCGACGTCGCCAGCATATTTTCGATCCCCCTTAGACAGACTCTGGAAAATCTTCAAAGCCTCCAGGTAGTCCGCCCGGGATTCGGCGGCGTGGTTCATGTTTCTCTCCAAGGACCCCAGGCTGTTCAGCGTCGCTGCCACAAACGGAGTGTATTTGTCCGGATTCTGCTGCGCCAGCTGGCGGTAGCACTTTAACGCTTCCTCGTAGTGCTGGTGGGCTTCGTCGGCCCGGCTCTGATCTTTCTCCGAGATCGCCAGCTCCGAGATCGCCAGGTTGATTAGCGTGTTGGCTATATCCGGCAGGTATGCACCGGGATTTTGTTTGGCCAACTGGCGGTAGATTTTCAACGCCTCCTCTAAGTGCGAATCAGCCGCGTCCGCTTGCTTCTGTTGTCTTTCCATGAACCCCAAGTTGTTCAGTGCCACGGCCATGTCCGGAAGGTAGGGTTCCTGGTTCTGCTCCAAGAGCTCCCGGTCGATTTTCACCACCTCCTCATAGTGCTGGCGAGCTTCGCCCGTCCGGTTCTGGAGCAGATCCAAATGCCCCAGGTTGTTCAGCGTCCCTGCCAAATACGGCAGGAATTTATCCGGGCTTTGCCGCGCCAGTTGACAATAAATTCTCGAAGCCTCCTCATAGTGCTGGCGGGCCTCATCCGCCTTATTCTGAAATCGGTCCAGACTCCCAAGGCTGTTCAAAGTCGTTGCCAAGTTCGGTAAATACGCGTCCGGGTTCTGTAGCGATAGTTGTCGCTCAATCTGCAAGGCCTCCGCGTAGTATTGGCGGGCTTGGTCCATTCGGTCGCTGCCCAGGTCCAGATTCCCCAGATTGTTCAGCGTCACGGCCAAGTCAGGGAGGTATGCGGCCGGGTTTTGTTGCGCCAGCGCCCGGCGAATCCTCAAAGCCTCCTCAAAGTGCTGGCGAGCTTCGTCTGTCCGCTTCTGATCCGTATCCAGGTGCTCCCGGTTAATCGGCGTCATTACAACACCGGGGTCAATGAGAGCGGTCGCCAGGGAGTTATGCGCGGCGGCATTCCGTTCCGTCACCGCCAGGGTGTGCGACCATAAGTCGTAATCGCTATCCCAATAGCCGATCTGGCGCGATGCGGCGATGCTCAACGCCGTCAGTGCACACAGCGCGAGAGTCACCAGCCAAATCGCGCGAACCTTTCTTGCATCCGCCAAATCGGCGAGGCCCCAGGTGATCATTACGAAGATGCCGATCAGCGGAACATAAGCATAGCGATCGGCCATAGCCGCGTCCCCAACTTGCACCAAGCCGATGACTGGAATCAATGTACCGAGAAACCAGAACCACCCAACCGGCAGGTAACGCCAACGGCGAAAAATTACTACCAGCGCGGTGACTCCAACCAGGACTAGCGCGGACACAGTTACTTGCCAGATGGGCAGCCCGTCTGTGGGATGGGGATAGAGCACGGCCAGCCGCTCCGGCCAAAGCATTTTCCAGAGGTAAAGTCCGTACGCCACGATGGCATTCTCAATGCGAGTGGCGAGCGGGGATTGATGGAAGGTGCGAACGGCTTGTCCGGACTGCTGCGCCTTTACCGTGACCACCGCGCTGACGGCCGAAAGAAAGAGCAGCGGCACCTTCTCCAGAACCAACCGCGAAAACGCCACGTGCGGCAGGCTACCAGAAGCATCGGAAGAAGAGAGTGCGCCGCTCTGCATTCTCTCCAGCGGCCAATAATCCAGCAGCAGCAGTAGAAACGGCAGCGTAATGACCATTGGCTTGGCCATCAGTCCGGCAGCGTACAACGCCGCCACCAGCAGATACCGCCGCCAGTCAGGTTTTTGGGCATACCTCGCATAAGCAGCGATGGCCAAGAGGAAGAACAGTGTGCTCAGCACATTCTTCCGCTCAGCGACCCATGCCACGGATTCAACGTTGATCGGATGCGCGGCGAACAGGGCCGCCACCAACAGGCTTGGGCCGACACGCTTCGTGATCCAAACCAGCAGCAGAAACAAAACCACCACATTCGCAGCGTGAATCAAAACACTGTCCAAATGATGACCGGCCGGGTTCAAGCCGAAAAGCTGGCAGTCGAGAGCATGCGACAACCAAGTCAGCGGATGCCAGTTCGCCGCCCCCGTAGAAGTGAAGGCCCACTTGATTGTGTTCCACGACAAGCCGCTATGAATGTGGGGGTTGGCTTCAACGTAAACATCATCATCCCAGTTGACGAAAGGGTACCCAAAGACTGGGCTGTAGAGCATGATGGTCCAGCCTGCGAGCAGAACGCAGAGAATGGCATTCAGCTTCTTGCCGGTGAAGAATGGCCCGGGTTTCGGAGGTGCTTCTCGATTCGGCCGCTTGCGACTTTGGGCGCGTGATTTCGCGAGAGTTTGGGCGCGGCGCATTCTTCATCCCGATTGTACACAGCCCCCGAAAGTGGCTGGCAACCTCCCAGGCCGCTTCTTTTCTCGCCCACCAGTCGGGAGTTTCTTCCCGCAGGCGTGAGGCAGTTTATGGGGCGGCGGGCGCTTTCTTTCCCAGTTCTTGCAGGTTCGCGTCGACTCTGGCCGCGCTGCCGCCATATCTCGCCGGGTCGCTCCCAGCAAGTTTTCGGTAGATGTTTGCCGCCTCCGTGTAGTCAGTGCGAGATTCATCGATCCGATTTTGGAGCCGATCGACTCTTCCCAAGTTGGTCAGCGTCATGGCGAGATTCGGAAGGTAGACGGCAGGATCATGTTCCGCGAGTTGACGGTCAATCTTCACGGCCTCCTCATAGTGCTGGCGCGCTTCGTCCATGCGGTTCTCGATCGCATCTAGCACGCCGAAGTCAGTCAGCGTCATGGCCAAGTCGGGTAAATACAGCGCGGGACTCTGCTGCGCGAGTTGCCGATCGATCTTCAAGGCCTCGTCATAATGCTGGCGAGCCTCATCCATACGCTTCTGAGTGGCATCGAGAAATCCAAACTCATTCAGCGTCAAAGCGATGGTCGGCAGATATTTGTTTGGATTCTGCTCGGCAAGCTGCCGGTTGATCTTCAAGGCCTCGTCGTAATGCTCGCGAGCCTCGTCCAAACGATTTTGTACTCGATCCAGCGACCCCAGGTTGCTCAGAGTCGCGGCCAGGTAAGGTGTGTAAACATCCGGATTCTGCTGCGCAAGCTGCCGGTAAATCTGGAGCGCGCGCTCACAGTGCCGACGGGCTTCCTCCGTACGGTTCTGCATTCGATCCAAATTGCCCAGGTTGTTCAGCGTACGTGCCATGTCGGGCAAATATGCGCCCGGATTCTGCTGCGCCTGTGGTTGCCGCAGTTCCAGCGCACGCTCGAAATGGCGCCGGGCTTCGTCCATGCGGCTCTGCCCGGTTTCAAAGTTTTCCCGGTCATGCCGCGTCATCTCCGATTCAGGATGTATCAGCGCCATTCCCAGGGCATTCAGCGTCAGGGGATTTTCGGCGCCCTCCAGCGTGTGCGACCACAGATCGTAGTCGCTATCCCAAAAACTCATCTGGCGAATGGTGACGCCAGCGAGCGCCGCCAACACGCACAATGCCGAGATGGTCAGCCAAACCGTGCGTACACTCTTTGTCTGCGCCCAATCAGCAAGACTCCAGGCAATCATGATGAAGATCCCGATCAGCGGGATATAGGCATAGCGATCGGCCATGGCGTACTCGCCCACCTGCACGAGACCAATGACCGGGACGAGGGTGCCCAGAAACCAGAACCAGCCCACCGCCAGATAGCGTTTTTTGCGAAATCTGACCACGAGAATGGTGATACCGATCAACACCAGCGCAGATAAGATCCATTGCCACGTTGGAAGAGCTACGACAGAATGGGGATAGAACGCAAGCCGCGCCGGCCAGAACATCTTCCATAGATATTGCCCATAAGCTACAAGCGCATTCTCGATTCGTATGCCGAACGGGAGGTCCGCGAAAGTGCGCTTGGCAGGCCGCTGCGCGATGAGCGTGATCCACGCGCTTGCGGCGGAGAGAAAAAGCAATGGCACTTTTTCGAGCAGCAGTCTGGAAAACGCCATCCGAGGCACACTCTTCGAGACTGAAGAGCCGGCTTCGGTTTCATCGATCTCAGCTTCATGAAGATCGGTTCGCCGCCACGGCGTTCTTTGCAGCGGCCAATAATCCAGCAGTAGGAAGACAAAGGGCAGCGTGATGACCATCGGCTTGGCCATCAGTCCCGCGGCGAACAACGCTGCTGTAAGCAAATATCGAAGCCAACCCGGCTTTAGGGCGTACCACGCATAGGCTCCTATGGCCAAGAAGAAGAACAGTGTGCTCAGAACGTTCTTCCTTTCCGCGACCCATGCCACCGACTCAACATTGATGGGATGCACAGCGAACAGAGCCGCCACCAGCAAGCTAGGCCCCACGCGCTTGGTAACCCACGCCAATAGCAGAAATAACAGCACCGCATTCAAAGCGTGAATCAGCACGCTATCGAGATGATGGCCGGCCGCATTCAAGGCAAAGAGTTGATAGTCAAGCGCGTGCGAGAGCCAGGTCAGCGGATGCCAATTCGCCGCCTCGGTGGAGGTGAAAGCCCACTTGACCGTGCTCCACGAGAGGCCATTATGAACGTGGGGATTCGCCGTCACATAGTCTTGATCGTCTAACACGACGAACGAATGCCCGAGCACAGGACTGTAGAGCGCAATGGTCGCCCCCGCCAGCAAAACGCAGAGAAGCGAGATCAGGTTCTTACCGGCGAGCGGGGGCCCGATTGAGGGCGCTTTGGATTTCGGTTTCTTGCGGGCCTGGGCGCGGGTTCTGGCGAGAGTCTGGGCGCGGCTCATTTCGTCTGTCGTCTAGCCGATTGTACATAGGCAACGAAGACGAAGGGACAGCTGGCCGGGCTATCCTTCATGGTTTGTGCGGTTATTCGCGAGCGGTCAACGGCGGCGAGATTCACTCGTGTTCCGCGGGCGCGAAGAAAACTAAAACTTCCAGCTCTTCCTGAATGTCGTAGAAGCGATGCTCCACCTCCGCCTCCACAAATAGGATAGAACCCGGGCTCACTTCACTATGGTCTGCACCAATTTGCATGCGGGCTCGGCCGCGAATGACGTAGTACATCTCATCTTCATGATGCGGCTTCTGCGAGTCGGTGCCGTCCTTAGACAAAACATAAACGCCCGCGCTCATGGCCGGAACGCGGAGAAACTCGAAGTAAGATTTGCCCAGTGCGCCCCGATGGCGAGAGATTTCGTCGATGTGGAAGAAGCGGCTCATAAATTCTGCGTTCGCGAAAAGACGCGGCAAGCCGCGCTACTGCGGAGAGAAACGGAAACCGGGAATCAGACTACAGCGCCTCGAAAGAAGATATCCGTGTACTGCTGCACCAGCGCATCTCCCGTCAGTGAGCCGTCGGGCTTATACCACTGATAGATCCAGTTGATCATGCCGACCAGGGCAAACGCGGCAGCGCGCGGCGTGACCGACGATTTGGTCCCGCGCTTGCGCTGCACGTCGGCGACCAGGTTCTCGACGAAGTGCACGTAATCCTTCTTGCGGGCATTGATCTTGCGTCGAAGCGCCGGCGGCAACGGATGGTTCTCGTGCAGCATGACCGTAATCTCGCGGTCTTCCGGACTCAGCACCACTTCAATATGCAGCCGAATCAGCGTGCGCAACCGCTGCTCGGTGATGTCAACGCCCGCCGCGTCAGCGCGGGCCGGGTCAATCCGGCGCACCACGTTGATGACTCGTTCCTCTGTGATCTGCATGGCGTGCGACATGATGTGAAACAGGATCTCGTCTTTCGACTCGAAGTGGTGATAGAGTCCACCCTTCGACAGCTTGAGCGCGGCGGCGACGTCGTTCATTGACGTGGCATCGTATCCCTGCTGCTGAAATAGGCGAGCCGCAGCGCGCAGAATTTCCTGACGCGGTTCCTGGCGGGTTTCGTGGCGAGGATCGTGGCGGGAATCGGCAATGGCATCGCGAAGCATCAAACAGATGGTATCGCGGAAAGGCTTCGCGCCTCTACCTGTAGGGAATCATTTCTTCCAGCGGACGTTATGCCGAGGGTTCGGAAGAGCATTACTCCATCCAGTTTTTCTCCATCCGCCCATCCATCACTTTGGCAACCTTGCGTTTGATCGAAGGCAACTTGCCCGGCTTCGACAGATTTCTCCGGCCACGGTCGATGGCGGTGACGTTGCGAGCCGTTTCAGCGGCGGAACTTGCACCGGCGCCAAGCCGCAGAATGGGCCTGCGCATTCCGTCATGTGCGCGGAACCTGGCCACCTTCCGTAGTTGAGCCTGCACCGCGGCGTCGATAACCGCGGGCGAGCGAGCGCCGCGGCGATGAAGAATGCAGCCCGCGAGCATGGCCTTCGTGAGATCTTCCGGCAAGCGCCCGCGTTCAAAAGCCTCGAATCGCACTTCTTGCAGCCCGTCCCGCCGCGGGTGATCGGGAGTAAGACCGACATTGCCCTGCAGCCGCTGTATCCGCGACACGGCGCGGTCGACGACGCGGGCGAGTTCGGCGCCGAATTCGGTCGCGCGGTTCTTACGCAGAGATTGCTGCGCCTTCTCAGCGGAAAACCAGGTGGGATGCCGGTTCGATTCCTGCGGCGGTTCCAGCCGCGACACTTCGCAGAGGTAGGCAATCACTCTGGATTCGGCTGGGGCAGATCCGCCGGCAGCTCGTTTGTCTTTGATCCGGGCGAGGGTCGCCGGCTTAGGTCTGCCGACAGAATAACGGGCGAAGCCGGACGTTTCCATCCGGCCATGCGCGCCAGCCTCTTCAAGAGCCTCCATGGCCGCGGATTGGGCGTGCGTCAGACCCCGTTCAACCCCGCCTTTGGGAAAAATCCAACGTCCGCTGCGCGTCTGAACCAGCAGAAATTCAACTCCGCGTTTGCCCATGCGGTAGCAAACGGCGGCAACCTGTTGGCGTCCTTTCGGACGCCGTGACGATTGCGGAAACTTGGCGGAAGCATTGCCGCTCTTGACCACGCTCATGATCACCCTCATGGTCAATAGAGTGCGCGATGCGTGCCGTGCCTGCCTAGAGCAAACCTTGGTTCCTGGGTGGAATCGGTTGCGTTCGCGGCGTCATCCAGTGGGAATCTTTCTTCATACTTGCGCTATCGGCGAAGCCTTGGAAAAGTGGTTGTACTAAGTCTTTGTAGTGACGTGGCACTCTTTGAGGGTACTGACGGGGCTTGCCCCGTCTCATATGCAGCGAGGCGCAGCAAGCCGCGTCTCGACAGGGGACGAAACCATTGGACAACTTATATTGCCTTCGCTGTAGTCGCGAGCTTGAGGCCGGGCAAAAATCCGTGGCCGTCTTTCTGTTTGCCCAAACCGTAGGAGTGAGGCCGCGCCAGAAGTCGCCCGCGCAGCGCATCTGTTTCTGCCCGCAGTGTTCCGTTTCGCTGGCTATGGGCCCTGCGCCCGAAGGCGCGCTCAACCTGGCTGCGTGGCAAATGATCCGCGACATCGTGGGCGCGGACCCCGCCCTTACCGAGGCCGCCTGGGAGAGCCTGCATGGAATTGAAGACGGTTTGCTCCCCGCAACTGGAACTGGCGGCCCCGCTCATCCCGCGCGCGCCGGAGCCTACTTAGAATTTTGACGGATGACGGCGCGTTGTTCTTCGTACCCGACCGCCACGGCAGCCTCCGTCTGAGAGAGACGATCCCGCGGTTGACGTGGAAGCGCCAACTCGGTAGCATTCTCTAAAACCGACCAGTTGGTCGGTTTCGCCTTTTTGATCTTCAATCTTTTAAGTTTTTAATCGGACATAGAATCCGATAAGGAGCTTTCCAGTGGCCACAGTCTTCTATCAAAACGATGCCAATCCTTCCGCGCTTCAGGGTAAGACCATCGCCGTTTTCGGCTACGGTTCGCAGGGACACGCCCAGGCGCAGAACCTGCGGGACAGCGGTTATGACGTCATTATCGGCCTCGATCCCAAGCGAGGCTCGGCCCAGCAAGCAATAGCGGACGGCATGACGGTCGTTGCTCCGCCCGAGGCCGCCAAGCGCGCCGACTGGATCCAGATTCTTACACCCGATGAAACGCAAGCTGACTTCTACGAATCGGCGATCAAGCCGCATCTACGCAAAGGAAAAATCCTCGGCTTCTCGCACGGCTTTTCTATTCACTTCAAAAGCATCAAGCCTCCGAAAGAAGTGGACGTGGTCATGATCGCGCCCAAGAGTCCCGGCCATCTGCTGCGGCGCGTGTATACGCAGGGCGGCGGCGTGCCCTCGCTGCTGGCGATTCACCAGGACGCCAGCGGACGCGCGCACGAATTTGCGCTCAGCTACGCGCACGGCATAGGTTCGACCCGCGCCGGCGTTTTGCAGACGACCTTCAAAGAAGAAACCGAAAGCGATTTGTTCGGCGAGCAAGCGGTGCTCTGCGGCGGGTTGACTTCGCTGATGCAGAAAGGCTTTGAGACGCTGGTAGCCGCAGGCTATGCTCCCGAAATCGCTTATTTCGAATGCATTCACGAGGTGAAGCTGATCGTTGACCTTATCTACGAAGGCGGATTGAGCCGCATGCGCTATTCGATCTCCAACACGGCGGAATACGGCGACCTGACCCGCGGCGAAATGGTCGTAGGAGACGAAACGCGCAAAGCGATGAAGAAGATCCTGAAGCAGATTCAGAATGGCAGCTTCGCGAAAGAATGGATCGCCGAAAACAAAAAAGGCGGCAAGAAGTTTGCCAAGCTCCGCGAAGCCGCCAAGCAGCATCCCGTCGAAAAAGTAGGCGAGCAGCTGCGGGCGTTGATGTCATGGTTGCCGGCGGAGAAAAAGAAAGCGGCCGAAGTAAAGCCGGCGCCAAAAGCAGTCAACGCGTGAGAAAGTGTTGTCAGTTATCAGTCCTCAGCGAAAACGGCGGCCTTTGGTTTTACTGATGGCTGACGAGTGGCAACCGGCAACTTCTTTCCATCGGCTACACTATCCGCATCACTCCCATGAACAATGACAACAACAACGACCTCAAACACCGCAGCCGCTACATAACCGATGGCCGCGACCGTGCTCCCGCTCGCGCCATGTACAAAGCCATCGGCTTCACCGACGCCGATCTTGCGAAGCCGCTGATCGCCGTCGCCAATACCTGGATCGAAACCATGCCCTGCAACTTCCACCTGCGGCGTCTTTCGGCCAAGGTGAAAGAAGGAATCCGCGCCGCCGGCGGCACGCCCATGGAGTTCAACACCATCGCCATCTCCGACGGCGAGACCATGGGCACCGAAGGTATGAAGGCCTCGCTTGTGAGCCGCGAGGTGATTGCCGACTCCATCGAACTGGTGTGCCGCGGCCAGCTTTTCGATGCGGCGGTTTGCGTCGTCGGCTGTGACAAGACGATCCCCGCAGCAGCCATGGCTCTCGCGCGCATGAACCTGCCCGGCCTCGTTCTTTATGGAGGAACGATTGCCGCCGGCAAGTACAACGGCAAAGACGTCACCATTCAAGACGTATTCGAAGCTGTGGGCGCAAACGCTGCAGGCAAAATGAGCGACGCCGATCTGCTGGCGCTGGAGAATGTGGCGTGTCCCGGCGCAGGCGCGTGCGGCGGCCAGTACACGGCCAACACTATGTCCACGGTGATGGAGCTGATCGGTCTCTCGCCCATGGGCTTCAACGGAATTCCGGCGATGGATCCGCGCAAAGACGATGTCGCCTTCCGCTGCGGCGACGTGGTGATGAATCTGCTGAAGAAGGGAATTCGTCCCAGCGATATCCTCACGCACACGGCATTCGAGAACGCGATCGCGGGCGTGGCCACGACTGGAGGCTCGACGAATGCGGTGCTTCATCTGCTCGCGATTTCGCGTGAAATGGGCCTGCCCCTCGACATCGACGATTTCCAGCGGGTCAGCGAACGCACGCCGCTGCTCGCCGATCTGAAGCCGGCGGGAAAATACGTGGCGGCGGATGTGGACGCGGCTGGCGGAATTCCGGTAATTGCGAAAAGGCTGCTCGAGGGCAAGCACGCGAACGGTTCGGCGATGACGGTGACTGGCAAGACCTTTGCTGAAGAGGCAAACGAGGCGAAAGAAACTGCCGGGCAAATGGTGATTGCCCCTTTGAGCAAGCCTCTAAAGGCAACCGGCGGCCTGGTGATTTTGAAAGGCAACCTGGCTCCGGGAGGCGGCGTAATAAAGATGAGCGGGCACGAGCGTCAATCGCAAACTGGGCCAGCACGCGTCTTCGATTCCGAAGAAGCGGCCATGCAGGCTGTGACCAGCAAGCACATCAAAGCCGGAGATGTAGTCGTGATCCGTTACGAAGGCCCCAGGGGCGGCCCAGGCATGCGTGAAATGCTGAGCGTGACTGCGGCGATTGTGGGAGAAGGTTTAGGCGAGAGCGTCGCGCTGATTACCGACGGAAGATTCAGCGGCGCGACCCGCGGCCTGATGGTCGGCCACGTCGCTCCAGAAGCCGCGCTGGGCGGCCCGATTGCCGCCATCCGCGAAGGCGACAAGATCACCATTGACACCAGGAGCCGCAAACTGGAACTGGAGATTTCCGATGCCGAGATCGCGCGCCGCATGGCGGAATGGAAGGCTCCCGCGCCTAAATACAAGACCGGAGTCTTCGCGAAATACGTGGCGCTGGTGAGATCGGCGGCCGAGGGAGCAATCACCACGCCCGCGCAACCATCTCACTCCAACCAAAGCCACTCTGCGCAAGGTCATTCGAGAGCTTAAGCTATCGCGTATACGTACAAAGTGTTTCACGTGAAACGTTGTGTAATTGCTTTGCTATATGTACGCGGCTGCAGGACTCCTGTCACCGCCCCCAATTCCCAGGCGTTCAAGACTACTAAGTAATCCCCGCTATAGCGCCCGCGCCTCGCCCTTGGTTAGACTGCTCTTTCTAATAAAACAGCAAACCGCATCACCGAAGGAGCAAACCATGTTCAGGGCTATCGTCCGGTTCCTCGCCATCCTCGGCGCTCTGTCGCTGCTCGGATTGGTCATCGTCATCGCCATCGTGATCGGCGCAAAAGGCAAGGTTCCATCCAAAACAATTCTCGAAGCCGATTTCGAGCAGACTTTTCTTGAAGACGCGCCCGAAACACCGTCGGCGCAACTGCTGTTGAGCGAAAAACAGACGCTGCGCGACGTGGTCGATGCCATTGACCGCGGATCGACTGACGACCGCGTCGTGGGCATGATCGCGAAGATCGGAGCGGCTCCAATGGGAATGGCGCAAACCCAGGAGCTGCGCGACGCTGTGCAAAGATTCCGCGCGCACAAGAAATTTGCCGTCGCTTACTCCGAAACCTTCGGCGAGTTTGGGCCGGGCAACGGCGCTTATTACCTGGCGACGGCCTTTGACCATATCTATCTGCAGCCCTCGGGAGACGTCGGACTCACCGGCATCATCATGGAGTCTCCGTTTATCAAAGGGACGCTCGAGAAGCTGGGCATGAGCTTTCACGGCGATCACCGGTACGAATATAAGACGGCGCTGAATTTTTATACCGAGAGCAAATACACGGATGCGCACAAGGAAGAGATCACCGCGCTCATGACTTCATGGTTCAACCAGATCAAAGATGGCATCTGCCAGGCGCGCCAGATTGACCCGGACAAATTTCAGGCGATCGTTGACGCGGGACCTTATCTCGGCAAAGAAGCGGTGGCCGCGAAGCTGGTCGATGCGGTTGCCTATCGCGACGAGGTCTACGGTGACGTCAAAAGTAAGGCCGGCGACGGAGCCGAGTTGCTCTATCTCGATAAATATTTGAGCCGCGCCGGGCGTCCGCACGATCACGGCAAGAATATTGCCTTGGTTTTCGGCGTCGGCGACGTCACTCGCGGCCAGAGTGACTACGATCCCGTGGAAGACACACAGAGTATGGGTTCCGACACGGTAGCGGGCGCGATTCGCGCGGCTGCGGAAGACAAAGATGTGAAGGCGATCCTGTTCCGCGTGGATAGTCCGGGTGGTTCGTATGTCGCTTCCGACACTATCTGGCGTGAGGTGGTACGCGCGCGCCAGGCCGGCAAGCCCGTGATTGTTTCGATGGGGAATCTGGCCGGGTCCGGCGGATATTTTGTGGCGATGGCCGCCGACAAAATTGTCGCCGAGCCCGGGACCATCACCGCATCGATCGGAGTGCTGGGCGGAAAGCTGCTCACCAGCGGCTTGTGGGATAAGGTCGGACTCTCGTGGGATGAAGTGCATCAGGGCGAGAATGCCACCATGTTCACCGGAACGCACGATTACACGCCCGCCGAATGGGCCAGATTTGAAGCGTGGCTCGACCGCGTCTATGTCGATTTCACCGGCAAGGTTGCCGACGGACGCAGACTCCCGAAAGAAAAGGTTCTCGAGATCGCCAAAGGACGGATCTATTCCGGGCAGGATGCGAAGGGCCTCGGCCTGGTCGATGAGCTCGGCGGCTACGACACGGCGCTGAAACTGGCGAAGAAAGCGATAGGAGTTCCCGAGGGCGACGACGTCAAGATCGTGGTCTATCCGCGCGAGAAATCGTTTTTCCAAAGCTTGATCGACCGCCGCGGTCCGGATAACAGCGACAAAGAAGCCGTAGGGCAAACCCTCGCGCGCATCTTGCAAGCGGTGCAGCCCGTAGCGCGCCAACTCGACGCGCTCGGGATCAAGACCAAAAAAGATGCGGAACAGGATGATGTGTTACGGATGAAGCCGGTCTCCGGCAGGCTGCCGTAGCGGGCTCCGCCATTCGATGAAGCGCCGGGCGTCCCGGCCCGGCCACCCCTACTGCTGACCCGCGAGGCGAAGAGCGCGATATTGACAGCGCCGCTTGGCTGCCGTATTGTCTTGCGAAATCAAACACTGAAGTCATGGCCTGATTGAATTCGCGAAGGAAAAATCATGAGCGACGATACGAACGACGATACGAACAAGGATCTGCTTTCACGACGCGGGTTCATCGGAATGGGATCGGCTGCGCTGGCTGCCGCTGGGTTGCTGTCGGCGGCGGATGCCGAAGGTCAGGCGCAGCAACCGTACCCGGCGACAGAGGACAAGAAACCGTATCCGGCAAAAGACAGTCGCAGCGCCAGCGCGCCGGGGCCGGGCAATCCGCAGATCGACGCGCAAAATCCGGATTCGTTCTTGCCGCCGCCCTCTGATGCCGGCGGCGTGCAGACGTTCAAATATCCTTTCGGGCTCTCGCACAAGCGCATGCAAGAGGGAGGATGGTCGCGCGAGGTCACGGTGCGGGAGCTTGCCGTATCCAAGTCGATCGCAGGCGTCGACATGAGACTGACGGCCGGAGGCGTGCGAGAACTGCACTGGCACACGGCCGGAGAGTGGTCGATTATGCTCTACGGCAATGCGCGCATCACCGGCCTTGATGCGGAAGGCAAGAGCTTCGTCGCGACGTGACAGAAGGCGATCTTTGGTACTTTCCTACGGGAATTCCGCATTCCATTCAAGGGCTTGAATCCCGACGGGTGCGAGTTTCTGCTGGTATTCGACGACGGCAATTTCTCCGAATACGAGACCGTGCTGCTTACCGACTGGATGGCGCACACGCCGCACGACGTGCTGGCGGCAAACTTTGGCGTGAGCCAGCAGGCGATGGAGAAGATGCCGCGCCGGGAGAAGTTTATTTTCCAGGCTCCCGTACCCGGGCCCTCTCGCCGACGACTTGAAGGCATCCGCCGGATCGATCGGCCTGTCGTCGCAGGACTTCGCCTTTCGCACCTCGCAACTGCCGGTCACCAAGCGCACCAAAGGCGGAGAGGTGAGGATCGTCGATTCCAGCAAGTTCAAAGTGTCGACCACGATCGCTGCGGCGATTGTGACCGTTCATCCGGGAGGAATCCGCGAACTGCACTGGCATCCGAATGCCGACGAATGGCAGTACTACATCAGCGGTGAAGGGAGAATGACCGTGTTCGCTACCGGAGGCCGCGCGCGCACCATGGACTTCCAAGCCGGAGACGTTGGCTATATCCAGAAGACGCTGCCGCACTACATTCAGAATACGGGCGCCACCGATCTGAAATTCCTGGAGATGTTCAAGAGCAGCTACTATCAGGACCTCGCGCTCTCGGAATGGCTGACCCACACACCGCCGGAGTTAGTAATCGCTCACCTCGGCATCGATAAGGCCACACTAGACGCGATGCCGAAGGAGGAAGTCGTGGTGATGCCGAAATAAACTACGCCAAACCGCAACTGGGCGCGAAAGTGCAAGCGTGCCTTCAATATATGACCATGGTACAATCACCATGAACATAGAGTGGAGGACGGGATGAAAACCATGGCAGCAGGTTCGTTTAAGGCGCGTTGCCTCGCGGTGATGGACGAAGTGCAGGCGAAGCGCGAGACGATTGTCATCACCAAACGCGGCAAACCGGTGGTGAAGTTGGTTCCGGCCGACGCGGAGAAGGACGATATTTTTGGCTTTTTCAAGGGCAAGGTGAAGATCGTAGGGGATATCGTCTCGCCCGCGCTTACGCCCGGAGGAGTGGGGAGATCTGTATTGATCCTGATCGACACGCACATTGTGCTTTGGCTCACGTCTCGAGCCGGAAAAGCTCTCGAAGAACGCGAAGGACGCGTCTCGACGAAGCGCGGCAGAATGGAGATGGCATTGCAATCTCCGCCTATCACGCTTCTGGAATTGACGACTCTTTATGGCCGGCGGCGAATCCAGCTGGCAATGAGTATTGAATCCTTTCTTGCACGAACTGGAGCGCAAATTTGTGGTGCTGCCGATCAACGCGCGGACATGCGCACGCATGTTGTCATTGCCCGCGGGCTATCCAAAAGATCCGGCGGACCGGGTGATTGGCGCGACGGCGCTGGTGGAAGGGATGGGCTTGGTCACAGCGGACCGGGAGATTCGGCGGGCGAAGGTGGTCAGGACGATCTGGTGAGAGTTGCCAGTACCCAGTGCTACTGCAGCTTTGCGTAGTCGGCTTTGGCTTGCTTCACGATAGGAATGTCGGGGTCAGCATCTTTCCAGAGGGTAAAGAAGTCCTGATAGGCGGTGCGTGACTTGGCTGCGTCGCCAGCAAGCGCATACGCGCGGCCCTGTTCCAACTTCGCCAGCGACAGATACGGAAGCGGCGACAGCGCTCCCCGATAATCCAGAATCTTTTGGAATTCCGCTGCCGCCTCGGCTCCCTGCTTATTCTCGAGATAGGCCAACCCGCGCAGATATACCGGCAAGCCAAGCTCAACGAACCCTAACTGAAACGCTTCCGAACGCAAATCTTCGATCGCCTTGGCCCCATTGCCGCGCTGCAAATTCAAACGCGCGCGCATCTGCGGAAGCTCCGATTGCTGTAGAAAGCTGTCCAGCGGGTATTCCCTATTCAACTTCGCCGCGTTTGCCTCCGCCTTCTGTCCCTCCCCACAAGTCGCGAACACGTACCCCGATTGCGTAAGCGCCGCGCGACTCGAACTCGCCGCAAGCGTGGTTGCGTTCTTCAGCGCGCGATCGCACACACCTACATCCGCCTGCGCCATCGCTAGAAATCCCAAATCGCCATCCGCCGTTTCTTTCAGTCCCTGATTGTTCTCCATATCCCGCGCGCGCCGGATATTCTCTTCCGCGAGTTGCACTTTTCCCTGCTCCATGAACGCGCGGACCTGGGTGGCCAGAAAGCGATATTCATACGGCTTTCCCTTCGACCATGCCAGTTCCCGCTCCGCATCCGCCGTCTTGCCCAACGTCAAGTCAGTCACGTAATCAAACCAGTGCCCAAGTTCCGACTCCGGAAACTTTGCCATCGACTGCTGCATCGTTTGCTGCGCTTCATCGAACTGGTTCGATCCCAAATAGCTGTATGCCAGATTGAACCATCCACTCGCCGAGTTCGGATCGATCCGCACTGCGTCCCGTCCTTCTTCCGCCGCCTTGGTGAAGTTTCCTTCCATCTGGTAACCCACACAGAGATTATTGGCAGGGACCATGTCATTCGGATAAGTCCGCCCATAGAGCTCCAGCGCCTCCATCTCTTTTTCTTTCTCGCCGGTTACTGTCTGGTAGTAATGCTCCGTGATATATAGCTTCTCCCGTTCGCTGACGCGATCTCTCAGTTCGTACGCCTTGCGCGTCGCCTCAATCGCGTTTTCATTTTCTCCTGCGTTGGCGTAGATGGTGCCCATGCGCGCGTAGACAAACGCGAAATTCGGATCCAACTCCACTGCCCGCTTATAGAACGGCAGGGACTGCATCTCCCGCTCCTGTTCGAACTCGGCGTTGCCCATGGCAAAGGCCTTCAACGCCTCGAGCGACGACGTCGTCACCTGTTCGATCGGCACGTCAAACTTCTGAATTGACGCCAGCGACTCGCCAAGCTTTTCGCGCAACTTCGAGGTCGCGCCGCCGAGCGCTGTAAGCACTTGCTCCTTGCTCGAGGCCTGCGCCTGCTCCTGCGCCAGCGAATCGCCGGTCTGGCAGTTCATGGCGTTGAGGGTCACGACATACTCGCTGCCGAGGCTGGCAATAGAGCCGGAAAGCATGGCTTTGCTGCCGACACGAAGGCAGAGTTCGCGAGCCACATCGGTTGTGAGCCGCTCATTCGGCTGCCGTCCCATAAAGCCCAAGGTTTGTTGCACCCGAGCGGGAGGAATGACCTGAAGAAAGGGCGATTGCTCCAAATCGACGGCCAGCGCCTGCTTCAGCGTTCCGTCAAATACCGTCTCGCCGGTCGTGTTGGCGAAATCGGCAAGAACGAGCGTGTCTTTTGCGGTGAGCCCATGCGCCGGTCTGGAACGGAAGTAAAGCGCTCCGGCTACAACGAGAGCGAGCACGGCTGCTGCGGTTGCGAAGATTGCCAGGCGTGACTTTTTGGCAGGAGGAGATACGGCCAATGAGCCCGAGGCGGAGATGGCCGTCGTTCCCATTGTCATTGCCGGGGACGATGATGACGACGAAGGCGGCGGCAAAGGCAAAGACGAAGATAAGAAGAGTGCGCACCGGAAAATCCCGCTGTACCCGCCGGGCTGGATGCGGGCGCGGCTGGAGTTATCGCAGAGCCCGATTGCGCGGAAGTGGGAGCAGCCGCGCTGACCTGTGGGGCAGACTCGTGCGCCGCCGGGACCGAACCCGAGCTCTGGGCGAGATGGCCCGATTCGGTGTCGCGCTTCAGCCGCTGCAGATCGGTTCGAATATCGGCGGCGTGCTGGTAGCGCAGATTGCGGTCCTTCTCCAGGGCTTTGAAGATGATGTCTTCCAGCTTGGCCGGCAGATCGCGGTTGAAACGAATGGGCGGCGGCGGCACAGAATCGAGAATGGATTTGAAAATGACGCCGGAACTCTCGCCGTGAAAAGGCATGGCGCCGGTCGCCATTTCGTAGAGAACCGCGCCGAAAGAAAAAAGGTCGGTGCGAGTATCCAATTCCTTGGCCCGCACCTGCTCCGGCGACATGTAAGCCACCGTCCCCACCATGGTGCCCGGGCTCGTCAAATCTTTTTCGCCCACCGTACCGGTCTGTGTATTGAGTGCTGCGATTTGGCTCGATGAACTTTCCGCCAGACTCACTTTCGCCAGGCCGAAGTCAAGAACCTTAGCGTGTCCTCGTTTAGTTATAAAAATGTTCGCGGGCTTGATGTCGCGGTGAACGATGCCCTCGCTATGAGCGGCGTCGAGCGCGTCCGCGATTTCGATAGCCAGCGGGAGAAGCAATTCCATGTCAAGTGGGCGCCCGCCTATGCGATGCTTCAGCGTCATGCCGTCGAGGTATTCCATGGCGATGAAGGCTTGGCCGTTTTCATCGCCGATGTCATAAATAGTGCAGATGTTGGGATGATTCAGCGCCGATGCGGCTTGCGCCTCGCGCTGGAAGCGGCCGAGTGCCTGCGGATCGCGCGACACTTCATCCGGTAGGAATTTGAGGGCGACAAAGCGGTGGAGGCGAGTGTCTTCGGCCTTGTAGACGACGCCCATCCCGCCGCCGCCCAACTTCTCTACGATGCGGTAATGCGAGATGGTCTGGCCAATCACTAAAGATGCCTTCCCTACGGTCGTTTCATCTTACGGACGCAATGGCAGCCCGTCAACGAAACGTGCCTTCCGTCTCCGTGCGGAGCCGGTAGCGCCGCCTCACAACTGGATAGTACCGACTCCTTGCTCCGGCTGATTGGTAGATTGGAAGTGCTCCGAGTTGCGACGAGCAGGCAGTGGTCGCAATTGGCGATAAATCGCGATTTCACTCGTTGAGTGCGCAGTAATTATTGCCGTCAGCGAAACGATTGCAGCGAATCTCTACTCCACCGTCACCGACTTAGCTAGATTTCGCGGCTGATCCACGTCGCAGCCGCGGCGAACGGCGATGTGATAGGCGAGCAGTTGCAGCGGGACGATCTCCAGAATCGCCGAGAGCTCATCCGGTGCAGGCGGAACGAACAGCACGTGATCCGCCTCTTCGGCGATCTCTTTGTCGCCTTCGGTGGCTAGCGCGATGACTATCCCGGAGCGCGCTTTTACTTCTTTCAGGTTCGACATCGTCTTCTCGTAGCGCGTCATTGACTGCGGACTGGTCTCGTCGCGCGTGGCGATGATTACCACCGGCAGGTTTTCGTCAATCAGCGCATTCGGCCCGTGTTTCATCTCGCCCGCGGGATAGCCTTCGGCGTGGATATACGAAATTTCCTTCAGCTTGAGCGCGCCCTCGAGCGCGATGGGATAGTGAATGCCGCGTCCCAGAAAAAGAAAGTCCTGCGCGCGTACATACGTTTTCGCCAGTTCTTCGCAAGCCCCATCGTGGGTGAGAATCTGCTCCAGTTTGCCGGGAATGTGCGTCAGTTCCTGCACCGCACCCTTCGCCTGTTCGGGCGTCATAGCGCCGCGCACCTGTGCGAGATACAACGAAAATAAATAAAGAGCGGTGAGTTGTCCCGTGAAAGCCTTGGTCGAAGCCACGCCAATTTCCGGACCGGCGTGCGTATAGACGGTTCCCACCGCTTCGCGCGTGATCATCGAGCCGACCACATTGCAAATCGCCAGCGTCTTCGAACCCTTGGCTTTGGCTTCGCGCTGAGCCGCGATCGTGTCGGCCGTTTCGCCGGACTGCGAAATCAGCATCGTCATCGTGTTCGGCCCAATGATCGGATCGCGATACCGCCACTCGCTCGCATAGTCGACTTCGACCGGAACGCGGGCCAGATTCTCGATCATAAATTTGCCGGCGAGTCCGGCGTGCCAACTGGTGCCGCAGGCGGCGATATTGATCTTCTGCAGGGCTTTGAATTCGGCTTCGCTGACCTGCATCTCGTCGAGAAAGATTGCGCCGGTATCCTGCGAGACGCGGCCCAGCGTGGTGTCGCGGACGGTGCGCGGCTGCTCATAAATTTCTTTGAGCATGAAGTGCTTGAAGCCGCCCTTCTCCGCCATGATCGGATCCCAGGTGATGCGCTGCGCCTTCCGCTCCAGCACCTTGCCGTCGAAATCGGTGACTTTCACACCATCTCGCGTGATTACTGCCAGATCGCCATCGGACAGGAAGAAAAGATCGCGCGTGTGATCGAGCAGCGCCGGCACGTCGCTGGCGACGAAGTATTCATCTTTGCCGAGGCCGATGACAACCGGCGGTCCATTGCGCGCGGCGACGATCTTGTTCGGTTCGTCCGTCGCGATAACCACCAGCGCGAATACGCCGGTAAGTTCTTTTACCGCTTTGCGCACGGCTTCTTCCAGGTGCGAAGACGGGCCATAACCGTTGCCTGTTTTCGGGTAATGCTTTTCGACCAGGTGAGCGATGATTTCCGTATCGGTTTCAGTCGTGAATTTGTGGCCATCGACGATCAACTTCTTTTTGAGCGAAAGATAATTCTCGACAATTCCGTTGTGCACAACCACGATCTTCCCGGTGCAGTCGCGATGCGGATGGGCATTCTCTTCGGTGGGACGCCCATGCGTCGCCCAGCGCGTATGCCCGATGCCGTAGGTGCCGTCGAGCGGCTTGAGGCGGATGACTTCTTCCAGATTGCGCAGCTTTCCTTCGGCGCGGCGGACCTGAAGGCCCGTGCCATTGCCGGCCACCGCGATGCCCGCCGAGTCATAGCCGCGATACTCCAGCTTTCGCAGGCCCTCTATGATTACCGGGACGACTTGCTTCTGACCGACATATCCCACAATGCCGCACATTGGATAATTGCTCCTCGATGATCTATCGGTGGGGAGACCGGTGATGAACCAACTTGAAACTTGAAACGCCGGGCTAGTCTTCGAGGGAGAAACGAAACTCTTCAATCACCGGGTTCGTCAGAACTTCGCGCGCGATCCGCTCTACTTCGACTTGCGCCTCGTCCTTCGAAATGCCGCCGTTGAGCGTAATCTCGAAATACTTTCCCTGCCGTACATCGTGCAAACTCTTGTAGCCGATCTTGGTCAGCGCGCCGTGGATGGTTTTGCCCTGCGGATCCAGAACGCTCTTCTTCAGCGACACGTAGACATAGGCTTTCATCAACTCTCAAATTATACGTCAGGGTGCGGCCGACCGGACCATCGTTTCCCTTATAGGGACTATGCGTTGGGACCACTCACTTTGGTGACCTAGGCTCCGCAAACTGTTCCAGTAATGATAACTTTTTTCATCCTCCGCCCCACTTTCACTGTCATTGGTTCCCTTAAGTCCTTTGAATTCCAGAGCAGTATTGGATCTGTCCTCAACTCGCCATTGACCCGCACAGCTTTCTGTTTTATTTTGCGCATTCCGTCGCTGGCCGAATCGGCAAGCCCAATTTGTGAGAGCAGTTTGTCCAGTTTGATCCGCACTACCTCCGAATCAACAGAAGGGACACTAATCGCAGCGAGTGCCACCGTGACTTCTTCTATGTCCTCTGGCACGCCGCCCTTCTGAAACTGCTTTGCCCAGTCCTCTGCTGCTTTCGCCGCCGCTTCTGGCGAGTGGAAATCGGCTACGATCTCCCGCGCCAACTCCTTCTTCAGCACCATCGGATGCGCTTTCCCGCTCGCGGCATCCGCCTTCATCGCCGCGATCTGCTCTGCGCGCACATCTGTCAGCAACTCGTAATAGCGCCACATCATTTCGTCTGAAATCGACATTACTTTGCCGTACATCTCGAGTGGAGGCTCGTGAATTCCGATGGCATTGCCGAGCGACTTTGACATTTTGTTCACGCCGTCGAGGCCTTCGAGAATCGGCATGGTGAGCACAATCTGCGACTCTTGTCCGTAGGCACGCTGCAGTTCGCGGCCCACCAGCAGATTGAATTTCTGATCGGTGCCGCCGAGTTCGACGTCGGCTTCGAGCGCTACCGAGTCATATCCCTGCGCCAGCGGATAGAGAAGCTCATGCATGGCAATCGGTTTCTCGTCATGGAAGCGCTTGTGGAAGTCCTCGCGCTCTAGCATTTGCGAGATTGTGTATTTCGCGGTTAAACGGATGAAATCTTCCGCCGAGAATTTTGAGAACCAGCGGCTGTTGAAGTCGACCACCGTTTTTTCGTGGTTGAGAATTTTGAACACCTGCGCCTTGTAGGTCTCGGCGTTCTCCGTAATCTGCTCGCGCGTAAGCGGAGGGCGCGTTGCGGAGCGGCCGGTGGGGTCGCCGATCATTCCGGTGAAGTCGCCGATCAGAAAAATGACGGTGTGGCCCAGATCCTGAAAATGTTTCAGCTTGCGCAGCAGGACGGTGTGCCCGAGATGCAGATCGGGAGCGGTGGGATCGAAGCCCGCCTTCACGCGTAGCGGTTTGCCGGAGGCGAGCGAGCGTTCGAGCTTCGCGCGCAGTTCGGATTCCTTGACGATCTCCGCCGCGCCCTTTTTCAGGTAGGCCAGTTGTTCGTCAACCGGGGGAAAGTTTGCCATGCGTTTCGATTATAGCGACCCGAACAAAGTGCTCGTGTGGCAACGGGGCTCCGTAGTAGCGGGGCAAAGCCCCGCCACCACACGACCATCCCTAGCGTCGGCGATAAAAGCTCAGCGCGGCATCTCCTTGCACGAGCTTTCTATATCGCAGCAATTCTCCGAATTTCTCACCCGGGTCGAATTTCTTCTCATGCTCGGCTATCACGATGCTCCGCTCGTGCAGTAACTTTGATTCCGCCAGCGCCGCTAACGTCTTCGCGTATTCGTCTTGCATCGAGTACGGGCGGGTCGAGAAAGACAAAATCCGGAGCGGCCGCAGACGGCTCCAGTTGCCGCAAAGCCTTCCGCGCATCGAGCTTCACGATTTGAAAGCCGCGAACTATCCCCAACGATTTCAAATTTGCGGCAATCACCTCCGCCGCTGTCCTGGACGCCTCGACGAAATACACCATCCGCACGCCCCGGCTCAGCGCCTCAATGCCCACTGCGCCGGTTCCTGCATACAGGTCGAGCCAGGTCGATTCCGCGAGCGCCGTGGGATCGCTCGAACAGAGGACATTGAACAGGGTCTCGCGTAGCCGATCGGCCGTGGGACGGGTCTCGATGCCGGGCAATGACCGCAAGATCCGATGCCGGTACTCTCCAGCAATCACGCGCATAGTTCTTCTCGTTCCCGGGGGTCTACAGCGCGGTCACGGGGCTCCGCCCCGTTCGCGGGGCATAGCCCCGCCACCACACAATCTGAGCGGTGGCTGCCCGACACAGGCCGCTGCCGCCCGATACAGCCCTTCCGATTCTCCCTTTGGCATCTGCGCGACGCTAATTGGAGTCTAACTGGATAGAATAGTGGCAGGAGTGTCGATGCGCAGCTGGTCTATCCCGGTCGGACGTCTTTTTGGAATCGAAGTTCGCATTCATCTTACGTTCTTGTTTCTGCTGGTCTTCGTTTGGAGCACCGACGCCGCTACGCAAGATGCGACCGCCGCTTTGCGCGGACTGGCGCTGGTCGGTATCGTCTTCGGCAGCGTAGTGTTGCACGAACTGGGTCACGCTCTGGTGGCCCGCGGCTCGGGGCTGCCGGCGAAAGGCATCATCCTGCTGCCGATCGGCGGCATCACGATACTCGATGAGGCGCGCGCCGTTCCCGATCCGCTCAATGCGTGGAAGCGCGATATTCGCATCGCAGTGGCCGGGCCGCTGGTGAATCTTTTTATCGCCGGCGTTTCCGCGCTGATACTGCTTTCGGCAATGCCTGAGCTGTCGCTTACGGCGCGGCCGCTGCTGCACTCTAGCGCGCTCCTGCGGAGCATTGTCTGGGTAAATCTCTATCTCGGCTTGTTCAATCTGCTGCCGGCGTATCCCATGGATGGCGGACGCGTCTTGCGGGCGATTTTTGCGCGGCGGGTAGACATGGTGCGGGCTACCCAGCGCGCGGTTCGCATCGGTCATGTTTTTTCCATCCTGATGATCATGGTCGGAATGCTGATGAGCAGCCGTCCGGAGACGCGATGGGACGGCCTTTGGCTGATGATGATCGGCTTCTTTCTTTTTGCCGGCGCGCAACTGGAAGAACGCTCGGCGGTGTTTCAATCGGTGCTGCAGAGCGTGCGCCTGGAAGAAGTCATGCTCACCGACTTCGCCACGCTGTCGCCGGCGGACACGCTGGAAGACGCGCTGGAGAAGGCTGTGCATACGCTGCAGGACGATTTCCCGGTGGTGCGGGGCAGCGACATGGTGGGCGTCGTTTCGAGGCAGAAGCTGCTCGAAGCGCTGCGCGCCGAGGGTAACGGCTATGTGCAAGCCGTGATGAATCGCATTTTCGAAGTTGCCGCCAAGAAGGAGTCGCTGGCTTCCGCTTTTCGCAAGCTTTCGGCTCACAATCTGAGCATCATTCCGGTCGTCGACGAGCAGCATCTGGTCGGAATCGTCACCCTGCAGAATTTGATGCACTCCATGTCACTGCTCGCCGAGAGCCGGAAGTTGCGGCGTGAAGCGCTCGACTCTTAGTAAGGTCAGAGGGAAGAGGCCAGATTGCAAAGGTGAAAATCCCTCTCTGCGATCTGACCTCTTACTTCTGACCCTCTCTAGCCTTTGCGTAAACTTGCTGCGCCGCGCGCACTGCGCATCCGAATTCGACCGCTTTTCCTGTGACGCTGGCGATCACCTGTTCGAGCGCGGCCAACACTCCTACCGTGTCCAGATAATCGTAGTAGCCAATGTGAGCAATGCGGAAAAGCTGTCCCTTCATCTCGGCCTGTCCGTTGGCGACGACGGCGCCGAACTGCTCGCGGAAACGCTGGCAGATCAATGTCGAATCGGCGCCTGCCGGCGCCACAACGGCCGTCAGCGCGGAGGCAGGCGAACTGGGCGCAAATAATTTCAATCCCAGCGCTTCTACGCCGGCGCGCGTCATCGCCGCGCATAACTCGGCATTTGCGATCAGAGCATCACGGCCGGGGGCGAGATTGCCGTCGCCCATCTGACGCACGTAATCAAGAGCCGCCGATAATCCGGCAAACAGAGAAGTCGCGGGCGTGTAGGCTGTCTCCGCCGTGGCCGCCGACTTTCGTTCCTTTCGCAAATCGAAGTAATAGCGGGGAGATTTTGTGTGCTCCATGCGCTGCCATGCGCGCTCGCTGACGGCGCCATAGGCCAATCCGGGCGGGATCATGAGCGCCTTTTGTGAGCCGCCGATGATGATGTCAATTCCCCAAGCGTCTACGTTGAGCTGGGTTGTGCCTAAGCCGGTGATGGCATCAACTATGAGTAGCGTGTCGCGCAAAGCGCGGACCAGCTTGGCTATCGACTCGACGTCGTGGCGTGCGCCGGTGGAACTTTCCGTAGCCTGTACGTAGACGCAGCGGTACTCGGGCGTCAGTTTGCGGCGCACATCGTCGAGCGAAAACGTTGCGCCATAGGGAGCGGTTAACGTCTCTACCGCGCAGCCGAATGCGTTGGCCAGCGCGGTCCAGCGTTCGCCGAACTTACCGGCGGTGAGCACCAGGACGCGGTCGCCGGGCGAAGTTAAATTCGAGATTGAGGCTTCCATGAAGCCGGTGCCTGAAGAGGAGAGTACGAGGACTTCGTTCTTCGTGCCGATAAATTCTTGGAGGTCGGCCAGGACACGCTTGAAAAGAGCGCGGAAGTCGGCGGTGCGATGGTGCGCGCCGTAGGATGCCATCGCCGTCTGCGCTTGCGGCAACAGTGGCGTGGGGCCTGGAGTAAAGAGCCTGTTCTTTTTGAGCATGAGAATCGGTTTGCCCGATGGCAAGGCCAAGAAATCAGGATAGTGGAAGATTATGGATTCGCAAAACCGGACCGGAATGGAGCGTCTGTTCGTCTGGCTAATGACTGGCGGATCGGCAGATCCCCGAACTGTGCTCGGCTGGACAGCCGGGGCGGTTGTCCCTATGCGGGCTGTTGCTCGGTTACGACAGTGAACTGCTTGAGGTTGGCAACCCCAAACGATGTAGTGATGGCGACATCGGAGGCATCGCGTCCGGTTGCCATCAGCACACGTCCTATGCGGGGATGGTTGTGGCGCGCGTCGAAGGTCCACCAACGATCTTCGAGATAGGCTTCGAACCATGCGCTGAAGTCCATGGCATCGGGGGAAGCCGGAACGCCGATATCGCCCAGATATCCGGTGGCATAACGCGCCGGAATATTCAGAGCGCGGCACATCGTAACCGCAAGATGCTGGAAATCGCGGCAGACCCCGAAGCGTTCAGTAAACACATCCAAAGCGCTTTTCGTAGGACGCGCATACTGATATCCGAAGCTGACTTTGGTGTGGACCCAGTCACACACAGCCTGCACACGCGGCCATCCGGGAGGCGTGGAGCCAAATAATTCCAACGCGATGGTAGAGAACCTGTCGACCTCGCAGTAGCGGCTGTTGTAGAGATAACGAAGCGCGTCATAAGGCAATTCCTGCGGAGGAATTTCGCTCGCGGCTGTGTTGATTGGGTCGGGGATGCCTGGGTCATAAATCAAAGTTGAGTTGCTCAAGCGGAGCGCACCCTGCTGCGCCATGAAACGGGTGCAGCGATTTCCAAAACTGTCGATGAAGTGCTCGATCGGCGTTGCCGGCGAAACGCATAACTCATCGGGAGCGCGCAGGTCGGCGACGCGCGAAGGATGCACGTTCAGCAGCGCCACCATCGCGACGG
Organism: uncultured Acidobacteriaceae bacterium; assembly: GCA_963810955.1. Taxonomy (GTDB): domain Bacteria; phylum Acidobacteriota; class Terriglobia; order Terriglobales; family Acidobacteriaceae; genus Acidiflorens. The sequence goes on along the minus strand of CAWEPW010000009.1, from coordinate 72,462 downwards.
GAGCGGGGAGCTCAAACTCGACTTCGTATCCTAAGCGAAGAATCATAGGTTTGAGATCACGCGCTAAAGCTCACAACTCTAGTTTTCAGAGGGTGCAGCAGTCAAACTCAAAATACGCGGGCAATCGGCGTGTTTTCAGAATATAGGTTCTATAATTTCGCCATGCCCTTAATCGATCAGATTCAGAAAGATATTGTTGCCGCAATGAAGGCGCGCGAAGAGCAGCGGCTTTCTACTCTGCGGATGGTAAAGACCGCGCTCAAGAACCGTGAGATCGACAAGATGGCTCCGCTCGACGACAAGGAATCGCAGCAGGTGCTCTCCACGCTGATCAAGCAACGCAAGGATTCGGTCGAGCAGTTCACGAAGGGCGGGCGCCAGGAGATGGCCGACAAGGAAGCCGCCGAGATCAAATTGATCGAGGCTTATTTGCCCAAGGCTGCGGGCGAAGAGGAAATCGCGACTGGAGTGCGCGCGGCGATTGCGGAGATGACGCCGGCTCCAGCAATGAAAGACATGGGGACGGTGATGAAAGCCGCCATGGCGCGCTTTGCGGCGGCGGGGATGCGGGTGGATGGGAAAGTGGTCAGCGAGGCGGTGAAGAAAGAGCTGGCGGGGAAATAAACAGAGTGCCGAATCCGAAACAGGATTCAATCGGGCTAAAAGACACCGCGAAGGCCGTCAGGCTGCGGTTCAATAGGCGTCCTTTCTATGGCGGAAGGAATGCAACCCGACTTCGTTTCCAAAAATGTCGTACCGCAGCCGATAGTTTCCCCAACGCGCGCGCCATTGTCCCTCGCCGGGTTTCAGGCCAGCCAGTTTCTTGATCTTGTGCCGTCCGCTGCGATTGTGGGGATCGTTACTGAGAATTTCGATCAGTTTTTCGAGGCCACCGGTTAATGCGGAATCTTGCCTTGAGATCGCTCGGAACTCACCCTCGAATGCGGGCGTGGTCAAGACTCGAAACGGCGCAGCCATGACATTCTACTTTTTCTTGCGCTTGCCCCTGGGAACCTTCAGTTCAGCGAGGAGTTCGTGAGCGTTGCGTGCGTCTCCGCGGCGATACTCGGTTACGCTAGCCTGGATTTGCTGCTTGACCGCGAGGTTCTGCATTTCGAGGTAGTCCTCAAGATCGTCGACATGCATAAGACCCACAACCGGGATACCATCCTTCTCTAATATGAAGAACTCGCGGTTTATATGCACGCGGCGCACAACTTGGCCAAGGTTCACGCGGGCCTTTGTAAGAGGAAGGCGATTAACGATTGCTTTCATTGATTAATGTTAATCAATGTTAATGATTGGGGCAACAACTACTTGCTTTGCTGCCACTCGCGATATGCTTCGCTCTTTCCGATCCCGCGTTCTTTGGCTACTTTCTTCAGGGCGGCTTTTTCGTCCGCCTTTTCTTCGGACATGATTTCGCGCACACGTTGGGCGACACTTATAGGTTCGGATGTGGGAGAAGCAGCACCCTCTTCCGCCTTCGCTATCAGCAACGTAATTTCGCCTTTGACCTCGGCTCGGGCTTTGAGCTGTTTGAGAATTTCTGTGGCGCCTCCGCGTAGGAATTCTTCGTGTAACTTCGTTACTTCGCGGGCTACGACGATATGGCGGTCGTTTCCAAGAATTTCGACCACGTCGGCAAGCGTTTCCAAAAGGCGGTGGGGAGCTTCGTAGAATACCTGGGTGCGCGGAGATTCTTTTACGCTCTCCAGCAGCTTGCGGCGTTGTCCGGACTTCGAGGGGAGAAAGCCGCTGAAGCGGAAGGAATCGGTGGGCAGGCCGCTCGCGGCCAGCGCCGCCAAAAATGCCGAAGGTCCGGGGATGGGCACCACCGGCACATGATGGCGAATGGCGAGCGCGATGAGCCGGAATCCGGGATCGGAGATGCCGGGCATGCCGGCGTCGGTGACGAGCGCGATCTTGGCGCCGCCTTCGAGGTCGACGACCAGTTCGGCGGCTTTGGTCATCTCGTTGTGCTCGTGGTAGCTCACCAGTCGCGTCTGGATGCCGTAATGGTTGAGGAGCTTCAGCGTCTGCCGCGTGTCTTCGCAGGCGACCAGGTCGACTTCTTTAAGAACGCGCAGGGCGCGCAGAGTGATGTCTTCGAGATTGCCAATGGGGGTTGCGACGAGATAAAGCGATGGGCCTCCGAGGGTTGCATCTCGTTTGGATCCGCTGCCGTTCTGTGTGTCTTTGCTCATGCCGTGAGTTTAGCAAGAAAGAACGTTAACCACAGCGGCACGGCACGCTGGCCGCTTTTTCACGCTTCGCCTTTCATTCGCTTCATGCTAAACTGACCAAAAGCGATGTGACAGCCAACACTTTACGCTCCAGCCCGCGGGTGTAGGCTACGGGAGATTCGAACCCGGAATTCGAGAATCAGAAAACAGGAGCAGCCATCATGGCCGACAGCCGCGCAGAAGAGCGTAACAACGAGCGCAATAGTGAGCGCAACAAGGCAATCGATATTGCCTTTCAACAGATTGAAAAGCAGTTTGGCAAAGGGTCCATCATGCGGCTGGGATCGAAGGAAGCCATCGTCCCCATCGCGGTGATCTCGACGGGCGCGATCTCGTTCGACGCCGCGCTGGGCGTGGGCGGAGTGCCGCGCGGACGCGTTATCGAAATCTTCGGCCCGGAGTCATCCGGAAAGACGACCATTGCCTTGCAGGTGATTGCCGAGGCGCAAAAATCGGGAGGCATGGCTGCGTTCGTCGATGCCGAGCATGCGCTCGATCCTGGCTATGCCAAGAAGTTGGGCGTGGATGTCGACAATCTGCTGGTCTCGCAACCTGACTATGGCGAGCAGGCGCTCGAAATTACCGAAGCGCTGGTGCGCTCGAACGCCATCGACGTGCTGGTGGTGGATTCGGTGGCGGCGCTGGTTCCCAAGGCCGAACTCGACGGCGAAATGGGCGATAGCCACATGGGCCTGCAGGCGCGCTTGATGTCACAGGCCTTGCGCAAGCTGACGGGAACGGTGGCCAAGTCGCGCACCTGCCTGATCTTCATCAACCAGATCCGCGAAAAGATCGGCGTGATGTTCGGCAACCCGGAAACCACGACGGGCGGCCGCGCGCTGAAATTTTATTCGTCGGTGCGCATCGATATTCGGCGTATCGCGGCGATTAAAGAAGGGGACGTGGTCACCGGCTCGCGCACGCGCGTCAAAGTGGTGAAGAACAAAGTGGCGGCGCCGTTCCGCGAAGCCGAGTTCGACATTCTTTATGGTGAAGGCATTTCGCGCGAAGGCGATCTGCTTGATTTGGCGGTCAACAGCAATATTCTGGAGAAGTCGGGCTCATGGTTCAGCTACAAGGGCGAACGCATCGGCCAGGGACGCGAGAACGCGCGCGGATTCCTGAAAGAAAACAAAGACACGATGGCCAAGCTCGATACCGAAGTGCGCAAGGCTCTGGGATTGACGCCGTCTACGCCAGCGCCAGCTGCGGCCGCTGTTCCGGCGCAAGCCACCGGTACGCAGGGACGCGTTACGACCATGCCGTCTGCGGCAGAGGCAGCAAAGGTTCCAGCGGCCAGACGGTAATCATGCTCGCGTAGGGGCGGACGCACTCGTCCGCCCGACGCTCTTTGCTACCGATTGCCATCCCCGCTTCTCGCCGCATACAATCCTCCTTGCTTTGACCCTGTCGTCAAGCGAGGACCCCTGTGAAGCGCATTAAAGCTATTTATCCCGGATCGTTCGACCCGCCAACCAACGGACATCTGGACCTCATTGAGCGCGGCAGCAAGATTTTTGACGAACTGGTGGTCGCCATCCTCCGCAATCCCGAGAAAGACCCGCTGTTCAGCGTTGCCGACCGCCGCAAGATGCTGGAGGCTATGACCGCCGGCTTTGACAATGTCTCGATCGATACTTTCGATGGGCTCACCGTGGATTATGCTCTGCGCGTTGAGGCGCAGGCCCTTCTGCGCGGCATTCGCGCCATCAGCGACTACGAGTACGAACTCCAGATGGCGCTGATGAATCGCAAACTACAACCGGCGCTTGAGACCGTGTTCATGATGCCCGCCGAAAAGTATTCGTACCTGAGTTCGCGCCTGGTTCGCGAGGTCGCGCAGCTTGGGGGATCGATCGATTGCCTGGTGCCCGATCTCGTCGCGCAGAGGGTTCGTGAGAAAATGGATGTGGCTCACAAATTTGAGAACCATGATTTTGAGATCAACGACCTTAAGATCAAGGAGCCGCCCGCGGGCAAAATGCCTTCCGGGACGCACGAGCAGACCTCGGAAGAAGAAAGCTTGAGCACAGAATATGAGCACAGTAATGACCCCAGTCACCCACCCCGTGCGCCTGACGGAGCGCATCAATCGCATTGAGCCCTCCGCGACCATGGCGGTGGTGGCCGAGGCTGACAAGCTGCGCCAGCAGGGCATTGACGTCGTGGATTTCGGCGCCGGTGAGCCTCATTTCTCCACGCCGCAGCATGTCAAAGATGCGGCCATCGCGGCGATCCAGGCGAATTTTTCGAAGTACACAGCCGTCGGCGGCACCACTGAACTGAAGGACGCCATCGTTTATCGCCATGCCGCGGATTTCGATTCCGATTACCGCCGCGAAGAAGCCGCAGCGTCAGTCGGCGGCAAGCACGCGCTCTTCAACGTCATCTCTGTTCTCGTAGACCATGGCGACGAGGTTATTCTTCCCGTGCCCTACTGGGTCTCGTTCAAAGACATGGTGCGCTACGCGGGCGGCAATTGCGTGCTGCTGCAAAGTGACGAATCGCAGGGCTTTCGCGTCACCGCCGACATGGTTGCGCGCCTGGTGACGCCGAAGACCAAGCTGATCATTTTGAATTCGCCTTCGAATCCCTCCGGCGCCGTGATGAGCCCGGAAGACATGACCGAAGTCGTCAAACTCGCTCACCAGCGCGGCATCTGGGTGATTTCCGACGAGTGCTACGTTTATCTGAACTACTCGGGCAAGCGCTTCTCGGTAGGATCGTTGCGCGAGTATCGCGACCGCTTCATGGTCGTTGGATCGCTGTCAAAGACTTATGCCATGACGGGATGGCGCCTGGGGTTTACGCTTGCCCCGGCGACCATTATTTCCGCAGTGCAGAAGCTGCAGAGCCAGTCCACGTCGAATCCAACTTCGATCGTGCAGAAGGCGGCAGTCGCGGCGCTTAAAGGCCCGCAACAATGCGTCGAAGAGATGCGCGCGGAATACATCAAGCTGCGCGATCACGTAGTCAAGGGACTGCGTGCCATACCGGGCGTAAAATGCACGCTGCCGGAGGGCGCGTTCTACGCCTACCCGAACGTTTCGGAATTTTTCGGACGCGGCGGAGTGAAATCGGCCTCCGACATCGCTGGCAAATTGCTGCGCGAGAACCATGTCGCTACCGTTCCCGGAGAAGGTTTCGGGACGAAGGAACACATCCGGGTCTCTTACGCGACCACGATGGCCGAACTGGATCGCGGACTGGAGCGCATGGGGAAGTTTTTTGGCGGGCTGTAGGTACGCTACGCCACCAAGACCCACGTAGGCGGACGCATTCGTCCGTTCACCCGGGCGAAACCCGACACGCGAGATATTCGATACCGATCTGCAATTCCGTTCATGAAAGCCGAATCGCCCATTTTTGGCATCTGACTATTTCTGAATGACGCAACTCTATCCACTCTTAATGCAACCCGCTCTTCGATCCGCGCCCCTGGGGCACGCTCGATCTCTCTGCGATTTATCCAAATCACAAGCTCAATGAGCGCATCGGAGAGGCCTGGCTCACCGGCGACAACTGCATCGTCACAAACGGCCCGCTGGCGAACCGCTCGCTCGCAGACCTGAGCAAGGAATTTGGCGCCGAACTCGTGGGCACGCGCCGCCGGATCCGCAACGCTTTCCTTTGCTGATGAAGTTTTTGTTCCCCGAAGAAAAACTTTCTGTCCAGGTGCACCCTGACGACGCCACCGCGCAGCGCTTCGGCGAGCCGTGGGGCAAGACCGAATGCTGGTATGTGGCCCAAGCCAAGCCCGGAGCGCAGATCGCCCTCGGACTGAAGCTCGGCGTTACCGTGGCTCAATTCGAACAGGCCATCCATGAACAGAACGCGGAAAAATTGCTGAACTGGATCAACGTTTACCAGGGCGAGGTGATTTACGTAACCGCCGGAACGGTGCATACGATTGCCGGCGGCATGGTGCTGCTCGAAACGCAGCAGCAGTCCGATACAACGTATCGTCTCTATGACTACGGACGCCCGCGCCCGCTGCACCTGGAGCGCGGCCTTGCGTCGGTCAAAGAGCGCACTGCCTCCGGGAAGGTGATTCGGCCCGCTCCGGTCGGCATTAACGGTGGCCAGAGCCGCCAGTCTTCGATGATTGCCGCTCCCTATTTCAAGGTCGACCTGTTTGAATTGAAGGAGCCGCACATGTTCTCTGCCGACGAGTTTGCTTCGGGTAAGAGTTCTGTGCAGATTCTGGTGGCGGTGGAAGGCTGCGGAGTTGTCGAGGCGCAGGGCCGCGATCCGGTGACATTTGCCAAAGGCAGCGCGGTGGTGATTCCGGCGGCTGTGCAGGAATTCACGGTGCGCCCGCAGTGGACCGTCGAATTCATGAGAGCGTGCGTACCGAGTACGTCGCTGCCGGAGCCGGCCACGCGGCTATGAAACGCAACCCCCAAACGACAGGGTGAATAGAGGCGTATGGGGAGTCAAATTCTTCGCACTCATTTCCTGTGATTCTCGGAGTGCCCGGTGGTGAAGGCTTTCGCCGCGCCTCGCGCAAATGTTAGGCTGGCATCGACGTGACTGTGAAAACGAATCCACACTTCTATCCCGTAATTCTCGCCGGCGGCCGCGGTACGCGCTTCTGGCCGCTGAGCCGCAAGCGCCGCGCCAAGCAACTGCTCGCGCTTGACGGCAAGCACACCATGATCCAGCAAACTGTCGCGCGTCTGGCACCCATGGCGGCACCCAGCCGTTTCCGGATCATCACCAACGAGGACCTGCGCTCCGCCATTGCGCGGCAGCTTCCGAAAATTTCCGCCAGGCAGATCGTCGCCGAGCCCGCCGGACGAAACACGGCTCCCGCTATTGGACTAGCGGCATTTCTATTGCTCCGTCACGATCCCGACGCTGTGCTTGGCCTGTTTCCGTCGGACCACGTGATCGCCGATACCGCGGAATATCGCGCGACCCTCAATCGCGGCATCGAGATCGCGGCGGCGGGAGAAAACATCGTCGTGCTCGGCATCCGCCCGACACGCCCGGAAACGGGCTATGGATATATTGAGGCCGGAGAGCTTGATCGCGACGGCTCGTTGCGAGTGCGCCGTTTCACCGAGAAGCCCGACCTCGCCACAGCCCGGCAGTTCGTCGAAGCGGGCAACTACTTCTGGAACAGCGGCATGTTTCTCTGGCGCGCCGACACGGTCGCGAACGCGCTGCGCGAGCACCTTCCGAACACCGCTCCGCTACTCGAAAAGATTGCTGCCGCCTACGGCACGCGCAAGTTCGCGGACACTTTTCGCAAGCTTTATCCCAAGTGTGAAAACATCAGCGTGGATTATGCGATCCTCGAACCGCGCTCAGCCAAAGGTGAAAACCAGGCGAACATCTTCTGCATACCCTCCGACTTCGGATGGAATGACCTCGGCTCCTGGACGGCGCTGCACGAGCATCACTTGTCGAAGGCGAAACCAGCCGGCGGAAGCCCGGTTTCGACTTCAGGAAGTTTTGCTCTGAATGCGACGAACAATTATGTTCACGTCCCCGGCAAGTTTGTCGCGTTGGTCGGTGTGAGCAATCTGATAATTGTCGAGACCGAAGACGCCCTGCTCGTAACCAGGCTTGACCAGTCGCAAGATGTGGGCAAAGTCGTAAAGCATCTGGATGAAAAGAAGCTGAGTAAATTGGTGTAGAGAGTCGTTAGTCGATGGTCGTTAGTCGTTAGTCGTCAGTCGTTAGCCGGCTGCGGACGCGGATTCCTCGCTTTGCTGACAACCCTTTAGCTGTTGCGACTGACTAACGAAGGACGACCGACGACAACCAGCGACCAACGACCAACGACCAACGACCAACGACCAACGACTGATTATGACTCCTATCAAATTCGGAACCGACGGCTGGCGCGGCCTGATTGCCGACGACTTCACCTTCGACAACGTGCGGCGCGTGGCTGGGGCCATTGCCGGGTACGTGCTCAAGCACGAAGCGGCTGCTCGAAGCGTTGGCGTCGTTATTGGCTATGACACACGTTTTCTCTCTGGGGACGTTGCTCGTACCGTTGCCGAAGTGATCGCGGGCGCAGGCATTCCCGTGCGTCTGGCCAATGACTACGTTCCCACTCCGGCCGTGTCCTATAACGTCAAGAAGCTCGGCGCGGCCGGCGGTGTGATGATCACCTCCAGCCATAATCCGTGGAACTGGAATGGCGTGAAGTTCAAAGGCAATTTTGGAGGCTCAGCCACACCCGTCATTATGAAGGCGATCGAAGAGGAACTGGCCGGCGAAACGATGCCCTCAGATCCGTCTCCCGCGAAAATTGAAGAGATCGATTTAAAGCCGGCGTATGTCGAGGCCGTGTGCGGCTTCGCCGACCTCGATCTCATCCGCCGCGCGAATCTGAAATTCGCGATCGACTCGATGTATGGCTCCGGCCGCGGAGTTCTGCCAAAAATATTTGACGCGAATGACATTCGATATGTGGCGATCCGCCAGGAAGTGAATCCGCTGTTTCCGGGCATCAATCCTGAACCGATCCTGCCGCACATCGGGCTGCTACAGGAGACCGTGGTGAAAGAAAAATGCCACGCCGGTCTTGCCACCGACGGCGATGCAGATAGAATCGGCGCCGTCGCCGAGGATGGCAGCTTCGTCGACTCGCACAAGTGCATGTGCGTTTTGCTGCACTGGCTGTTGCAGTATAAGAAATGGCCGGGCGATGTGGTGCGCGCTTTCAACACCACCGGCATGATGGATAGGATCGCAGCGAAATACGGCCGCAAGCTGCACGAGTGCAACATCGGGTTCAAGTACATTGCCGACTTGATGATGGACCATGAAATTCTGATCGGCGGAGAAGAGTCGGGCGGGATCGGGTATGGCCGCTTTCTGCCGGAGCGCGATGGCATTCTCAACTCGCTGCTGCTGGCGAACGTCATGGCGGAAGAAGGCAAACCACTCGGCCAGCTCGTCGCCGATCTGCAACGGGAATTCGGGGCGCACTATTACGGCCGTCGCGATCTGCACATTTCCGACGAGATCAAGAATAGCGCCATCCGCCGAGCTGCCGACCCGCTGACGACGAAGCTCGGGGCTTATTCCGTATTGCGTAAGTACGATCGCGACGGCGTAAAGTTCTACCTCGACGCTCCTAAGCATGGCAACGGCGCCGACGCGTGGGTATTGTTTCGGGCCTCGGGTACCGAACGGCTGCTGCGGTGTTACGTTGAAGCGGCCACGCCGGAGTTGGTCGAGGAAATTCTCGAAGCCGGCGAAAGATTCGTGCGGCAGGCGTAGGGGCGGCGACTGCGGGGCCCGGACGAATGACTCATTCGAGATGCGCGCGGTACTGCCGAGCGATAGGATAGTGACGACGCTCAAGACAATGGCCACCACGGAAATCGCGCCGGTTCTCGCCGATTCTGCCGAATCACGCCGCTATAACCGCATCAAGCGGTGGCTCGGCTTCGCTGATGTTGTCATCGGTTTCGGGCTGCTGGTGGTGCTACTTGCGACCGGCTGGACAGGGTGGCTGCGCGATCTGGCGGAGCGTGGCGCTGCTCAGAACTATTCTGTTGCCGTATTTCTCTACGTCTTGATGCTCATGCTAATCAGCAAAGTGATTGGAACTCCGCTCGAATACTATGGTTTCCGGCTGGAGCATCGCTATAACCTTTCTAATCAGAAATTCGGTTCGTGGGTGCGGGACGAATGCAAGAGCTTTCTCATCGGCCTGGCCATGGCCGCGATCGTAGTGGAACTCTTATATCTGCTCATGCGCCGGGCTCCCCTCTACTGGTGGCTCATTGCGTGGGCGGTGTTCCTCGGATTTGCAGTGCTGCTCGCACAACTGGCGCCGGTTGTGCTGTTTCCGATGTTTTACAAATTTGAACCGCTGGAAAACGAGGAACTCAAACGCCGCCTGATCGTTCTCAGCGAGCGCGCGGGCACGCGTGTGCGTGGAGTCTATAAATGGCATCTTTCCGAAAAGAGCAAGAAGGCCAACGCCGCGCTCACGGGTCTCGGCTCTACGCGGCGCATCATCCTGGCCGATACTTTGCTCGACAATTACTCCGACGACGAAATCGAAGCCGTGCTCGCTCACGAACTCGGCCACCACGTCCACCGCCATATTCTTAAAAGTATTTTCATGCAGGCGGGAATCACGCTTTTCGGTTTCTGGCTGGCCAACGAAGTTCTGCGCTACGCGGTGGAGCGCCGTCACATGTTCGCTGGCATGTACGATTTCGCCGATTTGCCGCTGCTGATTCTGGTCTCGACCGTCCTCTCGTTTCTGCTGATGCCCGCGCTCAATGCCTACTCGCGCTTCAACGAGCGCGAGGCCGACCGCTATTGTTTCGAATCCGTGGCCAGCGTTGAGCCCTTCATTTCGTCGATGAATAAATTGGCCGAGCAGAATCTCGCCGAGAAAACTCCCGCGCGCTGGGTGGAATGGCTGCTCCACTCCCATCCTGCTATAACCAGAAGAGTAGCCGCTGCCCAAGCCTGGGCGAAGTCGCACTAAGAAGCGGCAATGGCCGTGTGGCGCGGACACTCCTGTCCGCGTTCCGACCCCCTGATCTGCTACGGGTGTTCTCCGAGTGGTTCCTGCCGCAGAATCGCTTCGACCCGCCGCACGTCCTCCTCCGTATCAACGCCCACAGTGTCGAACGGCGTTTCCGCCACATAGATCGGGACCCCATTCTCCAAGAAGCGCAACTGCTCCAACCGCTCGCTGCGTTCGAGTGACGACTCGGGCCAGCGCACGAATTTATCCAAAGCCTCTTTGCGATGCCCGTAGATTCCGAGGTGCTTGTAGTATCGCGGATGCGCGCTGTCGCGATCGAACGGAATCGTAGCGCGAGAAAAGTAGAGAGCGCGCGCGGTAGCATCAGTCACCACCTTGACCGCGCCCGGATTGTTGATGTCGATGTCTGCCGCCGGTGTTTTCAGCGTGCCAACTTCGACGTCGGGTGGCCGCATGACCTCAATCAGGCTCGAGATATGTTCGGGCCGAGTCAGCGGTTCATCCCCCTGGACGTCGATGTAAACGTCGGCCGAGATGATCGTAGAGATCTCATGCGCGCGCTCAGTACCCGAGCGATGCGCGGGCGAGGTCATGCGCACGCCAAACCCGCGCTGCCGGCAGAACTGAAAAATTTCGTCGGAGTCGGTAGCCACCACAACTTCGTCAAGCTGGGGGCAACGGCGAACGGCCCGATACGTGAGCTCGAGCAAGGGCACGCCCGCGATTTCACGCAGCATCTTGCGCGGCAATCGGGTCGAAGCCAGCCGCGCCGGAATTACGGCAATCACTTTCATGCGCACAGTTTCGCACGCCAAGAAGCGATTTGGCACGGCATTCGTGAAGCTGCCTGGCGTTGCACTGCATGGTTTGACACTGGATTCCCAGCACTTCTAAAATGCAATAGGGACGCGTCCACCCGCGTCTGCGGAATTCTGTGCCCGTTTCCGGGCTGTCCCTGTTATCGTTTTACCTCCGCGTATTTCTGGATTGGCGGTGTAGCTCAGGTGGTTAGAGCGACGGTCTCATAATCCGTAGGTCGTTGGTTCGAGTCCAACCGCCGCCACCAACTAAATCAGCAACTTCCCAGGGAATCTCGGTTTCGCCTTGTGGGGAATGTTGCGCGGGAGTTGCATTTTGTTCCCGAGTTGTTTCCTCATGGCGTACAGTCTTTGCATCGAGCGTATCCACGAACCAAACATGGGCGCCGGGAATCAGGTGCCCGTAGGTGTCAACCGTCATTTGGATCGAACTGGGCCCTATCTGAAAACGGCGCCTCCATCGTATACGTGAAGGAGACAAACAATTGCAAGAGGACTCAACAAAAGCGCAAATGAAGGGCGACGCGACGCGTTGGCTCTTCCTGCTCTTGGTTGTAGGGTGTTCCCTGAGCACTTAGAGACCAATCTATATGCGATCGGATGCTTGGCCCAACCAGAAAGCTTCGCAAAAAGTGCCGCGAGTTTGAAGCCAATCGGCGGACCGCAATGTCTCGACACTTGCCGAGAGATTCGTTGGCGGAAGTAATGCAGGGCGCTTGAGCGTTTTTCCGGCTTACGAGGGATGCTCGACTTGCTTCGGCTTTCGGGCCATGCGGCGGCTGTCGAGATCTTTTGATTTAAGGGATGACTGTTTCGCGCGTCGCGATCCGTTGGTGGTGTCCGTTTCTCGTACAGCGCCGTGTCAATACTGTTCGGTCACTACGCCGTGGGGAGAGCACGGGAACTGTTCGATCTCGGTTCGGGCGTCGTCAATGATTTGGTGATCGGAGGTACGGCCGCAATCGCGGCAGTACCATTCGAAGGTCAAGGGATTCCAGAGGAGGCAGACGTGATTCAATCGAAGATCGTTCACACCCTTGACCTCCTCATAGAACCCTCAGGGGAAGGGCCACCATGAAGAAGCGCCACAATAGCTGAAATCACGCTCGAAAAGAAACGTAAAGAAACGACACCCGCGGGGGTGCGCAACGAGGACTACGAAACGAGGACTAGGACTGGAAAGACGATCTTTTTGCGCCCCGGGTGTGGCTTCGCAGGGTTTCACTCCGCAGCCAGTGATCGACGTCGGTTTTCAAGGCATACACCATAGCGCCCTTACTGGCTTTCAGACGCCGAATGGGAAACTTATGCTCGTGTTCCCAACGCTGCACAGTCTTGACGCACGCTCCCAGATAACCGGCAATTTCTTTCCATGAGCGCAGCACCTCAGTCCCGCTGTAAGCGACTTGCCGCAGCTTCGTTTCGGGCGTGAGTGGCACGACGACCACACCGACCTGTTTTACTCTGCCATTTGCGTCCTTCGCCGGAAAGAAACTGTCTACCCAGCGTCCCGGCCGCTTCTTGGTCGGCAGCGCCCCGGCAATTTCAAAGTTCAACACTGGCTGCCCGGTCGCTAGCACCTGCTTGATAGCAGGCTCCACGCGCAAAGCAACTTCTCCGAGGACGTCTCTTAGAGTTCTTCCCAAATGCAAATTCAAAGACATGCCGTGCATCGCGGCCAAGCAGGGATTGAGCGCCTGATAACGCAACTCGTCATCGTAGATGGCAAGCCCGACGGTGGACCTGTTGAAAAAATCGGCCAAAAGCTGCTGCGTAGTGCAAATCTCACCGGCTAACGGTTTACGCCCCATGGGGACAGTTTACAACACGCATCTCTGGTGATCGATCAGCTTCGGATTTGATGGCATCTGACTGGTGAGGAGAAGACGCCACGCGTATGGCCTATACAATGAGTGTGCAGTGCGACCGTGATAGACAACACAACGATCCATCGTGATGCAGGGCTCTGCCGAAACTGTGGACACGCGCGCCGGATTGAATCCGATCGCGGTTCCACTTTTCTGATGTGCAAACTTTCGTTCGAAGACTCGCGGTTTGCAAAATATCCGCGCCTGCCGGTATTGGTTTGCGGCGGCTACCGGCCTGCTACGGGTGAACCTCCAGCGCAACTCGACTGATGATGGCTTAATTCTTTGTTCCTCCGGTATTTGCGTTTGCCTTTGCCAGTGGCGCCGATGGACCCTATAATCGAGCTTCGCACGGGCCTGGGACGACTTCAACTTTGAACGCAACTCTGACTCGTGATTTTCATCCCTGGGCAGCGAAGACGCGCCCACTGAAGACCAAAGGAGAATGTTATGTCCGCACCCAGCCGCCGTCCTGAAATTCGCCGCCGCCGTACTCGCGCCGAAAAGATCGCAAAGTTGCGCAAACGCCTCGCCGCAGCAACAGTTGCCGGTGACAAAGACCGCCTCACGGCCAAGCTGCATCGCGTCGGTTTAGTTTCACCTGGGAACCCGCTGGTCGCGAGCGAGTAGAGCGCTTATCTCTCTCCGGTGGACACAGAAGATGCGGCGAGCCGCGTCTCTACCTAAAATTCCACGGTCACGAGCCGCGCCGGATTCTTCCCCACATTCGTCAAGGTGTGAGTGTAGCCTCCCGGCAGCCATTTGATGTCGCCCGCCTTGAATGTCCCCGGCATCGGCCCCTTCCCTTCGACATCGCTGCGGATATCAACATCGGTGACCGCGACCATCAAATGCGGGCCATCGTGATGATGACTGGGTACGGCCGCTCCCGGTTCGAGGTCAAGTTCGGAGACGCGCACTCCATCTTTTACGAAAAGAATCTTGCTGCGGCCGCCGGGAAAATTCTTCTCGCCGCTTTCTTTCCGCCAGTGGGAGGGAGTTTGGCGCAATTTCTCATCCTGCATCAACTCAATCGTCACATTGCGAAAAGGCTGGTCTGAAAGATTTCTGGCGATGTGGGCAAAATTTCCTGGCGCAAACCGCGTATCGCCATCCGCAAGCCTAGCGTCGACGGCCGGCTTGCCTTCGACTTCGTTCGAGATGTGCGCATCGCCGATGGCGACATAGATATAGTCGTGGCGATGGCGATGCATAAGCGTCGCCGTATGAGGCGCGACTTCAACCTTGAAAACGCGAAGATATTCGTTGTCGAGGGCGAGATGGTGCGACGGTTCAGCGGTGATCTCGACTTCGGTGGCTGTTTGGGCGAGCAGGAACGGGATCAGGAGGAAGAGGAACAGTGCGCGCTTCATGGCGTGGGATTGTAGCACTACTTGCGAGAATCGATTGGTTGACCGCGTCCGCGTTAGACCCTATCCGCTCTTGCCAAAACCTTTGTCGTCCGTGCCTTTGACGCTCAGGTCGGATGGACCATCGTGCGCGCATCCGATTAGGCCCGCTTCTCTTGCGAGATCGTAGGCCGAACTAGAAGTCGCGGTCTCTCTGGAGGGTTGTGTTTTTCGATCTTGTCTCGGATTAAGAAGTGGAAACCCGACTAGGGTCTGGCCACGCTTGAATTGGTCCTCAATTGCCATCGCCTCCTTGTACGAACCGGTCACCAGAAAACGGTATGAGAGGTGCGCCTGGATGAAGGCGCGCGTAAGCTGTCGCCCTGCAATTCACCGCTCCTAAACTTGAGCCTTTGCTCTTCCGTGAGGTTCGGCACTATGAATCGATCAAAGATGTAAACCCCAAACTGACTACCTGACCGCAGGCCGCGCCAATGACTGTCGAGTCGGTCTTTCAAGCCCTTCATACTTTGGTGGCCAACCCCGAGGTCCAATTTACGTCCGGCTGCGCCAACGTAGAGAAATTGACTAGCATTCCAGATCGTGTAGGCACCACAGCTCGCCAAAGGCAGGCTGTTATGTAGACCGCCAGAAAATGGATAGAGGGGGCCGGAAATAAGAGAATTTATTATGCTACTCATGTCACTGTTCACCAAGATAGGCCTCGCGATCCCTAGGCAATTCTAACTTGCGTATACAATCTTCCCGCCGACGATAGTCGCTACTACTTTCCCTGTGAGCGGCCATCCATCGAAGGGCGTGTTTCTTGATTTGGAGCGCGACTTCGCGGCGTCAAAAGTCCACTTTTTCTTTGGATCGAAAACCGTAACGTCAGCTACCGAACCGCGAGCCAATGATCCGCGGGCCAGCGACCCGCGGCCGCGCAGATCGAAGCAGCGCGCAGGACCGGCAGTGAAGAGTTCCACAATGCGGGAGAGTGGAATCCGTTTCTCGCGATGCAGTTTGGTGATCGCGAGCGCCAGCGCGGTTTCCAGTCCGGTGATGCCGAATGCCGCGCGCTCGAATTCCATCTGTTTTTCGTGGGCGGCATGAGGAGCGTGATCGGTGGCAATGGCATCCACGGTGCCGTCGGCGAGCGCGGCCAGGATAGCCTCGAGATCGGATTTCGAGCGCAGCGGCGGGTTCATCTTGTAGTTGCTGTCGTAGTCCCGCATGTCTTCGTCGGTCAGCGTGAAATGGTGCGGCGTAACTTCGAAGGTGACTCGCGCCTTAGCACGCTTGCCGCGGCGTACACTTTTTAACGCATCCGCAGTGGAGAGATGCGCAACGTGCAGACGGGCGTTGGGAATATACATCGCAAGCTGCACGTCACGTTCGACGATCGACGCTTCGGCAGCCGCAGTCATGCCGCGCAAGCCGAGACGGAACGAACGCGCGCCCGCATGCATCGAGCAATGCTCGGTCATGCGCGGGTCCTCGGCATGTTGGACCACGGGAAAATTCAGCTCACCGCCCAGCGCCAGCGCCTCGCGCATGATGTTGTCGTCGAGGATAGGCTTGCCATCGTCGGTGACGGCTATGGCTCCAGCGCTCTGCAACGCGCGAAAATCGGTAAGGGCCGTACCCTTGCTGGAAAGAGTTGCGGCCGCGATGGCAAAAACATTAACGACGGCTCCGCGTTCCGGCTGACGAAGCCAATCGATCCACTGCACCGAATCGACGACCGGCAGCGTGTTGGGCATGGTGCAAACCGAAGTGAAGCCGCCGGCAGCGGCAGCCGCCGTTCCAGTCGCGATGGTTTCTTTGTGCGATTGGCCGGGCTCGCGCAGGTGCACGTGCAGGTCGATGAAGCCGGGTGCGACGATTAGGCCGCGGGCATCGAATTTCTCGTCTTTATCGTTTTTATCGTGGGCGCCGCCTTTGATCTTGTTGGGGGCAGCGACTTCGGCGACTCGGCCATCCTTGAGCAACAGATCCATTGGCGCGTCGATGCGGGCCGCCGGATCGATCAGATGGCCGCCCTTGATCAGCAGACTCGTTCGATTCTTTTCCGCGCTCATCGCATTTTCCCTATTGCCCGCGCCAGAATCGCCATGCGTGTGGGCACGCCGTTGCGCACTTCCTCCAGGATCCGCGCCTGGACGCCGTCGGCGACTTCGCTTGTCAGTTCCAGGCCGCGAATGATCGGCCCAGGATGCATTACCATGGCATCCTTCTTTGCCATTTTCAACCGCGCGGCCGTCATCTGATAGCGCGCGATGTATTCAGGAAGATCGATCTTCAGCCCAGCGAGACGCTCGCTTTGCACGCGCAGCAGCATGATGACATCGGTGCCGCGCAAAGCGTCTTCAATGTGACGGGTCACGCGAACGCCGGGCGCGAGCGTCGTCGCAATTTCGGGCGCGAGTTCCGGCGGACCGCAAAGAATGATCTTGATGCCAAATTTGCTCAGCAGGTGGCAAGCCGACCGCGCCACACGGCTGTGAAAAATATCGCCGACGATCGCGACCTGCAGGCCTTTGAAAGTTTTCTTGTTGCGCAGAATTGTATAGGCATCGAGCAGCGCCTGCGAGGGGTGCTCGTGCAGTCCGTCACCGGCGTTGATGACGGGCACATCGATGTGCTGCGCCATCACGTAGGGCGCGCCGGCGCTGGGGTGGCGGATGACGATGATATCGGCGCCCAGAGCGCGCACCGTGTATCCGGTGTCGAGCAGCGACTCCCCTTTTTCAATACTCGAACCGGTGGCGGAAATGAGGACAGTGTGCGCGCCCAGCGACTCGGCCGCGATTTCGAACGAGCTTCGGGTGCGAGTGGACGCCTCGTAGAAAAGAAGAAGCACTCGCCTGCCCTTGAGGAGGGGCCGCGGCTTCTCCGGATTCATGCGCCGGGCAAACTTCAGGAGGTTCATGATCTCGGCTGCTTCCAGGTGCTCGATGCCGAGGAGCGAACCGCGCGCTGGATTCATAGTGTTAGATAATTTCACGGCGAACTGGCGCTGGAGATTTGTAATTTGCAATCGGTAATTTGTAATTTAAGAACCCGCGCTGCGGGTGAATCATAAACGCTGCATGATACGCGTGCGCCAAGACGAGAGCAAGATGGCTTGTCACGCCTGCGGCTTGCGGGGGCGCAGAAAGAGCGAGGCCAATGCGCCGCCAACCGAGGCCAGCAACGAGCCGACGACCATTCCTAACAAGAAGGTGACCGCCAGGCCCAAGGGAGTCGACAGGCTATGCAGGACGGTCTGAAACTGCGGGTCTGAGGCACTCACTCCTGCCTTGTCGGTGGCCTGCTTGAGGAACTCGAAGTACTTTTCCTGGCCATGAAACAGAAGAATCCAGACGCTGAGGATCGCAGAGCTGATAGCGACGGCGACCACCCCGGCTGCTCCCCCAAGACGCGATCCGAGAGCGACGGGAAGTCCGCATCCGCTTTCACGACGGTAGAAAAAGACTGCCAGCGCGCCGGCCAGCACGATCCCGAGGAACGGTATAAATCCTCCGATGAGAAAGCCGAGGAGGCCGGCCTTAAGCGCGGCACGAACCGCGGTTCCCCGGTCCAGGGGGCTTCCCGGCGAGCCTGGCCGCCTCTGAGACGCGGCAAGGAGCGTCTCTACGGAAGTCTCAGGAGAAGAATCGCGCGTCAGGATGGCCGATTGCGCGGCGACCTCAGCTTCCGGAGCTTCCGGCACCAGCACGTGAATTTGAGGAGCGCGGCATTGCGGACAAAACGGCCGGCCATCCTCAACCGTCGTTCCACATTGTTGGCAGGGATGTTCCACCTCTTTGAAGCTAGCGCAGAACGAACCGGGAGAGCAAGCTAGAGGGTCGTGTGATCGGGGATTCGGGGGTTCGGGCCATCGGGTGATCGGTAATCCGAGGCAGTAGCGAGTTAATCTCACCGGATAGCCCGATCAGCTGATGCTTTTCAAATCGTGGTGTCCGAACCCGTGTGCGTGCGCACGTAAACCAGCGCGAAACGGCTTCCCTGACTGGTGGACCTGACGGAAACGATGTGCTGATTCCCTTCGGTTCCAACTTTCAGTTCCACAGAGTCGCTGCTGCCGCTGTTCCCGCATGACACCGGCCTCGACATGGCATCTTTGCCATCGTAGTTGACGTGACCGTTGTTCCAGCCGCCGTGGCACTGGATGGGCTTGCCATATTTCTGTAGCTCTTTGTCGTAGTAGGCGATGATTTTGCCGGGGGCATCGTCGGAGACGAACTCGGCCGCCACCACTTTCAAGGAGAATCCCGGAATCGACAGGTTCACATTGGCGCTTTTCTTATCGTCGCTGTCGTCCTTCGGTGCGGCCTTGGCGCCCGGATAAAGGCTGAGGCCGGCGTCGCGAATGTCGGCTTGCTCGCTCACGTGCAAATCACCTACGGGAGACTTGATGTCAACGTGCTTCTCTCCGTCAGCACTTTTGTCGTTGGCCGTGATGCTGCAGGCGGTAAACAGGCAAAGAGCGGCAATCAGAGCGGCCAGAGACAGTCTCTGGGCGGAGTTACGGTTGAACAATCTGTATATCGGATTGAACATGGGAGGAACCTCCTAAAAATGACCGCAACGAGACGATTGCCAACCTCTGTCAAGGATTGATACGGAATATCGGGCTTTGGAGTTCCCGGAAACTTTCCCGACGTTCCGCCAAGCGCTCCTGCAGGGTGCAGCGGGATTACCATGCCGTTATCCCGAACAAGTGTAACCGCTTAGTCGGCCAAGCTGGGGCCGGCGGCCTGCCCCTCGTCGCCACAACCAGCAGCGTCAGCTCAAACAATTTTCGGCGCATGCTCAAGTGACAATAGCAAAAAACGTAGATCAACCCTCGTGCTTAGCTTTGGAGCACCGGGGAACCCTCCGGCGAGCTCGAGTGCCTTAGATTTTCTGTTCGACGATTGCGATGCACTGCGCCTGAATCGCCGGATCGTCGCCGAAGCCGTTGAGCCAATTCACATCCGGCTCGCGACGGAACCACGTCATCTGGCGCTTGGCATAGTTACGATGCGCCTGCTGCGCGGCGGCGAGCGCCGACGCGCGATCCAGTTCGCCGCGCAGGAACTGCACGGCCTGCTTGTATCCGAGCGAAGAGAGCGGCCGGGCTTTGTCGCCATACTTTGCGAGAAGCGGCTCGGCCTCTGCGATTAGTCCTCCGTCCATCAATTTGCCGCTGCCGTCGACCCGTCTTTTATTCGGCGGGCCTTCGTCGATTCGCCCTTCGTTGACTCGCCGTTCGTCGAACATCTTGGCGGCTCGCTGGTTGATGCGCGCATAGAGAGCTTCGCGCTCAGGATTCAACCCGAAACGCAGAATGCGAAAGCCATGCAGCGGCTCGCGTCCGCGCTGCCAAAATTCGGTCATATTCTGGGGCGAAGTCCGAGATGAACTCCGGCGCGAGGCCATGCAAACTTCGATCGCCCGAATCACCTTGGGAATGTCATTGGCGTGAATGCGATTCGCTGCCGCGGGATCGAGCCGCCGCAGAATGTGGTGCAAATGCTGGGCTCCGTTTTTTTGCGCGCGCGACCGCAATCGGCTGCGCAAATCTTCGGAACGCTGCGGGCCGGCAAATAGTCCGTCGAGCAGGGCGCGAAGGTAGAGTCCTGTGCCTCCGGTGACGATAGGCAAATTCCGATGCTGACCGCTGGCGTGCAAACCACTTCCGCGCGAGAGGTTCTCGCGTGAAGCTATCTCATGCAGAATCTGCCGGGCCTGGCGGGCGTAATCGCCCGCGGTCACGTCAGCCACCGGATCCACGCAATCTAGCAAGTGATGTGGAACTTCCGCGCGCTCCGCCGCCGTCGGCTTGGCCGTGCCGATGTCAAATTCGCGGTACATCGCCACCGAATCGCAGTTGACGATTTCTGCCTGGAAGCGCCGTGCGATCGCGAGGGCCAGAGCGGTCTTCCCGCTGGCCGTTGGTCCGAGGACGACCACAACCAGCGGCTCGCGATCCGAAGGCTGCCGATTCTGCGATTTCAGCTTTCGCGATTCCGGGGACTCCAGCACGTTCAGCGCGCGCTCCACGGGATATAGTGCCAATAGCGGATGATGATCAGAATGAGCAGCAGAACCGCCATCAGGAGCAGGCCCGAGGCTTCGGCCGCATAAGTGGCGTGGTGGCGCTGGCGTGCATTGTTGGGGCGCTTGCCGTCGGTGGCCGGCTTTGGGGCACGCGGGTTCACGAGGCTATTGTAATTGTTCAGCGCAGTCGCTGGTCGCTCGTCGATAGCCGTCACAGAGAATTCGCGGCCAGCAAGGGTGACCTCGCTTTCCGTGGGCGAGCGCGGCTCGCCGAGTCGCAAAACGATCGGGGGCGAAAAGCAGTTGTGCTTTTCGCCCCTGATCAAAAATACATCCGGCGGCCCCGACAAAAGCCCTACGAGGTCGGCTTGAGTATGATATTGCCCCCTCCACAATCGAGCCCAGCCATGAAAAACAAATATATTGCAGCTGCCAGACGGTCGGAGATGACTCGCGGAGCGCCCATTGTGGATGCACCCTCCACCTCGGCTATGTTGCCCGTCAGGAGAGTAACTAACCGTTCGGCGCGCGAGGTTGCCGCCGCTTTGGCAGGGTGCGCGTTTTGCGGATCTTTGCTGTGGCAGTCCGCTGGGTTATCCGGGAAATCCACGTAAAGAGTCAGCCCGAGCAATTCCGTCAGGTCTCGGAAGGACTCACGCGAGTGTGTATCGCACTTGTCCATGGGATCGTCGAATTGTGCCGGCAGGATGACAAAGCGAATAACTGGCGTCTCCACCTGTAGCAACAATGGATTAAATTTTTCGCTGTCCGGAGCGCCCGCCAGGGAGAACCCATTCAGGCTGCTGACGTTGTAGAGTAGCGATACTGAGGTGGCGTAATCCTTCTCCGTCGAAGCTTCGGGCGGATACGTTGCACCGATCCGGCTCCTCACGCGGGCAGCAACGAGGTACTCTTCAGGCTTGGGAAGGCGGATCACGTATCTTCCCGATTTCTTGTCCAGCGCCCGTTGCAGATTTTGACCGGAGATGTCGGACTGCGCGATGCTCGGGTCGGCGGTCGCGGCAGCGGCGCCGCTATGAGCGGGAAACGCGAGATCGTAAACTCCCGAAGCGAGCGTCGCATGGTTCGATGCCTTCACCACAAGATCGCGATGTCCTTTCGTCTTGGGCGCGATCGCCACAACGCTGGCGGCGTCCTTCGGATCGGTGGCGAAAGCCCAGGGGCCTTCAAACAGTATGAACACTTTTTCCGTGCTTTGCGCCTGAGCCGCGGGTGCAGGGCTGGTTTGCTTTTCGGAGGTTTGACATGCGATAAGGAACAGCAGGGCCATGACGGTAACGACCAGCGTCACCGTTGTGGTCGAATAGCGGCAGATTTTCATTGGTTTCTCCTGTTTGAGTGATTGCCAACTGCCGGGGAACACGGGGTCTTGTATCAGGGCATCGCGCTAGCAAGCGATACCGAAATCTTCGAATTCTCCGCCCCTTTTTTGAGGCTGGAATTGTCTTGACTTTCTTGTCAGCCCGTTAGGGCCTTCCGTACGCTGCAAACGCCGACCAGTAGTAGGGATGAGATGTGTCCCGGCTTGCCAGCATTTTCAGTGAGGTGAGGCGGATGGCATCCGGAATCGACTGGCCAAGAAGCGCGTTGCGATAAAAGTCCTGCACGAATTTTTGTGTCTCAGCCGAATCTATCGTCCACCGGCTCGCAACCACGTGGGGCACACCCGCCTGCAAAAAAGCATCGGTAACGCTGTCGAATCCGCTGGATTCGCCGCTCCCTGACGCGGTGCTGCAGGCCGAGAGCACGGCCAACTGCAGGCTTTGCAGGCGAAGCTGCCGAACCGTATCCGCATCCAGCAAGCGGAGCGTGTTCGTTTGTCCGTCTGGAATCTTGCCTTCAAACATCAATCCTGTTCTTCCCGGAGTGGCGAGCGCATGTCCGGCAAAGTGGAAAACCGCCACTCCGGGAAGTTCGCTGCGCACCGAGCTGAGGGTTGCTTCTCTGCCTTCGAGGACGTGTGCGGAATGAAAGCTGGCGGCAACGGTGTCGGCTTCCGCAGCCACATCGGGAAGCGGCATAAGCCCTTCGGCTGGCAACGAAGCGGCGCTGCCTACTACCAGTGCCGGCAAGTCCCGCGAAATGCCAGTGCCGGCGCGCAGCTGCTCCTCCGAATCCTGCCCGAGGGAATGGACGATGGGCGCACGTTCAATGAGGTAGTGACCGTTCGCATCCAGCAGGGCTTCGAAGGGCACTTGGGCCAACCAGCCTTCCGCCTCGATTACCAGTGTGCGCCCCGGCGCAAGGTATTGTTCCACCGGAGCGATCAGCGTTCCATACAAGCTGCGAGCATCCCGGCGCAAGGCGATTAGCTCCGAACCAGGATCTGAGGACAGGTCATGAAATCTTTCCGCTAACTCCTGCAGGCTATCGGTTGATTTCGGAATCCAATGTGCATTGATTCCCCGGTCGTCGTAAACCCAGATCGCCAAGCCTTCGGGCAGGACGGCATAAGCCAGTGCGGTTTCTTCGGTCAGCAGCGGGAGGCGAGACTCCAGTCGCGTGGGTTCCGGCACGGGAGGATTGGTCGTTGTTCGGCCCATCGTTCGGCTCGGGGTTCGGGTTCGGGCGGAATGGCTGAGTGCCGGAATCTCCCGCTAGCCGGAGGGGGCGCGCCGAGATACCACTCATAGGTGTCGAGCGCTTCCGTCTGAGCGGCCCTGGCCGAACTCTGCTTCGATGAGCGCGAGGTACACGGGCGCTGCGTCCTTGGTCCAACTCCTGCGTTTGGACTCGGACCCGAGCGTAGCCAGGCTCTGCTCCACCAAGGCTAGCGCCGAACGCAAGGCCTGCTCGGCCTCCGTATCGCGATTTCTGCCCAGTTGCACCTCGCCCAGACTGGAATAGAACATCTGCACCAGATAATTATTCGAAAGCGGGCGTACCTGGTCCTGGATGGCCGTCAAGCCGGCGATAGCCTCTTCGAATCGGCCTTCCCGCGCTTCCAGTTGAGCAGTTCGGATTTTGGTTTCGACCGCATAATTGCGGGTAGCCTCGGTGCGCGGCGCAGCCGCAAAAAGCCGCTCGGCTTCGGCGTATTGCCGCTTAGCGACGTCCGGCAAATGGGCCGCTGTCGCCGCATCCGCCATCGCGTCATGAGTCCATGCCCGCATCAGAAGGTTGTCGTTGGAATCGATCAATGCGACGGCCTCGCCAAGGGCAGCCATCCGCAAATTCGATCGTCTTGCTACTTCGGCGCTGAGGGTGAGCTCGGTGTAGAGGTTGTATCCCCGCATGGCAGGGAACTGCCCCGACCAGAATTTTGCCAGACCGGCGCTGGCCAGCTTAAGACCCTTCAATGGGTCGCCGTTGATGTTCTGGTCACCCGCGGCAAAACCTATGGCCCGCAGATAGAGGCCCCCATAGCCATTCTGTTCTGCCCGCTGCAGAGCTTGCCGCACGCTCTCACTAGTGGTGCCGATGTCGCCCATCAGGCCAGAACAGACGCTTTTCTCGAGGCCAAACTGAATCTGTAGCCAGGTATAAGACTGCCTCTCCGATTCGGTCAGCGCGGCAGTCGCCGTTCGCCGGCAATCTTCACTGCGCCGTTCCATCTGTGCCGCAAAGGTTTGCTCGTACTGCGCGCGCAATTCCCCCGCCACATTGCCCGAAGCGCGAAACAGTCGATCGGCAAGCTTATCCTGTTGGCGGGAAACCTCATATTCGCCAGATTGATCGGCTGTTCTGGCGCGGGCAA
Source organism: uncultured Acidobacteriaceae bacterium (assembly GCA_963810955.1). Lineage (GTDB taxonomy): Bacteria > Acidobacteriota > Terriglobia > Terriglobales > Acidobacteriaceae > Acidiflorens. Next base: position 47,939 of record CAWEPW010000009.1, on the reverse strand, counting down.
GTGCCGCTACGGCTTGCGGAAAATGCGGGGCTGAGGAACCGCGGAGAAGGTCAGCCAACCAATGGTCGCCATGGTGCTGGCTCGCCAGGTCGGCCAAAAAAAAAAGCGCCTGCAAGGCGCGCGGATCACCATTAAGTTTGGCGGCATCGGTCCGGCCTTTATTTGTTCCGACCTCATTCCCTTTGTCGGGAAAGGCCGCAGGTAACCAGGAGCGTATTGCCAGATCCAAATACTCCTCAATACGCTGATCGACATCAGTCGGCGGACTGGTACCACTTGCAACCTCAATCAACCGATCCGCAGAGGGCGGAGTTGCCTGACTCTGATGGTCTTTCAACTTGGCCCGGATGGCATCGGAATGGTTGCGAGCTTCCTGCGCCCACTGCGACGCTGGGTCGACGCGGAGGTAATGATCCCAGTCGTCGAGCGCCTGGTGATAAAGGAAAAGATGCTCCCCAACAATGGCGCGATTGAAAAGCGCTATCGGATCGTCGGGTTGCAGGGTCAAGGTCTTGCTAAGATTTTCGTAAGCGGCAGCCAGATCGTCTTTTTTGTCTTGTGACAGACCACGCTGGAAATATGCACTGGCCAGATCGGCCAGAAGCGCCGGCGACTGCGGCTCCAATTCGACAGCGTGCCGCAAAGCTTGCACTGCCGGATCGTACTTACCTTCCAACATGTCTGCTTCCGCCTGAGCCTGAAGCCATGCGGGGTTTGTAGGCTGGGATTCCAACTGGCTGGCGATCAGGGCTTCGGCACTTAGAAGCTCTTTAGGACTATCGGCGAATGATCCCGCCTCTCCGCGTGTAACATTCATGGGCGCGTAGGAAGCGCCGGCGATCCTCAACTCCAGGGTGCGCTTCTTCGTATATGCACGAGCGAGCAAAGTTTCGGCGGCGGCGGGTTGGTGGCGAAGCTGGACCTGACGGAAAACGATCCACGATCCTACGCCTACTACCGCGAGAAGAGATACCCCTGCCAGCACCTGTCGCGGGAAGGCTATCCGGTACCGCCACCACGGCACAGATTGCAGGGCCATCGTCGAAGCCGGTACTGCCGCGATTCGATGGGCCAATTTCTCTTGCCAACCAGCGCTTGAGCTATCGAGAGTCGCAATCTGCTTGCGCTCGTCTTCGGTCAATTCCGCGTTTAGCGGGGCATAATCAGCCAGCGCTTTACGCAGCAGCGGACCACAATGGTCACAAACGCCGGCGTGTTCGACATAGAGAAGAGCTTCATCTGGCTGAGGCAGACCCACCACGATGTCAGGCCATACCGTCGGGTCTGGACAATCGCAGAGAGTCTCCGATGTCTCAATTGGTCGCAAATGCATAAACTGGCGTTCCAATTCCGCCAACTCCTCGAATTGCTCGCGACAGGCCGCGCAGACGGCGAGATGCCGGTGCAGGGCCATCGCTTCCGGGCTGGTTTCCGGACCGCCTTGCGCAACAGAGCGGACTTGCTCTAAGAGCCTCGCCAGTTCCGCGGGTGAAAGATGCTGGTTGGAAGGTTCCAAAATTTAGGTCCACGCTTATTACAACGATTTTTTCAGCCCAGACCCTTCACCTCATGGTGAGGACCAAAGTCATGAAATGGCCGCGAATCAAGGCCGCTAAGCGCATGAGCACGCTTTCAACCCCTTCCGTGGTCAGCCCGATCGAGGGAATGGATGCAATTTCACTAGCGGTAAGCCCAAACCGGTGGCGAAGCCAGAAAATCGTACGCTTCCTTTGCTGGTCTTTGCCGGCCGTAATCTGCTGCAAGACTTTCCTGATTTCATCAAGCTGAAGATGTCGGGTTGCCTCATCGAAAACATAGCTCCCGCTTGTTCTCGGATCGGTCTGGCCTGACTCCACGGTCACTTCCACTTGGCCCGCGCCCCGCTTCGCAGCCAGGACCGACTTGAAATGGTCCTGGACGACGTTGGCCGCCAGCACTCTCAGGAATCCATAAATGGAATCTTTGCGCTTCGGCCGGAACGTGGCCAGCAAGTCGCAATTATCTTCGCAAAGCTTCAGATAGGTATCTTGAACAAGGTCGTCGACTTGCGCACCGGAAACTGTTCCCCATCGGCGGGCAGTTCTCAGCACGGAGGCCGCAATGACTGGTTGAAAGCGGCCTATGAACTCCGCCCACGCCTTTTCGTCTTTCGAGTTAGCGCAAGCTCGTATTAACTGTATAGACGAAACCTTAGCGTTAGCATTGCGACCCATATCCACTCCGAAGTTGGGCGGATTTTACAACAATTTGTCGAGTCGAGAGCAAAGATTTGACTAGATAAGACACAATCGTAAACGGCGAGTCGGCTTCCAGTCTGGAGGGGTTAAACCAGCCCGGACGGGTAACTGACCAACTAGATCATGAACCCGTTAAGCCAGCAACCTGGCCGCTTCCTTTGCGTAATAAGTCAAAATCATGCTGGCTCCCGCACGCCGGATGCACAGGAGGGATTCCATGATTACACGCTCGCGGTCAATCCACTGGTTTCGCGCGGCGGCCTCGATCATCGCGTACTCGCCCGATACCTGATAAGCCGCCAGCGGCAGGTCAAAGCGTTCGCGGGCAGCGGCGATCACATCGAGATAGGGCATAGCGGGCTTGACCATAATCATGTCCGCGCCTTCCTCGATGTCCAACTCGATCTCGCGCATGGCCTCGCGGAGATTCGCGGGGTCCATCTGGTAGGAGCGGCGGTCTCCGAACTGTGGCGCCGAGTCGGCAGCTTCGCGGAACGGGCCGTAAAACCCGGAAGAGAATTTCGCCGCGTAGGAAAGAATCGGAGTATTTTCGAAGCCCGATGTATCGAGGGCGGTGCGGATCGCACCCACCCGTCCATCCATCATGTCGGAGGGCGCGATGATATCCACGCCTGCGCGCGCCAGCGAAACCGAAGTTCGCGCCAGCAACTCCAGGCTCGCATCGTTCACAATCTCGTACTCCGCCGCCACGGGTGGAGCGGCCGCGGCTGCGCCTAAAGATTGGGCTTCGGTCTCTTACGACCCCGCAATGGCCATGCGACATATATTCGCAGAGGCAAACGTCGCCCATGACCACCACGTCTCGTACCTCACGCTTGATCGCGCGTGCCGCCTGCTGCACGATGCCATCATCCGCCCACGCGCCGGTCGCTACTTCATCCTTCTTTTCTGGCAGTCCGAACAAAATGACGGATAACACTCCCAACGCATGCGCGGATCGAACATCTTTCACCGCTTCGTCGATCGAAAGGTTGAAAACACCAGGCATGGAGCGCACTTCCTTGCGGACGCCGGTTCCCGGGCAAACGAACACGGGGTAAACCAGAGCTTCGGGAGTAAGTCTGGTTTCGCGGACCAAAGCGCGCAGGGTTTCGGTGCGGCGCAAACGGCGCAGACGGTTAGCGGGAAACGCCATGACAAGCAATTTTAGCAGTTGCGGCGGGAATCGCGACCGAATCTATTACAGGCCGGGGAACCCGGAATAAGCGGGATTGGGCTCCCAAAAAGGTGCGTGAGAACCGGGCCGTCCCTGCTTAACGCCCTTATTTCCCTCAATTCGGCGGCCTGCGCTCGCTGGACAGCCGAGGGCGGCCGTCCCTACGCGGACGGCGCCCTCCTCCGGACCGGAAAGGAACTTTTACTGTTTCAGTGCGATGGTGTCTTGCGCGATCTGATCGAATGTGGTGACCACGCGAGCGTTGGCTTCATAGCTGCGCTGGGCAACGATGAGGTTGGCGAACTCGGTGGCGATGTCGACGTTGGATTGTTCGAGAGCGCCGTCGGTGATGCTGCCGAGTCCGCCGCTGGTTGGCGCGCCGACCGAGGGCTGACCAGAGGCCAGCGTCGGAGAAAAGGTGTTATCCCCGTTGCGCGAAAGACCCTGCTCGTCGGCGAAACTGGCGAGCGCGATCTGGCCGACGATGGCTGTTGTTCCACTGCTGAAGGATCCTGTTATGGTGCCATCGGATCCGATGCTGAAATTCTGCAAGGTGCCGCTGGCCGCGCCATCTTGCTGGATGGAGGTGGTACTGCTGGCTGAGGCAGTTTGCGTGACCAGCGCCGAGCCGGTCGGATCGAAGAGGTTCCAGGTAAAGCTAAGGGGGTTGGCGCCATCGGCAAAGACGGATGCCGGGCTGGCGGGTGGAACCGTAAGGGTGGGGTTAGTAGTAGAGGCGACGCCATTGGTGGGAGTGACGCTCTGGAGGGTTCCATCCCCGTTGAAAATGAGCGTGCCGCTACCGAGGGTAACGGGGGCGGTGGCGCCACTGACGTCGGCGGCAGGAAGAGTAACGGTGTAGTTCCAGGTGTTGACGACGCCCGGTACGGCGGCAGCGGCATCGACGCCGCCCGCAAGATCACCACTGCCGGAAGCGGCAAAGGTGCCCCCGCCGGTGAGTGCGACAGTGTTGCCGGCGGTGCCGGTCGTACTTGCTGTCAGGGTGATCAGGCTTCCGGGAGTAGTATCCGCCGCGGTGGCAGAAGTATTAGCAACCGTGTCGGTTCCATAGCCGGCGGCTCCATCCCCGTTGGCATCGGCCGTGTTGCCGTTGATGGCGTTGACGAGATTCGCAATGGCTGTGGTTGCGCTTGCACCGATCAGGACTTCGTTGGCCGAGGTGCTGGCGTCGAGGGCCGTTTTGAAGGTGTAGGTTGTGCCGCCTACGGTTATTTGGTCGCCATCACTCGGCGCGCTACCGCTGGAGGTCAGCGTGCCGGTCGCAGCCTGCACGGGGACGGCGGCGACGGCCGCGACATCGGCGTTGGTGTAGGTGAAGGTGACCTGGTGGGCGGCGCCGAGGGAATCGTAGATGGTGGCTTGCGTTGAATACTGTGTCCCGGGAGCCGACGTGGCGTCGAGGTTCGAGGTGAGGGCAACGTTGGTAGTGACGACGGCTGGACTCGCGATTCCGGCGCCCAGAGCGAGCGAACTGAGCCCCGCGGAAGTGCTGATCGCGCCGTTGACGGCGGCGTATCCGAGGACCTGCTGGCCATCGGAAGTTTCGAGCAGATTGTCGGTCCCGACTTCAAAATTCCCGGCACGAGTGTAGGTCTCCACACCATTATGCTGCACTACGAAGAAGCCATTGCCGTTAATGGAGACATCGGTATCGACGCCGGTCGAAGTGACGTCGCCTTGAGTAAAGTCGGTGGGTTGAGAGCTGACCTGGACGCCCGCGCCGCGCTGAATGGGATCTCCCGCGCCGTCTGTTCCCAGATTCTGGTAGAAGAGATCGGCAAACTGGATCTGCTGATCTTTGTAACCGACGGTGTTGAGGTTGGCCAGATTGTTGGCTGTGGTGGCAAGGGCGGCGGAACTGGCGTCCAATCCGGAAAGAGGTACTGAAAAATCGGGCATAGGGGCTCCTTAGTGAGAGATAGAATTCGGGCTAGTGGCGGAAGTTAAATTGGCGTTGGCAGCGCCGGGAGCGGAAGTGGAGGCGCCACCAACGTCGGTCACCAGCGTCTGCATAAGTTCCTGGATCTGAGTCAGTTCGCCGAGCGAGTCGAAGGTTGCGAGCTGGGTGACAAATTGGTTGGGATCGACCGGGTCAATCGGGCTCTGATTTTCGAGTTGTACGGAGAGCAACTGTAGGAACGTGTTGGTCAAATCCACGCCCGGGTCGGTCGATGAGGTCGAGGAAGATGGTGAGGATGTGGAAGTGGTGGCAGCATTCGATGGCGACGCCGCGGAATACCTGGCCGTTGGCGTGGCGGCGTGCAGCATTTGCATTAACGACATGGACACGGGCTTACCTCCTAAACGTGGACGCTGAAATGATTTCCCACTCCCACTCCTAAAGACCCGGTGGAGCGGCCTGAAGGGAGAATGTCGACGGTTGCGGCCTCCGCTGGCCCGCCTGGTTCGGGCGTGGCAGCGGCGCGCGAGCCGGCGGATTGCGGTTGTTGTGGTTGCGAGAAATTCTGCCGCGGCTGGCCATTTGAAAAGCCGGTCGCGGTTTGAACACCGGAGCGTCCATGATCGAAATTCACCCCTGTGAGGTTCAAGTGGCTATTGTTGAGTCCGGATTCCAGTCCCGGAACCTCGGAACTGAACCAGCGCGAGACGTCGCGGTCGGCGTGGACCGTGATCCCGACCTGGCTTTGCGCGACGACGGTGTGAATCTCGACCGCACCGAAGGCGTCGGTACGAACTCCCATATGCATCTGGCCGTTCATCTGCAAATCGGCGGCTGAACCCGGCGCGATGGGCGTCGAGGGAGCTGTTGGAGTGCCCGACGCGGAGTCGAGCATCTGGTGAGCCTGAGGAAGGACAGGGGCGGGTTCGGAGCTAGCTGGCGGCGCCGGCGAAGAGGCGGGTGGAGTGGGAACCATCAGGGTGGTTGAGGCATCTCTTCCAGGCGTGATTACGACGGGAACGTTGTGCGACGAAGCTGCAGACGACGCAATCGCCGACGCTGGACTACCCGATGCCGAGGTATCGGATGCTGAAGTGCCGGGTACCGGAATGCCAGAGGAGGAAGTTCGGGGCGCTGCAATACTGGACGGAGCGGCATTCGGTTGGACAGCAGCCGCCGATTTCTTGTCGGAGGCGTTCGCCGGCGATGTTGCGGTTGAAGACAATTGGGCTTCTGCGACATTCTTCGCGCTGCCGTCGGGACCGTTTGTCGTGGCAGCCGAAAGCGCAAGCGGCGTTGCGGAATCTGGAGTCAGGGTGGAGGTCGAGATTACGCCACTGGAATTAAGGGATGAGCTTTGGTTACTGACATAGTTACTAGCATAATCATCAACATTTTCATTAGCAGCGTTCGTTGGATTGTTGTCGGCTTCCGGAGGGGAGGTGTCATGGTTGCGATTGGCGGCGATGGTGGGTCCGGGTTCGGGAGCACCGGAAATTCGTGACACCGCAGGAGTCACGGCGGGTGAGTGAAACTGTGCAGGAACGGCCTCACGCGGTGCGGAACTGGAAGTGGAAGCTGGCTCCGCGACACGGGGCGTTGCCATTGCGGAGCTAACCAGCATTGAGGTCACAGCCGCGCCACTCGACGACGGGACGGTAGCCCGCATTCCGGTCGGCGACCCGCCGGCGCCCACAAGATTGCTGTCGCTGGCAGCGACTTGCGCGGTTGGAATTAACGTAGACGCAGAGGACGCCTGCGAGTCGATGTTCGAAATTGCGGCAGCGGAAAAGGCTTGGGTTGAACTCTGGGTTGACGGGGGCGTTAGCGTTTCAGGTGAGAAGTTGGGGAGTGACGGAGATGTGCTCTGCGATGACGCAGATTGGGACGACGCGGGCTGGAACGATGCGCCCTCGACAAGTGGGGTCGCGCGCGTGGAGACCGCCGACTGTAGGGGCGCGGCAGCGACCGTCGGGATGTCGCCGATCGGGGCAATTGTTAGCGCGGTTGCAGCAGATGGAATCGAACCGTGCACGGAGCTGTCAGCGGACGCAACTGCCGGAGATGGTGGTTGCAACTCCCCAGCCGAAGACTGTGCCGCCAAATCTGAGAACGAGTCCGCGGCGTGAGAGATAGCATCGGAAACGGCGAGGTCAATGCCAGTTGGAAGTGCGTTGGAGGGGGATGCAGGTGCGATGGGAATGGACGCCGTTGCCAGCGAGTCGGTGGCGTTCCAATCGGAAGGATTCGAGGCGGCGTTCGGAACGAAGGCGATTTGACTTCCTGAGGAAGCGCTGCCCACGGCCGCACTGAATTGCTCCGCAAGCAACTGCAGATTCGACGCATCTCCTAAATTCGGAGTGGACGGAGAAAAATCTCCGTTCTCTAAGACCGACGGAAGCATCGCAACTGGGGCCGAAGACATTCCGCCTGGAATCATAGACACCGATGGCGCGACTGCCGGAGTGGCGACCGAATTTCCCGCTGGCTTCACGGAGAGTTTGGCGTCAGACTTGAGTCCGAGTTTCGAATTCGGACTCACCGAGTTTTGCTTTCGATCGGAATTGATACGGCTGCCCGGAGCGGCACTGGAACTGCGGTTGGAACCGGCGCTGGTCGCGACTTCTACCTCCATAGCAAAATCTGCCTCGAGCTTTGCGTCCAAATTTGTTGAGAGCTCCCCTTCGAGCTTGGAGTTTGACTTTGTTGTGGCCGTATCCGCGAGAGGCGCTTGTTCCCGAGATTGATCCGGGACTGATTCGTCTTTCGTAGTCTGCTCCTGCATAGGCCGGCCTTGCACAAACAGATTTGTGCCCGACTGACTTTGAGTTTGAGGTGGCGCCGATCTCGAGATCGACGAGGCCAGCGTGGCACTGAAAGAAGTTGCCGGCGAGGAAGTCTGTGCCACGCTAGAAGCCGCTGGCGCCGCAGCCGGATTGAGAATTGCGTCTACCTGCATCGGAATGCCGCGAGATTGATTGCACTCTGTGCGCCAATGCGGAGAGCGCGAGTTGAGGACAGGTCGGAGCGCCGCGGGCCTTGAACTTTCAGCGGATTAGAGGAAATGAATCAGCTGCCAACCGGCGCACGAAGATTCCGGCGCGCGATGATGCGGCAAGCGCTGCCGGGTTATCCCGGCAAAATCAGCCGATTTCGTCACGAGGATTTTAACTGTGACGATGCCAGCGTTGGAGCAGATAATCCGAATCCTGTTCCTGTTGCTGGCGTCGTGCCTGTTCCTGCTGGTAGACGCGGCGCTGGCTGGCGCGCAGGGTTTCGAGAATCTCGCGTTCGCGATAAGCCTGATGATATGCACCGAGCGCTTTCTGGCGCAGGAGTTCGAGCTTCCGAATGTCGGACTGCAATTCTTCACGGAAGTGCAGCAGGTTTTCGCGCAGAATTGCGGCGAACTGGAGGTCCGCGGCGGTGCATCCGGCGCTGAGCCCTCTGGAATCGGATTGAGCGGAGTTAGTAAGATAGCGTTCCAGTTGCGCCAGAGTTTCCTGAGCGCGAGAGACCTGGAGATTGGCTTTCTGCAGATCGAGGGTGCGCTGGCGCTCGATGCTTTGACGTAGGCGAAGTATTGAAGCAAGAGCAAAACGAAAAGCCATGATTTTACGAGTCGATTTTACGAGTCGATTTTACGAGTCGGTTTTACGAGTCGACGACTCACGAGTCGTAATTCAAACCGGCAGCGTCATTAGTCGCGCCAAAGTGTCTTTCATCGCGCCAACTTCCTGCGATCCTTGTATCAAGAACTCACGCAGCGCGGGCATGATAGCGATGGCGCGATCAAGATCAGGGTCACTGCCCTTCTGGTAAGCCCCTATTCGGATCAGTTCCTCAGAGGCCTTGTAAGTAGCGAACAGGCGGCGGATCAAACTTACTTTTGCGAGATGATCCCGGGAAACGACCGCGGGCATGATGCGGCTGATGCTGTCGAGGATGGAAATCGGAGGATAGTGGCTCTGAGCGGCGAGGCGTCGATCGAGCATGACGTGCCCGTCAAGCAGCGCTCGGACGGCATCGACCAAGGGATCGTTCTCGTCATCGCCCTCCATGAGCACAGTGTAGAAGCCGGTGATGGTGCCGGAGCCGAACGAACCCGCCCGTTCGATGAGGCGGGCAAGCATAGTGAAAACCGAAGGCGTGTAGCCTTTGGCGGTGGGCGGCTCGCCGGCGGCGAGTCCGATTTCGCGCTGCGCCATGGCGAGGCGGGTGAGCGAATCGACCACCAGCAAAACATGCTGGCCGCGCGCGCAAAAATATTCGGCAATGGTCGTGGCCGCAAGACCGGCGCGGATGCGCAGCAGAGGGTCTTGGTCGGAAGTAGAGACGACAACGACCGAACGCTTGCGCCCAGCCTCGCCGAGTGAGTCGAGCAGTTCTCCGACTTCGCGTCCACGCTCGCCGATCAGCCCGAGCACCGTGAGGTCTGCGCTGGTGTTGCGGGCCATCATGCCGATCAGCGTGCTCTTGCCCACGCCGCTTCCGCCGAAAATGCCGACGCGCTGGCCGCGTCCACAGGTGAGGAACGCGTCGATGGCGCGGATGCCGCACCCCAGCGCGTCGCGAATCGGGGTGCGCTCAAGCGCGAGCGGAGCTTCGCGATCCAGCGCAGAGCGCTCGCGGCACACGGGCGTGGCGAGCCCGTCAATGGGGTTTCCGGCGCCATCGAGCACCCGGCCGAGCAGTTGATCGCTGAGACGGAGCGTGGGACGGCGTCCCCAGGCCACGACCTGATCGCCATAACGGATGCCCGTAGGCCGGCGCAACGACATAGATAGAACAGTGTGGCCACGGAAACCAACAATCTCTCCCGGCCAGTGCCGACCGGATGAATCGACGATTTCGCAGGCTTCGCCGACGGTGCAGAATGGGCCCTCGGATTCAACAAGCTGCCCGACGACCTGGATCACCCGCCCACGCCAGCGCAGCGAAGAGCAGTGTTCGACATGGCTGAAATAGGCGGCGAGTATTGGAGAGATGATCGGAGAGGTATTTCTCTGGTGACGGGCCTCTGGCCCGTCCTGACGGGGCAAAGCCCCGTCACCACACGGGTTGGCAATGGGAGACATTCAGCGCTTCTCTGGCGCCTGGTTTGGAACAGGTGGGCCGGGCCGTTCGGCGAGCAGGTCGAGCAATCCAGTTTCAATTTCCTTGAGCTGCGATGCGAGGCCGACTTCAGTCGAGCCCAGTGAGGTGTCGATGCGGCACTCTCCCCGCACGAGAGCCGCATCTTCCTGGATCTCCGGAGCGGGGCGATCTTCGGCGAGACAAGCGAAGTAGTGCCTCCAGTCCGCGGCTTCTTGCGGGTGAACGTGTAAGGTCACTTTGGTGCCATCATCGAGTTTTTCGAGCGTGACCCGGACGATGCCCGCGAGAGCCTGCGGGTCGATCTGCACTTCCCGGTGCAGAATCTTGCGGGCGATGGCCAGCGCCAGTTCGACCACTTCACTTTCGACGCGGCGATAATAATTTTGCCGTTCCACAGCGAACTCGTTCAGCGCGCGGCTGATCGCGCCAGAATTCCTGGCGAGCGCTGCCTCGAATTCGGAGCGTAGTTGCTGTTGCGCGCTCTGGCGCCCCTGCTCAAAGGCCTGAGCTTTCTGCAGACGGCTCTGTTCTTCGAGAGCCTGGCCAGCCTCAGATGGACTGCCCACGCCGCTCGCGACCGCGGCATCCGCGTAGGCATAGGGCGAAGGCTCGGCAACCCGCTGCCGCCCGGGAGCGCTAGACGACATACTCCTCCTGCGATTCCGCGCTCAAGACCAGTTTGCCTTCAGCTTCGAGCCGGCGCGCGACCTCCACGATTTCGCGCTGCGCCTGATTCACATCCTTGGCGCGCACCGCGCCGAGCACTTCCATATCTTCTTTCAACATGTCGACGGCGCGCGACGACATCGATTTGAAGACCAGATTCTTCAGCTCTTCGCTCGCGCCGCGCAGGCCGAGCGCCAGAGTCTTCTTGTCAAGCTGCCCCAGCAGTTCGCGAATGCCGAGCTCGGGCACTCCCAGCAGATCTTCGAAGGTGAACATCAGGTTGCGAATGCCGAGCGCCATCTTGGGGTCGTCTTTTTCGATAATCTCAAGGATGCTCTTGCTCTTGATCGGCTCCAACTGGTTGAGAAGTTCGGCGGCGCCTTTCAATCCGGCATAGGCGCGGCGGCTCTGTTCGCCGACTGACTCCAGCTGCTTGTTGAGGGCGAGCGCAACCTTCTGCGCAACTTCCGGAGAAAACTGCCGCAACTGCGCCAGGCGCTTAATGGTCTCGGCTCGAATCTCTTCCGGCATCCGCAACAACAGCGCCGAGGCCTGGCGCGCGTTCAAGTGAGCCAGGATGAGCGCAATGGTCTGCGGATGCTCCACTTCGAGAAACTTGGCCAGCTGCTGCGGATCGGCGTCCTGCAGGCTTTCGAGCTGGACGGCATGCTGGTCCATCGTATTGGCAACCTGTTCGAGCAGCCGCTTGGCCGCCGGCTCGCCGAAGGCCTTGACCAGCAGTTTCTGGGCATAGTCCGGGCCGCCGTCGGCGAGGTACCCCTGGGTAACAACAAGCTGGTGATACTCCTCGAGCACGGCAATCGCGGTCTCCGGTTTGAAGCGTTCCAGTTCCGCGATCCGCCTCGTCAGGCGTTGGACGTCGTTCTCGGGGAGATTGCGGTAAATCTGGCTGGCCGCCTCTTCGCCCAGCACCACCATGAGGATGGCCGCTTTCTGCAAGCCCGGGTTGGAGACGGTTGGGGGCATTCCCTATCTTTCGTGGATCTATGTCTTACCGATTTCTGAGTCTTATCTATCCCGATGCCTTATCTATCGTGTGAGATCAGGCACCCCATTAATTGTGGATGCCAACTCTCGATCCGCTTACTTGGTCTTCTGCTCATGGATCCAGGTTTGCACCAGCCGCCCCGCAGCCACCGGCTCGGACTTGATCTTGTCGCCTAACTCTTTTTTTAGTATCCCGGCGCGTTTGGCTTCATCGCTTTCCTGGGGTAGCTCGGAGAGCACGCCGCCAGCTCCCGCGGCCGCGGCAAGCGGCTTGCCGAGATGGCCGGGAATCTGCTGGAAGGCCGCGATCGCCTGCTTCTTCACGGGATTCAGCACCAGCGCGTAGGCCGCCAGGAAAAGCAGCGTGATGCCCAGGTAACGCAGCACGCCGAACCACGGCTGAATCAGGAGGAGGTATCTATCCAGCCTACCGGGAGGGGCCGGCACTTCAATCGGGGTGGTCTGAAAGGACAGGTTTTCGACCGCCAGCAGGTCTCCGCGCTTATCATCGACGCCTATAGCTGCGCGCGCCAGTTTCTCGATGGCCGTCATCTCTTCCGGTGTGCGCTTCCGCCGGACGGCCACGGCTTTTCCGTTCCCCGGCTTGCCGTCTTTTCCCGGCTGATTGGCCGCAGGCTGATCGAGCGCGTCATCGACCAGCACCGACGCGGTAATGCGGCGAACCCGGCCTGCCGGATTCAGGACGTGGTGGATATCCTTGCTGACCGCAAACGTTGAGCTGTCGGATTTCGAACTCTGGTTGTCAATGGCCGAAAGCACGCTCGTGATGGGAGCTGCGGCCGGAGTGCTAGCCGCGCCCGGCGTTGTCGGCGTAACCTTCGGTGGGACTGCCGGCACAATCGCGGCAGCGCTCCCCGGCACGTTGCTCGTGACCCCGGGCACTCCGGCGGGATTCGCGCCCTCCGCAAGTTCTTCCGTATGCTGCTGCGCCAGCGTGACCGACGTTTTCGGATCGTAGATCTCAGAAGTGTCTTCGCTGCTGCTCAAGTCGTATTCGACGTGCACGCTGGCGCGCACATGGTCGGCTCCGACCACCGGCTCAATGGCGTGCACCGCAGCCGCGGCCAGTTCTTCATCTTCGTCGAACGATGCCCGGCCCGACGGCCCTCTTCGCGCGAGAAAGGACTGAGCAGTGTCGGCGTCGACCACGGTAACGTTCTCCGGCCGCAGACCGTCGACGGCGCTCGCCACCAGTTGCGGAATGGCTTGCTGCGCATCGCGCGAAAGCGTTCCATTGCGCGTTTTGACAATGACCGCCGCTTTAGCGTCGCGCTCCTGCTCGCTGAAGAGCGACTCGCGCGGCAGCACCAGGTCGACACGCACCGCTTCGACTTCGCTCAAAGTCTGCAGCGTGCGCTCCAATTCGCCTTCAAGGGCGCGCTGGTAGTTAACTTTTTCGCTGAAGTCCGAACCTGCCCAGTTCGGCGTGTCGAAGAGCTCGAATCCGAGGCGGGCGTTGCGCGGCAGCCCTTGCGCGGCCGTTTCCAGGCGGGCGGCATCGAGTTTTTCGGATGGCACCAGAACGCTTCCGCCGTCCGGAGAAATTTCGTAAGGGATATTCTTGGCGGCGAGACGGCTTCCCAGAGACTGCGCATCCTCGGTCTTCAAGCCAGAGTAAAGAACGACGTTCTTGCCGCTGCCCAGCAAGGCGACGAACAGCCACAGAATCAGCCCGACAGCTACCACCCCGCCGGCCAGCAGAGCTTTCTGCTGCAGGCTCAACCCGCGCAGAAAATCCTGGATTTGCTGGAGAAACTCGCTCAAATTTTCCTCTACCGGCAAATGTCTTTTCGGGGGGCTTAATTAGGTTGCTGAAAACTTCTCGGTGGTAACTGATTTTGGTTGGCAGCGTTTCAGCGCTGTGTTCGAGTTGTCCTGACTTCGGCTCTGGCCGCTGAGGTTACACTCTTCGCTCGCTCAGAACTGCATGTTCGAGATCTGCTGATAGGCTTGAACGATTTTGTTTCGCACCTGCATCATCAGCTGAAACGACAGGTCGGCCTTTTCAACGGCAATCATCGCGCTGTGCACGTCCGCCCCCTGGCCGCTCAGCAGCTGCGCTACCTGGGCGGCGGCATCTCCCTCTGCGCCTTCCATCTGATCCATCGAGTGCTGCAGCGTCTCCATGAACTTGCCGCCGTCAGCAGCGCCTGCGGAGGCCGGGTTAATGTCGGAGGGAAGAATGCGAATCGGCGAAATTGAATTATTCATAGTTGAGCCCTCGTCGCTCGTCTCTGCGCCAATAGCAACTGACAATTTGCCGCGGCTAGCGCAGCAGGTCGAGCGACTGCGCAATCATGTTCTTCGTCGCCTGCACCGCCGACGCGTTCAGTTCATAAGCCCGCACCGCGCCGAGCAAGTCGGTCATCTCCTCGATAGGATCGACCTGGGGATATGCCACATAGCCCTGCGCGTTCGCGTCCGGATGTCCCGGCTCGAAGCGCATCACCGGCGGCCGCTGATCGGGGATGACGGCAGCCACCCGCACCGCCGAAGAGTTTTCGCGTTGCAGGCCGCCGACAGCAAGTGACAATGAGAAGCGGGGAACGCGTTGCGCCTGAAATACAACCATCTGGCGGCGATAGGGACCACCGCCAGGAGTGCGCGTGGTTTGCGCATTGGCCATGTTGCTCGCGATCACCTCCGCGCGCTGCCTTTCCGCCCCGAGCGCCGAGCCGCTGAGTTCCAGCATGCCGAACAGGTTCATGACGTGCTCCCGCCGCCCGAAATGGCGCTCGACATGGTGTGGAATTCGGACTTCAGGAAGGCCACAGCGACCTCGAAGCGCAACTGGTTCTGAGCAAGCAGCAGCGATTCGCGCTCCACCGAAACGTTGTTCCCGTCAGGGCGTTCGAGCAGACCCCGGATGTTGTGCGCGACCGGAGTGAAAGATGGAAAGGGAAAGGCCCGCTCGTCTTCGCCTTCCATTCCGCCAGCCATCGCCTGTTCAATTTCGTTGCCGAACTCGCGCACGTCGCGGGTGCGGTATCCCGGCGTATCGACGTTGGCGAGGTTCGAGGCGATCACTTGGTTGCGGTGGGCGCTCAGGTCGAGCACGCGCTCCAGGCCGCGCATCAGCGGGGTATCGATCATCGACATATTCGCTCCTTGATGATTCATTGTTGCCGGCAATAATCTCAACTGTTGCCTCGCAGGACCTTCTCTTCGAGAACCTGCTTGCGAACTTCGCCGCGATAGTTGTTGCGCGGCGGCAGGCCAAACTCGCGAACCTTGTTCCGCACCGTGCGCAGGCTCACTCCCAGCAACTCCGCCGCCCGCGCCCGATTGCCGCCCGTCGATTCCAGCGTCATGGCAAAAAGCTGGCGCTCCATCTCGCCGAGCGATAGTCCCGGCTTCCACTCCGGCGAATGGGACGGCCGAGACGGCAAGCATTCTCGCAGCGGATTTTCTTTGCGCAAGCTTTTCCCATGCTCAAAGGCTTCGAGGCCAATTTCACCTTCGCTGGACAACGACAGGGCGACCGCCCGCCGCACGAAGTTCGCCAGCTCACGCACGTTGCCGGGCCAAGGCTGCGCTTCGAGGCGAGCCACCAATTCCGCCGACAAGTGAACCGGCGGCGTGGTTGCGGTTGGCGTCGCGCCTCCAAAACGAGCATGGGAATGCGGCGGGGAATAGAGCGCAGCGTAGTATTCGGCCAACTCACGGATGTCGCCCGCGCGCTCGCGCAACGGTGGCAGCGAAAGCGGAATCACATTCAGCCGATAAAAAAGATCGGCGCGGAAGCGGCCTTCGGCGACCGCGGCTTCGAGCGCGCGGTTGGTGGTGGCGATGACGCGTATATCGACGCGCACCGTCTGGTTCGATCCCAGGCGATCGAATTCGCGCTCCTGCAGGGCGCGCAAGAGCTTCGGCTGCAGTGCCAATGGCATTTCGCCCACCTCGTCGAGCAGCAAAGTACCGCCATGCGCCGCCTCAAACTTGCCCGGACGGGCGCCCACCGCCCCGGTGAAGGCGCCGCGAGCGTGGCCGAACAATTCGCTTTCCAGAAGCGTTTCGGGAAACGCGGTGCAGTTGAGCGCGACGAACGGTCCGGCGCGGCGCGGGCTGAGGCGGTGAATGAGGCGGGCGATCAGCTCTTTGCCGGTTCCGCTTTCGGCCTCAATCAGAATGTCGGCGTCGGTGGCGGCCGCTTGCCGCGCCCGATCGAGCGCCCGCTCCCACGCGGGAGACCGGCCGATGAGCGTTTCCGCGTCCTCGTCTTTGTTGTTGTGGTTGTTGTGGTTATTGTGGTTGCCATTGTTGTTATTGCTTTTGCCGAAGTCCGGGGCAGAATTCCCGGCGCGGCGCAGCACCTGCTCGACCGCCAGCTCAAGCTTTTCAAAACATACCGGTTTCACCAGGTAATCGCAGGCGCCATTGCGCATGGCTTCAACCGCGTCGGGCACGCAACCGTAAGCCGTCAGCAGAATCACAGCCGTGCGCGCGGACGGACATTGTGCTTCTCTCGTTTGTGCTTCTCTAGTTTGCGTTTCTCTGGCTTCTACTTCTCTCGCCTGCACTTCACGCATCACCTCGAAGCCGTCGCACCCCGGCATGCGCACATCGGTGATGACGAGTGAATGCTGCCCGGCTCGAAACTTCTGCAGCGCTTCGGTCCCATTCACAGCCACGTCGACCAGCCATCCGCCGCGCTGAAAGCGCGCTTCCAGCGCGCGCGCATGCCGGCATCATCATCGGCGATGAGCAGCCGCTTCATAACTCGGCTCCTGACGTAGCGCCAACCTGCGCCACATCCACCGAGGAGTCTCTCAGCTCCCGGCTCGAGCAAATTCCCCGCCGGGCATACATTGGCTTTGGGTCTGGTAGCGGCTGCGGCATCTCTATTGCGGGGCAGCCGCACCCGAAAGGTGGCGCCGTGGCCGGGACGACTCTCAGCCGAGATTGAACCCGCGTGCTGTTCCAGAATGCGGCGGCAGACGGCCAGTCCCAGCCCGGAACTGCCCGCGCGCGTGCTGAATCCCGCTTCAAAGATGCGGGCTGCATCCCCTTGCGCTATGCCCGGCCCCGTGTCGCGCACGGAGATCTCCACGCCGTCGCAGCCTTCGTGGTTCCCGGAATTTTCCAAATTTTCCACATTTTCCGACGATGCGTAGTCGATGCCGCGAATTGCTAGCCATCCCCCGCCGGGCATGAAGCGGAAGGCATTCAGCGCGAGATTCAGCAGCACCTGCTCGAGGCGGTGACGGTCAGCCTGGATCGTGACCCCGTGCAGCCCATTGACGATCTGCATTTCGACGCGAGCCTGCTTGGCGAGCGGCAGCAGAAAGTCGTAGGCCCAGTCGAGCAACTCGCCCGCGTCGGTCGGGGCGAGCTCGGCATGGGGCGTATTGTGCAGATGGAGCACGTTGTTGACGGTCGCGGAAAGCGTGCGCAGTCCGGCCTGAACGTGTTCGATCCAGCGGCGGCTTTCGCCTTCAAGACTGCTTTCGGCCAGGAGGCCGGCAAAAAGTTCGAGGCTGCCCAGCGGATTCCGGATTTCGTGCGCCAGCAGGGCCGACATTTCCACCAGCGCTCGCTGGCGCTGGAGATGCTCGCGATCGCATTCCAGCTTTTTCGCATCGCTGACATCGCGCAGGATAAACACCGACGTAGCCTGCGCCTCGCTTCGCTCCAGCCAGGCGTGGCGGATCGCGACCCAGACCGGGCTCGGATGGGAAAGTTGTAATTCCGCTTCTTCGCCCGTCTGGCACGCCTGATCGAGGGCGCCTCTAAGCTCGCCGGGTATCTCATCCACCGATTCGAAGCTGCCCCCGGCGAGACGCTCCGCTTCCGGATTGAGAGTCGAAATCCCGGAGCCCGCTTCGACGACCAGCACTCCGCAAGGCAAGCCTTCGACAATGCGGCGCAAACGTTCGCGAATACGGCGATTCTCGTCGAGACTCGTGGCCAGATCGCGATTCGTGACTTCGAGTTCCTGGCGGAGATGAGACACCTGGCCCTGCAGTTGCCCATAGGTGCGCTCGAGCGATCCCGCCGCCTCGGTAAAGGAGGCAAACGCGCGCGCCAGCGGATGCTCAGGGTCGCGAGCCATATTGCCGGGTGCGGGAAAATTTGTGGACATACATATCCACCAGCAACGGCGTGGCCAGCCCGGCATATATTGCCTTAGAACACGCTTATGTCGGATACATTTGAAGACGACCTACCGCTCGCCGCAGCAGGTTACCGAAAATCGCACTCCGCTTGCCCAACAGAGACGCGGCTCGCCAACGCACTTACCGGGTCGCAAGGAAGGGCCAGACTGCGAACTGTACAACACGAACCTAACCCGATGCGACTCCTGAGCAAGTCCCCAAGCAACAAATGAGCCGGACGAATCAGAGCATCGCCTTCGGAAAGAATCAAGGCACGTTCGATCACATTTTGCAGTTCGCGAATATTCCCCGCCCAAGCGCGCGTCTTTAAGATTGCAGCGCCGCCGGCAGATAACTCCGCCGCCGGCGGGCGGACGGCATATTTTTCCAGAAAGTGCGCCGCCAATTGTCCAATGTCTTCGGAGCGCTCGCGCAACGGCGGAATCTCTATAGGAAAGCCGCAGAGCCGGTAATAGAGATCCTCGCGAAACTTCCCTTCGCGGACCAGCGACAACAGGTGCGCGTTGGTGGCCGAGACCACGCGGGCGTCGACCCGCACCACGTCGGCGCTGCCCAGGCGCTGTATTTCTTTTTGCTCCAGAAAACGGAGAAGCTTGGGCTGCAGGCTCAAAGGCATTTCGCCGATCTCGTCAAGAAAGAGCGTGCCTCCATGCGCCGCCTGAATCCTTCCTGCATAGGACTGCATCGCTCCGGTGAAAGCGCCGCGAGCGTAGCCGAAGAGCTCGGCTTCCAGCATCGTCTCGGGAATGGCGGCGCAATTGACGACCGCAAACCCGCGGCACGGCGCGCGGGCTCAACTGATGAATCGCGCGCGCGACCACTTCTTTGCCAGATCCGGTCGGCCCGGTGATCAGAACGGTTGTGTTGCGCGGCGCCAGCAGGCGTAGCCAAACGGTAAACGGGTTGCATAACCCGCGAATTGCCGATCATTCCCGGGAGTGGAATAGCCACCATGGAAGGGCCGCCAATCGGTGCGCTATGCGAGAGAGTTCCGTCGGAATGAATCTCTCTAACGCGCGGGGTATCATTCGTATTGGTCTCTACGTCCTCGTCGCTGCTTTGGTCCGAGTTCTTGGATAGCAACGGAAACCCTTCCGACTCGCCACTTTCGCGATTTAAAGCGGTGTCATTCAGAGGAACGGCATTCACAGCCGCGCCATTGTCGCGTTCGGCATCGAGCATCACCACTTCGACCCCGGGGAAACGTTGACGCACGGTATCGCTGAGTTCTTCGGCATCGAGGTCGGGGAGGCGGCGATCAAGGAAGAGCACTTGCCAAAAGCCGCTCTCCAAATGGACCAGCGCCTCGGCTCCTCCAGCGGCCTGTTCAAAGCGGCGGGCTGGAGAACGCAGACTTTCGAGCACGCGCTGGCGCACCACGGGACTCGGACTGGCCACCAGAATGTGATTAGCGTAGTTGGGCGGGATAGGCAAACTCGTCATAAGTCGATTGGAAATGCATTCGATTAGAACGAGATTAGATGGAGATTAGAAGGTTCTATCGGAAACAACCCATCGTGTAGCACGAGAGGCAAATTTTGCTTTACAGACAGAATGAGTTAGTAGCCGACGATTTCTGCGGCGCGGTCGCATTCGAATAAGGATCTTCGGGGCGCTCTGATCTGCGCCAGATCTGGCCCAGAAACGCCAGGCACGCATTCACTCGACGATGGCTAGCAGATCGCCGGGGTTGACCGACGTTCCGGCGCTCGCCGACATTTTCTTCACGACTCCCTTTTTTGGCGACTTGATTTCGTTTTGCATCTTCATTGCTTCAACCACCACGATGCCCTGCCCCGCTTCAACAGACGACCCTTCGGCGACCAGCAGGCGCACGATGCGGCCCGGCATGGGCGCCACTATTTTTCTTGGTCCCTTTTCGTCTGCGCCAGCCTGCCGGCGCGAGCGCAACGAGCGCGGATCGCGGATCTCAACCGCAAAACAGGCGCTGCCTACCCAGAGATGAAGATCGGTGGAAGTCTGCTCGCGTTTGATTTCGTAGGCTCGTCCATCGACTAACAGAGATAGAACGTCGCGCCGCGGAATGACCGCATCGATGTGAACGGTTTGCCCGTCCAGGCGACACTCCCATCCTCCTTCGGATTTTTCCAGTTCCAGCCGGCGCGGTCTGGCGATTTCTTTCCCGCCCGCTTTTCCTGCACCTGGGCCCCCAACTGCTACCGACAATGATCTCGTAAACCATAATCTCAGCGCAGACCTTCCGCCCGTGCCTTCTGCTTCCAGTTGGATGGAACCGCTGCCGGCCCGCCAGCTTTGCCGTTCTTGCTGACGGGCGAAGCTGGATCGAGCACCGCAAACATACCCGCGGCGATTGCGGCGATCTTCCCCAGTTCTTCAGTCTCGTGTTCCGCCGCGTCAGAAACGACGCCCGGATTACCCTTCGCGAGCAGACGATCGAGGTATCCGGTATCGAGTTTCCCGGCCTGGAAATCGGCATCGCCCAGAATGCGCTGGAATAACGAAATGTTGGTCTTGATGCCGGCGACGAAATATTCGCAGAGCGCCCGCTGCAGCCGCATAATGGCCTGTTGCCGGTCGGTCGCATAGCCGATCAATTTCGCGAGCAACGGATCGTAATCGATGGGAACGGTCCAGCCTTCATACATGCCACTGTCGCGCCGGATTCCCGGCCCGGAAGGCTGCAGCAGCACCGTGATCTTGCCGGGACTGGGAAAATAATTGTTGTCGGGATCTTCGGCGTAGATGCGGCACTCGATGGCGTGCCCGCGAATGGCCACGTCGGATTGCGCAAAGGGTAACTTCTCGCCTGCTGCAATCCGTATTTGCAGGTGGACGAGGTCGAGCCCGGTGGTCAACTCGGTGACCGGATGCTCCACCTGCAGGCGCGTATTCATTTCCAGGAAGTAAAAGTTCTTTTGCTGGTCGACCAGAAATTCGATCGTGCCCGCGTTGGTGTAGTTCGCTGCCTGCGCGACCCTGACCGCGACTTCGCCCATGCGGCGGCGCATATCGGGATCGACAATCGGGCGATGGTGCTTCTTCCAGAACCTTCTGATGGCGCCGCTGGATGGAACACTCGCGCTCGCCAAGCCAGACTGTATTGCCGTGCTCATCGGCCAGCACCTGCATCTCGATGTGCCGCGGATTGACGATAGCCTTTTCGATATAGACTTCGCTGTCGCCGAAAGAACGCTGTGCCTCGCTCTGCGCGGATTCGAGCGCCGAACGAAGCTCCGCAGGGGCATGAACCAGGCGCATGCCCTTGCCGCCGCCGCCGGCCGCGGCTTTCAGCATTACGGGATAGCCGATGCGCGCGGCAACTTCCGCGCCTTCTTCAGCTGAGGCGAGACCGCGCGATGTGCCGGGAACGACGGGCACGCCGGCTTTTTCCATCTGCTGCCGGGCGCTGGTCTTCGATCCCATTAGGTTCATCGAGTGCGGGGTCGGCCCAATAAATTTCACGCCCGCATCGGCGCAGGCCTGGGCGAACTTCGCATTCTCAGAGAGAAATCCGTAGCCGGGATGAATAGCTTCTGCGCCCGACGCGCTTCGCTACGTCGAGAATCTTGTCCATCCGCAGATAAGACTCGGCTGCGGGAGCCGGGCCGATAGGATAGGCTTCGTCGGCCTTACGCACATGAAGCGAGGCGCGATCAACGTCCGAATAAACGGCGACGGTGGCGATGCCCATTTCGCGGCACGCGCGCTGGATGCGCACCGCGATCTCTCCTCGATTAGCGATCAGAATCTTCTTGAACATCTGGCTTCAAACGTTCGGCTGGGACACGTCTTGCGGAATAAATGGACGCGAACCGTCCTGATTTTACCTGCAGAAGATTTTACCTGCCGAAGACTTTACCTGCCGGAGAGAAGATGTGCACGGCGGATATCAACGCGACGGGTGATTGGTCGATTAGCGATGCGGGAGGCGAAATGCGCTCGGCGGGACGGGCGAGACGCCCGTCCCACGCCGGCATTTACTTGTTCTGATCCATGACGATGCTGCCGGCGGGTTGCTTTTCCGCCTTGGCTTTCTTCGTGGCCATAGTCTTATCTACCCACTCGTCGGCTGTCTTCAAATCGGCGGCGCGCGCGGCTGGATCGTCGCACTGTATGTCCGCGAGTTCACGGTACATCAGGTTCATATAGGCCATGGCGTCGTCGTAGTCAGGACGAAGCTGAAGCGCCTTGTTCAGGTTGTCGATGCCCTCCTGCACATTGGCGGAATTCTTCTCCTTGACCAAGGCACAGACCTTCTTGTCTTTGGCGGGCAACGAGTCTTCGGGCTTCATGCCGAGTTTGGCGCGCTCTTCCTGGCGCGGCAAATAGGTTTGCGTCCAGTCGATGACCGCGACCGAGTAATACGGCTCAGGATCGTTCGGATCGACTTCCGAGGCCTTCTTGTAATACTCCTTGGCCAGGTCGAATTTCTTCATCTGCAGGTAAAGATACGCGATGCCCTTGATGCTGTTGATGTTTCTGGGATCGACCTGTAGCACCTGCTTATATTGATCGATGGCCTGCTCGCCGTAACGGTTATTATCCGGCGTATCGGCCCCCGGAATGTACTGTTGGGCGAAAGCCGTGGCCAGATAGAGACGGGCATTGATCAAGGAAGGGTCGAGCGCGACGGCCTGCTGGAAATGATCGATGGCCTGCTCGAACTTGGAGTTCTTATAAGCCTGCACGCCTTTGTTCAGTTGGTCGCGCGCCTTAAGCTTGGCGCAGCCTGTGCTGGCAATCATCGCCAGGGTGGCGGCGAATACCACGATGAACCTTTGAGTAGTTTTCATTCCTTTATGTATCTCCCTTGGTTACGGGATGAAAAGCCGGAGACGGAGTGCCGGACGTCCCCGCCCGGCCGCTTGACCACGCCCAACGTCGCAGGACGGGCGAGACGCCCGTCGCTCCCCACTAGAACCCTCTAACCGCCCGCTTCGATCTTGGCCGTAATCAAGCCGACTTTGTCCACGCCCGCCGAATGCGCGATATCGATCACGCTAGCTACATCCGCAAACGGCACATTGTCATCGCCTTTGACGAACATGACCTTTTCGGCGCGGGTCTTGAAAATATCTTCCAGGCGACCCTGCAGAGTCTCCCAGGTAGCTTCATCCTGATTGATCTTCAGTCCGGGAGGATTGCCGGCGCCGTGGTCGATCAACTGCACCACGATGGTGCGATTGACGTCGGGCTGCTGTTTCTGATTGGGCGGCGGGGGCTGCGGCACCAGCGCCTCCAGGCCCTTGGGCGTGAGTGGCGTAATCACCATGAAAATGATGAGCAGCACCAGCAACACGTCAATCAGCGGCGTGACGTTCATATTCGCGCTTTGGCCCCCTTTGGGGCCGACTGCCATACTCATAATCCGTCTCCTGTATTGCTACGGCTGTCTTTCCAAATAACCCGAATAAGCCCTATTGCCCACCAGTCGGCGGCGCCCCCGGTGGCATCCCGGGCGGAGGAGCCATGGCTCCAGCCTTCTTTTGATCGGTCAAAAGACCGAGCTCGTCTACGCCGGCAGCGCGCACGTCATCGACGACCTCGACGACCCAGCCGTACTTCGCGCGCATATCGGCTTTCAGGAATACGCGTTTGTCGGTCCGGTTCGTCAACTTATCCTTGATCTTCTGCGTCAGGTCGGCGGGATTGACGAGATCGCTCCCGAAGAAGACCTTGTCATCGCGCGTGATCGCAACCAGCAGCGCGTCTTCTTTATCTGCGTCATGCATGTCTTCGGGATTATTGACCTTCGCCATGTCCACCGGCACGCCGTGTTGCAACATGGGCGTAACCACCATGAAGATAATCAGCAACACCAGCATGACATCCACCATCGGTGTGACGTTGATGTCGGAGCTGACGTTGGCCCCTTCGTTCCGCTTTGCTAATGACATGAATTCTAGCTCCTGCGTATTCTCGCCTGCCCTTGCCGCTGCCTCATGACTTTGCCCGATGAGAGCCGGGCGTCCCCGCCCGGCCTCATCAGCATCTCGATGGTTAGCGAGACCAGCCAGTCCAGAGGTCAAAGATCGAAGGCAAGTCCTGAGACCTGACACCGTAAGACCCGAGACCTGGGTTCCTACGACCGGCGCATGCTCCGGCGCTTGAGGAAGTAATCGATCAGTTCGCTCGAGGAGTTATCCATCTCCACGTCGAACGCTTCCACGCGACCGGTCAAATAGTTGAACATCATAACCGCCGGAATGGCCACGAACAGGCCGACGGCAGTGGTTACGAGCGCTTCAGAAATACCGCCGGCGACGGCAGCCAGTCCGGTGGCCTTTTCCTTGGCGATGCCGTTGAAGGCGTTCAGAATGCCGACCACGGTTCCGAACAGTCCCACGAAGGGAGCCGTCGAACCAATCGTCGCCAGACCGCCCAAACCGCGCTTCAACTCGGCGTGAACGATGGCTTCGGTGCGCTCCAGTGCGCGCTTCGAAGCTTCAATTGTCTCGCCGGGAATCTCGCCGGGGCTATCCTGATGAGCTTTGAATTCCATCAAGCCGGCGGTGACGACCTTGGCCAGATGGCTCTTCTTGTTGCGCTCGGCGACTTTGATGGCCTCATCAATCTTGCCTTCGCGCAGCGCTCCGGCAACCGCGGGAGCAAACGAGCGGGACTGGTTTCGGGCGGCGTTGAATGCCATCCAGCGGTCAATCATCACGCCGATCGACCATCCCGACATGATGAACAGAATGATAACCACGACTTTCGCCAGAATGCCCATCTGCTTCCAGAGCGAAATCGGGTCCCAGCCGACCGAGCCCTGGTCTTGAAAGAGCCAAGCGGCGAAGAGATGGAAATTACAGAGTGCTACTGCTGCCAGGTTCACTACCATGAGTTGCTTTCCTCCTCGGAACTGTTTTGAAACTAGAACCGTTTTGAAACTTGCACCTGAACGTGTGGTGACCGGGCTTTGCCCCGTCTCGCGCTGCCCGGAGACGCGGCAAACCGCGTCTATACGGAAAACCTGCGTCGGCCTGAACCGTTTGATGCAAGAAATCGAATATTGGCGGAATAGCCGCAAGGGTAAAAATCACCCGATTTCCCCGTCTCGGGAACAAGGAGGGACGTGGGAGGGCCTTTTAACCGCCACCAAACCTGAATCCGGCGCAACCTAACCGGCAAAGCCAGCCGGAAGTCTAGCCTCCAGACAGGCTGAAGTTCACCACCACCTGCGTCTCCACGGCCACCGGCTCGCCATTGAGCAAGTAGGGCTTGTAGCGCCACTGCTTCACGGCTTCAATCGCCGCGGGCGCCAGCATGGGATGTCCGCTGATCAACTGCAAATTCTGAATCGTGCCGTCTTTGCTGATTTCCGCCTGTAGCACTACCGTCCCCTGAATACGGGCCTGTTTCGCCAGTTGCGGATAGTTAGGCTGAACTTTCTTGATCAAGAGACCGGTGGATACGCCCGACGAAACGCGCACGCGCTGCGGAGTCGCAACTTTGGGAACCGCAACCGGAGTCGAACTGATGATGCCGCCGATCACGCCACCCGCCGATCCTCCAGGTATTCCGCCCGGAACACCCCCCGGGACGCCGCCAGCACCCAGGTCCGGTGGCGCTTCTTCTTCTTTGATCATCTGAACTTTGTCTGGAATCTTGGTCGGTGTGCGCAGCTGGCCATTGACCACTTCGCTCACCGCTCGCACTACTTTAACCGGAGCGGCCGCGGGCGGCGGAGGTGGCGGCGGCGGAGGGGGCGGAGCTACCAGGAAGGTCATCAGCTGCGTCTTGGGCAACGCGTCGGTGTAAATCAGCGGGATAAGAATCAGCACCCCAATCAGCCCGACCTGCAGCGCAAACGACAGAATCGTGGTGCTCAATCTCCTCTTGGCCTTGAACCTATTCCCCGACTCAATGAGACTGTCTTCAAACATAGGCTCCTCCTACCAGACCGCACCTTAAGTTAGACACCGGCTGCGTCCACTTTGCTCCCGCGCCAGACTGCGCGTTACAAGCCGCAATCTTTTGCGTATAGACGCCCCTGCCCCCGCGGGCAGGTCAAGATTCTACGCCATAAAACACGGATTTAAACCTTAACTTTTTCTTTCGGCTGCGCTGGCCTGTTACCTGAACCCGACCGCAAGGGCATCGCCACCGGCGGCTTCCCGCGTCCGCCCCGCCATTCCTGGTAGGCGACCAGAATCGGAGCCGCAATGGCAATCGACGAATAGGTCCCGATCAAAATGCCAATGACCAGGGCGAAGCTGAAACCATGCAGCACCTCGCCGCCGAAAAGAAACAGAGCAAGCACGGTAAGGAAAGTTAGCCCCGCTGTCAAGATGGTTCTGCTCAAAGTTTGATTAATACTTTTGTTGACGATGTCGGCCAGTTTGTCCCGCCGCAGCAGCTTGATGTTTTCCCGTATGCGGTCGAAAACGACGATGGTGTCGTTATTGGAGTAGCCGATCAGGGTCAGAATTGCCGCGATCACGGTCAGCGATATCTCCCAGTTCAGCAGCGAGAAGGCGCCCACCGTAATCAGGGTGTCGTGGAAAACGGTCAGCACGGCGGCCACACCATAGATCCACTCGAAGCGGAAAGCCAGGTAAATCAGCATGCCAGCCAGCGAATAAAGGGTTGCCAGCAACGCCTGCTTGCGCAACTGCTGTCCCACCTGTGGACCGACGATCTCGACGTTGCGGATGCCAAAATCGGAGACGAAAAAATTCTCCTCGAGCGACCGGATCACCGCCGGATCGGCCACACTCTTCAACTCGTCAATCGAGCTGAGCACGCCGCTCTTGGTCTTGTCGCGATAGTCGACGATCGCCTTCGCGATCGAGGTGTAGCGCGGGTTGGCGTCTGCGCCGGACGCCAAGCTGCAGCGGGTCCTTCTCCAGAAGATAATTCGCGATGGTCAGCGAACTGGAGTTATTAAGATCCTGCTTGCCGGGGGTGGCGTCGCTTTCGAGCGCCTGGATGATCTGCGTCTTGCCCTTATCCAGAGCCTGTTCGCTGGTCTCCTGAATATCGAGCGCGATCAGCACTTCATTATTGGAAGGTTGGCCAAAACGTTGCACGCGGGCGTTCTTCAGTCCTGCCCGCTCGATCTCATGATGGATAGACGACGGATCGGGCGTATGGGCGTACTTCACATAAACCAGCGTGCCGCCGCGGAAATCGACCCCAAGCGGTATGCCGTGCCAGAACGCCATGGAAAGCAGTCCGGCAATGCTGAAGATGAGCGAGAAGGTGAGGAAATACCACTTCTTCCCGAGGAAATCGATATTTGTATCTCTAAAAAATTCCACGCTGCTTACGATCCCTTCAAAATCAGTCGTTGGTCGTCAGTCGTTGGTCGTTCGGGCATCGTCGTTTCTCATAGGCTTCGCGAACGACTATCGACTGACGACCGACACTGCCCTAGATGCTCAATGCCTCTCCACGCGCCTTGTGGCTCAACACCCAATCAAAAATCACACGCGATACAAACACCGCGGTAAATAAGTTCGCGGCCAATCCAAAGACCAGCGTCGTGGCAAAACCTTTTACCGGCCCGGTTCCGAAGATGAACAAAATCGCGGCCGAAACAATGGTCGTAACGTGCGTATCCACGATCGTGATCCAGGCATGGCTGAAACCCTGCTCGACCGCAGACGGCGGAGTCTTGCCATTGCGCAGCTCTTCTCGTATGCGCTCAAAAATCAGCACATTCGAATCCACGCCCATGCCCACCGTCAGAATGACGCCTGCAATCCCCGGCAGCGTCAGCACGGCTCCGAAATAGCCCATGAATCCGAGCAGGATCACCAGATTCAGGATCAGCGCAACGTCCGCATTCACGCCCGCCCAGCGATAATAAACCAGCATGAAAATGAGCACGGCGAGCATGCCATAGACGGCGGCCCGAACCCCGGAACGAATCGAATCGGCGCCGAGCGACGGGCCGACGGTGCGCTCTTCGAGGTACTTGATCCCTGCCGGCAAGGCGCCGGAGCGCAGGGTCATTGAAAGATCCTGCGTCTCTTGCGGCGTGAAGCGCCCGTTGATGATTCCAGTGTCGCGGATGGCGTCTTTGATCACCGCCACTTCCTGCACCTTATTATCGAGAACGACCGCCAGGTTGTCGCCGACATGCGTCGAAGTGAAGGAATAAAATTTGCGCCCACCCTCACTGGTGAGGATGAAACGCACCGCCGGCTGGCCGTTTTCATCATTGGTCGGCTCCGCTGTACGCAGATCGCGTCCAGTCACCGCCGAAGCGCGGGAAATCAGGTACCAAGATTCGCCATTTTCGTCGCTATTGCGCGAGCCGATGCTTTTGCCTTGCATGAGCACCGCATCCGGAGGCAGCACGCCGTTATTTTGCTGCAGAGCCGCCGCCTCGCTTGAATAAGGCCCGCCCAGCGATTGCTTGATCTCCAGCATCGCTGTCGACTGCATGATTTCCTTCACCCGCGCTGGATCGTCCACACCCGGCAGCTGCACCAGAATCTGGTATTGGCCGAGCCCGTGCTCCTGAATCACCGGCTCGCTTACGCCGAGCTGATCGATACGGTTGCGAATGGTCTCGATCGCCTGCTCCACGGCGCGGTCTTTCAAGTCTTTAAGGTTTTGCGCCTTCATCGCCACCGTCCAGGAATTTTCCGCGCCTGAGGTCGCGTCATAGTCCGGTAGCCGGTCGGAAACAATGCTCTTGAAATCGCTCGTCTGGTCAGGAGGAACGCCCTTGACCACGATCATTTCGGGATGGTTCACCGGATCGGGCTTGGTGATATCCGCGTAATTGATCTTGTGCGTCCGCATGTCTTCTTTAAGGCGCGCAATCGCGTTGTCGGAATCGACGTTGACCGCGTCGTTGACCTGCACCTGCAGAATCAGGTGCGTCCCGCCGCGAAGGTCGAGCCCCAAATGAATGCGGTCGGTGATCGAAGCCAGAATACCTTTGCCCGACAATTCTTTAGGTATGCCAAAGATGCCCGCCAGAAACACTCAG
Source organism: uncultured Acidobacteriaceae bacterium (assembly GCA_963810955.1). Classification (GTDB taxonomy): domain Bacteria; phylum Acidobacteriota; class Terriglobia; order Terriglobales; family Acidobacteriaceae; genus Acidiflorens. Next base: position 18,766 of record CAWEPW010000009.1, on the reverse strand, counting down.
CAGGATGCCAACGATAACCACCATTTTCCAGGTAAGATTCTTATTCATGAAAAACCAGTCGTTTGTCTTTGGTAGTTAGTCCTTGGTCGTTCGTCGTTGGCTAAAATCCAACACCGAAATCGTAATCGCTCCGCGAGCGACTAACGACAATCGACCATCGACTAACGACCAACGACCCAAAAACTACTTTCCTTCCTCTGCCGTCGTCACCGATACTACCGATGCGCGCGTGATTTCGAGCTTCAAATTATCGGGCGGCACGCGCAAGGTCACCGCATCGTCCTTGAGGCTGATGATGGTCCCGCGCAACCCGCCGCTGGTTACAATCTTGTCGCCGTTCTTCAATTGGCTTAGCATGGCCTGCCACTTTTTCTGCTTGCGCTGCTGCGGCATAATCAGCAGGAAATAGAAAATGGCGAAGATAAACAGCAGCGGCGCGAGCTGGAGCAGGCCCACTCCACTGGGCAACTGCAACCACGACGCCAATCCGCCGGGCAGAACAGATACAATCAATTCCGACGCCAAGTTGATCCTTTATAAAGATATGCGCGAACCGGACTGCCACCCGCCAAGCGGCCCCGTTCATTCTCGCCGAACAAAACTCGGCACAAGTTTGCTTCTCGCCGCCGCCTAACCTTCCACTGCTTCTGGGCACGGGGGTGGTCAATTCTAAGTCGGGGATCCCAAAGTTTACAGGCTAGCGCCGACGTTGCCGCGCCCCGGTGCGATTGGAACGGCACAGAAAGAAACGGACGTTATCCCCAAGTTCAATAGAATGCCGGAGCGCTAGCAAGGTGTCAAGGTGGATACCCAAATTCGCCGCTTAAATTCCGAGAGCTAATTTCCAAATTCTGGGAGGAATCTCCCCAAATTGCAGATGCTGAATTGTAGTGCTGAATTGTAGTGCCGAATTTGCAGTCTGAATTGTAGCGCTGAAGGTGCATTCTCACATATACAGTCGAACTCGCAGTGCTCAACTGTGTAGTTTTCGATTTGCAGTTTTTGATCGTAGTTTTCGATGGGTAGTATCGACGGGTAGTATCAATGCCGTTTCGTATCAGGGTACCGCTTTAGGGGTACCGCAAATTCTCCGAACTCAGAGGCCCCTTTAGGAGCCCCGCGAAGGTTGACTGCCGGCTGGGTTCTATCTAGGCCCAAGCTCCGCACACCGAAATCCGGGGTCATTACGAGGCATGGGAAGAATCGCCAAAAAAAGAGGCCCCTTTCGGGGCCAACCTTTTCAAAGAGGTCGAGTGGCAGGAATCAGAGGAAATGCAATTGGACGCCGCTCCGGGGAGCGAACGGACGGAGTGAGATGCTCGAAAACATACGAGAGTGAAGTATTTCCATCGAAGCGACCTCTTTCTTACTACAGGAATAAGCATTTGCCGAACCAAAACGGTATCCCCGGGCCACATCGAGCCCCATTTTGGGAACCTACGCAAGATCAATGTGTTAGGGTGAATCCCTTAGAAGCAGCGCCTGGTAGAATCACAACCCCAGGTAATAGCAGGTGCAGAAAGCTGCACTTTGGCAGCAGTTCAGGGCGTAACCCCGCCGAGTCATGCCTCGCGAAGGGCAACCATTGGGTCCACTCGCGTTGCGCGCCGCGCTGGAAGGTAGCTCGCCAGAACGGCAACCGCCTGCAAGAGCAACGGCACCGCAACAAACACCTCTAGATCATGCGGGCGCACCCCATAGAGCAAACTGGCCATCATGGAGGCGCCGGACGCTGCCAGGAAGACACCGGTCACGATTCCGGCAGCGGTGAGAACGAACCCTTTTCCCAGGATCAATCGCAGAATGTCGCTTCGCCGTGCGCCCAAGGCGATGCGAAGGCCGATCTCGCGCGACCGTTGGCCGACCATATATGCGAGTAAGCCATAAATTCCGATCGCGGCCAGCAGCAGCGCCAATCCGGCAAATCCAGCCACCAGGTCGGCGGAAAAGCGCCGTGAAGCCAGCGACCGATCGAGGATGTCGTTCATGGAAGAAACATTGAATACCGGTAAGCCGGGATCAATGCTCTGGATTTCATGCCGAATCTGTGGTTCGAGCTGGGTCGCGGGCAGAGACGTCCGCAACACCACGCTCACTTGCTTGCTGGGGTCTTGAAAGACCGAAACGTAGATGTGGGGAACACCATCGATGTCGAGACCGTCACTCTTGATATCCTTGATAATGCCCACGACGGTCGTCCATGGCTTGGTAGGGTCTTTTCCGAACCGCACTCGGCGGCCCAGCGCATCGCGATCCGGCCAATACTTATGAGCGGTGCTTTCATCGATGATGGCCACCAGCTGTTTGCCGTCTTCATCGCCCTCGGTGAATAAGCGACCGCGTAGGAGCGTCGCCTGCAACACCTTAAAATAATCGGGGCTTATCCGAATTCTCTCGGCGCGCAGATCCTGCGAGGACTCGACCGGTCTATCTTCAATCGCTAAGCCTTCAATCGCTAAGCCACCGACCGCGTTGGGGTTGCTATTGGTGGTCGGTAGAGATGAGGTGATTGCGGCGAGTTCTACTCCCGGAATTGCCTTCATGCGCCGCAGCAACTCACGATCAAAGGTGGCCTTACCAGGAATACCGAGATACGGATCCATCTTCGGATCGTCGGGGTTTCCTAGCCACGTGTTTGCCGTGACAACTTGAGTTGGATTAAAGCCTGGATTTTCCTGCAACAGATCCCGCAGCGTACGCAGCAGCAAGCCGGCTCCCACCATCAGTATGACGGCAAATGCCAGTTCGGAGACGATTAGAACATCCCGCAATCGGCCGGTCTTAGTGCTGTAGCCGGACCCTCGACCGCCTTCACGAATGGCCGAGGAGAGAGCGACTTTTGCCGAATGAAGCGCTGGAGCAAGTCCAAACACTAAGCCGGTAAGAATGGAAATCAGCAGAGCGAACGCCAGCACCACCCAGTCGATTCGTACTTCGTTGAGCCGGGGAACGTTCGATGGCACAAAGCGCAGGATGAATCCCAAAGTACCAACCGCGGTTGCGATTCCCGCAGCGCCGCCGATAAGCGACAGCAGCATGGACTCGGTCAGCATCTGGCGCACCATGCGGCCGCGGCTCGCCCCCAGCGCTAACCGCACCGCCATCTCTTGTTGCCGCCCCGAAGCGCGCGCCAGGAGGAGATTGGCAATGTTCAACGATACGATGAAAACGATCAGGATTACCGCACCCAGTAGCACCAGCAGCATGGGCCGGACATGGCCCACCAAAGTTTCTTGCAATGGTTGAATGTCAATTGTCCATTGCGCCCGCGGCGGGTAATCGGTGGGAAAGTCGTGGCGTAATTGGGCAGCCATGGCAGTGAGCCGCGCCTGAGCTTGCGCCAGTGTCAGGCCAGGCTTAAGTCGTCCGATTCCAGATTTTAAAATCCGGGTACCACGCATTGGCGGGGGAAAGGGATCGGCGCTGAATCCGCCGGCGCCAAACACTTCCACGTCGCCGGAAGTCGTCGGTCCAGGATGGCGAAATCCGCGTGGCAGAACCCCGATAATTGTAAAGGGATCATTGTCGAGCCGGATGGTGCGGCCGAGAACATTCGGATCGGCGCCATAGGCACGGCGCCACAGTCCATCGCTGATCGCGACCACTGAAGCGAAACCGAGCGCGAAGTCCTGTGGACCAAACAACCGTCCAATTTGCGGGTTCACACCCAGCATGGAAAAATAGCTGAAACTGCCATTGACCGCCTCCAGACGCTCGGGCTGTTTGGCGCCGGTCAAATTCTCGCTACCCTCGAAGATCGGGGTCACATCTTCAAATACACCCGCTCGCGTCTGCAGGTCATCCAGTTCGGGCTTGGAAAACTTAACGTCCCGCAATCCTACGCCGGGCTCGTCAAAGAAGATTCGTACCAAACGATCCGGATCGCGATAGGGCAGAGAACGCAGCAAGACGGCATTCACGATGCTGAACATCGCCGTGTTGGCCCCAACTCCCAAGGCCAGGGTCAGGACGGCCACGATGGTGAATGTGGGCTTTTTGCGCAACATGCGCAAACCATAGCGAACATCCTGAAGCAGAGTCCCCATCGTCGGAAGGCTCCTTTCACGCCCTGTCTGCGCCGCTGCTCAAGCGGCGATAGACCTATGCGGTGATACCAAGCTGCAAGTTTCAGACCAGAAGGCCCAACCAGCTATCTGCTTAGAAAGCCTGACCTAATACTCCCACATGCGTTCACTTTGAGGTCGAGGCCATGTCCGCTTGCGGAATCGAGTGTCCGCTATTGGCCAGCATGGCACGCGGACGATGGACTGATCGGGAAGAAACTCCAACTCGGGTTGGCGTTTTGAGATTTGGCGTTTTGGCCCGCCCAAGCCTCCTCCTTAAAAACAAAAGCCCCCTCGGAAGGGGGCCTGCGCACAAAAATGCTCAATTTTTTAGCTGTAGTTCGCCGGCCACGGTCCGCACCTTTCCAGGCAGAAAATGGTAAGGCGGCCACGGCCCCGTCACCACCATCTGGCAGTTCTTAAGCTGCTTGGCGGCCGTGCTATAGCGGTTCTGATACTTTTCGATTGATTTGGTATCGATCAGGTGGGCGATATCGAGCAGCATTCCGTCGGCATCGACCTTCTTGCAGCTGACCTCTTCTTCCAGCGGATTAAACAGCTTGTGCACCTGCACCGACAGCGCCCGAGCCTTGGTCTGCCGTTCGCGCTCGCGCGACGCCTTCTCGCGCAGTTTCAACAGATACTCGCTCCCGACCGTGTCCGGCAGCACGATCTCCTCCAGATTCCCGCGCAGAGATCCGTCGCGCACCGTCAGCTTGATGCGCATCTCGGATTTGCCGCGCAGCCGCGCCACGCTCTCACAGAAGGTGCGCCGGTTCGATCGCACCGCCTGCCGAATCGCGTCTTCGGTGTCGAAAATCGTTCCAAAACGGAAGGGCAGTACAGTAGCCGTCCGGAAGCTCTGGCTGACCACGCGGGCATGTTCCAGCACCGACTTTTCGTCGAGTTTGGAGCTAGCACGGTCGTATTCACTGACAATCACGGCGAATTCTCCGCTGGGATAGCTCATAACAGGGGCGGAATTGACTCCCTGAATTCCATCCAGCAGATAGGGACGACGGGCGCGAACACCGTTGGCGAGGGCTTGGTGTTCTGTGAGGCAGTACGCGTACCACGACATGCATTCTCTCCGAATTGCACCGGGGCTTGTGCACCCCTTTAGATTTTTTAACTAGGGCTGCGTTTCTACCTGGAAGTTTTGGTTTTTTTCTGACTAGATTGACGCGCAACGTCGCGTCTGAAAGTGATAGTACTTCCGTTTCGTTGTTTTTGCAACCTTTCTTCTCACATTTGCATCTCTACCCGTCTCAATTTGCAAATGCGTTTTCGTGGCGCTAGCAAAGGGGCTGCGCGATTTCCGCAACTCCCCCATCCAATCCGAACTCCCTCCATCCAAGCGGGAAGGCTTTCTCCCCATAATCCTGGCCAGTCATCCTGAGCGTAGCCGGATCATGCGTGATCGCCAGAGCTAGCAGGCAGGTTTCTCACTACTGCAGCTTCGAGTAGTCCGCCTTGGCTTGCTTCAGGACAGGGATATCAGGGTCAGCGTCTTTCCAGAGGGTAAGGAAATCTTTGTAGGCGGCGAGCGCGCGGACTCGGGCGGCATCGCGATCGGCTGGCGAGCTTTGCTCGCCCTGGACGGGCGAGGCGGCCGCCCCTATGCGAGCATATCCGGCTTCCAAGGCATTGGCGCGCGCCACACCCAGATGTGCCAAGGCTCCCGTCCAGCAGTTCCAGACGATGCCGCTGTGGTCGATGATCTTCTGAAACTCGGCGGCGGCTTCCTCGCCCTGCCCCGCCGCCAGGTACGCTTCGCCATGAACGTACGTCGGATAGAGGCAGGAAATGTTGGCGACGAACGCAATTTCTCCGAATTCAATGGGCGGAACAGCGGCTTGCAGCGCAGTCAGGGCAGCAGCCGGGTTCTTCTTGTCCAGCGCCAACTGCGCCTGAATTGCGGGCAGCCAGAGCGACTGCATCTGCGTGTCTAACGGGAAGCGCTTATTCAGGTCTTGCGCCATCGACTCGGCTCGCGCCGTTTCGCCCGCCATGGCAAAGGCGAGCGCGGCTTCGACTTCAACGCCCTGACTCGTGGGAGCCAGCTTCAAGGCCTCTGCCGCTGATTGCCGCGCTTCCGCGGGATTGCCGTAGGCGGCTTGTGCGAGAGCGGCATTCTCTCCACCAGATCGCCCCATTTTCTTTGCTGTCCGCCCGGATAGCGAGGTCCACTGCCCGTTTGGTCAGTTCCCGCGCCTTGGCAAGATGACCGCCGTATGCCTCGGTGTCGGATGCGAGCGAAAGACCTTGGTTCTCTCTCCGGCTTTCCCGCTATACCACTGTTGCTGTTCCGTCATCGCCGCGGAGTCAGAGCCGAGAAAGGCAAGAGCGTAGAGAGCATTGTGGAGTATGACGTCATCCAGGCTTCGCGCTTGCGCTTCGTGGATGATCTGCCGCGCTTCGTCGAAGCGTTGCAAGCAGATCAGGGCGTTGCCAAGATACGTGAGGGGGCAGCAGAATCTGGGGCGAGGCGGAGGCTTCTGGCGATACGACTTTATAGCCCGCTCATACTCTCCCTGCTCAACATATCTGGATGCCCAAATTGACATAACCCCTGGCTTCGCGCGGGTAGCTCTCAATCTCCTCCTGATACGTCTGGGCCGCTTTATCCAGTTCTCCGGTTACATGCGAATAGTAGGTCGCGGTGATCGCCAGCTTTTCCCGTCCGCTGGCATGTTCCCGCAACTGGAATGCCTTGGTGAAGTAATCGCTGGCCCGCCCCAGTTCGCCAAGATTGATGTAGTCAGTGCCCACGGCCCCGTAGCCCATGGCAAAATTCGGATCAAGCTCGATGGCGCGCTGATGGTAAGGCAGGGCTGCGGCGAGGCCTTTCTCGTTGAGGGCCTTTTCTCCAAGGCTTAGCGCCTTCAGAGCTTCCAGTGAAGAGGTGGTAGCCTGTTCGAGCGGAATATCCAACTTCTGTACCGTCGCCAGCGATTCACCCAACTCAGTTCGCAGCTTGGAGGCCGCCGCCCCGAGCGCGTCCAGCACCTTCTCCTTGGACGCCGCCGTCACCTGCTCCTCGGCCAGCGGGTCTCCGCTCTGGCAATTCACCGCTTTCAATCCCAGCACGTATTCGCTGCCGAGACTGGCAATCGACCCGGCAATGTAAGCCTTGCTGCCCGCCCGCTGGCAAAGTTCGCGGATAACTTCGGGCGTGAGTTTCGTGCCCGGCCGGACGGGACATTAATTTCAAGGTCGCCGCGACTTTGTTGTCGGAGAGCACATTCAGAAACGGCGACTGCGTTGAGGAGACGCTGAGCGCCGTCTTCAGCGTGTCATCGAACACCGCATCGCCCGTGCTGTTCGAGAAATCGGCGAGCACGATGGTGTCTTTCTCGGTGAGGGCGTGCGCAGCGTGCTGCCGAGAATGGTATAAAGGCCGCCAGTAATCAATGCAACCACCTAGCACAGCCGTCCCCAATATAGCGCCCGCTTTGACCACAACCATGTGGCGCGGCACTCGTCTGCCCGATGCGTTGCTTGCGGCATCTCCCGATTTCCGGCATCGTCCGTATAGAGTTATACAATGCACTCGGACGCCATGCTTTACTTCCACTTCTCCCAGATCGTGCAGTGCCGTCTTCCATGTGCTTACTTGATCGAGGACATCGGCTACCGATTTCGAGATCAGGATGTGTCCGCAATCCCCACAGTCGACGAACCAGGCCGACCTTGGACTGCGGGGGCCGCGACCCGAGCACCGCTTTCCTGCGCAACCGCAACCGTCCCCGAACCAGCCGCCGCAAATCGTCCCGTCTCCGTATCCCGCTTCAGCCGTTGCAGGTCGGCTCGCATCTCGGCCGCGCCTTGATAGCGCAGATTGCGATCTTTCTCCAACGCCTTGCTGATGATCCGTTCCAGTTCGGGCGGAATATCACGATTGAAACTGAATCGGAGGGGCCCGGGATCGCGAGTCAGAATGGCTTCGAAGATCAGTCGCCGAACTTTCGCCATGAAAAGGCAATGCGCCCGTTGCCATCTCGTACAGCACAGCCCCGAAAGAGAACAAGTCGCTCCGCGCATCCAGTTCCTTCGCCCGCACTTGCTCTGGCGACATATAGGCAACGGTGCCGACCGTCGCACCGGGACTGGTCAGGTGATCCGCGTGTTCGGAACCCGTCTGCGTGTTCAGAGACCCAATCTTGCTCGACGAGCTGGCTGTGAGCGTGACCTTCGCCAACCCAAAATCCAGAACCTTCGCGTGCCCGCGCTTGGTCACGAAAATGTTGACGGGTTTGATGTCGCGGTGGATGATGCCTTCGGCGTGGGCCGCGTCGAGCGCGTCGGCGATCTCGATGGCGAGAGACAGAATCAGTTCGGTTTCGAGCGGACGCCCGCCGATGCGATGCTTCAGGGTCAGGCCGTCGAGAAACTCCATGGCGATGAAGGTCTGTCCGTGCTGGTCGTCAATCTCGTAGATGGTGCAGATGTTGGGATGATTCAATGCGGAAGCGGCTTGCGCTTCACGTTGAAAGCGGGCTAGCGCCTGCGTATCTTTAGCAATCTCGTCGGGCAAAAACTTCAAGGCGACAAAACGATGGAGTTTTACGTCCTCAGCCTTGTAGACCACACCCATCCCGCCGCCGCCCAGCTTCTCGACGATGCGGTAGTGCGAGATGGTTTGGCCGATCACGTGAGTCTAAAGGTATCAGAATCAGAGTGCCGCCGGCGGGGGCCGGGAACAGTCGCTGCATTGTAGAGGCCGGAGGCAGACCGGGTCGTTTGCTTTCACGCGGATAGGCGCTGTTTGTACGTACAACTATGTAGTTTTAACGTACGATAATGCCAGTACAAAGTGTTTCACGTGGAACATTGTACGTACAATGTTTCACGTGAAACACTTTGAATCTACGCCTCAGCGATTGTGCTGCTCAGTCTTTCTGCTTTTGCAGCGCCCGCTCCTGCAGGGCCACCGTAACCGCGCGCAGCATGTCGCCGGCGGGAGCCGGCTTGCCCGTCCAGATTTCAAATTGCCGCGCCGCCTGCTGCACAAACATCTCGACTCCGGGGATCACGCTGATTCCCTTGCTCCGCGCCACCTGCAGCAGATGGGTCTCGACCGGGTCGTAGACCATATCGAAGACCACGCGGGCCTGAATCTCCTCATCCTTCAGCGGACAGTCGCGCGTGTTCCCCATGCCTACCGGCGTCGCGTTGATGATCACGTCGAACGCGACTTTGCGAAGGTCGGCCCGCTTCAAAGTCCGCGCCTTTGCCTGGCGAGCCAGTTTCTGCCCTTTGACCGCGGTGCGATTGAGGATCCAGACCTCGGCGCCACGCTCTTTGAGCCCAAACACCGCCGCCCGAGCCGCGCCCCCGGCGCCGAGCACGAGAATCTTTGCGCCCTCGATGGTGAGCCTTTGCTCAAGCGGGCGAGTCACTCCGGCAATATCGGTGTTGAATCCATACAGCTTGCCCTCCTGCCCTCGAACGACCGTGTTGCATGCGCCGGTCTTGGTCGTGTGCGCGTCGGTGTTATCGAGATAGGGCAAAATGGACTGCTTGTAGGGCATGGTAATACTCAGGCCGTGCAGCGGAATCTCGCGCACGCAGCGCATCAGATCCTTGAGCGTCTTCGCATGTAGAGGAAGATAGACGCCATTGACGTTCTCGCGGCGCAACGCCGTATTCATGATGACCGGCGAGAGCGAGTGCTCGATCGGATCGCCGGCAACTCCATAGATTCGCGTAGCCGCGTCCACCTGATCGATGCGATAAACGCTGCGCAGATCGCGGGCGCTGATTTGTCCGGGCGCAGTTTTGAGATCGGCGTTCACCGCGCCGAAAGTAAATGCGCTGCCGGCGCGCAGGCCCAGCACGCGGCTGATAATTCCCTGTTCGCCCATGCACACCCCGACCAGCGCGTGCTTGCCGCCGTGCTCCTGCAGAAGCTTCATCATGGCAACATTGTCCGAGAGTGTGGTCGCGGTCGTGACGATCTTGTAGAAGTCCGCGGGAATCTTCACCATCTTTTCGAGAGTGTCGTCAAGATTGCGGGTCGCGCGAAAGTCGTGGAATGACAGGACGAGCGCGGATCCACCGCGCAGCCGCGCAAGCGCGTCCGGCTTTGTTTTCTGGGCGCTCTGCAGTTCCAGATCGACAATCTGGCAACCCGAGGCCAGCGCCTTGCCCAGCACCTCCAATTGCGAAGCCAGCGACCCTTTGAATTTGCCGCCATTCTCGGCGCGACGGCAGGTGCCGATCGCGGTAACGTACTGGTGGGTCTCAAGAAAACGGTGGATCTTGGAAAGCGCCGCCAGTGGCTGCTTCAGGTAGTCCAAACGAAACTCGAGAAAGGGGTTATCCCGAGCCATGGACTCAGCCGCAGCGAGCATGTCTTCAATGGTTTCGCCGCTCAGCGCCAGGCAGACTCTGGGCAAGCGCTGGGGCTGAAAATGGGGCGCGAAAGTGGACGGCAAAGCCAAGGCCATTTGTTAGCAAATAACGGCGCGATATTACAGGGGTGTCAGCGCATATGCAACAGAAAGGATTGGGAGAGGCACTGGAAAGCTTTGGCTCCCAACGGGCTAAACACCGTCGTAACCTTGACCCTCACCCGCGCGCTTGTTACTTTTCGGCTGTAACCCTTGTCTGTTCTAAGAGATAGCCGGGGAGAGCGTGAGCGGTTGGAAGTTGGAGACAAAATGAAGAAAACAGGACTGTTATTGCTATTAATGACGGTGGCCGCGGCGACTTTGGCCCTGGGCCAGGCGTCGACAACTGCGATCACGCCCGATTCGGACGGCATCGTTCACACAACGGTCAACGTACCCTTCGTGCGTTTTCAGACGCCCACCGCATCCGATCTTTATTGCGCTGGATTTCTTACCAAGCAACGGGTCCCCGACGCCAACTATGTGAACGGCGGCCTGCAGACGCCATTTTCCACCAAGTTCGAGATCGGGGAACTGGTCTACCTGGCTGGAGGCGGGTACCAAGCGGGGCAGTTGTATTCCGTGGTCCGCGAATTGCGCGATATCAACGAGTACGAGATCTATCCGGGACAAAGAAAGATACTGGCGGCGGCCGGACGCCCTTACGGCGAAATCGGCAGGGTGCGAGTGGTCGATACGCGCAGCCACAGCGCCATTGCCCAGGTCGAATTTAGTTGCGATCCCATCAATCCCGGGGATATTGTCCTTCCCTTTGCTGAAAAACCTCCGGTGAGCTTCCATGTGCCGGAACATTTCGACCGTTTCGCACCCCCTAACGGTAAGCTCAGTGGGCGCATCGTGCTCGGCAAAGACTTCGACGGAATACTCGGCACCGGCATGAAGCTTTATATGAACATGGGTTCCAATCAAGGCGTTAAAGTTGGTGACTATTTCCGCGTCGTGCGCACTTACCAGGCCGTCCTGAAGGACCCAGTGGATTCGCTCTCCTTTGACGCTCAGACTTCAGAAGATACGCAAAAGAATCCGCCCACCTTTGAGGCCAATCGCTTCACAAGGACGAAAGGTCCGAACATTCATGTGCGCGATCTGCCGCGCCGCGCTGTGGGAGAAGTAGTGGTCCTGAACGTGACTCCAACAGCGTCGTCAGCCATGATTGTCTTCGCGCTCGAAGACGTATACGCCGGCGACACGGTTGAACTGGACGAGCAGCCGTAAGTTCAAACAGCACTCTTGCGCGAACGAAAAAGGGGAGACTTAGTCTCCCCTTTTCTTGTTCAAAGAGAACGCGTCGGGACAGCCGCCGTCATCTGTTCGCAGGACGAAGTCCCGCCGGCATTAAAATGTAAAGGGTGAGTAGCCGAGGCTTCGTACGTTCAGCTGGTGCGGATCGACACTCTGCTGTCCCGACGCGCTCGTTTCGCTTCAGCGGAAGAAACGGATCTTCGGATTTCCCGGAATCATCGCGCCAGCCACAACCACTACAACGATCACAACCGCGAGTTCCATATTGCCTCACAATGCCACCCTGGAGCCAAGGTGCCAGCACTCAGCTTACGTCCTTCTGCAGCCAAGACAAGGGTACGAAAGTGGGGGAGATATGCACAGGAGTGGGTTGTGGACACCGATTCAGCGACCTGCGCTCGCGCCGGAGTGTAAAGGATGTCATGGACCTGAACACGGGGGCGGCTGTCCCTACGTGAGGTTGTGGCTTTTCAGGTGTTGGCTACCAGGTCGGCATCGGAGAAGACCTCGGCCGTGAAGGCATCGATGCCGGCGCCCTTGCGCCAGGCATCTCCCGGCAGACCGGCCTTGCGGCAGGTTTGTTCGAGAAAGGTTTCGCGGTCCCAGTCATTTTCCGTGGGCACCTGCGGCAGTAACAGCCCGCGGCGTGCGCCGTGCGAGATCACGAGGCCGTGACGCCCCACTTCTACTGCCTCGGGATGGATCGGGAACAGGCGCGAAAGCACACTCAGCGAAACCTCCAGTCGAGGGGCTTCTTCCTGCGCGACGGGCAAGAACCGGGAATCTTCAAAAGCGGCGGCTCGGGCCGTTTCCGCTACGGCGCGATACAGTGGCGCAACGGGCACGGCATAGCCCACGCATCCTCGGAGTTGGAGATGGAGTTGGAGTTCACGATGGGGTGCGCGATCCGGATAAGAATTTCTGTGAGGTTCGCTGCCTTGGTCCTTGCCAAGGTGCCCGCGAAGATAAAGAGTGGTGAAAACACCCCGCGGCTCCAACAGAGCTGCTGAAGCCGGCGGAGCGACGGTAAAAGGCCGATGTTCCACGCCGTAAAGAATAGCCTCATGCGCAATGCCGAGCAGAGTGCGGCGCTGCTCAAGAGAAAACTCCGCGTCTAAAACCGCCGCATGGCGAGTTAAATTTTCCGGCGAGTTTGCCGATGGCGTTTCAGACAGCTTGGACATCACGTTTTCTCCGCCGCGACAGAACGAAGGCCTTGCGCCGCCGTTTTTCCGACTTGCGGTCGATGCGCGACCAGAAAGCGATGAAGTAATCGACGGCGGAAACCAGCGACAAAAGAACCATGAACCAGATTGCCAGCCATGCAATCCAGTAGACGGGGAAAACATAAATGCCGATCACGGGCCAATCGTGCCAGCGGCGAGCGAGAATCACGGCCACGACAGATATGATCTGCACCAGCATTTTGAACTTGCCCAGTTCGCTCGCCTGAATCGTGAAGCCTTCAGAAGCGGCGATCGAACGCAGGCCGCTCACCAGAAACTCGCGGGCGATGATGACCACCGCGATCCAGGCTGGCACGAGCGCGGGATTGAACTGCACGAGCGCGATGAAAGCAGCGGCGATCAGCAGTTTGTCGGCGAGCGGATCGAGGAGCATCCCCATGGTGGTGATCTGCCCGCGTTTGCGCGCCAGATAGCCATCAATACCGTCGGTGATCGAAGCCAGAATAAAAACCGCTGAAGCCAGAATTTCCCGTTCCCCGCCATGCTCGCCGGGAAAGCGCGGACTGCAAAGAATCCAAATCAACAGCGGTATGGCGGCGATGCGAGTGAGCGTGATGTAGTTGGGGAGATTCACGCGATGGCTGAGCCCACGCCGCGGTGGCGGACAATGTGATTATCCTCTACATCGGAAGCCAAGGCAACGGACGGAAGAACATAGGAGTAGCACGGGCAGCAAAACGTGAACCACCAAGGGCATAAGTTTCATGAAGGAAATCCCGAAAAACAGAAACCCTTCGTGAACCTTCGCGCCCTTGGTGGTTCAAGAACTCGCTTGCGCCGCCGAGCCTCAGGAGGCTTTCGTCTCAAAGCTCTGGAGCATACTCGACGCCATCGCCAGAACGTTGCTGTGATCAGGCACCGAGCCATTCGGCGTCAGCTTGTCAACCAACGTCGGGAGCAATTGGGCGATAGCGGAACCAGCCGTGTCCGGGTTGATTCCGGCCTTGGCGGCGAGCGCCTTCACTTGATCGCTGCCGAGAACCTGGTGAATCTGGTCCGCAGTAATGGGAGAATTTGCTCCCGAACCAACCCACGAAGAGGCCACGCCACCCATCCCCTTGTCGTGAAACGATTGGATCATGCCCTGCAAGCCGCCGGGCTGATTCTGGATCATCTGCAACAGGCCCGAGGCCAGCGGATTGGAACTGCACCTACTTACCACATTGCCTAAGGCCTGATTTTCTAAATTGTCGAGCAAACCCATAGTGCCTCCTGAAATTTGTGCTGAAAGTGATCGCGGAGCACGCCGAGCTCCGAGAGACTGTTCAGCTCGGGGCTTTTCGGCGCGCCCTGCGTCTTTGGCAGTGACTATTTTTATTTCTGCTTCGCGATGATCTTATCTTTGATCTTCGCGTAGGTGGCTGCGGGAATAACTTTCTTCCTCGTCAAATCGGTCTTTTTCGCGTAGGGACGCCCATCGATGATCTTCTGCGCATAAGCGTCTCCGATGCCTGGAAGCGCATCGAGTTGATCTTTGGTCGCAGTGTTGATATCGACCAGATCGGCGTCAGCGGCCGCTGCCGTCGAAGTCTTCGCTGGCTTCGCCGCAGTTTGCGCCACTGCCAATCCGCTGATCAGGCTTAGTGCGAAAAGTGCGATCAGGATTCTTCTCATGAAGTTCTTGCCCATCATTCTCTCTCCTTGAAGTTGTTTCTTTTATTCCTTCTGCGCTTCTTTGTAGCCGGCGGCCTTCGCTTCAGCTTCAGTCATGAACTTTCCTTTTTTGGTCTTGCCGTACCAGCGGCCGCTCTTGTGATAGACGCCGGTCTCGGTGTTGACCCAAACCTTGCCGCTCGATTGCGCGGAGGCGATATCGGAACTGGAGGCGGCGGGAGTTGCCTTGCTGGAGGTCTTCGCCGGCGCCGGCGCTGCCATGTTATTGGAGGAAGCCGGAGCCGGGGTTGTGGTCTTTTCCACCTGAGCTGCCGGAACCACGGGAGAGGAGTTCATGATGTGGGTATTGTCGGGAGAAGACCCGGCAGGCGCCGCATCCGCGGTGGCCGTCTTCGATTTCCTGCTCTTCTTGCTGGTCGTGGCCGCGGGCGTTGCGGTTGTGTCAGCCGGCTTCGCGGCGCTTTCGTCGGCAGCGGCGGCCTTTTTGCTCTTCCGCGACTTCTTGGTGGCAGTCGTATCGCTGGCGGTGGACTTATCCGCGGTGGCAGATTTATCCGTTGCCGTCGACTTGTCCGCAGCGGCAGACTTATCGTCGGTGGCAGCCGCATCTTTCTTGGCTTTCTTCTTCGACTTCTTCTTGGTGGTAGTCGTGTCGGTGGTGGTGTCGCTCGACGAAGTCTGCGCCTTCGCCAACGCGGGCGCTACGGTAATCGTAAACATGAGACAGAAAGCGAGCAGCCACAGGTTAATTTTCTTTTGGGTGTGATTCATTTTTCCTCGCGAGATTTTAAGAGGCGAAAGCCCCGTTTATACGAATTACTAGCTTTGTAACTACGGCGGGAACACTGGCTATTTAGACGCCCCAGCATGTTACCTTGCGAGGTAAGGTGGGTCAACCGAAACTATAGGGGGAAGAAAGCCTGCAAACTCCGTCACTTCCAATGGAAGTGCGGCCGAGCAGAGGTAGCCAGTCAGGGTCAGGACCTGGGTTTAGCTCGCTTTTAGTTCAACCATGCCGGGGCCGGGCGGGAAACGCCCGGCGCTCCACCAGAGCTGGTTAGGCATAGATTCCGCGCTGGCGAATGGTATACGCCACGCGGTCGATCGCCAGCATATAGGCTGCAATGCGGTTATTGACGCCGTGGGTTTCGGAGTATCTGACTACGTCGTCAAACGCCATAACCATTATGTCGCCCAGGCGCTCGTTGACCTCCGACTCCTTCCAGAAGTAGCCCTGGCGGTCCTGCACCCACTCGAAATACGAGGTGGTTACGCCTCCAGCGTTCGCCAGAATGTCTGGAATCACGAAGACTTTTTTCGCGGAGAGGATGTCGTCGGCAGCCGCAGTCGTGGGGCCGTTCGCGCCCTCTGCCAGAATCCTGCACTTCACGCGGTCGGCATTCTGGCTGGTGATCACGTTTTCCGTCGCCGCCGGAATCAGGATGTCGCAATCGACCAGAAGAAGCTGATCCGGATCATGCGCCTCCGCGCCCGGAAAGCCGTGAATCGTGCCGTTGCGCTGCCGGAATTCCGAAAGCGCTTCCATGTCGATGCCTTCCTTCTTATAGAGACCGCCTCCGACCTCGGCAATGCCTATGACCTTGTATCCCGCTTCCGCCATCAGCCGCGCCGCGTTCGAACCGACGTTGCCGAAGCCCTGCACGACAACTCGAGTCGAGTCGCGATTCATGCGGAGTTTCTTGATCGCCTGATCGCATACCATGAGAACCCCGCGCCCGGTAGCCTCGCGCCGTCCCCGCGAACCGCCTATGTTCACCGGTTTGCCGGTTACGACCGCCGTAACCGTCTGGCGCATATGCATGGAATAGGTGTCCATGATCCAGGCCATGGTCTGCTCGTTCGTGTTGACGTCAGGAGCAGGGACATCCTTTTCCGGTCCGATAAATTCAAACAGTTCGGCGGTGTAACGCCGCGTCATGCGCTCCAACTCTCCCTGCGACATTTTGTGCGGATCGCAAATAATGCCGCCCTTGGCGCCGCCAAAGGGGATATTGACGACTGCGCATTTCCAGGTCATCCAGCTGGCCAGCGCGCGCACTTCGTCGAGATTGACGTCGGGACCATAGCGCAAGCCACCCTTGGCCGGGCCGCGCGCAATCGAATGTTGCACCCGGTATCCGGTGAAGACCTCGAGGTGCCCGTCGTCCATCGACACCGGGATATGAACAATGATTTCGCGGCTCGGACTGCGGAGCACCTTCCACAGTCCTTCATCAAGATTGAGCTTACGCGCGGCCAGGTCGAAGCGGGCAGCTTGTGCCTGCCATGGATTAGTTTCCTGTTCGAGATCCACTGCTGTAGTCGTCATAAAGTCTCCGTATGAATCCACACGCGCTGTTGGAGCGCCGGGCGTCCCCGCCCGGCGTCGGTCCCCACTCCAGATGGCTCAACCTCTGCCCCGGTTGCCAGCGATAAGTCCAGTCGGCAATCAAGCCTCGCAAAGTATATTGCTGGCCAGCAGGCTAGGCAAGCACCAGTAGTGACCAAAGCGAAACGTGGGGAGGGCCCCCTTCCATATAATGGGACACTCCCAGACAAACGAGTCTCGGATAAACGAGGATGGTTCGTCCCGACTACAAAGAGTTCGCGCGGCTAGCGCGCACGGCCACGCTGGTTCCGGTGGTGAAGTCGATCTCTGCCGATCTGCTGACTCCGGTTTCCGCCTTCCTGGCCGTGGCCGATGGAGAGCCAGATGCCTTTCTGCTGGAATCGGTCGAAGGCGGAGAAAAAATTGGACGCTACACATTTCTTGGCGTGCGCCCGTTTCTGCGTCTGGAATCGCGCGGGACGGATATCAAGATCGAGCGCTCGGGCGGCGACGGAGCGGGGCCTGCTCTGCGAGCCGAAGGGCTCCGTCCTGGCGGGCAGACCCCCGCCACCACACAAGTAAAATCGAGCGCCGCACTGGAAATGTCTTTGAAGTTATCAAAGAACTCTTGCAGCAGCATCGTCCCGCGGCAATCGAAGGCCTGCCGCCGTTCACAGCCGGTGCGGTAGGTTATTGCGCCTACGACATAGTCCGTCAACTCGAGAACATCGGCGATCACGCTAGCGACGACCTCGATGTACCGGACTGTGTGCTGATGTTCTTCGACCGCGTCCTTGCCTTCGATCACTTACGTCACCAGATCCACATTGTCGCGTCGGCCGACGTAACTCGGGAAGCGCCCAAAGCAGCCTACGATCGTGCTCTGAAAGACATCGCCCGCATCGAAAAAAAACTAGCTGCTGGATGGACGGCCGCACACTGGAGAAAAGTTGCGCCGAAATCAAAGTTGGCAGTTAAAGCGCGGACGCCGAAGGCGAAATTCCTGGCCAGCGTCCGCCAGGCCAAAGAATATATCGCCGCGGGAGACATCTTCCAGGTGGTGCTTTCGCAGCGCTGGGATTTCGAGCCCGGCGTGGCTCCGCTCGATCTCTATCGCGCCTTGCGCACCGTGAATCCGTCGCCCTATATGTATTTTCTGCACTTCGGCGTTGGAACGAAAAATGACACAAAGAATTCAGTGCCCCGTCGTCGCAAACAACGCGATGAGCGGGGTACTCTGCACGTGCTGGGCTCGTCTCCCGAAATGCTGGTACGGGCCTCTGGAGGTGGTCGAAAGCTGGATTATCGACCCATCGCCGGAACCCATCCGCGCGGCCGCGACGAAGCGGAAGACGCCGCGCTCGAAAAGAAAATGTTGTCCGACGAAAAGGAACGCGCGGAACACGTAATGCTGGTCGACCTCGGCCGCAACGATCTCGGCCGCGTCAGCGAATATGGCTCGGTTAAGGTCCGCAACCTGATGTATGTGGAGCGCTACTCGCACGTGATGCACCTGGTCTCGGCGCTCGAAGGCCGCCTGCGTCCCGAACTGAGCGCCATGGACGCTTTCGCCGCCTGCTTTCCCGCCGGAACGTTAAGCGGCGCGCCGAAAGTTCGCGCCATGCAGATCATCGAAGAGCTCGAGCCGACCCGCCGCGGAGTCTACGGCGGTTCAGTGCTCTACGCCGATTTCGCCGGCAATCTCGATTCCTGCATCGCGATTCGAACCATGGTCATGAAAGGCAAGAAAGCCTACCTGCAAGCGGGTGCAGGAATCGTAGCCGATTCCGATCCGCAGAGTGAATTCGAAGAAACCGAGAACAAGGCGCGAGCCGTGCTGCGGGCGGTAGAGAT
>CAWEPW010000008.1:0-110376 GCA_963810955.1 uncultured Acidobacteriaceae bacterium | reverse complement strand
CGGAGAAGTGCCGGTGCTCGCCCATTGTGTTTTTTGGCTGATGTTTCCACGGGGACACGCCTGTCCGGCGCATGTCGTCGAACCTACTCCGTAGTTGGTTTCGTCATGACCTGTAAGGTTGATGCCACCCGCACTTGTTACCGACGGTGTTCCTGCCGTGCCGCACACCGTGCCGGTGCCGCCATTGTCGTAGAAATAATCGGTCTCAGAATAGCGGTTGTTATTCCCGTCTTCGACAAGAACTTGGCACGGTCGGTCGTAGATGTACGAGCCTAGAGGATTGACGGGAAACGACTGGTAGTTAGAGATCGTCTGCCGCGTCGGGGCGTCCGCAGGCGGGGCCTGCCCGTAGTCATATTCAGACTTGTTAGCGACCACCCCTAAGTTGCCATAGGTGTAGGTGACCAGCGATGCCGGGCCGCTGGGCGGAAGTATGGTTTGTTCGCTCTCCATCAAATACTGGTTGTACCAGGTCTTGTTGACCGTTCGCAGCAAGCTTCCACTCCAGTCGTTGTAGAGAATCTGACTCTCCACAGGAACTTGCGTGCTGAGAGCCCCTGGTGCATCTGGCGGCGCCGGAATACCCAGTGTGCTGTAGTTGTATGTGGTCTGAAAGCTTAAGTTGCGACCTGGACTCCGCACCAGATCGTACGTCGTGACAATTGTTTTCTTGCTTGTCCACTGGGTGGCGGTGTAGTCGTTATTATTGTCCGTCCAGTTTGTGGTGTAGGTGAAATCCTGTTCCTCCGACGCGGTGGTTCCACCGTTGTAGAACACTTGGCGCGTTTTTATCATCGGCGTACTGTAGCGGTAATAGCAATGATAGATCGAGCTGCCACTCATTGCAGCTGCAGGCCCAATGACCATTTCGGATTGCTGATTTTGATTGAGATTGATATTCCAGGTATATTTTACGATTGCGCCGGTTGGGTAATCAATTTCGTTCAGTAGACCATATGTGGTGTCGTACTTAAAGGTATAGCTTTGGTTGTTAGGCAAGGTTAGAGTGTGCAGAACTGCGAAACCGCCGCTAGCTTGGCTGTTAACCCCACCCTCACAAGTAGCATTTGAGGGTGTATAGACCTTATTGAGATTTGTACTGTAATTCCATGTGGTATTTGTTCCCCAATTCAAAGTGTATGGATTTGCAAGTCCGGACACAGTAAGGGTTGTGCTTCCGGTTCCGCCAAAGCCACTGGAAGATATCACCCTCCGGCCCGCAGTGTCGGTCATCGTAAAATTGCCGCCTCCATTGTCGACATATTGGATGACGTTGCCGTTTCGATCCTCGACGGAAGAAGCGAGTACCGAACCGCCGATACCCACAGTTCCCGGTCCGGGAAAAGAATAAGTCGTGCCGTCCGCATCCTGTACTGTTGTTACTCCCCCGTACCCGGCAGACTGAGCAGACACCCACGCGTCACCACCATTCGGATAGCTGAGGTAACCCATGCCCTGGCAGTCGCTATTCGGCTCCACAACAACAAGTCCAGTCGGGGTGGACAAGGAATGCCTAGTCCCTTGCGGATCGTAAAACATGAAACCGGTGTTGAAATTGCAGATATCTGTTTCGCCCCCGATCTTTTCCTTTTGGTAGGTATGTTGGGCGGACACGACCGGGGCGGAATACGACCAGCCTCCTTGAGAAAGATACGGGTACACGACCGGGGCTACTATCTCGGCATAGGCTGAATTCGAATCGTACGAAAAAGAAAAGGGCAGCGTCAGACCCCGGCCCTTCGGCACGGGCACCTGAATACGCACGCTGAGCGATCCGTTGGCAGGATTGACCGTCTCGTTCAGCATGTGAAGGTAGTCGTGTCCCGCACCTGGGATTGGCGTCGCCTCAACGTCGGTCACATTGGTGATCTGAGCGAAAGACAGTCCGAGAGAAAACAGAAAAGAAGTGAGTGACAGAAGAGAGAAGCGGAGAATGCGCGTTTTCATGAAATCATCCCCGTCGTAACAAGTTTCTTGCCGCGGAGTGAGCGAGCCACCCAATGCGCTTAATCACAGCGCCCACCGCAAGAGTCCACTGCTACAAAAGGGAAGAATCTCGCCAACACTTCTCGGAAAACTGCCCGAGATCAACGTCCTTCTAATGAGGATTGGAGAAAATCTAAGGCAATCCGCGAGCTCGTGTCAAGAACAAAAACTGCAATCACATTCTATGTTATCGGTCGTCAAAGTCAAACCCGTTCCACGAGAACCGAAAGGCAGAACCTCCAGCACGGCGCGGTTAAGCGCCGCCAGAGCTTCTTCCGTACGGCAGCGCAAACTCAAGTCCCAACCGACGATCTCGCGGGTGCAGCAATCGATGACCGAGACCAGATACGCCCAACCCACACTCGGCCCCGCCCAGACCTTGGTCATGTCCGACTGCCAGAGGTGATTGGGATACAGCGCTTCCACCTTGCCCCAGTCCTTTCGGCGTGAGACCTGAAAGCGGCGCTGACGTTCCCGCATCACGCGCAGTGCCCGTTTGCCATTGACCACCAGCCCGTGCTTCCGCCCAGCCACCACACTACGCGGCGATAGCCATAGGCCGGGGCATTTCTCGCAGCAGCATCGCCGTTAGTCGCCGAGACCCAAACCGCATGCGCCTGGCCGCCAGCTCTTTCATCGCGTGGGCCCGTCGATTGTGCTGTCCAGATGATTAGGGAGTCCAGGTAGTGATCTCCTCCCAACTGGAGCAGATAATTCTCGGCTCGGCTATGGAGTCAGTTCGAAGATCACTCCGCAACCTATGTTGCCTTCGCCGCAGTTACTGGTCGATCCCCCATAGATGGTCGTGCCATAAAGTTTGTCGGTTGTTAGCAGAACTAGACTGCTAGCCGATCGGTCACCATCCGTGTCGTTGAAGCTCAAAAGGATCTTCTCTTCGTAGCTGCCCCCACCAACTGGCGGCACTAGCTCGAACACGGTTCCATAGTCGTCCGTGCCCCCGTTTGCCGTTGTGCCGTAAATATTGCCCGCTGCATCGATTACGATCCCGGCCAAAGGATATCTACCATCATGTGTGCCGCCCTTAAAATAGTGGAGAACTGTTTCCGTCCATGCTCCCTCCTCATCAAGACTCAGTTTGTAGGCCGTTCCATATCCTCCGCTCCCACCGTATTCGCCGCCATTCTCCGTTGTACCGTAAAGGTCTCCCTTCTTGTCGAGCGTGAGAGCACCTTGTGGGCTCGATCCCCCTTTGTGATTAAAAGTGTAGATCACAGTCGGAGTCCAACCGCCGCTGCCGTCCGGTGACAGTTTGAATACAATCCAACCCTTCAAGAATTGGGTGCCGAAGATATTTCGCTCGGCGTCCATAGTTATCCCGCTGTAGCCAGAACCGGCGTTGTAGATAACTTGCTGGGTCCAGCCTTCTCCCGACCGGCTTAATTTGAAGACTTCCCCCGACCCTTCACTACCCTGTGTTGTACCGTAGAGATTGCCCGCCGAATCCTTGATCAGGCCGTTTGGATACGCGTCATTAAAGCCTGTAAAGCGATATATGACACTTTCCGTCCAGATGCCCTTAACGCGACTAAGTTTGAACACGACGCCGAATCCTATCCCCTGGCCATTAGGCCAAGCTGTTCCGTAAAGGTTCCCGCCACCGTCGAATATCACCGGGCCGTGAGGTGACACCTCGTCTGCGCCACCGGTGAAACTGTATAACACGGTCTCGTTCCAGCCTCCGCTGCCATTCGGCGAAACCTCAAATACTGTTCCACAGCCATATATAGCTCCAGGACAAGCATCAAGCGGCCCGCCCTCCAACGTCGTCCCATAGAAGTTGCCCTTACCGTCAGATGTGAGGCTGGAAGAGGGATAGGCCCCATCAGTACAGTTCGGCTGCGAACAAAAGCTGTAAAGCACAGTCTCCTTTTGGGCCTGCGCTGGGAGAACGGCAATCAGCAGCAACAAAGCTAGTATCAAAGCGAATGAACGCATGATTATGCCTCCTTTGAGGTGGGTGTCCGCGGGGGGAGTGAGTGAAACTTTGGACCGCCGATTATCGGCCAGCACGGGGAGGGTGTCAAGAAAAACAGGCAATTCAGAGACTTCGAACTAAATCGACGAAACCCTTACCCCAAGCAACTGAAACCGAAAATGAATACTGCTAGTCCCGCAAACCCGTGTGCCTGCGGTGATAGTTGCAAGGCGGCACGATTCATCGCGGTTGCCATAGCTGCCGTTAGCAGGCATTCTCACAACTTTGCGCCGTTTGTTCGCTGGTTCCCTATTGCCCCCGATCAGCTCTTACTTGTGGGACAGGCCTGCCAGGATCAACCGGAGAGGTCGGCTCATCTGGCCTCTGATCTTGACTTCCGACTCCACTGAGGAACCCGATTGCCCGTATTCCCCGCTTCGACATATCGGTCACTTTGACCCCGTGTTTCTTTGCCAGTTCTTCCATGACCTCGAAATAATTTGTGGTCTTGTTCTTCGGCTTCTTCATGCGCTCACCTCCACCAAAACCATCGGGGACCATTAAGCCTCCTCCTTACCGGAACCGCTCCGCTCCAATCGTCCGCCGCCGGATTATCCTGCACTTGCGATGGGTGCTGTGAGCTTCGCCACCATCCATTGTGTCGTTCCCAACTCCTTCGCCAATTGGCGAACACTGGCACCTTCCCTCCGCAATAGCCGTATCCGTTCCAGTTCAGCCGAACCAAAGTGTCGCAGTGCAGGTCGGCCAATCCTCTTACCTGCACGCCGTGCCTGCGCCATGCCCGCTTTCACTCTGTCCCGCAGAAGTTCTCTCTCGAACTCTGCGACCGCCCCTAAAATCTGAAACGTCAATCTTCCTGCTGGCAGCGTGGTGTCGATGTTTTGCCGCAGGGAAACAAGATCCACTCCCAATGACCGGCACTCTTCGGAAATGGTAAGCAACTGTTTCAGCGATCTTGCCAATCGATCCAGACTCCACACCAGAATCACATCCACCTTCCGCTTGCGCAGATCATTCAGGAGCAAATTCAACGCCGGACGATCCTGTTTCGCTCCGCTCTGGCCTTTGTCCCGGTACAGGATTTGTTCCCAGCCACGGCGTCCGCAGTATTCCCGCAGCTCCGTTTCCTGCATATCGGTCTCCTGCTCTGCCGTCGAGCACCTCACATAAATCGCGGCCACTTTCTTGTTGCTCACGGTTTCCTCCCAGCGCCACTCTTCAACTTCTTCCGACCCCTGGCCTTTGCCCATCTCGCCTTGGCTGCATTCCGGGCGAACTTTTGCCGTTCTTCAGGGGATAAATTCTCCATTCTGGCTTTGACTGACTTGCGGCCCATCTGGGCGAAGTATGCTGACAGCTTTTTATCAATCACCGCAACATCATATCATGCGCAGCGGCTTAGCATGAAATAAGCTCCCACAGCAGCTTCACCAC
Source organism: uncultured Acidobacteriaceae bacterium (assembly GCA_963810955.1). Lineage (GTDB taxonomy): Bacteria > Acidobacteriota > Terriglobia > Terriglobales > Acidobacteriaceae > Acidiflorens. The sequence goes on along the minus strand of CAWEPW010000008.1, from coordinate 104,999 downwards.
GATGTTCGATCATCCAATTCACCTCAAACGTCGGTCATCCGGGACATCAATTCCCGTTCGTAGAGACCGGCGCAGCGTCGTTTTGAGAGGTTTTAGCGGGTCGGTGGAGGTTCCCTAGGGGTTTCCTACCCCGATTTGGGTAAAAGGTCTGACGCAACCTCTAGCGTCGATTTAGCGGATCCGTGACTGATCTCAGGATTTCCGGTACCTCGAAACACTTTAACCATCGATTCGGAGCCAAGCTCTAGATTCTCAAATTTTCCTGCCCGCGCCTACGATCTGCCGACTGACATGATCGTGGTGGGTCAACACTTTGCACCCTCCACACGGATTTTATTCTCCAACCCGGCTTGCCTTCGCAGGTTCTATTAAGCCCCGCCGATTGTGACCCAAGAACCTGCCGGACAAGAATCGGACAAAACGGCTGGACAGCACACTTCCTCGCCATGAATCGAAAGCAGTTGCAGGCGCTAATTAAGGAACTGCAAAACCTTTATGCGTCGGTTCGATTCCGACCCGCGCCTCCACACTGTTTTACCGGGGCGAGGCGGCTGGCTCAGTGTACGTACAAAGTGTTCCACGTGAAACAACTCTGGTTGTACGTACAATGTTTCACGTGGAACACTTTGTAGTTGTAGATATGTACTTACAATTGGGAAGAGGGGAAATTCCTCCCGCGATTTTTTGGGGCTTGTATCTTGTGTAAGTTATTGATAACTTCGTTGTATATTCGCTGGTAAGATATTACATGGGTGCTTGTAAGTTGCTAAAAACAGGGCGTAGATAAAGTGCCGAGTTATGTCCATAAAGGCGGTTCCATGTGATATACTGGATCTATACAGTGAAAGATTGGCGCGGATCTGATCCGCGCCGTTTTTGTTTTTCTCTTCCTTCTTCTTGCGGCGGTTCTGCGGTGGATTCGTTCGCGCGCTACCGATTCCCCTCAACTCAATTTCTCTTCTGTCGCGTAGGGTCTGAAAACTGGGGCCCCAGGTTTCCCGCTGCTTAGAAGCAAAACCATTTTAGGGTGTTGGCTGAGTGGAGGCCCACTTCTCGAAAAGCGCGAGAAGTGGGGCACCCCCAGCTTATATTGGTCGACGGTTAAGGGGCTATAATCGCTTCCCGAGAAGTGGGCCATCCGTCTATAACCGTGTCGGCGTTGTCAAGGGACACGTAGAGTGTTCGAGACTCGCGGCGCTTTCGAAGCGGCGATGAATCTCGCGGTTTTGTTTTTACTTAGTAGAAAGCCTTTGCTGTTGCCCTTGGTGTTGCTTTTGCTCATTGCGACTTCAGCTCGCTTTCGGAATCCCGCGGTGGAAGCTCATTCCACCAACCATCTATTCGGTCTCTGACTCCCGACCATGATTCGTTGTTCAGACTCCCCACCCCTGCAGGGAGGCGAGGCGCTCAATCAGCCCAACGATGGACTGTCTTCCACCAGGGTGGCCCACGAGCTGCCTCGCTTGCGAACGAGCTGCGCATAATCCGCCGTGCTGCGCAGCATCCAGTACAGCCTCACGGCCAGTTTGCGGGCAATGGCAACTTTCGCCACCGCTGCCCCACGACGGAACTTTAAACGTTGATAGACGCGCTGCAGTTGCGGGTCCAGGCGTGCCGCCGAGTGCCCGGCTTCCACCAGCAACGAACGCATCATCGGATTGCCTTGCTTGCTGATCGACCCCAGCCGCTGCCGCCCGCCCGAACTGTGTTCCTGCGGATTCAGCCCTAGATAACTCACCACTTGCTTACTGCGATCGAATCGTTCGACCGGCCCGATGATCAGAACGAACGCTAACGACGTGATCGGTCCTACTCCCGGGTGCGTCATCAGACGCGCGGCCAGCGGTTCACTCTTCGCGGCTAGCTCCACCGCCTGGTCCAGCTTTTTCACCGAGCTCTGCAGTTCGTCAAACATCCGCACTAACTCCTGCCGCCGATAGCTCGCCCACGGACCGAGCTTCAGTCCTTCCAGTTCGGTGCGTCCTTTCGCGGTGAACAACTTCTTCTTACGACAGACGCCTTCGCCCATGGCCAGCGCATGCATCTGACTTTTCACCGCGCCCCACATCCACACCAACTTTTGCCGGTGCCACAACAGTTGCCGCAGATCCCGCTCCTCGAGCGACGGACGCCAGATCGTCGGAAACCGATTCGCGCACAACAAATCCAACAGATGCGCCGCATCTCGCGCATCCGTCTTCTGCTTGCGCACCACCGCCGCGCGAATCTTCGCCGCATCGCCCATCCACAACTCCTGGCCCAACTCCGCCAGCATGGCCTCGAACCAAGCCGTGTGTCCTGTGGCCTCGATCCCGACTCGAACCGCGCCCTTCAGGCCGGCATAGAACGCCCGCGCCTCTCCACTCTCATGTTCCAACCGGCGCTCCACCAACTCGCCGCTGTCTGTATCCACCATCGCTATCTGCTGGTAGCGCGTGTGCAAATCGCAACCTATAATCATCATCGCTCGGCTCCTTTCCTCCGAGCCTTGGTCGCTTGAGCGCTTCCAAGTCTACTCGCCCGAAGGGAGCCGACACGGTTATCTCATCAGTCCGAATCTTCGCCGCATCGCCCATCCACAACTCCTGGCCCAACTCCGCCAGCATGGCCTCGAACCAAGCCGTGTGTCCTGTGGCCTCGATCCCGACTCGAACCGCGCCCTTCAGGCCGGCATAGAACGCCCGCGCCTCTCCACTCTCATGTTCCAACCGGCGCTCCACCAACTCGCCGCTGTCTGTATCCACCATCGCTATCTGCTGGTAGCGCGTGTGCAAATCGCAACCTATAATCATCATCGCTCGGCTCCTTTCCTCCGAGCCTTGGTCGCTTGAGCGCTTCCAAGTCTACTCGCCCGAAGGGAGCCGACACGGTTATCTCATCAGCCAGGAGTTCTGGAATGCGGTTGAATACCACGAGATTGTTCCCCAGGAAAAGATCGTTTCCTCCATGTACTTTTCGGACTCGAAGGGAAACAAGATTGATCCTGCGCAATTAGGAATAGAACGTGAGGCCATCGACGGTGCGTACGACGTGACCATCTTCGAGGATCTCGGAAACGGCCGGACGAAACTCACTTTCATTGGAAATGAACCCATGGAGAGCGCGAAAAATAGCGGTCAAATGGAGGGCTGGAACCAGATACTCGATAAAGTTGCCGCAGTTGTTACGAAGCTAGCGCAGGCGAAATAGGAAGTTGGAGTTTGATGATTGTCATGGGCGAGATCTAAACGTAAAGCAAACGCGGGCCCGTTCCGGAAACCTGAGGGCGGGCGGGGCGGAGGCGTAAAAAGACCGGGGGCAGACGTGACGTTACATCGGGGTACGTCTCGTCTGTCCCCGGTTTCCCCCCTCCCTGCGATCGCTTCATCAAGGACCGAACGGCCCTGCATTTCCTCGACTGTCCCCGTATTCCCCCCAAAGGGGTTCCTACCGTGGTGGACCTCCAGCCTCCTCCGAAAATATGCAACTCTTCCTTGTCCGTAGTACTCTAAAACGTAGCGTTACCAGGGTAATTGCCGGTTAGCCACCATCCCGGCCTACACTGATGAAGGGCGGCGGCTAACAAAAAGGCTTGGACACGTTGCCGGTTTTGATTGTATGCTGTGCCGTTGCTTCCTTAAGGTTGACGCCCCACAACCACTACCGTGAGCACGTGACTCTGGAGGCCCTTATCCCGGCGCCGAGTGCCAACTGCCCAATACAGCCACATCGAACGGAGCTTCACATCAATGTTGCAGCTTGTGCTTAATTCCACCGGATTAAACTCGGAGACGTGTGCCGGATTGCTGGGCTTCAACCCGGCACTGTTTGCCGAATGGTCCGCAGGCCAGCGTCCCATACCCGAGTCTGTGTTGCCGCTGCTGTCGGCGGTTTTCAGCGTTTCGCCTTCCATTCTGAAAATGTCTCCGAAGTCAGCCAAGATGGTTCACGAGACAGACATCACACCAGCGGTTTGGTACAAATTTCGCGGCCCCGAGCTTGTCAGTGCCGACCGCGAATGCGTGGTGCTGATTCGGCAGCTAGGACACTTTCTAAACGAATTGGAAGAAGTCACACAGCAAAAATCTGTCCAATGGAAAACACTATTCGAATCCATTCGTAGTGCGACCGACTTGCAGTCCGCACCGCGAGATCAGGGCCGGACAGCAGCACGAATTTTCAGAGAATCTACGAGCATGGGTCACGGAGCGGTCGGGTCCGGCGAAGTCCTGCGCCCGATGCTGCGCTCGATGGGTGTGCTCGTAATTGAAACACCGCTCAAGGAATCGCGCCTAGAAGGATGCAGTTTTTCTGTCGGTTCACCGACGGCTCCGCGTCCCTGTGTGTTCGCCAATGCCCACCATGTCACTTGGTTCCGACGGAACATGGTCCTGATGCACGAAGTCGGTCATTCCATTTTCGAATCCGCGTTCGTTGGGGCGTCTCTTGATTTGGTAGATGCCGATGCTTCGGATGCTTTGGAGTTGAGAGCACAAACGTTCGCGCAAGAGTGCCTCGTTCCAAAAAATGTTTTGGCACATGTCGCCCAAACCAACGGCATAAAGTGGAACGCACTCTCTACACGCGCCCTCGCGAAGCTGGTGGCGGAAACACATGTGGAACTTCGGACGTTGATTTCCGCAGCAGTAGACGCGGGATTTGTTGGGCCCGAGAATGCAGAGGCACTGAAACGTACGGATATCAGCGATGAACTACCTCAGTTTTCGGAGCACGCGCTGAGCACCGACGAATATCTGCAAAAAATAGGGGCCGACAACGCACACTGGATTGGCAAGAGAGCTACGACCCTGTCGCCGCGTTCCATTCGCTTACCGATTGGATATGTGAACACGGTGGTCGATGCGTACAAAGAAAGCCACATTAGTCTTGGCAAGGCTGCGGACTACCTGATGATTGACGAATCGGAGTTCATGGAGCGGTTCGGGGATATCTACGCCGAGGTCGAGGGGTAGCCACGGCGAATGGCCAATCCTCAATCCCTTCTGTGTGACTCTGATGTGCTAACGCAGCTCTTCCTCAGTAATGAGATCCGACCCCTTAAAGAACTCAAAGCGAAATATGGAATTCAGCCACTCATAGCGCAGGAAGTTGAAACCGAGTTGCGCTGGATGAAGAAGTTCAAGGACAGGTTTGTTCTTCAACTCGACAAAGCCTTGAAATCGACAACGCTCAAGGTTCTTGACCAAACGGAATTCCACGCGCATATCGGTACTGCCCCCGTTGGCGCTTCGTGGACAGCATTTCAGGCGCTGGGCTCTCAATACCACGGGTACGTCGGTGCAGGCGAAGCTTACACTTTCGCTGCGGGCATAACGCTCGGATTACCTGCTTTGAGCAATGACCGGTCCGCGATCCGGGTCCTCGAAGGCAAGATGCTATCGGTTCCAACACCAGTTTTGCGTACCTTCGACCTGCTCGCGTTCTGCTTCCACACTGGAATTCTGGAATTGAAAGCGTGTGAATCCATGCGGAGTGAACTACAGAAGCAACTGGAAGGATTGCCAGCCGCCTTTACGAATGTCTCATTTGAGAAAGGCGTGAAATTCTTCAACACGCGACTTGAGGACGGGCCTCCGACCATTCTCGCAGCAGCAGCTAATTACACTACAACCCTCACGATCACGAAAATTTAATCTGCGCACCTCAGGATGAACCGGATACAGACGGATGGAGTGCACCCCACGGGACGTTCACCAATTTCCATTCGCCTAAAAACTGGGAAGGTTCCGTCCGTCCGGGAATTTTCTTGATTTGAATCCCCCGTGAACCTACTGCCGCAATGAGAATCCAACCGGCAAAGCGGCCTCAAGATTAATTTGTTCGCCGGTGATGGGGTGGTGGAATTTTAGAAATCGGGCGTGCAGGAAATATCCTCCATCGCCCGGGAGGCCGGGGAGATTTTCAAGCGGCTGGCCAGATAAACCGTACAGAGGATCGCCTACCAGCGGATGGCCGATGGATGCCAGATGGATTCGGATTTGATGAGGGCGGCCCGAATTTAGGCTTAACTCAAAGGTTGTACAAATCGCAACCTATAATCATCATCGCTCGGCTCCTTTCCTCCGAGCCTTGGTCGCTTGAGCGCTTCCAAGTCTACTCGCCCGAAGGGAGCCGACACGGTTATCTCATCAGTCGAGCCGACACGGTTATCTCATCAGCCTTAGAAGCAAAACCATTTAGGGTGTTGGCTGGGTGGAGGCCCACTTCTCGAAAAGCGCGAGAAGTGGGGCACCCCCAGCTTATATTTGGTCGACGGTTAAGGCGCTATAGTCGCTTCCCGAGAAGTGGGCCACCTGTCGGCCCCTACGAGTACGCGGTTGGGTTTACTTCGACACGTAGTACAGGTATTGCAGGTTCGACAGCGAGAAGCCCGACATTGCGCTGGTCCCGTTTGGTTTGCCTCCATACTCTGCCGTCAAATCCTGGTTTTGCCAGTCATCGGTGCCGGCGGGCAGGAACAACTGATTGATGTGCTTCCCAGAGAGGTAAAACAGATGTAGCTCGTCGTTCGGCGTAGTGGTAAGAGCCACGATGCCGTTGGCTGGATTCGCGGCCGGACCTTTGCCTTGGCCGGTCACGTCATCACTCGCCCAAATGTTGTTGTCGGCGGAAAGCATTTGCCACAAGTGTCTGTTGATATCGATAAAGAAGACCTCGTTGACATTTCCGCCGGGAAACACCAACGCCGTGACAGGACTGCCAGATGCCGCCACCGGTACACCGGCCTTGACCGTCAGGTCCTCATCCAGCCAGGTGGAATCGTTGTAATACAGTTCGTGAACGTGGCTGGTGGTGGCCAGGTAATACACGTATTGCAGATTGCCAACGTTGATGCTGGCAATCCATACGGCTTTGCCGGAGGGCCCTTTCGCAATTTTCGTGATGTCCTGGTTCACCCATGTCCCGCTGACGTTGTACAGCTGATTGACGTGGCTGTTGGAGCCCAGATAGTAGACGTGAAATCCGCTGCTGCCGGTGGCCAAAGCCGTCAATCGAGGCGTCTTGCCAGTCAGCGGACCTTTGCTCAGGCTGGTGATGTCCGAGTCGGCCCACTCGACATTGTTATAGAGCAACTGATGCACATGCTGGTTCTGCGAGACGTAGTACACGTACTGCAGGTTCGACTCGGAGAATCCGGCGACCGCGCTCTTGGCCATGGCGCGAACACCGAAGCCTTCGGCCGTCAAGTCCTCATCGCTCCAGCTGGTTCCATTGAAGAACAGTTGGTGAACATCTTCGGCGCTGTCGAGATAGAAGGTGTGAATCTGGTCGTTGGGAGTAGTGACGAAGGCGGCGACTCCAGTGTGCGCGTCAGTCGTTTGGTCGGAGAGGCTTTGGTCGATCCAGGTGGAGTTGTTGTAAGCGAGTTGGTGGATCGTCTGGGCTTGCGCATGAGGCAATACAGCGATCGCACCCAGGCAGAGGGCAAAAATGCCGGCAAGAACAGAGAAAGAATACGACCGATTGGTTTGGCGATTGCGATAGAAGGTTGACATAGAGAATCCTTTGAGTTGCTGGATTTCAGGGCCTTTCGGGAGAAAACCGCCCGAGATCGTCGGTCGGCGCCCCGCCGGGTTGATCTCCGGTGCGAGAGACTATGGTGCAAGCCTGGGCTGCGGTCAATGAAACTGGCTTTTAATCGTTCCTTAACCGGCAAGTGCTTTTCCGGCAATAGGTTCCGGGCCGTCATTAACTGAAGGCAGGACTTCGAATTGCTATTTTTTGGGGGCGAAACGAACTTGGGCGGGTGGGCGCTCTTCGCGTGCTTTTTTGCGAAGGGTTGGAACCACGAATGCCGATACGGTGGGGTCTTGGGGTCTTGCTCTCGCAACCGAAACAATGCAAGGGTGCAGTTCACCCGTCTGTCCCCAGGTTTCCCGCTGCTTAGAAGCAAAACCATTTCGGGTGTCGGCTGTGTGGAGGCCCACTTCTCGAAAATCGCGAGAAGTGGGGCACCCCCAGCTTATATTTGGTCGACGGTTAAGGCGCTATAATCGCTTCCCGAGAAGTGGGCCACCCTCTATAACCGTGTCGGCGTTGTCAAGGGACACGTAGAGTGTTCGAGACTCGCGGCGCTTTCGAAGCGGCGATGAATCTCGCGGTTTTGTTTTTACTTAGTAGAAAGCCTTTGCTGTTGCCCTTGGTGTTGCTTTTGCTCATTGCGACTTCAGCTCGCTTTCGGAATCCCGCGGTGGAAGCTCATTCCACCAACCATCTATTCGGTCTCTGACTCCCGACCATGATTCGTTGTTCAGACTCCCCACCCCTGCAGGGAGGCGAGGCGCTCAATCAGCCCAACGATGGACTGTCTTCCACCAGGGTGGCCCACGAGCTGCCTCGCTTGCGAACGAGCTGCGCATAATCCGCCGTGCTGCGCAGCATCCAGTACAGCCTCACGGCCAGTTTGCGGGCAATGGCAACTTTCGCCACCGCTGCCCCACGACGGAACTTTAAACGTTGATAGACGCGCTGCAGTTGCGGGTCCAGGCGTGCCGCCGAGTGCCCGGCTTCCACCAGCAACGAACGCATCATCGGATTGCCTTGCTTGCTGATCGACCCCAGCCGCTGCCGCCCGCCCGAACTGTGTTCCTGCGGATTCAGCCCTAGATAACTCACCACTTGCTTACTGCGATCGAATCGTTCGACCGGCCCGATGATCAGAACGAACGCTAACGACGTGATCGGTCCTACTCCCGGGTGCGTCATCAGACGCGCGGCCAGCGGTTCACTCTTCGCGGCTAGCTCCACCGCCTGGTCCAGCTTTTTCACCGAGCTCTGCAGTTCGTCAAACATCCGCACTAACTCCTGCCGCCGATAGCTCGCCCACGGACCGAGCTTCAGTCCTTCCAGTTCGGTGCGTCCTTTCGCGGTGAACAACTTCTTCTTACGACAGACGCCTTCGCCCATGGCCAGCGCATGCATCTGACTTTTCACCGCGCCCCACATCCACACCAACTTTTGCCGGTGCCACAACAGTTGCCGCAGATCCCGCTCCTCGAGCGACGGACGCCAGATCGTCGGAAACCGATTCGCGCACAACAAATCCAACAGATGCGCCGCATCTCGCGCATCCGTCTTCTGCTTGCGCACCACCGCCGCGCGAATCTTCGCCGCATCGCCCATCCACAACTCCTGGCCCAACTCCGCCAGCATGGCCTCGAACCAAGCCGTGTGTCCTGTGGCCTCGATCCCGACTCGAACCGCGCCCTTCAGGCCGGCATAGAACGCCCGCGCCTCTCCACTCTCATGTTCCAACCGGCGCTCCACCAACTCGCCGCTGTCTGTATCCACCATCGCTATCTGCTGGTAGCGCGTGTGCAAATCGCAACCTATAATCATCGTCGCTCGGCTCCTTTCCTCCGAGCCTTGGTCGCTTGAGCGCTTCCAAGTCTACTCGCCCGAAGGGAGCCGACACGGTTATCTCATCAGTCCATCCGTTTCTTCCGCGGGCTGGCCCACACTTCGCACAGTCCCAAACCTAAGCTGCCCCACCCTTTGGAAAAGACCGGGGACAGACGGGACGTTACACTTGACCTTTAGGTAGCGACTGCAGTGGCCACGCTCTTGAGTGCCATTTGGCTACTTACGGCGCAGCGAGATCACCACCTGGGCGAGAGCGAGAAGCAGGCCGATCAATGTCAAGGTCACCATGAAAACCTCCGGGGCGAATTGCCTCGCCCGACCAATTTCACACAGTCAATGTTCTCTCCGGCGAAGAATTAAAAGTTGTGGAATTGGTTGCACTCAGTGTGTTTTACGCGCATCATCTTTTTATGCAAATCCTAGACGGTAAGAATCACGCCGGAGGCCGCTACGAGCGATTCATTCGGGACTTGATCCTTGCTTTCCTCAATGGCGAGGAGACACGATGGGGCGACCTGAACTGGCCGCCGATTCCAAACCAGAATCTACCGAGCGCATCGCAGTGTGAAGCCGCCAACTCGGCCTTTATTACGCGGCTGCGCGCTTTTGTGGATGGCTTCATTCGGTCTGGAATCGACAGCAGCGGAATCGAGACACCGTTGAGCCGCAGAGTTCTCGGTGGATGAGCCTCCCATCATGACCGTATCGGCAGCCGAAACTCCTGTTGTGATTTTTGACGAGATTTATGAATCGTTCCGCCGAAACCTGCCACGGCCTTTGCTGAATGGTGACGGAACAATGGCGGTGGGCGTGAACCGGCCCCATTTGGGGAACCGAGCTCCCGAGCTATATGCACGCGATATGGCAACGTACTACTTCCAGGAACTTCTCGACTCGCCATTTTGGAACTGCATCGGCAAGTGCGCGAATCCAGTTTGCAAGCGATACTTCCTTCGCAAACGCAAAAGGAAGACGGCAATCAAGCGTGGTAGTTATTGCGGCAGTTGCAAACTTATCGGCGGAGCAGAGAGGACTCGATTAAGCCGCGAACGAGCAAAGCGAGAGATGCTTCAGGTTGCGGCGCAAGCCTGGCAGGAGTGGGGTGCCCGTAGGCGTCGTACGGACCGTGCAGTTTGGGTTGCGAGTAGGATCAATAGAGTTTTTGGCAAGACGCGGTTCATCCGCCCTAAGTGGGTGAATCAAAATAGCGACGCGATTGAGGCGTTCTTTGACCACGAACAACTGACCACGCCGAAGTGTTTCAAAACGAGGTAAGCACAGGTTTCAACGGCCACCCTGATTTGAATTCCGCCGCGAACCTACTGATGCAATGAGAATCCGGACGGCAAAGCTGCCTCAAGATTGATTGGTTCGCGGGTGATGGGGTGGTGGAATTTTAGAAATCGGGCGTGCAGGAAATATCCTCCATCGCCCGGGAGGCCGGGGAGATTTTCGAGAGGCTGGCCGGATAAACCGTACAGAGGATCGCCTACCAGCGGATGTCCGATGGATGCCAGATGGATTCTGATTTGATGAGGGCGTCCCGAATTCAGGCTTACTTCAAATGTTGTGGTGCCTGATGTGCTGCTTGACGCCGTACTGCTTGACGCCGTGCTGCTTGGCGCCCGTGAGATCACCTTCGCCAAAGACTTTGACGGCTTGCCACTCGGGTTGGCGGCCCACACCACGCCGATGCGCGGGTGCGGTACAAGGCCGATGAGTGTGAGGATTTCGTAGGCGTCGTGCTCTGCAATGCCTTGAGCCAGCGCCCAATAGATTTTTTGAATTCTGGGAGTGTTCCAGTCTGCGCCTAGTTTTGAGGCGGCCTGCGCTGTTTTGGCGAAGAGAACGAGGCCGGTTGTGCCGCGGCCTAACCGGTGGACAGGGTTGGCGTTGGGGGTCTGCTTTTGCACCAATCGCAGGAGAGTGTTTTCCATGAAGCCGCCGCCGGGGAGGGTTGGCAGTCCGCCAGGTTTGTTGACGGCCAACAGATGGGGGTCATCAAACAGTACTTCAAAGTGCTGAGGAGAGTCCGGTTCGATCCAGGGTGGACGGTTCCAAACGAGGGTTTGGCCTGAAATGAGCGGTTCGCTTCCGGTCGCGGTGACGCCGTCGACGGTGACTTCGCAATTGTTCAGATTTTGTTGCCAGGCTTCTAGGGTTGAGTGTGGATAAAGGCTCGCCAAGTGGTAGAGCAGGGGTTGCCCATGATATTTGCTGCTGATAATTGTGGTATAGGCATAGCCCCGGTTGAGCATGTGGTTTGAGTGTAAGCTATGGCATCTGCGGGCGGAGTTGCTGGGTTGCCGGGTGCCCCTCTCGAAGTGATACAATACTTACAACAGTTACAGTCGGAGGATCGCGATGAAGCAATCGCGTACGATGGTGCTCAGTATGCGCCTGCCAGTGGAGAGCGGGAAACGTCTGAAGCGCATCGCGCACCGGCATGGCTGGACTCCGAGCGATGCCAGCGCGCGGCTGGTGGAAGAGGGCCTAAGGCGATCGGAATTTGCCTTCCTGGATTTTCGCGATTCGCCGGCAGGCAGGCAAGCCTATATCCAAGGCAGCACCCTGGCGATATGGGAGGTCATGTTGCTTCTTCGGAGTTACAAGGGAAACGTCAAGGACGTGGCCAGGCATCTGAAATGGCCTGAAGCGAAGGTTCGAGCTGCCCTTCACTATTCGGAGGCATTCCCCGAAGAGGTGAGCGACGCGATAGCAGAGAACGATTCAACTGATTTCGACAGCCTAAAGCGCATGCTTCCCCAAGCGGTCGACTTTGCCGCCAGACCGACCAAGCGGGGCTGATGCTCAGGCTACTTCTAGATGAGCACATCTCCCCAGACGTAGTGAATGGCGTTCGGCGCCGGAATCGATTGGCAGTTATCCGCCCCATAGTTATCCACTCCATATTTATCCAATCCATGGTGCAGTGGGAGGGCGGGAACTTTCTTGGGAAGGAAGATTCCGTTTGCCTGTCGGAAGCAGCGAAGCAACGCTTGACCCTGGTTACGTATGATCGCAGGACGATTCCTCCATTATTAAAGCTCTGGGCAGAGGAAGAGCGATCGCATGGCGGTGTGATATTTGTCGATGAAAAGACAATCTCGCCGGCGGACATTGGAGGGCTAGTGCGTGCTCTAATTTCGCTCGCTGAACGAGGCCGGGGAATGGACTGGACCAACCAAGTGTACTTCTTGCGGAGCGGACGCTGACGCATCGCATGATCACCGATACAACCTGTGAGCGCTACGAAATGCGAAAAGGATTTACAAGACAACCACAACCGGACGCGCCCGCGACGCACGTCAAGAACTACATCACGCGGAGCGGGCTCGAGCGCCTCAAAGATGAGCACCGGTTTCTGCTCACCAGGGAACGTCCGGCCGTGGTGGAGGTGGTGGCGTGGGCTGCCAGGAACGGCGATCGCAGTGAAAACGCCGACTATCAGTACGGCAAGCGGCGGCTGCGGCAGATCGATGGGCGGATTCGCTTTCTCACCAAGCGAATCGAAGCCGCGGAAGTGGTGGACCCGGAAGCTCCGAGAGCGGGGCAGGCGGCGACGAGGGCATTCTTCGGAGCGACCGTGCGCTATGCCAATGCCGCGGGAGTATCGCGAGTGGTGAGCATCGTGGGCACCGACGAGGTCGATCTCAACCGCAACCACATCAGTTGGGTGTCACCTCTGGGGCGCGCGTTGATGAAGTCGGCAGCGGGTGACAGCGTAGTGGTTCAATTGCCGGGCGGGACAGAATGCCTGACCGTGCTGGAAGTGCGTTACGAGCGCATTGCTGTGGAACCGTTCCGCGAGCCGCCTGGATCCGAGGCCTCGGGCGGGTGACCACCTGCTGCGGTTTGAGTAGGTCTCGGCTTCGCAATCCGGTAAAGCGCGGACTGGTCTCTTCGCGGACTGTCCCCCTGAACTTTGGATGTGGCGCAGCTTTCTTGCTTACGCTCTCGGGGAATCGGGCGCGGTGAAAGTTAACGAGTGGACATGCTGAAGATGAAAGGTCGACGGTCCCTGCTTAGAAGCGAAACCATTTCGGGTGCCGGCTGAGTGGAGGCCCACTTCTCGAAAAGCGCGAGAAGTGGGGCACCCCCAGCTTATATTGGTCGACGGTTAAGGGGCTATAATCGCTTCCCGAGAAGTGGGCCATCCGTCTATAACCGTGTCGGCGTTGTCAAGGGACACGTAGAGTGTTCGAGACTCGCGGCGCTTTCGAAGCGGCGATGAATCTCGCGGTTTTGTTTTTACTTAGTAGAAAGCCTTTGCTGTTGCCCTTGGTGTTGCTTTTGCTCATTGCGACTTCAGCTCGCTTTCGGAATCCCGCGGTGGAAGCTCATTCCACCAACCATCTATTCGGTCTCTGACTCCCGACCATGATTCGTTGTTCAGACTCCCCACCCCTGCAGGGAGGCGAGGCGCTCAATCAGCCCAACGATGGACTGTCTTCCACCAGGGTGGCCCACGAGCTGCCTCGCTTGCGAACGAGCTGCGCATAATCCGCCGTGCTGCGCAGCATCCAGTACAGCCTCACGGCCAGTTTGCGGGCAATGGCAACTTTCGCCACCGCTGCCCCACGACGGAACTTTAAACGTTGATAGACGCGCTGCAGTTGCGGGTCCAGGCGTGCCGCCGAGTGCCCGGCTTCCACCAGCAACGAACGCATCATCGGATTGCCTTGCTTGCTGATCGACCCCAGCCGCTGCCGCCCGCCCGAACTGTGTTCCTGCGGATTCAGCCCTAGATAACTCACCACTTGCTTACTGCGATCGAATCGTTCGACCGGCCCGATGATCAGAACGAACGCTAACGACGTGATCGGTCCTACTCCCGGGTGCGTCATCAGACGCGCGGCCAGCGGTTCACTCTTCGCGGCTAGCTCCACCGCCTGGTCCAGCTTTTTCACCGAGCTCTGCAGTTCGTCAAACATCCGCACTAACTCCTGCCGCCGATAGCTCGCCCACGGACCGAGCTTCAGTCCTTCCAGTTCGGTGCGTCCTTTCGCGGTGAACAACTTCTTCTTACGACAGACGCCTTCGCCCATGGCCAGCGCATGCATCTGACTTTTCACCGCGCCCCACATCCACACCAACTTTTGCCGGTGCCACAACAGTTGCCGCAGATCCCGCTCCTCGAGCGACGGACGCCAGATCGTCGGAAACCGATTCGCGCACAACAAATCCAACAGATGCGCCGCATCTCGCGCATCCGTCTTCTGCTTGCGCACCACCGCCGCGCGAATCTTCGCCGCATCGCCCATCCACAACTCCTGGCCCAACTCCGCCAGCATGGCCTCGAACCAAGCCGTGTGTCCTGTGGCCTCGATCCCGACTCGAACCGCGCCCTTCAGGCCGGCATAGAACGCCCGCGCCTCTCCACTCTCATGTTCCAACCGGCGCTCCACCAACTCGCCGCTGTCTGTATCCACCATCGCTATCTGCTGGTAGCGCGTGTGCAAATCGCAACCTATAATCATCATCGCTCGGCTCCTTTCCTCCGAGCCTTGGTCGCTTGAGCGCTTCCAAGTCTACTCGCCCGAAGGGAGCCGACACGGTTATCTCATCAGCCGACGAAGCTTTCTGCAAATTCCTGGTTTTGCCTGTCGTCTTTTGCTCTCCGTTTTCGATATCCCAATAGAAGCCGTTCTGAATCGGCCAACTGGGGGCTGTCGGATGAGGCTTCCGCCACCTGCCAAAGGCGGGCGAACAGAGAATCTCTCAGGAGGCAATCTATGAACACCATGAAGTTGGTTCTTCTTCTCGCGGCTCTCACCCTTGTGTGCTTACTCACGCCGCTCTCTGCCCAGGTGGCGGCCGACGCGAACAGCCTGCGGGTTTGTCCGCTGCCGACGGACCACAAGTGGGAGTGTTCGTCGCGACTCCTGGTGCGTGTGCCAGACTCGATGCCGAAGGCTTCGGGGGTGGTGAAGGGTGCGGGCGTGAATCCAGATGTCGCACCCGTTGCCTACGGGCCCGCCGATCTGCAATCAGCCTACAATCTCGCCGCGGCTTCAGCTTCGAACGGAACCGGAGTGACCATTGCCATTGTTGACGCCTACGACGATCCCGATGCCGAATCGGACCTGGGCAAGTATCGCTCCACGTTCGGCTTGCCCGCCTGCACTACGGCGAATGGCTGTTTCTCTAAGGTCAACGAGAGCGGAGCAGACATCGCCCTTGCCCAGCGCCGACTCGACGGGAGGCTGGGAGCTCGAAGAGTCTCTTGATCTTGACATGGCCTCGGCTATTTGCCCCAATTGCCACATTTTGCTGGTTGAGGGCTCCAGCAATTCCGATGATGACCTTGGTACGGCTGTGAATACGGCGGCTTCGCTGGGTGCGAATGT
The DNA here is from genome assembly GCA_963810955.1 of uncultured Acidobacteriaceae bacterium. Lineage (GTDB taxonomy): Bacteria > Acidobacteriota > Terriglobia > Terriglobales > Acidobacteriaceae > Acidiflorens. The sequence continues at coordinate 89,286 of CAWEPW010000008.1, read as the reverse complement.
CATTTCCAACAGTTATGGCGGGGGCGAGTACGATGGCGAGCAAGTTTATTCGTGCCCGAGTTATTCGTATCCCGGAATCGCGGTTGTGGCATCGAGCGGCGACAGCGGATACGGACACGGAACAGCCGGCTGCATGCCCTACTGTTACTGCTGTCGGTGGAACTTCGCTGGTGACGGCCTCAAACAGCCGAGGCTGGAGCGAGACGGTTTGGAATAGCGATGGCGGCGGTCCCGGCAGTGGCTGTTCTGCATACGAGCCGAAGCCGTCGTATCAAACCGATTCCGGCTGCACGAACAGGACGATCGCCGACGTTTCCGCGGTTGCCGATCCCTACACCGGAGTTGCGGTCTACGATAGCTATCCCTATTACGGCTACAGCTACGGGTGGGTTGTACTCGGCGGAACGAGTGTGGCCGCTCCAGTCATTGCAGGAGTCTATGCGCTGGCTACGCCTCCGAACGCCACCGATTACCCCTCAAGTTATCCGTATGCGAGTCCGGGTGATCTCAATGATGTCACGTCAGGTACCAACGTAGTGAGCGGCGGAGCTGATTGCTACGGAACTTACCTGTGCGTTGCAGGAGTAGGCTACGACGGACCGACCGGGCTCGGAACGCCGTCTGGTACGACTGCTTTCGGGCCGCCCGAAGCGGTAGCAGGAGCCCAGGTGACTGCATCCCCATCCAGTATTCCCTTCGGCAACGTCGAGGAGTGCCCGATCAAAAAGACGGCGAAACAGACTGTTACCCTGACCGATAATGGCACCACGAAAGTGCAGATCGGACCTATTTCGTTCGTTAGCATTACTGGGAACCCGAGCGATTTCACCTTCCACTTGTACTGCGACGGAACCCTTGGTCCGAAGAAAGGGCATAGTTGCACGATCGGTGTCGCCTTCAAGCCCTCCGCACTGATATCGGAAGGGGCCACGCTAAATATCGTGACTAACGCTCCCGGCAGCCCGGTACAGGTACCGATCACGGGCACGGGGATGGCAGCGGCGAAGTGTAAAGTCCGAATAGGCAGTGCAGAGTTTGCAGTGAACCCAAAGCGCAGAAACGCCGCTCGGTTTCGGGCGGCTTTTCTTTTGCGACACGAACAGGCAGGTGGCCGCCTTTTGCGGTTTGAGTAGATTTCGACTTCGATTTTCGGGAATCAAGATCGGGAGTCAAGAGAGGATGGGGTGACCCCAGTTTATATTTGGACGACGGTTAAGGGGCTATAATCGGTTCCCGAGAAGTGGGCCACCGGTCGGCATCTGAAACTTATTTCGCCGCGGGACCGTAACTATTCCGCGGGAGGTTGACATGCATGACACAAAGGAGCGGTTGTCTCTATTCTGGCTCTTCGCGTTATTGAACTACCTGTATGCGGACTGTACTGCCCTGTTTGCTATTGTTGGCTCGCCAAATCTATCCGACGCCCCACATTTCTCACCATGGGTTCTGCTGGCTTCATCGGTCTTGATGGAAATACCCATCGCCATGATTGTGGCGTGTCGACTGCTTCCGTTTCGAGCGAACCGGCTGGCGAATATCATCGCGGGCATAATTTTGACCCTTGTAAACGCTTTCCTGACCTACGTTCCGCCTCTGGTCGGATGGGGCCGGACGCCCGCTCTTCCTGCGTACTTGTTCTTCGCGACGATCGAAACTGTATGCACCTCGATCATCGTCTGGCAGGCGTGGAATTGGTCAGGGGTGAGACTCTCCGCATGTCGTAAGTGGTCGCTCAAAATAATGAGGTCAATGTGAAAAGAGAACGCCTGACACAGATCGTCCTGGTGATCGTGGGGCTGTTGTATCTGGCCCCAACTTATTTTCTCTATGTGGATTTGCGGCATTCCAGCTGGCTTTTGGAGCGGAAGAGCGAGATCGAACCGATGTTTCTGAGTTTTTTTATTCCGGTCGGAGTCTTTCTACTCATCGCCGCAAGGAGACCGTCTGAGCATCGCTCGATGATTGCTCTGGCAGCTTGGTGGAGCATCTCCCATGGCGCGGTGATGGCGATTCAAACGGTGGAAGCGTGGATGCACGGCGTCCACAGGAACTTTGGCGATGTGATCGTGTTCCTTGTGATCGGAGCTGTCCTGTTGGCGCTTCTGCCCGCAAAACGAGAGGCAGTGGCGCCGGGCGTTGCGTGAACGAGCGCAGAAACCCCACACGCTAAATCGCGATTTGACTCATTGATTTCGAAAATGGCGAACACACGGCGCACGCTTGCGAGAACTGCTGCTTACAACAGTTATCAAAATTGCTCCGCGATGGCTGATAATTCCTAGAGTCGGGACCATCACTGAGGGAACCCCATGAACAACAGCGTGGCCGCTCACATTCGCACGCCCACTCACGATGAAATAACACGTATGCGCCAACTGTGGAGCGACTTGAAACAACCGAGCGTGCCTGCCGGAACGGCTATAGGTGTCGAGTTAAGAAGTTATTTGGCTCATGCAGTGCGAATGGTCGGACTCATCGCAGGCTCGCATGACATCACCGGCGAGCCCGCAAAGCACGGTCGATTCCCAGTGCGGGTGACGGAAGATGGTGTCGCGCGGATTCACGACTCCGTATGCTTGTGGTCGGCAATACTGGCGTTGTGGATCAATTCGGAATAGCTCGTCGGGTACACGTACCCTTGCGGTTGTTGGCGAAAAATCTCTATAGCGCTCATTGGCGCACTACCGCGCCGCTTTCACAATTGTTTCTCAGCCGGCAGCGTCTGCTCGCCTGATGTATATCTGGCAGAAACGCTTTTACGACTTCAATGTGTGGACGGAACGGAAACGCAGCGAGAAGGTGCGCTATATGCATCGCAATCCGGTAAAACGGGGGCTGGTCTCTTCTCCTGAACTTTGGAAGTGGAGCAGCTTTCGTGCGTATGCTCCGGGGAATCGGGCGTGGTGAAAGTTAACGAGTGGTCAGTGCTGACGATGAAAGTTCGACGGTCTACTGCTTAGAAAGGAAACCATTTAGGGTGTCGGCTGTGTGGAGGCCCACTTCTCGAAAAGCGCGAGAAGTGGGGCACCCCCAGCTTATATTTGGTCGACAGTTAAGGCGTTATAATCGGTTCCGAGAAGTGGGCCATCCGTCGGGAGACGTTTTTACGGGAGACGTTTTTACGGAGCTTTTCGGGAAACGTTTTTACGGGGGATGTTTTTGCTGGGATGTGGAAAGGGGCTGGAAAAGGTAAAGGCTGTGACATTGGTTATGCTCTAGCCATCAGCTCCTGCGAGGGAGTTGATAGCGTGGAGACATGCACCGTCACAGCCCTTGATGCGATCACCGCTTTCGCGGTCCCAAACCCCAACTGCCCCTCGCAGAGCCGTCGGTTTTTTCAGGTTTGGCTGCTCACTGGGTTACCCCGTTGAGCTGATCACTCAGCCTACTTCGGACTGGCAAAATTTTATTTCTGCCAACCCTTTCAGCCGTCGACGGAAGCCAAGTTAGAGATTTGCACGAAGAATGTCAATGCCATTTTTCGGTGCAAACGAGGGTCCCGGCTCTCGACAAAAGCTGGGAATGCAAACCATTGAATCGTTATCGTTTAATGAACGGGGGATTAAATTTCGTCCTCTTTTTTCACAGTTGTGTCCACAGGCGCTCTAGTCCGAAAAGAACGCCGACCTGGGTGCGGCCGGGAATCAGTGAAGCATCTTGACTCCGGAAGATGGGTGAGGCATGGTGGGTAGCAACAACGGTGCAGCGGTTGGCAGGAACAGGCTTTTACAGGCTTTACCTCAATGTCGGATCTTGTGGCCTATGTCGATGGCGGATCTCTCGGGAATCCGGGGCCGTCTGGAATTGGGGTAATCATCGGCGGCTCGGGGAACGGCACGATCAGAATCGCCAAATGGATTGGGCACCAGGACAATAACGTGGCTGAGTATGTGGCCCTGATGGAGGCGCTGCAATGCGCATTGGGGCTGAAGGCGAAGAGGCTGCACGTGTTTTCGGATTCTGAAATTATGGTCAAGCAGATGAGCGGGGAATACAGTTGCCGGAGTGCACGGCTTTATTCGCTGCATTGGATTTGCCGGAAGCTGGCGCGGTCGCTGAATTTCTCGATCTCCCATGTGCGGCGGGAGAACAATACCGAGGCCAATAATCTGGCGGCTTCGGCTGCGCGCAGCGGAGGAATGGGACGACGGACGCTTGCTTGAGTTTGCGGGGACTCACAGGCTCGCTGTACTTATATGTGTAGCTTGCCAATTTCGTGGGACTGTCTGCACAAGGCGAAACCACCAAGGACACTAAGTTACACGAAGGTTTCTAGCGTCTGAATTGCTTCGGGTATCTTTGTGACCCTGGTGGTTTTGGATTTCTCCTAATCGATCGGCTGCCGCTATGCGGATTTGCGGTGTTTGAACTCTTCGATTTTCTCTTTACTCTTGTTCTTGGCGTCGTCAATGGACTCGCTTACCTGGTTGCGCGTCTGGTTGGCTTTTTCCTGATTGGCGTCTTTGTGCGAGTCCGCGACCTGCTTGGCGGCGTCTTTGGCGTTGCCCCAGGTTTCTTTGGCTGCGCCTTTCGCCTGGTCGACGACGCCCTGGTTGGCTAGTTTCTGATTGCCTACGGCTTGTCCGACGCCTTGTTTTACCTTTCCGACAGCCTGATCAACCTTGCCTTCTGCTTGATCCTTATTCATTCGATATGCTCCTTTAGTTTCTGAGTACGAATTGGGCGGCGCTGACTTCGGCGAATATAATCTTCATATCCAAAGCCTGATCCAGGCCTGACGTTAAAGCCTTTGGCCAGCGTGGGCCATAGGGCAAACAGGGTAGAAAGACGCGCCTTGGGCTGCACTCGAGGGATGAAGAGAGTTTAGGGTCGCGGACGGTTGGGACAAGCTGCTGCGGGTGAAATTAGGCGCACGGAGTTTAGAAAAAATGAAAAGGGAATGCAAACTGTTGATAACTCTGATTCTGGCGTCGACGCTGCTATCGTCGTTCGCCGGGGCGGCGGACACGCCAAGTGCCGACGCCAAACCGGCGGGCGACCCGGCGTGGCTGCGCGATCTGCAGAAATGGCGCGATCAGCGGGTCACTGCCCTGCAGGCTCCTGGGGGGTGGCTTTCTTTGATCGCTTTGGGATGGCTGAAAGAAGGCGACAACAGTTTTGGTTACGCTGAAGACAACAAAATTCAGATTGCGGGGAAGGGGCCGGCGCATATCGGGATCGTGCGGCTGCAAAAAGGGTTCTTGAACCTGCTGCCTCCGGCGGAGGGGTTTCCTAAGGAATTGCTGGTTAATGGCACCGCGGCCAGGGAGCAGGCGCTGGTTGCCGACAGCGACGACATGCCTACGATCATGAGGCTGAACACGCTGACCATTCTTTTGATCCATCGCGACGATCAGTTTGCGATTCGGGTCAAGGATCTGCAAGCGCCTACGCGGGTGGGCTTCCACGGATTGCATTGGTATGCGCCGAATGAGGCCTATCGCGTGCGCGCGCACTGGACGCCCTATGAGCATCCGAAGACGCTGGACATTCCGACGGTGCTGGGCACGACGACGCATCTGCCGGCGCCGGGCTTTGCGGAATTCACACTGGATGGGAAGATCTTCCGGCTGGAGCCGGTGATTGACGATCCTACGTCGGCCGATCTCTTCTTTATTCTGCGCGATACCACCAGCAAGACGACTACGTATGGCGCCGGACGGTTTCTCTATACCGAACAACCGAATCATGGCGTCGATCAGCCTGGGGAATTCTGGATCGATTTCAACCGGTTGATTAACCCGCCCTGCGCCTATACCGCGTTTGCGACCTGTCCGCTGCCGCCTGCGCAGAACCGGCTTGATGTTGCGATTCCGGCGGGGGAGCAGCGGTATCACGATTGATTGCGCTCCATTGATTGGTGCTGCGTTCTCATGATTAGCGCGAATCGTGGATAATGTTTAGTTCGCGAACATAATTCACTTTCTTCGGGAGTGCTTCATGAGATGGGTGCTGATTGTGCTGGCTGTCTGCGGTATCGTTGTTTCCGCGCTCGCTTTGCGCGAGCATTACCGCACGGATGCCTCGCCTTGCAGCATCAATGAACGGTGGGATTGCGGGATCGTGAATCACAGTCCGTATGCGATGCTGTTCGGCATACCCGTGGCTGTGATTGGAATGGCGGGATATCTGCTGCTTGGCGTGCTTAGTTTTATGAAGGCTTACCGGTTGATGCTGATTGCCGCGCTCGGCGGTCTCGGCTTCGCGCTCCACCTGGCGCATATCGAATCGGCGATCCTGGGCGTGTGGTGCATCTATTGCGTCATCTCTTTGGGAATTATTTCTTTGTTCAGCTTGCTGGTGCTGGGCCGGGTGATTGCCGGCTTGGTGGGCGGTTCGCCAAAGGCGGCGTGATGGTTCGATGCGGATTTGATATTTAGCGACTGAAAACGTTGTTGCTATTTACTCTCTTTCTTGTTTGCGTGGAGCTTCCACGCTACCTGCCTTAGCATTCCTAACAGTACTTCCGCGTCGTTGGAGTTGAGCTTCATGCGCCGGAACAAACGGCGCAGCTTTTCTTCGGCGGCGACGGCTCGCGGCTGGATGAATTCGCTCGTGCTCAGAACATCGAACATTACCTTTGTCAGGCGCTCTATCTCGCCGGAGTTGGCGGGAGCTTTGTTTTCGCGGGCGGCTGACTTAGCCGGTGCTGCCGTCTTCCGCCCTCTCACCAGTTCATAGAGGCAGACAGCTACGGCCTGGCCGAGATTCATCGAGCCGTGCTCTTCGCGGGTGGGAATCCGCATCATCCAATGGCAATGGCTCATTTCTTCATTCGATAAGCCGAATCTTTCCGAGCCGAAGAGCAATGCTACCGGTCCGGTCTTGAGGTGCCGCTTAATTGCTTTCGCGCCTTCATCGAGCCGGAGCAATCGATGCTGCAACTCGCGGCGGGCGGCGGCGGTGGTTCCCACTACGAGGGTGCAGTCGGCTATGGCTTCAGCTACGTTCTGATATTGTTCCGCCTTCGCCAGTAATCCTTTCGCGCCGACGGCGGAGCGGGCCTCTCGAAAGGCCACTTCGTAGGGATTGACGACGCGAAGGCGCAAGACGCCGAAGTTGCTCATGGCGCGGGCGGCCGCTCCGATGTTGAGGGGATTTCTCGCGGCTACTAGCAGTAGCCTTAGATTATCGAGTTCGGTTATTGCTTCGGTCATTGCCATAGTTTCGGTTATTGCTATTGCTTCGCTTATTGACATCGCTTCGCTAGTGAAGCCGCTCAAAACACAAGGTCCCTCCACTCCGCTTCGCTGCGGTCGGGATGACAGAGTTGGTTGGCGCTATTCTACGGCGCTCTGGCGGTTACGGGGCCCTCCCAGTTACGGCGCTCTGCCGGGCGACGACGCTACCGGCCGGGGGCGTGTGCGACCTTCTTGTTATGTAGAGCATCCAATTATCGGTGCTAGGATAGACGTTCCGGCCGGTGGAGACTGAAGTGGTCCACGTTGCGGGAATCGTTAGCTACTGGGAAATCTGGAGGATGAATGGCAAGCAACGCCACCGTCGAGGTTACTGACGCAAATTTTGATTCCGATGTATTGAAGTCCGATAAACCCGTGCTGCTCGATTTCTGGGCGGCGTGGTGCGGTCCGTGCCGGGCGATTGCTCCGATTGTGGAGGAGCTCGCGGGCGAATATCAGGGCAAAATCAAGGTCGGCAAGATGGACGTTGACCGCAACGGCGCTACCCCTATGCGCTATAAAGTCACGGGTATTCCTACCTTGCTCGTTTTCAAGAATGGGCAAGTGGTGGAGCAACTGGTCGGCTACCGCACTAAGGATGACATTCAGAAGGCGCTGGAGCGGCACGTCGAGTAGCTTTCAGCCATCAGCCGTCAGCCTTCAGCTTTAAGCCGTCAGTTCTCAGTTCTCGAATAAGCCAGAGCCTGGATGAAGGCTGGTCTTCACTGGCGACTGGCAACTGCTCTCAGTATTTCCGCAATACTCCTATTACTCGTCCCTGAATCTCTACCGATGCGGCTGGCACTATGATTGGCTGCATCGCGGCGTTCGAGGGCTGGAGACGGATGTTGTCTCCCTCGCGGAAGAAGCGCTTCAGGGTTGCGTCGCTGGATTCGATGAGGGCGACCACGATGTCTCCGTTGTGGGCGGTTTTTGTTTTCTCGACGAGGACGTAATCGCCATCGAGAATCGCTTCATCCTGCATGGACTCGCCGCGCACTTCGAGCACGAACACTTCTTTTGAGCGCACAAAATCGGCGAGAGAAATTGTTTCGGTGTGCTCGACGGCTTCAATCGGACGGCCTGCCGCAATTCTTCCGACGAGCGGCAGCACCATCGCCGTATTCACCGCCATCGACTGCTTCAACTTTCCGCGAGGGGGCAGCAGATCGATTGAGCGGCTGCGGTTATAGTCGCGCGTGAGCAGACCCTTTTTCTCCAGATTCGTGACGTGCTTGTGCACGGTGGCGAGGGAGTTCAGTCCCATGGCATCCTTGATTTCTTCAAACGACGGGGAGTATCCCTTCTCCGCCACAAAGCGCGAAATGAAATCGTAGAGTTCGCGTTGACGCCGGGTTATTGCCATGCGCGCAGCATAGGCGAATGCATGGCGAATGTCAATACATAGTCCGGCACATTTCGGTGTGCTGTCGCTTCGATTCCATAAAATAAATAAGTCTGTCATCCTCCACCGGAGCGAAGCGAGCTTGCGTTTCCGCGGCTTTCCGGCTACGTGATTCTGGACGATTTGAACTGGTCTGCGATTTCCAGTCGCGAGAGATACCACACAACCATGGATCGTATGATGATTCCCAGTCCGCCGAGGGCGAGGGCTTTCGGTTCGGCGCCCACGGTTGCCGCGGAGACCGAGGGCACCAGCATTGCGATTCCGGCGATGGCGATCAGCACGGCTGCGCGGCGGAACAGATTCCTGAGTTCGAGCAGGCCCCAGGCTACTGCGCCGGTTACGAGCGCCGCGAGCAGGAACATGTAGGGTCCCCATAATTCCAAGCCGAATAGGAGCGGCGCGCCGGCGCGCATGGAGATGGTGCCGGGGCTGAGCAATATCAGTGCGCCGACGACCGCCAGATAGAAGGCGGAGAGAGCGAATAAGGCCGCGATGGCTCGCACTCCGGGTGGGACGGGATTGTTGGCGGCATTGATCATGATTTTGTTGCCGTCATTTTGTGCCGCCCATGAGTATTGCCATGGCTCGCGACAGCCGCGTTGAGGGCCGCATTAGCGGGCGCGGCGTTTAGCGGCGCGGCTGGCTGGCTTCGCTCGCCGCGCGCCGGGGACCTTTCCGATGCGGGGATCTGCTGCGAGAACGAAATCGCAGGCGCGGAGGGCGGCTTCTTCGAAGTCCGCCGCGGCGGCGGGAAGAACCTGCCAGCCCGTCACCTTCTTGCGGAATACTTTGATGGATCGCATGTTGGGGAAATCCTGGCGCAGGCTCTGGTGATGCTCCTCGGTGGTGGCTAGCCAGACACCGTTGTCTGCGGTCGGGGCGGGGCTGGATTTGCGCTTCTTATCACCCTTATCCTTATCCTTATGTTTGTCTCTTTGTTTGTCCCTGAGGATGAGGACAATCTTGTCGCCGACATAGATCGCAAGACAGCCGAACATTGAGCGGGTTCGGGGCGAGAGCGGGGCGAGCGCGTCGAGGACGAATTCGTGCGGGACACTTTTGCGCGGCTTCGCGGAGAAGAGGGCATCTGGCGGGAAGGCCGCTTGGGGGTTGGGCTTCGAGCTGCGGGGCTTTGGCATGGGTATTCGTTTAGTTCATTTCTACTCTAGCGTGGTGTCTCGTGAATAGGTGGCATATTGAAATGGTCCGATCGAAAAGTAAGCCGCTCAAAACACAAGGTCCCTCCACTCTGCTTCGCTCCGGTCGGGATGACAGAGTTGGTTAGCTTCCCTCCACTTCCTCCACTCCGCTCCGCTCTGGTTGGGATGACGGAGTTGGTTAACTTCCCTCCACTCCGCTTCGCTTCGGTTGGGATGACAGAGTTGGTTTAACTTCCCTCCACTCCGCTTCGCTCCGGTCGGGATGACTGAGTTGGTTAGCGAATTTATGGGACAGCATACTGGCAAATGTCGTCCGGGACTAAGGGGTCGGAATCGAACAGGCTTGCTGTTTGGCTTGCCCACGCTGTAAGGTTGTCGGCCAAGACTAATTCTCTGTGAGGATGGAATGAAACTTAGCCGGTGTCTGCATGGGTCTGCGCTCTTGCTCTGCTGTTTGGTCGTCTTTTCTTACAACTTCTCTTCGGCGCAGGAAAGCGCGCCTGCGGCGAAGACGGTTGTCATCCACGCGGGGCGCCTGCTTGATGTGAAGACCGGCAAGACGCTCGCCAACCAAACCATTGTGATCAAGGGCGACAAGATCGCGAGCGTGGAGGCAACATCTGGGGGCGAGCGCCTGCCGACCGGAGCCACTGTGATCGAGCTTCCTAATGCCACCGTTTTGCCGGGGTTGATTGACGCGCACACGCACCTCACCATGACGACCAACTTCGGCTACTCGCGGCTGGGGATTTCGGTGCCGCGCCAGGCGCTCTATGGAGCGCGCAATGCGCGTGTGACGCTCGATGCGGGATTTACGACTGTGCGCAACGTGGGCGCGAGCGGGTTTAGCGACGTCGCTTTACGCGATGCCATCAATGCCGGCGATGTGCCCGGACCGCGCATGCTGGTGAGCGGGCCGCCGCTCACCATTACCGGCGGCCATGCCGACAACAATCTGCTGCCGTTTGAAGATCACGCTTCGAGCGATGGCGTGGCCGATGGCGTGGAGGGCGTGCGCCACATGGTTCGGCAGAACATCAAGTATGGCGCGGACCTGATCAAATTTATGGCTTCGGGTGGGGTGCTGTCGCATGGCGATAATCCGCAGGCATCGCAATACACGCTGGAGGAGATGAAAACGATTGTGGAGGAAGCGCACCGGCTGGGACGAAAAGTGGCGGCGCACGCGCATGGAGCGCAGGCGATCCTGTGGGCGAGCGAGGCTGGGGTCGATTCGATTGAGCATGGGTCTTACATCGACGATGCGGGCATTGCCGAGATGAAAAAGAACGGCACCTATCTGGTGCCGACGCTTTATCTCATGGACTGGTTTTTTGAGAACGCGGAGAAGATTGGCACGCCTCCGGAATTGATTGCCAAGGGGCATGAAGTTATGCCGGCGGCCCGCAAGAACGTGGCGCGCGCGTTTGCCGCGGGAGTGAAGGTCGGCTTCGGGACGGATGCCGCTGTGTATCCGCACGGGCTGAACGCGCATGAGTTTGCAGTTATGGTGAAGCTGGGGATGACGCCGCTGCAGGCGATTCAGGCGGCTACTATCAACGATGCCGATCTGCTGGGGTGGTCCGACAAGGTGGGGACGATTGAGCCGGGGAAGTGGGCGGACGTGGTTGCGGTGGATGGGGATCCGCTGGCGGATGTCACTACGCTGGAGCGCGTTAGGTTTGTGATGAAGGGCGGCGAGGTGGTTAGGAATTTGTATGTGAAGTAGGGTCAGAATAGGTCAGAGGTTAGAGGTCAGATTGCAGAGGTTAGAACCTACCCGATATTACTGCGGGGCGGGAGAATGCTTTCAATTCTGCAATCTGACTTCTGACCTCTGACCTCTGACCTCTGACCTCTGACCTCTGCAATTGACCTCTGACCTCTGACCTCTGACCTCTGACCTCTGCAATCCTTTAGAATCCTCGGAGTGTCTGTTCAACTTCAGATTGAGGCTACTCGTGGCGCTGGCCGCGCCGGCAAGCTCGTTACTCCACACGGGGTGGTCGAAACGCCTGTGTTCATGCCGGTTGGAACGCTTGGATCGGTTAAGGGCGTTTCGCAGGATATGCTGGAGGAACTTGGCGTCGAGATCCTGCTGGGCAATACCTATCATCTTTATTTGCGGCCGGGGATGGAAACGATTCGCCAGATGGGCGGGTTGCACCGGTTCATGGCTTGGGATCGAGCCATTCTCACCGACTCGGGCGGCTTCCAGGTTTTCAGCTTGAGCGAAATTCGGAAGGTCAGCGAAGAAGGCGTGGCGTTTCGCTCGCACCTTGATGGGTCTTCTCATTTTCTTAGTCCGGAAAAAGCGATGGAGATTCAGATTGGGTTGGGGGCCGACATCATCATGGCCTTCGATGAGTGCACGGAGTATCCGGCCGATGCTGGGCGTGCGCGAAGCTCGATGGAACTGACTTTGCGCTGGGCGGCGCGCTGCAAGCGATATTTTGAGGAACACAAGCATGAGGTGCCGTGGGGAAGCCGTCAGCCATCAGCCGTCAGCCGTCAGGAAAAGCAGGTCCTTCGCTCCGCTCAGGATGACAAGCCTAAACATCGTAGGGATGGATGGATTCAGGCTTTGTTTGGCATTGTGCAGGGCGGGATGGACCCTGAGCTTCGGCGCGAATCGGCCGCGCGAACTATTGATATTGGGTTCCCCGGATATGCGATTGGCGGGCTCAGCGTTGGCGAACCGCGAGAGCTTACACGCGACATCGTTGTGTCTACGCTGGAGCATCTTCCATCCGACCAGCCGCGTTATTTGATGGGAGTGGGCACTCCCGAGGAGATCGCGTTATATGCGCAGGCTGGCGTCGATATGATGGATTGCGTGCTGCCTACGCGCGCCGCCCGTCACGGATTGCTGTTTACGTCGGAGGGCAAGGTGTCGATCAAGCAGGCGCGATATGTTCGGGATGAAAGCGCGCTTGATCCGGCTTGCGACTGCCCGGTGTGCCGGACGCTATTCGCGGGCTTATCTTCGCCATCTTTACGCGTCGAACGAACTGCTGGCGCAGGTTTTGAATACGGTGCACAATCTGCATTATTATCTGGCGACCATGCGGACGGTGCGGGCCTGGATACGCGCTGGACGCGGCTCGAGCGCAGAGGTTACCCGCGTGTGAATTCTGCTTGCCCTACAGCCTTCCACCAGTTGACGCCCAATCTCTTCGCGCTTAGGATAACTGTTTGACTTTGTACGGAATGCGCTGTGTAAAGGGCGCTATTATTCGCTGCGGCGGGTGCGCGAAGTCTTCGCCGCGGCAGGTGGAATGGCAGAATCGTAGTGGGCAGAATCGTAGTGGGCATGAACGTAGTAGGCAGAATCATGGATAAGAAGAAATTAGAAACGTTCAGGAAGAAGTTGGAAGTGCGGCGCGGGGAGCTGCGCCATATGGTGGTCCGCAATCAGCAGGACGGCCGAACCGCCGACGAAGAGGCTACGCAGGACGTGGCCGACCGTGCCGCCAGCTCCTACAACAAGGAATTTCTTTTCAGCCAGAGCAGCAATGACCGGCAGCTGCTGAATATGGTGGATGGAGCTCTGGCCCGCATTCGCGAAGGCAGCTTTGGAGAATGCGTTTCCTGCGGGAAAGAGATCAACGCCAAGCGCCTTGACGCGGTTCCCTGGACGCGACACTGCATCGAGTGTCAGGAAAAAGCGGAAAAGGGCCTGCTTGAAACCGCGCAGTGACGGGCGAGGGTGTTGGACAATCAGGCTATAGTGACACTAGGCCGGTATTTTGCCAGCTGCCTGCCAGGCAGTGGCTACCCATGCTAAGTTGCTGATTCCAATGAGTTGAGGCCGGGTTGGCCTGCGCATTTGAGACAGAATGGCCCTTTCGGGCCATGTTGTCCCTCAAGTTTCCCAGATAAAAGCGTCTGAGGCGATGGTATATTCTTTTAATCTTCAGTGCTGATACTTTAGTGCTGCTAGAGGAATCTCTAACCTAAAAGGGTGGGTGAATTTTCATGACTTGGACCAGTCCGGTTTTTGAAGAAGTTGTTCTCTGCTGCGAAATCAACTCCTACGTGAGCGCAAAACTCTAGTCTTGCAATTAAACTGGCAAGATGCGTATTCGGATCCCCGGTTCTGCGGCCGGGGGCAGGTTCCCGCAGTGGAATTGCGGCTGCGGAAACTGCGTTGACGTCCGCGATAACACACGCTTTAAAAAGTCCTCCCGCAAAGCCCGCACCCAGGCGCAACTGGCCCTGAGTGCGGATGGCTCCTCGTGGTTTCTTGCGGGAGCTTCGCCTGACCTGGCGGCGCAAATCGAAAGCTCGCCCGAGCTATATCCGCGGTCATTCCCTCCGCATAATGCGTTGCGCGATTCGCCGATTGCCGGGGTCGTGCTGGCGAGCGCCGATCTCGATCACGTCGTGGGATTGCTGCTGTTGCGTGAGCTCCAGCCTTTGCGCGTGTATGCCGCGCCGTCAATCTTGCGAATCTTGCGCGAAGAAAACAGCATGTTCGGCATGCTGAACAGGGTCGAGCCGCAGGTGGTCTGGACGGCTATGACGTCGGGCTCGGCTTTTCCCTTGCTCGCGGCCGACGGCAAAGACACTGGGCTGCGATGCGAAGCGCACTACCTTTCCGGCCATTATCCGAGATATGTTAAGACTGAGGCTGCGAAGCTGGCGCCCGACGAGGCGACGGCGGCATTGTTTTTTGAGTCGGATTCGGGAAAGCGGGTGGCGTATGCTCCCGCAGTCGGCAGCCTGAGCGATGCGCTTCTGGAGAAGATTGCTCACGCCGACCTGCTTCTGTTTGATGGCACTTTTTGGAGCGATGACGAATTGCGGCGCCTGCAGGGGAGCGGCGAGACTGCGCACCAGATGGGGCATATTCCGGTGGAAGAAAGCCTGCGGCTGCTGAAGAATATTGAAGTCGGGCGCAAGATGTTTATACATCTGAACAATACGAATCCGATGCTGAACGAGGCGAGCCCCGAGTATCACGCCGTGCGCCAAGCCGGCTGGGAAGTGGCGGAGGACAATTGGCAACTGGAACTGTAGCTAATAAAAACGATTCCCCAAACGCCGCGGACGCTCCCAAGCTTACGTTTGAAGAATTGCGCGCGGCGCTGCGCCAGGTGGGCGAGGAGCGCTATCACCACAAGCATCCCTTTCATCTGCTGATGCATGAAGGCAAGCTCACGCGGGGACAGTTGCAGGCGTGGGCGCTGAATCGCTATTACTACCAGTCGATTATTCCGATCAAAGACGCGATCATTCTTTCGCGGGCAACCGATCCTTCTTTTCGGCGGGTGTGGCGGAAACGGATTGTCGATCATGACGGCGACGAAACTCGCAACGGCGGAATCCTGCGCTGGATCAAGCTGGCGGAAGCGACCGGGTTCGACCGCGAACGGGTTATGCGCGGCGATGAAGTTCTGCCGGCTACGCGTTTTATTGGAAACGAATATCTCAACCTGGTGCGCACGCGGCCGTTTGTGGAGTGTGTTGCTTCGTCGCTCACCGAACTGTTTTCGCGCGACCTGATTGCGCTGCGCATGGATCGGCTGCGCACGCACTATCCCTGGCTTGCCTCTGCGCTCGACTACTTTGAGGCGCGGCTTACGGAGGCTCCGGAGGATGCGGCTTTCGCGATCAAGTACGTTTTCGATCACGCGGCCACGCGCGGGGAGCAGGAGCGGTGCGTGCAGGCGTTGCGCGACAAATGCGACATTCTCTGGGCGCAGCTGGACGCGCTCTATTTCGCCTATGTCGAGCCGGGTTGGCCACCGCCGGGAGCTTTTCGGATCGAGGCGGACGCGACGCATGAGGCTAAGAGTGGCTGAGCTTACGGACGCAAGCGTCCCGACGTTTGCAGCGGGATGCCGCTGGGGCGGGACCACCGAAGCGCCGGTGGTGCTGTTTCCGGAAGGCGCGATCCGCGTCGAAGGAACGGGGCGCATCATTCTTGAACTCTGCAACGGCCATTTTTCGCTGGCGGAAATTGTGCAGAAGCTGGAGGAGCAGTTTATGCTCGCGCCTAAAGAGAAGATCCGCGCGGATGTGCTGACGTTTCTCGAGCAGCTGCACGCCAAGCGCATCATCGATTATTGAACGACGAGTGCCAACCCTTTATGTATTGTCATCCCGAGCGAAGCGAGGGATCTGCATCTTGCGGCGAACTGCGGATCCCTCGCTTCGCTCGGGATGACAAGACCTGATTGAGCGATTCTTCCATGCCCAACCCGCTGGCCCTGATTGCCGAGATCACGCACCGCTGTCCGCTGCACTGCGTTTACTGCTCGAATCCGCTGGAGCTGACTTCGCGCGCGGAGGAGCTGGCTACTGCCGACTGGCTGCGTGTTTTCAGCGAAGCGGCTGCGCTTGGCGTTCTGCATCTGCACCTTACGGGAGGCGAGCCGCTGGCGCGTCCCGATCTGGCTGAGCTGATCGCGGGGGCGCGCGGCGTGCGCCTTTACACGAACCTGATTACGTCTGGAATCGGTTTGTCGCGCGAGCGCCTGGCGCAAATTGTGGAGGCGGGCCTTGATCACATTCAGCTGAGCTTTCAGGATTCCGGCGAGGGCCATGCTAACTGGATTGCCGGTGCTCGCGCCCATGCGCACAAGCTTGAACTGGCGGCATGGATTCGCGAGTATCGCCTGGCCTTCACCGTGAATCTGGTCGTGCATCGCCAAAATATCGATCACCTGGAGGAAATGATCTTTGCGCTCGAAGCGCTGCATCCCGATCGCATGGAGATTGCGCATGCGCAGTACTACGGCTGGGCGCTGCAAAACCGATCGGCGTTGCTGCCGACGCGGGCGCAACTCGACCGCGCGGTGGCTGTGGTTGCGGCGGCGGAGGAGCGGTTGCGGGGCAAGGTTCGCATCGACATGGTGGTGCCCGATTATCACGCGCGCTTCCCCAAAGCCTGCATGGGCGGATGGGGACGGCAGTTGCTGCTGATCGATCCTGCCGGGAGCGCGCTGCCGTGCCATGCGGCGGGAGTGATTCCGGGTCTGCGCTTTGATAATGTGCGCGAGCATGGGGTCGATTGGATCTGGCAGAATTCGGAAGCCTTTCAGAAATTTCGCGGCGAAGACTGGATGCCGGAGCCTTGCCGCTCCTGCGACCGCCGCAAAGAAGATTTTGGCGGATGCCGCTGCCAGGCGTTTCTGCTGACGGGCGATGCGGCGGCGACCGATCCCGTGTGTGAGCTTGCGCCGTTACATCATCTGATTGTGGATGCGGTGCGCGAAGATTCTGTTGCGGCTTCGGTTCCTGAAGTTCGCGAGGCTCCTTTTCACATTCTTCAGGAGAAGATGGCAGGGTTCTGGAATTACAGAACGGACCCGAAATGATTGGAGCTATGGTGGTGTCAACGCTAACTATCTGCAGCATCATTAGGCAACAGGAGTGAGATGCGTCATATGAGGGCCTTTCACACCGGGCGGGAAGTCCAATGAGTTCTTGATTTCGAAATATTGTCTTTTCGCGGCCGCACAGCGCGAGAATGTCAGTAACACCGGTTATGCCTATCGGAGGGATTTCACGCAAGGCTTACGTGACCGAAGATCGTTGGTGGACGCGTGCCTACAGACAAGGCTCCTGGGCTGCCGCATTCAATCTGGGGATGTTCTTTCGCTGACATAACATTGAAGGTCTACGGAGGATTTTGATCGCGAATACGAAGCTCAAGATGAGGATGAATGAAAAGATCGCGAATTCCGCTTGTTATGCGTGACCAGGCCGACAAGAGTATTCGCAAGGGTCCCCGTGATGATTACGACAGATGGTGGGCCGCAATCCGCTTTCTTGAACGAGAAGATCACTACGTTACGGTAATGATCCGATTGGCAGGTCTGCGGCGTCGCGGAGATCAATTAAGGCTATTCGCCGCTGGGGTTGGAATTGTAGCCTGCATTTTGACGTGGACACTTTTCTAGCTGTCAAGTACAACATCACTGTGCCCGTCTCGGGGCAACCTCGGAGTCTTCGTGTGGTCTGTCCTCGTCGGTCTATTCGTTGCCTATACGCTTCTCCGTGTTTGATCGTCGGTAGGAAGAGAGTCGATAACGTCGCCTCCAAGGTGCTAGAAAAGCTTGTTCGAATCTGTCAGCGCGTAAGTGGAACCCGCGTGTTGACTGTTGTATGAGAGTTGCTCACGAAGTCGCGAGTGTTCCCACTTTGACGCTCTCGAAAGCGCCCTGTTAAACTGGATAATTGCCATCCTACCAATAGATTAAGAAGGAATCTTGTGCGCGCAGAAGCCCGGCATCAACTGAAACAAGACCGCTTCAGCAAGGTCACCATGGAGGCGGCCGAGAGAACGGCCAGCTGGACGGTCGAACACCAGTCGAAAGTGGTTGCGGCGGTGATTGCGCTGGTGGTCATCGGCGGCATTGCGTTTGGCGGCTGGTATTACGTCAGCCAGCAGGACGAAAAGGCGAGTTTCGAACTTTCGACGGCGGTGCGGACGTTTGAGACGCCGGTGCGTCCGGCGGGCGTGCCGGCGCAGCCGGGGTATGACAGCTTCGCGTCTACGCAGGAGCGGGCGACGGCGGCGCGCAAGCAGTTCCAGGATATTGTGGATAAGTATCCGCACACGCACACGGCCGAAATGGCGCGGTATTTTGCGGGACTCGCTTCGGCGCAGCTTAATGACAATGCGGCGGCGGAGCGCAGCCTGCAGGAAGTGGCCAACTCTTCGAACGCCAATCTCGCGTCGCTCGCCAAGTTTGCGCTGGCGTCGGTTTATCGGACGGAGAATAAAGACGCGCAGGCGGTGGATCTTTATAAGCAGTTGATCGCCAAGCCGACGATTGTGGTGAGCAAGGCGACGGCGCAGATAGAACTGGCCTCTGACTACGAAGCGCAGAAGAAGCCAGACGAAGCCAAGAAGATTTACGACCAGGTGGCGAAAGACAATCCCTCGAGCGACGCGGCTTCGCTGGCGCAGCGGCGGGCGGCGGCGCTTAAGCAGTAAAGGCTCGCGGAGAGCTGGGCGGTCCTCGCCCGGCCACTGGACTGCTTAGCTTCGACTGTGTGTGACGGGGCTTCGCCCCGTTTGCGGGGCAGAGCCCCGGCACCACACAAGGTCCACCACACGAGCTCAAATTAGACTGTGCGCCTGGCGGCGATTCTTTGCAGGCAGGCTATCAGGCGCTCGCAGTCTTCTACTGTGTTGTAGACGTTGGGCGTCACTCTGATTGAGCTTCCACGGACGCTGACATACACCTTCTCTCGCGCCAGCATTTCGGGCAGTTCCCTTGGAATTGCTGGCTCCCTGCGCAGGCAAAGATAATGGGGCGCGCGCAACGGCTCGGCGGGCGCAGAAAAGCCCGCCTCCGCGGCAGCTTCGGCCAGGTGGCGAGTGAATGCGCCGGCGGTTTCTGAGACCTGCGCTATGTCCCACTCCAACAGTTGGTTCATGGCGCGGACGGCGGCGGGCAGCAGCGCGAAATTCGCGCGCTCGCCCATATCGAAGCGGCGCGCGCCTTTGTCGTATTGATTCGTGTACAAGATGAGGCTGGCGAAGTCGCGGGCATTGGCGCGCACAATCCAATTCTCTTCCAATGGGATGGCGGTCTGCCATTGGGGAGCGACGTAGAGAAGGCCGACGGAATAGGGTCCGAGCAGCCATTTGTAGCTGGCGGCTACGGCAAAATCGGGCTGCACTTCCTTTATGCTGAAGGGCAGCGCGCCTAGGGACTGGGTGAGGTCGAGCGCGAGCGCGGCTCCGAGGTTGCGGCAGGCTTTGCCGATGCGGACGAGGTCGAGTTTTCCGCCGCTTGTCCACTGCACGTTGGGCAGGGCGGCGATGGCGACATCGGCGGTGAGAGCGTTCAGGACAGCGGCGGTCCAGTCATTATTGTTGTCGTTGTTGTTCGGCCAAGCGACTACTTTGAGCTTGGCGCCGGTTTCTTCCGCGCGGCGTTGCCAGGAATAGTAGTGGGAGGGAAACTGCTCATCGAGGAGGAGAATGCTCTGGCCTTTTTGCAGCGGCAGATTTTTGGCGGCAGTTGCGATGCCGTAGCTGGCCGATGGAACGATGGCGATGTCGTCGGGCGTGCTGCCGATGAGTTGAGCGGCGGTCTGGCGAAACTCTTCGGAGCCGGTGAAGAATTTTTCGGAAGTGATCTCCCAGGGATGCGTCTTGCGGGCGAGACCGGCGGTTCCGGCTTCCAGTGCTGGTTTCATCAGCGGCGACATGTAGGCGCAATTCAGGTAGGCAACGTCGCCGGGAATGTCGAAGAGATGGCGCTGGCAGGGAAGCATGGGCTAGGCTTGGTCGTTGGTCGTTGGTCGTTAGTCGTTGGTCGTTAGTCGTTAGTCGTTAGTCTCTCGTCGTCTAGTCGTCGATGCTTAGTCGTCGGATATGCATTTGCCTTTTGCATTCAGTGTATCAATCGGAAAGGGATGCCGGTAATGAGTCTGGTCAAGCTGGATGCGCTGAGATTATGGACCGCATCATTAATCTTATTTTCGTTATCGAGTTTGCTCGCCGGTTGCGCGATGGCACAAGCAGGTGCTGCCGCGAGCGCGCCACCGTCGCTTGCTTTCCTGCGAGCTGCAAAGTTAAGACGGGGAATCAACTTGAGCGGATGGTTCGCGCAGGTTTATGACAAGCGCGGCTATACGCCGGAACATTTTCGGCAGTGGATCACAGCCGATGACATCGCGCTGATCAAGTCGATGGGCTTCGATCATGTGCGGTTGAGCGTGAATCCGCAGCCGATGTTTTCGGAGCGCGAGCCGAATAAGATTCCGGCGGAGTATCTGGGCTATCTCGATGCGGCCGTGAAGATGATTCTCGATCACGGGCTGGCGGTCGAGATTGACGTGCATCCGGAAAGCGACTTCAAGGCGCGGCTCGCGAAGGACGATGATTTTGTCGAGCGCTTTGCCGATTTCTGGCGGGCGCTGGCGGCGCATTATTCGGCATCGGATTTGGATGCGGACCGCGTCTTTCTCGAAATCCTGAATGAGCCGGAGTTTTCGGATCGCTACCGGTGGCTGGGCGTGCAGATGAAGCTGGCGGCGGCGATTCGGGAGGGCGCGCCGGCGCTCACGATCATTGCGGCGGGAGCGCGCTGGTCGGACGACGACGACCTGGTTTTTCAGGAGCCGCTGCACGATCCGAATATCATTTACAACTTTCATTTTTATGAGCCGCACATCTTTACGCATCAGGGCGCGACGTGGAGCGCGTATTACTGGCATTGGCTGCGCGGGTTGAGGTATCCATCGAGCCCGGAGTCGGCCGAGCGCGCGGCGGCGCTGGTGCCGGATGCGAACGACCGGATGCAGGTGATCCGCTACGGCTACGATCACTGGGATGCTGCGCGCATTGAATCGGAAATGAAGCAAGCGGCGGAATGGGCGCGGCGGCGCGGGGTTCCGCTGGTGTGTAACGAGTTTGGGGTGTATCGCGAATATGCCGATCCGGTGGACCGGGCGGCCTGGTTGCATGATGTGCGGACGGCGCTGGAGCGCAATGGAATTGGCTGGGCGATGTGGGATTATTCGGGATCGTTTGGGGTGGTCACGACAAAAGACGGGAAGACGGTGGCGGACGATGAGGTGCTGCGGGCGTTGGGTATGAAGTAGGGGTGCGCGATTCGATGGCTGTCGTCAATGTTGGTGGGGGCACCTCTTTCTCAGCTTTTTCTCAACTACGAGCCTGACCCGATTTTCTGAGGCGCTTCCAGGTTGTATAGTGTCCACTCCAGTTTCACAGGAGGCTCATGTGCGTCTTTTACTCCATTGGATTGTAAGCGCCCTGGCCGTGTGGATCGTCGCGCACGTTGTGCCGGGCATCAGCGTGAGCGGGGCCGGGGCGGCCCTGATCGCGGCGGCCGTGATCGGTCTGGTCAACGCAACCCTCGGATTAGTGCTGAAGATCCTCACCTTTCCGCTCACGCTGGTCACGCTTGGCCTGTTCTGGTTTGTGATCAACGCGCTGATGCTGGAAGTGGCGTCGGCGTTTGTTCGCGGATTTCAGGTGCGAGGCTTCGGGGCGGCTTTCCTGGGCGCCATTTTGTTGAGCATTGTGAGTTCGCTGCTGCAATGGATCGTCATGCCTCGCCGCAAAGCTGATTAAAGCGCGAAGCTGAATAAGGAAGACTGCTTGCGATTGTGTGGTGACGGGGCTTCGCCCCGTTTGGCGGGGCAGAGCCCCGCCACCACACGGGCTGGACCGAAACAGCTCGGAATTATTAGGGG
Source organism: uncultured Acidobacteriaceae bacterium (assembly GCA_963810955.1). Taxonomy (GTDB): domain Bacteria; phylum Acidobacteriota; class Terriglobia; order Terriglobales; family Acidobacteriaceae; genus Acidiflorens. The sequence continues at coordinate 67,348 of CAWEPW010000008.1, read as the reverse complement.
TGCTGGCGCAGCCGCGCGAAAACTGTTTGCACCTGCTGCTCGGTGGCGTCTAGCGATCCGGAATTGTCGATTACGAAATCGGCCGCCTTGATCTTTTCTTCGTCGGGGATTTGCGCCGCCATGCGGCGGGTTACTTCGGCGCGGGCGGCGTCTTCGGAGATTCCGAGACGGCGGGCGAAACGTTGAAACCGCTGTTCGGGGCGGGAGGTTACGACGATCAAATGGTCGAAGCGGGCGGCGGCTCCGGCTTCGAGAATCAGGGCAGCTTCGATAATGGCTAGGGCGTGTGGATTGCGCCGGCCGACTTCTTCCATCCATTTGTTCTCATAGGCAATCACCGCGGGATGAACAATCTCGTTGAGTTCCTTTACGCGGGGGGCTGCGCCGGGAGAACCGAAGGCGATCCCGGCCAGGCGGGAGCGGTTGATGGTTCGATCGGAGTTCAGAATCTCCCGGCCAAAGCGCTGGACGACTTGCTCGTAGACTGGTTGCCCCGGCTCCATGAGGGCGTGCGCGACGGCATCGGATTGGATCAACTGCGCGCCGCGTTTGACGAACATCTCGCCGACTGCGGATTTGCCGCTTGCGATGCCGCCGGTGAGGCCGATTTTTAGCAATGGATGCTCACGGTTGAATCGGTCGTTGGTCGTTAGTCGCTGGTCGTGTTGGTCGCTGGTCGTTAGTCGCTGGTCGTTAGTCGTTCGCTATTCGCCTAAGTTCGGCTCAGTGCGGGAAGCTTAGACCCTCGGCGGAATGTTGCGGCTTTTACTGTGTTGGCCATCAGCATGGCTATGGTCAACGGACCTACGCCTCCCGGTACCGGCGTGATCGCTCCGGCGATTTCGGCCACCTCGGGGTGAACGTCGCCTACCAGGGTTGAGCCTTTGGCTAAGAACATTTCTTCGCGCTTTTGATTCCCTGCTTTGTTCCAGCCGAACAAGCGGTCAAACTCTTCGCGGTTGGTGATCCGGTTGATGCCGACGTCGATGACTGTGGCTCCCGGCTTCACGTAGTCGCGGGTGACCATGCCGGGGCGGCCGATGGCCGCGATCAGAATGTCGGCACGGCGGCAAACTCCGGGAAGGTCGCGCGTCTTCGAATGGCAGACGGTGACGGTGGCGTTTTGATTCAGCAGCAGCATGGCGACGGGCTTGCCGACGATGTCGCTGCGCCCGACGACCACGGCTTCCTGTCCGGCGATTGGAATCTGGCTGCGCCGCAGAATTTCCATAACGCCGGCGGGCGTGCAGGGCACGAGGCCGGGACGCTGCGTGGAAAGATAGCCGACATTCAGGGGATGAAATCCGTCGACATCCTTGGCCGGATCGACCGCCAGAAGAACTTTCTTGGCGTCAACCTGCGGCGGGAGCGGCAACTGAACCAGGATGCCGTCGATTTCGTCGCGCCGGTTCAGATCATCGATCAAGCGGAGCAGGTCTTCCGTGGTCGCGCTTTCGGGCGGAGCGTGCTCTTCGCTGTAGAGGCCGACTTCGTGCGAGCTTTTTACTTTGCCGCGAACGTAGGTCTCCGAGGCGGGGTTGTTCCCGACCAACACCACGGCCAGGCCGGGACGCAGGCCCGACGAGACCAGCGCTTTTACCTGGGCGGCGACTTCCGCGCGGATCTCAGCCGCCACTTTAGTGCCATCGAGAATCCTTGCCGCCATTGCGCCCCCGGGTCGGTAGAGTGAATCGAAACGCGATTCTATCGCATAGTTGTAGAATGGAGGCGCAATGATTTCTCCAGAACTTCTTGAAATTCTGGTCTGCCCGCTCTGCAAGAAGCCAGTGGTCTTGCATGCAAATGGGCAAAGTTTGAAGTGCAGCGAGTGCAGTCGCGTTTACCCCATTCAAGACGATATTCCGATCATGCTGCTCGATGCGGCAACGATTGACCCTTCCTGAGGGCGCACGGAATTGCGGCTTTTTCCCATCTTGAGCGCCATTTAGTGTCAATGTGGCTGCCGGCAGACATGTTATGTCTTCCACTTAAGTGCCGATGGTATCCCCACAACCTTTTGCAAGAACTTGGGTTCTAAGGACTTGAGGTGGGAAAGCAGCAATAACCGACGGTGCACTAAAGTTACGGCACATGGATTGCATGAAACTGATTGTGTTGCCGATGAATCTAAAACAGCAACGGTCGGGAGGTCGAAGGTGAGAATGGCCATGAAAGAACGGTTTACGGTGACGGAACTCTGCGCCTTGAGAAACGACCTGATCCAGGGTGGCATGGTAGATTCTCGCGAGGCCGCGGAGCTGTTGCAGGTATTTTTGGCGGGGCGCGGCTATGGGGTGTCACAGACCGCTGCGATCGATGCCGCCGGGCGCGTGGAAATGGCTGGCTGTTCACTGCCCGTGCTGGAGCGTGAATTGGAAGGGCTTGCGCTGGTGATGTGAGCTCTGCGCTCTGCGCTCAACGATTACTGGATTACAGGATTGCGGGTAGAGAGTTACGTGGATCCATCTCGAAAGAGAGTGGAGTTATGAATCGGTCGAGGTCGACGGGAAACTGACTAGCTCAACTCAGCCAATTGCCAGTTTCTCAGCATGAAACCGCCGGGCTCAATCGCCCGGCCTTTTCAATTCCGGGGCCATTTTCTCAACCCTGGATAGGCGGCTGTCAAAAATTCGGTAAACCTTTTGCTCTCGATTGCTCTTTAATCCTGGCTGTTCGGTGAACCCTTAGATTATCCGCCCCATAGTGCGTTGCCGGCCTTGGTGTTCGTCTTAACCTTCATCGAAGTGCTCCTTTACTTGGATATTTTTCTGCTCGGTCACTTCAAAACTCGGTTGGTATTGGTTTGAGAACCTTTTGAATTAGCTGCCCCACAGTGCGTTGCCAGCCTTGGTGTTCGTCTTCACCTTCATCGGATTGCTCCTTTCCCTGGAGATTTTTCTAGCCCGGTCACTTCAAAACTCGGTTGGTGTTGGTTTGAGAACCTTTTGAATTAGCTGCCCCACAGTGCGCTGCCGGCCTTGGTGTTCGTCTTGACTTTCATCGGATTGCTCCTTTCCCTGGAGATTTTTCTAGTCCGGTAACTTAAAAACTCGGTTGGTGTTGATTTGAGAACCTCTTGATTAGCTGCCCCACAGTGCGCTGCCGGCCTTGGTGTTCGTTTTGACTTTCATCGGATTGCTCCTTTCTTTTTGGATTTTTTCTTTTTAACTTGCCTTGCTGCACTTTAGTAATGCAAGCCGTGTGCCAAAGGTAACCAATTAGGCTGAGGCAGGGTCGCGGCTGTTTTTGGATTGAAAAGAAAGGAGATAGCTGGACTCGCTCCAATGCGCCGATTGCCTTTGCCGCGCCTTTGCCAAGGCGACCTAACGATTAGGTTTGGTGGGCTCGCATTTGTGATAGGTAAGCGCTGGGTTTGGCAGATCGACCGCCCCGTAGAGAGGGATTGCCATCGGGAGTGATTTTGGCAAGACCATCCCTTTGGCAAGACCATCCTCGCCCGCTTAGCGGCGTTGGAAATCAGGCGAGCCAATGACCAGGGCGGTCATGGTGTTGAGCGTCCGCTTGGGGTCATCGAGCGCGTGCGCCGCAACTTGCGGGTCGTCGAGCTGGCGGTTGATGGCTTTCTGCGTGGCTAGGGAGACCTCGCCGTTGAGCAGAGCGTTCTCCAGCAGCAGCAGAGCAGCCTCCTGCCCAGGGTCGGAGTCAGAATCGCAATCGACAGCAGTATTAGCCGCGGTTGCGTGGCGATGGGGCTCTGCCGCGTTATGGTTTGGCGCTTTGGCTGCGCTCAGGGCAGGCTCCGCACCGGCAGGACAAGACGGATTCGTATGCGGAAAGCCGCGGCTGGTGAGCGTGCCCAGGGCGAGCAGACGTCCGGCATCGAAATTGGTTCCGCCTACTTGCCCGTTGCTGAGCGCGAGCGCGTAGTTTACGCGGTCGATCAGCGCGTCGGAATTCATCCACGTCGAGGCGGTCATGGAATAGCCGGTCGGCGGCACATCTTCGTAGAGCGGCATTCCCATCTTGTTCAGGATGCCGAGCAACGGTCCGGGATTGTTGAGGTCTGTTCCGGTGGCGCGCAGCGATGAGACGACGAATTCAAATGGCGTCTTGACCTTGGCGCGATAAGTTTTGGCCGACCAGAATTCCGGCGACTTGAACAGGGTGCGGAGAACCTCGCGTATATCGCCGTCGGTCGATAGAAATTTCTCCGCTAAACGATCGACGAGCGCAGGCGGCGGATCGTCAGCCACAAAGCGCACGGCTAGCTTCCGGGCGATGAACTTCGCGGTGTTCGGATGATGCGCCAGCATGTCGAGAACCTGCAGGCCTTCGTTGACGCCATTTTCGGGGATGGTCTGGCCGAGGATGACCTTGTCTCCAGGATCGTGCTTCCTCGGGTCAAACTGAAACATGGCGCCCTGTTCGATCGGCTGGATTGTCCAACCGGTGAGCACGCGGGCCAGTTCGGTTACGTCATGCTGCGTGTAACCGCCGTTGACGCTGAGGGTGTGCAGCTCCATCAGCTCGCGACCGTAGTTTTCGTTGAGTCCGGGAACTGCCTGCTTCCCCTTGTTTGCGGCGGCGACGGCCGCAAGAGATTTCGGCCCTTCGCTCAGCCAGTTGTCGAGGTAGACGAGCATGGCAGGACTTTGCGCGGTCGCAAGCAGCAGGTCTTTGAACTTGCCAAGCGCATGCGGACGGATTACATCGCGTTCGTAGGCTGTGACCAGGTATTGATCGGCGTCTTTGCGGGCATAGATATTGAAGTGGTTGAACCAGAAGTCGGTCATCACCTCCTGCAACTGGCGCTCGCTGTAGAGCGCGCGCAGGAGCTTGGCCTGCTGCAGTTCAGCGATGACGACATTAGCCGGTCCTTTCGGGCTCATGGCGAGAAAAGCTTCGCGCTGCTCGGGCGGAAGATCGGCCAGCAAGCGGTCGCGCTGTTGGCCGCGAAGATGAGTAACAAACAGGCGGCGCTCGTCGATCGGCAAGGCGAGGATGGCTTCCATGCGCTTTTCTTTGGGCATTTCGAGAATGCGATCGGCACGGGTGGCGACTGTTTCCTGATCCTGCTGGTCGCTTTTCGGGTTGTCGTCGCCGGAAGCTTTGCCGTCAGCAGCGGCCTGCTCGCGCTTGTGGCGTTCGGCGAGGATGCTGATGTGCACCTCGTAAATCGACCGTTTCAGGGGATCGGTGGGCAGAGGGATCTTTCCGTCGGCTGCCTCCCGGATCATCTTGTTGTTGGGGAAGGTCTGCACCAGATCGCGGGTCGACATGCGCAAGGTGCGCAACGGTGCGAGTTTGCCGTCGAGCACGCTATCGTTGATCTCTTCGGGATGCAGTTGCTGCTCGATCCAGTCATCGACGTCCATATTCATGACCTTCTGCAGGTCACCTGGACGAGGGCCAAAAGTGAGGCGATTTAAGGCATGGAGGGCGCGCTGGTCGTCTGTGAGCTTACCTGTGAGTTTGCCGGGGAGCTTGCCGGTGAGCTTGCCTGATGATTTGGCACTGGGCGGCGCGGCGTGCCTGGGCGTGGCGGCGGGCGAGGCGGCGGATTTGTGAGGGACGGGCGCGGGCTGGTCAGTTTGGGCGAGTAAAGCGGCAGAGATTGGGAGGAGGCAGGAAATTAGCGCGGTTTTCAGCAGAGCAGACTTCATAGAGCGCAACGTCATCGAGTGCAACCCATAGAGCGCAACCCCTTCAGAGTTGTAACCCGGCGAAAGCCTAAAGGTTCCGTCAGCGGCAAGGCCGTATCGATAGCCTTGGCAGCGGCCTAAGCAAAATTCACTGCGGGCAAACACTAGCCGCCGGCTGACTCCAGTTCTTTTGCTTGTTCCTGCGCTCGCCTGGCGCGCGCCGCTTCAATGAATGCGCGGAAGATTGCATGCGCCGACTCCGACACCTCGGGCCCATCGTTCACACTCCGCTCCGGGTGCCACTGCACGGCCAGCACAAAATGTTCGGGCGCGGTGCCTTCCACGGCCTCGATGATGCCGTCTTCGGAGGAACGCGCCACCACGCGCAGGCCGTCGCCCACCGCGTCTGCCGACTGGTGATGCGAAGAATTCACGGCTATTGTCGGCGGGGTGCCCGAAGACGTTCCCACGATCTCCGCCAGTTTCGACTTCGGCTCGATGTTTACCTTGTGCGCATTGGCCACGGCCCTTCCTGGACTGTGGTTGATCGCCGACTCGATGTGCTGCAAGAGCGAGCCGGAACGGTAGACATTCAGCGATTGCAGTCCGTAGCAGATGCCGAGCACGGGCTTGTGCGAATTGTAGGCATCCTGCAGCAACAAACCGTCGACGGTGTCGCGTTTGACGTCGGCTGGCGCGGTTTTTTCGTGGCGGCTTGCTTTGTACTTTTGCGGATCGACATCGGCTCGACTGCCGGGGAGCAGAACCGCGTCGCAGCCCTCGACCTGCTTCTTCACCTGCGCGGGTGTCTGATCGAGGTCGATGGGTATGGGCTCACCGCCGGCTGCGCGCACGGCATTCTCATACTGCGGGAGCGCGCGTCCGGCATACTCGGGATCGCCGGAGTGGGGAACAGGAATGGCGATGCGTGGCGCGGAGTTCTTAACGTTGTCCATCGTCAACTCACCCTTTCGATTCCGGCCAGGGCCTTGCGCTGGCGGTAGTGTCGAACTTCCATGACCAGCGACAGCACCAGCACAATCGCACCCGCGGTGATGGCGCACGGAAACGCGATGTGCCGGTAGGCGAAGGCCATATTGGGCACGACGTGTTTCACCTGCGCGTAAACGATCGTCCCCAGAATGCCCAACAACAGCGAGACGGCAAAGGTCAGCAGCGTGAGCAGAAAGGTCACGGCGAGGACGCGCGCCGGAATTCCGATCCAGCGCGGTGGGTCCGATTTCGTTCTCGCCATGACTCTAAACTACACCATTGCTCGAGCGTGTGAGGAGCCTCGCGGCTGGCAGTTCCGGTGGCCTCGATGCGCTCGTGCGCTACAATACCGTCATGTCGCAAAGCGCATCTGCAATCGTCCGCAGCCCGGCGGAAGTTGTGCAGAACAGCCCGGTTTCGCAGTCTTCGAACGGCATCTGCTATGCCCGCTCGGGCGAGATCACGATTGCCGATAACGATCTCGAGCGCATGATCGCGGCGGTGCCGGTGCCGGTGGCCTCGGCGCTCAGCCGCAAGGCGTATTACTTCGTGCCGCTGACCGTAAGCCAGGGCGACGAGACGGTGATTGCCGACCGCTACGATGTGGGGCTCAGCGACAATGCGGTGTGCCATCGCAATTTGAATCTGGGCGATGCGCAATGCGTCTTCATCTCGACCCGCTTGATGGAAGACAAGTTTTCGGTGGCGTTCGAGTTTTATATCAACGTGGGGCACGCGCTGGTTGAACGCGCGGGCGTCTCGCAGAATTTTGCCGACCTGGCCTGGCAGCAAGTGGAATCGGGGGTGCGCGGCGAAACTTCGCTGGACGCCTGGGAAGCGCGCAAGTTCGCTACGGCGCATGGACCGGACGCGGAGAAATACAAGAACGAGTATCTTGCCGCGAGCTTCGCCGATGCTATTTCCATCTATCTGCTCTCGCTCTATCTCGATGTCGATTACTATGATTTGCGGGAACGCGACTATCCCCTGCTGGCGCCCGCTCCCATGGCCGAACGGCTGCGTAAGATCGCGGAGATTTTTCCGCCGAATCCGGGATTCGAATTCAACATCTACTATCGGCGGCGGGCGTAGAGCGGAGCAGATTCCGGTCCAGGCCGTTCATCGTCGCGCTTCCGCCAATCTTGCCTTGAAATCTTGCCTTGAAAAGTCAATCGCTCTGAGATCGGAAGGAGTAGCAGATGGACGGCACAGATGTACCGAAAGAGACCACGCGCGCGCCCGCGCTTGTCGCGTCGAACATGCCTGAGTCGAACACAGCTGAGTCAAACACACCCGAGTCAAACAAATTAAGTGTGAACGTGTTTACCGCGCCGGGCAAGGCTATGGTTGGCGAGCGGCCAAAGCCCTTCGGCGAAGCGCTCGCCTTTGACCCGATCACGTCGACTTTGATTTTCGGCGAGTACGACGCGGTGCTGGTGGACGCGATGGGGACGGTGGCTGAGGCTGAGGCTCTCGCGGATTGGGTCGCTCTGCACAACCGCAACCTGGAGACCATTTATATAACGCACGCGCATTTTGACCACTTCTACGGTCTGAGCATTCTGCTCGACCGTTTTCCGGGCGCTCGGGCGATAACAACGCCCAAGGCGCTGGCGGCCATGCAGATGTCTTTCACTCCCACGGTCGAGCGGCTAGCCCGCCGGATGTTTCCTGGGCAAGTGCCCACCAAGTTGGTTCCACCTGAGCCCTATGAGCAGGAGACGTTCACTCTCGAGGGCCACGAGCTGCGCATCATCGAGCAGGGGCGCACCGATAGTCCGGATTCGACGTCTTTATATGTTCCATCGATCGGCCTGATCGTTGCTGGCGACGTTGTCTATAACCAATGCCGCATGTATGTCGGCGATACCACCCGGGAGAGCCGAAAGAATTGGATCGCGGCGCTGGATCGGTTAGCGGCGCTCAATCCGGCGATGGTTGTCGCCGGTCACAAGAAGACTGGCGCGCCGGATTCTCCCTCGACGATCCAGGACACGAAGTGCTATCTTGCAGGACTTCGACCGGGTGCAGAAGACCGCGACGTCAGATCGGGAGCTGTTCGATCAGATGACGGAGCTGTATCCGCATTGGGTCGCTAATCAGTCGTGGCTGATGTTTGGATTCCCGCAGCCGTAAGCTACATCAACCGCTGATGCGAATTCCTTGCGCATGGTGGGGATCGCGTTGGAAAGGCCGTCTGGAAAAACGAAAGCCCCGGTAGTCATCCGGGGCTTGGCAAATGCCAGTTGGCACGCCGCCTATCCTTATTCAGTATAGCAAATACGGTAACTAAGTCGACATAACTATTGGTCGAGGGACTGCGGAGGAAGACGGACTCGAACTTGAGGCGTTTTCGCGGCGTCTAAGCCGCGAGCCGAAATCCCGAGCGAAGCCGAGGGACCCGTGGCTGACGAGACCACTCGACCGTGTGAAAGGCGGCGTCCAGTACCCACTGGCAACATCCTCCAAACGCAGCCTAACTTGGCAACAGTATCTTCATCCGCATCGAAGGGACAATCCCTCGAAAGTATCCATCGCCCGAAATGGGGAATGGCTCGTGGCAGCCCACTTCTCGAAAAAGCGCGAGAAGTTGATTGGATAAGAGCGAAGGCTCGAATCAAAACCGGGGTAGTCTTGGTTTGAGGACTAAGGCTTCTCGGAAAGGAAGGAGCCTTCGCACATGATGATTATAGGATGTGATTTCCATCCCAGCTGGCAGCAGGTGAGTTGGCTGGATACGGAGACGAGCGAAACCGGCGAGCAGAAGCTGGTGCAGGCCTCGGGCGATGCGGAGCGGTTTTATCGGCAAGTGGCGGCGCCGGCGTTGATCGGAATGGAAGCGACGGGAAACTGCCACTGGCTGGTGGATCTGCTGGCCGAGTTAGGTCACGAGCTGTGGGTGGGAGATGCGGCGCAGATCCGGGCCAGTTATGTGCGGCAGCAGAAGACGGATAAGCGGGATGCGGCGCACATTCTGAAACTGCTGGTGGAAGGGCGGTTTCCGCGCATCTGGATGCCGTCGTCGGAAGTGCGCGATCTGCGGCAGTTGCTGTTGCATCGCTACAAGCTGGTGATTATTCGGGCGCGGGTGAAGAACGAACTGCAACATCTGTGTCTGAATAAGGGAGTGCAGCGCCAACGCAAGCTGTGGACGAAGGTGGGACAGAAGGTGTTGCGCGAGTTGCCGTTGAAGGCGTGGGCAGGGCGTCGACGAGACGACTTGCTCGGGCTGATGGCCATGCTCGACCGGCAGATCGAGCCGCTGGACATGGCGGTAAAGGCAGAAGCGCAACGAGACAAAATGGCGCGTCTGTTACAAAGCCAACCCGGCGTCGGACCGATCACGGCGCTGGCGTATGTGCTGACCATGGGCGATGTGCGTCGTTTTCCGCGAGGCAAGCAGGTGGCGAGCTATCTGGGACTGATTCCGCGCGAGCACTCTTCGGGCGGACGGCAACATCTGGGTGCGATTTCGAAGCAGGGCAATCGCATGCTGCGGATGTTGCTGGTGGAAGCGGCGACGACCACGGTTCGACTCGACCCGGAGTTTAAGAAAGAGTATTTGCATCGCTGCCACTCGAAGCCGAAAGCGGTGGCCAAGGTGGCGGCGGCGCGCAAGTTGGCCGTACGACTGTACTGGATGCTGCGCACCAACAAGCCGTATCCGGACGTCGTTCGTATCGAGAGCAGCCCGCGGGTGCCCCTGGTCGGTGAAAACTAGACCGAGAATGTTGATTGGGCGCTCTCGCATCCCGCGTGGATGGTTGCAAAAGTGGAAAACAAAAAAGCCGTTTTCCACTTTCGCACCATCCCGGCTACGGCTGCGGCGGGATGTTCGCATAAAAGAATCATGGTCGCTGTTGAGATCGAATCGATGGGTGGTGGAACGACGAGTTCCGCCGAGGAAATGATTCAGCGTGAGATTTCCAGAGTCTTGGTCCTCAACCTCTCTGGCCAACGAAGCGGTGCTCCGGCACTGCCCAGGAGATCTTTGTCCTTGACAGCGCCTTCGCTCTTATCGAGGGGCACCCCCCCGTTTCTTTGGTGTCAGACATGAACTGCGCGCAGACTGGGGCCACCCTCTATAACCGTGTCGGCGTTGTCAAGGGACACGTAGAGTGTTCGAGACTCGCGGCGCTTTCGAAGCGGCGATGAATCTCGCGGTTTTGTTTTTACTTAGTAGAAAGCCTTTGCTGTTGCCCTTGGTGTTGCTTTTGCTCATTGCGACTTCAGCTCGCTTTCGGAATCCCGCGGTGGAAGCTCATTCCACCAACCATCTATTCGGTCTCTGACTCCCGACCATGATTCGTTGTTCAGACTCCCCACCCCTGCAGGGAGGCGAGGCGCTCAATCAGCCCAACGATGGACTGTCTTCCACCAGGGTGGCCCACGAGCTGCCGCGCTTGCGAACGAGCTGCGCATAATCCGCCGTGCTGCGCAGCATCCAGTACAGCCTCACGGCCAGTTTGCGGGCAATGGCAACTTTCGCCACCGCTGCCCCACGACGGAACTTTAAACGTTGATAGACGCGCTGCAGTTGCGGGTCCAGGCGTGCCGCCGAGTGCCCGGCTTCCACCAGCAACGAACGCATCATCGGATTGCCTTGCTTCGAGATCGACCCCAGCCGCTGCCGCCCGCCCGAACTGTGTTCCTGCGGATTCAGCCCTAGATAACTCACCACTTGCTTACTGCGATCGAATCGTTCGACCGGCCCGATGATCAGAACGAACGCTAACGACGTGATCGGTCCTACTCCCGGGTGCGTCATCAGACGCGCGGCCAGCGGTTCACTCTTCGCGGCTAGCTCCACCGCCTGGTCCAGCTTTTTCACCGAGCTCTGCAGTTCGTCAAACATCCGCACTAACTCCTGCCGCCGATAGCTCGCCCACGGACCGAGCTTCAGTCCTTCCAGTTCGGTGCGTCCTTTCGCGGTGAACAACTTCTTCTTACGACAGACGCCTTCGCCCATGGCCAGCGCATGCATCTGATTTTTCACCGCGCCCCACATCCACACCAACTTTTGCCGGTGCCACAACAGTTGCCGCAGATCCCGCTCCTCGAGCGACGGACGCCAGATCGTCGGAAACCGATTCGCGCACAACAAATCCAACAGATGCGCCGCATCTCGCGCATCCGTCTTCTGCTTGCGCACCACCGCCGCGCGAATCTTCGCCGCATCGCCCATCCACAACTCCTGGCCCAACTCCGCCAGCATGGCCTCGAACCAAGCCGTGTGTCCTGTGGCCTCGATCCCGACTCGAACCGCGCCCTTCAGGCCGGCATAGAACGCCCGCGCCTCTCCACTCTCATGTTCCAACCGGCGCTCCACCAACTCGCCGCTGTCTGTATCCACCATCGCTATCTGCTGGTAGCGCGTGTGCAAATCGCAACCTATAATCATCATCGCTCGGCTCCTTTCCTCCGAGCCTTGGTCGCTTGAGCGCTTCCAAGTCTACTCGCCCGAAGGGAGCCGACACGGTTATCTCATCAGCCTTCCCCTGGAAAAAACTGGAGACAGGTCCCAGTTTTCCTAGGACAGCAGGACGATGCCCGTAGTTTTCGCCGCGCGGCGCAATTGCTCATCCAGCGTGGCAAGGGGGAGGCCTTGCCGCAGCGCGAGGTCGAGGTAAGCGGCGTCGTATCCGGATAAAGACAGTTGACGCGCAACGGGCAGGATGTGGTCGAAGGCGCGGGGCGGATCAATGGGAAGGACCGCGATGGGCAGGGCGGCGATTCTCTGAAGAAGGGCCGTGACCTGCGCCAGGACAATGCGGTTACGGCGCTCTGCAATCAGCAGAGCGTTGGCGACTTCCACCGGCCAAATGGCGGGAACCAGGGCTTCGGCGCCGGCCGAAAGCAGGTCGAGTACGCCCTCGGTGAACTTGGTTGCTTCGTCCTCAAAGCACCAGGCGACGGCCACTGACGCATCGAGCACGAAGCGTTTAGTAGCGGCGGCCTTCATCGATTAGCTCGCGTATGGAAAGTTTCCCCAGAGTGGCCCCGCGACGCAGCCGGCGAATGGAGGCGGCCAAACTGTGAGCGTCTTCTTTCTGGCTGGAGTCGGGTGGAGAAAGCTTGGCAACCGGGATTCCGCGCCTGGTGATCTGAATGGTCTCGCCTTTCGAGGCTCTCTGGAGCAGCTCATTGAGGTGAGTTTTGGCGTCGAACGCCCCCACGGTTTTCATGCAACCATTATCTCATAGATCAAACCAGTCGATCAACTAGTTGGTCGTACTGTAGCCCGGGAGCAGACGGGACCTACTCCAGTTTTCCATTCTGCGAGGTTTAGAATGCTTGCATTGGGTAACTTCGATGGTAAGGTTCGTCACAACGAAGGAGTCGGCCACATTGGACGGTGTATCTATTGCGGGGCGACTGACAGAAATTCGATTTCAAAAAGGAGAACAAAATGGCAGCAAAAGGAAAAATCCTGGTACTGGTCTCGAGCGGCCGCGGCTTGCCCTTGAAAGATGGCAAGGTTTATAAGGGCGCTGGCTACTACCTTAACGAATTGACGGTTCCGGTTCGCGCGCTGATGAAGGAGGGCTACGAAATCACCTTCGCCAACCCCAAAGGCAACGCGCCCCAAGTGGATGTGAATTCTGAGGTCGCCGGTTTCTTCGGCGGGGACGCGGCCAAGCTTCAGGACTATATGCTATTCCGCGACGGCCTGGCTGGGCTCAGAGATCCAAGCCGCATCTCGGATGTCATTGCATCGGGCGCATCGGGCCTGGATCAATATGACGCGGTTTTCGTCCCCGGCGGCCATGGGCCGATGATGGATCTTCTCGATGATCCTGACGCTGGCACGGTGTTTCGGCACTTTCATAAAACAGCCAAGCCTACGGCAGTGCTTTGCCATGGGCCGATTTCACTGCTCTCGGCTCTTCCGAATTCGAAGGAGGTGGTCGCCGGCTGGCGGCGGGCGATGCCGCTGGAGCGCACGCCAAGGCTCAAGGCTGGATCTATGCCGGGTATAAGATGACGATCTTTTCGACGGCGGAAGAGCAGCAGCGGGAGCCGCTTGAGATTGGTGGCAAGGTGCTGTTCTATCCGGACTTTGCCTTGCGCACGGCGGGCGGGGACGTAAGTGTGGTCGAGCCTTGGGGGAGCTACGTGCTTCAAGATCGCGAGCTGATCTCAGGTCAGAACCCGTTCTCTGATGAAGCGCTGCTGAAACTTCTTTTGCCGGCACTCGACGCTGAGAAGAAGCGGGTCGCTTAAGAGGGGAAACTGTGGACAGACGGGGACAGCCGGGAGGTTTTCCGTTTTTCCTGAAGGGAAATGGGGGAACGCTCCTTCTGTCCCGGTTTTCCCCGCTTGCTTAGCCACTTTATGAAAGCCATTTGCGCATCTTTATCGTACGTTCTCATTCTTGTCGGAGCGTTGATCGCTCAACAACCAAAGGCTTGCCTACAACGCGAAATCGCGGTCAACGTTCTTGATGACGAGGGACGACAAGTTTCCGGCCTGGCCAGCGAGAGACTGCGAGCGGTAGTCGGAGGTCAGAACGTCGCAGTGTCGTCTTTCAGATTGGAGGATGGACCGGGACGAATCATTCTTCTCGTCAGCGAAGGGATGTGGGCCGATCTGCACTATCGAGAGTTCCTCGAATTTCTCGTACATAGGGTCTTTGAAATCGGCTCCCCTCGAAACGATTTCGCGGTTTTCACATTTGGTTATACGACAAAGCTCCGTATCGAATTTGGAAAGCATAGCGTTGCCTTGGAGCAAGCATTTGCGCAGTTGAACCCAAGCTCGGAAAAACGTGAGCCACTTCCTAAGCAAAGGCCTCTCCGCGATCGGCCTCTGGAAAGGGGTATCCTTCAGGTTGCGGACTACTTTGGCAGCGCAATGCCAGGGGATTCCATCTACCTGATAACCGGCGGGGAATTTAGCTACTTGTACAATGAAGGCGTCGCCGTAGAGATTACCGACTCGCTGAGAGACAAAGGAATTCGTCTCTTTGTGGCTCTTTTGGATCCGCATAACGCGGGGCTGAATATAAGCAGTGGAGTTTGGGGTTCCGAACCCCCGTTGATTCCAGACGACCTTTCCCCGATGCAAAACAGCGTAGCAAACACAGGTGGCCGTGTAATGATCCTGCCGCCGCAGATCTTTCATATTCGACTCGACCCTCCGTCCCTTGGAGCTTTGGATAATTTCTACGGCAGCATGTTTCAGCACTATGTAATCGACCTAAGGCTTCCGGACGAAGTGAGACGGCCCCAGAAATTGAACATGTTTTTTGGTAGATGCAAATGGCAAGAGAGACAAAAAGCTTACCGTACTTCATCCGCAGAAACTATTTCCCTGTCCGCAGCCTTACGCTCAAGTTCCTATCGAAACCAGGCATTGAAAATTCGGGGGACAGACGGAACTGTCCCCGATTTTTCCTACTCCACGGGATGTTCGGCCGCGTACGCAGTCTACCGGGAGGACCAATGGCGGAGACCTTCGAAGCATACCGAACTCGAATCCTAAGCTATCTGGGCGATGAGGAGCCCATCGGCGTCCAACGAGCCACGCCATCGCAACTCGAGCGTCGAATGAGCGATGTCGCGCCCGAGGAGTTGATCCGGCGTCCTGCACCTGAAAAGTGGTCGATCGCCGAGATCGTAGCGCACTTGGCGGACGCGGAGCTGGCGATGGGGTGGCGATTGAGAAACATGCTGGCGAATCCGGGCGTGGCCTTAACGTGGTGGGATCAGGACGTATGGGCGGAGCGCCTGGGTTACGCGCAGCAAGATGCCAGCCTTTCGGCAGGAGTCTTTCGGACGCTGCGCGAGAGCAACCTGCGACTGTTGGAGTCGGTCCCGCGCGCACGGTGGGTGGAGTGCTACGGGGCCCACGAGGTACGCGGACGGCAAACGGTCGAGGAGTTCGTCCGCCTGGAAGCGGCACACGACTTGAACCATCTTCGGCAGATCGACCGCATCTTGGGTGGGTCGAAACTGCGAGCAGACGGACCTACTCCAGTTTCGGTCTAGCAGGCTGCGGAAAAACTCGGTCTAAGCCGGCGAGATTCGCTTCGCCAACCAACGCGCCAGTTCAACAATCGTCCAGAACACAACCACGACGCCTACGGCCGCCGTGCACCACTCGATTACGACTTGCAGACGGATCACCGCCGAATACACATTGGCCTCGGATTCGGGCGCGTATGAATAGAACCGAATCACGTTCAGACCCAGCCAGACGGACGCCAGTGCTGGCAAGCATAGTACGAGAGTGAGGAGTACAAGTCGCTGCGGAGTTCGGGCGAATCTGCGCTGCATGAACCAAGAGTGAACTAGCAGGGCGACGCAGAGGATCGAGGCGAATGCGCGTCCCGGTTCGGAACCCAGAAACCCTGATGGAACCAATCCGAGAATCACAATGACAGCCGCCAAACTCCAAAACCGTGTCAAGGCCCGGGATGTTGTCGACATTTTTGTCCTCATAACCCAAGGGCGAAACGGTACGCACAGATGATAGCTTGCGGTCAGCGGTCATTGCACCATCTATCAGAGCGTGGGGCGTTAAGACGACGGCCCGAGTACCAGAAGACGCTCTTGTTTCCACAGCACAACCTGATAAGAAGAAGGCATGCGCGGAAAAGACGAGCAACAGTTGGACGTGTTCAGCTACATCAGCCCCGAGCAGCGAGTTGCGCAGGATCACCCCTTGCGCCCTCTTCGTGTCATGACCGATGAGGCATTCAAAGGGCTGCAACCACGGTTCAACAAGCTGTACGCCAAGACGGGGCGACCGTCGATCGCACCGGAGAAGTTGTTGCGGGCGCTTTTGCTGCAAGCCCTGTACTCGGTGCGAAGCGAGCGAATGTTGATGGAGCAACTCAACTACAACCTGCTGTTCCGTTGGTTCGTGGGCTTGAACATGGATGACTCCGTCTGGGACGTGACCGTGTTCACCAAGAACCGCGAGCGGTTGCTCGATGGAGACATTGCCGAAGCCTTCTTCCAAGCCGTGCTGCAGCAGGCACGCGAGCGGAGTATGCTCTCGGACGAACACTTCACGGTGGATGGAACGCTACTGGAAGCGTGGGCGAGTGTGAAAAGTTATCAACGCAAGCATGCGAAAAACGATGTTCCGCCAGACGATCCCGGCAATGCGACAGTGGATTTCCACGGGGAGAAGCGGTCCAACAAGACGCATCAATCGAAGACGGACCCGGATGCGAAGATGGCCCGCAAAGGCAAGGGCAAGGAAGCCAAGCTGAGTTACAACGGGAATCTGCTGGTGGAGAACCGCCACGGACTGATCGTGAACAGCGAGGTGTTCGAGGCCAACGGAACGGCGGAGCGCGATGCCGCGCTGGTGATGCTGGAACAGATTCCAGGCACGAAACAAGTAACGGTAGGCGGCGACAAGGGATATGACACGGCGGATTTCGTGGCCGAATGCCGCAACCTCAAGGTCACGCCGCACGTGGCTCAAAATCTGGAGCGGCCCGGTGGAAGTGCCATTGATACTCGCACCACGCACCACGCCGGATATGCCATCAGTCAGAGGAAAAGGAAACGCGTGGAAGAGTGCTTCGGATGGCTGAAGACGATCGCGCTGTTGCGAAAAGTTCGGCATCGTGGAATCTTCAAGGTGGGATGGGTCTTCACCTTCGCGGCCGCTGCCTACAACTTGGTCCGCATGAGGAATCTGGCTATGCAGGCGACGTAAGCCGCCGGTTGCAGTGGGCTCGCAGGACCGAAACTGAATCCGCGGGGTACCAGCGGATGCAGCCAGAACCCTTCCCGAATCACAAAATCACTGAGACTAAAGAGAACCTAAGTCGCGGAGCTCATTTTTCCGCAGCCTGCTAGAGCCGCCCTTCCCAATATCCGGGACGGCGGTGACCGTGGGCGAAGGCTAGAATTTGGATCGTGGCCGGTTTCTCGTGATAGATAACCGCGAAGGGGAATCGCGAGAGGACAAATTTTCTGGTGCCACGTTCCCCGCGGGGCCAGCGCGCTGGAGCGGAGATGATGAGTTCAATCGCGCGATCTATCTCCGCCATAAATCCATCACCGGCGCTTGCACTGCGCTGGTCGTACCAGTTCACGGCAGACTTCAGTTCTGTAAGGGCTGCCGGGTGGATATCGAGCCGCTTAGCGGCCATTGCGGAGAGCTGAGATCTGGCGGCGCGCTTCCTCCCACGGAATAGGCTTTACTTTGCCGGAATCGAGTTCTTCGATGCGGCGAGCGATTTCGCGGCTCCATTCTTGTTCCGCCGTGGCGTCCACGGTCTCATCAAGACTTTCGAGCAGCGAACCGGCGAGCGCCGCGCGGGCTTCGGGCGGGAGAGCCAGGGCTTTCTTTAGAAGTTCGGCAACCTCTTGGGTCATAATTCCATTTTACGCCTCGAACTAACCCGTTCAACCCAAGACCGGGGTTGTGGGCCACCGGCCCGTCTGTTCCCAGTTTTTCGGGGCGAGCTAGTGCTGTAGGATACGGGCGCTGAGGGTCTCCCTGAAAGCCGCTTCCCGGGCCGAAAGGAATGCATTAAGGTTGCTCTCTTGGATCGCCTTGAGCCCATCGGCTGATATGCAGTGGGACCGAAGCGTCGCAGCTAATGCGGGTTCCGAGCCCCCATGCGATTCGAGGCAGGTTTTTATAAAATCAGCCGGTAATTTATCGGACTTACGCCGGTTAGTATCCTTGCTGATCACAGCGAGATTAAAAACATTCTTTGCGCCGTCGGGGAATTTGGATGCCGGAAACACGTGATCGACCTCGCACTCCTCCAGCTTAACGGGCTGCCCAGTGATGAAGTCGGCAGAACCACTGAGTATCAGAAGATTGTAGAATGCCTTCGCTAGAGCCGAAGTACGGGAGGCTCGCCTCATTTCGGCGATCACGCTGGAAAGGTCTGCAGACATATCAATCTTGGCGGCATCATCTTTCATCCAGGCCACCAGGGCTTTGTAGTCGACGTAGGACTGCGTGTCTACTGCCCCGGCATAGCGGCCAGTGAAAACGGCAGTCCAATACCAAAGATCGATCTTGTCATAAAGTCCCTTCGCATTTCCAAGAGATTCCGCTTGTTCTAGGGAGCTTGCCAGCGGCACTGCCATGCTCGTGTAGGGAATTAGCGAGATGCGGTTCGCTTTCGCGCGCAGCCTTACGGCACCATAGACCTCCTGCATTCTAAGTACAGCCTTCTTTAAATACTCGCAGGCAGCCTCCCACCGAGTGTAGAACTCCGCCTGTGCCTTGTTACGGTCACCCCGGACATCGACCAGCCCAAGGAGGTTTTTGTTCTTCGGATCGGACCCCTTGGCCAGAGCCATAACCTTGAGAACCGCCTCGGTTTCGAGAAAGTCCAAAATCCCAACGGGCACGACACTGGATTCGAGCTTCCTTTTCAGATCGTTGAGTCTGACGCCCAGTGGGTAATAGCGCGCAACCGCGAGGTCGAAGATATCGAGACGCGTCCCCAAGCGATTGATCCGCTCGAACGTGCTGACGATTTCCTCGTCTGGCGTTTTATCGGGCAGCGCGACCACGGCTATCTCATAGTCGAGAATGCTTTGAAGCAGTCGGTTAAGCTCATCTCTCTTGTCTGCCGCAAGGTTTGCACCGTGCGCGCTCAAATACTCGGTCAGCGCGTCAGGCGATCGGAAAGATGCCATGCTTGGATACTGGCGTATATCGATCCCGGTGGTCTGTGCTAGTACCTCCGAATACTTCTCAAGCATTTTCCTCGCTTCTTTGTCCGGGTAGAGACGCCTGAGAAGATCATCAATCTTCTGGACACCAACAGCCTCTTGGAATCCGTTCAGGTTGAGATAGAACCGAGTAGGCAGACTATCCTCTGCCAATTCGACTCCCGGCTCAAGAAGGCATAAAACAATGATGTAATTCGTTGCTGGCCGTCGAGCACGTAGTTGATGTTGCTTTGGTTCTTAGGATCGGCCTGGACCCCACGGATTACACGGGGTGCAAACCGCAGATTCGATGTTGGGCTTTCCAACACCAAAATTGTGCCGATGAAGTACCGATTGATGACCGAGTTCAGAAGCTCTTCAATCTGTTACCTCGTCCACACAAAGTCGCGTTGAAAGTCGGGAATGACCAGCTTCGCTGTCTTGACGTCATCAAGGAGCGAGAGCAGTTTTCTTTGCTGAACCTGCATGACGAGGCAGCATACCACGGAAAACCGGGGCCGATGGGACGTTTTCTGTTCTTTCGAGAAAAACTCGGGGACAGCGAAACTGGGGATACATGGGCCGTTTACCTCATTTTCGGCGTGCTGTCCAGCATTCCGATTTGAAACCGACCAAGACTAATTGTGACTCGCATCCTTGCAACGATCCCCGCGGCTCGCGAAACTCCCGACAGGGCCCGTGGTGCAACGGCAGCACCGCTCCTTGTCAAAGTTGAGGCGCTTTGCAGGCGTGAGCGAAGCACGCTTGCCTTCGCCTTTCCCTTGGCATATACTTATGTATATGCCAACCTCCAAAGACCAATCCACCGCGCGCAAGGCGAAGGTCTTCATGAACAACCGCAGCCAGGCAGTCCGCCTGCCTAAGGAATTTCAGTTCCGCACGCAGGAGGTGTTCATTCGCAAAGAAGGGAGCGAGGTCGTATTGTCGCCTCGGCCGTTTGATTGGAGCTCTTATCTGGCTGATGCGCCTGCGGCTTCGGCAAGCTTCATGGATGGGGTAGAAGACCTGCCGGTGCAGGAGCGGCAGCGGTAATGCTCCGCTACATGCTGGATACGGATATTTGCTCCTATGTGATGAAGCGTTCCCATGATGCGCTATTGCAGCGTCTGCAAAAAGTCCCGGTCAGTGACGTTTGTGTCTCTGTGGTGACCAAGTCTGAGTTGCTCTATGGCGTTGAAGTATCTCCTCGGCGCCAGCAGGACGCAGCGGCGCTGAATGCCTTTCTGAATTACGTGGAAGTTCTGGATTTCCCCGACAACGCGTCTTTGCACTATGCGCAGATTCGCGCGCAGTTGAAAAAATCGGGAAAGATGATTGGAGCCAACGATCTGTTCATCGCCGCTCACGCTCGCAGCCTGGGCTTGACGCTCGTCACTCACAACACGCAGGAGTTTCGACGGGTTCAGAGGTTAGCGATTGAGGACTGGACTTTAGTTAGTTGAGCGGGTTGGCTGAGCCGGGTTGGCTGAGCCGGTTGCCTGAGCCGGGTTGGCTGAGGAGAAGCAAGAGACAGAACCCGCGGAACACGGGACGTGCCGGTTCTTGGTCTGATTGTTTTCCTTTCCTCGTCAGGCTTAATCGGCAACAGTATGAACACGGTAGAATTAGAATCTGCGGATGAGCACTGTCTATCGAGATCGGAGCCATCAATGAACAACGTACAAATCGACCAGAAGAGTTATGAGATGCCCCCGAAGGAGGGGATGAGCATCGCGCATTTTCTCACTGTGGCCGACGTCGAGCGATCGGCTCGCTACTATGAAAAGGTCTTCGGCGCTCGCATTCTGACTATGGGTGACGGCAATGCGCCTCCGTACCTTCAGCTGGCGAATATCTGGATGATTCTGAATGTTGGGGGCGGGCCTACTCCGGATAAGCCTACGGTAACGCTCAGCGTCCCCGACCCGAATCACATCAACAGCTTTATGAATTTCCGGGTTGCGGATATTCAAGCGTGCTACAAATTGTGGAAAAGTCGAGGAGCGGAGTTCCTTACGGAGCCGATACCGAAGTACGGCGAGATACGCTGCTATATTCGCGATCCTGACGGCTATATTATCGAAGTCGGACAGAGCACCGACCTGAAGTACGGTTAGGGCGCGGCCGGGATGGGATGCGGATTTCCGCGCACCCGGCCACGCTGCTATTGCAGCTTTGCGTATTCTGCTTTGGCTTGCTTCAGGATGGGAAGATCGGGGTCGGCATCTTTCCAGAGGGTTAGGAAATCTTTGTAGGCAGTTAGTGCCCTGGCTCGCGCTACATCGGCATCGGCACTTTGTTTCTGCGA
Source organism: uncultured Acidobacteriaceae bacterium (assembly GCA_963810955.1). Classification (GTDB taxonomy): domain Bacteria; phylum Acidobacteriota; class Terriglobia; order Terriglobales; family Acidobacteriaceae; genus Acidiflorens. The sequence continues at coordinate 45,800 of CAWEPW010000008.1, read as the reverse complement.
GGTTCTCGATTGCAGGGCATTCGCGCGAGCCACGCCCAGATATGCCAGTGCTCCCGTCCAGCAGTTCCAGACTATGCCGCTGTGGTCGATGATTTGCCGAAACTCGGCGGCGGCAGCGCTGCCTTCTCCGGCTGCCAGGTAGGCCTCGGCGCGAACATACTTTGGGTAAAGACAGGAGACGTTGCTGCCGAACGAAATTCCTGCTAATTCCATCGGCGAACCCGGTGACGGCGCATCGGTTTGCAGCAAATCCAGCGCGAGCTTCGGGTTCTTTTTGTCGAGCGCTAACTGCGCCTGAATCGCGGGCAGCCAAAGAGTGTGAATCTGGGTATCGGATGGGAACCGTTTCTGGAGGTCTTGCACTAAGGACTCAGCTCGCGCCGGATCACCGGCCATGGCAAAAGCCAACGCGGCTTCGACCTCCACGCCCTGACTTGCGGGGCTCAACTGCAGAGCGTCTGCCGCCGACTGCCGGGCTTCCGCGGGCTTGCCGTAAGCCGCTTGTTCGAGAGCCAGATTTGCCTGCCAGACTGCGCCAGTTTCTTTGCTGTCAGCGCGGATGGCCGACTCCACGGAGCGCTGGGTCAGCTCCCGAGCCTGGATAAGACGGCCCTCGTGGGCATTTGTGTCGGCCGCGAGCGCAAGGCCGAAGTTTTCATACTCGGGTTTGGTTGAGTACCACTGTTGCTGTTCCTGCATCGCGGCGGAATTGCCGCTGAGGAAGGCGAGAGCGTAAAGAGCATTATGCAGACTGAGGTCGTCGGCTTTTCGCGCCTGCGCCTCGTTAATCATGTCTCGCGCTTCGTCGAAACGCTGCAAGGCAAGATCGTAGTTGGCAAGGTTCGCGTATCGATATAAGGCGCCGGGCGACAGGCGCAAGGCTTGCCTGGTTACGTCAATCGCTTTCTGATACTGACCCAGTGACGCGAGCAGCGTGCCGTAATTGCCGTAGCCTCCGGGGTCGCGGGGATAATTATCGATCTCCTGCTGGCGGGTTTCGGCAGCCTTATCGAGCTCACCGGTCACGTTGGAATAATAGTCGGCTGTAATGTCGAGCCTCTCGCGCTCACTGGCATGCTCCCGCAACTGGAATGCTTTGGTGTAGTATTCGCTGGCGCGGCCTACTTCGCCCAGGCTCCAGTAGTCGCCGCCCAATGCCATATAGGCCATGGCAAAGTTTGGATCCAGTTCAATCGCATGCTGCTGGTAGGAAATCGCTGCGCCAGTGTCTTTCTCGTGAGCGACTTTTCTGCCAATGGTGAACGCGTTCAGAGCCTCCAGCGATGACGTGGTGGCCTGCTCGAGCGAAACGACGTCAAACTTCTGCACGGTGGCCAGCGATTCGCCCAACTCAGGGCGCAGCTTCGATGCCGCCTGGCCGAGCGCGTCCAGCACCTTTTCTCGGGAGGCCGCGGTGACTTGCTGCTCCGCCAGTGTGTCCCCGCTCTGGCAATTCACCGCTTTCAACTCCAGCACATATTCGCTGCCCAGGCTGCCAATCGCTCCGGCAATGTAGGCCTTGCTGCCCGACCGCTGACAAACATCGCGCGCGATTTTGGGGGTAAGTTTTTCGTCGGCTGGGAGCGTCATCAATTTCAAGTTCTTCGTGACTTGACTGTCGGGGAGCACGTTCAGGAAAGGCGATTGACGCAGGGAAACGCTGAGCGCGGTCTTGAGCGTGTTGTCGAAAACAGCATCGCCCGTGCTGTTGGAAAAATCGGCGAGAACGACGGTGTCTTTTTCGGTGAGCAACTTGCTTTGCCGATGAAAGCGGTAATAGTAAATTCCGCTTCCGAGCAGGCCGGCGACGAGCAAGCCCGCGAGCAGAACAGGAAATGCAACCTTACGACCTGTGGGCTGCGGCACCGCGGGCATGCGCCCGGAAACTTTCGCTGCCGCCACTGCGCCCGAGGCCGACCCCGAGGCGGCCACCGAAATGCGACCGCTCTCGGTATCGCGCCTCAGGCGTTGCAGGTCGGCGCGCATCTCTGAGGCGTGCTGGTAGCGCAATGCACGATCTTTCTCCAGAGCCTTAACTATGATCGCTTCCAACTGCGGAGGGAGGTGAGGGTTCGACTGACTGGGAGGCTCCGCCGGTTCGTAAAGGATGGCACCATAGGTCGCTCCATCGGTATCGCGATCGAAGGGCAAGAGGCCGCTGGCCATTTCGTAGAGCGTCACACCGAAAGAAAACAGGTCGGTGCGTTCGTCGAGAGTTTTGCCGGCAACCTGTTCGGGCGACATGTAGCTCACCGTGCCTAAGGCGGTGTTCCTGGCGGTGAGATCTTTGTCGGGGAGAATCGACTCGCCGATGGTGGGATCCTCCGATCCCGATGCCGATTCCCGCTTGCTGGCCGCACCGGTCCTCTTGGCCAGCCCGAAGTCGAGAACCTTGGCGTGTCCGCGCTTGGTGATGAAGATGTTGGCGGGCTTGATATCCCGATGAATGATGCCCGCCGCATGCGCCGCATCGAGCGCGTCAGCGATCTCGATGGCAAGCGAGAGGAGAAGATCGGTTTCAAGAGGACGGCCAGCGATGCGGTATTTCAGCATTACGCCATCCAGATATTCCATGGCGATGAATGCTTTTCCATCCTGTTCGCCGATGTCGTAAATGGTGCAGATATTGGGATGGTTGAGCGCGGATGCGGCTTGCGCTTCGCGTCGAAAGCGGTTGAGCGAATTCGGATCAGAGGCAACGTCTTCGGGGAGGAATTTGAGCGCGACAAAACGCTGCAGGCGCGTGTCTTCGGCTTTGTAGACCACACCCATGCCGCCACCGCCGAGCTTCTCGACGATGCGGTAGTGCGAGATGGTTTCTCCGACCACTGGCGCGAATCTTACGTCCGTGAAACCGGGCAAGTCAATAAAAGCCGCGAAGGGGGCGGAGTATGGGAAGGGTAATGGGTGATCTGCTCGGCACCAATAGCTGGGCTTTCCTATTCCTGGCTTGCCGATAACGACAACGTGATAACATTCCTCCGTTTTGAAGGCCGCGATAAGACGCATCGGCGTGTGCTTGAGGTGGTGTGCAAGTGGGGTGTTTGCGTTCCCGCGCACCCAAGGCTTTCGCAGCAAAACACTAAGGAACAGGCACCACTGGAAGCATTGGGATGACTTCAGTTCGGTTACGATTAGTGTAGCGCGATATGAATACATGGCGGACCGTTTCCTGTCTACACCCCAAGGGCTTGACCGCACGCGCAGGCGCGGTGATACAGTGAAATACGATCAGGCTGGGAATATTATCGGAATCATTGAGGCTAATGGGATAATCCAAACGTTTTTCAGACCGGAATTTTGCGTGAACGTTCCGCGCGCTATACGAAATAGAAAGCAGTGTCACACAAAGCCGACACACTTGGATTACGCAATGGATGTATGCGCCCAGTAATAAAACTCGATCCGTGTCCGATCTGCGGCTATCCGGTCGAAGTCTATGACTTCAATATTTGTCCGTCTTGTGGCGTCGAATTTGGTGTAGACACACTCAGCCACAGCTACGACGAACTCCGGAAAATCTGGGTTGAAAATGGCGCTTTATGGTCCAGTAGCGTGGACCCTACACCTAACGGATGGAATCCTTATTTGCAACTGATTCAGTCTGGACACACAGACGCAGTGCCCTTCTCCCCCGCAAACTATAGGGCACATGCATACACGGTTACCAGTGGAATGGCAAATCTTTCACCAACCCCGATACTCGTCGTACAAGCCAGATGAAGTGTACCGCTCTACTGCCGTGCGAGAAGATCATCATTGATAAAGATGGTGCGCATTCCATAATCAATGTGATGCAGAGTGCGGCTGTCGTTCTGCAGCAACAGGAGCTTGGTCAGGCTCCGCAATCCCTCCCGATGCCGAAAAATGCCGTGATGCCTATGACATGGTGGATTTTTTCTGTATGGAAGCCATCTTCCGACGACGTGGGGCGTTCGTTTGAGCAGGTCTACCAACTTCAATGGCCCAGCGGCGCAAAGTTTGCAGAAAACAGATTGCCCTTCACTCAGAAAGATGATCGGATGCAACAGACGACTTTTTACTACTTGGGATTCCCTGTGGGAGAAGAAGGAGAGCTGAAGATTCTTTCTTGGCTCGACTCGCACGGAGAAAGAGTGTCAGACGTTATAGAAACCAGCATCCGGATTGATCACAGCAATAGCCCAACTGCTGCCAGAACTGAAATGTTCCCAACGACTCCCTGAGGTTCTACCCTGTCACGGCACCCACACTCTGGCAGAGTTGGGTTAGCTTTGTATATTGATGCGATCTGCTCAGCATTCTATTCTGGAGCGGTCAGGCGACGACTTTTGCATCGACGGTTTTCATGAGATCCAGAATCAGGTGGACTACGGCGTCATCGCCAATCGCGGTGTTGATCATGGAGTGGTAAATGGCGCGGTCGGGCCATTCGACGTGGAAATATTTCAGGATGAAATCGCTGCGCTCGCGATCTACTGTATCCACGAGATCTTCGGCTTCGTTCTCGCTCTTGCCGCGACCCAACAGGCGACGCACTTTGTCTTCTCTGGGAGCGTAGAGAAACAAACGCAAGGTGTCCTCGCGGTCCCTGAGAAAGTGCTGCGACCCTCTGCCGACGATGACGGAGTTTCCGGTTTTGGCGGCGTGCTGAACGACTTGTTGCGTAAACTTCAGAATGCATTCGCTGTCAACCAGCTTGAGTTTGTGCGCGTTGAGGCTTCCTTCGTAGCTGCCGCGCAGAAAGGATTTGAAGAGGCGATAGTAGAGCGGATCGGGCCGTTCCTCCCGGCCCTCGACAACGGATTTGGGACAGTCGGCGAGACGCGCGATCTCCTCTGTCAGTAGCTGATCCCAAAGTTTCCAGCCCAGTTGCCTGGCGAGCGCTTGAGCGATTTCGCCGCCGCCGCATCCGTATTCGCGTTCAATGGTTACGATTTTTATCATCTGCATTGTGATCACCTAAGCTTTAGCGGCACAGTCTTGAAATCGTTTACCACAAAGGGCACGAAGGTTCACTAAGGAAAACCTTGAACCGAAAGCGCCTGCTGTGCCCCTGGCTATTTCGAGCATGTCTCGATATCAGCTTGCCAGTACACGAGTTTAGAATATGCCGGCTAAGCGTTCAAACGTGCCCTCCCGGTTCTCTAAGACTGTTTGCGATTTACTCTGCTACTACTCCTCCTCCGCCGGGATCATTCTTCCTCAAAGCGAACGACAGACAGAACATAATCGCCGCGGCCACGCAAAGAACCATAAAGGTATCGATGTATGCCAAGGTCGCGGCTTGCGCCTGCAGGGATTGATAAATTCTGGCATAGGCGGTTATCTGCGCTTCGTGCTTGCCCACGCCCGCGGCAGCCAACTGGCGGGTCAGGCCGCTTGCAGTGTTCGCAAAATTGGGATTGTCCACTCTGGCGTTTTCCACCAGCCTGAACTGATGGAACTGGGAGCGCCGGGCGATCAGAGTTGTGACCAGCGACGTTCCCACGCTGCTGCCCATGTTGCGCATGAAATTGATGATTCCGGCGACCGAATTGTTTTTCTCCGGCGCAATTCCGACGTAGGCCACCAGCGTAATCGGCACAAACAGAAAGCCTAAACCAATCACCTGGGCGATGCGCAGCCATGTGGCGGCGCTGAAACTGATCTGCAAGTCGATGCGCTTGGTGGAATAGAACATCGCGATGGATAAGGACAGCCATCCAAAGGCGATCAGCCGGCGTGCCTGGATCTTGGTTGTCAATTGGCCCATGATGGGCATCTCAATCAGCAAGACGACACCGCCCGCCGAAAGAGCAATGCCAGCAAGCTGCGAGGTGTATCCCAAGAGAGTCTGGAGAAACTGCGGCATCAGGACCAGGCTGCTAAAGAGCAAGATGCCCAGCATGAACATCATCAGGCTTGAACCCGCGAAGTTAAAGTTCTTGAACATGTGAACGTCGATGATCGGGGCTTTTTGATACCACTCCCAGATGACGAGCGATATCAAGCACACCGTCGCGGTGACGACTAACGTGGTGATGAAGCGCGAGCCGAACCAATCATCTTCCTGACCCTTGTCGAGCAGCACCTGTAACGCGCCGATGCCGATTGCCAGAAGAGCGATGCCGATGTAGTCCAGCTTCACGCCAGCGGCCTTGATCTTGGCCAGATAAGGAGGATCTTCGACAAAGCGGCGGACCAGAAACCATGTAGCTATGCCGACGGGGAGGTTGATGAAAAAAATCCAACGCCAGGAATAGTTGAAAGTGATCCAGCCGCCCAGGGTAGGCCCGATGGTGGGCGCCATGATGGCCGTAATGCCATAGAGCGCAAATGCCAAGCCGCGCTGCTGCGGCGGGAAGGTGTCCGCGAGAATCGCCTGAGCCATGGGCTGCAGTCCGCCGCCGCCTGCGCCTTGCAATACGCGGAAGAGAAGAAGAAATCCGAGACTCGGGGCAATGCCGCAGAGCAAAGAACTCACGGTAAAGACGCTCAGGCAGGCCATGAAAAAGCGCTTGCGTCCGAGGGCGCCTGCGAGCCAGCCGCTGATCGGCAGAATGATGGCATTCGAGACCAGGTAAGAAGTGAGCACCCACGTACTTTGGTCGTTGCTCGCGCCCAGACTGCCGGCCATGTAGGGCAAGGCAACGTTGGCGATGCTGGTGTCGAGGACCTCCATGAAGGCCGCGAGCGCTACGACGACGGCGATGAGCCAGGGATTGTACTTGGGCTTCCAAACGTCTTGGTCGAGGGTGATGGCAGCGGCGCTCATTTTAGGAAACTCGGAATCGAAAACTCGGAACCGGAAACTCGGAATCAGTAACGGGCGAATCAGTAAGGGGAACTCGGAACCAAACTCACCGGATCAAACTCATTTGATGTAGACGTCGGGCTCCACATTCATGCCCGGCCGCAGCCGATGGTCTTTGTTCTCGCCTTGTTCGAGGACGATTTTTACCGGGATGCGCTGGACGATTTTCACGTAATTTCCGGTGGCATTCTCGGGCGGCAGCAAACTGAAGAGCGGGCCGGTCGCTCCGGCGATGCTATCCACATGGCCTTTTAAAGTCTGGCCAGTCGAGTCCACATGGATTTCGGCTCGCTGGCCGACCTGCATGTGCCTAAGCTGGGTTTCTTTGAAATTGGCTGTGACCCAGACTTCATCGAGCGGCACGACGGTGAGGAGTTGCTGCCCGTCTTGAACGTTCATGCCGACAACCACCGTCTTATTCACTTCGCCGCTGACTGGAGCCACGATCTTGGTGTATTGCAGATTCAGCTGGGCCTGTTCGAGCAGAGCGCGCTTCTGGTCAACGTCGGCAATCGCAGCCCGCACGCGAGCCTGGGTTGACGACACTTGCTGCGGCCCGGTCTCGGCAGATTTGTAGTTCGCGTCGGCCTGGGCCAGGCGGCTCCGCGCCTGTTTGACGAATTGCTCCGCTGCCGATTCGCTGGCGAGAGCTGCCGATACCGTCGCGGCGCTGGATTTGGCCGTGGCTAGCGCCTGGTCGTAGATTTGTTGCGAGACCTCCCGTTTGTCGACCAGTAGCTTGTAGCGATGGAGATCGTCTTGCGCTTTCACGTCGTTCGCCTCGGCCGACTCCACCTGGGCATGAGCAGCGGTGAGTTGCTTTTCGGCGGCGGCGATTCCGGCGTTAGCGTCTTCGATGCCGGACCTGGTGAACTTCAGTTGGCTTGATGTGTTTACCGAGGTAATGGGAACCGTGATATTCAGCGATTGGGCGGTCCCTTCGGCATTGGCGAGATTGGCTCGCGCTTCGCGCGACCGCAACCTCATAGTCTTTCGGGTCGACTTCGACCAGCACAGTGCCTTTCTCCACCCACTGGTTGTCGTCTACGTTGACCCGAACTACATAGCCGGAGACGCGCGCGCTGACGGGATAGAGATGAAGATCCCCCTGCGCGTCATCAGTCGATTCGTAACTGCTCAGGTAACGCCACAGAAGAATGCCGGCAACCAGCACCACCGCAATGACGATCAGAATCACGAGGTTTCTGCGGCGCTTGGGAGTCCGGCGTAAGGGGGGATTACGGTCCCTGTCCATCGAGGATGCTGCAACAGATGGATCGATGGGGGAGTCTTTGCCGGTCTCGGGCACCACCCGGGGAGGGTTTTCTTCCGCCATGTTTATTTTCCTCTGAAATATTCTTTGACGCCCTGCTCACTGATGCCCTGAGCTCGAATCAGGGAAATTTTCGCGTAATTATAGTTGTAGAGGCTGGAGATGTATTGTTCGTGGGCGCTCGCCACGGCCTCTTGCGATTGCACAACTTCCACTGTGTCCGTTACGCCGGCGCTGAAACGATCGCGCGACTGCGTCAGCGTCTGCTCCGCCAAGTCGATGTTGCTGCGCGCGACGTGCACCAGATCCGCCGCCGACTGCAGGTTCAGCAGCGCCGCGCGCACGTCGGAGTCGATCTGCGCCCGCAGATTCTCCAGGCGTTCACGGCTCTGTTCGAGTCTGGCGTCGGCCTGCATGAGATCGCCGTGAACGCTGCCGCCCTGAAAGATCGGAATCGACAGGGTTCCGCGCACGTCGGCTACGGGGGTTGCGTCGGAGGGATGCGCCCCACCCAGACCATAATCCGCGTTCATGGAGAGCGACGGAAGATAGCCGGCCCACGCTGCCTTTCGGGAGAATTCCGCCGCACGCACGTCGCTCATCGCGGCCAGATAATCGGAACGCGAAGCGTAAGCGCGCTTGAGAGCCTCATCGACGGTGAGGGCTTCGAATGGCTCATACAGCGACTTGTCGGTGAATTCGAATTCCTGCCCCGGAGCGAGGCCGATCACGCGGGCTACGGTCAGCTTCTGGATGGCGAAGTTGTTCTTCGCCTGAATCAATTGTTGCTGCCGGGTCTGGAGCTCGACTTTGGCGCGCAGGCCGTCGATGTCAGGCGAGGTGCCGGCATTCACCTGATCGGCGGCCTGATCGTAGACTGCTTGTGCACTCTTGACCTGCGCATCCGCGGTGTCGATGCGGGCCTCGTCGGCGATGGCCTGCAAATAGGTATAGCCGACGGCGAGCACAACCAGATCGCGGGCGTCCTTGAATGTGTAACTGGCAGATTTCAAACTCTGGCTGGCCGCGCGGGTAGCGCTGATCGACTTCCAATCGAACAAAGTCTGGGTGACGTTGGCACGCGCGTCGAAATAAGAAAAAGGCCCAACCGATGGCGAAAGATGGAAGGTGCCGGCGAGACCGGCAAAGCCGAGCTCGTCGATATTCACCTTCGTCTCAGCCACGTACGGCGTCGCTGTTACGTGCGGCAGGAGCGTGCTCAAGGCTTCCCAACGCTGGCCACCGGCGGAGCGGATATCGGCATGGGACAGGAGCAGTCCGAGATTTTGCTTTAACCCGCGGTCGATGGCCTCCAGCAAGGAAAGCGGCAAAACTCCTGGAACGAGCTTGGCGGGCACGCTGCCGGCGAAGGAGCTCACTCCACCTGTGCCGGGGATGGATTGGCCGGGAGAGCTCGGTGTCGCTTCGGTTTGGGCGAAGGACCTTGCGGCTAGGCAAAGCAGGACTCCAGCTAACAGGAAGGCGAGGCGGCATTCATAGCCGGGCTTAATGCCGACGCCGCGGTTGCCGCCGCTAAGCCGTGCGGCTTTTCCGAAGAGCTTTCCCATTGCAGTGAACTTTCCCATCGAAATCTCCCTGGGGACATTTATCGAATGCGCTACAAGGAAGATCTCAACCTCGATCAACCGATGATCCAGCTTTATACCACTTTTCAGGGGCGATGCATCGTCCGGTTGCGGACAGAAGCGCGGGCCTGTGTTCTCAAAGTGCTTCTTCTGTCGTTTCCTCTCGGTGATTAAGATTGCTGCGGAAATAGTGAACCCGATTCACAGTAGTTGATGCGGTTGCTCGAGTAGGGGCTTCGCAAAATTGGCGCCGCTGCCGACGAACATAAGGTTACTGAGCGGGGCTCGTTTGCCTTATCTTGGGATCGGATATGCGGCCAAATAGCTATAATTTAGTGAATTTAGTGGGCTGTACCGCAACATCTTCACTCGTGCATCTTTCTTGCCGCCTCGCCCGTATATCCGGGTAGCATGAACGCCATAGCTTATTGCTTCGTGAATGGGATGGAATCCGAGACGAGCGCTATAGCTCGCGGTCTTCGGCGTCGCGATCCGGACTTACTGGACCGTCTCATCGAGCTCTATCAGCATCGGTTGCTGCGCTACCTGATCTACCTGTCAGGCAATCGCGCGATGGCGGAGGACCTCTTTCAGGAAACCTGGATTCGCGTAATCGAACGCGGCCATCAATATGACGGCCGGCACGAATTCAGCACCTGGCTTTACGCGGTAGCGAGAAATCTGACCATCGATTATCTGCGGAAGAAAAGCCCGGTCAGCCTCGATGGGCTGATGGACGACGAAGATCATGCGCGGCTGGAGCCAGCCGACACCCAGCCCATGGCGTGGGAAGTCGTACAGCAGCACGAGCGAGCGGAACGCATCAATGCGGCATTGACCGGGGTTCCGGCGGAATACCGTGAAGCAATCGTGTTGCGCTTTCAGGATGGATTGGGTTTGGAGGAGATTGCCGCGGTCACCGGAGCGCCACTGGGCACGGTAAAGTCGCGGTTGTATCGCGGTCTCAATATGCTGATGGGGCGGTTGGAGGGAATGCAAGCATGAAGCTGAGCGCACACGATAAGGCACGGCAACTGATCGCGCTGGCTGGGGCTCGAAACAGAGATACGAACGAAAGCCTCGCGGACGCGCAGCAGCAGGCTTGGCTGCTGGCCCATCTGCAGGAGTGCGCAGCTTGCCGTGACTATGAGGAAGCGGCCGGGCGCGCGGTTCGCGCGTTGCGGTCTCAGCCGGTGGCCGCCGATTCTGCTTTGGTGCGAGCCACGCAGATGCGGGTTCGCGCGCGGGCTCTCGAGTTGCGGCGAAACCAGGAACGCTTCTGGCTGGTGTGCCTGTCCTGTTCATTGGTAGGAATCTCAGCCGCCATAACGACACCCTTGTTCTGGCGGGCGTTTGCGTGGATGGGCGCGTGGGCAGGCGTTTCCAGCTGGGTGTGGCAGGCAGGGTTTGCGTTTTTCTGGATCGCACCGGCGCTGGTCGCGAGCACACTGCTGCTGGCTCGCGGCAATCATTTGACCGGCACCTGGAACGGCAACGGACAGAAGCAAGGAAGATGAGAAAGCGGACACGGCTATGCAGGTGAAAAACGAAAGTCAAACTGGACTGGCTGCGGAAATCAGGATTATTCCGGCGTGGGCATGGGCGCTGGCGGGGATCGTATTTGTCGCCGCGCAGATTGTTTTCAATTTTGTGCTGACGCGGCACTCGGGCGCGCCGCCGGCATGGTGCAGGCCGTTGCTTGGGCTGCTGGCCGGCATTTTCGGGTCATGCTATCTACTGCTCATCGGCTATGTGTGCAGTGACGCGAAACGCCGCGGGATGAGCTGTCTTCTCTGGACGCTGGTGGCCGTTCTTATTCCGAATGCCCTGGGGATTCTGCTCTACTTCATCCTGCGGCAACCGCGGACCAGCACCTGCCCACAATGCGGGAACGGCGTGCAGGCGGGATTCAACTTCTGCCCTCGCTGCAACTGCAAACTGAGCCCGAGTTGTCCGCAGTGCCAGCACGTGGTTGGCGTCAATGATTTGTATTGTCCCTACTGCGGAACTTCGCTGCGCAAGCCGGCGGTCCCATAGGCGATTTTATTGGCTGTGGGCGGCGGTGCCGGGATGGCAGGCGTGCGATACTTGACGCATTGTGATTCTGAAACTCGATAATAAAGTCGCTCTGATCACCGGAGGATCGCGCGGAATTGGCGCCGCGACGGTGCGAATGTTCGCGGCCGCGGGTGCGAAGGTTGTCTTCAACTATCAGGCCGCAAAGGCGCAGGCCGACAAACTGGCGCGGGAAAGCGGCGCGGAAAACTGCCGCGCTGTGCAGAGCGATCTTTCGACCACGGACGCCGCCCAGCAGTTGGTGTCTTCCGCCGTCTCGGCTTTCGGACGCCTCGACATTCTGGTAGCGAATCACGGCATCTGGCCGCCGGAAGACGCGCCCATCGATCGCATGCCCGACGCCCAATGGCACCGCACCATCGCCGTGAATCTCGACAGCGTCTTTGGGCTGGTTAAGCATTCCGTGGCACAGATGAAGAAGCAAGGCGGCGGCCACGTTGTTCTGGTCAGTTCGACGGCGGGGCAGCGCGGTGAAGCCTTCCACTGCGATTATGCGGCGTCGAAGGGCGCGCTCATCAGCATGGTAAAGGGGCTCTCAACGGAACTGGCCCGCGACCACATCCATGTCAATTGCGTGGCTCCGGGATGGGTGGCTACGGATATGTCGGCGGCGGCGCTGAACGATCCGCCGACGCGGGATAAAGTGTTTCGCACCATTCCGATGGGGCGCGTGGGAACTCCGGAAGAAATCGCGGGGCCGATTTTGTTTTTGTGCACGCCTTATGCGGGATTTATTACGGGCGAGGTTTTCAATGTGAACGGCGGAGCGGTGCTGGTGGGTTGAAAACCTCATCGAATTGCCGCAACAGGCTACTCGACTTGGCTGTGAGACAGCTAAAATGATGCTGCACGCTTCTAATATAGGTAGGCCGATGCCAGCTTTCATCTCCCGCGTACTCTTGCTGTCGCTGCTGTCGCTCCCCGGATATGGTCAAACCGGGACCGAGCCGCCGCCGCGCGAGACTTTGCCTGCGGCGCCGTCTGCCGTCAATCTGAACGACTCCGATAACGCGCGCAAGGCGCGGGCGGTGCTCGATCAGACGATCGAGGCTTTGGGCGGCCAAGCCTACCTGACCTACCAGAATAAGGAAGAGACGGGGCGCTACTATCCTCTCTATCACGGACGCACGAACAGCACAGGAATTTACTATAACTACTACACCGAGTATCCGGATAAAGATCGCTTTGAAGTGATCCACACCAAAGACATTTTTCTCATCGAGGGCCAGGTGGGCGATGTCAAGGTCAAGAACAAGTTCGACATTGTCCAGATTTTCAATGGGGATAAGGGGTACGAGACAACCTACAAGGGAACGTCAGCGGTAGAGCCTCTCGACTTGCAGAACCACCTCCGCCGCCGCCGCCATTCGTTGGAATGGATCTTCCGCAAGTGGATCACCGATCCTGGCGTGGCCTTGTTCTATGACGGGCAGAAAGTTGTCGACGGGAAAGAAACCGAAGGCGTGACCCTGCTCAACAGCCATGACGACTCGGTGGGCGTATACCTCGACCTGAATACGCATTATCCGGTCAAGATCAGTTATTCGTGGCGCGACCCGAAAGACAAGCAGAAAAATGTGGAAGAAGAGATTTACGACAATTACAAGCTGGTGCAGGGAATCTGGACGCCTCACTCCATAACCCGCTACTACAACGGAGAGTCTTCGCAACAGCGCTTTATCAGCACGGCCAGCTACAACCAGAAGCTGCCGGATTCGATGTTCGAAGCGCTCTGTGACCTACGACCCCAAAATGCCACAGAAGAAATAGGAATTGGGGGCAACAACCTTCATTTGCCATCACAAACCGGGCCTGAGTTTGCTTTTGCGATACCCGCAACATCTATCACTCCCATAAAGAGTTAGCCGTTCCAAATGTGGAACCAACCACGGAGTGTGGCTATTTTGCCACATACGGAAGGTGACCCGGCGGAGTAAGCTGATACACACTAAAAGACTTACAGCGCTTCTTCATTGACACACGAGCAAACAATTCGTACCGCTGTGACCTGCGCGGGTGTCGGCCTCCACAGCGGCGCGCCAGTCAGTTTGCGGATTCTGCCCGCGCCTGCTGGAACGGGAATCGTTTTCCACCGCACCGATCTCGAGGGCTTCCGGGTGGAAGCCAGTGGACGCAACGTCGCCCGCGTCAGCTACGCGACCAGCCTGATGAAAAAAGGCGTGCTCATTTCGACCACCGAGCACCTGCTCTCGGCCTTTACCGGCGTGGGCATCGACAACGCGATCGTCGAGCTTGACAATCTCGAACTGCCGATTCTCGATGGCAGCGCTCGCCCATTCGTTGAAATGATTCAGAAGGCCGGCGTGCGGCGGCAGCGCAAGGCGCGCACTTATCTTCGCATTGTGCGCGAGATCGAGTTGCGCGAGGGCGATAAATTCATCGCCGTGTATCCCGCGGACATTTATTCGGTTTCGTATTCCATCAATTTTCCCCATCCGCTCATTGGCAAGCAGAGCTTCTGCGTGCGCCTGACGAACGGCAGCTATCTGCGCGAAATTGCGCCGGCGCGCACCTTCGGCTTCTTGCACGAAGCCGGAGCCATGCGGCAGCAGGGACTGATACGCGGAGCCTCAACCGAGAATGCCATCGTTCTCAATCGTGTCGAATTGTTGAACCCGCCGTTGCGTTTTGCGGACGAGTTCGTGCGCCACAAAGTGCTCGATCTGATCGGCGATCTGGCTCTGATCGGAAAGCAGATTTTGGGGTCGGTGGTGGCCGATCGCGCCGGGCACGCCATGCACACGGCGCTGGTATCGCGCATTTTACGCGACCGGTCCTATTGGGAAGAAACCGCGCTGGATGAAGAAACCGCAATGCCAGCGGTTGCCTCGGCGGCCAGTCTCAGCGTCTAAGAAACCGCCATTCAGTCGGCCGGTTGAGGCGCATTCCACTCGCGGGGTGACTCGCGTTCCGTCAGCAGGCGTTGTAGTTCGGCTTCTGCCTCGGCGCGGATGCGCCCGGCGAAAGCATTCGCGCTCTGGCGGTGCTCGGCGCCGAGCGGGGAGAGACGCGCATCCAGGTAGGGCTGGTCCTCTTCGAGGCGGCGCAGCAGACGTTCGGTGCGGGCAATTTTTTCTTCCAGTGTGATCATGGTTTCAGGCACGGCAAGCTGTGCTTCTACAGTGCCACAGCGGTGGCTGGGCGCAAGTTGCAAACTGGATGCCGGGGGCGGGTGAATACAATGGGCTTGAATAAAGAGTGGAGATCTGGATGGGTTCTAGCGCAGGGTTGCGTAGCCCTGCAAGCGGGAGGGCATTTCTTCCTGCATGCGGTCCGTGAGCCATTTTTCCAGTTGGTATTGCGAGGTCTGGGGAACGTCGACAAAGCGAATGCCGGCGTGCCCGGTGCCATCGGCCCAGGCGACCGCGCCCTTCAGTTCCAGCGAAATGTTGGCGCCGGGGAGGGTGAAGCGAAACTGCCCCTGGACGTCTTTGGGCAACTTGCCGACGATGCGGATGGCCATGCCCCCCTCGCTGAGATTGGTTGCCGTGGCGGTCATTTCCTGGTTCTGGGGCAAAGCGATACGCAACGGCATGTCCACGGGATAACGGAAATACCGGCGGCATTCCCGCACCATGAAATTCAGCGCCGCATTAAAACAACGCGCGGCGTGCAGCGGAGTAAGCGGCTTCTGCAAGACGAAGTTGGCTCCCCACTGGAAAGCCTGTTGCGTGGTGGTTTTTCCGTTCACCACCGCAAACGAAACGGACTTGGCATTGCTCTGAGTCTGGCGCAGGTTGCGCAGGAGATCGGTTCCGTTCTGCAGGTCGTCGCAATCGATGATCACCGCATCGAACTTGCACTTCGCCAGCAAATCACGCGCGGGCTGAAGCTCGTTGCAAATCTGGAGATGGACCGAGATTTTCTCCAGCGCCGGATTCAGTACGCTCGCCAAAGCGCTGTCCCGGCTGATCAAAAGAGAATCCAGATTCATTGCATTTTGATACTACCCGCCGGCAACGGGAGAAGGAAAGTAACCTAGGTACCAAGGACTAACACTAAGCGTTAGGCTCCTCAGTAACCTCGAAGCTCCGCGGGCCTTTGCGCACAAGCGGAGGCGCATTGCTACTATTGATCCCGTATTTAGGCTAATGCCGCTCCGCAACTTTTCTCTGGATTCTGTACGCTTTCCCCGCGAAACTGATTCGTGCGCGAAACTGCGTATTTGTCGCTGGGGTCGAACGTGGGAGATCGCGCCGCCAACCTGCGCGCCGCGCTGGCGGCGTTGGAGGCGGCGGGCCGGTTGTTGGCGGTCTCGGCTCTGTACGAAACCCAGCCCGTCGATATTCCGCACGACGTTGTCGGGCAGCCCTGGTTTCTGAACTGCGTGGCCGCGATCGAGACCGAGATGGGGCCGCGAGAATTGCTCACGCTGGCGTTGCGCGTTGAAGCGGAGATGGGGCGCCTTCGCATGAAGGAAAAAGGTCCGCGCAACATCGATATCGACGTGGTGCTGTTCGGAGACCGCGTAGTGGATGAGCCCGGCTTGCGGATTCCGCATCCGGCTATGCATCGCCGCCGGTTTGTGCTGGAACCGCTGGCCGAGATTGCCCCCGGCGTGCGGCATCCCGTGCTAGGGAAAACGGCGCAACAGCTTCTGGCCGAGTTGCCCGCCGGACAGACGGTAAGGCGACTCTGAATTGCTCACGAAGCGCGCAGGGACAGCCGCCCCCGGCTGCCGCGCTTTCCTGACTCTTTCGAAACGCGACCCTACGGAACCACGATCCGGCTGCCTGGCTCTTCGGCGCCGCCGATGACGGATTCTTTTTCTGGAAACATGGCCGCGAGACTATCGAGGAATGCCCGCGATTTAGGCCTGCCCGAGGTGCGCGCGAAGCCCATGCGCAACAGAAATACGAGCGCCTTGAGCACGTCTGAATCTCGCAGCGGCTTGCGTCCTCGCAGGTCGTCTATGTGCTGCCGCTCGGTTTCGCGAAATTCTCTGACCATGGTTTCGATTTCGTGAGCGATCTCTCGAACGATGGTCTGATGGGCCAGGTTCGCCGTGGGCGGTTCGTAGATGAGACTCGAGTTCACCAGCGTTTCATAAGTCTTGGCCAGCGAAGTCAAAGCCGCAATCAGATCACGGTCTACTGGAGAACTATCGACAAGGGAATGGCCGCGGCGAGCGCTCTTGGCCGATGCGAAGCTCAGGCCGAGTATCAGTTCCTCGTGTTCATAGAGAAAACGCTCGTCAATCTCAACCTCAGGAAACAGAGCGGCAGAATCGGGTTGCTCCGATGGTCCGTTTTGCGTTTTGGCGTGCGCCCGAGGCTGCTGCCGTGACTGCACCTGCTGTCTTGACTGCAAAAGATACGTGCAATCGCTGGGGCAATCGAGCGTCACTTCACGCTGCTCGCCGCAGCACTGCGGGCATATTCTGCCATGCAAGGCTGGACAGAACCGCTTTTCCTTCCGCTCGGCACAGATTGCGCAACTCAAATCTGAACTCCTCAGATTCGATTATTTCACGGCGCGGCCTTGCGCGCCGGACGCCCCTTGCCGCAACGCTTCTTGCACCATTCTCGATGCAGATTGGAAAACCTGATCGCAACTATAACCGATTTCTATTTGTGTACTGGGAGCGAACGCGTTAGCCTTATTGGTTGTCTCTTGTGCACTCAACCCCTGAGTAGCGCTCAAAATTTAAGGAGAGGCATGTCAACTGAACTGCGGAATTTTCTAGCGATCCCCTACGACGAACTGCAAGAGATGAACCTCAAGGCGAAGAAGCAGCGCCTCGACCGCGTGGCTGCTCATAAGATTCAGGAAGACCGTCTGAAGTATCTCGCTGACGAGTCCCGCATCAAGGCCGTGACCGTGATGTTCAGCGACCTCGAAGGCCGCCTGCACATGCTCGATTACGACAAGAAATTTCTGCTGAAGAGCTATGACAACCTGACCTTTGACGGATCGTCGATTCGCGGATTCACCGCGCAGCGCGAAAGCGACCTGCGTCTCGGCATTGACTGGGCGGCATTTTACTGGGGACCGGCCGATGTCTTCGGGCCGGGCAAGGTGCTGGTTTTTGGCGAGGTCATCGACAAGAGCGGCGAACCCTATGCTGCCGATATCCGCAGCGTGCTGAAAGTATTTGCCAACGCCTTGCACAAGAAGCACGGCTACACCATCAACGCCGCCAATGAAATCGAGGGCTTTCTATTCCGAGGGCCAGAGGCCGAGCGCGTTTACCACGAGACCGGCAAGTTCGAATACGTTAATACTGGCGGCTACTATCACTCGCTGCCCGGCGATCCGCTGCGCAGCTTTATCGATACGACCGCCGAAGTGCAGCGCGCAATGGGCTTCCAGAATGAAAAGGACCATCCCGAGGTCGCGCCGTCGCAGTTCGAGATCAACTACGGTTACGCGGAGGCCGTCGCGGCGGCCGATCATATTCAGCTCTACAAGCTGATTTGCCGCCAGGTCGCGCGCAATATGGGATTGACCGCGTCCTTTCTGCCGAAGCCGGTGGTGGGCGTGAACGGCAGCGGCATGCACACGAATATCTCCGTCAGCAAGGAAAGCAAGAATCTGTTCTGGGATCCGAAGGGCGAAGAAAAGCTGAGCAAGTTCGGCTATGAATTTCTTGACCGCGTTCTCACTCACGGCAACGATCTTTGCCTGGTCTTCAATTCGAGCGTGAACGCCTATCGCCGCCTCGACCCGCATTTCGAAGCGCCGAACCAGCTCAAAGCCTCGGCCGTGGACCGCGGAGCCATGATCCGCATCCCTATCGGCAACGAGCGCAGCATGCGCATAGAGGTGCGCGCGGTCGCTCCTGATGCGAATCCTTACCTCGTGATGTATTCCATCTTCAAAACCGGATTGGAAGGCGAAACCGCGAAGATCAAGAATCTTCGCCAAGCGGAACGCTATCTGCCCGACAACATCTATACGGCGATCGACGACTTCCGCAAAGCCGACTGGACCACCAAACTTCTAGGCGAAGACGTGAAGGGCCGCTTCGCCGACCTGAAGCAGGCTTCGGCCGACCGTTGCCCGCGCCTGCTGGGCACGATCGTCAAGCCGGCCGAAGTGCAGTTCCATCACGAGGTCTACAACCAGTTTCTGTGGAATCTGTTTTAGGAGGCTGGCGTAGCTCCGCCCGCTGCAAGCTTCATATCAGTTACAGGCCTCGCATTAGTCATCGATCAGAGGCCGCTAAGAAAATTGAAGTCTTGTATCAGGGCATCGCTTTAAGCGATGCCGCAAGCTCTTCGATCCAGATGACCCTTTCGGGTCTGAACAGCCAGGATCGGCTCCGGCGGTTCTTACTCCCTGAGCAACACGGCCGCCATTGTCCTTTCGGGGACTACTTCCATCGTCCGCCACTTGCGATAATTATTGGTTCCCATGGAACTCACCCTCTTCGAGCAGCGCTGGCTCCCCAAATCGATCCTGTGCCTGCGCGATTACAGCCCGAGCAAATTCCTACACGACCTGGTAGCCGGAATCACGGTAGGACTGGTAGCGCTTCCGCTGGCCATGGCCTTCGCGATCGCATCCGGACTGACGCCACAAGCCGGAATCTACTGCGCGGTCGTCACCGGCTTTCTGATTTCCGCCTTAGGCGGATCGATCACCCAGATCGGCGGCCCGACCGGCGCTTTCGTGGTAGTAATCGCCGGCATCGTCGCCGCGCACGGCGTCGATGGCCTGTTCATGTGCACGGTAATGGCTGGCGTCATTCTCGTCATCATGGGCCTCACTGGCATGGGTTCGGCCGTCAAGTACATTCCGCGCCCCATCGTCATTGGATTTACCAACGGCATTGCCATCCTCATCGCCAGCACTCAGGTAAAAGATTTCTTCGGCCTCAGTCTGGACAAAGTTCCCGGAGTCTTCTGGCTGCGCATGGAAGCGTTAGCCCGTAATTTTCACACCATCTCGTTCGAAGCGACCGCGCTCGCCGCAGGTACCGCCGTCATCATTCTTGTATGCCGCGCAGTTTCGAACCGCGTCCCCGGCGCAATTGTGGCTCTGATCCTCGGCACGCTCGCGGTGTGGATTTTCAAACTGCCGGTCGCCACCATCGGTACCCGTTTCAATGGCATCCCCAGCGGATTGCCGCACTTGCACCTTCCCGCGTTTCGCACCGATCTGATCCACGGACTTCTCGGGCCGGCCATAACCGTCGCCATGCTGGGCGCGATCGAGTCACTGATGTCAGCCGTGGTCTCCGACCGCATGAGCAATAGCACGAGCATCAACGACCGTCATAATCCGAATGTTGAACTCGTAGCGCAAGGCATCGCCAATGTGTTTTCGCCTATGTTTGGAGGCCTGCCCGCAACCGGCGCCATCGCGCGCACCGCCACCAACATTCGCTCTGGCGCAAGAACGCCGGTAGCGGGCATGATTCACGCGCTGACTCTGCTCTCGATTCTGCTGTTCGCCTCGAAGCTGGTGAGCTTCGTGCCCATGGCGGTGCTGGCGGGAATTCTGATGGTGGTGAGCTACAACATGGGCGAATGGGGCGAGATTCCGTCGCTGCTGAAGCTCACGAAAACCGACGTCAGCGTCTGGCTGGTTACGTTTGCGCTAACCGTCTTTGCCGATTTGACCGTAGCCGTGCAGGCAGGCATGATCCTCGCCGCACTACTTTTCATAAGCCGCGTCGCCGCGACCACGACCGTTTCGCAGGTCACCGACGACTACGTCGAAGATGGACGCGTCCACATTCTGCAGGACAAAGATATTCCGTACTACGCGACCATCTTTCGCATTCACGGACCGTTCCTCTTTGGCGCGACCGACAAGATCGATATCGTCACCGAAAACATCCACGAGCTTCCGCCGGTAGTAATTTTGCGCTTGCGCAACATGACCGCCCTCGACGCCACCGGACTGTTTGCGCTGGAAGAAGTCGCCAGAACTCTGAAGAAAAGCGGGCGGGAACTGATTCTCTGTGGCGCCAGAGAACAGCCCTTACGCCTAATTCAGCAGACGGAGTTCGAGGAATTAGTAGGTCCCGAAAACATCTGTAGCAACGTACAAGACGCCCTGCGCCGCGCCGAAGAGATCTTCGAAAGACTGCGACCGATGGCGACCTCAACGGCCAGGTAGCGCTGAAGCTTTGAACCCCTTGTCGTCCTGAGTGAAGTGAGGGACTGCCTACTTCCCCGAAAATGTGTGCCGGGTGTAGGGGCGCTTCGGTTGATTGGATAACGACGTTGGCTGATCGCAGCGAGTAGATTGAAGTCCCTCCAGTTCGCTGCGCTTCGGTCGGGATGACAGAACTACTTAGCGATGCCCTCTAGTTGTGATGTCCTTTAGTTGCTTGGCACACGACTACGTCATCCAGCGATCACCCTGCGATCATCGGTACGGCTACCAGCGCTGCTACCATGCCTAGCGTCCGGGCGCGGCTGAAATGTTCGTGCAAAAAGATGCGCGCCAGCAGAACCGTAATCGCAGGATAGAGAGAACTGAGCACCACGGCGTCATCAAGCCGGCCGATCTGGGCCGCGCGAATGAAGACGATGCTGCCCGCGAGGTCGAGAATTCCGGCTACCACAGCAATGGCCATCACCGGCGCGGATACCTTGCGGAGATATCTTCCGAATAGAACGATATTGCCTGTAACTAGCAGGGCTCCGCATCGGGAACAGACGGCGATCCATAGAGGAGACGCATCGCCCGCCTGATGGACGCACAGGTAAAACCCGGCGAAGCCGATTCCCGCAAGCACGGCCGTACCCAGACCTTCGGGACGGCCTACAGCGCCCTCGGTACGCGAAATCAGCCAGACCCCAACGATGGCTAGAGTAAAACCGAGAATGTGCCTGCGGCTTGGAAGAGCCGCGAAAGCTGTCACGATGCTGGGAATCGCAGCCCCGAGAACGGCCGCGACCGGCGCAACCAGACCCATGTTTCCCTTGGCCAGGGAGCCATAGAACAACGCCAGAGCGATGCCGCCGACGAGGCCGGAGACTACCGACCATAGAACGCTGGTGTTAGAGAGAAACGGAGCGTGCGTCATCAGCGCGAGCGCGCCGAAGACAATTAAGCCGCTGACGTGCACGAGGGCCGTAAACAGAAACGCATTGATTCGGCGGGCTCCCACGCCTCCCAGAAAATCGCTGGTGCCCCAGACTCCGACCGCCGTCAAGCTGTAAGCAGCGGCAAGATATTGAGGCGCGAAAGACATGGGCTTTGAGATTAGCACGCGACCAAAGCGAAGGGCGCAGAGTGGGAGGCAAGGTCCTAACTTCGCGCTAGCTTCGATTACCTAAGCTCGTTCTTCGGAAATATTGTCAAGCCCCCGTTTCAAGCGTTTTCTGGGTAAGTGAATGAATCGAAAGCCGAATTAAATGCTGGAGAGTTGTCCAAACAGGGGGAGCGAAATTGATACAATAGAACTATAAGGAAGAAATCTCGACAATAGGCGAATTACAAGAGTTAATTCAGGCAATCTAAACACCAGCAATTTTGTAGACATTCAGCTAAAATATAAAGAGGATATACCAGTTGTGAGACTCGCTAATGGGTCGAATCCTTCTGTCACTAGTAAACATCTTAAGGTGTGATAGCATCTGAAGTTCTTATGGTGAACCGGCTACAATCCGACTTCTTGACTGCCGACCCTTCCCTCGTGTCTGGAGCGGCCCGACTGTTCGATTGGTGGGGTCTGTACGATACGTACAATCAAAGTCGCACCGGTCAAGAGGCCGATGCGAAGGCCATATTTTCGGACTGGCGTATTGTAGGTCAAGACCTCGCCGATGCAATGGTGGAATTTGAAGCCACTCACCCTGTAAAATAACGACTCATTCACCGTGAGTCGAAAACACCGCGATCGTGGCATGACACCCCAATCTGGCACTAGCACGGCCATTGTCCAAGCCGAGATGCGCCAATGGTCGGGTCCGCTGCCGCAACCCGAAGCCCTCGAACGATACAACCAAATCGTCCCAACAGCGGCCGAACGAATAATCAAGATGGCCGAGACTCAGCACGATCACCGCCTCGCCGTAGAGAAAGAGGTCATTGATTCGAACGTAAATAGTCAGAAATTGGGAACGATCCTGGGCTTTATCGTCGCCATGACGGCTATTCTTGGTGGGATTTTCCTTGCTTATGTCGGCAGGGAAACATCTGGCTTGGTTTCCATCATAACCGCATTGGTTGGACTGGCCGGTGTGTTTGTATATGGGAAAGTCGAACAGAAAAAAGACCTCGCCAACAAAACACAGGCCATAACGAAATCCCGCTAGCTGCCCGTTCTCGGCTGAGTCTTCAAGTACTGTTAGGGACGTTACCGAAGCTTCCCCTAAGTCCTTATTCCGTAATATTTTGCCCACAGGACCTTTAAACTCATAGATTTAGCGGGATTTTCCGTCTAAGTCAATGATTCTAAAGATCGAGGATATTATTTTTTCGTCAACTCGCGGCCAATCCACAGGGCTCAAGGCATTCACCGTGGGAAACGCACCTAAGCCGTGACCGCCTGCGGCTGCGCTTTCCCGGCCAGCAACTGGCGCAGCACGTATTGCAGGATGCCGCCATTCGAGTAGTAGAGAGCTTCCTGCGGAGTGTCGATGCGGACGATTGCCTGAAATTCGATTGCCTGAAATTCGGCCGCTTGAGAGTCCGCCGACTGGCCGCCCGTCACGCGAACCGTGATCTTGCGGCCCGACGAAAATCTCTCGACCACATCGCGAATGCCCGCGATCTCAAATATTTCTTCGCCGGTCAACTTCAGCGTTTCGGCAGTTTCTCCGGGCAGGAATTGCAGCGGCAGAATTCCCATGCCTACGAGATTCGAGCGGTGAATGCGTTCGTAGCTTTCCGCAATCACGGCGCGCACTCCAAGCAACCGCGGACCCTTCGCCGCCCAGTCGCGCGACGATCCCGAGCCATATTCCTTGCCCGCCAGAATCACGAGGGGCACTTTCTCGGCGTGGTATTTTTCGGACGCATCGAAGATCGACATCTCCTCGCCGTCGGGCAGGTGACGGGTGAATCCGCCTTCGGTGTTCACCATTTTATTTCGCAGCCTGACATTAGCGAACGTGCCGCGCACCATGACTTCATGATTGCCGCGGCGCGATCCGTAAGAGTTGAAATCTGCCGGCTGCACGCCGTGAGCCATTAAATACTTGCCGGCCGGCCCATCTTTCTTGATCGACCCAGCCGGCGAAATGTGGTCGGTCGTGACGCTGTCGCCAAGCACGGCCAGCACGCGCGCGCCTTGGATATCTTCAACGGCGGAGGGATCGAGAGCCATGTCATCGAAGTAGGGCGCCTGGCGAATGTAGGTAGAATCTTTTTCCCAAGCGTAGGTCTCGCCCTTCGGAACCGGCAGCCCGCGCCAGCGCTCATCGCCCGCATAGACCTCGCCGTAACTCTTGCGAAACATCTCCGATGTGATCGCGCCCGCCATCGTTTCCTCGATCTCCCGCTGCGTCGGCCAGATGTCGACGAGATAAACGGGAGTGCCATCCTTGCCCTTGCCGATGGGATCTTTGCGAAGGTCGATATCGATGCGTCCGGCAAGAGCGAACGCCACCACGAGAGGCGGCGACATCAGGTAGTTGGCGCGCACTTCGGAATTGATGCGGCCCTCAAAGTTGCGATTGCCGGAGAGCACTGAAGCAACGACCAGATTCTTATCGTCGATTTCTTTCGAGACCTCAACCGGCAGCGGACCCGAATTGCCAATGCAGGTCGTGCAACCGTAGCCGACGAGGTGGAATTTCAACTTCTCCAGATACGGCATCAGGCCGGCCTTTTCGAGATAGTCGACTACCACTTTCGATCCAGGGGCCAGCGAAGTCTTGACGGTCGCGGGGACTTCGAGGCCGCGCTCGACAGCTTTCTTCGCCAGCAGCCCGGCGGCAATCAGCACCGAAGGATTCGATGTGTTCGTGCAACTTGTGATCGCAGCGATCACCACGCTGCCATGCCGCAACGTTTTACCGTTCCCCGAAATGTGCTCGTGTACTTTCGGATCCTCAACCCCAACCGCGGTGGGATTGCCGCCTTCTTGTTCCCAGCGCGCCGATCTGGTTAGGGGCAGCCTGCTTGCCGGCGATTGTTTTCGGCTTGATCAGCGATGGCAATGCCTGCGTGAACGACTCGGCTGCTTTCGATAGCACGACTCGATCCTGCGGCCGCTTCGGCCCGGCAAGACTCGATTCGACGGTCCCGAGATCAAGACTCAGCAGTTCGGAATATTCGGCTTCAGGAGTCTTCGAGTCGTGAAAGAGCCCCTGCTCGCGCGCATAGGCTTCGACCAGAGCGATCTGTTCTTCGCTGCGGCCGGTAAGGTTCAAATAGCGCAGGCTCTCTTTGTCGATCGGGAAGATGCCGCAAGTCGCGCCATATTCGGGAGCCATATTGGCAATGGTCGCGCGATCGGCGAGCCGCAGATCCTGCAGTCC
Source organism: uncultured Acidobacteriaceae bacterium (assembly GCA_963810955.1). Taxonomy (GTDB): domain Bacteria; phylum Acidobacteriota; class Terriglobia; order Terriglobales; family Acidobacteriaceae; genus Acidiflorens. The sequence goes on along the minus strand of CAWEPW010000008.1, from coordinate 20,681 downwards.
GGGACCGAAATACTCGACAAACTTGCCCACCACCCCATGTTTGCGCAGCATCTCGGTAATCGTGAGAACAAGGTCGGTAGCAGTCGCGCCTTCGCGCAGGCGCCCAGTCAGCTTCACGCCAACGACGAGCGGGATCAGCATGGACACAGGTTGCCCCAGCATAGCCGCCTCAGCTTCGATGCCACCCACGCCCCAGCCGAGCACGCCGAGTCCGTTGACCATGGTAGTGTGCGAGTCGGTGCCAACCAGCGTGTCAGGATAGGCGGTGCGCTTCCCGCCTTCGTCATCTTTGTGCACAAAAACTACGCGCGCCAGATATTCGAGATTCACCTGGTGGACGATGCCGGTGTCGGGCGGCACGATGGCGAGATTGCGGAATCCAGTTTGCCCCCAGCGCAGGAAGGCGTAGCGTTCTTTGTTGCGCTGAAATTCAAGCAACGCATTCACATCAAACGCGCCCGGCGATCCGAATTCATCGACCTGCACCGAGTGGTCAATCACCAGTTCGGCGGGCTGCAGAGGATTGATGAGCCGGGCATCGCCGCCAAGGCGCTTCATGGCATCGCGCATGGCTGCGAGATCGACCACCGCAGGCACGCCGGTAAAATCCTGCAGCAGAACGCGGCTGGGCGTGAACGCAATTTCCTTCTCCGGTTTGGAATTCTTGTTCCAGGCTGCGAGCGCGCGAATTTCGTCCTTGGTCACATTGCGACCATCTTCGGTGCGCAGCAGGTTCTCGAGCAGAATGCGAAGCGAGAAGGGCAAGTGGCGGGTCGAAATGCCCTGCTTGTCGAGAGCGTCGAGGCGGTAAAGTTCGTATTCTTTGCTGCCGACTTTGAAAGTGGCGCGAGCGCCAAAACTATTAGATGACATGATGACCTCTCTCGTGAGCGCCGCCGCGGAACCGGAGCGCAGCCGCAAGAATCTCAACTTAATAGTGTAATTCGTTTCGTAGCCTGGCGTGGGGGGACTTGCTCGTGTGGTGTTTTAGATTACAAAATTTCCAAATTACAAAATTACAAAATTACAAAATTTCTACCTGACGCCCGTCCAGATCTGATATACAACCACGCCGACCATAAACACGAGGTAGATTCGCAGTCCCCAGAACAGCACCATCTCGATTCGCGTGAGTTGCCGTCTGGGACAATGATGATGCTCCTTGGTAAAAATGATCTGATCAGGCTCCAGCGCCGTCATCACGGAGGTGAGCTCTTCGCGGCTAACTTCAACGCCGTCGCCGGCGGTGGCGCCGGGTGCGGATTCAAATTGCTTTTCCATCTACTTGCCTCCAAAGATGGCCAGCGCATTGGGCGCAATTACGCTGACTCCAAATAACAGTCCCGGCGCCGATCAGGATGACAACGACGCCGCGGGCGAGCACGTTCGCCCATGGCGGGCTCACAAGATCGCCCATGATTTCGCGATCGTTCACCAGCATGTAAAGAAAAAGGAGTGCAGGAGGCATGGCCAACACGGCGATGACATTAACGAGCAGCACGATGTAAACCAGCGGAATTCCTGGAATCAAAACCAGCCCCGCTGCAGCCGCGGCTTCCACCAGCAGGACGAGATAGAAAGTTCTTCCCTGCCTAAAGGGAAGATTCAAACTGTGCGGCCGGCGCGCAACTTCTCCGAACGCGTAGGCGGATGAAGTGGAAATCGTGATGGCCGCGACCATCCCGGCCTCGAATATGCCCAGAGCGAAAAGCGCGGCGCCCCAATGTCCGATCAGGGGCTGGAGCGCCTCGGCAAATTCAGCACCTTCGAAGTTCGCGGTCGACATGTGGTGCAAAAATAGCGGAGTTGTCGCCAGCATGGTCGCCAGGGCGGCGAGGGTCGCCAAAACCGCTCCCAGCAATGTGTCGATGCGCCCGAAGCGAATGTCGCGCGTGGTAAGCCCTTTGTCGGCGATCGCGCTTTGCTGAAAAAACAGCATCCACGGAGTGACCGTGGCACCAATATTTGCCAGCAGCAGGAGAACCGTCTCCTGCGTGATTCCGCCGGGCAACGGTTTCCAGGTCACTAATGCGCGGCCCACGGCGGCCCAATCGGGATGCGCCATGAGCGCGACCGGCACGAACACGAGGTTGAAAATGGCAGCGCCCAAGATGATCCGCTCCCAGGTCCAATAGCGATGCGTTATGAGCGCAACCGAGAGCACCAGCAGCGCAGCGATGACCGCAACGGCCGGCCGCACGCCGAAAAATCCCAAGCCCGCGCGGATGGCAATAAATTCCGTGACCAGGGTCAGAAAGTTGCCGACCATCAGATCGATCATCGAGAACCATCCCCAGAACGGGCCGAAGCGGTCGAAGATCAACTCGGCGTGCCCGCGATGGGTGGCCGCGCCCAAACGCACGGTCATTTCCTGCACCACACAAGCCATCAGGAAGGTAAGGACGACGAATGGCAGAAAAAAACCTACGCCGAACCGGGCTCCGGTCGCGGCATATGACAACATGCTGGGCCCATCGTTCTCGCCAAGCATTACGAGGATGCCGGGACCAATCAGCAGCCAGAACAATCGCAGCCGCGGACGGAATCCGCGCCGGGCTCGCGTCGCCGAAACCTGTTCGCGATCGTGGGCTCGATCGATATCCTCATGGGTGATGACAACGTCATCGCTCGATGGCGGTTGCGCAGTTATGGGGCCTAGCCGGGGTGAGGCTTCGCCTCGCGCTTCCGATGCTGTCTTTGGCAATCTCATTCAATCGATGTAGGAAAAGAAAGGCGATCCCCGGCCGCTTGCGTCATCTTAGCCTAAGTATATCAAATGGGATAAACCACGGTTAATTAGACTTGCAAGCGCAGGGAGACCTTGGCTGAACCTACGCCTTTGAATTCGCCCGGCCTTCAAGTTTGGATACAGCATTGCCATCGGCCGGTTTAACCCAGACCTTTTCCGCGGCGGATACGCCGAGCGAAACCCGGCCAGCGCCGGTTGTCAGGGTCAAGCGTCTGGTCATAATTGCGATGCGAGACATGGACTTTGGCGCCTGGCCGAATGCCGCGCTGTTCGAGAAACTCAAGCAGATGGCGATCGCGTTCATAGATGCCACTCACCTGGAAGTTTTCTCCTGGCGGGGCCTGAGCCAGCAGCAGCAATCCGCGGCGGCGACGGCTGGCGGGACTCTCCAATTCCGTCAGATTGCCATGCGGACACGCGACTCCACGCCCAAGCTTGGCCAGCAGCCGCGCCTCGAAGTCCGGCGAAACGGCGTGTTCCAGGCGCTCGGCTTCGTCGTGCACCTTATACCATTCCATCTCGAAGATTTCGGCGAGCATGCGCTCGATGAGGTGGTGGCGGACCGTCAAGCTTGCGGGCGATTTTCTTTCCCGCAGCCGTCAACCGGACGCGGCCGTCGGCATTCACCCGCACCAGTCCGTCTTTCTTCAGACGGCGCACCGCCATCGTCACGGCCGGAGGAGAAACCTTGAGCCAGTGCGCCAGAGTAGCCGAAATGACGGCTTCGCCTTCGCTCTCAGCCTCGAGAATCGCTTTGAGGTAGTCCTCTTTGGAGACCGTGATCACGTGAGAAGCATTATACGGCGGGATTAAGCGTGGTTAACTAAAGATTGCAGAGGTCAGAGGTCAGATTGCAGAGGTGAAAACTCGGACGGCTTCACCTCCTGCTCAGCTAAAGACCTGTTTCACTACAGAGAGAGACTTCTGCAATCTGAGTTCTGCAATCTGCTTTGCGCGTTTGACATCATCTTCGCGCGCCCCTACCCTAAATGTTTCGCCTTATGAAAATCCTGGTCATCGGCGGCGGCGGACGCGAACACGCCCTGGTGTGGAAGCTGCGCCAATCGCCGCGCGTCAGCAAAATCTACTGCGCGCCTGGGAATGGGGGAATCGCCGACGAGGCGGAATGCGTCGCGGTAGACGTAAAGAGTCTCGACTCGATGGTCGTCCTCGCCAATCAAATCCAGCCCGACCTCACCATCATAGGACCGGAATTGCCGCTGATGCTCGGCGTGGTGGACGAATTTACGCGGCGCGGATGGCGCACCTTTGGCCCTACTCAAGCCGCCGCGCAGCTCGAAACCAGCAAGAGCTTTGCCAAGGAATTTCTGCAGCGGCATCACATTCCCACCGCGCACTACGCAGTCTGCGATTCTTCGGAGGAGGTGCCCGACGCGCTCGCGCACTTGCATACTCCTATCGTAGTGAAGGCCGATGGGCTGGCCGCCGGCAAAGGCGTCGTGATCGCCAAAAGCAAAGATGAGGCCTTGAACGTCGCCAACGAAATGCTTAGCGGCCGCATGCTCGGCGAAGCGGGATCGCGCGTGGTGCTGGAAGAATTTCTGCAAGGCGACGAGCTTTCGTTCCTCGTCGTCAGCGACGGCGAACGCGTAGCGCCGCTAGTGGCCGCGCAAGATCATAAGCGCGCCTTCGACGGCGACACCGGACCCAACACCGGCGGCATGGGCGCCTACACTACGCGCACCATTATCGATGACCAGATGCGCGACTGGCTCGTAGCCCACATTGCCCGGCCTGTCGTCGCGGGCATGAAGGCCGAGGGCGCGGAATATAAAGGCGTTCTCTATTGCGGGCTCATGATGACGGCGCGCGGCCCCATGGTGCTCGAATTCAACTGCCGCTTCGGCGATCCGGAGACGCAGCCGATTCTGATGCGCCTCGAAAGCGACCTGGTCGAGGCCATGGAGGCGTCGATCGATGGACGCACCAGCGACGGCGATTTCAAATGGTCAGACGATGCGGCCGTCTGCGTGGTGATGGCCTCCGAAGGTTATCCCGGGACTTACGAGGCGGGAAAGAAAATTACCGGCCTCGAAGATGCCGCGACGATTGGAAGGCGTAAAGGTCTTCCATGCCGGAACCTCAAAGCGCGACGATGCGTTCTATACTTCTGGTGGACGCGTGCTTGGAGTGACGGCGCGGGCTGCGGAGTTGCAAACGGCGGTGGAGCGCGCCTATGAAGCATGTGCGAAGATCGACTTTGACGGCGCACATTATCGTAAAGACATTGCGGCGCGGGCGTTAAAGAAGTAGAGGGAAAAATGTGGCGATGGATTCGCCTAATCTGGATTGGCGCTAACGAACGCCGATACTCGTGTGTCCGATTCGTTGATGCCTGCTTTTCATCTCATTATGAACACTGGTACATCTATCTTGAAACAGCATCTCTTTTTCGGCATCGTAGCCGCAATTGCCGTCTTTGGTTTCCTAATAGAGGCAACGGGACTAAGCGATTGCTCGATTCTTGAACATTGGAGCCTTGGGTTGCGTTCGCTGTTAAGATTATAGCCGGAGCTCTGGGCGTGTGGGGCGGATTCGAGGAAGACGGCTGGTTGTTTGTATCTTTGATTGTTCCGCTTGCCCTGTTCATCGCGGTGATTGACTTGCTGCTGTATCGTCGTTCAGGTGACACTAAGGTTGCGCTGGCTGGGGCCTACAAGTGGATGACAAAATAAGAGTTTCGATCGTAATGGGCAGCGACTCCGACCTGGAGATCATGCGCGAAGCCAGCAACGGCTCTCGATGGATTCGGCATTGCCTACGAGATGGATGTAACGTCAGCCCATCGTTCTCCCGATCGCACCGCGGACTATGCGCGGAAGGCCGCCAGCCGCGGCATTCGCGTGATCATCGCCGGCGCGGGCGGAGCGGCACATCTGGCGGGAGTGATCGCCGCGCACACGACCCTGCCCGTTATCGGCGTGCCCATCCCTTCCACCTCGCTGCAAGGCATGGACTCGTTGCTCGCAACCGTGCAAATGCCCGCAGGCATTCCGGTGGCGACGGTCGCCATCGGCAAGCCGGGAGCAACCAATGCAGGAATTCTCGCCGCGCAAATTATTGGAGTGGCCGACGATTCGATTGCGAAGAAATTGGACGCTCACAAAGAAAAGCTGGCAAGAGGCGTCGACGAAAAATCGAAGAAGTTGAAAGCAACGATGAAGATGAAAGAGTGAGCGCAACTCGGGCGGCGGCGTTGTGCCGCGAATGCCTACAGCTTCAATTTCTTCAGATACTCGCGGAACTCCCCGCCTAGATCTTCGCGCTTCAGCGCGAACTCAACTGTCGCCTTGAGGAAGCCTAGTTTGTCACCGGTGTCATGGCGTCGCCCTTCATAGACGTAAGCGTAGATCTTTTCGCGCCGCAGAAGCCCGCGCAGTCCGTCGGTCAGTTGCAGTTCTCCGCCCGCGCCGGGCTTGATGTCCGAAAGCGTCTCGAAAACTGTCGGCGTCAGAATGTAGCGCCCGATCACGGCCAGATTCGAAGGCGCATCCGCCAGTTTCGGCTTTTCCACCAGGTCGAGAACTTCGAACAGCTTGCCGCCGGAGCCTGCCACCTTCTTCGCCTTCAGCACGCCGTAAGAAGAAATCGCAGGCCCGTCGACAATCTGTGTCGCCATGCACCGAACACTGCTTCTCCTCGAACACTTTCATTAGCTGCTTGAGCACTGGGACCTTCGCATCGATCACGTCGTCGGCGAGCAGCGTGGCGAATGGCTCGTTGCCAACCAGTTCGCGGGCCGTGAGCACGGCGTGCCCAAGGCCGAGCGCCTCTTTCTGGCGCACATAGGCGACGTGAGATCATGTCCGAAATCTGGCGCACGATCTTGAGCAGGTCGTGTCTTGCCTTTCTCTTCCAGCATCTTCTCGAGTTCGTAGCTGACGTCGAAATGGTCTTCGATCGCGCTCTTGCCGCGTCCGGTAATAATGATGATCTGGTCGCATCCCGCGGCCACAGCCTCTTCCACGCCATATTGAATGATGGGCTTATCGACCAGCGGCAGCATCTCTTTCGGCTGGGCTTTCGTGGCGGGAAGAAAGCGCGTGCCCAATCCGGCAGCAGGAAAAATCGCTTTGCGGACAACCCGTTGCTTGCGGCGCTCGCCGTTCGTTCGTCGTTCGTGCATCGGTCTCATCTCGGAATCTTTCTTCAATGGAGCTATCCCTAGTTTATACCTGGCGTACGGCTTCTTCGCGCGTCGCTCAGTTCTTCCAGCAAATCGCGCAGCGTTTGCAGAATTCCCTCGGCGCTGTCGATCTTGATCGAGAATTTCAATGTGCCATCGGGAGTAAATTGCGTGCCACGCTGCGACGCGACAAATCGCGCCAGCTTCTCCGCGATCAATCGCGGCAGTCTGGCTGAACTTGATGCTTACGAATTCGCGTTTGCGCTCAATGGCGATAGCGCCCACGCGCATGGCCTGCAATTTCAGTGTGGCATATTCAAGCAGATTGCGGACCGGCGCGCGGCGTTTCGCCATAGCGATCGATCAACTCGGCACGCACATCATGCAGCTGCGATTCAGTCTCCACGCCGGCAACGCGTTTATACATACGCAGGCGCTGGTTTTCCTCTTTGATGTAGTCGGACGGAATGCGGATGTTCAGGCCCAGATTAAGTTGGATTTCAGTGACCTCTACGCCCGTCTCGCCCTTCATTTCGCGCACGGCGCGCTCCAGCATCTGCGTATAAAGTTCGAAACCTACCGCTTCGATGTGACCGCTCTGCTCGCCGCCGAGAAGATTTCCCGCGCCGCGCAATTCAAGATCGAGCGCAGCGATTTTGAACCCGGCGCCCAGATCAGAAAATTCCTTCAATGCCGCCAGACGCCGTCGAGCGATCGGAGTTAACTCGATTTCAGCCGGCAAAAGCAAGTACGCGTAGGCGCGGCGGTTCGAGCGGCCAACCCTCCCGCGAAGTTGATAAAGCTCCGACAAGCCCAAGCCGGTCAGCGCGATTGATCAGAATCGTGTTGCACAGAGGAATGTCGAGGCCGTTCTCGATAATCGTCGTCGACACCAGAATGTCGGCTTCGTGATGCATGAATTTCAGCATCACCTTTTCCAGCTCGCCTTCGCCCATCTGCCCATGGCCAACGAGCGACGCGCGCGTTCGGAACCAGCGCTTGAATCTTGGCGGCAATCTCCCAGATGGTCTCGACGCGATTGTGCACGAAATAAACCTGGCCGCCGCGATCAAGCTCCTGCTCAATCGCAGACTGGATCAGCTTTTCGTCCCAATTCGCGACCACGGTCTGAATCGCCATTCGATCTTTCGGCGGCGTTTCGATCACGCTCATGTCGCGCAAACCGACGAGCGACATATGCAGCGTGCGCGGAATCGGCGTCGCCGACATCGTTAGCACGTCGACTTCCGTGCGCATCTGCTTGATGCGTTCTTTATGGCGGACGCCAAAGCGCTGCTCCTCGTCCACGACCAGCAAGCCGAGGTCGGAGAACTTGACGTCTTTCGAGAGCAGACGATGGGTGCCGATCAGGATGTCAACTTTGCCCGACTCCACTCTTTGCAAGATTTCTTTGATCTGCTTCGGCGTGCGGAAGCGGCTGATCATTTCAACCGTCAACGGAAACGGCAGCAAATCGCTGCTTGAAAGTTTCGTAGTGCTGAAAGGCAAGGACCGTCGTCGGCGCCAGCACCGCAACCTGCTTGTTGTCGCTGAGAGCCTTGAACGCCGCGCGCATCGCGACTTCCGTCTTGCCGTATCCCACGTCGCCGCACAGCAAACGGTCCATCGGGAGCTGCGACTCCATGTCGCGCTTCACGTCCGCGATGGCCTGCGCCTGATCGTCGGTCTCGTTGTATTCGAACGCGTCTTCGAACTCTTTCATCCACTCCGTATCCGGCGGGAAAAATATGGCCCGCGCGCGGACTGGCGCTGCGCATAAAGCTTGAGAAGCTCGTCCGTCATGTCCTTCATCGCCTTGCGCACGCGGGCTTTGGTCTTGCCCCATGCCGCGTGCCGAGATGATTCAGGACGGGCTTCGCGCCCTCAGACGAACGATATTTCTGCACCAGATCGAGACGCGTCAGCGGGACATAAAGCCGCGCCGCATCCGCATACTCCAGCAGCATGAATTCCGCGACTGCCGTCGCCCTGATTGATTTCCTTCAATCCCTGATACTGCCCGATGCCGTGCTCCACGTGGACGACATAATCGCCGACCTGCAAATCGCGGAAGTCGGAAAGAAATGCCGAGACTTTCGATTTCTGCCGCTGCGGCCGCGCCGCGACCAGGTCCGATTCGTCGAACAAATCGCGGGCACCAAAGATCGCGAGATGCGCATCCGGCAAGAACGAATCCGTCGGGCACAGTACGCCTTGAGCAAGAGTGGTGGTCAGCACTTCGCCGGCAAAATAAGAGGTTTCATCGGCATAGCTTTCGCCGCCGCGCGTGCGGCTGCCCAGGCGATACGAAGCGTTGTATTCGGTGAACATATCGGCCAGGCGCTCGACTTCTCCCGTGTTCGGAACGGCGAGCATCACCTGGCGTTCCGTCCGCAACCAACTTCTGCACCTGCTCGATCATCGCTGGAACCGCGCCGTGGAAGCGCGTAGCGGGCTGCGAAAGAAAGGCTCTCGCTCTTTCTGATCCGAGGTTCCTGGCTTCGCGTGCCAGCGCCAGATATTCGAAATCGGCTCCGGGCAAGTGCCGCGGTTTTCTCCCGCCAGTCTTCCGGAGTCAGGTAAAGATCATCGGGACGAACCAGATTGCCCATGCCGCTGCGTTCGTGCGCTTCTTCTATTCGCGCCCAGACTTTGTCGAGTTCCAGCGTTCAACGCTTCAGGCTCGTCTAGAATCACGCGAGCATCCGGAAGCAAATCAAAAATGCTGCGGTCGGCGCCCGCCACCGGAGCATAGAACTCCCAGCCGGGAAATACTCCAGCGCCGCGAGTCGCGCATCGCCTGCTCCACGATTTCCGGCGATCCCGCAATTCGCTTACCCGAAAGCCGCGCATTGATCGAGCCGAGCAATTCCTCGCTGACCGGCGTTTCCGTCAACGGCAGAAGCAACGCTTCATCCACTGGATTGGAAGACCGCTGGCTTGCCGGATCGAACTTGCGCATCGACTCGATTTCATCCCCGAAAAACTCGACCCGCACGGGCCGATCCGCTTCCGGCGAATAGACATCGAGAATCCCGCCTCGAGCCGCATATTGCCCCGGCATTTCCACCACGTCGGTTGCGCTATAGCCAACTGTATTCAGGTGTTCGAGCAGTTTTTCCAGATCGAAGTCTTCGCCGCGCCGCAAAACCCGCGCCAGGTCGGCATAGTAATCGCGAGAACGAAGAAGAATTGTGGTCGCAGTCACCGGCGAAACCACGATTGCCGCGCGGCCGGTTGCTATCTTCCATAAGGCGGTGGCGCGTTCCTCCTGAATTTCCGGATGCGGCGACAAATTCTGGAAGGGCAGCACATCGCGAGCGGGAAGGCTGACGACCGAATCTGGATCGGCCGCTCCCGTCAGTTCGCAGAACGCGCGCAGCACCGGCAGCAATTCTTCGGCAGCGCGATTATCGGCCACGACGAGCACAAACGGCCGCTCAACCGTGCGCCGCAGCAAAACAATGATCAGAGCTTTGGCGCCGGCGGATAATCCAGTGACACCAATCCGCCCCGCGTTCTCCCGGAGGTGGGAGGCGACACGCGTGAAGGCAGGAATTGTTCCACCTCCGCAAAAAGTTCGCGGACGAACGGCAAAAGCATTGCAAACTATTTTAGCAGTCAGGCGCGCAACCGGCAGCGGAATCACCGAAATCGCGAATAGAGGATTAGTTTGCGAGGTCACTAACCAAGGTCATTCACCATAAAGGTCACCAAGGTACACGAAAGGGGTTCGCGCAACCCAAAGTTGAGTGAATTCGGCCAGTAAAATGGAACAAGGTAGAGCGATTCATCTGCGCAGCAGCGGGCGCGTCAGGCAAGTCGGGCCGCCCGCGCCGTTGATGCAGATTTCCGACCCGGGAAATGTACGTACATCGAAACCGGCATCGCGCATGCGCCGATTCGTTTTGGTATTCTCTTCAATCGCGATCAGCCGCTTCTTTCCCAGCGAGAGCACGTTGCAAGCAAGCGTGTCGCGCTCGCTGTAGTCAATTTCGATAAAGTTGAAGCCTCGAGCTTTCAAGAGTTCCACTGTCTCCACCGCCAGCCAGGGCAGGTCAACCAGAATTGTTTGTTCATCGAGCATGCTCATCAGCGACATCAGGTGCAGGCACGCCGACGGACCCGGCCCATAAGGCAAAGGCGCCGACAGCACTTGAATTTTTCTGGCGGCGAGCAGCGAGCGCATCTGCTCGATGCCTGCCCGATTCGTCCGATAACCTTCACCGATCAGGAGCGTGCGCGAGTCGAGCCACACGATATCGCCGGATTCGGAAGTCCCCGGCAGACCAATCTCGCCCAACACTGGAATCCCCAGGTCCCCGCAAAAATTCGCATGCGCCGGCGCTTCCGCGACGCGATTCTTCTTTCCCGGATTCATCAGTACCAAGCCGTAGTCCGTGGCCAGCGACGCGTCATGCGCATACACGGCATCGAGCGTGAGCGACTCGGCCGCGGGCAAACTGAGGACTTCGGCTCCCGCCTCGCGCAGCAAGCCGCAGAGAACTACGTGTTGCTGCTGCGCCGCGACAAAATCAGGAGGATGCTGGAACCCGAGCTCGCCCCAGGCCTCAGCCTTGCGCGCGTTGCCCCATCCGGCGCTCTCTGGCGCGCACACCATCACCCGCAGCAGTTCGCCGGTCATGGAATGGCCATTAAAATTTTCCGAAGGCGCGAGAGAAGGCACAAGAAATATTTCTGGCACAGCTGTGGTTCCACTATAAGAAATCTAAAGAAAGATGCGCGGAAACGCAATGTAACCAAGAAAGTAGATTCACGAACAGTTGCCGCTAGATGCGGACCTGCAGAGATGCGGTAAAGACGCAACGGATGCAGGGTGAGCTGGCAGCCCTGCAACAGCCGGTGATCTACCTTGCTGCTTGCCTAAACCACCGGCGTTGATGTACATATCAGCGGTATCCCGTCTCGACAACGTGCTCGAGGTTCAAGGAGCTTGTGATAATCTGCGCAGTCTGACTTCTTCCACAACCTCGATGTTGCGGAAGTTTTCCAGGAGCCTTATGAAAGCGCTTCGTCTGTGCTGTCCATCTCTCTTTTTGCTATTCGTCTTCATGTGCGTCCACCAGTTCGCATTTGCCCAGGGCGCGGCTACGGGCGATCTCCATGTCAGCGTGAAAGATCCCAAAGGCAACGCTGTCACCAACGCCAACGTCACTGTGCGCGACGTTGCGAAAGGCCTGGAGCGCGCCGGGAGCAGCGACGGCCAGGGCGGCTACAGCGTGCGCCAGTTGCCTCCCGGCACTTATTCCGTAACCGTCGACGCACCTGGTTTCGGCAAGGCCGAAGCCTCTGACGTGGTAATCACTGTCGGCCAGATGGCTGAGTTGCCGGTCACGCTTGCGGTCGCGGGCGGCAAAGAAGTCGTCGAAGTCAGCTCGCAAGCCGAGCTCGTGGAAACTTCTCGCAGTTCCACCACCGACACTATCGGCCAGCGCCGCATCGACAATCTGCCGATCAACGGGCGCAACTACATCAACTTCACGCTCACCGATTCGCAGGTCGTGCGCGACAATGCGCCCAACACGGGAGCCGCGCCCACCTCCGGACTCAATATGAGCGGACAGCGAGCCCGTTCGAACCTGGTTAACGTCGATGGCGCAGATGCCACCGACAATTCCGTCAACGGAGTGCGCTCCACCGTCTCGCAGGAGGCGGTGCAGGAATTCCAGATCATCACCAACAGTTATGCCGCCGAATATGGGCGCGCCGCCGGCGGCGTGGTCAACATCATCACCCGCTCGGGATCGAACGACTTTCACGGCGATGTCTACGGATACCTGCGTAACCGCAATTTCCAGGCCGTCAACCCATTCAGCACAACATCCAATCCGGCGTATACGCGTGTACAGGGCGGCACGGCCTTCGGAGGCCCAATTAAGAAAGACAGAACCTATTATTACTTTTCTTATGAAGTCACGCGGCGGCACGAGACGGGATTCTCAAGCATTGGCCAGGAGCAATTTTGGCCTGACCGGCATCGACCTCTACACTCGCTACTCGTTCGGTGCGCCTGCCCGGAATCTTCCCTGAATATTCGAGTCGACGGCGCGACTCAGGCCGCTTCCTCAACCTAGCCCGCCTCCACCGGCATCCCGCGCTGCCGGCGCGCTCCCCCAGATGTCATGCTACATTCATGGTCGGCGCTTCTTCCGGTATCGCTGTGAATGGCAGTTATCCCGCGTCGGTTTCGCCGCGCTTCCTTCGGCCTTTGTTCCCGCCGGACTGCAGCAGTTCCCTTCGTCCTGCAATCCAGCGTTTGCTTCCGTCGCGGGGTTCGCTCCTTATTGCACCGGACTACCCGCGTCATTCCAGACGCTCACGTCGCAAGAAGGCAACTTCCCCGTTTTCGAAGGCACCAGCCTCTATTCGTTTCGTCTTGATCACAACGTGAGCAATAACAATCGCCTCACGCTTCGTGCGAACGTTAGCCCGAGTACGGTGACGGGCATCGAAGTCAGCGGACAAGACCAGCCCTTCGGGCAGAACGCCTATTCACGCACCTCTCAGCAGACTTATCGTGACGTGGCCGGCGTTGCGCAAGACACCTGGACTCTCGGCACCAACAAGGTCAACGAATTTCGCTTCCAGTACGCGCGCCGCGGCTTGGCTTATTTCTACAATACCCAAATTCCCGGAGGCTCTGACCCGGCCGTGAATATACCCGGTTTCGCCTATTTCGGGCGCGAGCCGTACTCCTACATTCAGCGGGTCGAGAACCGTTACCAGTTCACCGACAATTTTTCGTGGACGATCGGGCGGCACGACACCAAGTTTGGCGTGGATTTCAATTACATCCCGATCAAGGCGACCTTCACCGTGAACTACGGCGGCGTGTATGACTTCGGCATGCCAGAATCTATTTGGGTCTCCATTCCCCAATCCTCAGCGCGGTGCAAGCCTATGGCGCTGGGTATACCGGGAGATTTCATTCAAGGTCTGGGCAGTCCGAGCGATTCCTTCTCCAATAAGCCGCTGGGCTTTTTCTGGCAGGATTCCTGGCGCATTCGTCCGAATCTTACGTTGAACTATGGCGTGCGCTACGACGTGGAATTCCCGCCTCAACTCAAACCGCTTAACCGGGCTGGCGGTTCCGGCTTATGACATCCTGGGATTGCAGAAAGGCATCAAGACCGACAAGAACAATATTCAGCCACGAGTGGGTGTCGCGTGGGATCCAAAGGGAGACGGCAAGACCGTGATCCGGGCATCCTTCGGAATGTTCTATGACCATCCATTGCTCGGGCTTTACTTCCTCGGCGACGCATCCGATGGCTCAACCAGCGGACAGTTGGCGTTTGCCGGCACCGGATTCTGTTCTTCCGCGGGCAGTCGCGACCAACCTGAATGCGATTCCGATCTTCCAGGGCAACCTCATCAATTCGGCCACGCCTCAGTGTGCACCGTCGCCCTTCTCGCAGGCGAATACCAATCTTTTTTACGAGCCCAACCTGCAGCAATTTCAATCTCTAATACTCCCAATTCGGTTTTTCTGAATCAGAACTATCTCAACCTCACAGGGGGAACGTTCCTGCCGCTGGGCTTCCAGCCCTTCGGATATCCGCAGTCCAGAAATTTCGTGTATGCCTATTCGCAGCAGGCGAACCTTACCATCGAGCGCGACCTGGGCAGCGGGTACGCCTTCAGCCTGGCTTATAACTTCAACGGCGGACGCCATATCAATCGTCCTATCAACGCCAACACGATTCGTGGCGATTTGATGACTGCTAACTATGATGCGGCGTATTACTGACGCTACCGTCGCTGGAGTAACTCCTCCGGCCAGCCCCTTTACGGTCAGCGGATGCAACCCGGGAGGCACCTTACTCTCGCCGCTACCTTATGTCGATCCAGCGCTGATGAACTATTTCCGCCCTGGCGGACTTAATCCTTCGATTGCCGCTGCCTTTCAGCTAGGCGGCAACACCAATTGCGTGGCGCAGGCGCAGGCTCTGCTCAAGACTTTGCCGGGATTCAACCAGGCCTGCGATCCGGCGCCGGCGAATGGCTTCTCTTACACGGGATGCATTCCCTTCGGCGACATGGATGCTAACTACTCCAACGGAAGCTCGGTTTATCACGGGCTGACTGCCAATCTGCGCAAGCGCTTCAGCAACCATTACGAATTGCTCGCTTCTTACACCTGGTCGCATGCCATCGATGATTCGACCGACTTACAGTCGACGCTTACGCCACAGGATAGTTACTATCCGGGTCTTGATCGGTCTAACTCGACCTTCGACGAGCGCCATCGCTTCGTCTTCAGCGGCGTCTACCAGTCGGGTAGGCTCAGCGGCGACGGCTTTGCCGAGCAAGTTCTTCAGCGACTGGACACTTGCACCTCGTTATCGAGTTCGCCGCGGGACGGCCGTTCAACATCATTACCGGCAATGGCGACAACCTTCAGTTATCCTCGCTCACCGGACGGCCGAATTACCGTCGGGAATGCCGACTAACTCGTGCGGCTATCCTGTACGTGGCTTCGCTCATTCTCGCCGACCGGCTTCTTTCAGGAGCCATGTATTGCCGACATAACCCCGCAACAGTTGGCTTCGCCGAACGCGCTTCTGTATCTCGACGGGAACCTGGGGCGCAATGCCGGCACCACGCCTTGGACAGTGTTCAACGATATGCGGATCGCCAAGAGGATCTACTTTGGCGAGCGCTTCAACATGGATTTCATCGCCGACATGTTCAATATCGCGAATATCTACAATGTGGCGGCTGTCAGCCCGCTCTTTACTAATGCGGGCCAGGCGACGGCCGCGTACGATCCGCGCCAGTTCCAGTTTGCGCTGAAGTTGAACTGGTAAAATTCGGTTATGGGGTTCGTGCGAGGGAAGTTTTGAGGGAGCCAGGCTTCGGGTGGACGCGCCGCGATGCGGCGAGTCCCTCAACGTGCAGCGCGGCTTGGTTGACATTTTGGGCTCTTGGCGGCGTTTTGGTGGCGCTGCTCTTCTCGACTTATGCTTTTGCCGAGAGCGGAGCCGATATCTACAAGATGAGGTGTTCCCCATGCCACGGCCCAAACGGCGCGGCCCAGACCACGATCGGCAAGAATCTGAAGCTGCGCTCGCTTGCCTCGCCCGAAGTACAGAGCCAGTCGGACGCGCAACTCGCCGCGATCATCAGCCAAGGCAAGAACAAGGATAAGATGCCTGCGTTCGATCGCAGACTTTCCAAAGATCAGATTGCCGCGGTGGTGAAGTACATTCGCTCGCTGAAGAATTAGGTTTCGCCGCGGACTTTCCCGCCCCCTGCAACACCCATATTCCCATAAATATGGTAATATGGGACTGTGAAGACTACGCTTGAAATCCCTGACTTCTTGTTTCGCCGCGCCAAGTCGGCGGCTGCCGAACGGGGCATTCCTCTGCGCCAACTGGTCACCGAGGCTGTTCAGGAGAAATTGAAAACCACGTCCCAGGAAAGGCCCTGGATGAAACATCTCGGAAAGCTCAAACACCTGCATAAAGAAAGACGACAAGTAAAAAAACGGGTGGAAGAAGCTTTCGAACGGATTGACCGGGAACTCTGGCGATGATTTTGGACACGAATGCCTTGTGCGCCGCGGCCGACGATGATCCCGCGGTAGTTGCCATTCTCGCTGACGTTGAACAAGTGGCAATTCCCGTGATTGTGCTGGGTGAATACCGCCATGGAATCGCAGAGTCGCGCCACCGGGCCAGCTACGAAAACTGGCTCACGGGATTGCTCCGCGACTGCATTGTGTTAGACGTTGACGAGCCTACCACTCATTGTTACGCCGAGATCACTCTGGAATTGAAGCGAAAGGGCAAGCCGATTCCAACGAACGATATTTGGATTTCAGCCCTTTGCCGGCAGCATTCTCTTCCGCTGCTGAGCCGCGATCGGCATTTCGATTTGGTGGCGAGAAATAAGCGCATTGGGTGGTGATGCTGGCTAAAATGCCTGTGCTTAACCTCCCGTCGCCGGTATTTCAGAACGGGAGCAGTGTCTTGTCTGGACCTTCAGATTGACGGCGACGGCTACGGAATTCATTGACCCCCGACAAATGGTGGCCGAGATTGCTATTTGCCTTACTCAGAGTAGAATGTAAGTCATGAAGGACATGAGTGCTACGTTTACGTCCAAGGGCCAACTGGTGGTGCCGGCGGAACTGCGGCGCAAGCATCGGATCGAGGCGGGGACGCGCGTGCGGTTTCTTGAAGACCAGTTTGGGCGAATCGTGCTCCAGCCAATCACAGAAGCCTACGTGGACCGGGTGATGGGCTGCCTGGCGGACGGTCCCGATCTGCTGGCACAGTGGGAAGGCGAGCACCACCGAGAAGGCAAACGCAAGTCATGAAGACTTATGTGTTCGACGCCAGCGCGCTTTTTTCCTTCCTGCAAAACAAGCCGGCCGCACAAAAGGTGAATGAATTGCTGAAAGAGGCGATGCGGGATCGGGCGGAGATCCTGATGTCGGCTGTGAACTACGGCGAGGTCTATGGCGCGATTCAGCGCGGGCATGGACCGGACAGAGCGGCGGCAACGATGAACGCGGTGCGTCCCCTGCCGGTCCGCCTGTTGGACGCGACGCCGGCGAGGGCGTTCATGGCGGCCGACGTCAAGGCGAAATACAAACTCTATTACGTGGACAGCTTTGCGGCCGCGCTGGCGATCGAATACAAGGCAGCGCTGGTAACCAGCGACTCCGATTTTCGCAGGCTGGGGCAGAAGTTCCCGGTGGTCTGGCTGAAAGCGTGAATGTGGACGAGCGCGTGGTGGACGTCCAATTCAGCGACGACGCCATTAGCGTGAGCCTGCGCGACGGCCGCGTCATCTCCGTGCCGCTCGTCTGGTATCCGCGGCTGCTCGATGCCACAGCCGCGCAGCGCAACAACTGGAAAATTGCTGGCGGCGGCTACGGAATTCATTGGCCCGACATCGACGAGGATCTGAGCACCGAAGGATTGCTGCGAGGCGCGCCTGCGCCTCGGGTGTCGGTTTTCTTCGAAGTAAACTACTCAGCGCTTTTGGAGTCGGGAGGCCCACCTTTCGAAAAGCGCGAAAGGTGGGGCACCCCAAGTGGTTGCGTTGCCGGCGACAGCCGCCGGGGCCAGAAGTGGGCCACCCTCTATAACCGTGTCGGCGTTGTCAAGGGACACGTAGAGTGTTCGAGACTCGCGGCGCTTTCGAAGCGGCGATGAATCTCGCGGTTTTGTTTTTACTTAGTAGAAAGCCTTTGCTGTTGTCCTTGGTGTTGCTTTTGCTCATTGCGACTTCAGCTCGCTTTCGGAATCCCGCGGTGGAAGCTCATTCCACCAACCATCTATTCGGTCTCTGACTCCCGACCATGATTCGTTGTTCAGACTCCCCACCCCTGCAGGGAGGCGAGGCGCTCAATCAGCCCAACGATGGACTGTCTTCCACCAGGGTGGCCCACGAGCTGCCTCGCTTGCGAACGAGCTGCGCATAATCCGCCGTGCTGCGCAGCATCCAGTACAGCCTCACGGCCAGTTTGCGGGCAATGGCAACTTTCGCCACCGCTGCCCCACGACGGAACTTTAAACGTTGATAGACGCGCTGCAGTTGCGGGTCCAGGCGTGCCGCCGAGTGCCCGGCTTCCACCAGCAACGAACGCATCATCGGATTGCCTTGCTTGCTGATCGACCCCAGCCGCTGCCGCCCGCCCGAACTGTGTTCCTGCGGATTCAGCCCTAGATAACTCACCACTTGCTTACTGCGATCGAATCGTTCGACCGGCCCGATGATCAGAACGAACGCTAACGACGTGATCGGTCCTACTCCCGGGTGCGTCATCAGACGCGCGGCCAGCGGTTCACTCTTCGCGGCTAGCTCCACCGCCTGGTCCAGCTTTTTCACCGAGCTCTGCAGTTCGTCAAACATCCGCACTAACTCCTGCCGCCGATAGCTCGCCCACGGACCGAGCTTCAGTCCTTCCAGTTCGGTGCGTCCTTTCGCGGTGAACAACTTCTTCTTACGACAGACGCCTTCGCCCATGGCCAGCGCATGCATCTGATTTTTCACCGCGCCCCACATCCACACCAACTTTTGCCGGTGCCACAACAGTTGCCGCAGATCCCGCTCCTCGAGCGACGGACGCCAGATCGTCGGAAACCGATTCGCGCACAACAAATCCAACAGATGCGCCGCATCTCGCGCATCCGTCTTCTGCTTGCGCACCACCGCCGCGCGAATCTTCGCCGCATCGCCCATCCACAACTCCTGGCCCAACTCCGCCAGCATGGCCTCGAACCAAGCCGTGTGTCCTGTGGCCTCGATCCCGACTCGAACCGCGCCCTTCAGGCCGGCATAGAACGCCCGCGCCTCTCCACTCTCATGTTCCAACCGGCGCTCCACCAACTCGCCGCTGTCTGTATCCACCATCGCTATCTGCTGGTAGCGCGTGTGCAAATCGCAACCTATAATCATCATCGCTCGGCTCCTTTCCTCCGAGCCTTGGTCGCTTGAGCGCTTCCAAGTCTACTCGCCCGAAGGGAGCCGACACGGTTATCTCATCAGCCCTTTATTAGTATTCGATTTGCTGTAAGACCCACTCATCACCCCTCACATGTCGGAACATGAGTGTAAAAACGATTTCGTCAGGATTCTTCGCTGTCTCGACAGCAACAGCTTTGACTCCAGGCGCCCCTTCCACACTGGAAATATTCATAGTTACCTCTTGATGCATCAGGGCATCGCGTAACGAAGGACGTAGTTGCAAGTTTTCGCTTTTGTCTTTTCGGCAAGAGTTCTCAAAAATCACACAATACACTCCGCGGTGTTCAGAAAGCTCTTTTCCGAACCGCGCCGCACTCATCTTCTCAACATCTGTTCCTATATATACCCCCCGTCGATCTGCCAGTTCTGACAAGAGAGCGGCATCCTTACCGCGGATTGCACCAAGAGTCTTCTGGGCCAGTGAAAGAACCACAGTCGACATGGAGGTCGGGGCATCCTTAGCCACTTCTTGAGCCCACGAACCTTGGACCGGCCAGCATAACATCCAAAACCCCACAGCGATTGAGAGGCTAATCAGCTTCATTATTGGCACTCCGTGAAGTAGCTGTTCGGGTCGATCCGAGCTCCGGAAGGGTTAGTAACTTTTCTGCAACAGTTGGCGCGGCCATGCTCTCGGGGGTCTTGGCGTGTGCAGCGAGTATTTTTGTCAGCTCGGCCCAATCTGGCATGCTGAGCCCGGACGGAAGAGCAGCGTTCTTCGAGAAGCCTGCGCCTACGAATGGCAGGCATCTCTTCTTCTGGATATCCGAAATCAGCGGATAGGGTATCTCCATCTCACTCTGCTTAATTTCGTGAAGATTGTACGCTGGCATTATTGGAATCGCGAAAGAAAGGAAACTCAAAGGAAAAGGCCGATCTGATTTCTCAGACTGGCCTTTATTTAATGCCGGCAACTACCTACTCTCCCACACACTTTCGCGTGCAGTACCATCGGCCCAGCGGGGCTTAACTTCCGTGTTCGGGATGGGAACGGGTGGAACCCCCGCGGTAAGATCACCGACAACTTGGAGCCGTCAGCCATCAGCCGTCAGCTTTCAGTAAATTCATACTGTGCTGACTTACGTTGAGGCGCGGCAAACTTGGTGGTCTCAGCGGACTGCAGATCCCTCGCTTCGCTCGGGATGACAATCCTATGAGAGCTGATTCTCAAAGAGCGTGAGGACGAAGCCTCACAACTGAATAGATTGGGTACTGCTTAAAATACTTGGCATATCGTTTTCGTCGGCGCCAGTCGTCAGTACTGTGTCGTAAGTTGCG
>CAWEPW010000007.1:0-30211 GCA_963810955.1 uncultured Acidobacteriaceae bacterium | reverse complement strand
GAAGTCTCCGGTCTAGAGCAGTAAACGCCTGGTTCCAACGAAAGTACAATGTTTCACATGAAACACTTTGTACGTACATTCGACCAGATATAAACCCTACAAGACGTTAGAGCACCAACGTGGTGTTCGGCGATTAGTCCAACGCGAGAGCGATCTCCGTGCTGTAAGTCATTTTCTGGTCCGGAACAAGTTTCTTGTTCAGGTAGCAAAACTCTCCACGATAGATCAGATCCGCGCGCCCGCGCCACAAGCTATGGGTTCTCGCCAGGAGCAGATCGATCAGTCGCCGGTCTCGATCGCTGTGGTATTCGACATAAATGAGCTTGATGGTTGGCAAGAAGCGCTTCAGGAACGCAGAATGTGAACCTCGCACCCTTCGGTGTCGACCTTCAGGATGTCGATCGCATTCAGCCCCTGAGCAACTATGAAGTCCTCAGCGCAGCGCAATTGGACCTGCTCCGGTTTGGCGATTGTTCGGTCGCTCAGCGCAATGGAAGACTCCACGCTATCGTTGTGCCCCGGATAAAGAGCGATCTTCTTATCGCACGAGTAGAGGGCGACCTGGAAGGTCAGCACGTTAGAGAACAGAGCAACATTCTGGCGCAACAGCGAAAAAGGAGGAGTTGCCGGTTCGCAGGCAAATATCTTTACGTGGGGGTAATGCGCGGCGAAGAAAACCGTAGCAGCTCCGACATTGGCGCCCACGTCGACGATTGTCCTGATGTCGTTAACAAAGTGCACATGCGGATAGGTGCGGCCGGATAAGATTTCATCGGCAATCTTGAGCGATATCTCATTCTTAAAGAGTCGCATGGGCCGCTTTTGGCCACCGACGTTGATCGGCCCCACCTCTATTATTTCAAAGGTATTCATTAATAACCGTCCCGCCCGCTCCGCAATTCTGCGTTCCTGTCCTGGAGCGTTGTGATGGATTGCGAGCCCAGTGCACCAGATTGAGATTCAACTCGGACCGATGGTTGGTGGACCAGCGCCCGCCGCTCTTGCGAACACCCGTTCTGCAGAAGAAACAATCTTCCGTAGAAACCCAAGCAATTTGGTGACCTCATCTTTCTCTCATCCGGGATCTCTTTCTTAACCCGAAAACGGCTTATGCGGCTGATCACGAATCCAGGAAGCCAGACTTGACCGAAAATTCTGTAGGCACCACGGGAACTGTGCCCCCACAGTGATGAGGGATGGAGGTTACACCCCGACCTTATATGGTTATCCTTGCTTCCTCATCGCACTGAGCTTTTACTGGAATTGGAATGTTAATTTCCCCTGCCGCAGCGAACTCCGCTAACCTCCGGGCAGGACGTTTGTGCTCTCGTCACATTCGCAAACGTGGCGCTAGACTGACCCATTGGAGCTTGGATGACCAGTGACTTTCGGCGGTTCTCGTCTTCGCCCTGTTCAGCCCTCTCGTCCTCATGCGGGCGCAGCCCTTTCCGTGGTGGGAGCGGCTGTTGCAACACTATGGAGGCAAGGATGATCAGACCCCGGTACCCTCGAGAAAATCGCGAATCACATGCAGATGTCCATTAAGGGAGCGTCGCAACCGGGAGACGAACAACGCGCGAAGCAGATCGTCTTTACGGCGCAGGAAGTTGTGGCGCGTTATGCAGATGTGAATAGGGCTCTGCAGGAGGGCCGGTTCTCCACCACGTAGGGCGCTGCACTGGTAAGGAGCAGCTGCGGCGTCGTTATCGTCTCGTTGTGATGGGATACGTTGTGATGCCCGGGCACCTTCATCTTTTGTTCAGCGAGCCGGAGCGCGACGATCCGTCGGTGGTAATGATGGGAACGAAGCCTTCGTGATATTTCGTGGTTGAGGGTTCTGTCGAAAGAGAAAAGCGAGCCGCGACGAGGGCCGCTCCCTACCGCCGGATCAGCGCCATCGCCCATCCTGCGACAAAGAGTCCACCGACGAACAAGGCGAAACAGTAGAGGCCGTAGTAGAGCTGTTCCTTCGACGAATTGCGCTGCGTGATGCCGAAGACGATTGACGCGAAGAGCGCGAACACAACCGCGGCCGTGAAGTGCGAAAGGTTGATGTGCGAAAGGTTGACGGTCAAGGCTTTTTCCCCAGCGCGATGTGATGCGCATCCGCGGCCGCGATGTAGTTCAACAGGCCGGCGACGATCAGAAATGTCTTGCCGTAATCCGCCGCGGCGTTGGCCGCCATCAGGTTGCCCCAATCCATGATGCGCGCCAGAAAATAGAGCGCCCCCGCGCCCACGTCGCCGACGAAGCCGAGTATGTCGAGAATGTCCCCGCCGTTCGGCTGGTAAATCCGCCCCTGCAATCCCAATCCGATCACGAACATCGCGACCACCGAGATCATCAGCAGAATGCCGCGCCCGTAGCGCCGCAGCAGCAAGTGCCCGCCGCCCGGAATCAGCCAGCCCACAATCGGCGCGACCACCGCCATGGTGGTAAGCGGATACTCCGGCTCGCTCACAGCATTTTTCTTGTCGATTTTCGGTTTCGGTGTCGGTGTCGGCGTTGGCTTGGCCATTCAGATCGTCACGATCTCTCGTTGGATTTTACCAGTGACCTCGGCGCTGCCCGGCCGCACCAGCACATCGACTTCCAGGCGCACGCCGAATTCGGGCAGGTAGATTCCGGGCTCGACCGAGAATAACGAGTTGGGTAGAATGCGCCGCTCGTCGTGAATTTCAAGATCATCCATGTTCGCGCCATTGGCATGCACCTCGGTGCCAATCGAGTGGCCCGTGCGGTGGATGAAGTAATCTCCGTACTTCGCCTGCGTGATGTGACCGCGCACCGCGTGATCCACCTGCCATCCCGCAATCGGCTTGGCTGCAGGAGAAGTGTCCGCGACCGCTTGCTGCACCGTCTTCACTCCGATGTCGCGCGCCTCGCTCACAATCTTGAAAATTTCGCGCTGCCGGTCGGTTGGAGCCCTACCCACAATCCCGACCCACGTTATGTCGTAATAGACCGCGCGCGGAGTATTCTTTTTCGCCCACACGTCGAGCAAAACAAAGTCGCCTTCACGAATCGCGACCGGGCGGCTGGCGCTCGGCTCGTAGTGCGGGTTGCCGCTGTTGGCATTGACGGCCACGATCGGCGGATCGTCAGTGACCATATTCTCGCGCTGAAACGCTTCCATAAAAAACTGTTGAATCTCATGTTCGTGCGTGCCGCCGTTGCGCACACGCCGTCCGATTTCCTTGAACGCCTCGGCCGTGACCGCGTCAATCACATCGCGCGCCGCGAAGTGCGACTGGATCTGCTCGTCGTCGAGAGTGGCTTCAAACCGCGCGATCAGGTCGGCGGCGCTGACGATATTCTTGCCGAGACCGCGGATCATGTCGGCGGTTCCCGCGTCCACCATCGAAATCGTAAATACAAAATTGTTGGGCGAGTATTGCATCGCCACATCGCGATACGGAGCCAGAATCTGCTTCAAGCTGTCAAACAGTTCCTGCCATCCCGCGTATTGCTTCTTGGTGCCGGGCAGCGTATCCAGGTGTCCAGACTCGATCTTATGCACCAGTTTGATGGGATCGCCTTTGGCGGGGATCAGATAATACCAGCGCCGCGTGACCATGAGTCCATCGGGCAAGCCCAAAACGCGATATGCAATCGGGTCGCGATGGTGATGATCGTAGAAAAGCCAGGCATCGATATTGCGCTCGCGGAGAGCGTTCTGAATGGCGGCCAAGTCCATATATAAAGGGTTATTCTACACGACGGGACTGAGCGTCATAATTTATCCGCCTTTGTGAGCGCGACCTTGATGGTAGCCAGCAACAGCAGAGTTAAGGGAGCATCCAGCAAAGGCATGGCGCCGTAACTGCTATACCATCTCGCCACCTTTTGATTTTTGGCGTCGATCACAAGCACCACGCCGCCAACTTCTTCCGCGGCCGCCAGACAGCGTCGGCCTGCGGCAAGCAAAAGTTGGCCGCCTAATCCGTGGCCTTGAACCTTTCTATCAACAGCCAATCGCGCGAGGCGGAAGCCCGGCACGTCATGGCGCGCCAACCCGCGCCGCACGTTCTCCGGCGTGCGGGAATACTCGACCGATGCGGTGCTCAGACTGTAAAAGCCGAGAACGGTTTCATTGTCGGCATCGTCGATCGCGAGGAACGTTTTTGCGCCACCGAATTCGTGGCTCTTGCGGGCATAACGCCGCAGGAATTCGTTCAACGCATTTTCGCCGCAATCGAACGCTTCGCGGTCATGTCTCTTGCTGATTGCCTCTTCGTGCCATGCCGGCAAACTCACGATCGCTTCGGCAGTGCCCTGGCCGAGGCCAGAAGTCTCGCGTTGGGAGCGGGCGGATTCTCGAGCAGTCGTAGAACGCGCGAACTGTCTCTGCCGGAGAGTTTTACACGATCGGCTTCGTCGATGACGGCTTTGGCCGCCCGCAGCGCGTGACGAAGAACAAAATCGGTGAGATCGGTATGGTCGAGCGCCACCGCACGGAGAAGGAGAGCCTTCTCCTCGGCGCGAATTCGCAAGGACATTCGGCTATTGTCTTCCACCGCTACTCTTGGCATGCCCAGTCCTCTTTTGCCTGTACGTATTCAAATAGTACAACGCTGGGAGGCCGCAGTCAATCTTGCCTGCGCGTCAGTTCTTGAATGGATTGAAGGTCCGAACGTCGAGCTGCTTAAAATCCCGTTCGTTCCTGGTCGCCACAATTAAACGGTGGACCCGCGCTGTAGCAGCGATCATGGCGTCTTGCAACAATTCAGGGGGCTTCTTATCGATAATGCGGCCCCATTCCCGAAAGCAGGTAACATCCATCGCGAGCACCCGGTAGACTGCCGGCATGCGATCGACCCAGTGCTCAAGTTCGCTCGCCTTCGAGGGATCTTGCCGTCTTGTCCGCTCGATCCCCACCTGCAGTTCTCCCAGTGTCACGGCGGAAACGAATAAACTCGCCTCTTCGGCGACGCTCAGCCAGGCCATCACCGCCCCGTGAGGACGCGCTTTTCGCAGCTCGGAAACTACGTTGGTATCGAGCAGGTATTGATTCACTCAAACTCCACCACGGGTCGGCTGCGCAACTTGCCTCTCTTATAGGCGAGGCTGTCACAGCGAGGCTCGGGAGCGAGCAACCACTCCTTCAGGCTAGGCCGGGCGGCCTTCTGGAGCCTCTTCCACTCCTCGATCGGAACCATGACCGCAGTTTCAATTCCGCGGCGGGTGACGACCTGTGGGCCTTTCTTGATGGTTGCGTCCAGCAATTCGCTAAAACGCGCTTTCGCGTCTTGCACCTGCCATGAGGCCATGATCTCCTCCCTTACCTGTACTTATTGTAGTGTTCTGACTAGTCATCTGTCTAGTCATTTACTAGAAGCGGAGGATACAAGAAAATCTAACGGCGCTAATCACGGGTGAGTGCGCCGCCACACACTTACTCGCCGTATTTCTCTTTAAGCTGATGCGTCATCTCGTCGCGGAGTTGGCGATAGTCGGAGTGGACGGTGGTTCGCAACGCAGCCTCGGTGGAGCTTCCCCGCGACAGCAGGTCCAGTACGCGCGCGATTTCGTTCATGCCGTAGGCGTCGCGAATGTATTCGGCGGCGGCCAGCGATTCAGCATAAGCCAAGTTCGCTTCGGCGGCGGAGAAGTTCATAAAGCTGCCTTCGAGCATGTTGAAGGGAATCTCGTTGCCTGCCGCGAAAAGCTGCGCCAGTTGCCGTCCATTCGAAGCCGACGACTTGCCTTCTTCCAGCTGCGCGATGCCTTCGTTAAGCCAGGTCGGGCAGCGGTTGGCGGCCATCTGCGAGATGAAAGAGTGCGTCAGTTCATGCTTGAGGATGCGCGCCAGATCCGGCGTCACACTCTGCACGCCGCTGATCGGTATGCGCAGCTTGCCATCGTTGATGGCGCCGCTCCACGAAGGCGCGCGCGTCACATCCACGAACTCCTGCTGCGTATAAAGTGTGACCGCGATCGTGTTCCGCGGCGAGTAGCCGAGATCTCCCGCCACTTCGTCATACTCGCGGTCGAGCGTGGCCAGCAGGTCGCGGCGGAAAGTGTCGGAGGTCTCCTTGCCTTCGAAGTGAAGATTGAAGTGGCTGTTTTCGCGTTGCGAAAAATCGGACTCGGCGCTCAACTCACGCTCCGCGCGCGCCAGATATTCGCTAACGGTGGCATCGGGACGAATGGCGAGCGACTTCTTCCACGACCGTATGGCCTCGGGAGTATGATCGCTGGCGAATTGCACGAAGCCCAGCATGGCGATGGCGTCGGCGGAGCCGGGAGCGATCTGCGCGGCGTGTTGCGCGTAGGGCAGCGCTTCCGCGGCGTGGCCCATGCGCATCAGCGTGGCGGCATAATAGATGAGCAAGGTAGAGTTATCCGGCTGAAAGCGCAGCGCCGATTCGTAATAACTCTTTGCCTGGGGAAAGTTGCCATGATCGGATTCGTGCTTGCCGGCGAGAAAATATGCGGTAGCCGCAAGTTCAGGATTGGACCCTCGTTCCCCTCTTCGATGAGGGCCAGCGCGTCGGTATCGACCTTGCCATCGTGTATGACTTTGTCGGCAATGGCGGCTTCATGGTTGAAAGAAGGCGCGGGCGGGGTGATGTCGGGGGCAGCAGGCGCCCCACCGGACGCCGCTCCCGGCGAGCCTTCGTGTCCGCTGTGAGCGGGAGCGACACCTCCGGCATCTACGCGTTCGACCGAAGATTTCGGGATGGCGTAGGTATCTTCGCCGACGTCGTACTCGATGTGGTCTTTATTCTCGCGAACCTGATCGGCCCAGATCGTACGTCCGTTCTTGAGGTGAATCACATCGGCGGGCGCGGGGAGCGCGCCGCCCAGCAATAGAATGAGAAGCACTAGAATGAGGACGAGGACTCGCACTGCGGCGATTCTAGCAATGGGGTCGAAGGGCGGTAAGGTGACGATGGTGTTGGAACTGGAGCGGAGGGTGGCTTTCGTCGCCGCTACAGTCAGCAGCAAGACCCACCGCAAAGGCCCTTACAACCTCATCGCGAATAAAAGGATCGTATTAAAGAGTCGTCGACATAAAGATCGCTGCCACAGTCTCCAAAGAAATGATCGCTCAAAATGATCGCCAACAAAAGAGGTTCGCCATCCATGCGAAGTAAGAGACTTTATTCTTTTCTCGCCGTTCTATGTCTGCTAGTGATCTACGCGCAATCTCCTGCGCTCTCAAGTGCAGCGCAGAACGCCGGTGAAATTGTCGTTGACGCCTCCGCGCCGGCTCACCCCTTCCCGCATTTCTGGGAGCAGATGTTCGGCTCCGGCCGCGCCATTCTGGCGCTGCGCGACAGTTATCGCCATGATCTCCGCGAGGTGAAACAGATTACCGGCTTCGAATACGTGCGTTTCCACGCCATCTTTGACGATGACGTCGGCATTTACGACGAAGATAAGCAGGGCAATGCTGAGTTCAACTTCAGCTACGTCGATCAAATTTACGACGGCTTGCTGGCGTCCGGTGTGCGCCCATTTGTCGAACTGAGTTTCATGCCCAAAAAGCTGGCGGCGCAAGAAGTGTCTCAGCCGTTTTGGTACCACCCGATCGTCGCTCCACCCAAAGACTGGAATAAGTGGGACGACCTCATCACACAATTCAGCAAGCACTTAGTCGAGCGCTACGGCATCGACGAGGTTTCGCAGTGGTATTTTGAAGTGTGGAACGAACCTAACCTTGATTTCTGGGCAGGCCAGCCGAAACAGAGCACTTACTGGGAGCTTTACGATCACACCGCGCGCGCCCTCAAACAGGTAAGCCCGCGCCTGCGTGTAGGTGGTCCGGCTACCGCGCAAGCTGCCTGGGCTGACGCCTTCATTCGGCATTGCGTCGAAAATAAAGTTCCCGTGGATTTCGTCTCCACCCACGTTTATGGCAATGACAACTCCAAAGACGTCTTTGGCACTAAGGAAGACGAGAAGATTCCGCGCGACCAGATGGTCTGCCGCGCGGTGAAGAAAGTGCACGATCAGATCAAGTCTTCTGCCATGCCAACCCTGCCCCTGATCTGGAGCGAGTTCAACGCCAGTTACTTCAATGAACCGGCCGTCACCGACGCCGCTTACATGGGCCCGTGGCTCGCCGACACCATCCGCCAGTGCGATGGCCTGGTGGATATGATGTCTTACTGGACATTTTCCGACGTCTTCGAAGAACAAGGAGTGGTCAAACAGCCCTTCTACGGCGGCTTTGGACTGATCGCCGAAGGCGGCATTCCCAAACCGTCTTACAACGCGTTCGGATTGCTGCATAGCCTTGGTGACGAACGGCTCCCCGCTGATTCCGACTCCGTGCTGGCGACTCGCCGCAAAGACGGCTCGCTGGTGGTCGCAGCGTGGAACCTTATTCCTCCGGAACAGGCACAGACCGGGCTCAGCAAGACAATCCATCTGCGATTCGAACATCTCGCCGGCGCTCGCCGGGCTTACATTTCGCTCGTCGATCGCGATCACGGCGACGAGCATCCAGCCTACGAAAAGATGGGGCAGCCGCGTTACCCGACTCAGGAACAGCTCAAGGCCCTGCAACAAGCGGCCGATTTGCCGCCTGCTGAAGTCCGCGAGTTAGCTGGCGGCGAACTGACTCTCGATCTTGCTCCCGAGGCTCTGGCCGTCATCGAGATCAAATAGCATTCGGCAGTTGATGCGAACGAGCAACGAGGTGCAATCGAGTGGCGTGGTCGCGGCGAATGGCGGGGCTGGCAGGGTGGTTGCTGCTTGCGCCTTTCGCTTTGGCGGCGTCACCATCGTGTCCGCAGACCACCAGTGCGCTCTATGCGCGGATTCGCTCGGTCGGGCTCGATCCGCAGCGCGTGTATTCCGTCAGAGACGCCGCAATCGATCGCCCCAGCCTCCACGTTGACCTGGATGACGGTACGCTTGCATTTACCGAGGATATCTGCGGGCGGATTACGGGAGCCTTCTTCGAAGGCGAAGGCGAGGTGCGGCTGCGGCCGCCCAATCCTGCGGAGCGTGGGTCGATGGCGCTGTTCACCGGCATGGCCATTCTTGACGAACAATTCACCGCTGGATACTTGCGCTTCAACGATGACACAGCGGCGGTTCTGCAGAGTTCTCTCAGGCCGGCCACGGAGGGCGCCGCGGACTTCATAAAAAAATGGGACGACGCGAGCCGCAATCTCGCCGAGTTTGACGCTCTGCGGTTGCTCCTTGATTTCAGCCACTTTCTTCCGTCGGCGGAGGCGAACGACCCGGATCGAAAATTTCCCTCTTTGCTCCACGCGCATTTGCTGGGCGAAAAGCTGGGAGCTTTTGAAGTCTTCTGGGATGCGGCTCTCGCCGAACCCTTGTGGGCGGGACAGCCGCGCACCAGGGACGGCGTTTCTTTTTTCGACATCTGGACTTCGTTTGCGCCCCGCGCTTCGCAGTCTGGTGGCGCGGGCACAGCTTCCTCGGCTTCGTCTTCTCAGTCTTCCCAACTTGCCAACGATGTCTCGATCGACAGCTTTCGCATAGAGGCGTGGGTCGAGCCTCCCACGCGGCTGCGGGCGGCCACCGAGGTCAACGTACGAATTCGCACCGGCGGCGAGAGGGCATTGCTATTTGAGTTGTCGCGCTATCTCAAAGTCGAGGAGGTGGAGGCGGACGGGAAGCCCGTGGACTTTATCCAGAATCCGGCTATCGAAGGCACCGAGTTGCGCCGACAGGAGAACGATCTGGTGGCGGTCGTGTTTCCGGATCCGCTTGCGCGCGGGCAGGACTTGAAACTGCACTTCCGCTACGCCGGCGAGGTTCTATCGGACGCGGGCAGCGGATTGCTCTATGTGGGTGAGCGTGGAACGTGGTATCCAAATTTCGGTTTGAGCATGGCACAGTTCGAAATGGAGTTTCACTATCCCGCGAACTGGACTCTGGTAGCCACCGGAAAACAGGTTTCACGAGCGACCGCCGGAGAGGCGGAACGGAACCGCGATACTGTGGCGGACGAAGTGGCGGAAGCGGGCCCAGAAAAAAGTCGAGAGAAAGTGTCGCGGTGGATCTCGGAACGGCCGATTCCAGTTGCGGGCTTCAATCTGGGCAAGTACGCGCGCGCCGACGCCAGAGCTGCCAACATTCGTGTAGAGGTCTACGGAACCAAAGGAGTGGAGAAGTCGTTTCCCAGGGCGCCGGAAGAACTGGTTGAGCCTCCGGCCATATACAACACCCCGGGGCCGAGACGAAGACCAGAGCCTATCGAAATAACTCCGCCCCCGCCTTCGCCGGCTCACGACGCGAAGGCCGTGGCTGAGAAGGCGGCCAAGGCGATCGAGAGTTTCTCGCAATGGTTTGGCCCCTATCCCTATAGTTCACTGGCGATGACGCAAATGCCGGGGAACTTGAGCCAGGGATGGCCGGGCCTCGTGTTCCTGTCAAGCTTCGCGTTTCTCAGCCCGCAGGAAGAGGCAGATCTGCATCTCGACCCAATGACGCGCGAATTGAACGATCTCGTACTCGTGCACGAGACGGCGCACCAGTGGTGGGGTGACCTGGTCTTGTGGAACAGCTATCGCGATCAGTGGATTGCGGAGGGTCTGGCGAACTATGCGGCGCTGTTGCTGCTGGAGGAAAAGAACCCCGTGCAATTCCGCCAGATACTCGACAAATACCGCCGCGATCTTCTCAGCAAGAACAAAGATGGAGAGTGGCTGCGCGACGCCGGACCGGTGACCTTGGGAGTGCGCCTGAACTCGTCGCATTTCCCGCTGGGATACGAGTCCATCAGCTACGAAAGAGGGACGTGGCTCTTTCACATGCTGCGTTGCATGCTCCGCGATGCCGCAGCCCGTAATGCAAGACATCGGTCAGCGGCCGATGATGGCGTGCGGCACGACGACATGCGGCACGACGACATGCGGCACGACGGCATGCTGGAGGAAGCGACGCTGCACGAACCAACGCCCGACGGTCCCGACCCGCCTGCCCGATCCCGAAGAGCACGGTTGGATGCCGACGAACCCTTTTTTCGCGCACTGCGGAAAATCCGCGAACGCTATGCCGGCAAGCGCCTCAGCACCGAAGAACTGGTAAAAGTGTTCGAAGAAGAACTCCCCCGCCCTCTGTGGTATGAGCACAGTCATAATCTCGACTGGTTTCTCGAAGGCTGGATCGAAGGCACAGCCATACCGCAACTCTCAACCCGCGACGTTCGCATCGCGGAGAAAGCCGGCATAACGACGGTTACGGGCACAATAGTTCAAAAGGACGCGCCTGAGGATCTGGTCACTGCCGTTCCCGTGTATGGCGCGACCGCCGGCAATGCTCTGGTTTTTTTGGGTGAAGTGCTGGCGGATGGCGAGGAGACCGCGTTCCGTTTGCCCGCGCCCGTCGAAGTCCGCAAGATCGTGCTCGATCCGAGACAGACGATTCTCACCGCGAAGTAAATTCCCGGAATGTGTCGAATGTTATTTCGACTTAAGAATGGGGATGGATAGGACCCTTTGTGCGGCTCGGTTGATATCCAACGCGAGGACGCCGTGGTATTGCTAAGAGGCATCGTTGTCGAAAAGAAGTGAGGGCGCAAATGGGTCTTCAGCCGTACGGCTCTACGAACGCTCGTTCTGCGCAAGATCGTTCTCTAGAAGATCGCTCTGCAAAAGACCATTTCCGCCGCCGAATTATCCTGCTCGTCGAGGATGAGCCCTTTGTTCGCGAAGCTACGCGCAGCATTTTGCAGCAACAGGGCTTTGAAGTATTGTCAGCCGAAAATCCGCAAGACGCTCTGAAGATCTATCAGGAATGCGGCCACGGAATCGACTTGCTGATGACAGACATGATCCTTCCCGGAGGGACCGGATATCAACTCGGCCACGATCTGCGAGCCCGTTCCCCGCAGATTATGGTTCTTGTGACATCAGGTTACGATATGCACGAGCATGAGATAGAAGCACCCGACTCATGCACCTATTTTCTCGCCAAGCCATATTCCAGGCGAACGCTGGTCGAGAAGATCGAAAAGATTCTGGGCGCCGCGCCGCTTGGGCGGGCCGCATCTCAAGCGGGCTAGCCTATCCCGCCATTCCTTCGTGTTTATCTTCCGTGTTTGTCTTCCGTGTTTATCTTCCGTGTTTATTCAGCGCGCTCTGTTGGTTAAGAATCGCGCCTTCTTCATGGATGCCTGAGAAATCTCAAGTAGAAAGCCACGAACACCAGGACGATGCCGATATTCACCGTCAGCCGTTCCAAGAATCGGTTTCTGAAGAACGCGAAATCTACACCGACTATGACGGCTGCCATTGCCACCACGTAAAGCACAGCAATTAACTGTCTGCCCATTTCAGCGACCCGTCCGCTCAATTTATTTTACGCTTCCGCGTTGAACCGGGAGCGCGTGATTTACAAAGACAATCGGCGCCGCCTCCGCCTGCATAAGTTGAGAACTGCTAGTTAGACCAGCGCCGGTCTCCCGCGACATTTATAATCCTGCATTCTCATCTTTCTTTATTAACTCACTTTATTAACTCAGTTCTTAATTCTGAAACGGAGCAACCATGAAACTCGAGGGACGAATCGCGCTGGTGACGGGAGCATCGCAGGGGATTGGCCACGCCTGCGCGCTGGCGCTGGCGCGCGAAGGCGCGACAATCGCGGCGGCGGCGCGCAATCAGCAGAAGCTCGAAGAATTAGTTGCCAAGATCACAGCCGCCAGCGGCAAGGCGGCGGCCTTCGCTATGGACGTAGCCGATGAAGACCAGGTGAAATCCGGCATCAAGTCGGCGCTCGCGCAATTCGGCAAGATCGACATTCTGGTGAACAATGCGGGAATCACCCGCGATCAACTGTTGATGCGCATGAAGCGCGCCGACTGGGACGCCGTTCTCAATACCAATCTGACCTCCGCCTATCTGTGCATTCAGCAGGTCATCGGTTCGATGCTCAAGCAGCGCTGGGGACGGATCGTCAACATCACCAGCGTCTTCGGCCAGATGGGGCAGGCGGGGCAGGCGAATTATGCGGCATCCAAAGCCGGATTGATCGGCCTGACCATGGCCATGGCGCGCGAAGTGGCGTCGCGCAACATTACCTGCAACGCGGTGGCTCCGGGATTTATCGAGACCAACATGACGGCTGCGCTGAGTGAAGAATTCAAGCAGAATGCGGTGAAGTCGATCCCGCTCGGGCGAGTCGGCTCGCCGGAAGATGTTGCGAGCGCGGTCTGCTTCCTGGCTTCAGACGAAGCGGCTTATATTACGGGCCACGTGCTCAATGTGAATGGCGGACTGTTGATGGGGTAGAGCCGCCTCTGGCCTGTTTGGCAGCGGGGGCCGTGCCCACAGCCTTCGCGCGCGCTGGCTCCATCAATGTGACACGCATCCGCAGGCCGTTTTGCCATCGCTCTCATACTGGTCGTGAAGCTTCGCCCAGTCGGGAAGCGCGTGCGTCGGTCCATACTCCTCGCGGCCCTTCGGCAATACATCGAAGAAGCCGTAGATTCCCATGAACTGTTCACTGCCGCGGCCGAATGTGCCGTAGGTGCGGAAAATCTCGCCTTTCGCGTTTTTGTAGAACACGGTGTGTCCGGAAAGCGTATAGGTCTTTGGCCCGATCTTCTTCTCACAGAAGTTATAGATCGTCTTTCCAGCCCTCACTTCCTCCGGCCGGAACGACACATGGAAGTCGTAATTGAAGTCGGATTTGTACGACGACACCCAGCAGAACTTCCACCCCATGCGCTTGCGCACAGCTTCGATCTGCTCAATCGGCGCCCGCGACACCGCTACGTAAGACAGGTCGTGATGCTCGAAATGAGGTAACAGCCCGTCCACATGGTCCGATTCGAGCGAGCAGCCCTCGCATTGCCACTCCTGTCCGGGCTCCATCATGAAGTGCTTCACCAACAGCTGGCTGTGCTGCTTGAACAGGTCCGCGAGCATCAGGTCTCCTTGCGGAGCCGTGAACTTGTAACTCTTCTCAACCTTGACCCAGGGCAGAGCACGCACCTCGGCGGCCAGTTGATCGCCCGCGCGCACGTACTGCTTCTCCTTCTCCATCAGCGTCAGCCGCTGTTTCAGCCATTCTTCTTGAGACACGACAGGATGTCGTTCGACAGCCTCTTCGTTCCGCCGCCTCTCCTCTGCTATCGCTGCCGCTTCTTTCGGATCATCTACTTTTTTCATCGCCCATAGCCTCCTGACAACAAGGTAAGACGACTCCTTTCCTTCAGCTGTTGTCTAAAACCAGGCGTTCATAACAAACACGCTCCGGTTGTGTCTACGAGTGAGCTTCCGATGCGCATAAGGTGGATTACGGAGCTGCGCCTCGCCAGGACGGGGCGAAGCCCCGTTACCACACACGAGGCCTATCCCTCCCACACGAAGGCATCGAACACCCGTGTCGATTCAAACCCTATGCGCTTATAAAGCGCGATGGCGCGGTCGTTCGCTTCCGTCACGGTCAGCGAGATGAAACGGAATCCCCTGCCGCGAAGATTTCTGGTGGTAGCGGCCAGCATCGCTTCGCCAAGACCCGCCGAACGGAATTCTGGCAGCACGCAGACCTGCGTAATGTGGCCAACATCGGGACGCACCAGCGAGCAGAGAATCAATCCTACGAACGTGTGCTTGCGGCGCTCGAAGACAGAGAAGGAGGCCTGCGGATCGAAGGTTCCGCAGCCGGGGAAGCGCACGATGTTGTTGAGGAAGCGCAACGAACCGGTCAGCGTGCGGTACTGGTCGTTGATTTCGGAATCGACATGTCCGCGATAGGCAGCGGTAATCAGCGCCGCCGCCGATTGATACTCCTGGTCCGACCAGGGACGCATCTCGAACTCCGCCGGCAAAGTTCGCAATGAAGGCGGATGACTGCCAATCTCAAAATTCATGAACACGCGCGGATGGCGGCTGAATCCCTGCTGCAGAAAGGGATGTGCCACCTCGCCCGTATGGTGCGCCAGCAACTGCGCTTCCACCCGATGGATGCCGGGCGATTGCTGCAGGGTTTCGATGACATGAGTGAGCAGGCGCTCCTCAACCTCGCGGCGATCGGGACTTCGGTTTCCATCGCGGCCAGAGTCGCTCGCACTTTCGCGAACGAAAAGGTCTCCAATCACGCCCTTGCTCTGCTCATAAACAAAGAACGAGTAGCCGAAGATTCTGCCGCGTTCGATGGCGGCGTATCCGGGCAGAATTTTCGCATCCATGTAGCGCAGGATCATCTCGGCCGAGGTCGTGTAGTCCCAGGAGAGCGTGCGCCCCCACGTGGCGATCTCCTCCTCCAGCAGCGGCCGCAGGTCGGCGGAGGAAAAATGTCGGAGATCGAGAATTTCCATACAAACCCAGGTTTCAAAGTTTCAGAGTTTCAAGGTTTCAAGGTCTAGAGAACTGGACAACATCGACTGAGGCTTTTACTTTGAAACCTTGAAACTCTGAAACCTTGCAACCTTGCTATTTTCCCACCCAGTACAAATTCACCTTCTGCGCCGGAATGCTTGTCAAGTATGATACCCGCCGCCCCGGCACGAGTTGCGCGACTTGCACCTGCGTGCTCTGTGCCGCCAGAACATGAGCATCGGGCGGAATATTTCCGGTGTCGTATCTCTCCACGGGACGATTGAGATAGAACTCCAGGCCATACTCCTGCTCGCGATTAAGATGATAACCCGCGATGGGCACCGCTTCGCGCGAAAAGGCCTCGATGCTCGCGGCGATCGGACGCGCGGATTGAGTTGCGTCGATGACCGGCGCCGCAAAACGAATCACTGCCGCCACGCTGATGACGACGGCGAATATGGTCGCGCGAGTCAGCAGACGAACGCCGGCGCGAGTGCATAACGCAACTCCAATGACCAGCGCGAAGAAGGCAGCCGTAGCGGCGCTGCTTCCAATTCCGATCCGCCAGGCTCCAATGGTCAAAGGTCCGGTGGCCAGGGGTCCCATACCCAAAGCTCCCCACCGCAGGTGGTGACTCGTCGCCATCGAGCCAGCGAAAAGCGCGGCCGCGAGAGCCACGAAGATCAGCAATCCACAAAGCGCTGCCTGACCGGCAGCAAACAATGGCGACAGTCTTTCTGCTGAGCGACGGGCCGCCACATAATCGGCCACCAGCAACGCCGCTGCGGGAACCGCCGGCAGGATGTAGCCCGGAAGCTTCGACTGTGATGCGCTGAAAAAAACAATGGGCACGATCATCCAGATCAGAAGAAACAGTACCCAGGAATCTTCCGTGGTGGAAAAAGCTCTGGGAAAACTTTCCCGGCGTTCAACCCAAAACAGCCGAATTCGTTGTGCGACTGCGAGGATCAGCACCAGCGTCCAGGGCATCATAGCCAGCAGAAACACGGGCAGAAAAAACCAGAAAGGTTGGGGATGGTGATACACGCCGGTGGAGAAGCGGGCGAAATTGTGTTCCAAAATAAAGATGCGGAAGAAGTCCGGGTTGTGCAGTTGCACCGCGACGTACCATGGCAAGGCAACGGCGAGATAGAGAGCGAGGCCAGGGGCCCAAAGCGACCGCCAGATGCCGCGCCAGTCGCGCTTCAGCGCAATAAAAACGAAGATGATGACGGCGGCGAGCGCAGGCGCAACCGGCCCCTTGGCCAGCGTCCCCAGGGCCAGAAACAAATAGAAAGCCGCAAGATAAATCCGCTCCCCGCTTTCGTACCATGCGTACCAGGCCAGCAGGGCAATCGCAAAGCAAGCGGTGAGCGGCATGTCGGTAGCGGCGGCGTGGGCAAATCCGACTACACCCACGCAACTAGCCGCGATCAGGCCGCCGTCGAATTCGCTGCCGGGGCGAAAGCGCCGCAGAAAAAAATAGATGGCGGCAGTCAGCAAAGCGGCATCGACCGCGGAGGGCAGCCGCGCAGCCCAGTCAGAGACTCCTGCAACGCGGAATGACAACATCGCCTCCCAGTAATAAAGAGGAGGCTTTTCCAGCCACGGCTTGCCTTGCAGAATGGGAGTCACCCAGTCGGAGCCATTGAGCATTTCGCGCGCGATCTGCGCATAGCGCGGCTCATCGGCGCCAACCAGCCCAAACGCCCCGAGCCCATAGAAGAAAAGAAATCCGCAGAATGCCACCAGCAGCAATAGATCCGTGCGGTTTTGCGGGCTCGTCCCCTGCGTCATTTGTGATTAAGTGCTCGCTCCTGCAGCATCGCTCGTTTCAGACGTCGCGGGCGACAGTCGACTAACGACAATCTACTAACGACGATCGACTGGCGACTAACGACTGGCGATAAACGACCAGCGACTTGTCGCTCAGTCCGCGTTCAAAATTGCAGCCTCTGCCCGCAGCCGATCGACAATGCGAGAAACGGCCGCCGCCAGAGGCCCCTCGATCGAACAGCCGCTCGCGCATTTGTGCCCGCCGCCGCCGAAATGCTCGGCGATTGCCGACACGTTCACCGATCCTTTGCTGCGCAGGCTGACGCGAAATCGGCCGTCCGGAAGTTCGCGAAAAAAAATCGCGACCTGCACATCGCCCATGGAAAGCGCGTAATTGACGAGCCCCTCGCAATCCTCTTCGCGAGCGCCCAGCCGCTGCATCTGCTCTTGCGTAACCCAGATCCAGGCCAGCGGACCCTCCCTGTGCAGGTTCGACAGCGCGGCTCCCAGCAGGCGCATCTTCGCGGTGGAATGTCCGAAATAAATCGGCCGCGCGCAATGCGCCGGATTCGCTCCGGCCAGCACAAGATCGCGCGCGACCGTGAAAGTGTGTTCGTTCGTGCCCTCGAACATAAACGAACCGGTATCGGTCATGAGCGCCGTGTAGAGGCAGGTAGCAATGTCGCGATCGATGGGGACGCAGGCCAGGCGCGCCAGCCGGTAGACCAGTTCGGCGGTAGCCATCACGGTGGAATCGATCCAATTAATGTGAGCGAAATTGCGTCCGCTAACGTGATGGTCGATGTTGATGAGAAAACTTTCTTCGAGGCCGGCAAGCTGCGTGCGCCCTATGCTGTCGCACTCCAGCACGATGACCGCATCCTGAGCCTGCATCGCCGGGATGGCATCGGCCTTAATGACGCGGTCGGCAAAAGGAAGATTCCTGTAAATCCGAGGGACGCCGTCATGCATGACGACTTCCGCCTCTTTTCCCATCACCCGCAGGATCTGGCCGCAGGCAAGCGCGGAACCGATGCCGTCTCCATCGGGCCGCGCATGGGAAGTAACCACAAAGCGGCGGCGCGCTCGAATTTCCCGTAAAACCTGCTCTAGCATGAGGTAGTCAGCCGACAGCTTTCGGTTCCGTCAAAGCTCGCATAGGGCCCGGCTCGCGTATGGGCATGTGCCCTCACCTGCCCAGCCGGGCAAAAGCCGCCAGTTCGCCCGAGTCCAACGCAACTCTCCGGGCGCTTCACGGCCCAGGGTCAGTCCGCTTTCGGGCACGCTTCTTAGCCCTTCCCAGAAGCTCATCCACCCGGCTCTCTAACTGATCCGCGCGATCGATCTGAAAATAAAGTTCCGGAGGCCGGCGCAGCCGCAGCCGCTCCGCCAGTGCATGCCGAACATAATTGCGGGCAGCAGCCAGGCCCTCAAGGGTCTTCTCCGCCTCAACCTCATCGCCGTCGACATGCACCATCACGCGAGCCGAACGCGCATCCTCGGCCATGATCACCGAACTCACGCTGGCCAGACCGATGCGAGGATCGCCCAATTCCCCTTCGAGAATAGTTTCGATCTCCTCCCGTATAGCCTCGCTCAGCCGCCCGCGATGATATTTCTGGGCACGATGCTCCACCGCACACCTCAAATGGAGAAAACTTGTAAGAATATCAGAAACTGGAGGCGAGCTTCGCGGTAGTGTGGTGTGGTACTATTTAGAATCCCCGTTCAAAAGATCCTACGCTGAGGCTTGTCCGGGGGGGGGGGAACTCGCCGCCGGTTGCTTCTCCGGCAGATTGTCGCTCAGTATGATCTTCCTAACATAGCAATCCTCATGGATCGGCATTCCATGTTCGTCTGTTTTGGCGGCTGTGAGTTCGATAGGCTCGTTGCAGAGAGAGCAGAGCGGAAAACGCTTACGTAACACCATCTTTCTACCTCAGAACAGAAAATTCTAAGGCAGTAGGAAAATGCTTGTCTGTACTTTAGCGTACAAACCTAGCTTGAAGTGGAAAGCAATTGCTTCAACGTCCATATGTGGTCGGCAAGCCCGTGTTGCGGTGTGCACGAATTCCGGCTCTCATCCCGCTTTTTACCCGCTTTTTACCCCCGCTGCGATCTTCACATGGCGCGGCCAGTCGAGGGGCTGAACGCACAACGGCAGGCTCTCATAAGAAATCCACAAACGAATCGCTTACCTCAGCCCCGGCATTGTTCGCAATGCGAGTAGCCGCTCGCTCCACGTTTTTCATCAGCCCATCAAGATAATCGCGCGAGTGCGAGATGCTGACCACTCCAATCGTGGCCTGATTCCACAGCAGGCTGGGGTCGAGTTCGGCGACGGCAACATTGAACGAGGCGCGGAGCCGGTCTTTAAGACTGCGCGTGACCTGCCGCTTATCTTTCAACGAGTGCGCGGCTTCTATGCGGAGTTCAAGCGTAAGCGAGGCAATCATGAGCAATTTATAACGCAATTCCCGTAGGGAGGGGGATTGCCCCGTCTCTTGAGACGCCGTGAGAGGCGTCTCTACAAGCCGAAAATGCTCCTCCCATACCAGGCCTAATAATTTCCACCGCCTTATGCCCCAGTTGTGGTAGACTAGAAGTCGCTAAAGGACTCACAAGCAGTTGAAGGTCGGTACCGCCAACCAGCGTCACCCCACTTCTACAGCAGCGAATCTTCTCAGCACATTTCAAGAAACAAGAAAAAGGAACATCAATGGCAGAACAAGGAACAGTGAAGTGGTTTAACGACGCCAAGGGCTACGGCTTTATCAGCCGTCAAAATGGCGAAGACGTTTTCGTGCATTTCTCCGCTATTCAAGCTGGCGGCTTCAAGAGCCTGCAAGAAGGCCAGACCGTGCAGTTCGACGTGACCAAGGGCCCGAAAGGCTGGCAAGCGGAGAACGTTACCGCTGTCTAGGTAGCGATAAACGATCTCTAAGCGATAACAGATGCCCAGGATTCGCAAGAATCGTGGGCATTTTCGCGTCTAGGGCGGACACCCGTCCCTGCTGCCTTTCTCTATTCCGGCGCCGCCGGAAGCCTCGCGAACTACAGCCATTTGAAAAACCACAGTCATTACCGTAGTCTTCGCGAAAACAGTGAGGATGCTTGCCTGCTATGGCATCGAAGGCGCTTCGCGCAACATCGAACTAATTAAGGCAGTTTGTCAAAGGAGGTAGAAAAAATGGCGGATATTACTTATCAACCCGAAATCCGCTCCTTTCGAAGAAGTAGCTTGGACTGGAGTGCAATTTGGGCTGGATTGTTTACGTTCGTCGCAATCTGGTCAGTCTTCGGCTTTCTAGGTTTTGCGATCTTCAACGGCGCTTCGGCTGCGGCCGGCATGAGTGTCGGCATGGGAATTTGGGCGGTCGTGCTGACGTTCATTGCCATGTACATCGCCGGTCGTGAAACGGGAAACCTAGCCGCACTCGACGGACGAGCGGAGGCGCTGACTCATGGAATGGTCATGTTCGGTCTTTCCCTGTCCGCGATCATGGTGCTGACGTTATCGGGCAGGTTAGTGTTCACCGGGCTTTTTCCGGCAAACGGACTCTACGGTCGCGCCGCGAATCTTCCCAATCTCATTGGATACTCGGGATGGTTTGCCTTTGCGGCGCTATTCCTGGGCTGGATAGCGGCAATGGCGGGAGCCACTACAAGCGTCGGCCCCAAGCCGGTTCAACCGAGCAACGTGAGAGATCTGCGTCCAGCGGCATAAGCCGTAGTCCGACGCAAGGCGCGTGCCTCAAATGGCGCGGCCAGAGCGTCGCAGCGACAAATAGTATCGAAGCAACGTGTCCAGGTACAAAATGCCCGGAATTCGAAAGAATCCCGGGCATTTTCGCGTCTGCGTTACTCTTCACTCTTCCGTCAGCCTAACTTCCCTTCGCTTACCGGTCGCGTTTTGCGGTCTTGTTGTTGTGCTTCTCCTTGTAAATCTGCCTGCTGTTTTTATTTTCTTCGCGGTTTGCCTGTTGTCTCTCTTGCCGCGTCAGCGCCCCACCGTTGGCCGCACGTTCATTGTGAACCTGCTGCGCGACTTGAGCCTGGTTCCGGTTCGTGCGAGCCGCTTCACCGGAAGTCATTTGGCCGCTGCGCAGGCCATTGGCGGTGCGCTGCTGCTGGTTGGCTTCACGGTCGTCGACTTCGTTCGGCTTCACAGTATTCGCATTGTGCTTTTCGTCGTAGATCTGACGGCTGGCGGCGTTCTGTTCCTGGTTGACCTGTTGCCGCTCCTGCCCGGTGAGCTTGCCGCCATTGGCGGCGCGGTCGTCATGCACCTGTTGATCGATGTTCGACTGCGTGCGCTCAGCGCGTGCCGCTTCGCCGGAGGTCATCTCGCCGCTGCGCAGGCCGTTGGAGATCCGTTGGTCCTGGTTGGCCTCCCGCGTGTTGGGGCTATAGTTGCGGCCAGCGGAACGGTCGGTGGCCGAGATGGGCTGCAGGTGCGCGTGCTGCTGCGCGACCTGGTGATAGGAGTTTACGTTGGCGCTCGCCATGGTGGCCGGACGTCCGTTGTTCACCGACGCGAGTTGCGCGCGATCCTGGGCGGCGAAGTTTTGATGCTCGAGTTGATTGTGCGTGGCCTCAAAGTGGCGCTCGTTGGC
This sequence comes from uncultured Acidobacteriaceae bacterium, assembly GCA_963810955.1. Taxonomy (GTDB): domain Bacteria; phylum Acidobacteriota; class Terriglobia; order Terriglobales; family Acidobacteriaceae; genus Acidiflorens. Next base: position 8,565 of record CAWEPW010000007.1, on the reverse strand, counting down.
CGCTTGCATCTCCATAGCCGAGGCGTGCGCTTCTATGCCCGCTCCACCATTGAAGCTGACGTGATTTTCGTTCACGATCGTGTTTCGCGTCACGATAGTGCGGTCCTCGTAGACGTTGGTGACACGCACGACGCCGAAGTTCGCCACGGCGCGGTTATAGGCGAATACTCCGCCACGCCACTCGCCACCTGCGAAGCCAACGCCACCATAGCCAAAGCCGTAATTGACTCCGCCGTAGAATCCGACATGCGGACCCCAGTAGCCGGCATGCCATCCGTAGACGCCGCCCGCAAAGCCCCAATAACCCGGAGTCCACAGCAAGCCGACGCTCGGAGGCTGCACCCAGACGCCAGGAACCCAGAAGTATCCTGCTTCACCGTAGGACCAGTAGCCTGGTGTCCAGATATAGCCAGGGGCGGGTAGCGGGGCTTTGTCGTAGATCCGGCAATACGGGCGGAGCAACGTGAACGGAAAGACCGATCCCGATGGCCACCTGCGCCCTGGCGCGACGGTAGGTGTGAGCGTGAGTAGCGCCACAGCGATGAAGGCGGCGACGAGGCAGGCGACAGATCTTCATCTTAGTCTTCATCTTAATCTTCATCTTCGAACGAAGGGTGACGTGATTTCTCCTCGGTGTTACGGGGCCCGGGAAACGGCAAAACTGCCGTTCACCCAAACACGTATCCGCTATAGTTTTATTGAAACCCGAAAACGGCGTATTTGTTGCCGGAATGTTTGCGGTCAGGGAGTCGTCCAGCCATGTCTCTTCGTAACGTTACGAGGAGTAGACCACCAATAAAGTGCCAGCAATTCGTGGGAATCGCGGGCATTTTCCCCCCGTGTGTTATGGCTTTTTTCCTTTCACTCGTTACATGACGCGTTTAATTCACCGGCGGCACCGGAACGTATCGCGAATACTGTCGATTTGTTTCCACATCTCTCCGTCGCGGTGGTCCTGCGACATGCCGAAGAACAAGCCGGTAAGGTCGGAGGTTCCGCACGTCAAGAAATCAAGACCTCGGAGTTCGCCTCTTTCTCATGGCCATTCTCCTGCAGCTTTGACGGCCCGCGAATGCAACCGTCACCCATGGCAGCGGATCGGGTGATTATCTCCTGCCGCGATGCGGCCTCTTTGGGCGCGACTCTTGATCGACGATTTTCTGTTGCCCGACTCCAGCAGGCCAGAGACAAAAAGATTCTGGAACTCCTGGTCGTGGGCCTCGCGTTTGAATCAGCCGGGTCAGGGAAGCCAGATTGCTCGGGATCGGCCCCCAAAGTGTCCCGCTAACCTACTGAGGATAATGATGATGCCGCGAAATGTCAGAAATCGGGTGATTATGTAGTGTCGCGCCAGCATCATCCATCCCCGACCAGGGCTGAAGCCCTGACGGCCATGGCACCGCGGGGCGCCCGACCATGACCAGCACCACTGGTTCAGATATTGCATCGCTGGCTGACGCCCGCGAGCGGGGTGACCGTTCTGCTGCGGACGCGCTTTTTGCAGCGCTCTATTCGGGGGCTTTCACCGGCTAGCACGCCGCGAACTGTCGCAAAGCAGAGTGTGCCCCTGGGTTTGAGCGCCACCACTCTCCTCCACCAGGCTTATCTTGATATGGCCGAGCGCGAGGGCCCTGCCTTTCCCGACCGTGCCCGCTTCATGGGTTACGCGGCGCGGGTGATGCGAGGACAGAACTTTATCGACCACGCGCCTAATCGGCAGGCGCAAACGCGAGATGGAGTTGTCGAGGTTACCTCGTTGACTACTGACGTGCTGGAGAGCCCTATCGACTACCTCGAACCGGAGCGCATCGGTGGGGCGCTGGACGAACTCGGCAAGACGGAACCTTCCCTGGCCGAGATCGTGGACTTGAAGTTTTTATACCGACTTTTCCTTTTCAGAAATCGCTGCCATGCGCGCCGTCTCGGAGCGGACCGTGCAGCGCAACTGGGAGAAAGCGCAGATTAGACTGCACCGCAATCTTCGCGAGAGTACGTTGTTATGCAGTACCCGTTCGCGTGCTCAATCCCGACCCGATCGCCGGGAGGACGTCCTTTCCCTCGATGAGGCTCTGGCCATGCCGCCGGAGGAACGGACTGGCTGGCTGGCCTCGCTGCGCGAGAGCAACCAAGAGTTGGCAAGCCTGGTGGAAGCCTTGCTGGTCGAGCACAGCCTTCTGGAGGAAGAAGCACTTTGTCGAACAATCCCCTGCTCCGCTGCCCGAGCCGGTGCTGGCTAGGGCAAAGCTACGGCACTTATACACTGATCTCCGCCATCGGCCACGGTGGTATGGGCAGCGTCTGGCTGGCCCATCGCAACGATGGACGTTTCGAACGCAAGGCAGCGGTCAAGTTGCTGAATCTGGCTCTGATGGGGCAAGGCGGCGAGGAACGCTTCAAACGGGAGGGCCGAATACTCGGCCAGCTGAGTCATCCTCATATCGCGGAACTGTTCGACGCCGGCGTGTCCTCCGGCGGGCGGCCTTATCTTGTGTTCTTGAATATGTCGACGGCCAGCACATCGATGTCTATTGTGATCGGCACTTCGGAACATCGAGGCGAGAATCCGTCTGTTGCTCGAGATGCTGGCCGCAGTCGCCCACGCTGCGCACACCAACCTGGTAGTTCATCGCGACCTCAAGCCCTCCAATGTACTGGTCACCAGCGACGGCCAGGTGAAGCTGCTGGACTTTGGCATTGCCAAGCTTCTTGAAGATGAAGCTCACCCTGGAGCGGCAACTCTGCTCACCCGCGAAGCGGGATGTCAGCCTTGACCCCTGATATCCAGGCGCCCGAACAGATCACCGGCGAACCGGTCACCACCGCAACCGATGTTTATGCCCTGGGCGTGCTCCTGTTTGTGCTGCTGACGGGACAGCACCCAGCCGGCGCAGGTCCGCATTCCACCGCGAAGTTGCTCACGGCCATAGTGGAGACTGAACCGCCGCGCATGTCTGCCATCGTCGCGCGCGGCGGCACTGAAGCCGAAATAAACGCTTCAGCGCTTCTAAACGGTGGCGCAACGGCAGAGCACCTCGGACGCCGCTTGCGGGGCGACCTCGATACCATCGTGGCGAAATGCCTGAAGAAGAATCCGCGGGAAACACTACGCCTCTGTGAATTCGATGGCTGAAGACCTTTGGCCGCTACCTTCGCCATGAACCGATTCGCGCCCGCCCGGACGCGATGGCATACCGGGCGGCCAGAGCGTCCAGCGGCGATATTGGCTTCCCGGTGTCGGCCGCGGCGCTCGTGATCGCCACCTTTCAGCCAGCCTTTATACAGCGAGCCATGCGACGCGATTGCGGAGCAACATTGAAGGCAACACGAGCAACTGGCCAATAAAATCTTTGACCTCGACGAGGACATTCGTGATCTTCCCGGTTAAACCCAGAGACGCCAACGTATCGTTTCGGCTGCTCTTCAAAATGTGGATGGCCTGGCTCCCGCCGCCCATGGCGATCTCGGACTCAGCCAGGACATCGCCGACGGCTACTGGCGCATCGCTGGCATTCAAGGCGTTCCCACTCAGCTGAATCTCGGCGAGCCGGAGAAGGCCGAGGCGAGCATGAAACGCGCGGATGAACTAACGGAAGCGGTACTTGCATCGAAGCCCACAGACCGGCGCGCACTGCTGCGCTTAGGGGGGATCGCCGCCGAACGAATTGATCCTTTCGCAGGAAGATCACCGCGACGCGGACGCGATCGCGTTCGCCGCCCCAGCAGCCCATCGCCTGGATGAGTTTCTGCGATTACGGCGATGCTACGGATTCGGAACGTATCCAAATTTCCTGCGAGTACAAAAAAAAGCGCTCTGGCGCACCTCAACATGCACATGTACGCGCAGGCGGTTCCCTATGCGCAACGAACCGGGGAGGTCATACGGCGTGTCCCTTCTACGCGCAGTCACTGGTAGACCAAGGGCTAAGTTTGCTCGACCAGCGCATTGCGCTATCGCGGCGAACTTCGAAGGGGCTCTTCCAGCGGTTGGCAGGAAGCCAGAAAAGATCACCGAGCAGGCCGCATTTCCGAACCCCACCGACAACGCATTCTGGATCACCGTGGAATATTCCTGCGCCAGGGCTTGATTCTGGGAGAGGACGGCGATGTCAATCTGGGCCGGCCCGCGGATTGCCATCGAGCCTCTCGAGAAGGCGTTCCACACCACCGAAGAGTTTGCCGCCAGGGATCGCAACGACGCCGTCAGCCGCATGCGCGTCGCCTGCTCCGGCACGGCTCTCGGCAATATTCTTCGCCGAGCGCGATCCGCAGGGAGCACTTGCCGTGTATGACCTGGCCCTGACCGGGGTCGGCGAGGTCCAGAACAGTTTGCCGGCGCGGCGCTCTCCGGCGACGCTGCTGGCGAGTTCTTCTTTCGCGCTGCTGGCCCTGCATCGGTACCCGGAAGGTTTGCGCCCGGCTTGAGACTACGTATTCGATCTTCAAAGAAACGAAAGTATACCCTTACAAGCGATCAAGCTCGACAGCGACGCCTACGTCGTATCCTGTGCCTTGGCGGACTATTACGCGGCGGAGGGAAATCTTGATCGCGCCGCCGGTCTCTACGAGGAATTGCTGCGCAAAGTGATGGCCGCCAACCCACAGGAATTCAACGACTTGCCGAAACACCTCCAACTCTTGCTGCTGTATGAAAAAGTCGCTGGGGGGTATCGGCGGACTGGCGCGACTGCTGGCGGGAAGGCAAGCGCCATGGAAGCCAGACGGTGCAGACCTCTGGCTCCGCTGGGACAAAAAGTGCCCGATAACACCTTTGGGGGCCGGCGGACTGTGAAGCCCCAAGGCTTGAATGCAGCAGGAAAACCGTGCGCAACTGTGCCGCCGAATGGACTGATCCGCGCTAAGATTTTCTGCAAATTGTCGCGTCTGCCTTTCATCCTTTTCCCTCCATTTTTTGATATCCAATCCCAAATCAGTATTGAATCGGCATGACAATGGGCATATCTAATGAGGCTTCCACCACCTGCCCAAAGGCAGGCCGACGAATTCGAGCCTAACCAATCTCTCGTGAATCTCTCCTCAGGCGATCTATGACACCATCAAACCGTTCTTTCTTCTCCTCGTCTCACTCTCTCCTCTCTGGCCCTGGCCCAGCGCCGAAACACAAACAGGAGGCCCTGACAGAAAACCCCTCGGCGATGAGCAATGCCACCTCCACATGCGATGTTACGTTTTTGAGCGGGTCCGGTGAGACGGCTACCAAGCTCTGTGTCACCGCAAACGGAAACATTGCTCAATTCAGCGTTCAAGGCCAGGAGATGATCGCCGTGGGCGTAATTGGAGAGGGCTACGGGATTTGTGACGAGACTTCTAACGTCGCTTACTACGACTATGCCTATGAAGACAGCGGTAACTGGGACCCGGCTACATTTTCTCAAAGCGGGAACGTCATAACCGTAACCCGGTTGACCAAAGACGGCATCTGGCAATTGAAGCAGACAATCACCAACGTTGCGGCCACTGCAACGTCGCCTGGCTCCGTCAAAGTATCGATGGCGCTGAAGAATCTGAGCGGTGTTAGCCGGTTCGCCTACATTCTACGGTACGCCGACGTGGACGCCGCCAGCGACAACAAGGGCAATGATTTCGACTACACCCTTGAAACTGCTTATGGGCTAGAGCCGTCTTTCAATCGAGGACTGGGCTTGACCAACGGCACTTTTACCTTCGACCACCAGGCGCTCGCCGAGCAGGTCTTCGACGGCCCGGCTCCGTGCAATCTGCTGGCAAATCTTGCACCGCAGCCGTTCCATGGCGATGGCGCGATTGTACAGTTCTGGGATTTCACCGTCGCTAAGAACACCAGCAAGACCGTGGTCAGCACTTACAAACCGATCTAACTCAGATTCTCCCAGGAGGCTATCTATGAACACCATGAAGTTGGTTCTGCTTGTCGTCATTCTCACTCTGGCGGGGCAAAGTTTCGCCCAAAGCCGGCAAACAAAGCCGGAGCCGGGCGCGATTTCGCCCGACGCCACGAACGTCTGCCAATCCACCTTCACCTCTGGCAGCGGCCAGACCTACTTTCAATTTTGCGTGACCGTCAACGGCAATATCACAGAGCTTCAGAGTCCGGCAGGATACGAGCACATCCGTATAGGTTCGGTCAATGAAGGCTATGCCATCTGCGACTTCGGAACGACGACTGGGACGGAAACCAAGTACTACGATTACGCCGACGGTGGAGACTCGGGCAATTGGCAAGCTCCAGTAACCACCCAGCCCGGAGGCGTCAATACCTTCCCGCTCAAGATCGTTCGCACCACCTCTGACGGTGTTTACACCCTGACCCAAACCTTCACTCGCGACACCGTGGAACCGACCGTAAAGATCGCGATGACGCTCAAGAACAACACCAAAGCTGCCCGCGATTTTGCTTTGGTCCGCTACGCCGATATCGACGCGAATAACGGCGACAACAATGAAACCGACCTGTTCGACTTCTCCCACGATGCAGCCTGGGGATACAACAACGGTTTCAACCTGTACGGCGTGATGCTCTTCACCGTGCCCACGAACGTAGCGCACTTTGGCTTCGTCCAGAGCACATACCAGATACCCGATCCTTGCGGGCCGGTCAACAACCTGCCTGCTTCAACTCCATGGTCGGGCGACGGCAGCGTCGGATTCGAGTGGAACAACACGCTCAATAACGCCAAATCGATCGCAGTCACCGCGGAGTACAGGCGGTTCTAGCAGGCGGCCGGGTGCCCCATCCTAACCTCGTGCTTTTCGACGTTAGGGTGGGATTCCACGGCAGTGAAAGGCTTGGGATTTTGGGTGGCACAGCGGTTCACGGCTGCGATCTGACACTCGATTCGGCGGCATCAGCCGCCGCAGTAAGCAGCGCCGAAAATTGAATTTGCACTTTGCACTTTGCACTTCGCACGACCCACAAAAATCGCGCGAAGAAAACCAGACGGAGAATGGTTATGAAAAACCCGAAACTACAGCTTCTGCCAGCGTTAGTTCTGTTGCTGTGCCTATTTTCCTGGGTAGCGGCCTATGGCCAGATAACACCCAGCCAGGACGCCTTCACCAACACCGCCGCAACGTCGACCAATTACGGCAGCAATGTGCTGCTCAACGTGAATGGCGCCAAAGAGGTCGTTTACATCCAGTTCAATCTGGCGTCGATTCCTGCCGGTGCCAGCGTCAGCGAGGCCACTCTGAAGTTGTATGTGAATGGGGTGACCACCGCCGGCAGTTTCAACGTCGATTTTGTCAACGGCAACTGGGCAGAGAGCACGATTACGAGCAGCCTATCTCCGGTGCTCGGAACCACGATTGAAGCGAGCGTGCCGCTTACTACGGCCTCCAAGAACCAGTACATCCTCATCGACGTCACGTCCGCCGTACAAGCATGGTTGAGTGGAAGTCAGGCAAACGATGGCCTCGCGCTGGTGGCCAATGGCACATTCAGCGCCAGCTTCGACAGCAAAGAGAACACGACCACCAGCCATCCGGCGGAATTGGATGTTGTGTTTGCCGGTGGCGGTGGAGGCGGAATCGCCGGGATCACCACGGCCAGTGGCAGCGGACTAATCGGTGGTGGGACGAGCGGCACGCTCAACCTGTCGCTGACCACGGCCTGCACGACGAATCAGGTGCTGGCGTGGACCGGCACGGCATGGGCATGCGCGACTCCCAAGGGCACCGGCACCGTGACCAGCGTTGGACTGAGCGCTCCAGCATCCGACTTCACCGTGAGCGGCTCTCCCGTGAAGACAAGCGGAACTCTTGCGCTGAACTGGAATGTTGCTCCCACCAGTGCGGACACCGCCAACGCCATCGTGAAACGCGACAGCACCGGCAGCTTCACGGCCGGAATGATTACCTCAACTACCGGCATAAATAGTGCAATCACATCCAGTGGGACCACGATTACGGGCGTTAACTACGGCACAGGTTCGGCTGTTTACGGCGGAAGCACTTCGGGAGTCGGCGTCTGGGGGCAGAACTACGGAACTGGCGCAAGTATGGACGGAGTGCACGGCGAAACCAGTTCCCAATCCAGTTCCGGCGTTATCGGCGTGAACTCCGGAAACGGGACGGGGGTGTATGGCAGCGGCGGGACTGGCGTCACCGGCAAAGGCACAGTCGGCGTTTATGGTTCTGGCACCACCACCGGGGTTTCTGGCACAGGCACATCGTACGGTTTTATCACCGACAGCAACGTCCTGCAGGCACGCACCAAAGGTGGCTGGGTCAAGGCCTTGGTCACTGTCAACGGCGATTCCGCGCCCTATAAGATCCTCCGCTGTTTCAACTCCACACTCCCCGGCAGCTCCGCTAGCACGCCCCCTTGTGGATTTAACCTGCTTGAGCAGCAGTACGCGGTGTTCAACATCGATTTTGGTTTTGAAGTGGACGACCGTTTCTGGAGCGTCAGCGCAGAAGGTTACTTTACCGGCGGCGATAACGGAGCCATCATCGCAAACGCCTTTGCCGATACGGGGGCTTTAGGAAAAAATTCGATCCTTCAGGTGTCAACCTACACCGACAGTGGCAACTATCAGGGCACGCAGTTTACCGTCGCGATCTTCTGAC
>CAWEPW010000006.1:0-100627 GCA_963810955.1 uncultured Acidobacteriaceae bacterium | reverse complement strand
TTCCCGTTTATACAATCGTCTTCAGCGGGAGCCCCTGATTGACCGCAAAAAGCGCCAGTTCCAGGCGCGTGGAAACTCCCAATTTGTCGAAGATGTTGCTGAGGTGGTGCTTTACAGTGTCTTCGCTGATTTTGAAATACTCGGCGATTTCCTTATTAGCGTAGCCGGCAACCACCGCGGAGACGATCTCCAGTTCCCGCGGCGTCAGGCCGAATTTCTTCTGCTTGGTCTCTTCGTTCGTGCTCTGCATCAGGTTGCGCAGGTATTGCACCAGATTCGAGACGCTGTCCCGCCCCACCCAGTACTCTCCCGACATCACCGCCTTGATGCTCTTGAGCAACAACTGCGTGGCGGAATCCTTCAGCACCACGCCACGCGCTCCTAGTTGCAGCGCCTCGACCACCTGCTTTTTCTCCGCGGCCGCCGTGAGCAGGATGATGCGCACGGCTCCGGAGCCGCGCGTGTTCAGATCGCGCAGCGCGTCGAGACCGGTATGGTGCGGCATAGCCAGATCAAGCAGCAGAATGTCGGGCTTGATTTCGGTTGCAAGCTTCACCGCCTCGAGCCCGTCGCAAGCTTCGCCCACAACTTTCATATCGCCTTCCGACTCCAGCAGGCGCCGCAGCCCGTCGCGGAAAATGGGATGATCGTCGGCAATCACAATGCGTATGGCATGAGTTCGCTTTTCGGCTCCTGGCTTGTCCGCGAAAGCGGTGATCCGTCACCGGCTTAACGGTGGTTGGTTTATCTGTCGTTGGCCTATCGCTGATTGGCCTGTCGCTAGTGGGCCTGTCTGTGGTTGACCTATCCATGATTTGTCTTCCTCGCCGGAGGTATCCGGACTTCCAGCCGTGCGCCGTGCCCCGGTGTCGATTCTATCGCGAGTTCGCCCGCCAGCAAGCGCACTCTTTCCCGGATCACCGCCGGCCCTTTGCCTGTCGTCTCTAACTCCGCATGCGAAAGCCTGCCGGAGAAGGGAAAACCTTTCCCGTCGTCCTCCACCGTTAACTGCAAATTGCCCGCCCGTTGCGCCAGGCGCACCAGCACGTGGTGGGCGCCGCTGTGCTTGCGGACGTTCACCAGACTCTCCTGCACAATGCGCGCCAGTTCCCGGCAACCTTTTTGCGCCAGTTCCACCCGCTCCAGTTCGCTGACAAATTCGGCTGCGATTCCCGTCTCCCGTCGGAAGCGCTCCACCGTGTCGGAAATAAAGCCAAGAAGCCGTTCTGCATCCACCTCGAACGATTTCATGGCCTGCATCAGTTCGCGCAGCTTCAAAACTTCTTCGCGCAGCAATTTCTGGATCCGTCCCAGCTCGGCGTTGACCACAGGCGCCTGAGTTCCCGACTGGCGCCGCAAGACGTCCAACTGCATTTCCACCGCGATCAGCGACTGAATCGCGCCGTCGTGCAGTTCGCGCGCGAAGCGCGCCCGCTCCAGCGCTCCGGCCCGCTCGCGCAGCCTCCGAACCAGGTATACGTTGTAAATCGCCGGCGCCACCTGTTGCGCAAATTCCTGGAGAAACCGCAATTCCTCTTCCGGTTCCCCCATCATCTCCGGATCGAAGAGCAACACATGGCCCGACCATTCCTTGCCAAACGCCAGCGCCACCGAAGCCATCACATTAAACTTTTCCACGCGACCCAGCGCTTCCAGAAATTCGGTGCTCCCTTCGCGCAGCCGCGTTCCTTCGCGATCCAGGAGCACGGTATGAAAGCCATTTCCCCTGCGCGCAGCATAAATCGCATCGGCGGGCGACTCGACCAAATACGCCTTATCGGTTTCCGGCAAGGCCTCGCGCCAGCGCAACGGCTCGCCTGCGGCGTCACGATTCACCTCGGCCAGAAATACCCTGTAACTGTGAACCTCTTGCGAGGCGCTCAACACTTTGCGCGCGCCGAAAATGTTCATCACTTCGCTCAGAATCTGCTGCATGGTTCCGGTGAGTCCTGCTTCTACGCGGGTCGAGCTGAGAACCCTTGTAATCACAGCGCGTTCGGCCCGCACTTTTTTCTGATTCTCCGACATGTAGCCCAGCAAAAATCCGAGCACCACCAGATACACCGAACTCATGAAGAGCTGTTGCGGATCCAGTTCCCGCACGCTCAGACCCAGCCGCGGAAGGTGGACTATACGCAACCACCGGTCCACCGCCGGCTCCAGCCCAGCCCGCATAGCGAAGGCTTCTATTTCCAGCAATGCCACCGCAACGACCGCCGTGGCTACGGTCTCCCAGAATCCCCAGCGATAAGCGGCCGCTGCCATCACGAACACGAAAAACAGAAAAAATGGCGCGTGCTGCGCGGTTGCGAACAAGGAAATCAGCACCGGCCAGAGGATGTCGATCGCATGCACGATCAGGCGAAAATTCCTGGTTGATTGCGGCCGGAAACGCACCAGCAAGAGCACCACCACCCCGTTCACCAGGTAGCCGATCAATAGCCAGTAGAGCCACGGCGAATAAGGCACGCCTTTCGCAGGCTCCAGAAGCAGAGCAAAGACTGCCGCGATCGTCAGCGCCACCCGCGCCGTCGCCAGCCAGCGCTCCGTACGGCGGATTTCGCCCGCGCTGAGCGGCGCCCGGAAGCGCCATAGATCACGGTATCGAAGGATTATCCAGGACAAAAGCGATTCTCGTCGTCAGGGATTCGTTTGTAAGTGGATGCCAGCAATTCTAAAGCATTCTCCGCCAAACAGCAGGTTTGCGGCAGATTTCTACGTAAGAGTACATCTGCTGCGGGCTCGACCTGGCAGCATCTCCCGTGTCGGATACAATGCTTCAGCACAGAGCAACTATGAGCCATGCAGCCAGGAACGAGTCGGTACCAACAGCTAACGAAAAGGACTGGAAGGCGATTGCGAACAGCAAGGCGTTCAAGGATCTGATTGCAATCAAGAAAACATTCATCGGATCGGCATTTGCTGTTTTCCTCCTGAATTATCTCGCCCTCGCCGCGCTCGTAGGATTTGCACCCAAACTTGCATCGACCCGAGTGATTGGAACGTTGACGATTGCATACCTGTTCGCACTTGTTCAGTTCGCTGTGGGATGGCTGATCGCCGCGCTCTACCTGGTTGCCGCAGCCAAATTCGATGCCCTGGCAGCCGACATTCTCGCCCATGACGGCGAACTACCCGAGGGCCACTGAGTGTCCATTTCTCTGACCGTGTTCCTGGTGTTCGTCGCCAGCACCTTTGGAATTACTTATTGGGCGGCGAAGCGATCGAGCGGAGCGAGCGCGTATTTTGCGGCTGGCCGACAAATTTCAGCGTGGCAGAACGGCTTTGCCGTCGCCGGCGATTTCATGAGCGCGGCCTCATTTCTCGGGTTGATTGGCTTGATCGCACTTCAAGGCTTGGATGGAATTCTCTATGCGGTTGGAGGGTTTGTTGCCTTCGTCACGATTCTGTTGCTGATGGCTGAGCCTCTGCGCAACCTCGGCAAATACACCATTGGAGACGTCCTAGCATATAGGCTGAGCCCGAGACTTGTACGCGCACTCGTGGCGTTCAGTACGCTGACCATCGTCACGTTTTACATGATCGCCCAAATGGTTGGCGCCGGCGCGCTGGTGAATCTGCTGCTCGCCGACTCTGGCATTACCTACAACATGGCGGTGGTTGGAGTCGGCGCGCTGATGATGATCTACGTAGTTTTTGGCGGCATGCTGGCAACGACCTGGGTGCAAATCATCAAGGCCATGTTGCTCTCAACTTGCGGCGTGATGCTTGCCGTGCTTGTACTCAAACATTTTCATTTTCATCTGCTCGATTTTTTTTCTGCCGCCAGTCAGATCGCATATCATCAGAACGAACACCTGGTTGTTCGTGATTTCCTTCAGCCGGGCCTGCATTATCATCTACCCCACGGACCGGTCGACCTGCTTTCTCTGAGCTTGATGTTTGTGTTTGGAACCGCAGGAATGCCGCACGTGCTGGTCAAATTCTATACAGTTCCGGACGCAAAAACCGCCCGTCACAGCGTGGTATGGGCCATGTTTGTCATTGGTGGATTCTGCATCCTCGCGACTGTCATCGGACTCGCTGCGGCCGTTATAATCGGGCCCGATTCTATTCTTGCGCGCGGGGGAACGAACATGGCGGGGCCGCGACTGGCCCAGGCTGTGGGCGGCGATCTTCTTCTCGCATTCGTATCCGCGGTCGCATTTGCGACAATTCTGGCGGTGGTGGCGGGATTGACGATCAGTGCGTCAACATCGTTTGCTCATGATTTCTGGACCAATGTCATTCATCATGGCAAGGAACGCACGGCAGGAGAGAGTGTGCTGGTCGCACGGATTGCGGCGCTGGCAATCGGAGCGGCATCGATGCTGATCGCAACGCGGCTAGGACCTGGTTCGAATGTTCTGATTCTGGTGACTTTTGGAATGGTGGTGGCAGCGTCGGCGAACTTTCCGGTGCTTGCGCTTTCGATCTATTGGCGGCGCTTCAATACCGCGGGAGCGGTGGCGGGCCTGACGGCGGGCTTGTTTGGGAGTCTCGCTCTCCTCTTGGCGAGCCCAAACTTTATGGGTATTGATGCGGCGAGCGCGACTGGCGGCCACCACTTGATACAGGCACAGCCTTGGTTTCCCTATGAGAATGTCGGGATTGTCAGCGTCCCGCTTGGATTTGTGGCAGCCGTAGTTGCAAGCCTGCTCACTAAAGAACCCGCAGCTGAAGCCAAATTCGATGAATTAATAGTGCGGGCGAACACAGGATTGGGAGCGGAACGCGCGGCCACTCATTGACGCAGTGATCGGACATGGCTCGATCAAATATGGCCTGTCTTCATCTGCTCGCTGATGTATTCCGCTTGTCGAAGTGCCAGAGCAACAATCGTCAAAGTAGGATTGGCCGAGCCGGGCGTGGTTAAGACGCTGCCATCTGAGATAAACAAGTTAGCGATGTCGTGAGTCTGACCCCAACCGTTCGCGACCCCATCACGAGGGTCGGCGCTCATGCGGGCAGCACCAGTATTGTGGCTTGCGGGTGGGGTGGGCCCGACTACAACGCGCTTCGCCCCGATCGCTTCGTACATTCGCGACATCTGCCCCTGCGCGTGTTTCCGCAGTGCCCGGTCGTTCGGATGTTCATCGACGTGGATATGGGCAACGGGCGAGCCGTAAGCGTCTTTGACATTCGCATCGAGCGTGATGCGATTGTCGGAGCGCGGCAGATCTTCGCCATTGATGAACATGCCCGCCAGGTTACGGTAATTCTCGATGATCGAAGCGAAATCCCGCCCCCAGCCGTAGGGCAAACCGACGAGCGGGAGTGTGGGTAAGTCGAGCGCGACTAACTCCATACGGTATCCGCCGACAAAGCCGCGCCGAGGATCGTTGATCGCCTCATCTTCGATTACGCCTGCGATCGTCGCCCCGCGCCAGAAATAAATCGGCTTGTCGAAAATTCCCCAGACGAATCCGGTTATCTGGTGACAGTAATTCCTTCCAACTTGGCCGGAGGAATTTGCCAGTCCATGCGGGAACTTCGAAGACTCGGAGAGCAGCAGCAGCCGCGTTGTTTCAATAGCATTGCCGGCAACACAAACGATGCGAGCCGCCTGGCGCTGCTCGTGTCCCTGGCTGTCGCGGTAAATCACGGCATTCACGCGGCCGTTTGGCCCATGTTCATTTTCAATGCGCGTGGCCGTAGATTCGATCCGCAGATCGAGATTGCCGGTCTCCTCCGCGTCGGGAATTTCCGTGTAAAGCGTGCTCCACTTGGCTCCCATCTTGCAGCCTTGCACACAGAAGCCTTGCTGGATGCAGAATCCCCGCCCATCAAATGTGCGTGAGTTGATGGCCAAGTGGCCCGTATGGACCTGTTTGTAGCCGAGCTTCTTCGCAGCCGCATACATCACTTTAAAATTGTTCGATGCAGGCAACCCCGGTGTGCCGTTGCGCCGCGTAACGCCCATGCGGCGCTCGGCCAACGCGTAATACCTCTCCAGTTCTTCGGGGGTGATCGGCCAATCGATAAGCGAAGTCCCGGCGACCGCGCCATAGGTTGTGCGCGCCCGCAACTCCCAAGGTTGAAGCCGCGGACAGGATGCCGTCCAGTGTACGGTTGTGCCGCCAACGGTTTTGCAGTGCCACACCGGCAGGTTGGGAAAATCGCGCGCGACCCCCCAATCGCCGCTCTGGGTGCGGGTGTCGAGCCACGTCAACTGATTGAAAGCTTCTCCCGGAACCTGAGAAAAGCTTTCGAGCGATTGCCGGCTGCCAGCCTCAAGCAGAACGACTTTGACGCCGCGCCGAGTCAGTTCGTGGGCCAGCGTGCCCCCGCCGGCCCCTGAGCCGATGATGACCACCACGCTGTCGTCTTTGAGAGGAAACATTGCCATGGCAGGAATTAACCGCAGTTCCTTATATCGGCAAAGAACCGCTGTCTTCGATCGGGACTTCTGGCAACCAGTGAAGATCGTTGAAGCCCCGCTGCAGATAGCCTCCCTTGGAGAAAGCCTCTCCCTCGTAACCGAAGTATGCGTACGCCATCGGCGTCGAATAGAGCACTTGTAAGGTTTTCAACCGCATGGTTTGAAAAAAATCGGAGGATTCGATTTTCTTAAGCACGGCTATGCGGTCGCCTTCGGGACTCTTTGCGAAACCGGCTCCCAGGCTCGCAAGTCCTTCCTTGATTGTCTTGCGAACGCGGTCATCCTTGACTGCGGCTTCATCCACGGCCTTGATGACAAGGGCATAGGCAGCATCGTCGAGTTTGTCGTGGGGAGCGATCGTGCGAGCCATAGCCATGAGTGTCGCGGCTTCAGCCGTGGTGAGCGCCGACAGGGGAACCGCCCAGGCCCGTCCTGGAGCAATCCGTCCTTTGGCGATCAATGCGAGAGGGCTGCCCGCGACCACGATGCCGGTCAGCAAACCAGTGCTGGTTTTGAGAAAGTCGCGGCGTGGCAAAGGCTGATTCATGGAATCTTCTATATTTGCGACTACGTTTGCGGCGTTTCAGCTTACTTCAGCAAACGGTCGAATTCAAGCCTAAGGCCGAGCTAACGATAACGCGGTGGACTAACGGATTGATCCATCCCCATCGTTTTCTGTCCCCCCTTGGCCACATTCACGCTGATGAGGCATGGCACATTGGCCGCAAAGGCCGATTGTAGTGCTGGTTCCAAGTCAGCGGGCTGATCCACTTCCCGGGCAGACATCCCATAGCCTTGCGCAATTTTCACGATGTCGATTCCGGGAATATCCATGCCTGGGACGTTGCGGCCGACTTGTGTAAAGTCGCAAAATCCTTTCAGCGCCGAGTAGTCAGAGTTTCGGATGACGATAACAACCACCGGCGCATGATTCTGAACCGCACTCCAGAGAGCTTGAACCGAGTATTGCCCCGAGCCGTCGCCGATCGGGCAGACGACACGCCGCTCTGGACGGGCAAGCTGCAATCCCACCGCAGCAGGCAGGCCAAACCCCAGCACTCCGTTAGGCACCGAGTAGAACGATCCTGGCTCATCGAGAATGAGATAGCGGTCGAGGTCTCCCTTGGACGACGGACATTCCTCGGCAATGATAGCGTTTCGCGGCATAACTTTGTTGAGAACACTGAATAGGTACGCAGTACTGATGGGATGCTGCGGACCCGGCGCCGGCGGAACTGTTGGCGTGTCTGTTGAGTACTGTCTGGACTTGGCATGATCACGAATGTAGATGGCCGCCTGCGCGACATTTCCCACAATACTGTCGCCAGCTAACGCCGCTGCCGCCGCCTGTGGATCATTCGTGATCTGGAAGAGCTTGGTTCCGGGATTGACTGGATTCCCCGGCACGTGAGCGTAGTACAGGAAAACGCGGGCGCCGAGCACGACTACTGCGTCATGGCTGGCCAACTGATCGGCTAGCGGCTGCTGGGCCGGTAGCAGCCCTCCACGAAATAACCGGTGGCCGCGCGGAAAAGTCCAGCGCGATGGAATCGGATCCTGATAAACGCTGGCGTTGAGATGTTCCGCAAGCGCCAGAATCGCATGCCAGCCACCATCTTCTTCGATCTGCGGGCCGACGACCAGCGCCGGATTTCGGCTGGAATCGAGCGCGCGAACAATTTCGTCGAGGGCTGCCGGATCCGCGAGAACGGACTGACTGACCTTTCTCGCTGGCACAGGCTGGCACTCATGCGTCCAGTCATCCATGGGGATGGAGATAAAAACGGGTCCCCGTGGCGGTTGCATTGCGAGATGAATTCCGCGCGCGACCGCGCCGGGTACGTCTTCGGCTCGCAGCGGCTCATAGGCCCACTTTACGTAGGGCCGCACGGTCTCAACTGCGCGACTAGCGAGAAAGGGCTCCCCCAGAAGCTGCCGCCGGTCTTGCTGCCCGGCAGTAATCACGAGCGGCGCGTGCATATACCATGCGTCCTGGATCGCGGAAAGACCGTTGCCGGTGCTGGCGATCGAATGAAGGTTCACGAAAACGGGCTTGCGGCTTCCGAGGGAGTACCCCAGCGCCATTCCGGCGGCCACACGCTCGTGCAGACCGAGGACATACTTGAAATCCGAGGGCATGTCGCACAGGAACGGCAGTTCTGTCGAGCCCGGGTTCCCGAAAATAACATTCATGCCCCGGTCGCGCAGGATCTCGTATGTCGTTTCTCGTACCGTGCTCACGCTAGGGTCCACCTTGGATTCAGGTTGTGCGATGTTATATCACTTTGCAACCACGCCGCGTCAACCTTCGCCGACACCTGAACTCATTGGAGTTGAATTATGAGGTTGAAAGCACGCGCCAAGGGATGTTATCGTCACTCCCTTCGTATCGTAGTGGACGCGCCCAGACACACTCGGCTGGCAACATTTCTTATGGCTGTGAAGATTTGCATTGTCGGCTGCGGAGCGCTGGGCAGCGTGATCGGCGCCCATTTGGCGCGCCTTCCGGACATCGAGGTCTACGCCTACGACGTTTTTCAGGAACACATGCGCGCCATCCGTGAACGCGGATTGAAAATCAGCGGCGCAGCAGATTTTACCGTCAGACTCAACGCAACTTCTGAGCCGTCTGAGATTCCGACTTGCGATTTTGGAATTTTCGCGACCAAGAGCGCTCATACTCGGGCCGCGGTTGAGCAGACTGCCCATGTTTTCGGCCCTTCTGCTGCCGTCTGTTCCGTGCAGAACGGACTGGGCAATGAGGAACTGATTGCTGAGCGGGTGCGGTACGTGATCCGCGGCGCAACCGGCCTCGCCATTCATATGCGAGGTCCTGGACATGCTGGAATTGAATTCTACGGCGATGTTTGGATTGGAACCTTTGAGCCTTCCGGTACGCCCTACTCGTTGGTGGAACAGCTTGCCGCCATCATGAATCGCGCGGGCCTGCACTTCGTTCCATTGCGCGACGCACGCGGCGCGCAATGGACGAAGCTGATTTTCAACTCCGCGGCTAACGCCGTTGGCGCTTTAACGCGGCTGCACCACGGAGCCGCGGCTCGCTTCGCTCCTACTGCGGCATTGTATGAGGCATTGCTGCAGGAGGGAGAAGCTGTCGCTCGCGCTCTCGGAATTGTGCTGAGTGACGATCCTCGCGAACTGGTTGCGGAAGGCGCCAGGGCTCCCACAAAAAGAAATGCCAGCATGCTGGTCGATGTCCTCGCTCAGCATCTCACTGAAGTGGATTTCATCAATGGCGCAATCGCAGACCGCGGAGAAAAGCTGGGAGTGCAGGTACCGCTGAATCGGGCGGTGTGGCAGTTGCTAAAGGGACTGGAGCACTCGTGGAGTAATCCGTCATGAAGGCGAATCAAGGCTGAATCCGCGTGCCGTCGACCTTTACACGGAACAGCGCGTAAGGTTGCTGCCGCAGGTCCCGTCCATTATTGAAAACCGGCTGGCGTTCAATCTGGTTCGCGGTGAAGTAGAGATATCCATCGTCCGCCAAAGACAATGTGTCGGGCCAAAGCACGCGCGGGTCGTGCACCAGCGTCTCGAATGCGCCGTCGACGCGTCGACGATGAATGGCGTCATGCTCATAGTCGCTAATATAAACTCGCCCTTCGCCATCGGATTCCAGCCCGTCGCCGCCACCTCTTTTTTCGCCCAGATCCTTCACCGTCGCCGCCACTTCCGCGTCCGACTTGCTGCGGTCGGCAAGCGCATCCACGCTCACACTGTAGAGATGCCGGCCGATTAGCGGACAGTAGTAAAGCGTTTTGGCGTCCGCGCTGATGGCAATACCATCGGCTCCAACTTCGAGCTTTGTCGGAACTTGCCCCGGCAGCCGCGTTAGCATGATTTCCCCCTCGACCACCGGAACAAACTGCGGGTCCGGCTTAGTTGAGGAATGATCGCTCAATCGGCGCCAGCTCTGCTGTGAAGCCAGATCTACCACGATAATTGCATTGGCTCCAGAGTCGGTAATGAACGCCATCCCTTCCCTTCCGCGACGCATGTCGAATCGGACGTCGTTCAGATACGTTTTCGGCAGAGCGACATCGGCAGCGAAAATAATCTTCTTGACGATCTTGTTGGTATTGAGATCAATGGCAATGAGTTTGCCGCCATTCGGCTTCACTGGCCCAAACGCAATGCTTCCCGTATCCAGAATCCAAAGCCGCCTGCCAGTAGGGTCAACTACCACGCTCTGCACTGAGATCAGTTTCTCGGCAGGATTGTCGCCCTCGACATAATGGTTGATGTCGGCACCGGGATAAGGTAGCGTTTTGCCATCTTTGACTTCGGCCACCGTATACTCTACGGGATCGCCCCATTTTGGAAAGTTGACGAAGATGCGGCCTTTGCTCACCCCAGTGTGGTTCGCAACCGTAACTCCTGTCGGCATTGGCCCGTTGAATGTTGCGACCACCTCCAACTGCCCGATGACCCGCTCTTTCGCGAGATCCTGGGCAACCATCTGTCCAACACAGGTGAGCGCAACCGCTATCAAAATGATGGGCGCTGCAGTGGATTTCATGCGACCTCCTTGCGCGTACCCAGCCGCTTGTCGAATCCTAGAAGAATAGCCTAAGTGTAGATGCTCCAAGATAATGTCACCCCCTAACTGCAACGAGACTTTGTCACCCTCTCAGGATGGTGATGATGAGTCAGAAAGAGTTCCAGCGGGTGAAAGTGATTGAGAATGCAGCGGGCGGGAGGCTGAGCGTAGGCGAAGCCTCCCGTCTGCTGCAACTGAGTGAACGCCAGGTGCAACGGCTCAAACGCCGCTATCAGCCCGATTCCGTCGGCTGGGTGCAGCACGGCAATCGCGGACGCCCCATGCCTTGGGCCTTGCCTCTTCTTCAGAAGCAGTTGATCTTGAACTTAGCCCGCGGTAAATATCGGGGCTTCAACGATTCCCATCTGGCGGAAAAACTTCGCGCGGAAGAAAACCTCGCGGTCAGCCGCGAGACCGTGCGCCGCATTTTGCGCGCCGCCAAGTTGGCCTCTCCGCAGAAGCGCCGTCCGCGAAAGTATCGTTCCCGCCGCCCTCCCCGCCCGCGTTTCGACATGATGGCCTTCACCGACGCCAGCCGTCACGACTGGCCATCACTTGGATGGCATGCTGCGCGTCTATCGCGGAGATCAGCTTCTTTTCGCGCTGCCTCTGCCGCTCGCAGAACACGCCGAGCGCCGTCCCCAGCTCCTCACCGCGGCGCAGAAGAGAAAGAGACCACTGCCCGTATCTACAATCTCTCCGGCCGCCCGGCTTTAGCGGCCGTTACTTAATGGATAAGGGGGGGTGACAGAGTCTCGTTGCAGTTCCTACGACATTTTCTCGTTGCAACAACAGGCAAGCATTTTCTGTTAAGGATCCAAAGTAGAGTCATAGGATGACGCCCGCCTAGAATCCGATTCGATCGACGCCGTCGCACCAAACTAACTAACAATGTGACGCGAGCGCGATGCTACTCTGAAAACGCTCTGGTTTCTCGGTACCTCCGCAAGAGGCATTGCAAGGAACCAATCTCAAGAGATTCATCAGAACTTTCGAAGCGCTGACGGATTTGGGGCCCGAACTTACCGCGGACCGCGACTTCCGCCAGACCGCTCACACCATGCTGGCGGCCGTAATGGAAGCAGCCGGGGCACGCGAGGGTGTTCTTTTTTCGTTCAGCGAACGGCCGTCTGTACTGAGCTCGATTGATGCCCAGGGATTCGCGCTGCTGCCGGAGCCGTCCGTGATTCCACTGCTGCGCCGGCATGTGCATTCCTTGATGGCGGCTGCCGGACCGGTTCCGCTGACAAGTTCCACCTATGATTCTTTCTTGAGTTCGAACGGCAATGTTGCGCCTGAACTTTTCAAGTGCATTTGCCCGCTGAAAGTTCGCGGCAAACTGACTGGCCTGATCGCGTTGGGCCGCCGGCCGGGCGATGCTCCGTACGAAGAAGATGCCCTTGATGCATTTCAAATACTGAGCCATTATGTGGCGCTGGCGGTTCAGAATCACACCCTGGGACAGACGCTGGCTCAACGGGTCTCCGAAAATCTGCGGTTGCTGGCGTCGCTGCACGGATTTTACGACAACGCGCTCGAAGCTTTCGCCATTGCCATCGATGTCAAACACGTCAATATTCATGGACACTCGCTGCGGGTGGGGCGCTACGCGCAAGCGATTGGCGAGGCTTTGGGAATGGAACCGAGCGACGTAGCTTCGCTGCGGTCTGCGGCCTACCTGCACGACATCGGAATGGTGGCTATCGACCGGCGAATATTCGGAAAAGCTGCCCGGCTCGACGGGGATGAATCGCGCGAGATGAGGGACCACACCATCATTGGACATCAAATTGTCAGCCAGGTGCAGTTCCCTTGGCCGCAGATTCCCGAGATCGTGCGCTGGCATCACGAACGCGCGGACGCTTCGGGATACCCCGACGGCTTGCACGGAGAGGAAATCCCGCAGGCGGTCCGGATTGTCGCACTGGCCGACACCTTCGATGCTATGACCAACGAACGTCCTTATCGCGAACGCATGTCGGTCGGGGTCGCGCTCCAGGAATTGATCCGGCTGACTCCGCAGAAATACGACGCCGAGGCGCTTCAAGCGTTGCTGATCCAGGTGCGCCGGGACGCGATCGGAACCAACCACCTTCCCGTTTTCGACCCCGACGCATTCAATGTTTCAGCGGTCGACGTGGATCAATTGGCATCAACCCTACAACACAGAGTCAGCCACAATAAACTCTTCCTGGCGTAATATCTTTTCCACATTTATTACGATTGCCGTAGTGAATCAGACGCGGCAAGCCGCGTCCCGACGTGCGGAATGGAAATCCCTAGGGCAAATTCTTCTCGGTGTAGAATCGGAACCTAGTCTCGGGCGACGTTTGCTTCTCGAGCATTATTTGAGCTTCAGTGTCGTCGCTGCTGTATCCAGTTTCACGCTTATTTCATCTAAATCGGCTATGGTTGTATGAATACCGATTTGCCAGGAGAGAATCGATGGCTATCAGTGAACAGACCGTCGCTACCAGCGGTAAGCAACTCGATCAATTGTGTATCAACACGATCCGCACGCTCTCGATGGATGCAGTGCAGAAAGCAAACTCCGGCCATCCCGGGGCGCCAATGGGGTTGGCTCCGGTAGCCTATTGTCTATGGCAGCAGTTTCTGCACTACGACCCGGAAAATCCCCTCTGGCCGAACCGCGACCGCTTCGTGCTCTCTAACGGACACGCCTCGATGTTGCTTTATTCGCTGCTCCATCTGACCGGCGTGCGTGAAGTGACTCCTGAAGGCAAAGTTCTTTCGACCCCTGCGGTGTCGCTCGATGAGATCAAGAATTTCCGGCAACTAGGCAGCAAGACGCCGGGGCATCCCGAATATGGCTTGACGACAGGCGTCGAAACGACAACGGGCCCGCTGGGCCAGGGCGTGGGCAATAGCGTGGGCATGGCCATCGCCGAGCGCTGGCTGGCGGTGCATTTCAATCGTCCGGACTTTGAAATATTCAACTACAACATCTGGGCGATTTCCGGCGACGGTGACATGATGGAAGGAATTTCTTCAGAAGCCGCATCCATCGCGGGCCATCTGCGACTTTCGAACTTGTGCTGGATTTACGATAACAACCACATCACGATCGAAGGTAATACTGATCTCGCCTACGATGAGAATGTGCCCGCGAGGTTCGCGGCCTATGGATGGGATGTGCAGCACGTCCACGATGCGAACGATCTGACCGCTCTCGCCAATGCCTTTTCTCATGCACTCGCCGTGACCGACCGCCCCAAATTGATCATCGTCGACAGCCACATTGGTTATGGCTCGCCCCACCGGCAAGACACCAGAGAAGCGCACGGCGAAGCGCTGGGCGAAGAAGAAGTCAAATTGACGAAACGCTTCTACGGATGGCCGGAAGATGCCAAGTTCCTGGTCCCCGATGGCGTGCGCGAAAACTTTCGCGACGTGATGGGTAAGCGGGGAAAGGAATTAAGCGGACAATGGAAATCGCTTTTCGCGAAGTACAAGGCGCAGTATTCCGACCTCGCGGCGCAATACGAACGCATGCAGCAGGCGGAGGCGGAGGAAGGATGGAACAAGGATCTACCCACGTTTGCCGCTGATCCCAAGGGACTGGCGACGCGGGATTCCTCAAGCAAAGTGCTGAATGCCATCGCGAAGAACGAACCGTGGCTGATGGGCGGATCGGCTGATCTGTATCCGTCGACCAAGACCCGGCTCACTTTCGACGGAGCGGGCGACTTTGAAGCGGGCAATTACAATGCGCGCAACTTCCACTTTGGCATTCGCGAACATGCGATGGGCGCGATCGTCAACGGCATGATGTTATCGAAAATCCGCGCCTACGGTTCGACTTTCCTCATCTTCAGCGATTACATGAAGATGCCGATCCGGCTGTCGGCGATCATGGAAATTCCCTCGGTCTGGATCTTTACCCATGATTCCATCGGCGTCGGCGAAGATGGACCAACGCATCAGCCTATCGAGCAATT
Source organism: uncultured Acidobacteriaceae bacterium (assembly GCA_963810955.1). Lineage (GTDB taxonomy): Bacteria > Acidobacteriota > Terriglobia > Terriglobales > Acidobacteriaceae > Acidiflorens. The sequence continues at coordinate 85,725 of CAWEPW010000006.1, read as the reverse complement.
GGTGACGCTGCGGGCCGTGCCCGGCCTGATGACGCTGCGACCAGCGGATGCCAACGAAGTGGTCGAGGCGTGGAAGGTAATCATGGCGCTGAAGAAGGAACCGGTGGCGCTGATTTTGACGCGCCAGGCTCTGCCGACTTTCGATCGCACCAAGTATGCACCGGCCGCTGGACTGGCGCGCGGCGCATATATTATGGCGGATACCGAAGGCGGCAAACCGCAAGTCATTCTTATGGCCACTGGCAGCGAAGTCTACCTCTGCATTGATGCATACGAGAAACTGAAGGCCGAGGGCATTCGCGCACGGGTTGTCAGCATGCCTTCGTGGGATTTGTTCGAGCATCAGGATCGTAGTTACCGCGAACAGGTGTTGCCGCCTGACGTCACGGCGCGTGTCGCGGTCGAGCAGGCCTCCGGCATGGGCTGGGCACAATACGCGGGAGCACGAGGACGGATCATAGCCATGCACACTTTTGGAGCATCCGCGCCCTTGAAAGACTTGCAGAAGAAGTTCGGCTTCAGCGCAGACCTGGTGGCGCAGGCGGCGCGCGAACAGGTTAGGTAGAGACGCCTCAGCAGTCCCGCTGACATAGTTGTTGGTCTGAGACACGGCTAGCCGCGTCTCCAGAGATCGATTTATCACTAGATTCATTCATCACTCAATCGAGGGAACCATGGTTTTAGCAGACACTCGGCCGATACCGAAGAAACCGCGAGTGGGACGAAAGGCAGATCCATGCGTCATGGTGATCTTTGGCTTTACCGGGGACCTGACGCGGCGCAAGCTGATTCCCGCTCTCTATAACCTTGCCAGCCAGCAGTTGCTGTCGAACGAGTTTGCGGTGATCGGCATAGGCCGCACGCCCATGAGCGATGAAGATGCGCGCAAGAAAGTGACGGAAGATTTCAAGAAGTTTGCCACTGGTTCCGTCGACACGGATTTGTGGGAGTCGTTTGTCCGCCGCATAAGTTATGTAAGTGGAGATTTCGACGATCCGGCGACTTACGACAAGCTGAAAGAAACTCTGGGCAAGGTAGATCAGGAGCATAAGTCTCACGGCAACTATTTTTTCTATATGGCGGCCGCGCCCAAGTTTTTTGACGATGTTGTCGAGCGACTCGCCAAAGTCGGCCTTATGCACGAAGAAAATGACTACTGGCGGCGCGTGATCATCGAAAAGCCATTCGGCCACGATCTGGATTCCGCCCAGGCTTTAAACAAGCACCTTCTGAAAGTCGTTTCCGAGGACCAGATCTACCGCATCGACCACTACCTGGGAAAAGAGACGGTGCAGAATATTCTGGCGCTCCGTTTCGCGAACGGGATTTTCGAGCCCATCTGGAATCGGCGCTACATCGATCATGTGCAGATTTCGGTGGCTGAAACCGTCGGGGTGGAGCAACGGGGCGACTATTACGACGGAGCGGGCGCACTGCGCGACATGGTGCCGAATCACATCATGCAGCTCATCAGCCTCACCGCGATGGAGCCCCCTATTTCGTTCGAGGCCAACGCGGTGCGCGACGAGCAAGCCAAGATTCTGCACGCCGTGCAGCCCTTCAGTAACGAGGACGTACTCACCAAAACCGTACGCGGGCAATATGGAGAAGGCACAATGGACGGCGAGCGCGTTCCCGGCTACCGCTCTGAAGAGGGCGTGCCTCCGGACTCGCGCACCGAAACCTTCGTCGCCATGCGCCTGCTGCTCGACAACTGGCGCTGGGCGGGAGTTCCCTTCTACCTGCGCACCGGCAAACGGTTGCCCAGCCGCAGCACGCACGTCGTGATTCAATTCCGGCGCGCGCCTTTCATGCTCTTCCGCGAGACTCAGGTTGAAACCATGATGCCCAACCAGCTCGTGCTGCACATCCAACCTGAAGAGGGCATCTCGCTGCGCTTTGCCGCCAAAACTCCCGGGACTACGATGGAGTTGGGCGAAGTGAATATGGATTTTGCCTATGCCGACTATTTCGGAGTCACGCCTTCAACCGGGTACGAACGCCTTTTGCATGATTGCATGATTGGCGACGCCACGCTCTTCCAGCGCGCCGACATGGTCGAAGCCGGCTGGAAAATAGTCAATCCCGTAATTGACGTGTGGAAGGCGCTGCCGCCCCGCGATTTCCCCAACTATCCGGCGGGGACGTGGGGCCCGAAAGAAGCCGACGATTTAATGGAGCGCGATGGCCGGCGCTGGAGAAACTTCGAACAATGATTTCGCAAAGCATGATCTCGCAAAGCATGATTCTCGCAGGAGATATCGGGGGAACACACGCGCGTCTTGCCTTCTACAGGCAGGATAATGATCGCGACACCCACTTTGTCGCCGTCCATGAACAAGTTTTTGCCAGCAGAGAGTTCCGCGGGCTCGATGAAATCGTGCTCAAGTTCGTTTCGGAAACGGACGTTCGTCCTGCGATCGCGAGCTTCGGGATCGCGGGGCCGGTGCGTAATGGGCGAGTCGAAACTTCGAATTTGCCTTGGGTAATCGAATCGTCCCGACTCGCGGGGGAGTTGCAACTCGACACAGTAAATCTGATTAATGATCTCGAGGCGCAGGCGTGGGGAATCCAATGCCTCGAACCCGAAGATACGGTCGCACTCAATCAGATACCTTCGAGTCAGTCTCCCGTCGGCAATCAAGCTGTGGTGGCGGCGGGAACGGGCCTGGGCGAAGCTGGCTTGATCTGGGACGAGGAACGGAAGCGCCATCAAATTTTTGCCTGCGAGGGCGGGCATTGCGACTTTGCTCCGCGCAACGAACTGGAAATCGACCTTCTTCGCTATTTGCTCACACGCTTCGGACATGTCAGCTATGAACGCATACTCTCGGGCCCCGGTCTGGTGAACGTGTATCTGTTTCTCAAGGACACGCATCGGGGCAATGAGAAAGAACCGCAATGGCTGCGGGACGAAATCGCAGCCGGCGACCCGTCAGCCGCCATTTCGCGAGCCGCGGTCTCCGCCAACGCGCCGCTGGCCGAGCAGGCTCTTGACTTGTGGATCTCGATCTATGGCGCCGAAGCAGGCAACATGGCGCTGAAAGTTCTTTCGTCGGGCGGCGTATTTCTGGCCGGAGGAATTGCACCTAAGATTCTGCCGAAACTTTCCGGCCCTCTATTCATGCAGGCTTTTCTCAGTAAAGGACGCTTGCAGCCCGTGCTCGAAGACATTCCTGTGCGCGTGATCACTAACGGAAATACAGGGTTGCTGGGAGCCGCCTGTTACGGCGCTCGCCACGGCAGCGTCGATGCGGATACGGTGGCGTAATAGACATCACACCGCGTAATTGCGGTTCGCAAGTTCCCTGGCTAATTGCTTTTACGGCATTCACTACACGGGTGTCTCTCGAAGCCCATGATCGCGGTCCGGCTTCGCCCGACTGACGACCAAAAACGTCGTCCCTTTACGTGGCGGGCGTATAACTGGGTTCGTGTCTATGTGATTTGTGTTGGCGGTCTTACTTACGCCGCTCGGCCTCGCCAGTCGGCTATCTCTTTGAGGCCCTCTCCGCGGGCGTGTTCGAACAGTCTTACTTTGTGGCGGGTGTGTTCGAATTCGTGGATGTCGGCCCATACCTCGGCTCGCCATGACTGATCATGGGCTGCGGCCTCGCCGCAACTGGCGCAGCGGGTGTGAAAGGTGACGCTCACATTTGTAACGTTCTGGCGCGGAGATGACGGTTCGTATGGCGGTTTTTTCTCTTGTAATTCCGTCTCTTGCTCTTGTGATTCCGTGTCTGGTATTGCGTCCGGCTGTTGTATGTCTTCCAATTCAAGGAAGACGCAACGCACCTCTTCGATCTCATCGTCGGAGCCAAGGACGTGCTCGTAACGCAGGAGATATTTGAAGGAGAGCTTGCGAGCTTCGGCTTCGGCCTCTTCGCGGGTATGGAAGGGGCCGTATTCCGCGCGCAGTTGCTCGGTCGAATCGCAAGCCATCCAGAAAACGTCCTTGTAAGCCATAGCTCCCTTGTGTCCGAACGAATCACGCTCTCGTGAACCACGACCCTTGGCCGAAGCAAACTTCGTCCCTCGACTAACTAAGCAATTTGATCACCGGGAACGGCGCCACTTTATGTGCCCGGTGATGCCGGCTTCTTGAGGCCAGGCCGGAAGGTTATTGTTCTGAAAACACGCTGTTTAGATCAGCAATTGCCAGTGCCGTGGGATCGCGGACAGCGCCGCTTTATACCAAAGCATGTGAAAACTGTTTCTGTTTGCCAAGTTAAATGCCGGCGTGCGTCTACCACTCATGTCGCCTCATTTGGGGCGGCGCAATCCATGCACTGGTTCGAACCATTGGTTTTACTGGCATTACCGTGCCGAGCTTTCATGCCACAGCTGCGGTTTTATCAGTTACTCATTTTGTGAGTTACTCATTGGTTATTCGAGTTGTTGCTGTTCCTGGTCTGCAACTCGTTGGGGCTCATCGCTCACTGGGAGGGCCCACTCTCGCGCCGGTGCAGTTAGGCCATTTCCTAGCGGCACATGCCAGTTTGCTCCGCCATGTCCAGCTACGTATAGGGCCAGCTCCAGCCTAGTCCAGACGCCGAGTTTGTCGAAGGCGGTGCGCAGGTAGTTCTTCACTACCTGCTCGCTGGTTATGAGCACCTGGGCGATGTCTTTGTTGGTTAGACCCTGCCACACCAGGGTCGCAATCTGAATCTCTTTGGCGGTTAGCCGATCACGGGGTTGCATGGTTGCACCTGCTCCTTGATAAACATGGCGGTAGCCAGTTTCACTCGTTTGCGGCCCTCTTTGATCCCGGCGCGCAAGAACAACGTGCGGAGATGCTGTTTGACAGTCCTCGGGCTGATGTTCAAATGGCTCGCGATCTCTTTGTTGCTGCAGCCTTGCACCAGCAGACAGAGAACCTGGTGGTCTCGGGGTGTTATCTTGATTTCATTAAGATTGATCATAGGTATTGAAATCGGCCTTTCGTCCGCTCCTTTTAGTTCAGTCTTGGGGTCGCGACCCAGCAATCACTAAGCAAGCGATTCGCCAAATCTTCGCCATGAAGTTATTCCTTTTAGAACCATTCAGTTAGAATTTGAGAGCGTGGTTTCGAGGGGAATTTCTAAGAGCGGATTTATGAAGGATTCCAGAATGAGGCACGCGCACGGGAAATCGGCCCAAAAGCGACCGTTTAGTTTCTCTTCACACTGTCGCGATTTGGCTTTACAATACTGCTAGTTCGGTTGTTACCTCTCCCGCCGCCACCATGCCTTCGAACCGGCCTAACCTGATACTGGACGAGCAAGCCTTTCAGGACTTGTTGTCGGCCGCTTTCACCATTCAAGAACATAACGCGCGGCTGAATGAAGTTCGACCTACCGAGATCAAGCCGCAAATCAGATCTAAGGCAGAGCCCGATAGTTTTTGCCACCATTGCGGGGCGGTGAAGCCGCACCAGGAATCGCGCTGCCCGCACTGCGGTCCGGACGAGTTTCGTCCGGGAGAGCGCATGCAGCGCAAGTGGGCTTCGATGTGGCTAATGAGTCAGGAACAGAACCTGTTCCCAGAGCGGCCTGCAGAGGTGCCAGAAACGCCCCGAGAGGTGCACGAATCTCGACAGGAAGTTGGCACCACCCATCAGGAGATTCATGAGGATCTACGAAAAAAGGATCCAATTGCCGGCGGCGAGCGGCAACCGTTCGTCCCATCGACTCTCGACTCCGACTTTGACGGCTTTATCAATGCTGCGGCGACACCGGAGATGGGAAGCGAGACTCCCACAACGGAGCCGATCGCGGCAGAGACAATTCAACAATTATACGTACGCCCATCAGTCGACGGCTGGGAAGCACGTGAACATCCTGCAACCAAAAGCGAATCGCTCGCGGAAACTTCGATTTGGCCGGACCCGCCGAGAGAGGTACCGGCGCCAGAAAACGCGGATGCAGGCGCGCCAACGTTCTCGTTCGAGGTCAGCGACCATTCTTATCCGACTGATGTTTCTGCGCCTGAGGGAGTCACCGCGTTTGGCGAGACCATAGTCGACGATGCGATGGCAAACACGGAGAGCGGAGCCTACTCGACATCTTCATCTTCATCTTCGTCTTCGTCTTCGTCACTGCGACGACGGCTGGCCGACCTTCGCATAACGCTGCGGTTTCACCGCGCCAATCTCTATCTGGGAGCAGCTATTCTTCTGGCCGCATGTGCTCTGTTGTGGCCGACTGGAAGCGCACCGCAACAAGCTTCACAACAAGCCACACTCACCCCGATGGAAAGAATTCTCGTGGCGATTGGGATTGCGGAGGCACCCGCACCCGAAATTCATTCCGCGGGCGACCCCAATATTAATGTGTGGGTCGATCCGCACACCGCCCTCTACTATTGTTCCGGCGAAGACCAATACGGGAAGACCCCAGATGGTCACATCAGCACCCAGCACGACGCCCAAATGGATCGCTTCCAACCCGCCGGACGCGCCGTCTGCGAGTAGCTCGTATCGCGGCTGCGATTTACCACCAAAAGCACGAACGTGATTCCTGCCAAACAGCCGCCGGAATGGCGGCGCTACGATCGCAGCGCACAATTTCGTAGCGTACAATATCGACCAAGACGGCCTAGCGGCATCTCAATACGCGCGCTGTCCGAAGGTGACAAGTCATGCGTGGACAAGAGTTACGTCGGCTAGCTTTGCTTTCCCTTTCTTCTGTCCTGACTCTCGCTCTACTTTCCGATGGCGTTAGGCCAATTTTTGCTCAGAATAATAAGACGAGTGGCGACAAGACACAAAATGACTCTGGGCAGCGGCAAGCGGAAAAGACGGAGCCGGCGACTGCTGTCGCTCGGGGAAAATATCTGGTCGAAGACGTGGCCATGTGCGGAACGTGCCACACTCCTTTGGACGCGAGCGGGAAACCAGATCGCTCTCGGTGGCTGCAAGGGGCGTCGGTTCCCTACCTGCCGGCGCAGCCGAGTTCCGACTGGCCGATCAGTGCTCCCCGGATTGGCGGAACTCCACCGGCCGACGATGCCGACATGGTGAAATTGCTGATGACCGGTGTCTGGACCAGCGGCAACCATCTGCGCCGGCCGATGCCGCAGTTTCGGATGGATCGGACCGATGCCGAAGCAGTGGTCGCATATCTGAAGTCAGTGACGCCGCAACAATAAACAAGCTGCCAAAATCACGTTGGTGCGCATGAGGCTTGTATCGAAACAAAATTGGCGATGTTGGGACAAGTACCGTTAACCCGCCTTCGCCGCAGCTTTCACTTCTATTCCAGCCCATTTTTCGAGCAACGTGAGAGTGGCGGCGTAATCCAGGTCCTGATGCCCTTCTTCGGCTGCAACGTCATATACCTCTTCCACTGCTTCCAGGCCGGGGAGGCGGACACGCGATTCCCGAGCCGCGTCCAAGGCCAGGCGAATATCCTTCAGCATGAGCCGAAGCGGAAAATTTGGCGAGAAGTCGCGCTGCAAGATAAAGGGAGCTTTATAGTCCACGACGCCAGAACGCACCATGGAGGCCTGAATTAATGGCAAGAGCTTTTCGACGTTCACTCCCAGCTTCGCGGCCAGCGCGAGCGCTTCTGCAAAGCCCTCGAAGATGAGAGCGATTTGCAGATTCATGACTAGCTTGGTGGCTTGCCCCTTCCCCGTTTCGCCCATGTGAAAAACCTGTTTGCCCATCGCCTGAAAAAGCGGTTGTAGGCGAGCCAGCGCGGAATCACTGCCGCCCACCATAAATATCAGGCTTCCTGCTTCGGCGGCGATCTTCGATCCGGTCACGGGAGCGTCGACATAATCGACGCCGCGTGGCTTCACGCGCGCCGCGAATTTTAAAGTGGCAGAAGGTGAAATCGTGCTAGAGTCAGCGATAATCGCGCCGGCAGCCAAAACCTCTGCCGCACCGTTCGCGCCAAACAATACCTCTTCGACGGCCCGAGTGTCAGAGACGCACATCCAGACGATTTCGGCCCCTGCCGCCGCGTCCGAGGGAGAAGCTGCGGTGCGCGCGCCTTCTATAGTCTTGCCCGGAGTGCGATTCCAGACCGCAACCTCATGTCCAGCCTTGACCAGGTTCGCGGCCATCGATCGACCCATAATCCCCAAACCAAGAAAAGCTACGCGCATATCAGGGTGATTCCTCCAAAAGCATTTCGTCTAGCGTCTGGATTAGAAATGACCAGCGAAGCCAAGGTCAAGACGAAAACGCCCGATTCAGGCCACTTAGTCGAAATCAGCTCCGCTCCGGACTTAAAGCGTCGCTGGCGCCATCCAGCATGATGGCGACAGGGCAGGGTGCCGACGCGATAGTTCGGGGACCAATCGGCCGCACTCGGCAGCGAGTTTAGGATGTACGGTTGGGGAGAGGGGTTGCAGACTTGGGGCACGAATTTTCTCTTCCTTTTTTGAAATTCCTCTTTATTTTGTGGAGCAATTTGCCTCCCTGCGGGTATTTACGCTTAGCCCGTCCATGGCCTATCCCGGGGCATCTAAATCTACTAGAGAGTTGGGGCGGGAAAGCCGATAATGAGTGCATAGTTTGCTAGCACAGGCGCACGGCTTCACAGTGGTCGAAGGCATGTTAAAGTCATCGCTAAAAAATCGCGCTCTGCGGAAGCGTGCAGGCCAGTTCACACGCTTGGTGCGGCATTCCGCGGTCACTCCGCGCACGGGCCAGACTCACAAACCTACACTGGTTGGGGATGGCGAACTCGGCGTCACGTTCATCGGACATTCCAGCTTTTTTCTGCAGATCGGCGGACAGAACGTCGTGATCGATCCCAACTTTGCGCGCTGGCTCTTTGTGCTCAAGCGGTTGCGTCAACCCGGTTTGAAACTGCGAGACCTGCCTCCGTGCGACGTGGTTCTGGTAACCCATGCGCACTTCGATCACTTGCATCGCCAGTCGCTGCGCACGATAGCGCGGCAAACTCGCCGCCAGACTGGAACCGCGCCAACACTGGTGGTTCCGCATCATCTTTTTGATCTCGTGTCGGACCTGGGCTTCGAGAAGATTGTGGAACTGGAGTGGTGGAACACGTATCGCCACGCCTCCCTCGACATCACGCATGTTCCCTCGCGCCATTGGGGAGCGCGCATCATAAAAGATTCGCATCGGGGGTACGGCGGCTATGTTTTGCGCAGCGGCAAACATTCGGTTTACCACGCCGGCGACACCGCCTACTTTAGCGGCTTTCGTGAAATCGGACGCCGTTTATCGCCACAACTGGCGCTGCTGCCGATCGGCGCTTACAATCCAGAACAATTCCGCAACGTGCACACCAGCCCCGCCGACGCCACTAAGGCTTTTCTCGATCTGAATGCCCGCTGGATGATCCCGATGCACTATGGAACTTTCCGCCTCTCGCACGAGCCCATCGAAGAACCGCTGGAATTGCTGGAACGCGCGGCGCAAGCTGCCGGAGTAAAAGACAAAGTTGTGGTGCTCGAAGAAGGTGTTACGCGCTTCTTTTGACGTCCGTCGTCTCGTGTGGCGCGGACGTTGTTGCCCACGTGCCTTCGAAACAGCATAGGAATTTCCTGGCGCGGCAGTACCAGTTCGATGACTATTTCCAAAGACGCCACTTACTGGATTCGGAAGCTGTATCTGAAGCCTCATCCCGAAGGTGGCTGTTATCGGCAGACCTACAAGGCCGACTTGGTTCTGCCCAACGAGAGCCTGCCGACTTTCACTGGCCCGCGGCCTTCCTCGACCGCAATCTATTTCTTGCTAGAAGGAGAGAATTTCTCAGCCTTTCACTGTTTGCGGTCCGATGAACTTTGGCATTTTTATCTGGGAGAAACACTACTCATACACATGATCGAAGCCGATGGCCGCTATTTCACAATTCAACTAGGAACAGATACAGACGCTGGAGACATGTTTCAGGGCGTGGTCAAAGCCGGATGCTGGTTCGCCTCCGAAATGAAAGACGGCAAGTCGTTCGCGCTGGTGGGATGTACAGCTCCCGGATTTGACTTTGACGATTTTGAACTGGCCGAACGTGAGGAGTTAGCGAGGAGTTATCCACAGCATCGCGCGCTGATTGATAGATTGACGCGAAAATAGCGAAGGTGACTCGACCAAGCTATAACGTCTGTTTGGTTAGACTGGCAAACACTATTTGCCCTTCGCGACGTTGAGCCGCGTTTCGGCGCGCTGCAATGCGTCCTCCGCGCGTGTGTAATCAGTTTTGGGATCGTTGCTCTTCAGACGCTCCTCGGCTCTGTCTTTGGCTTTTTGGGCGCGGGCAACGTCAATCTCCTGCGGACGCTCGGCTGCTTCGGCCAGGATGGTCACTTTATCCGGCAGCACCTCTACGAATCCCCAGGCTACGGAGAGCGTATGCGCGGCACCGCCCGTCTTATAGGTGATCTCGCCTACACCCAATTCGCTAATCAGAGGCGCGTGGCCGGGAAGAATTCCTAGATACCCGTTCACGCCAGGGATCTGCGCTTCCTCGGCGGCATCTTTCACAAGAAGCTTGGACGGGGTGACTATTTCGAGTTGGAAAGTATCAGGCATTAATCGTAGTCGTTGGTCGTTAGTCGTTGGCCGTCGGTCGTCGACTCAGCAAGTAAGCCGTTTAGCATTCGCCATCGACTGACGACTGTCGACCGACGACTGTTCCTAGGCGGCAGCGCCTTTCATCTTCTCGGCTGTCTCCAGCACTTCGTCGATGGTTCCTTTCATGTAGAAAGCCTGCTCCGGAATGTCGTCGTACTTTCCTTCCACGATTCCGCGGAAACCTTTCACTGTGTCGGCGATCTTTACGTAGCGTCCTGGAGTGCCGGTGAACTGCTCGGCCACAAAGAACGGCTGCGACAGGAACTTTTGTATCTTGCGCGCACGGGCTACTGTAACTTTCTGGTCTTCGCTGAGTTCGTCGATGCCCAAAATCGCGATAATGTCCTGCAGATCCTTATAGGTCTGTAAGGTTTTCTTTACCATCTGCGCTACGTCGTAATGATCCTGGCCTACGATTCTGGGATCGAGAATGCGCGAAGTGGACGCCAGAGGATCGACTGCGGGGTAGATTCCGATCTCCGTGAGGGCGCGCGAAAGGACAGTAGTGGCATCGAGGTGAGCAAAAGTTGTCGCCGGCGCCGGATCCGTCAAGTCGTCAGCGGGCACATAGATAGCTTGCACCGAGGTGACTGACCCCTTCTTAGTGGAAGTAATCCGCTCCTGTAACTCTCCCATCTCTGTTGCTAAGTTGGGTTGATAGCCTACGGCTGATGGCATTCTTCCTAGTAAGGCGGATACTTCCGAGCCGGCTTGAGTGAATCTGAAAATATTGTCGATGAACAGCAGCGTATCGCTTCCTTCTTCGTCGCGGAAGAACTCGGCTACGGTTAGCGCGGTTAGCGCTACTCTTAAGCGGGCACCGGGAGGTTCTGTCATCTGGCCGTAGATCAATGCGGCTTTCGATTCAGCGGGCTTGCCGGGCTTGATTACTCCTGACTCGGTCATTTCCAGCCAGAGGTCGTTGCCTTCTCTGGTGCGCTCGCCTACTCCGGCGAATACCGAGAAACCTCCGTGTTGTTTGGCTACGTTGTTGATCAACTCCATGATCACAACCGTTTTGCCCACACCTGCGCCGCCGAAGAGACCGATCTTTCCGCCTTTCAGAAAAGGCTGGATCAGGTCGACCACCTTCACTCCGGTTTCGAACATTTCGGCGGTCGTCGCTTGTTCGTCGAAGGCGGGGGCGAGGCGGTGGATCGGCATTCGCTTGTCACAAGCGATTGGACCCAAGTCGTCCACGGGTTCGCCGATCACGTTCATCACGCGACCCAGCGTGCCTCGACCTACGGGAGCGGAGATAGGTCCGCCCTGGTCGATGGCTTTCATTCCACGCACCATGCCGTCGGTGGCTTCCATGGCCACGCAGCGGACCCGGCCTTCGCCCAGATGCTGCTGCACTTCGAGGATGACGTTGATGGGAGTGGGTACGGTGAAGCCGTCGCTGACGACGCGAAGGGCTTCATAGACAGGGGGCATGGAGCCTTCGACAAATTGCACGTCGACCGCGGGCCCGGCGATTTGGATTACGTGTCCGATGTTTTCTGCCATAGATAGGATCTCAAATGTTCGTACGCAAACCGCAGCGGCTAAAGCCGCTTACGGGGCACTTGTTATCGCGGCGCTGAAGCGCTGCGCCACCCAAAATCAATACTGAGTAAAATCAACACCCAGCCGAATTATTGCTCATGACAAATCTCTTCTCACTGTGCCGCTGCTCCACTTACTATTTCTATGATTTCTTTTGTAATCTTGGCCTGGCGCGCTCGATTCATTATTAGTGTCAGCGAATCGATCATATCGCTCGCATTGTTGGTGGCCGCGTCCATTGCGGTCATGCGCGCTGCGTGCTCGGCGGCTACGGATTCCAGCAAAGCATGAAAAATCTGGATGCCAATATATTTCGGTAATATTCCCTGGAAGAGTTCGCCCGGCGGCTGCTCGTAGATGTAGTCTACCTGCGCTGTTCCGAACTTGGCGGCAGATTCATCGATGGCGGTCGTGTCGGATGGGCGCACGCCGACGCCGGTTCCTTTCGCGGCTTCCAGGCGCTTCTTGCGCTCTTCTTCTGACGCTTCTTCCGCCATCAGAACGTCAACCTCACCGATCTCTTTGATGGGCAGCAGGCGTTCGGCTACAAGGCGTTGAGCTATTACGGATTTGAATTCATTGTAGAGAAGGTAGACGCCATCGATCTCCTCGCGAGAGAAGCGTGCAATCACGTTCTCGCTCAGCTTATTTGCAAAACCGTATTCTACTTTGCCCAGAACTCCTACGTATTCGCCGGTTATCTGCACGCGAGCAGACCGCTTTGGAGTGACCTCTGCATCGGATTGGACGGGCGAGACGCCCGTCGCTCCATCGTTTGTCAGCTCGGAAGCGGGACGCTCCGGGGCAGTCGGATAGCGGCGGCGCATGAAATCGCGGCCTTTGCGGCCTATGCATTCGATGTCGATGTTCACATCGGGCTTCGACTCGATGGTCGTCGATATGAACTTGGACGCCATCTTAAGGATGTTCGTGTTGAAAGCGCCGGCCAGGCCTTTGTCTCCGGTAACGATGATCACAAGGATAGTTTTTTCTGGGCGCTCCGCCAACAGCGGGTGCAGCGGCTCGCCGGAAATGGGATCGTATATTTCGGTTCGCGAGACCAGCGATTTGAGAACATTGGTTAGCATCTGCGCGTAGGGACGCGCAGCCATGGCAGCTTCCTGGGCGCGGCGCAGTTTGGCCGCGGAAACAGTCTTCATGGCCTTCGTGATCTGCCGCGTGTTGACCACGCTGCGGATGCGGCGACGGATGTCGAGGATGTTGGCCATTGTCGGTCGTCAGTAGTTAGTCGTTGGTCGTTCGCTTAGAGCGCCGCCAAAGTCGCGCCCGTTGAAAACACAAACCCGAGTTTCGTGCAGCTGTCAGACGCGGCGAGCAGCGTCCCTACCACAATTCTATTTCTTTGCTGCGGCTTGCTTTGAATCTACGAATTGCTGTTTGGCCTCTTTGATTACTCTCGACATTTCCGCTTTTAGATTGTCATCCAAAACTTTCTTTTCCATGATCGTGTTTAGCAATCCTGGATTGGTTGTGTCTACGTACTTGTACAGATCTTGCTCGAAGTCTCTTACCTGATCTACGGGCATATCGTCCAGTACTCCGCTGGTGCCGGCGAAGATTATCAGAATTTGTTTCGAGAACGGGAGCGGGCTGAATTGACCCTGCTTTAGCAGTTCTACGAGCCTTTGACCGCGACTTAGTTGCTGTTGCGTGGCTTTGTCCAGATCGCTGCCGAATTGGGCGAAGGCGGCCAGTTCTCGGTACTGCGCTAGTTCGAGCTTTAGGGTTCCGGCTACCTGGCGCATGGCTTTTATCTGGGCGGCGCCGCCTACTCGACTTACGGAGAGTCCTACGTTCACAGCGGGACGGACACCCTGGTTGAACAAGTCAGTTTCGAGATAGATCTGGCCATCGGTGATCGAAATGACGTTAGTCGGAATGTAGGCTGAAACGTCGCCCGCCTGGGTTTCGATTATCGGCAGACGCCGTTAGCGAACCTCCACCTAGCTTATCACTTACTTTGGCAGCTCGTTCTAACAGGCGCGAGTGGAGATAGAAGACGTCTCCGGGATAGGCTTCGCGGCCGGGGGGGCGGCGCAACAGGAGCGAGATTTCACGATAGCTTGCAGCGTGTTTCGAAAGATCGTCATAGATGCACAGAGCGTGGCGTCCGCTGTCGCGGAAGAACTCTCCCATGGCGCAGGCAGCGTAGGGCGAGATGTATTGCATAGGAGCGGGTTCGGAGGCCGACGCGGCTACGACGATCGTGTATTCCATGGCGCCGGCGTCTTCGAGAATCTTTACTACCTGGGCGATGGAGCTGCGCTTCTGGCCGATGGCGTTATAGATGCAGATTAGATTATTGCCCTTGCTGTTGATGATCGTGTCCAGAGCAACGGCGGTCTTGCCGGTCTGGCGATCGCCGATGATGAGTTCGCGCTGGCCTCTGCCGATGGGGATCATCGAGTCGATGGCTTTCAGCCCAGTGGCCATGGGCTCGCGAACGGGCTGGCGGGCGATGACTCCGGGAGCAATGCGCTCGATGGGGATGAATTGGGTGGTGGCTATGGGACCCTTGTCGTCGATGGGGACGCCGAGCGAGTTTACAACCCGACCCACTAACGCGTCGCCTACGGGAACGCTCATGATGCGGCCAGTGCGCTTGACTTCGTCGCCTTCTTCGATCTCGGTATATTCGCCGAGGATCACCACGCCTACCTGATCCTCTTCGAGGTTCATGGCGATTCCGGCGACATCGTGCGGGAAGCTGAGGAGTTCTCCGGCCATGACCTTGTCGAGGCCGTAGACACGGGCAATTCCGTCGCCCAGGGTGATGACCGTACCGACTTCGTCGACCGCAATTTTCGATTCGTAGTTTTCGATTTGCTCGCGGATTAGTTGGGAGATTTCGTCTGCTTTGATTTGGGACATAAGTGTGTCGTTTTCAGTTATCAGGTTTGAGTTCTTTTCGCTTCCTCGGCTTTTGCGCGTTTCCGAGATGGGGCTGGCCCCGTCTCTACGGAAGGAATGGTCACTGCTCTACCAGTTGCACTCTTATTTGTTCCAGTTGGCCCTTTACAGAGCCATCGTAGATCGTGCTGCCCACTTGTACTACTGCTCCGCCTAGCAGAGTCGCGTCTTGCTCGTATTTTGCCCTTACTTTCTTGCCGATCAGTTTTGTAATTTCGGCTTCCAGCAACTGCTTTTCCTGTTCCGATAGTTGACGGGCCGTGCTCACCTCCGCCTCGGCGAAGCCCTGACGATCGTCCAACTCCCGCTGCAGCTGCTTCAGAATTTCGCTGAATAACGGCAGCCTTCGGTGATCGGTCAGCACGGCTACGAAATTCCTGACCTCTTTGGTTGTGCCTAGCCTGGTGGTGATGGCATCGAGCACGGCGCGTTTGCGATCTCCCGGCGATGGACGGATTTTCCAAAACGCGCCGCAACTGGTCGCTTTCTTTGAGCAGCGCCTCGATACTCTGCAGATCCCGAAGGGCACGAGCGGGGTCGAGGCGAGTGCCTCCTACTGCCTCGCTGCGCTCGGCCGGACGGACGAATGCATCCGTCCCTACGCGCGCGGACACCGATGGCCTCGCCTCCATCACCACATCGGCGAAAGCTCGCGCGTAGGTTCCGACCACGGAAGCCATGGCTAGTGGCCATCCTTTCCGCCGTTTTTATTGCCTGCCAGCTTTGCCGCGAAGGTGCGAACCAAAACCTGATCGGTATTGGCGTCAACGTTGATTTGTTTGCTGGCCAGAGCGATGGCCAGGTTGGCGGTGTGATTGGAGAGTTCGCGCCGCGCTTGTTTGGTGGCGGCGGCGATTTCCTGCTGGGCAGCTTGCACGACTTTGCGTACGTCTTCTTCCGCGGCTTTCTGAATGCGGGCCTCTTCGGCTGCGGCTTCGCTCTCGGCCGAGGATTGCATGCGTCCGATTTCCACATCTAACTGGCGGAGGCGGTTTTCGATATCGGCCAAGCGCCGGTTGGCATCCTGGCTGGCAGCGCGGGCCTGCTGCAGTGCTTGCTGAATGGAGTTGGAGCGGTAGCGGAACACGCCGGGGAGGAACTTTCGTCCAGCCCAAATTATGATGGCAGCTATTATCGCGAAATTAATACCCGACAAGAGGAGGTGCGTACCGTGCACGGTCCAATTGATTTTGCGAGCCAGCCATCGAACCGGCCTTGCGTGCTTTAGATTTACGTTTTCTTCCTGGTCTTCCCCGGCAGCCTCGCGGGTTTCTTTGACTAGTTCGCCCGCAATCGTTTCAGGGGCTGGGTGGGAGGGTTTGCTGGGTTGAGCTGACTGTTGCTGAGGCGACGGGGCGGAGGATTCTTGCGCGCTGGCAAGGGGAGACACGACCGCCGAGAATGCGAGCGAGACCAGTATCAGTAGTCCAGCCCATAAAAGGGCGCGGCAGCGAGTGGCCGCCGAGCGTTGCTCGGCTGGACAGCCGGGGGCGGCTGTCCCTACACGAACCTGGAGTGGCTTGGACGAGGATCTTTCGACCGGCCGCTGTGGCTGGATTTTCATTGGCCACCTGCTCGACTGGGAGACGCCATTGGGCGCAAGACGGCGCGTACGATTTCAGTCGCCAGACGGGCTGCATCGGATTGCAATTTCGTCATCGCTTGCTGCTTATCTTGCTCGAGCTCGGCGCGAGCCTGCTGGACTTGTTCGTGGGCTTGGGTGCGGGCTTGCTGCGCGGCCTGGGCACGCAACTGGTTGGCCTGCTGGCGACGAGCTTCCTGTAGCTTGAAAATCTTCTGGCGGGCTTCGCGCAGGCGCTGTTCGTAGTCGGCGGTGCGGGCCTCGGCGGCGGCGATGTCGGCGCGCGCTTTTTCCATCGCTCCCTCTGTGCGGCTGCGGCGTTCGGATAGGACAGCGGCGAGCGGGCGAGCGACCAGGAAAGTGTAAATGGTGTACAGCACAGCGATAAGGAGGACGGTGGGAACGGCTCCGAGCAGTAATTCGCCTAGTTGGCGGAGGGTCTGTTCCATTTTCCGAAGATCTAGCTGACGATTGAACCCCTGTCGATGCTGGCTGCCTCTGCTGGTTAATTCGGTGGAAGAATACCGCTTCTAAAACTCATAAAACTAACACTGTAGCGGAGCAAGTGTCAATCAGGAGAGCCTCTTTTGGCGAGGAATCTTTGCGTTGAGAACCCATTGGGGAGCCGGAAGTTATTCTTGACAATCGAGGTGCAGGGACTACCATGTAAGTATCACCTCCGATCCCAGTCCGGATCGAATGGGCCGATAGCCAAGGAAGAGTCACCGCTTCTTGGCTGGCGGCCCATTTAGTTTTTCAGCTCTATTGCCACCAGGGACGACTAGATGCCTGCTTCTTGTGGGTCTCAGAATGCGTATTTTAACGGAAATTTGATAAGAAAGTGACAACTGATGGGCCTGGAAGTCCGAAAATAACTGGGTCAGCCTCTGGATCCGGTCTGGCAGGTGCCTCTCTACCATCCTGCTGGACCTTTTTTCTTGCGGCGAGCTGAAACCGGCTAGGCGAGAGAAGGGCTGTGAATGAGGGCGGCGATCTTCTCCAGGATGCGAGGCATGCTGAGAGTGGGGTCCACAGCGGCGTCGACTTCATGATGATGGGTGCCGGCATGCATGACTAGGATCTTGGCTCCGGCATTGGACTTTCTGACCATGTAGGGCAGATGATGGCGATCATCCTTGGATAGGGTGGCGCCGAGGATGACGAGATCGAAGGCTTCGCGACGAAGGGCTTCGAGAACGCCCTGGCGGTTAAGAGCGGTGGTCACTTGATGACCGGCTTTGGCAAACTCCACGCTTTGGCCGGAAAGAGTGGTTCCGTCGGATTCGCTGTAAAGAATCTTGATAGCTTGCTGCTGAGCAGATTTCTGTGCGGTCGCGGGCAAAGGATCCTCCTGAAACTCATTCGGAGCTTAGCAACTATGGGACGAGCTTCCGAGGTCACGGAAGATCAAGAACCGACGGGATGGCAAGGCTGGGAAACGTGCCCAAAAACCAAGCCAGGCGGGCGATAGCGGGAGTTCAGAGCTTTATGAAAAATGGCAACTCTGGTTCGACTGCCGCCGTCTAAGGCCAACGGTTAGATCGTTTCGCTCGATACCTTCATCGAAGTAATTCATCCGACGACCTCGTTGGACAGGTTCATTGGACATAAATGGACGAATTGCAGCGGCTCACCGACGATCCCAGCGTAACCGTGCGGCGCGGAGGACCGCCTGATCCGGATGGCACTTGTGTCGTTTACTGGATGCAGCGGTCGCAGCGGGGATTGGATAACCCCGCATTGGAAGTGGCGGTGAAGGCGGCGAACGCACTGGGAAAACCCGCGGTTGTGTTCTTCGCTCCCGTGCCTTTTTATCCCCGCGCCAACCTGCGTCATTACCGTTTTCTGGCCGAGGGGATTCCTGACATTGCGGAATCCCTGAGCAAGCGCAACATTAGCTTCGTGCTGCGGCGATTTCCGGAACACAGCCTGCTGAAATTCTGTGAAGAGGTGCGGCCATCGTTGGTAGTGGGCGATGAAAATCCGTTGCGGGAACCCGAAGCGTGGCGCCAAACGGCGGCGAAAAAGCTTAGGGTTCCACTGTGGACCGTGGAGGCGGATGTAATTGTGCCCTCGAAATTGCTGGAAAAGAAACAGTACTCGGCTCATATCGCAAGACCGCGGTTCCAGGCGCAGCTGGGGCGGTTTATGATCGCGGCGAAGAATACCAGAGCGCGAGTCGGGTGGAAGAAACCAGGAACGTTGCTCTCGCTTGATCCTGCGTCCGACATCACAGTGGGCTGGCGGTTGGATACGTCCGCCGGTCCGGTGTCCGGTTTTCGCGGCGGAACAAAACAAGGGCTGCGAGTGCTTAAAAACTTCATCAAGCGCGGCCTGCCGGCGTATAGCACCGCGCGCAACCATCCGGAGGTGCGCGGCACCAGCCGGCTTTCGCCTTATTTGCACTTTGGACATCTCAGCCCGCTCACGGTGGCGCTGGCGGTTGAGAACGCCTGCGTTCCCGAGGCAGAAAAGCAAGCATTCCTGAACCAGCTGATCACATGGCGCGAGTTGGCCGTCAACCTGGTCCGATTCAATCCCGATTATGACAATTTTGAATGTGGCGAGCCGTGGGCTCATCGCACCTTGGCTAAGCACGCAAATGACGATCGGCCGGTGTTATACAGCAAATCGCAATTGGAGCACGCGGAGACCCATGATCTGCTGTGGAATGCAGCGCAGCTGCAGATGGTCACGAAGGGGTGGATGCACAACTATCTTCGGATGTATTGGGCAAAAAAGATTCTGGAGTGGAGTCCTTTAGCGGCGCAAGCTTTTCAGATCGCGGTAGAACTGAACGACAGATACGAACTGGATGGTCGCGATCCCAACGGATACGCCGGAATCGCGTGGGCGATTGTCGGCAAGTTCGATCGTCCGTGGTTCGAACGGCCGATATTTGGGCAAATCCGATATATGTCGGGCGCCAGCACAGGAAAGAAATTCGATAGCAAGAAATATATCCAGCAGAATCTGGTTCCTTAGCTTTACACAGCAACCTGCTATTTGTCGCACTTGTTACTTCGATTTCTGTTGTGCAATCCACTTGTCGGTGCGGGCTTCGAGCAGATCCAGCGGCAGGGTTCCGCCATCGAGCATTTCGTCGTGGAAGGTCCGAATGTCAAATTTGGGTCCTAATTCCTTCTGGGCGCGTTCACGGAGTTCGCGGAACTTCAGCTGGCCTAACTTGTAACTTAGGGCTTGCGCGGGCCAGGCGATATAACGGTCGGTCTCGGATTGGATCGTGGGCTCGTCGACCGCTCCAGACTTGCGCATGAAATCTACGACCTGTTCGCGAGACCATCCCTTGGAGTGGATGCCGGTATCGACTACCAGACGCACGGCGCGGAAAAGCTCGGAAGAGAGGCGGCCGTAGTCCGAGACGGGGTCCTGGTAGAACCCAACCTCTTTGCCGAGTTGCTCGGCATACAGGGCCCAGCCTTCTATGTATGCGTTGAAGCCCAGACCATGCAGCCGGAACTTCGGCAATCCGGTGAGTTGTTGCTGCACGGATAGCTGCATGTGATGTCCCGGGATGCCTTCGTGATAAGCGACTGCCTCGTCGTCGATCAGCGAGCGGTGCGCGTAGTCGGATGTCGCGACTACGACTCGACCGGGGCGCTTGCCATCCGGCGTGCCGGTGACGTAATGCGTGGCCGCGGCGGACTGGAAGGCGGGTATCGCTTCGACGGTGACGGGCGACTTCGGAAGCAGGGTAAAGAGCTCGGGCAGCTTTGGTTCCATCTGCGCGATGTAGTGACGGAAATCGTCGAGGATCTGCTCGGCGGATGTGGGAATGTATTTGGGATTCGTTTTCAGCGAGGCTCGGAAACTGGCCAGATCCGAGAAGCCTTCCTTTTTGGCAATGACGAGCATCTCAGCCTGGATGCGGTCGATCTCGCGGAGACCAAGTTGATGGATTTCGTCCGGCGTCATGCGGGTGGTGGTGCGGGCGCGAATATCGTTTTCATAGCGCTTTTCGCCATCCGGCAGAGACGTCACGGAAAGAGTGGTGCGGCCTTCAGGGGCGTATTCCGTGCGGAGGAAAGTGGCGAAGGTTTTGTAGGCGGGGATAACGTCGGTGTTGATGGCGTCAGTAATTTCCTGGGTCAGGCGTTTCCGCTCTTCAGGAGAAATGTCCGCCGGATATTTCTTGGTCGGCCGAAGAAAAGGATCGGCCTCTACGATCCCTTCACACTGGACCGGAAGTTTCTCCGCCAGAAATCGGACCGGCATCAGCTTGTCTTTCATGCCGGCTCGGAGAACTTCGGTGGTCTGAGTTAGAACGCGCGGGATCTGATGAAGACGGGAAATGTAGTCCTCGTAGTGCTTGACCGAATCTAGCGGCACAGAAAGCGGCAGATCAGCAAGGCTGGTATGGATGCCATACTGTTGATTGATCGGCATTTCGTATTCTTTCAGGTCATAGTCGGCAATGCGTTGCTGCAGGACGCGGATCAGGAGGTCGTGAGAGAGCTGATCCTGGTCGGAGAAACCGCTGCTCGGAATGGCTTCAAGCCGGGCAAGGAAAGCTACATCGGTTTGATGGCGCTTTGCGATCGCTTCGAGGGAATACTGGGCGAGCTTGTCATTGTATCGGTAGTCGCCAAAGGCGGTGGCGCGCTCGGGAAAGTTGCGGAGATCGGACTCGTACTGCTCTTCAAAAAGCGCGTTCTGATCGGCGAGGCGATCGGCCACGGACTTAGGGCTCTGAGGGAAAACAGAAGTGACGACGCAGAGCAGGAACAACGCAATCTGAAAGAGACGCATAAATTTATGGCCAGTCCTTAATCACGTGAAATAGATATTGGAGGATACCTATGCAGAGTATCAGAGAGAAAGATCGTTGCGGAGCCGGGATGACAGTCTCAGGATCAGGCTGTGCGGCGTCGAATATGCGGTCGCGGGTGCGAGATTTTCGGACGCCCACTCTTTTGCCGGCGCTTGTACTGGTAGAGGCCAACCAGGGCGCCTACAACTGAGAAGGCGATGAGGATAATAAGTACGGGCCAGTAGTACTGCGCGAAAAACCTTATGATGTGCCGTCCGTAGTGGAAACCGAGATATGCGAGGATGGTGAAGCGGATGCCGCGCCCGACCGCGAGAGCGGTAAGAAACTTCCGGGTCGGGTATTGCATCGCTCCTGCGGCCAGCAGCATGGGGACGATCGGAAAGGGCGGTGGGAGCGCCGCCGGGATTGCAACTGCGGCGAATCCCCAGCGTTCAAAGATCGCGTATACCTTCTTGACCTTTTTCGGCGAAAACCTGCGTTCAAGAGTCTCCTTGCCACCTTTCCGAGCCATGCGGAAGGTGAGATAACCGCCGAGAACGGCCCCTACGGTCGCCATGATTGTGTAATAGAACCACGGTTGGCTGCGGTGTGCCGCCAGCAGAATGGTGACCACATCGGTGCTGCCGGGCAGAGGTATGAGTGAATTATCGGCCAGACCGAGCAAAATGAGCCCCGGTCCACCGAGATGGATAAGCCATCGCAGGGCGTGTTTTTTCGACACCACAACAAGGATGGCCAGCAAGTGCATCTATATTAGAGGAGACTGGCGGCGGCTAAGTTGCAATGTTATCCGGCAGTTATCGTGGACAAATTACTTCTGTTTCTCTTTAGGGTTACGCACATGGCCAGCCTAAACAGCCGCTTTGGCGCGCAGTTCCTCCAAGCGGGCTGTAAGGAACGTCAGGTAGTCAGCCATCCCTTCGCCAGTCTTGGCTGAGACCTTCAAGACCTGCATACCGGGGCGCACAGCCTGAATGTTGCCGCCTATTGCATGCCAGTCGAACTCAACCGCCTCTGCCAGATCAGTTTTCGTAACCACGGCGACGTCGGCACTATTGAAAATTGTGGGGTACTTGAGGGGCTTATCCTCCCCTTCGGTGACCGAGATCAGCACCAGCCGCAGGTTTTCGCCCAAGTCATACGAGGAGGGGCAAACCAGATTGCCAACATTTTCAATGAACAGAAAATCGAGATGGTTGAGATCCCATCCCTCGAGCGCTTTTTGGATCATGGCGGCCTCGAGATGACAAAGGGTGCCAGTCGTTATCTGTTTCACGGGAGCCTGGCTGCGTGCGAGCCGAACCGCATCGTTCTCGGTAGCGAGATCTCCGACGAGCGCCGCAACGCGAAAGTTCTTATGCAGCTGTGTAAGCGTCTTTTCGAGAAACATCGTCTTGCCGGAGCCGGGACTTGAAACGAGGCTGATGACAAACACTCCCGCGGCGCTGAATTGCTCGCGCAGCGCGCGCGCCGCCACGTCATTCTGTTTCAGAATGTTCTTTCTGACTTCGATTAAGCGGGGTTGTGAGCCCATTCTTCGGTCTCCTGCGATATCTCCAATGCAACGACTTCAAGTTCCTTGCCCTGCACGATCTCGGACACAGGCTTTCCACATTCAACGCAACAGAACAATTGGACCGAACTGACAGGACGCCGCTCGCGGCAGCTTGGACAAAGCGCCATTACCGGAACTTCTTCGATGACGAGACGCGACCCTTGCAAGGGAGTCTCCTCGCACGCCATTTCATAAGCAGACATGAGCGCATCTTTCACAACGCCGGACAACGCGCCTAACTTGAGATGCACGGCAGTGACCTGAGCCGCTCCACGGGCGGCAGATTCCTCCTCGGCCATTTCTACGATGCTCATCGCGATGGAAAGTTCGTGCATAGTTCGCCAACCTACACTTAAGTTTGCACTTGCCTTCAGCAGCATATTTGCGGGCCGGGCGGGGACGCCCGGCACTCCACTAGCGATCAGTGTTATTCCGTATCCACCATGCAACTGCGGCCCTGCCAGCCGACTTGAACCACTTTGCCGTCTTCGATCAGGATGGGGACGCTACGCTGTCCCGCAGCCAGTTCGCGCATGCGACGACGAGCCTCGGCGTCCGCCTCGACATCGTATTCAACGAACTCAGAGCGTTTCCATTTCAGCCATTCCCGCATCTCCTGCGTGTGCGGGCAGCGTGACGTGCCGTAGAGTTCAAGCATGGCCACGGGCCAGTACCTCCAACGTCTCGCGAATGATGTGGTAAATCGAAGCTTGCACTTCCTGGATGCGGGGGATGTAGTCGCAATGCACCAGTAGCGGAAAGTCGGCCAGATTTTTGCGCAGAATCTCACCACCGTCGTAACCCAACAGTGCGACGGTCAGCAGGTTACGCTTGCGGGCTTCCTCGAGCGCCATGATGATGTTGCGCGATCCGCCGCTGGTGGAGATTCCTATGGCAACGTCCTCAGGGCGGGCCTGGGCGATAAGCTGGCGCAGGAAAATCACCTCAGTGCCTACGTCGTTGGCAATCGCGCTGATGTTCGCGGGCTCGAGCGCGAGCGAGACTGCTGGCACTGGGCGATAGCCTGAGGGCGGCAGTACGCAGTCAATCGCCCAATCGTTTGCGTCCGTCGCCGAGCCGCCATTTCCGAAAATGATGAGTTTGCCTCCGCGCAGCAGTCGCTCGTGGATCGCAAATGACGCGTTGGCGATTGCTCCACTCTGCTCACGCGCTACCTCGCCGCGCAGAACTGAATCATCCTGCACCTTCATGCGGATCGAAGCCGCGACCTGTGATATCAAGTCGGGAGTGTCCTGTTTTTCCTGACCCAGGAACGGGTACAGGAATCCCGCAGCTCCAACATCGTGGCCGAGTTCGCGATGTTCGAGGAAAACGTGCACACTCTCCCAGAGCGTATGGTAAAGAATCTCGATCATCTCCTGGTGGATGAACGGATCGCCGGTAAAGGCTTCGACAGCGTAGGAGCCCGCGGCGCCGGGCAGCGCGAAGGTCAGGGCATTTTTGCGCTTGGCAAATTCAAGCGCGGATTGAATCTCATTGTCTCCCTCGGGCGGTCCGAATCCCATCACGATATCCTCGGGATGAAGAATTGCCTCCAGCCACGGACGGAACAGCATGGAAATATCGAGCGCAGGAAGAGCGCGCTTGCCGACGATCACGGGATGAACAAACTCCACGGAGACATGTTGCGCGTCGGTGGCATAGGGACCACGCCCGAAGGCCAGCAGACGGCCTTCGGCGAGAAAGCGTTCAGCCATGGACTGGCAGGCCTCTGCCAGCCGGAGGGCTTCGCGGGAGAAAAACGCTTCAATGATCCGGTTGCGGCAGAGCAGACGCTCTTCGATTTGCGAAGCGACTTGCGAACCCGCCTGCGCCGTCACCCCAGAGACTGTTGCCATATCGATTCCCGACCGGCGCTTGCTAACAAATGCGCGGGAGTGGGTCTCCTACTAACATATCTATAATTCTGCTGCCACCATAACGCGTGGTGACCAGAACCGCGCAGGACGGTTGTTCGCGCACTTCGCCTATCATCTGGGCTTCTTCGCCACCGGGCGCCAGACTCAGGGTGTTAAGGGCTGCGTCAGCGTACTCTGGCGCGACCACGGCAAGGAACTGTCCTTCGTTCGCTATGTGAAGGGGGTCAAGACCCAACAACTCACAGGCGCCGCGGACCGCATCATGCACGGGAATCGACTCCTCGTTCAGCACGATTCCACAACCGCAGTCGCGAGCGAGTTCGTTGAGAGAAGTGGCGACGCCACCGCGAGTGGGGTCGCGCATCCAGCGAACGCCCGGCCCAGCGGCCTTGGCCAAGGCTTCGACCAGGGGAAGCACGGAACGCGTGTCGGACCGCAGATCGGCCTCGAGATCAAGTTCACCACGCGCCAAGAGGATCGTAATCCCATGATCGCCGATGGGGCCAGAGAGCAGAACTTTGTCGCCCGGACGAACCGAACGCGCATCGATCTTCAGACCTTTTATTGGCCGGCCAATTCCAGTCGTTGTTATGTACATGAAATCGGCCTTGCCGTGCTCGACAACTTTTGTATCGCCGCCCCTGATGGTGACGCTGGCTTTGCGCGCGGCGTTGCCCATGGCACGGACCTCGCCCTCAAGCACAGGCGTGGGCAGACCCGCTTCGAGGACATAGCTCACGACCATTGCTTCGGCCTTCGCGCCTGAGACGGCCAGGTCGTTCACGGTGCCGTTTACGGCTAATTCACCGATCGAACCTCCGGGAAAGCTCAATGGCTTGACGACGAAACTGTCGGTGGTAATGGCGATGCGTGTGCCATTGAAATCCAAGTGGGCGGCATCTCCCAGCGGTTCCGAAGAAGACGCGAAAAGAAGCGGGGCGAACAGGCCTTCGACTAGTCTGCGGCTGGCTTTGCCCCCGGCTCCATGCGCCATCTCGATCTGGGGCTCACGGAAGCGAACCTGCGGCGAACTATTCTTGGACGGGGCGTCCTGGGGCGGGCCGTCGTGGGGCGAAGTATCGATCACCGGACCATCGGCCGCGGAGCGGTTCACGCGACTGACGCTATTCTGGTCAGCGCTGCCGTTTTGCGGTGTTCGTAGTTGAAGTACGCTGCGCATGATCCCTCGGATGAAACCATGAGTGCACCAATCGGATGTTCGGGAGTGCACTCCTTAGCAAAGAGCTTGCATTGATGCGGTTTGAGGACGCCCTTCAGCACCTCTCCGCATTGCGCGGCCTTGGGATCGGTAACGCGCACTCCGGGAACTTCGAAGCATTGCTCCGCGTCCCACTCGGAGTAGCTGTCGCGTATGCGCAAGGCTGACTGCGAGATGAAGCCGAGTCCTCTCCACTCGAAATAGGGGCGCAATTCGAAGACGTCGGCCATGGCGCGAAGCGCGGCGCGATTGCCTTCCCACGGCACTACACGCTTGTATTGATTTTCGATCTTCGCCTCTTTTGCCTTCAGTTGGCGCAGAACCATAACGATGGACTGCAGAATATCCAGCGGTTCGAAGCCGGAGACAGCTACCGGCTTGTTTTCATTCTTCGCGATCCACTCGTAGGGACGACAACCGATCACCGTCGACACATGCCCCGGTCCAATGAACGCGTCGAGCCGCATGTCGGGGGAATCGAGAATCGCCCGGATCGCTGGAATGATCGTGACGTGATTGCAGAAGACAGAAAAATTGTGGACGCCTTGACTCTTCGCGCGAATGATGGTCAGCGCGGTCGATGGCGCCGTGGTCTCGAATCCGATGGCGAAGAACATAACGTGCTTGTCGGGGTTTGCGTGCGCTAGTTTGAGCGCGTCGGAGGGAGAGTAGACGATGCGCACGTCCATGCCGCGGGCCTTGTGCTCAAGTGGACTGCCCTGGGTGCCGGGGACGCGCATCATGTCGCCAAAGGCGGCAAAGATAACGTTGGGGTCCTGTGCTATGGATAGGCCGTCATCGATTCTTCCCATCGGTAGCACGCAGACCGGGCAACCCGGCCCGTGGATGAGTTCGATGTTGGAAGGGAGCAGATCTTTCAGACCGAAGCGGTAGATGGCATGGGTGTGGCCGCCACACACTTCCATGATTCGATAGTGACGGTTAGGGTCGGCGAGACGGCGGATTTCTTCCGAAGTCCGGGTGATGACTTCAGGTTCGCGAAATTCGTCGACAAATTTCATGTCCCAACTCCCTCTCCGCCCGGCCCGTGGTGACAGGCGAGGACGCCCGTCGCTCCATTGACAACTTAAGATGCTCTAGGACGCTTTCTCGTTTTCGGCACTTTCTTCGATACTCTCCAAGCCGTATCCTTCAATCTCCTGCATGGCTGATTCGGCCTCGCCTAACATGCGGAGAGTACGCATCTGGTCCGCGGCATCCTCCTCGCTGATCTTGCTCATGGCAAAACCAACATGGATTAGAACCCAGTCGCCTTTGACCGGCAAGTCGTCCTGCAAAAGCCCCAAGTCAACCTTGCGCCGGACGCCGACCACGTCAATCATGGCTGCCGTCGGCTGATCCGGAAAAAGCTCGACGACCTGTCCTGGTATGGCTAGACACATGGTTTCACTCTTTCTTTCGAGCGACTATATTAAACGAAAATTTCATTTCATCCTTCACCTTCAGAGCGCCACCAGCGGCGGAAGCCAGTTTCAATCCATAGTCCGTCTGCAAAATCGAAAAATTCCCAAAGGCCCGCAACGAATCCCCACTCAGTGCCACGCGCGCCTGAACCGGCTGAGGATTAGTGATGCCGTGCATCGTCAGCTCTCCTTTGAGAGTGATCGAATACTGCCCTTCGCCAGACTTGTTGGCGGTCAGATTCGAACACTCGTAAACGATTTCAGGATACGACGAGGTCTCAAGCACGTCTTCCTGAATGGCGCGCTCTATTTCACGGCGATCTTTGTCGGAAATATCGTCCTTCACCGCTAGCGATGCCGCCTGGATCGTGAGTTTCAACGAAGATCGCTCCAGGTCGTCGGGGTTCACGTCGCCTTCGCCGACGAAATCGCGAATGGCAATGGTCGGGCTATGCCCTAAAGCCGACAGCAACCCCCCGGCAAATACTTGTGCGGTGAACTGGCTGGCCCTTGCGTCCGTGACATAGTGCACGACGGTTGCGGTCGCCGGGCCTTGTCCCTGTGCCTGCTCGCCCAATCCCATCACATGTTCCGCAGCTTCAGATAGCGGTCAACATCGGGCAAGGCCGCCGTCAGAAGATTGCCTACCCCCGCTTGTCCGAGATAACGCCGGACCGTGGGGTTCGAGAGAATCAATCCTGCCCCAAACAAAATAAGGGCTGCTCCGCTGAGCATGTACAACGTGTCCTTGTCGCTTGCGATTCCATTGTGGTTCGTGACTTCAGAGAGTCCCATGGCCACGGCAGTCTCCTTTCACTTCTCGCTTACTGTTCCAATGTTTGTATAACTACTTTCGTCGCCGTTCACTATTTTGTTTACGATTGACTCGACTAACTTCACCGCTTCATCGAGGCTAACCTCGACCGAGGCACTCAGGCCCATCTGACCTTCCTCGGGACCGAACGTCTCCGGCTCACAGCCAACCAGCAGCACCTTCTTTAGTGGGCCCATCGAGCTTGCCAGGCGCAGCACATTCAGTGGATTCATGCTGTGCGCTTCGACAGCAGCGTTTCGGTCGTCATCGTCGCCCAGGTTGGTCAGATCGGGTTCGACCACATAGATAGTGCCGGCCGGTTCGCCTCGCGGACACGCGTCGATCAGGATCGTAGTGTCATATCCATCAAGCAAAGCGTAGGCGAGGTCGTAACCCCTGATGCCAAAGTCGGTGACCCGAACGTTCGGTGGCCACTCGCGGCCCGACAACCGTTTGGCAACTTCGACTCCGAAGGCATCGTCGCCGAGGAAGATATTGCCGATTCCCGCGACGAGTATCCGGGGCGCAGCGGCCTGACTGACTTTGTCGTCATCATTTTTAGCCGCAGGAAGGGGTTCGACTTCTTCCGCATCAAAGAAGAAGCGATGACCTGGTTGCCGCATCAGGCCAATATCGCGTCCCGGATCGTCGTCTACAACAACACAAACGTGAATCTTTCCTTCGTAATCCTGCTCGATGCCCTCGATGATGGCGGTCTTGCCGTTCAGAGCTATGTCCATAATGTCGCCACCAGGGCGCGGACGCAGCCGGACGCGGCTCCCCTGCTTAAGTTCGACGCCGTCGATCCGCAGATCGCTGATTGGCTTCTTGTCTTCGAGGAGCTGCCATTCCCATTCGTTCACGGCGTCTCCTCTCTCAACGGACGCAACTCGCGCAGGGTTCCGTGGAGCTTCATCAGATGCTCCATGGGCAAGGTTTCCGTGCGCTCGAGAATTTTGCGGGCGCGGTCATCACTGTTGCGCATCTCACTCTTCTCGTCCTCGGTCATGGTCATGATGCGCAGGGCGAGGATCTCGTCGATCTCGGTTCCATCGAACAAGTCGCCCGGGCTTTCCGGCGCGATCTGCGGATAATCGTAGAGAATGATGGGCGAGGCCAGCATCGTGTCACGCTCGCCGGGCGCCCCGACCAGAACCGGCCAGGCTCCAACGTTCTGGCAACTCGCGGCGAGGTCGCTCAGATTCTCCGGCGGCTCCAACAGAGATACGAACTGGCCATCGGTCACGCCCAGCCGGACGTGGGCTGAGACGAGCGACAGCATCAAGGCGCGATCACGAGCGCCTTGAGTGGCAAGAACGTCGCTGGCAATATCCTCGCGGGCAGCGTCTTCGAAGGGCGTGAGGTTCTTAACCTGCACTTTGACTTTGAATATTCCGTCAGCCACGCGCGCAGCGCCGACTTCAACCGTCCCATATAACGATTCCTGCTTGCGCACAATCGTTTCCACGAGTCGGCCTTCTGCGTCGCGCCGCGGCTCCGAATCCTCTTTGGCAGGGAAAGCGAATGCCCACTGCAACGGCGCGGCCTCTAGCGCACTCAGAGCGGTCGGCGGAACGGCGACATCACATTCGACTGCCTCTTGCCATGATGCACAGGCATTCGGGCGAACCTGGATCTCGGCTATTTTTTGGGCGGACCGGTCTACCAACTTTAAGAAACGCACACTCACCTGGAGGACGGTACCCGCGACTCCTTCGACAAGTATCTCAGTCTGCAGGATCGAGGGATCCGAGCCAGTCTTTTCGCTGTAGGATTTCGGGTAGAGCACGCCGAAGTTGAAGCGCTGGCGATTTTTCACCGAGGACGGGCGGTACGGATAGAGCATGTACCCCTCATACAGCACGGCGTTCGCGATCGCGTCGATAGGCTTGGTGTTCATCGCTTCCCCACCTGTTCTACTTCTTCCAGCGTGGGGAGAATGCTCTCGAGCATCTGCTCCCAGGTGGGAATTCCGCGCGCCACCTTGTACTGATACAGGCGCTCAAAAACATCCCGACGCAAGCAGAGCCATGCGCTGTTGGGATAATAGATCTCCATCATTTCGTGCCACGCCTTCACCGGCAACCGGAAGCGGGCTTCCTTGTCCCACGGGATGGGAGCCACTTGCAGCGCGCCTTCAGCGTCGGCGTAAAAGACGGTTCCGCTGAACAGAAACGCAAGCGGCACGTCACCATCAGCAAGACCATGGAAGTACTTAGTCGCGGCCACGTTGAAATCGAAGGTGCAGGGCACGGGAAGATCGACGACAGCGGTGTCTTGAAAGGCGGGCGCTACTACGCTGGCATGAGTCCACAGCATTGTCTTGAGGGTCTGACCCCAGCGTTCTGTCGCACCAAAAAGATCGCGCAGGTGCTCCTGGTCTTCGGAACTATACTGCCGCCGCGCCACTTCAAGCTGAATCTGGCACCGCAATGCGACCGAGTGGATGGTTTCACCTGGCAACGCATTGTTAATGCGCAGCTTGAATAGAAGCGTCGGCGCAATAGTGAAGCGCTGCGGCTCCGCTTTTTCGATCTGGAAGCTCAGGTCAGGCATTGGCTTCCTCTCGCTGAGGCTTCTCGTCATTAGAATTAGACGGGCTGTTAGTCCTAGTGATGATCGTGGCCCGCTGTTTTAAGCCGCCAAAGAATTGGCCGATTTCCTGCCATACTTCGGTTCCGCCGGAGAGGCCTTTCCAGTGGGCACGAATCAGGCCAACCAGCTTGTAGCACTCATCAATCGGCAAGACGTAGTATTCGGGAGGGGCGACTCCGCGCGCGTGCCCTACCCGGTTGGCGAGAAGAGCTTCAACATCCGATTCCATCTCTTTTAATGCCGGATTGGCGTCTTCGATTTCGTTCCAAGTCTCTAGTGGCAGCATGGACTCAGTTGCGCCAGCGGGGCTCGGATAGAAAGCGACGACTCTTTTATCTGGCGTGCTGCGGTAGAAGAAAGCCATGCTGATCGGAACCATCAGGCTCTCCCACTGTCCGTCGCTGAGGTGAAAATCGGCCAAGGCGAGCACCCTATGCGGAACTCGCTTGTATTTCGTTCCCATCCCGCTGAACAATATGGCGCACGGGTTACAGGTGCAGAGCAGCTTGCGACTCGACGGTTCGATCAGGTGCGGATGCTCAGCGCCCACCTCTGCGGCGCACAGTTCACAGCGCTCGACGTCCCTCTTGCGCCGGACGAACTGGCGGAGCGCTCCGAATGCGTTCTCGTATCCCTGTCCCTGCTCGAGCGCGCTCATCGTCTTCCTTGTTTCTGGGTCACGATCACGTTTTCCCAAAACCCGTTCCGGCAAGGCATCTACGTGCCACTCATGACCGGCGCTGCGCCAATAGCGCTACCCAGTTTGCCCAGCGGCACAAAGCCCGAGGCACCCGCCGGATCTTCGAGTCCTTCAATCAGCAATTTAGTCAGATCTGGCGCGGCTTCGTACAGCGCATCTTCAACCATCGCTTTAAGTGTAGTCTTGGTTGAACCGCAGCCGTGTCCGGTAACTTGAAGCTGCAAACGGACTGCTCCGTTCTCGATGCCGAGCAATTCCAGTTCGCCTCCGCCTTTACGCACGCGCGGCTGAACCTTCTCTACGGCTTGCATCACCCGACTCTCCAAATCCAGCGGGTGAAGACCATAGAGGACGAGGAGGCTGCTTACGAGTGGATCGTGGCCGAGATCGTCGATTACTCGTTGCCCTGGATCGCCGTTTTTCGCGACGATCTCCATGACTCGCTCCAGTCCAACCGCATGCAAGTCGAGAAGGAGTTGGATCAACGCTTTTGCGCTGGCACGAGACTCCGGATCCGCGATTTTGTCCAGTTCGCCGACCAATTCGCCGATCCGCTGGACCTTCACCTGAAAATCTTTGTCTTCCGGCATAGTGTTTTCGGGCAACTTCGTCTTCAGAAAACTAAGCTCCTAGAAAACGAAGGAGTGAAGGCGATCACGTAACCTTCACTCCTCTAATAAGCGTCCTTCCTCAATCAAGGATGCACGCCGAACATCGGGGAATGGTGGGTCTTCAAGACCTTCCCACCGCCCAGATACATGTGCACGCCGCAGGGCAAGCACGGATCGAAGCTCCGCACCGCCCGCATGATATCGATCCCCTTGAATTTATCCGGACCATTCTCCTCAAAGATCGGCGTGTTCTGCACCGCATCTTCGTAGGGTCCGGGGGTGCCATAGATGTCGCGAGGATTCGCGTTCCACGGCGTTGGAGGATACGGATGATAGTTGGCGATCTTGCCCTTGCGGATGACGACGTGATGCGAGAGCACTCCCCGCACCGCTTCGTGGAAGCCGCAGCCGATAGCCTCTTCGGGCACTTTGAAGTCGGACCAGGTTTTGGTGTGGCCGGCATGGAGTTCCGCCAGCGCCTTCTCGGCGAAGTGCAGAGCACAGGCGGCCGCGTAGGCCTGGAAGTAGGTGCGGGCGCGGTCGCGTTCGATGGCATTGCTCCACTTCGGAACCTTCCACTCAAACTCGACTTCGGGCTTGGTCGCGGTCTTCGGCAAGTAGATTTTCACGCTCTTGCCAGTCGATTTGATGTAGCCGATATCGACCAGGCCTGCGAGCGCGGTCGACCACAGCCGCGCAATCGGACCGCCGCCGGTATCGATCGCGAGATGATCGCCGGTCCGTTTGTCGAACCAGCGCGGCGACATAACCCAGGTGTATTTTCCACCGAAGTCACGCTTTTGAGGCCGAGGAATCGTGGTTTGATTCCAGGGATGATTCTTATCCACGGGATTACCCAGCGGATCGGTCTTGACGAAGGTTTCGGCGTTCTTCCAGTCGTCGTAGTAAGAACTTCCGAGGAGAATCCTAATGTTGAGGTTGATGTCGACCAGATCGGTCGTGACCAGCTTGCCGTCGACGACGATGCCGGGCGTGACGAACATCTTCCTGCCCCACTCCGTCATGTTCTTGTAGGTGTAGTCGCAGTGCTCGGGATCGTTGAAAGACCCCCAACATCCGAGCAGAACGCGGCGGCGTCCAACTTCTTCGTAGCCGGGCAAGGCGTCATAGAAGAAGTCGA
The DNA here is from genome assembly GCA_963810955.1 of uncultured Acidobacteriaceae bacterium. Taxonomy (GTDB): domain Bacteria; phylum Acidobacteriota; class Terriglobia; order Terriglobales; family Acidobacteriaceae; genus Acidiflorens. The sequence continues at coordinate 52,402 of CAWEPW010000006.1, read as the reverse complement.
ACAAATCATCGTGCAGGGGCAGAACCTTCTTCATAAACTCGACATACTTCATCAGCCTGACGATGTAGTCGGTGAAGAGCTGGACCGTCGGCACGGTTCCAACTCCGCCCGGATAGAGCGTGGAGGGATGCACGTGCCGCCCTTCCATCAGGCAGAACATTTCGCGGGTCATGCGGCTCATCTGCAAGGCTTCAAGATAGAACGACCCTGTGAATGGATTAAGGGCGCGCATGATGTCGGCGATGGTGCGGAAGCCATGCTCATTCGAGTGCGGCGCCGCGGTCGCTTCGGCCTTGGCCAGAACCTTGGGGTTTGTCTCCTTGACCATCTGCTCGCAGAAATCGACGCCGACCAGGTTGTCCTGGAAAATATTGTGATCGAACATGTACTCGGCCGCTTCGCCAAGATTGACGATCCACTCGGCCATATGCGGCGGCCTCACGCCGAATGCCATGTTTTGCGCGTAGGTCGCGCAGGTGGCATGGTTATCGCCGCAGATGCCGCAGATGCGGCTCGTGATGAAGTGTGCGTCGCGCGGATCTTTGCCCTTCATAAAAATGCTGTATCCGCGAAAAATTGAAGACGTGCTGTGGCACTCGGCCACCTTTTTGGCGTCGAAATCGATCTTGGTGAAGATGCCCAGGCTGCCTACGATGCGAGTAATCGGGTCCCAGTTCATCTCCACCAGATTCCTCTGTTTGCTGGGAACATCCTTAGTCGGCGCGGTAATCGTGCTCATAGCGATCGCTCCTTTGCCCCCTCGGGCGTGCTGATTAATCTCGGCTTCCTAGTAAGATCTCGGGTGATAACCGGTGGTCAGCTCCGCGCGCGGATGCCGCCATTTTGGCTCCTTGTTCACCGTGTTCTGAGTGATCCCGCGCAACGCCCTGATCGCCTTGCCATAGGGGCCAATACTGCTCGTTGAGACCCTCGCGCCCGGCGGCTCATCCATGAAAGGCATGAACTTATCGGGGAAGCCGGGCATTGTGCAGCCGATGCAGATTCCGCCGACGTTGGGACAACCGCCGATGCCGGCCATCCATCCGCGCTTGGGGACGTTGCAATTGACCACAGGGCCCCAGCATCCGAGCTTGACGATGCACTTCGGAGAGCCGTAACTCTCGGCGAAATCGCCCTGCTCGTAATAACCGGCGCGGTCGCAGCCATCATGCACAGTCTTGCCAAAGAGCCACGTGGGACGCAGTTGATCGTCCAAGGGAATCATGGGCGCGAGACCTGCCACCTGATACAAGAGATAGAGCACAGTCTCCATGAAGTTGTCGGGCTGCACCGGACACCCGGGAACATTCACGATGGGCAGACCGGCCTTGGAACGCCAATCCCATCCGAGGTAGTCAGCCAGCCCCATGCAACCGGTGGGGTTGCCTTCCATGGCGTGAATGCCTCCGTAAGTGGCACAGGTTCCAATGGCAATCACGGCAAGTGCCTTGGGAGTCAAACGGTCGATCCATTCGGTCGTCTTGATGGGCTGTTTGGTTTCCGCGTCGGTTCCCATTCCGGCCCAATATCCTTCTTTCTTGATATTTTCGTTCGGGATGGAGCCTTCGACCACGAGAACGAACGGCTCCAGCTTGCCTTCCTCCGCCAGATAGAAGTGCTTCATGAAGTCGTCGCCGCACTCGTAAGCAAGCACGGGATTGTGTAAATGCACTTTCGGCAGGCCGGGGATCGCGCCTAAGATCACGTCCTCGATGCTGGGCTGAGTAGCTGCCGTGATCGAAACCGAGTCTCCGTCACAGCCGAGGCCGGCCGTGATCCAAAGGATGTGAACTTCTTTCACCGCAGGCGCTTTTTGCGTGGACCGACCGTATGGAACCGCCGCTGTTCCCATTGGATTGCTCCTCTCTACGTCAAAAGTGCATAACCACATGCCCGCGACCTAATCAAGATACTGATCGTGGCAATTTGCAATTCAGATGGTCTTAGCATCGACCCGTTCCCGGCTAGGCACAAGGGCAATGTCCCCGTTTTATTTCTCCAGGGAAGTCCCTAAAGCCACATAGGGGATTCCCCTACAAGGCTAATGTTGTTGCCTAAGATTGGCCGCGACCAATAAGGGCCCGTTCTAGGGGCCTTAGCGCGGTTTTCTTGACTTGGAAGGGAGTCGACTTAGACACCGAAGTAACTAAAGAATAGAGCGCCTTGGGGACATTAGGTCGTCCCCAAGGATCTGAAACCGATTGGAGATAACGAGCCGCTACATCGAACTGATTTTGAGATAGCGGCGTGCGTCGCTGAGGGACTCCAACAGCACATATCCCGCCATAACCATTGCCACCGCTCCCAGAACATTTCGAACGGCTCTCAATGCGCTCATGATGGCACTCCTGTCTAGCCTGATCGGCCATACTCTTGGATGCCGTTCGTCCCGGTTGGTTGGTTTAACTCCCGATATCTAACAAGCGAACGCCAACGAGTGCAGCAGCCGGAGGGCTGTCTTACGCAATCTTCTCGCGCACATTCCACTGCACTGCATGTTGCACTAATTCGCGGGCGCTGCGCAGGCAGAGCTTTTCTTTAATGTGCGCCTGGTAGGATTCGACCGTTTTCACGCTGAGGTGCAGGGTTTCAGCGATCTGGCGAGTTCCTTGCCCCTCACCGATCAAACGGAACACTTCGAGCTCGCGATCGGTGAGTTCGGAGACCGACGACCGTTCGGTCGGATTCGAGCCGCGGACGTAATGCTGCAGCATGCTGTTTGCTATCCGGTCGCTGACATAAATTTCACCGCTCAGGATGCGGCGCAGGGCCACGAGTACCCTTTCGGTAGCCTCCTGCTTCATGATGTAGCCGTTGGCGCCGGCTCGTAACGCGCGTTCCGCATAAATAGATTCGTCATGCATGGAAAGGATCAGAACCGGCAACCGGGGCGAAGTAAGGCGAGCGTTCTTGAGCAGTTCCAACCCATCCGGGCCATTGAGCGATATGTCTACGATCAGGATGTCCGGGTTTGCGGCTTGAATAGCCGGCAATGCCGAATGCATTTCTTCAGCTTCGCCGCAAACAAACAAGTCAGACTCCTGATTGATCAGCAGAGACAAGCCCTGACGGACGATCGGATGATCGTCAACCACGAACACTTTTTTCTTCCCCTGGATGAAATTAGCGCAGTGAACTTCTCTAGTGATCATAGACAGCCGTCCTCAACCTTCTGTACTCGTTGCGAGCGGGAAAGTACACTGGATCGTAACTCCGCGTTCTTCCCCGCTCTCCACTTTCAGCGATCCGCCAATCATACGCGCTCGATAGTTCATGATTTGCATCCCCATGCCGGAGTTATCCGCAGAAGACTCGGGCAGACAGGCGCCATCGTTTTCGATGGTCAAAGTGCCGATCCGTTACCGGCAAAAAGACCGATCACGATATTCTTCGCTTTCCCATGCTTGATCGCGTTATTCACCGCTTCCTGCGCAATATGATAAAGATGGGTCGACATGTTCGGATCGTCAATCAGGACCGGACCGTCAAGCCGCAGACAACAAGAAATGTGAAACAGGCCTTCCACTTCCGCCGCCCACCGCTTGAGGGCGGACATCAGACCGTGCGAGTCTGAAAAGACCGGAAGCAGACCATGCGCCAATTCCCTGGTTTGATTGATAGCCTCGTTGACCAGGCGCACGATCCTCGCCGCGTCGGCTGCCTCGGGCAAATTTTTCTCGGCCAGCTTCTGCTCCTGAACCTTGCTCATGAACGCGATTCCAGTGAGGTGTTGACCTAGGCCATCGTGCAGATCCTGGCCTATGCGACGCTGTTCGCGGGCGCTGATTTCGAGAATGGTTTTCTCCATGTGTTTGCGCTCGGTGATGTCGCGAATCGCGCTGGATACCAATACCCCCTCTTCGGTCTCGAGAGGACTGAGACTGATTTCCACCGGGAATTCGTGACCGTCCTTATGGAGGCCGTAGAGTTCTTCGCCTGCCGCTCCCATGGGCGGACGCGGGGAGTCGTGGAAGAAGCGCTGGCGGTGACCGGGGTGCCTATGCCGAAGACGCGGCGGCACCAGCAGTTCGAGCGGTTGCCCCAGCAACTCCTCGCGGCGGTAGCCGAACAATTTCTCGACCTGGGCGTTGACAATAACAATTTTACCCTCGCGATTGACCACCACGACCGCGTCGGGCGCGGCCTCCAGCAGGCCGCGGAACTTCGCCTCTGCGCGTTGCCGCTCGGTAACGTCAATGCCCGAGGCAATGATGTAGAAAGATTCGCCGGCGCCGGCGAGAACCGTGGTAGACCAGGCAATCATTCTCTGGCTGCCGTCGCGGTTCATCCAGCAGCTCTCATACTCATGTGGACGATGATCGGCACGCGCCTTTTCGAACGACGCCTTGAAGCGTGCTCCTTCCTGAGGATCCAGAAATAACGACCAAATGAATTTCCCGTGAGCTTCTGCGAACGAGTATCCGGTCATCTGCTCGCAGGCGCGGTTGAAGCGGACAATGCGGCCCTCCTGATCCAGCACCACGACCAACGCTCCCACGGTGTCGAGAATCGCAGAAACGACGTTCCGCTCCTCCTGTAAAGCCTCCTCGGTCCGCTTCAGATCCGTGATATCGAAACCGACGCCGTGAATGAACCACGGTTCGCCGTTCTCGCTTGCGGATCATCTTGGCTTCACAGTGAAACCAGACGACCCGGCCGTCGCGCGCCACCACGCGATAAGACGAACGCAGGGAGTTGCCGGTGAGAAACATCTCCGCCGCTTCTGTGCTCCAGCGCTGCTTGTCGTCGGGATGGATGTGGCTGTACCAACGGACGGGATCCTCCAGCCACTCTTCCTGCGAGAAACCCAAGCTGGCTTCAATCTGTGGGCTCACATAAGCCTCACCGATGCCGCGATCGAGATAGGCCATGAATACGACGGCCGGAATCTGTTCGACCAGTGCGCGATACCTCGCCTCCAGATTCGGCAATTGAGGATCGTCGGACCATGCCCGATCCGGCGCTTCCGGCGGATACACGACATGCCTTCCAACGGCAGGATTGTGCTGACGAAAAACTCCAGCTAAGTCCTGGAGAATTTCTTCGGCCTGAGTGGGACTCAGTTCGGATTCGGCAACCGCAGAAGAGGCTTCGCGGGCTGTATCGCTGCCATTGTCAGGCCACGAAAATGCAACCATGCTCATCCCTTCTTAGCACGCGTGTGGGGCGGACACTCTTCTCCGGCGAAAAAGCTGAACCAACTTCAAGTGCGGCGGACAAGAGTGTCCGCCCCACCTCACTGCGTCGGCTTGCGCCAACTCGGCTCCTTATTCATCGACGACTGGGTGAAGCGCCGCAAAGCGTGAATCGCACGACCGTAGGTTTGCACCGCAGCCGAAGACAACAAAGAACCCGGCGGCTGATTCATAAACGGCATGAACTTGTCAGGGAAGCCGGGCATAGTACATCCGATGCAGATGCCGCCGACATTGGGACAACCGCCGATCCCGCCCATCCAGCCGCGCTTGCCGACGTTGCACTGCACCACCGGTCCCCAACAGCCCAGCTTCACAATGCATAGCGGAGACCCGTATTCTTCGGCAAACTGCGCCTGCTCATAGTATCCGCCGCGATCGCAGCCTTCATGTACCGTCGCGCTGAACAGCCACTTAGGACGCAAAGCCTCGTCGAGCGGAATCATCGGAGCACGCCCGGCGGCCATATACAAAAGATAGAGCAGCGTCTCCATGAAATTGTCGGGTTGAACAGGACATCCGGGCACGCAGACAATCGGAATGTTCGCCTCCGACTTCCACTCCCAGCCCAAATAGTCGGCGAGGCCCATGCAGCCAGTAGGATTGCCCTCCATCGCGTGGATTCCGCCGTAGGTCGCACAGGTTCCGGCGGCCACCACCGCCCAGGCCTGCGGTGCCAGGCGATCAATCCACTCACAGGTCGTGATGGGTTGGCCAGTCTTGGCATCGGTGCCGAACGATGCCCAATAGCCTTCCTTCTTGTTGTGCTCATTGGGAATAGAACCCTCTATCACCAAAATGAAGGGATGGCCTACGCCTTCGGCGGCAGAGTGGAAAGGTCTGAGAAAATCGTCCCCGTTCTCGTAGGCAAGAAAGGGATTGTAAAAATGTACCTTCGGAATCCACGGCAGAGCTCCGAGCACAATGTCTTCGATGCTCGGCTGCGTGGCCGCGGTCATGGCAATGGTGTCGCCATCGCAGCCCAGTCCCGCCGTGATCCAGAGGACGTCGATCTCCGGAATCGGCAGAGCAGTTCGCGAACCTTCTCTAATGGCGCTGGTTTCAGCCACTGGATTCCGCTCCGAGAAACCGGGAATGGGGAGGGCTAATCGCTAAAATCCGCTCCAAATGGGTATTCTACAGAATTTCTGCCGAAGGCGACTTTACAAAAGACACAGTCCCCAATCTGGCCCTATTACTGGTTTAATAGCAGAGATTGAAAGTCGGGAGGAACTGTGAACATCCTGCACGTTGTGGGCGCCCGCCCCAACTTCATGAAAGTCGCTCCTGTCTTGAATGCTTTAAATGGGCGACAGCACGTGAAGCAGACCATCATCCACACGGGTCAGCATTACGACGCAAATATGTCTGAGGTGTTTTTCCAGCAGCTGGGCATACCCAGTCCCGATGTCAACCTGGCCGTCGGGTCGGGCAGCCACGCGAGACAGACGGCAGAGATCATGATTCGGCTGGAGCCGGTCATACTTGAACGCCATCCGGAAATGGTCCTCGTGTATGGCGATGTGAACTCAACGGTCGCGACTGCGCTGGTGTGCGCCAAGCTCGGTATCAAAGTCGGACACGTCGAAGCTGGACTGCGCTCGTTCGATCGAACCATGCCAGAAGAGATCAATCGCGTGGTGACCGATCAGCTCGCCGATCTGCTGTTTACGCCGTCGGAAGATGGAGACGAGAATCTCAGGCGAGAAGGGATTACCGAGGAGAAGATCTTCCGCGTCGGCAACGTGATGATCGATTCCCTGGTGCGTTTGCTCCCGTTGGCGCGAAAGATAGGCGCGGACGGTCTCCCGGAGAAGTATGCGCTGGTGACACTGCACAGGCCGGCCAATGTCGATGGCAGTGCGGCGCTGAAGGGTATCCTGGAGTCAATGCTGGAGGTGAATAGGGATTTGACGGTGGTGTTTCCAGCCCATCCGCGAACGCGCCAGCGCATATCCGATTTCGGATTGCACGCCGGGCAACTGCGCGTGCTTGATCCTCTACCCTATGTTGAATTTTTGGGATTGCAATCACGCGCGACCGTAGTAATTACCGATTCTGGGGGGATTCAGGAAGAGACTACCTATCTGGGCGTCCCGTGTCTGACGTTGCGCGAGAATACGGAGCGGCCGATTACGGTCTCCCGGGGGACCAATGTGCTGGTGGGACGCGATCCGGAGAAACTGCAAATGGAGTTGGCGCGAGTGCTTGCAGGGCAGCAAAAAAAAGGCATTGTGCCGCCGCTCTGGGATGGACGCGCAGGAGAACGCATTGCCGATGTTCTGGTTGGCCAATTTGGACGGTGAGAATTGTCAGGTAAATCGGGGAGTTTGCGCCGTTATTGGCCTTTCCTATGGTTAGGCATAAAGCCTACGTCAACAATTGCGGTGACATTTTGCTGCCTACCATTGAACAGCAGTGGATAGTGTGAGATGCGCTCATACTGGAGCTGGCTCTTCACATACAATCCCGAGCGGCGGTGGAATTCGTTTTGCAATGAGTAGTCCTGCCACGCACCCCCTCCAGGAATAAAAGCGGGGTCGACAAAATTGTTCTTATACATAAGTTGAAAAGTATTTCTGGGCGAAGCCCAATAGGTTAGCCAGCCCTGAAGGGTCTGGCCGTCGCGGCCGACGGTGTTGCCCATTAGAAATCCGTTGTTGGTATTCGATTCGTGGTAACCGCTGTTCCAATAAACGAATTGCCCCTGATTGCCTCCGCGGCCCTGTCCGGGAATCTGCGTATTTGCGGCTTCGATGTGCAGATCGAGCTTGGGAATTCCGGGAAGACGAGTAACGTAGATGCCCGGTCTGAAAGGATAAGCGGTTGGCCTCACCCACGCGACGAAATCGTCATAGGCATACACTTCGCCGTAAAAGACGAGATAGTTTCGCACCTTCGGAACGTAAAAAGTCCAATCCATCTCGTTATCGTTGACGCCCGGAATCGAATGGCCAGGCTGGCCTTTGCTGGTTTGACCAAACATGCTGAGGAAGAAATTGCCGAAAGTGAACGCCTCGCCGCCCCGCCCGCCAATTGTGGTCATGCGCCCGTAGCCAATTTCCAAGCTGGGCAATGGCCTGAAGCTGACCTTTTGCAGATAAACCCAGGGGTTCGCGTGATCGGTGCGGTTTGCGAGTCTTCCCAGGATGTGATCGACACGCGCGGGCCCAAGAAACTTCAAAAAGAGCGGCAGACGGACGGGCTGCGGATTAACAACTTCAACCATGTCAAAAGGCTCGGCATTGTCACTCAGCAACAATGGGCCGCCAGGACCGGGACCCCAGGAATGGCTTTGCCTGCCCACCGAGACCTGCCAAGCGCTCAACTTCAGCGGGCTCAAGTTCATCACAACGTAGGTATCCAACAATCGCGGCCGGTTGATTGCGCCGAGACCGACAGCGGGCGGCGCGGGCACTTCATCTTTGAGCGCGATTACATTGAGGACGGCCTGAGAAGGAGCCGGGGCAGAAGGCGCGTGCTGATATTCGGCCCGAAGGTAGAGCGCGAATGGTCCAGCTTCAGCTCGAAAGGCGCCGCCGGCTTGTCCGTTGGTCCCACGTTCGAATGGACGGCCGAAGTCGTATGAAACCGTTTGTCCGAAATGGTAGCTGTTGGTCAAGGCGGGGCCACTGATCGATATGGCTCTGGCGTAGGCCGAATCGAGGCTGAGGCCTAAATTCCGCTGGCCGTCGCGCAGACCGATCTCAAGAGAAAATTCCTCTTCGAGGCGGCCCAGCAGATCTTCGGCTTCTTCACTTAGAGGGTAAAGCACTTCCAGAGCTTCCCTCGATCGAGCGATCATGCGCGCGCAATCCATGCGAGTCCACGGACGCATTCCCTCGAACCCGCGTTCCGCATAGCCCAAGGCGGCAAGACGATCCATAGCCGGATAAATCCAACTGTCCAGCGGAACGTAGGTTGATCCCATGTGATCGGGATTATGGGTGGAGTCTGGCGGTTCGGCGGAAGGCGCATCTCCGGCTGCGTTTTGGTTTTCGCTTCCCTGCCCCTTTGATTCGGCAGCGTTCAACTGGTCGCTCTGCGCTGCGCAGCAACATGGAATGAATAACACGCCGACCAGGGCCAACAGACAAACAGCCCATCCCCGTGAAAACATCCGGCTGGCCTCTGGATTCGCTTATATGTCTTTTCCTAAGGTGGGCAAAGTATCCTTTTGGCTATAGCACGATTGGCGGGGGCGCAATCTGGTTTGGCTTGGTTTCAGTTCTCAGCAATCAAGGAGCGTGGTGTAAGGGCTCTCCGTGCGGCCCTCGAAAACCTCATCCCACGCAAGGCTAGAAGCCCGTCGTCTGGTATTGCAGAATGGCCAGGGACAGCCGATAGTCGTAGCCCGCCCCCGCATTGGTGATTTGAGCCTGCGTCTGTTGCAACTGCGCCTGACTTAATTCGACAATTGAACCCAATCCCAGCTTGTATCGCGCTTGCGCCAGACTTAGCGAGAGATTGGCTTGCTCCAATAGTTGCTGGGTAACCGCCAATCGGTCATAAGCATTCGTGGCATTGAGCCAACCGGTACGGACGTCGCGTGAGATACGATCGCGTAGGTCGCGGAGGCGCTCCTGCATAGCTTGGGATCGGAGGGTCGCCTCTTTGTACCTGGCCGAGTATAGAAATCCATTGAACACAGGGATCCCGATGTTCACGCCCACCGCACCATACCAATTCGGAGAGATAGCAGGATTGCGCACAGGAGTGTCACCGACGGCCCCCAGCGCCTGAATATCCGGGAAGAACAAGTCCCGTTCCGCGGTTTGGAATTTTTTGGCCGACTCAGACTGGAACTCAAACGACAGAATTTCAGGACGCATGGCAAATGCGGTGGCAATCAGATCATCCACATTGCTTGGCGGAGGCGTGATCGCGGTCGTATCCTCCGCGAGCTGAAAATTTTGCAGGTTAGGAAATCCGAGCACAGCAGAGAGCGACGTCAGTGCGGCATTTTCGTTATTTTGCGCATCCAGGAGCAACAATTTGGCTTGCGCCAGATTGACATTCGCAAAGCTAAAATCGAGCTCCGACTTCAGTTTGTTCTTGTAGAGCGCCCCCACCTGATTCGAAACCGTCTGGCGATCTGCCACCGTCTGTTGCGCCACGATCAAAATGGCCTGTGTCTGTAAGGCGTTATAGAAAGCCTGATCCACGGCCAGCAGGATTTCCTCTTTCGTCGCCACCGCATTTTGGTTCTCAGCCTTGGCCGTTAAATTCGCGCTAGAGATCAGGTTCGTGGTGCGGCCGAAGTCAGTGATCAGTTGACTTACCGTCGCGCCAGCAGCGGCGCGCGGATATACGCTTGGATTATTGAGCGTTCCGGCGGTGATTCGCGACCCCACCTCTGAATCCACCGCAGTGAGATCAGCCGTCACCGTCGGCCACAGAGCTGAACGGACTTCACGCGTCACCTGCTGCGATGCCAGAGCAGTCAACCGGGCAATCGAGATTAGTGGATTATTCTTCAGGGCCAGCGTCTGTGCGGCCTTCAGTGAAAGCAATGTTGGCGCCGCAGCATTGTTCGGTTGGGCATTCGTTTGCGCAGCACTATTTTGCGGAGCGCCGCCTGTCGCCCCCGCCATAGGCAGGTTCGACGTGTTCGGCGAGGTCTGTTGTGGCACAGGAGCCGCGGGCAATCTTGATGATGTTTCCGAACTGGGCATTGTCTGCGCGGCGCCGGCCAGAGGGATAGCTAGAGCGAGAAAGATTGGCAATATCAAGCTTGGCAACATGCTTTCAATTTTCCACAGAACCATCTTGCCTATCCTTCCTTCGTTTCCAGTATTGGATTGGCATCCGGCTTTGCGCCGCCCTTGCCATAGACGAGCAGATAAGCCGCGGGAACGATAAAAATAGTAAGAAGAACTGACGAAGCAAGACCTCCGATAATGGCGCGCGCCATAGGTGTGTATTGCTCGGCGCCGGTTCCCATTTTCAACGCCATGGGAATCATGCCGATAATCGTGGCCAGCGATGTCATCAGGATCGGCCGCAGTCGCACCCGGCACGCGTTTATGACAGCATCGACCGGCGGCAATCCGTCGCGCTCCAGCTTGTGAGCAAAATCGACGATCAGAATGCTGTTCGAGCCAGCGACGCCGACCAGCATGAGCAATCCCATCAGCGACATTACGTTCAAGGTGCTATGGGTAAGCGGCAAGATGATGAGCACGCCAACAAAGCCCATCGGTATGGCAAGCATGATCAAAAGGGGATCGACGAAGGATTTGAACTGCGCAGTGAGAATCAGGTAGAGCAAAACAAACGAAATCAGAAAGCCGAAAGCAAAACTCTTGAATGAAGCCTCCATGCCCCGGACCATTCCGCGCAGATTCACGCGCACGTTGCCGGGAATGTTTGCTTTCGCCAAGATGTCGCGCACTGCTCCAGTCACGCTTCCCAGATCTTCGGCGGAAGGTGTGACGTAAATATCGATGGCACGCTGAATCTGATAGTGATCCACTTCGGTCGGCGTCAGGACTTGTTTCACGTTCACGACATTGTTGAGCACAGTGGTTGACCTGCCTTGCCCACCGCAGGACCATGAAGAGCGTCCCGTGCCGGGCTGTGGCGGGCTGGTGGGGCCGCAGTTCATGTCGTGTCCGCTGGAGGGATCGCGCAGAGGAATCTGCCCCATGTCGAGTAGGTTGTGAATGGCACCGTCACCGTGCTCGAAGAACTGAACGGTGAGGTAATAATCGTTTCCGCTCTTGCGGTCCACCCAATAGTTGGGCGCGATCATATAGTTCGAATTAAGAGCGGTGATCACGTTATCCACGACAGCTTTTTCGGTCAGGCCCAACTCGCCGGCGTGGACGCGGTCAACATCGAGCCGCAGCGCAGGGTAGTTCATGTCCTGGGGAATATAGATTTGGCCGACGCCGGGCAACTTGCGAATACGAGCAGCCAAGTCTTGCGCGACACCGTAGATTTCGTGCAGATCGGGACTACTGACCTGTACATCAATTGGCGCGGGCATCCCCATGTTGAGAATGGCATCGACCATGGAGCCACTGCTGAAGAACGTACGAATATCCGGAAACTGGCTTGCCATTTCCTTTTGCACTTTATCCATATACGCAAAACTGCTTAGCCGGTGAGGTTCGTTTAGCGCCACTTGAACGGTCGCGGTATAGGGACCCGAGTTGGTGGTGTAGAGGGCGGAAAAATCTGGGACAACTCCGATGTTGGAAACAATTCGCTTGAGATCGGCCGGTTCTACCGTGTGCCGGATCAGGTCCTCAACTTTCGCTACGTATTGATCCGTGACCTCGATGCGGGTGCCGGTTGGTACCTTAAGGTTGATCGTGAACTGGCCGGCATCCGTCTTCGGGAAAAACGCCAGCCCGAGCAGCGGGTAGATTAACAGGCTAACCAGAAACACGCCGCTCAACAGCGCAACCGTCAGCCCCGGCCTCCGCAGCGCATGTCTAACCCAGCGCTCGTAATAATCGAGAAGACGGTTAAACATGCGGTTAAAGCGAGCACTGAAACGGTCCATCCATGAGTGATCCGCCGTTTCCGTGGGTTCGACCTCATACTCATTTTCCCGAGCCGGTTGGGGGACGTGAGCCACCGCCTTCAGGAAACGCGAGCAGAAGAGCGGAATGACCGTCATCGCCACCACAAAAGACGCCACCAGCGACAGACAAAAAGCCAGCGCCAACGCCGAGAAGAGAAATTTGGCAACGCCATAGAGAAAAACGACGGGGAAAAAAACCACCACATTCACCAGAGTTGCAGCTAACACAGCGAGGCTGACTTCGGAAGCGCCGACCTCGGCGGCGACCATAGGGAGAGCTCCCATTTCCAGATGACGATAAATGTTTTCGAGCGAGATCACCGAATTGTCGATCACGCGTGAGAAGGCCAGCGCCATTCCTCCGAGGATCATGGTGTTCACCGTGCCACCCATCAGAGCGAGCACAACGAAGGCGGCCAGCGCGGAGAGAGGAATCGAGAGGAGCACGGCCGAGGTGGCGCGGAGGCTTCCCAGAAAGATGAGGATCATTACACTGGTAAGAACCAGCCCCAGAAGGCCTTCATGTAACACGGTGCGGATCGCTTCCTTGACATACACCGACTGGTCGAAGACAACGCCGGTCACCATCTGCTTGGGAATGTCGTAAAGATGCTTGATCAACTGCCGAACGCCATCGACGACGGCAATGGTGTTGGTATCGCCGCCCTGCTTCATGATGGGAATGTAGACAGATTTCTGGCCATCAATTCGTACGATGTTGGTCTGAATCTGATGCGAGTCTTCGGCTTTGCCTACATCATTCACCGTGACCCATGAATTCCCTTTGACCTTGAGGGGAACCTTGCCCAGTTGGTCCATGTTGTCAACCAGGCTGTTGCTGTAAACGAAATAATCGTAGGGCCCCATCTTCACGTCGCCCGCGGGAAGAATGAGATTGGAATCGTTCACCGCGCCGACCACATCCATTGGACTTAGCTGCCGCGACGAAAGTTTGTAGGGATCGACGTAGACCATGATCTGGCGGTAGATACCGCCGAATACGCCGGGAATTTCTGCGCCCGGCACGACCGCAATCTGGTTGCGAATCTGAAACTGTGCGTAATCGTGAAGCTGAGTTTCGTTGAGTCCTTCGCCCTTAACGGTAACGAGGGCGACCGGCAAGCTTGAAGCATCGAACTTAAGCACCACCGGGGGCAGCGTTCCCGGAGGCAAACGCTTCAAATCAGCAAGAGCCAGGTTTGAGAGTTCGCTTACGTCAGCATCGGCGCTAGTCCCCGGCTGGAAGTACACGCGAATAATGCTGACTCCTAACATGGAGCGCGATTCCATGTGATCGACGCCGGAGGCCAGCGTAAAGAAGCGCTCCAGCGGATCGGTGATATCGGTTTCAATATCCTGCGGTGGCATTCCTGAGTAAAACGTGGCCACTACAACTTCGGGCAGATTGATCGGCGGGAATAAGTCGACCGGCATCCGCGACAGACTGGTCACGCCGATGACTAGAAGAGTCAGGCAGATCACTATGATGAAGTACGGATTACGAATCGAGAATCCTGGCATTCAATTTTCCTAGCCGCATTCGGAAGCGGTCGTTCCAGACTGGCAGCGTTTACTGCGCGCTCTGATCGCGATCGTGGTAATCCATTACCGCTACCGTCTGCGGATGGACCTTTTCGCCCGCCTTCAGGCCGCTGCGGTCGCTGACCACGACCATCTCCCCTTCGCGGACTCCATACGCGATTTCGGCGTCGCTCGCTGTCTGCAATCCGAGTTCCACCGTGCGGTCTTCCAGTTTTCCGTCGCGGTTCACCACAAAGACGGTGCTTTTCTCGCGTTCGTGATTCAACGCCTGAACCGGCACTGTCGGAACATCTTTTTTGCGGTCAAGAGAAAGATCCGCCTCCGCGTAGAGACCCGGCAGCAGAACCCGATCTGGATTCTTGACATCGACTTCGGTGTGCATAGTGCGGGTGTCTTCGCGCACATCGACCGAGAAGCGCGCCACCTTGCCAGGGAAAATCCGGTTCAAGGAAGGCACGCGAACACTTACCGCATCGCCGATGTGAATGTATTGGACGTAAGACTCTGGGACCGGAATCACAAGGCGGAAAAGATCGTCTTCCGACAACTGAACAATGGGCATCGCCTGCGTGCTCGAACCGGTTCCCGCCTGCACCAGTGTGCCGAGGTTCGCGTAGCGTTGCGTCACCACGCCAGTAAACGGAGCCGTAATCTTCGAATAGTCGTACAGACTCTGATCGTGAACCAGCTTTGCCTTGGCCGCGGAGAGCTGGCTCTCGGTCGCCTCCAGTTCGGCCTGCCCGGCGTCTACTTGAGACGAGGCGGCTAGATCCTTCCCCTGAGCGTCGTCGACTTCCTGTTGCGCAACAATTCCGGGCTGGCTCTTAAAGACTTCATTCAGACGCGTATATTGCAAATGCAAAGCATTGAACTGCGCCTGATCGCGCCCCAATTCATGTTGAGCACGGCTGACTTGGTTGGTCGCATTCTTGATTTCCGCCTCATCTTCCTGAAGCTGCGCCTGCAACTCAGGAATCTCCAGAGTTGCCATCACCTGTCCGGCTTTCACGCGAGTGCCGTAATCGACTGACAGTTTCTTCACATAACCGGATTCCTTCGCGTAGACGTCAATCTCCTGAAAGGGCACCAGCTCAGAGGACAACGTAAGTTGTCGGCCGAGAGACTTGCGTACGACTTTGGTTACGCCGACCGTGACCGCGGGACTCCCAGCTTGAGCGCTCTTATCGCCGCCGGAACAAGCGACGAATTCGACTGCCAGAGCCGCCATGCCTGCCAGCCAGATCCATTTTGCAAATCTGATTCGTCGAATTGACGAGCCGACGGAAAAATCGCGGTTTCCACTCATCGCGTTGTGCTACCAGATTTCTCTGCCGTTAAGAGCCAAAAACGTCCCATGCGAGAACCTCGTGTCTCTAACCCGTTTACTTCATAAGCTTATGCAGTTCGGCGACGGAGAACTCGCCAGATTGGCAAAAGTCGATCACCTTCTGTTCCTGACGCTGCAATTGGGCGGCAACTTCGGGAATCTTAGTGGCTAAGTCCACGGGAACCGTTAGCGCGCCGTGGCGGTCGCCGTGCAGCAAATCCGCGGGTTGAACCTCCATGCCGCCCACAATGACAGTCGCCCCGAAATCGAAGATATGCGCATAGGCATGAGAAACAGCAACGTTGCCCGCAAACAGCTGAAGACCCATGGCGCGCACGGCAGGCAAGTCGCGCACGGCGCCGTTAGTTAAATAGCCGACACAACCCAGAGCAACGAGGACGGCTGCGTGCATATCCCCCACAAACGCCCCTCGTCCGGGCGGCTTATCCATATCCTCCAACACGAGGATTCGAGGAGCGGGAATTTGCAGAATGCTGTTCCAGAAGTCGGCCCGATCATGGAAGCGGCCGCCCCCGATTGGGGGTTCGCCGCTGCGAAGCCGAGCCGTCGCCGCATAACCTACCATCGGCAACACTGGTCCGTTTGTGAATGTGCCATCTCCGAACATGTAACGAATGCTGCCGTCGGTAAATCCCGTGTTCCGGAGCCTGACATTAAAACTGTCGATCACGTTCGCAACCATGCAAGTGTCGATACGGCGAAGCGCGTCGATATCCTGTTCGGTCAGCAAAGGCTTGATGGCCATGCACGTTCCTTTCGTGACCCGGGCCGTCCTGCAGGAGACAATTCCTCTTTCTAACTCCTCAGAGTCTTCCCGAAATGAAATCAAAGGAATATTTCTGCTTACACGGACCGCTAGCAATCCTGCAACTGGATTTACGGTCGAAAACGCGCGACGAACGTGCTCCGTGTACTCGAAACTATCCCTCAGCACAGCCCTTCAGCCAGGTAAATAAACTGAGACTGAATTCAAAGCTGGGGTTGGCTGCAAACCAGAATATTAGCAGGAGGGCGGTGGCCGGTTGTAAAGCCAGCCTTCGGAATTAAGATTCGCCGATGGGACGAAAACCGAAACCACTAAGATCGCAGTCCGCGGCGGTTGAAAGAGGGCGAAACTAGAAACTGGCGCCGTCCACTGCAATGCGTTGCCAAGAAGGCGCTGCCTTGTAACATCCGCGGACTGGGATTTCACCGCCGCCACGCTGTGGGCTTCCGCAACCGGCGTCGTGTAACGAGTCGCAAGACTCGCACCTAATGCGCCGATGGCCATTACAATGACTGTAATCCGGCATCCCGACCACACTCTTGATGGAATGCGAAAACGCTCTGCCATATCTATTTCAAGTTCCCGTGCCGGATCAAACACCAGAATATTATACACACTCTGCCGACTTTGCCTCCGATCTGCTAACGGAGTACGGCGCTAGTGCCGAACTGTTTCATTCCGCGAACGGCTCACTTATGTAACAGAATCTTCCCTAGCCAGGGAACCGGCAATGCGCCTTGGCCCAAAGCGCGATCATGGAATTCCTCGAGCGTGAAGTCCTTGCCCTTGGCAGCTTCATAAGCGTGGCGCAAGCGCCACCACTCGCTCGTACCGACATAATAAGTTGGAAGCTGGGTAGAACTCAGCTTGGCTCGCTGTAATTTTCCCTCGGCTTCGGCCCGGGTCTGAAAGGCATCGTTCATCATGAACGACATGGCCTCGTCGTCCGTCATGTTCATGGTCTGCATGCGGACGTCGAGGATCGTATTGCCAACCGCGCGCAGCCAGACCTTCAAATAGCTGAGGCGATAACGCGAATCATCATCAGCGAATCCCTGCGCCATCATCACCTGTGCGCCATACTCGGCCCAGCCCTCGACATAAGCTCCGTTGCTGAAAAGACTGCGGACCAGACGCCGCGTTACCGGCTGAATTTCGTTGGCGTGCTCGGCCTGCACATAGTGGCCGGGCAGAGCCTCGTGAATGGTGAGCCACTTGAGCACCCAGTTGTTGTATTCGCGCAGCTTCGACTCGACCTTGTCTTCAGGAGTCTTCGGGTCGATGGGCGTCACCCAATACTGGGCTTCGGCATTCGGATCAAGCGGCGGTGCGCCGTGGAAGCCGGCAACCGAATAGATGCCGCGCATGAAAGGCGGAGTAGGAATGACCTTTAAATTGTCGCGCGATGTCAGCGAGACGATCTTCTTATCAACAATAAATTGCCGGATGCCGACGATGTCGTCTTTCACGGTCTGCATCAATTCATCAGGTTTGGGATGATCGTCAGAAATTTTATGCAGCACTTCGCCGATGACTTTGTTTTCGCGCTCCTGCGGGCTGAGATTGGAGTGATCGTCGTGATCAGGAAAGTACTGCTTGTGCAGGGACAGAGCGATCTGGAGCATTTCCGCGCGCGTCTTTTTGAGCTCGACTTCAGCCTCGGCCAGAACATGGTCGGGGGTGATCGGAGTCTCCATAACTAAACGGAATTTTTCGCCGTAGAGCTCTTTACCCAGACGCCAGGTACGATCGGTCTTATGCTTCGGCAGTTCGTCCTGAAGCCACCGGGAAAAATTCTTGAGCGCCTGTATCGCCGGGGGCGCGGCCACATCGAATTGGGCCTTCAATTTGGATCCTGCGGGAATGGCGGCGGCAATCGTGCTATGGATCAAGTCGATGTTGCCATCGTTTTCTTCAACCGCGACTTTGATAAAGATGGGATCGGCATCGACCAATTCGCTGCGCGCTTGGTCGAGAAAGCGCGGCGTCGCGGCAATACGAGAGAGGATGTCGCCAAGCCGCACGTCCTGGGGCGCATAGTCATCGGTGAGTGGTTGAAAGAGCGCGCTGCCCAGAAGCTCAACATAGACTGTGGGGTTGTGCTTGTAATTCTGGATGCGATCGAATTCGAGCAAATTGAGGGCAATCTGGTCGTCGATGAGCTGCCAGTCGGCGGCATCCTCTATGCCGAGTGACGCCACCGGAGTCTCTCTGCGGAAGCGTTCGCGCCACTTGGCATAGACGCTGCGTTGTTCCGCCATTCCGGCGGCGCTGACGTCGTCGAGCAATGCATCGAGCGCGATGGTCTTGCCGGTTTTGGGATCGACGTGTTGATGGTACCCCGCCTGGGAGGCGGCTGAAGGCGAAAGCGCCAGCGTTTCGTGAACGAATTCTTCACTGAGCTTGGCGAATTTTGCGTTAGCTTCGGACGTATTGGAGGTCTGCGCCACGAGAGCACTTGAGATCAAAACACACGCCACCAGGGGAACGATTTGCATGGGGCTTGATTCTAGCAGGATGCAATCGGCCACTTCCAATCGTCGTGCGGATGCGTGTTGCGTCCCTCATTGAATTCGCAGGCCGCGACTAGGATGGAAAAAACGAAAGCGCCCTTGATTCAAATTGAATCAAGGACGCCCGTCGAACAGCCCTCCCCCGAAGTCTGCTCAATCACAAGTTATCCTCCCTCCCCAAATTCGTGAATAGCTCCGGCGTGCCATAGGGCGGCACAGAAGTAACCTGTGGTGACAAAACTGGTCCGATGCGCCGATCAGTTCATGCAGTGTAACTTTTCCCAGATCGAGGAAGTCCGTCTCTCCCCAGCGTATCGCAAGGCAAATAAAGCACCTTATCTTTTTGGCAACTCTTTTGCTACGTCATTCGGCTGATATCGAAGACCTCAACCTCTAAAGGCTTCGCACCTTCGCGTAGTCGGCCGGATTCGGTAACTCTTCCAAGCCCCTGCCGGCAAATATCTCCTGAAATTCGTGGATGAGCGCGTCATGCACCAATCCGTTGGTCGCCAGCGTCTCGCGGCTTTCAATCTGAAACGTTCCGCCCGACAGATCCGTGACCTTGCCGCCAGCCTCTTCGACAATTAGCACACCCGCCGCCGTGTCCCATGGATTGAGATTGAATTCCCAAAAGCCGTCAAATCGCCCCGACGCCACATTGCACAAATCAAGCGCCGCCGACCCCGCGCGCCTCACACCGTGAGTGCGCATCGTGAGCTGGTGGTAGAAGTAAATATTCGGATTCTTGTGCCGCTTCTTACTCGGAAAGCCGGTCGCTATCAAGCACTCTCCCAGATTTGCCGTGGTGGAGACGTGCGTCGCTTCGCCGTTCAGCCACGCACCTCCTCCGAGTTCGGCGCTGAACATTTCGTCGCGAGTCGGATCGTAAATCACTGCCGCGACGCGTTCGCCCCGGCGTTCGACCGCAAGTGAAATGCAGAACACCGGATACCCGTGAGCAAAATTTGTGGTGCCATCGAGCGGATCGACATACCACTTATATTCGCTGCCGGTTTCGATGCGCGCGCCTTCTTCCCCCATCACGTCGTGACCCGGAAACTGCTTTTGAATGCGCTCGAGAATCAGAGCCTCCGACTTTCGATCAGCCACCGTAACCAGATCGACCGCACCCTTATATTCGATCTTCACGTGCTGGCGAAAGAAACCCATCACCAGCCCGCCTGCTTCACGAGCTATAGCCTGCATCGGAGAAATCAGGTCCAAGGATGTCATCAGAGATTTAGGCTTTCATTTTCAGGATTGGCAGCTGGACACTAACTGGCAACTGGGTACCGGCTACTTTTTCTTGCCGTCTTCGGCGATATAAACAATCTCGTGCTTGAAGATAAACAGATTCGGACCATCTTCCCGCGTCACGCGCACCATATTCTTGTCGTAATACTCGATCCAGCCGCGGACGACCTCGCCATCGGCCAGCTTCAGGCTAACAACTTTCTGCTTTTCTCCCAGCGCCTTCAAATAGGCCGCTTCTTCAAAAGTTTCGTCGGGAGGAGGAGTGCGCTTCTTGCCAAAGTTAGGATTTCCCGTCTGTAATGGCATTCGATTATTTTACAGCCGCAAGCGTCGCAGCTTCATTCTTTCTTTCTTGAAACAGAGTTTGTTGACGCTGACGGCGAAGAGATATAAAAAGCGGCTTCTTCAGGACGATGCACCCGAGGTATCCACAGCGGCCGCCGCAGTCCCTCGGGGCCGGGAGCAGGACGGGTTAACGCCTTCCAGCGCTGGTAAACGGCAAACGAAAGATTGGTATCGACAAAGATGTCACCGTAGCGATCGTCGGTCCCGGGCCGTTCCACGCGCACCATCTGGTGCCAGCAGTGCATTCCGGTGATTGGGTCAGGATGCACTGGGAAGGTAAGATTCTGGTGCACGCCCGCATCGCTCCACCAAACTCGCTTCGTGTCGGCGTCGGCTGTCTCCGTAGGGTTCGACTCCCGAAGTCTGCCGCATCTTCCATTGCCCTTTGCCAACTTCTTTCAGGTCGACCCACGCGCTCGACATGCGCTCGACCTGATCGTCTTTGTTAAGACGCCAGCGTCCCATATGGTGCGAGCATGCGACGACGCCCGGCGCGAGCCCTTCTGTGACCCACGCATGCAGGACGAAGAAGCCGATCTCGGTATGCACTTTGAGCAGATCGCCGGTGCGAATGCCGCCAAGATTCCTGGCGTCTGTCGGGATTCACCCATAGCGGGTTCTTATGCGCAATCTCGTAAAGAAATTTCGAATTTCCCGATCGCGTGTGAATCAAATGCGGCAGACGGAAAATCGGCAGCAGCGTGTATACCTCACCCTTCGCATCTCTGGGCCACTCGACCAGAGGCATGTATCGCGTGTCGAAATCTGAATCGAAATCCGAATCTGAGTCTCGGCCGGAAACTTTCGCCTGCTTTCCGAGCGACGCCGCTTGCGCCGACTTGTGAATGTGGCTGCGATAGTATTCCGGCAGGGCAAATTCAGGCCACTTCCAATCGGCCATCGTTTTGGAAAATATCTCCAACTTCCGCGAGGGAGTGTTGTAGCCAACTACCGCTTCGCCACCCACCATCACGCCGACGGCATTTCCGTTTTTTGTGACCACGCCGTTTGCTTCGACTTTTGAACCCGCCAGACTTGCAGCGGCTACCGGCTTCTCGTTCTGCTTGTAAACGTCGGTTGTCACTTCGTAAGCGCCATACTTGCGCATGTATTCCAGCGGCTTTAGTCCCTCTTTCGCCGCAGCTTCCGGCAATCCCGGAACTGAATTTTCAAACATCCATCCGTAGTACTCGTCGACCGTTAGTTTCTGTCCCGGATGGTAGGGAGACTCGAACCACTGCCGAATTCCCATCGAACCCTCGGGATCGATTGCCCAGGAAAGGTTGATCCAGAATTCATCTTCCTCCCAGACTTCTCCCGGATTCGCCTGATAGGTGTAATCGAATTTCTTTCCTGCACGTTCCTGTAGAACGCGCAGCACGGGCTGCCGAAAACCGATCCATTTGCCGGCATACGACTCCTGGCTCATCAGATCGTGACGCTCGGAGCTGAAGCCCATAGGCAAAACATAATCCGCGAACCACGCCGTCTCGCTCCAGGTGGGCGTTAAGGCAGCGTGCAAACCAACTTTTTCTTCGTCGCGCAGCATCTCGATCCAGGAAAATCCGTCGGGATAAGTCCACACGGGATTGAATACGCGTGTGAAATAAGCGTCGATACGTCCGCGGCCTTCTTTCAGAAAGTGCGGCAGCAGCGGGGACATCTCATGCATGCAGAGCGGCCACTCCAGCGGATAGAGCAGCTCGTTCCATCGCTTCTGCGGCGGCGGGTTTTTGAATGGACGTGGCACAAACTTGTTCCAGGAATTTAGATTGTGTCCACCTGGAGTTCCCACAGAGCCAGTCAACACGTGCAACAGCATCAATGCCCGCGCGGTTTGCCATCCACCGAGATTACCGGAAGAACTGCCGCGCCACAGATGCGACGCAAAGCGGCTTCCAGCGGTCGCGATCTCGCGGGCGGTTTTTACAATGATCTCCGCCTTCACTCCGCTTTCTTTCTCCGCAAACTCGGGAGTGAACTTCGCGTAGTGACGCTTCAGTGTTTCGATCAACGCTTCGAAGCTTTGGCCTTGGGCGGAAAATCCATCGACTTCGAGTTCTTCCCAGTTCGTCCAATTCTTGACAAACGTCGCGTCAAAGCGATTTTCGCCGAGGATGACCATCGCCATCGCCAACAGCACAGCGGTTTCTGTTCCCGGATAACTCGGCATCCAATAGTCCGCCATGCTGGCCGTGTTCGAAAGGCGCGGGTCCATGACGGCCAGTTTCGCACCGGCCATTTTGCCTTCGATAATGCGCTGCGCATGCGGATTGAAATAATGTCCCGACTCGAGATGGGCGGAGAGCAAGAGTATGAAGCGTGCGTTGACGTGATCGGGAGACGGCCGATCGGCATAATGCCACAGCAGATAACCAAGCCGCGCCGACGACGAACATACGTTGGTATGCGAATTGTGGCCGTCGATGCCCCACGCCTGCAGCGTGCGCTCCATGATGAAGTCGTGACCTGGACGCCCTACGTGATACATCACTTCTTCGCCGCGATTTTCCTGGAACGCTTTGCGGATGCGCGCGCCGAAAGTCTCCAGCACCTCGTCCCATGAGGTGCGGGCCCATTTTCCGCCGCCGCGCGGACCGGAGCGCTTCATCGGATACAGAATGCGATCGGGATCGTGTATCTGCGTGATCGTGGCCGGGCCTTTGGCGCAAAGGCGTCCGCGGCTGGCTGGATGCTTCGGATTGCCTTCAAACTTTGCGACTTGTCCGGTTTCTTTATCGACGTACGCTAGAAGCCCACAGGCCGATTCGCAGTTGAAGCAAATAGTCGGAACAAGCTGGTAGTGCTTCTTGACGCGGCGAGGCCAAGCGCCGGCATCGAGTTCGATCCAATCGTCCCACTTCTCGACCGGAGGATAGGACGCGAGATGGCTACCGTCGCGCTTGAAATCGGTCATTGCTGCTTCTCCATACTTTCCCCGCGTGCGTAGGGACAGCCGCCCCGGCTGTCCCTGCGTATAGCCTTAACTATTCGGCACGCTTTGCCCGGCCATCACGAAGCACCATTCGAAAATCAGAAGTCCTGCTAACGCCAACACGCTGGCCAACCCGGCTGCTGGGCGGTTCGCCATACCGAGCAGTGGTGAAACCAACAGCAAAAGAGGAATCACTCCGCCCAGAAGAACAGCCCCGCCCCAGAATGCGCGTGCGAATGGTCCATGGGTCATCAGTCGAGCGCCGTAGCGGGCGTTGTCGGTGGTATGCGGCATTGCAACTTCACCGAGCAGCATGAGCAGGTGCAACCCTAAACTGATGACGAGTGCGAGAGTCGCCATCGATAAAGATCGGGTCGAACCGCCAATTGAATCTGGAAGCAGCGCCAGGATTGCCGACCCGCAGAGCATCGCCTGAACGATCAAATGCGCCGGCAGAAGCGGCGTTTGCCAGAGATCGCGCCCTTCACATTGTCCGAAAAGAAATGCGGTGTAGGCGGCCGCGCAAAGGCCAACGAGGACCGTGGGCCATAACAACATCGAGACGGCGACAGAAAATCCCAAGACCGCAGCCAACCAGAAAACACCACACAACCCACTGTAGGCGATCAGAATGAACGCGCCGCGCGCCAGCCAGGACTTGCTTTGCGGGGTGAACACGACGCGCAGGAATCGCTCTTTATGATCGAGATCCCAAACCAGCAGCACTGTCGTAAGAGCGGTAAAGAGGAGCGCAACCGTCGCCAGCGCGATGTCGCGCACACGATCGGCTGGCAATTGTCCGAGCAGCATGGCGATGGCCGGGATGGCAAGCGCGCCCGAGCCTATCGACTTTGTCCAACAGTAGGCTGGCACCTGCCATCCCCAAGGGCGCGCGTGGGAAACGTCATAAGCAGCGACGGCGTCCTTTTGCAGTAACGGGCTATCGGCAGGATAAATCGCGCCGCCGCCATGCACTGCCGCATTCCGCTGCGACCACATATAGATCGATTCATGGCGCGCTGCGGTCGGGACAATCGCGCTTTCATCGCCATCGATGTAGTAGAGCTTGGGCTGAGTTCCCTGCTCCGGCTTGCGCACGCGCACTGGTTCGCGCGCCACCAGTTGCGCGACTTCACTGGACGGATCGCTCAGATCTCCGGCAATGATGGCGTGTTCGGGACACACGATTACGCAAGCGGGCTCCAATCCGACTTCAGTGCGGTGCGCACAGAAATGGCACTTGGCAGCCGTGCCATCGTCGGGATCGATATAAATCGAATCGTACGGACACGCCTGCATGCAAGCTTTGCAGCCGATGCAGCGGTCGGGATTAAAATCCACGATTCCGTCTTTGCGCTGGTACATGGCAGTCACAGGACAAATCGTGACGCAAGGCGGTTTCTCGCAATGGTTGCAGCGTGTGACCTGAAAAACGCGGCGTGTATTGGGGAAAAGGCCTTTCTCGACGTACTTGACCCAGGTTCGATTCACGCCGACTGGCACCTGGTTCTCGGTCTTGCACGCCACCGTGCAGGCGTGGCATCCGATGCATTTGCGATTATCGATTACGAACCCGTATTTCATCCGATGGGAGTGCGTGAATAATGAACATCATACTTCTGGTGCGCCCGCTGATGGAGCGCCGGGTGTCCCCGCCCGGCGGACGGGCGAGACGCCCCGTCTCTCCACCTTGTGACTTATGACGCGCTCGTTTGCGCCTAGATCTGGTAATCGATATCTTCGATGATCCGCTGCATGGATTCGGAAAGCGGTTCGCTTCCTTCGCTGCCTTCGAGGGCACGCACTCGTTCCTTTAATCGATTAACTTCAGACGCAACCGCAGCCAGAGCTTCGGAAAGCGGGTCGTTGATCTGCTTGGGGTCGGTAATTACGACGCGTTTGCCTTCACGAAAAATGATGTGTCCGGGCACGCCAACGACTGTGGAATCGTCTGGAATGTTGCGGAGCACGACCGAGCCAGCGCCAATCCGGCAATTGCTCCCAACAGTGATATTACCCAAGATTTTCGCGCCGCCGCCAACCACCACATGGTTAAGAAGCGTTGGATGACGCTTACCGTGTTCTTTTCCAGTTCCTCCAAGGGTCACTCCCTGGTACAAAGTCACATCCTCTCCGACGATCGCAGTCTCGCCAATCACCACACCCATACCGTGATCGATGAACAAACGACGCCCGATCTGCGCCGCGGGATGAATTTCGATGCCAGTAAGCCAGCGCACCACCTGCGAGAGCCAGCGCGCCAGGAGAAAAAAATTGTGGTTCCACAACCAATGATTCATGCGATAGAACCACACCGCATGCAGGCCGGCGTAGCAAAGATAAATCTCCAGGCGCGACTTCGCCGCGGGATCGTGCTCCAGCACGGTGGCCACGTCCTCGCGGATTAGCGACAGCAGATCTGGCATGGGTCCAAGATCATGGGTCAGAAGATCGAGGCTCAGGCCGGAAGTTGCGATGTCGGAAGCTGCACCGCCTGGTTCCGGAGCCCTTCGAAGAGGATACTACTCAAGTAGCGCTCACCGAACGACGGCAGAACCACAACCATCAATTTTCCGGCATTCTCCGGACGTTTCGCCACTTGCAACGCCGCTGCTACCGCCGCTCCTGAAGAAATGCCCACCAGCAGTCCTTCTTCGAGCGGAAGCCGACGCGCCATGGCTATGGACTCGTCGTTAGTCACGGTCACGACTTCATCCACGTAATCCCTGCGTAAGATGCTTGGAACGAACCCGGCACCGATTCCCTGAATCTTGTGCGGACCCGGCTTGCCGCCTGAAAGGACCGGACTTTCCGCCGGCTCGACAGCAATTGCTTTGAAAGATGGCTTCCTGGCCTTGATATATTCGGAGACGCCGGTGATCGTTCCTCCGGTGCCGACGCCTGAAACCAGAATGTCGACGCGCCCGTCCGTATCTTCCCAGATCTCAGGACCAGTGGTTTCAAAGTGAATCTTTGGATTCGCCGGGTTGTCAAACTGCTGGAGAATATAACCGTTGGGAGTGGCAGCCAGCAATTCCTCGGCTTTAAGAACGGCGCCTTTCATGCCGCGCGGACCGGGGGTAAGAACAATCTCCGCGCCCAAAGCCAGCAACAGCACGCGGCGTTCCATGCTCATGGTCTCGGGCATGGTCAGGATAAGCTTGTAGCCCTTCACGGCCGCCACAAAGGCGAGAGCAATTCCCGTGTTGCCGCTGGTGGGCTCGATCAGAACGGTCTTTCCGGGCTGAATGCGGCCGGACTTTTCGGCATCGGCGATCATACTCACACCGATGCGATCTTTCACGCTCGCCAGGGGATTCTGGCTTTCCAGTTTCGCGACCACGTCGGCAACCGCACCCTTCGTAACCCGGTTCAGACGCACCAGCGGCGTATGGCCAATCAGTTCCGTCACATCCTTTGCGATTTTCATAAGGCAGTCCAATTCTCTCTTTTCTGGAGAACAGTTCTGGAGATCATTTATTGATACACGTCGCCATTAACTCCATTAACTCTACTATATTGCTTACCTATATACAGTTCTACAATCCCATCGAGCGGCAAGCGCGATTCGACCTCAGGAAGCTGAAACGGGCCGCTTCGCCGGCTTCTTGGCTAACGGGTACGCGGCCTGCGCCGTCCGACCCGCGCCAGTATGCGCCGAACTTTCTTGGGAGAAATGGAGAGCCGAGCCGCCACCCGGGACACTTTCCGGCTTTCGCGCTCCCACACCCGCGATATTACGATCTCGGCGAATTCTTCGCTGACTTGCCGGAACGTCTTCTCGCCGACAGCACCTTGCGACCACGCCTTCAACGCAGGATGCACGCTTCCCTTGCGGAGAATTTTCGCTCCCAACGCCTGCAGGTCCTGCCACATGTTATTGTCCGGCTGATTGGCATCGCAGGATGCCCGAGGCAGATCATAGGATGCGCGCGCCGCTTCGGGATCGTCAAAAAACGAATTGCACTGCGTCAATCCTTGCCACACGTGCGCATTTGCGAGCAGAAGATGATGCTGAGTATGCTTCGCCAGATCAATCGCGTCTTGACTGAACTGCAGCGCCCGCCGCGCGTGGCTGCCAGGGTCGGCGCCCTCTGCGATCTCTTCTTCCACCTTCGCATTTTCGATCATGCACTCCAGAATGCGCGCCCGTCCCAT
Source organism: uncultured Acidobacteriaceae bacterium (assembly GCA_963810955.1). Lineage (GTDB taxonomy): Bacteria > Acidobacteriota > Terriglobia > Terriglobales > Acidobacteriaceae > Acidiflorens. The sequence goes on along the minus strand of CAWEPW010000006.1, from coordinate 24,812 downwards.
TAAAATGTAGTCCTGTTTTTCTTCCGCAAGTTCGTAGGCGGAGGCGGACTCTTCCTCTGCGCGCTGAAAATCTCCGCTGTCGAGGTGAATGTACGCTGCATTCAGGCAAGCGGTGCCGGCTCCGTGATGGTTAGGACGCTGCCGGTAAATGGCGCGGGCGTCATCGAGGTGCTCCAGCGCTTCGCGGCGAAGCTGAGTCAGCCGGCTGCGATAATCACGTTTGCGGGAATCCTGGGTTGAGGCGGTTGCCCTGGACTTGTCTTCGAGACCGCGACCCGGCGAGGTCTTGCGCTGCCGCCGGGCATCGCGGTCAATTCTCTTCTGCAACTGGAGAGCTATGCTGCGCTTGGCCAGAGCCATGTTGGCCAAGGATCGCGCCAGGTTCAGATGGCGCGGATCGCGCTTGCCATACTGGCAAATGGCGTTTTCGAAAAATTCAATCGCGTTGTCGAAACGCCCCTCCCGCCGCGCCATTCGTCCGTAAAAGGATTGCAGGTTGCCCAGCGTCACGTAGTCATCGGTCTCGCGCAGCACGCTCTCAGCCGCCCGTGAGGTGCGCAAAGCTTCTTTCCATTTGCCCTGCTGAAAAAAAAGCCAGCCTTCGAGCACCTGCATGACCGCGGCCATGCGCACATGCCCCAAAGCGAGCGCCATGTCTCTTCCCTTTACCGTGCAGATCAGTGACTCGTCATACTCACCGCGCCTTCGCAGACAACGTCCCTTCCAGAAAAAAACGACAGCGAGCAGGAACTGGTCGTCGAGTTCGTCAGCCAGGCTCAGGACGAAATCAAAATGACCTATCGCGGTTTCCATGGACTCTTCCGCCATGGCAGCCATTCCCTCAGCCATGCGCAGGCAGACGTAATCGGAAATCGAAAGGTTCGAACGCAATCTCGTCTCGAGGCGTTCAAAGCGCTTCAGAACATCTTTGAGGGGTGGTCCGCTGAATCCTATATCGGTCCATATCGCAAGTTGCGCCAACAGGAGAGAAGCATTTTCCTGTGAGGGATCGAGGTTGGCAAACAGGTTCTGGTGCGATCGAAGACAGTCGAGGCCATGCTCGATCTCACGCGCGGCGACATGTTCCCTTAATTGGGTGAGGACTCCAGGGACAATCAGGACAGGGTTGATCGGAACATGTTCAATCCCCTCACCGTCTATCGGCAGGTTGGCCGGAGTAGCTCTGCGAGCGCCCATTGCGATTCCACCGAGGTTGTAATCCAATGACGTTTTAGTCCAACGACGTTCTAGTTCAACAGATCGTAGCTGGCAAGAGTGAGAAAATCGGCGAACTCCTTGCTCGTTGCCAGTTCCTCGAGGACGCGAGCTGCCTGCCGGAGCTTTTCGCCGCTGGTCTTGTCTAACCCGCTGCCCAACTCTGCGGCCCTGTGATGAATGGTCTCCTTCACCATGCTCTCCGTCACCAGCCTGCCATCCTTGAGATGAGCGCCGTGCTTTACCCATTGCCACACCTGCGCGCGGCAAATCTCCGCGGTCGCGGCGTCTTCCATGAGATTGTAGATTGGGACGCAGCCCGATCCCCGCAGCCATGAATGCAAATACTGCAGGCCTACATCGATGTTCCAGCGCAATCCTTCTTCGGTGATGTCGCCCTTCGGGACCTCGAGCAGGTCTTTTGCGAGTACCGTTCGGCTGGCGCGTGGCGTCGATTTTTCATGCGGCGAAATCTGATTCGGCTGGGGCATATACTTGTCGAAAATTTCCTTTGCCACAGGAACGAGGCCGGGATGAGCAACCCAGGTGCCGTCATGGCCGGCTTGCACTTCGCGCAACTTGTCGCGCCGCACCTTCTCCAGCGCTTGTTCGTTGGCCGCCGCGTCGTTTCGAATCGGGATCTGCGCCGCCATTCCTCCCATCGCGTGAATGCCTCGCCGGTGGCAGGTTTGAATCAGCAATTCGACGTAAGAACTGAGGAAGTGCCGCTCCATCGTGACCAGCGAACGGTCCGGCAGCACAAACTCCGGATGCGCTCGAAACTTCTTAATGAAGCTGAAGATGTAATCCCAGCGCCCGCAATTCAGCCCCGCGGAATGGTCGCGCAGTTCGTAAAGGATCTCGTCCATTTCGAACGCGGCCAGAATCGTCTCTATGAGGACGGTGGCGCGAATCGATCCTCGCGGAATTTTCAGTTCATCCTGGGCAAAACAAAACACGTCATTCCACAGCCGCGCCTCTAGATGACTTTCCATCTTGGGGAGGTAGAAATAAGGTCCGGTGCCCTTGCTCAGCAGGGCCGCAGCATTGAGAAAAAAAAACAAGCCAAAATCGAACAAAGACGCCGAAATTGGCTTCCCCTCAGCCAAAAAGTGCTTTTCGTTCAGATGCCACCCTCGCGGCCGAACAAATAGAGTCGCCGGATTGGACCCAAGCTGATATTTCTTTCCCTCCGGGCTTAGGTACTGGATGGTTCCGCGAACCGCGTCGCGCAAATTGTGCTGCCCTTCGATATTGTTGCTCCAGGTGGGCGAATTCGAGTCTTCGAAATCGGCCATGAACACATTGGCGCCCGAGTTGAGCGCGTTGATGATCATCTTGCGGTCTACAGGCCCGGTAATTTCCACGCGCCGATCGAGAAGATCGTTCGGGATAGACGCCACCCTCCAATCGCCCTGCCGGATCGCAGCCGTTTCCTGCAGAAAGTCCGGAAACTTGCCGTCATCGATTTCCTGCTGCACGGTTCGCCGTCGCGCCAGCAGTTCCTGCCGCCGGGGCTCGAACCGGGCCGCAAGTTTCAACAGGAATGCCCCCGCATCCGAGGTAAGAATGCCGGCCTCGATCTGCTTACCGGCCTGCTCTTGACTCTCAGACGAGGTCTTTTCAGCGATAGTCGGGTTCATAGGACAACATGATAGTCGTTCGCGACATGGTTTGCAGGACAGAGCTTCGCGCAACTAGGTCATTTCGGACTAGTGGTCCCCTGCGGACAGAGCCATTTGCCAGAGAGGCGACTTGCGGCATCTACTGCACGTGGAGGCAACTCCATGAAGAAAATTCGTTGGTGAGGAAAAATCGATGAAGACTTCGACTTCCGACCGCTATACCAGCCATACCGATGACGCAATCTTTGAAACTGGACACAGCCGCAGCACGGCCACGTTGATTGTTCAGGACTATCCGTCATTGATAGGGAGTTGCTGGGACGACGAACTGCTGCCGTCGGGCGACTAGAGAGTATACGTAGAACTCAGTTGCTTTTGACGGTTCCCTTTTCCCTTTTGCCTTCACGAAGTTGTGCTGCCGTGAATGCAGAGCCGCAGGTGCCGCATCTCCAATTGCTGAACGAGTTGGCGCCCAGACTGAGCCCATCAGCTGAAGCCGTAGCTGCCTGCACATGAGTATGAGCTTGGGTGGCCCTCACGGCCAGAACCAATTCGCCACCGCAGTCCGAACAATTCCGTCTTTGCATAAACTCGGTAAAGACCCTTCAAAAAATGGGCGGCAATGCTGCGCCGCATAACCTGCCCTCATGCTTCCGATTACTCTCTCCACTATGGCACAAATATCCAAAGGTAGTTTGTCAATCTTCACATCTTCCGACCCCGCAGTCAATCAATCGGTAGCCATTGAGTATCCAAAGCTTCGCGCTAGATACGGCAATTCCGTGACCTACGCGGAGGACAAATCAGCGCACCTGAAAACAGAGTTCGGCTTCGATATGGTGCAAGTGGCCAAGAATCGCTATGCCCCCCAGCAGTACCACGACTTCATCGGCTTCCAGGTGTCAGAGCCGCTCCTCGAACGTGTCTTCCCAGTCATCTATGGATTGCAACTGAAAGATGTGATTGCGCACGAGGATCTAGCCATCGGTTCTTATCGTTTTGCCATAAGCCGCCTGATACCGGAGATGACTAAAGTCGCGCTCGAGACCCACAAGCAGGAAGTGATGCATGAGCATCCCGACTTTGCAAAGAAAACATTTCTCTACCATCTTTCGCGGTCCGACTACGAAAGAGAGTGGGGCAAGGACTATACCAGACCCGGAATTGGCGCCCGGATATTGGCGGTTTTCTTTCGACTGATTCCGAAGATTCGTCCCTTCATATTCTCGCGGATGATACTTACGCGAGTTGCCGCAGCGCGTGAAGAAATTCGAGCCGTAAGACCGGAGAACTGCGAACGATATTTTGGAGTCTCAGTCAGATCGTTTGGCTGCAATTGACACGACGAGGAGTCCGCCATGTTCCGCGGCACTGATGCGAGCCATAGATCGAAAGGCTAGGCGCTAACCCGAACCGACACTAACTCCGGGTTGCAGTGGGAATTTTGCATGGATTTGACTGCGTCTTCCGCTGTAAACCGTCCCATCACCAATGCTAGCTTACGGTTGGTTGTCGTCTGGATCGGGAGACGGTCGACGCGAAGTACATATTGCGGAGCGTGAGCGCCGCCCCGGTTCACTTTCACGACAAACTTGATGTTTTTCATGATTCCTTCCAGATTCTCGGTCTGTCTTGCCGGTGGTAAAACCGGTATTGCCGGCTTGAGCTTGGAGTCGTTAGAATCCCCAGCCGACCGCAGTATCCATAACTCAGTCTCCTCTTCGCAGTAGAGGGGACAATTCTCAGAAAGGCCAACTAAGAGGATATGAAAGACTAAGAATTAAGAAAAGACGCTCGCTCAATTTCAATAGTAGGCCTCCGGGTCGCTATTGTCAAGCTTGTTACTATATCGATCATGGGCAGATTGAACTAACTCGAGTAGCGTCAGTGGCTGACTTGTCAGGGTCGAGTGGACAGACGGCCCTCTGCCACGTTTGTACGGGGCCAAGGGACATCATCACAGCATGGGAGTCTAAAGAACGACGGGAGGGATTCAATCTTACCCGGAACTTCGGTTACCGAAGGGTGAACGCGGCGCTTCACTACACCCAATGTGCGCATCTAATGAGTTGTGGGACGTAGAATGTCAATCTTTGACGAGAAGTACCGCGTAGTCGCCATCGAAGGGAATCGGCTGCTTATACGGGGAGTACTAAGCGGCGATGTGCTCGCCATCATCAACCCTGAGCCCGAGACTCCACTCACTCAGGCCGAGTATCCGCCGGGAAAATTGATTGCCCTGAGCGACCCATCCGCCGCACTTCTGAACTGAGAGTTGCGCTCACGAATGCCAAGGCTTAACACAGCTGGGGTTGGCAGCCCGGCAGGGATTCGAACCCCGATACGCAGCTCCAGAGGCTGCAGTCCTACCGTTGAACGACCGGGCTACAGCAGAATTCTAAATCATTTTGTAGGGACTGCAAAACAACTGCCTGCAAACCTCGCGTTCTTCTCCCTACTCGAAACTCACGAGCCTCGCGCTAGAATCATGTTCAGATGTGGAACCTTCGCTTGCTCCGTTTCCGCAGCGTGCGGCAACGCGCGTCTCTACGAGAATCGATGAGGAGTGGTCATGCCGATCCCCGAAACTCTCACCGGAACTTTTATCCAACGCGAAACCGATTACGCCGAGATGGCGCGTCGTCCGCTGGAGGCTGAGCAATGTGCTCTGATCGTCGTCGATGTGCAGGAAAAATTGCTTCCGCCTATTTGGGAGAAGGACCGCTTCGTTCGGAACGTGCAGTTGCTAACCCGTCTGGCACGGATTGTAAATATCCCGGCGCTGGTGACGGTGCAATACGCCAAGGGGTTGGGCAACACGGTGCCGGAGATTGCGTCGCTGCTGCCGGACAGTACACCAATCGACAAGTTGACGTTCTCCTGCTTCGGTAGCAACGCTTTCTGTTCTTCGCTGAAGCGCATGCCTGGCCGGCGCACCACAGTCCTACTGTGCGGCATGGAAACCCACATCTGCGTGATGCAGACTGCGCTAGGGGCGCTGCGCGAGGGCTACCTGGTGCACGTCGCTTCCGACGCCGTCAGTTCAAGAACAGAACTAAACTGGCGAATCGGCCTCGATCGCATGCGCGCCGCTGGAGCTATTCTCTCGTCGACCGAAATGATGATCTACGAATTGCTTCGCTCGTCGGGCTCGCCAGCGTTCAAAGAGTTGCTGCCGTATCTGAAAGGCTGAGGCGCGAAACCAATCGCGTAGGGACTGCCGGCCTCGGCTATCCGGCGGAGTACAGCTCCGCAAAGGTCGCCACGCTTGGGATCGACATTCGGGATGAAGTCCCCGCTTCGCAACGGCTGGGACAGCCGAGTTCGCCTGTCCCTACATTATGGTGCTTACGGGCAATGAGTCTTTCTGTTTCACCCGCACTACGGTTATCTTCGAAAAGCCTTCTTCAAACGTTGGAGCCTTCAGCTTGCCCGCCATTTTGCGCATGACATCTTCCGGCACTGCGCGCCCGCGTCGCTGATGGCGTTCCATGCAGACTTCCAGGGGAACATCGAAGAACAATCCCTGTACATCATAGCCATAATCCTTGGCCAGTTTGATCCAGCTATGACGGTCATGAGGCGTAAGGTTGGTCGCATCCACGTAGTTCATCGGGCGCCGCGCAATCAGGCGCGCTTTTAGCATCGATCGCAAGTTTGAAAATACGAGATCCTGAAAACGTTGCTCCTGCGCGTCGTCGAAAAGAAGCTCGCGCAGCAGATCGCTTGAAAGCGGATGAATGTTGTGTCGCTTGAACCAGGAGCTCTTGCCTGATCCTGGCAATCCGATCGCTAGCACTACCGTTCCCTTGCTGGCACGGGCGGGAACTGGCGCGTCATGCAATCTTTGCGGGGCAGTTTGAGGAGGCAACGCTTCAGCTTCGGAAGATTCAGGCGGCAAGTGCGCTGCAGGGGTAGATTCCGGGGAGGGCGTTCCCGGAGATTCTCCTAATGACAGCTCGGGGGAAGGCGCCGCTGTGGCTGCTGCGCTAGCAGCGAGCGGCCGCTGACGAGAGCCGCCGCGGCGTCCTCGGCTTCGACGGCGGCGTGGCGCAGAAGGTCGAGGAGTGCTCGCGGCAGGCGCCGTCACCTCAGACGCGGCGTCGGGCTGCTGGCGGAAGCTCGGCTTCAGGCGCAGCTGCCTCAACTCCACGAGCCTCTGCGGGACCTGAGGCCGGAATGGCTGCGGGTTCGTTATCGTAAAACCTGGGCTGCAGGGGCTCGGGCGCCTTGGTTGCTTCCTTGGAGGGTTTGTCTCCCGCCTTCTTGCGGCGCTTCAAGCGCTCGTTGATCCATTTCCGCATATAGCTGCTTGTAGCACACCCGCGCGTACTGGAGCAATCGAAGCCCCGTAGCGGCGGCGGTACATCCCAGTATTGCCTAATTCGTTGCGGCTTTCGCCGCTAGCGAGCCACGAGCCCGAAGCTCGCAGCTTCTTCATCCCGATCTCTCGACGCTTCGATTTACAATAGCTGCGAAGGTCATCTCATGAATCCAACGCATCCCGAAACTCTTCCCGCGGCGGCGCAACTGCCGGCAGTGCCGCTCACGATTGAAGGCTATGCCACGCTTCACCAGATGATGCGTTTTCGCTGGACTGCATGGCGCGCCCTAGCCGAGAACATCCGTCGCGAAATCGCCACCGAAGCCGCGAGCTTGCTGACATCCATGGAAGATGGGTCTACAGGTAATTCCGGCCAGTCGGCCCTCTTCTCTTTGCTCGGACACAAAGGCGACCTGATGCTCGTCCACTTCCGCGACAGCTTCGACCAGCTCAATCAGGCTGAGCTCGACATAGCGCGACTTCGGCTCAACGACTACCTGGAACCAACCACTTCCTATTTGTCGGTGATTGAACTCGGCCTTTACGAATCCACGCTGAAGACCTACAAGGCCCTTGCCGATCAGGGCGCGGAGCCACACTCGCCGGAATGGAACCAGGCCATCGCAGAAATTGTCGCGCGTCAAAAAGAAGCTATGAAGCCGCGCCTGTTTCCGGCAATACCGCCGAACCGATATATCTGCTTTTATCCCATGGATCGCCGCCGTGGCGAAGACAAGAACTGGTACATGCTCCCCATGGAAGAACGTCAGCGGCAGATGAACGAGCACGGGATGGTAGGACGGCGCTACGCCGGAGAGGTGAAGCAGATCATTACTGGCTCGATCGGCTTTGATGACTGGGAGTGGGGCGTCGATCTCTTCGCCGATAACCCCCTAGTCTTCAAGAAACTGATCTACGAGATGCGCTTCGATCATGTCAGCGCCGTCTATGCGCTCTTCGGCACGTTCTATATAGGATTGCGCTGCCCGGCAAAAAGCCTGTTCGAGTTGCTGGATGGAAAATTGCCGCCGCACGGCCAAACCTTGTAACCACGAAGGACACCAAGGATCACGAAGGAAACCCTACCCTGTCTGGCCTTAGTGGATCTGGATGCCCTTCGTGGCCCTTGGTGTCCTTCGTGGTTAACGCTTTTTGCTGCGAACGGCCTTCCCCGCGCGCTTCAATTTCTGAAACTGAAACTCGTGCCGCTTCATGTCCACGCGCGCGCCGCGAAAAGTCACGCCCTCCATCCGCAAGCGGAATCTCTGCTCCGCGGCGTTCTCTCCGAGCAACTTGATGGCTCCGCCCGATCCCACCACGCGGTGCCAGGGCAATCCCGGAACCTGGCGCAAGATGCCGACCACCTGACGCGCCGCTCCTGGCCAGTCCGCGGCCTTCGCGATCCCGCCATAACTCGATACGGTTCCCGGCGGCAGGGCCCGAATACAGCCCACGATGCGATTACGCTTGTCTCCCTTACTAATCTTATTAATCTTATTTTTGGTCTTGGTCTTGGTCTTGGTCTTGGCTTTAGCTTTCGCCATGCGGCTCTGCGTGAATTTTGACCTGCGCTAGATTCTAGATTGACCCGTCCAGCATTGTCGCGTCCGGGTTTATCGCGCCGTTATGCTACCCTAGATGCTTCAAAAGCGAAGATTCGTCAATCAAAAATTTGCGGGGCGGGTGAAACCCGACGTTTCGAAATCTGCATCCCATGCGTATTACCACCAAAAACTGCCTTTTGGAGAGTGCGATGCTTCGTTCGTTGACAGCGATATCCATCCTCTGTGCCGTGGGGGCCTTGAGCTTGATTGGTAGCAGTTGTGGCTCCGGCGGATCGGCGCAGATTCGTGTGGTGAATGCCATATCGTACAGCGGGACCTATGTTCCCTTCGATGTTTATGTCAACAATTCTCTGATCAATAGCACCGCCCTTTCCTACAGCAGCGTTTTCCCGAGTCAACCTCACTCCGGTCCCGCGACCTATACAGGCGTACCGTCGGGCAGCGAATTAATCGACGTCTACGATTCCCCGCAAACTACAACCCCCCCCACGGATCCGCTCTTTCCGAAACCTGTCCCTGTGAGCTTGACCGGGGGGGCGCAGTACACGTTGCTTCTCGCTGGGCGTATCAACAGCCCCGGCCAAAATGCACCCACCGTCTACATGTTCACCGACAACAATACGGCGCCGGCCTCGGGCAACCTCTTATTCCGCATCATCGACGCCTCGGTCAATCCACCCCCCACAGGCGGGTTTAGCGTTTACATCTATCAGACCAGCGGTGGAATTCCCGCGAGTCCGCAGATCTCCGGCCTCATGCTTGGAAGTCTTATGACGTACTCCCCTGCGTGGGTAGCGAGCACCAGTTATTCGGTCACGGTTGCTTATCCGAATGGGACGCAGTTTTACACCTATACCCTACCTTCTCCGAACAACCAGCAGATTACGACCCTGGTGATTCAGGACCTGGAGTCGGGAAGTGCCGTAGAAGCCTTGCCGATCGTGATGACGGATCTCAATTAGCCGTGTGCAAGGCAGAAGCACACTGGCGTCGCGTTGCGGCTTCCGGAAAGAGTCAACAATACTGCGAAGGTACTGCACTTCGCCTAAGGCCCGTCGATCGGGGGCGGTTGACAAACGCTCTGCTTCACCACCAAACTGACTCTCGAACAATTCGGAGAACCCAAGAATGTTTCATTTGCTGAGGGCCCTGCCGCTCGCATTGGTTGTGGTGGCAGTGCTAGCCATGACCATGGTTGTTGGGAGCTGTAATACCAATGGAGTAGCACAGATCCGGGTGATCAACGCCATTCCTGATGCGATGGCGCCGGTGGATATTGAGTTTAGCGGAAAAACGGCGGTCAGCAGTCTTGCGTACGACAACGTCTATCCGCCACCCTCCACGCCACCTACTTATTTTGGGGTCACATCGGGGCTGGTCACGATTGAGGCTTTCTATCACGGATCAACCACTCCGATCCTCGACACCACCAATGCCACTTTGACCGGGGGTGATCAGTACACAATGCTTCTGGCCGGAGTGGCGACTGTTCCCGCCGCTTACCTTATATCCGACAATAATGCAACGCCGTCGGCCAATACTGTGAAATTCCGCATCATCAACGGATCGGTGTCTTCATCGACAATGTATCCTACGGGTCTCGATATCTATATTCTGCCGCAGGGGCAGCCGATCTCGGGCATTCCCATAATTTCTGCTCTCACTCTAGGGCAGAGCGGCCCCGGCTATGTGACTTTCAATTATTCAGCTGAATTTACCGTGTGGGTCACTCCGCACAAGAACACCCTGCCGTTATTTAGTACCACCTACCCTCAGAACAATCCGCAGATAACCACTTTGGTGATCGTCGACCAGTCGAACGGAGCGACAATTTCGCCTAATATGCTGGAATTGATTGACGTGCAGTAAGACGCGGGCGCTTGCTTGTTAGGTAGGGACAGCCGCGCCCAGCTGTCCAGGCCGAGCGAAGCTTGGCGGTTCCGTCAAGGACTCAGACGAATTTTGAACTCATGCTAGAACCGACATCCCAAGCGCCAGCTAAGCCGCGCCCTTCTTGAACGACCGTGCCGCGGCTTCCTCATTGTCGAACACTTCAAAAATGGTAAGCAGCTTGGTCACCTGGAGCAGGTCGCCCACGCGCTGGCTCAGGCTTGCCAGTTTCACCGAGCCACCGGCGTTGCGCGCGGTAGTATAAAGCGAAACCAGGGTGCCGAGTCCGCCGCTGTCGATGTAATTCACTTCGCGCAGATTCATCACAATCGCCGGCGACTGGGCGATCAGTTTCTTGACCATGTCGCGGAGGCTGGCCGATTCTTCGCCAAACGTAAGCCTGCCACTACAATCCACGACCAGAGCATCCTCCAACGTTCGTGTACTCATTCTCAGTTGCATAAGCGAGTGTCTCCAAAGATAGCGAAAAAAACGCAACTGCTGAGCGTACCGCGGCAGCGCCAGTCATGCAAGCGGCAGGGACGCGAGCCACATTAAGACATCACCGCGGAGCGCGCGATTCGCAGGCGCAGTTCCACGAACTTGTATAATCAGTGATTCCGATGAGCTACCAGGTCCTGGCGCGCAAATACCGGCCGCAGAAATTCTCCGACGTTATCGGCCAGGAACACGTCACCCGCACTCTGCAAAATGCCATCGCGCAAGAGCGCATCGCGCACGGCTACATCTTCAGCGGCCACCGCGGCATCGGCAAAACTACGGTCGCGCGCATTTTAGCGATGGCGCTGAATTGTCGCTCGACCGACAGGCCGGTGACTGAGCCCTGCGGTGTCTGCGAATCCTGCACCGAAATTCGCAACGGCAATTCCGTCGATGTGATCGAAATCGATGCCGCCACCAATCGCGGAATCGACGAGATTCGCGAATTGCGCGAGGCCGCGCGCTATCGTCCGGCGCGCGATCGTTTCAAGATCTATATCCTCGACGAGGCGCACCAGATCACCGATGCCGCCTTCAACGCGCTGCTCAAAACGCTGGAGGAACCTCCCAGCCACGTCATCTTCATGATGGCCACAACGCAGCCCGAGGATATTCCGCAGACCATTCGTTCGCGCTGCCAGCACTTCAGTTATCGGGCTATGAAGTTCGACGCTGTCGTGGGCCAGCTTCGCGACATCGTTAAGAAGGAGAACATCCCAGCCGACGAGGACGCGCTGGCGCTGTTGGCCGAAGCGGGCGACGGTTCCATGCGCGACGCGCTTTCCATCCTCGACCAGGCTATAGCCTCGACTTCTGACCAACTGACCGCGGATTCGGTTCGCAGCCTGATCGGTTCCGCGCCGGCAGCGGCGCTCGAAACCGTAATGCAGGCCGTTGCTGAAAGTGCGAGTGAGAAAATTCTCGTGCTGGTCGACGAACTGATCGGCGAGGGCCACAGCCCGGCGCACTTCGCTCGGCAACTGGTGCGTTTTTTGAGAAATGTCACGGTCGCAAAGATCGCGGGCAAGGACTCTGCTCTGCTGCAGATTTCCTCCGATGAGCGCGCCCGCGTGGGCCGCATCGCCGACCTGTTCACCGAGGAAGACCTTGCTCGCCATCTGCAAATCATGCTGCGCACCCATGGAGAACTCGGATACCGCCAGGAGCAACGCTTCCATCTCGAACTGGGATTGCTGAAAATGGCGCACGCGCAGCGGTTGTTGCCGATCGAGCAATTGCTGAGCGAAGCGGCTGTGTCCTCCCCTGCGAATCGGCCTGGGATCGTTCAGAACCTTGCAGTGCAAGCGGATCGGCGCGCCGAGCCGCACACATCGGCAAGATCAAGTTCGGTGTCACCGTTCGCCGCCGACTCAGCACGCAAGGGCGCTCCCAAAGCGGAAGCGTCAGGCGAGGTCGCGGCGTTCGCGGGTGGGGGACCCTTTGACTCTCGCTCAGGACAGGTCCGCGCTACACAACCCGGCAACGTCGTCATCATGGGATCGGCCGCCCCGGCAATTGCGGAACTGTCCCTGGACGCCGATCCAGGCAGCCGAGTCTGCCGAACCAAGACACAGAAATGCGCGCCGAAATAAGAGGGCAGGCCGACGCCGAATCCCTGCGCGATGCCGTTCTGCACGCTCTCGGCAATCAGCAAATGTTGGTTTCCATCCTGGAGGGCGCAGAGTGGACGCTGAACGGAAATTTGCTGCTCGCAAAAGTATCTGCTTCGGCGACAATGATCGAGATGTCATTCACCGCCGAAGCGCGGCGCATAGCTGGTGCCGCAGCCAGCGGTCGGGCCGGACGTCCGATCAAGATGCAAGTCGAGCCGGGTGGATCGACAGCAGGGTCATCCGCGCCGCGCCGGGCATCAACTGCAGTATCAGCGTCAAGCGGAAGCGCCCGCAGTCGAGCGGAACAGGATCCGATTGTGCAGCGGATGAAAGAAAAATTCGGAGCCGACATTCGAACCGTAATCGACCATCGGGAGAAAGGATAAAGCGAAGCGATTGGTAATTTACAATCTGTAATTTGTAATTTAGGAACGCGACCCTGGCATTGTCTGGGTCTAAAAATTACCAATTGCAAATCACCAATCACAAATTCTCTTATGTCTGGATTCAACCTTCAGGAGCTGATGACGCAAGCCAAGCAGCAGTACGAGACGCTGCAGAAAAAGATGGAACAGACCGTGGTTGAGGCCTCGGCAGGGGGCGGCACGGTGACGGTCAAAATGAATGGCCGGAAGCAGGTACTGGGCATCACGATCGATCCGGAAGCGGTAAAAGCCGGAGATGTCGACATGCTGCAAGATCTGGTGACTGCTGCATTCAATGAAGCCGGCCGCAAAATCGATCAGGCGATGCAATCGAGCGTGGGTGGAATGCTCGGAGGACTGGGGCTGAATCTGTGATTGGCAATTTGTAATTTGTAATTTTAAATCTCAAGCGGGCCACTGAGCCCTTCAATTACCAATTACAAATCACCAATTACCAATTCTATGTCTCGTTTTGCCGAACCGATGGCCCGGCTCATCGACGAACTCAAAAAGCTGCCGGGAATCGGCAGCAAGAGCGCACAACGCCTGGCATTTCATATTCTGCGCTCGAGCGAGGATGACGCCGAAGCCCTCGCCTCCGCGGTTCGAGAAGTTAAAGCCAAGCTCCGTCTGTGCTCAATCTGCAACAACATCACCGATGTGGATCCATGCGTCTATTGCAGCAGTCCCACGCGCAATCAAAAGTTGGTTTGCGTGGTCGAGGAACCGACCAACATTTCTTCGGTCGAGAGGACGAGGCATTTTAACGGCGTCTACCATGTCCTGCACGGCTCTCTCTCTCCCTTGCACGGCGTGGGGCCGGAACAGCTTCGCATCGCAAATTTAATGACCCGCGTGGGCGGCGGCGAGATCGAAGAAGTCATCCTCGCCACCAATCCCACCGTCGAGGGCGAAGCCACCGCGACCTATCTCGCGCAGCAACTAAAGCGGCAGGGATTGCGCGTGACCCGCATTGCCATGGGCATTCCGGTAGGCAGCGACATCGAATATACCGACGAAGTCACCATGCTGAAAGCTATGGAGGGACGGCGAGAAATGTAGTTTGCCATCGATTCAGCGACAAAGAGGAGTTCCGAGTCCCCGCAATCTGCATAGTTTCGACCGCAGCTCGTTTCAAATCGCAATCATGCCTGTAGTCTCGTTGGTAATCATCTTTGCAAGACTTCATCTTGACCCCTAAAGACACCCGGCCTAGGCTATAGAAATCATCCATCCAGTCACTTTGTATTGTTGCGTCGCAGGAGAGCGTGCAGTCCGTGCCTGGCGTGGCGAAAGACTGGTATCGTGCTTGGGCCATAGAACCGGCAGAAAGTGTGGCGTCCTAAAAGTATTGCAATGAATTTCTTCACTCAACAAGTTTCCAAAAGCGCGCCTGATTGGGCGTGTATTCAGTTCGTGTAAAATGGCCCGAAGGTTGGTGGAGGGAGCGACGCATGGAGTTGAAGAGAGAAAAAGATGGAGCGCCATCCGAAGTAAACGCGGCTACGCCTACGGAATCCAGACCAACGCGCGGCCGAAAGCCTTATCAGAAGCCGGCATTCCGCTTCGAGCGCGTATTTGAAACCATGGCGCTGTCGTGCGGGAAGGTAGACCCGACGCAGAAGCACTGCCACTACAACCGGAAGGTTTCTTAAGGTCGCCAGGTTGCGGCGCTTCGCGGGACGCCAGTTTGGGGAGAAATTCAATGCGACAGTGCGTATTTCATTGGTTCCTGGCGGCTGGAGTGCTGTTGGGGTGCCGCTTTCGGCGCAATCAGGGATCGCTACCGGCAAAGATGCCGATAAGACCTCGCCAGCGAACAGCCGCAGCGGGCCAACTCACCTCGGGTATGTACAAGACTGGAGTTCGCGCCATTTGTTGATGCCCGGCACGCGAGTCGAGGACGTACTCGCGACCGGAACGCCAGACCCGCGGCTCGTATACAACCTGCTGAGAGGGCAACAGGCATTGAAAAATTCGAACCTGTCAGGCGTGCCACTTCCGGCAGAAGTGCCTTCGCGGTCGAAAATCGACTGGGCAGTATCTCTGGAGAACGGCTACGTGTCGCAGGACGAGACCCCCGCAAAATTCGGCTTCAACATTAACACCGAAAACTGCCAGTCCGACTATGTTCTGCTCGGACTCAACGTGAACACACCCACTTTTACGCAGGGCAACCTGGTGGGCATCAACAACCTTTATACGAGCATGAGTCCGACTCCCTGTAATGGCGGAGCACCGTGGGTGGCGTTCGCCTACAACACCCAGACTCAACCCGGCGGCCAGATCTATTCGTCGCCAACCCTATCGGCGGACGGGACGATGGCGGCGTTCGTGGAAAGCACGGCCACCGGTTCGTACTTCCACGTCCTGGTTTTGCCGAATCCAATTCCGACGCCGGGCGCATCGCCTTCGCACGTCGGAACCGGTATTGAGTCCGGCGATTCCAACGACCTGCTCCAAGCCGAATGCCCCAGGATGCATGACCACGCTTACCATCTCGGGGTCCGATTCCATTTCCTCGCCCTGGATCGACTACGCCTCGGATACGGCATATGTGGGCGATGACATGGGCATGCTCTACAAGATCAAGCCGGTATTCCGCGGCGGCGCGCCGGCACTGGTTACGAATTCCGACTGGCCGGTCACAGTCTCGACCTCTCCAATCCCGATCCTGACCGATCCCGTTGTGGATACCAACTCAGGCCGCATCTTTCTTGGAGACATCGACGGCTATTTGTATGCGGTGAATCTATCTAGCCCGGGCGGCACGTATGCGGCAAAGATGGACATCGGGCAGCCGGGATATGCCGGCGCAGGAATCATCAATCCTCCGATTGTGGTCAACGATCCTGCCAGTCCCGCTATCGACCAGGTCTTCGCATTTACCGGATGCAGTAATTTGTCAAACGTTGGCGGCGCAGTCACTCAGGTTCCTGCGACCTTTACCAGTTCGACCGTGACTTCGTCGGCGAACACAGTGAGCCTGACCACGGCGAAGACCGGAGATGGAACATGCATCGGGGGAATTAACGGCATACCGACGTCGGGCAACGTACACTCCGGAACGTTTGATAACAATTTCTACGTGAATGGCTCGGGTGGATCGGCGCCGGGCCACCTGATCGTGTGCGGATTCATCGGCACCGGAGGCAACGCGAGCAGGCCAAGAATGTATATGGTGTCGTTCGTGAATCATGTCATTGCGTTCTCGACATTCCCGAACCTTGGGCCGGACACTACTGCCGGAGACGAGTGTTCGGCGCTGACCGAGTTTTACGACGGGGCCACGGACCGGGTGTTTTTCGGGGTGGGCAACGCATTCACCGGAGACAAGACACCCGACGGATTTATTGAAAGCGCCACGATTAAGAAAGCTTCGTTCACGCCGCCGTCCTGCACCGGCGCTCCAACAGCCACTTGCGTGATCACTCCGGCAGCTCTCGGAGGAGTCAGCGGGATCGTGATCGACAACGACCTATCCAACGGCGGAACCAACATCTATTTCTCGACTTTGGCGAAGGGTTCGGTGAACGGCGGGAATTGCAGTGTCGCGGGTGGGATCGCGAATCCGTATTGTGCTGTGAGACTGACCCAATCGGGATTGCAGTAGGCAAGTAACCGGCGCAACTGTAGAGACGGGGCTTGCCCCGTCTCCCCCTCATAATCGCCGAGTTTTAATCCAAGGCCGTTCCCAAGAATTCGTTCGCTTCTTCTCGCTCTGCCACCAATCCCTCGGGCAGAGTGCCTCGGTTGTAGATGGCCATGCGGTTTTTCCACTTAAGGAAATCGGTAATGCTCTCCGGTTCGATACGGATCTCCACCCGCCGCAAACTCGCGAGCAACAGATTCATTTCGTGCTGGAATCCGACCTCGGAACGCAAATTCCTGGCCGAGATCTTCACCCGCTCGATGTCGCGTCCGCATACCTCCAAAAGTCCCCAGCCCGCTGGAAGTTCATCGACCGTTATCAAAGCCTGCGGCGCCAGGTAATAGCGCTCACAGCCGACGCCGGTCTCCGGCCTTTGACGAAACGACTTGTCGTGATCGGCGAGGAAATCGGCACGGGAGATCTTGCATTCGACCAGCACGGAATGGCAATGTTTCTTCCACCCTATAGCGTCCGGCATCTCGCCGCTGACGCAGGCCTGCTCGCTAAGCACCACTCCGCAGCGATAGCGGCGCAGCCACTGCACCGCCATCGAAACCAGTCTTGCATGGGTCATACTTGCACGCGTGACTACGGGAGAAAGTCTGGAGGCGGAACCTCGTTTTGAGAAGTGTCAGACTAGCTTCCGGTTTTCCCGTCCAGGACATTTACCACCTGTTACGCTCGTAACCCTTCAATCAGCGACGATTACAGAACTATTACAACGAGATTCGCGCAGTCTTGGTATCGTCCTATCCGGGCGTCAATCAAATGGGTATGTGGGGAAAAGGGGAACGATGAGCGAGACTACACGGGAGACAATGAATGCGGCATCCGGCCTGGCCATGAGCGCAGCCGGCGACGGCGCCAACCGGAGAGAACGGGCCAACCGGGATGGCTTCAACTGGGGCACGGCTATTGCCATGGGGCTGTTTCATGTGGGCGCGATCGCGGCGCTTTTTTACTTCACCTGGTCCGCATTTTTCGTAGCCATTTTCCTGTGGTGGGTTTCGGGCAGCCTCGGCATCGGCATGAGCTATCACCGCCTGCTGACTCATCGTGGATACAAGACACCAAAATGGGTGGAGTACTTCCTGACCTGGTGCGCCACGCTCGCGCTAGAGGGCGGTCCGATTTTCTGGGTGGCGACCCACCGCATTCATCATCAGTTTTCCGACGAGAATGGCGATCCGCACTCGCCCAACGACGGCAAGTGGTGGTCGCACATGGGATGGATCCTGATGGGCAAGTCGATGCATCACGACACCACGACTCTGGCCCGCTACGTTCCCGACCTGACCAAAGACAAAGTGCAGGTTTGGCTGACCAAGTATCACTGGACCTCGAACGTAGTCGTGGGCGTCATTCTCTATGCCATCGGCGGCCTGCCCTGGCTCCTCTGGGGAGTATTCGCCCGCGTCGTAGTCGGCCTCCACGCCACCTGGATGGTCAACTCGGTCACCCACATGTGGGGAACGCGGCGCTTCGCCACCAAAGACCTCTCGACCAACAATTTCCTGGTCGCAATCCTGACATTCGGCGAAGGCTGGCACAACAATCATCATGCCCATCCGGTTTCCGCGCGCCACGGCTTGCGCTGGTACGAAATTGACTTTAACTGGTACGGCATCTGGGCGCTGAAAAAACTGGGCCTGGCGCGGCATGTCTACAAAGTAAACCTCGACAGGCTTCCCCCAAAGCCGGCACTGGTACGCGATGTTGAAGCAGCAGGAGTGTTAGCGGCGGCAGCCGGGAACGACTAGGACTTTTTCACCACCGAAAACGCAGAGAAGGCCGGGAATAGATCCCGCTTTTTTCTTTTCCATGACCTCTCGGCACTCCCTGCGTCTAGGCGGCGAAATCGCTACAATCTCCCTGTGCGCATCATCAGCCGCCAGAAGGCGATTTATTTCTTCCTGACGCTAGGCGTCTGCCTGGCGGCGGTGGCGTTCGCGGTCGGCAGCGGATGGATCATCCTCAACTGGCGCGAAGGCATCCGAGTTTTTCTCGGCATCATTTTTTTTGGCGCCATCGTCGCCGGGCTGGTACTCAATACGATTTTTCTGGTCCGCGAGATTCGCCGCAACGAGCAGCATGACAGCTTCATCAACGCGGTCACTCATGAATTAAAAACGCCGATTGCGTCCATCCGTCTCTACCTCCAAACCTTGCAGAGACGCGAAGTAGACGACGCGCAACGCCGTCAGTTCTACGAGTTGATGCTTCTCGATACCGATCGTCTCCTGCATACTGTCGAACAAGTGCTGAAGGCGGGTGCGGCGGCACAAAAGAAAAGCCCTCTCCACCGCTCGACCGTGGACTTCGACTCGCTGGTCCGGGAGTGCATCGAACTGGCCCGCACTCGCCATCACTTGCAGGCCGCTGACCTCGACTACCGCGAATCGTTGTCTTCATTCTCATCCCCACAGAACGGTTCCCGTAACGGCGGCGGAGCACAGGTGGTCGGCGATCCAGAAGAGTTGCGAACAGCGGTTTCGAACCTGCTGGATAATGCGGTGAAATATTCGCCCGATGGCGTCCACATTTCCGTGGAGCTCGACGCTCCAGACAATGAGCGCGTAGTGCTGCGAGTGCGAGATCAGGGCGTAGGTATCCCGCAGCAGGAGTTGAAACGCATCTTCAAGCGCTTCTATCGCGTGACGCAGCGCTCGCTCTCGCAGGTCAAAGGCACCGGCCTCGGATTGTTCATCGTGCGCTCGATCGCGCGCAAGCACGGCGGCCGCGTCTTCGCCGAGAGTGAAGGCGCAGGCAAAGGAACGACCGTCACCCTGGAATTGCCCAGGAAAGCATTCCCCGTGAAAGAATCGGCCCGGAAGGTGACAGTGGCATGAGCCGCGTGCTGGTAGTGGAGGACGAGGCGCACCTGGCGCAGGGCTTGCGTTTTAACCTGCAAGCCGAAGGACACGCCGTGGAAGTTGCCGGCGACGGCGAATCCGCGCTGGAGCGGTTGGTCGAAAACAAGGAACGCTTCGATGCCGTCGTGCTCGACGTAATGCTCCCCGGCAAGAGTGGGTTCGATGTCGCGGCCCTGCTGCGCGAAAAGAAAAACTACGTGCCGATTTTGATGCTGACCGCGCGCGGCCGCCCGGAAGACGTGCTGCAAGGATTCGCCGCGGGAGCGGACGATTATCTGCCCAAGCCGTTTGA
The DNA here is from genome assembly GCA_963810955.1 of uncultured Acidobacteriaceae bacterium. Lineage (GTDB taxonomy): Bacteria > Acidobacteriota > Terriglobia > Terriglobales > Acidobacteriaceae > Acidiflorens. Next base: position 4,837 of record CAWEPW010000006.1, on the reverse strand, counting down.
GCTCGCAATCCTGATTGCCCGGCTGGAGAGCCTCCTAAGACGCAGTGTGTGGATGAAAAACGGCGAGCCGGAACGCACTACCCTTGATGGGCAGAATGGCAAGGATCACCATGACGACCGCACACCGACGATGCCGTCAAGTGCGCCGAAAGAGGGCGAAGACACTTTCAGTTTCGGCGGCAAGGTCATCGATTTCAGAGAACTGGAACTGCGAACACTCGGCAATACCATCCATCTCACGGTCATGGAAGCGGAGCTTCTGCGCTACCTGGTGCGCAGCGGAGGCCGCGTGGTTTCGCGAAAATCCATTCTGGAAGACGTGTGGGGATTGCACGAAGATACAGACACCCGCGCTATCGACAATTTCGTGGTACGCCTGCGCCGCTATATAGAAGAAGATCCATCGCGTCCCAAGCATCTGCAAACCGTACGCGGCGTGGGATACCGGTTTGTGGCCGCACCGCGAGAGTCCGACTAGAAAATACGACTAGTGTCGTGTCCCGTAAACAGGCGCGATAATGAACGAGGCGCGATAGTCGCCGAGTGCTTCACTCACCGACGGAAGTCCCTCTGCGCTATGCGCACCAGTTTAGGTCACGGTATATCGCTCAAAGGTTGTTAACCATTGTTATCGATTTCACAAGCATTTGAATCTGGTTCGACACAAGTTAGTTTCGTGCAAAATCTTCGTACAGTCCCCAAGCCTGCCGTTTCATGTAGCTCGCTAACTGACATGTTATGAGCCAGTTGCGAAGCTGGCCCGTCGGGCTTCCAATTTTCATTTGGCGATACGCTTGCTTTTGTCACCTCATGAAATTGACGAAGAAGACTGGGCCGGTCGATTCGATGTTGAAACCCCGCTCCTTTGTTCCTGGTGGGTATTTGCCTCCACCGTTGTGCCGGCGTCTCGCCGGTAATAGCGGAACTGTTTATGTCGCATCGGGATGGCGACAATCTTATCGCACCTCCAGCCCTGGGTTGGCCGAGCGGTGATCAACAAGATCGATTTGGCTACTCTGGAAATTTACCGGTTGCCGGCTGAAGTTCCCTTGAGCATGAGACCCGTCCCGTTTCGCAATCGCGAGCGTGCCCGCCGCCAGGTCGTGCCATTGGTCTCCGACATACAATGACAAGACTCCGTCCAGCACGAAGAAATATTCATCCATGGTAGGATGCACGTGCAGCGGGGTCAGGAATCCTGGCTCTTCCCGGAACCGGCGCACCCAGCACGCACCGCCTGAGCGCTGTCCATCCACCAGGATACGTGCCTCTCCCAGCCGCATGTTGTATACCCGGGCCTGGTCATTAGTAGCGATCCAGGCCGGCGTCTCTGCATTGGCTTTCAACGAGCTATCACGTGTTGCCCCCTCGGACATTTCCCCCTCCCCTCTCGCACATAAGCGGGAGGCGGATCTCTTTCCCCTGGAGACCGCCTCCATCGCCCGCAGTGAAATCATGCTGCGAAAACTTGCATGTGCCGGTGGACCCTAAGTGGGATGCATTTCGAACCGAGGCGCGGTTCATTTCCCTCTTGAATCATTGTGACTTTAACCGATTAAGCAATGGCTTATCGATACAGCCGGCGGAAAAACTCGCCTAAGCGTGAGTGACCTCTGACGTCAGACACCCCAACGAGGGACCGGGGAATTTCTTGGTTCGACCCTCTTATTCCCGCAAGAGCAATTCTTTGATCTTCACGGGTAGACGCGAACTGTTTAACAGTTCCTGCAGCGGCGCCGCCGGAATCTCCTGGCTGAACTCAAGAGCCCGTGCTAGCGATAAATATTCGGTCCGCAAAAGCGCCGCCCGTATTTCTTTGCGGCATGACCATTTCGCGTGCCGCGCAACCGCGTGCACTAAGGCTGCGCTAGCGCTGGGACGGAGCACGGAATTTATTATTAGGGCTTCTATAAGGTGCGGATTGTCGAGCGCTGTTTGCATAACTCGCGCCTCTCTGGGCCGCCTTCCTGCATTCACTTTTCTGCCGCTCTTCGGTGTGGAGTCGGGAGCCTTTCCATCGGCATCTGCGACGTCCAGCAGGAGAGCAGCGGCCACTCTGCCCGAGGCGCGACGAGCTAACGTCAGGCGTTCACCCACGGTGACTGTCTTGAGACGCGATATCAGGACATCATCGACCGCCGCTCTCACGTCGGCGGGAACACCGGGAGAAAGAGCGAGTTTCATCAGATCAAAAGTATAGAACTGGCGCGCCAACGGCACCGACACATGGCGCGGCGTATGCGCATGGCCTGCCAGCGCCATCTTAATTTTTCGGCTTTTGAGAGCGCTGGTGTTTTTGGCGAGTTGCTCCAGAACTTCGGCGGGTAAGTCGGGCCGCTTGAGAATCGCCAGAGCGAAGTCTTCGGTGAGCGCCGGATCAGCGGCGGTGCGAAGCAGATCGGCGGTCGCGCGCGACGCCGCTATCAATGTTGCGGGTGCTGTTGGCGTTGTCGAATGCACCCCTTGCCCTTGATCCCATCGTCTTCGGACAACCCGTCTCTTTGTCTGAATTTCTGCATGAATCTCTGCGCACGATGTTCAATCCGCTTCAAACGAGGCAAGCCACGTTTTCTACAGTCTTCTAGCTCTTGCCAGCGCGCCTTCTACGGGTTCGACTAGATTCGACCGCACCTCGATATCTGGGAAAATCTTCTGCAATGCATTGTAGAAAACCTCGCGCACCTGCACAGACTGACGAAACACGCTGCCCGTCATTGCTAGTGGGAGCGTGGCCAGTAGCGGTGCCGCCGGATTAGGGTTAGCGGCGAGACGGCGTAGGACGATAGCCGCCAGCGCAGCCAACTTGGCTCCAGCCTCGGCCAGCAGGTCGCCTGCGACGGCGTCTCCCCCGTCGGCTGCTTGCATAACAATGCGCAGCAGGCGCGGGAAATCCGGTGACGGCGTGGCGTTGGCCTCCTGCACAAGTTCGTCGAGCGTACCGAGCCTCCACAACTGCAGGATCATGCTGATAAGCACGGTTTCGACCCCTTGATCGTGCGCGCTCATAACGGCTGCAATGGCGCGGCGGCCGATCCAGTGGCCGGAGCCTTCGTCCGAGATCGCAAACCCCCAGCCTCCGGCGCGCGCGGTGTGGCCCTTCGCGTCACGCCCATAGACGATGGAACCGGTTCCGGCGATCGCGATCACCCCCGGTCCCGTGCCGAACGCTGCTTCAAGAGCAATTACCGAATCGCCAACAACTTCGATTTTCTCGTGAGGGATTTCGGGAATCAGCTCATTAAGGATGCTGACCGTCCTTGCAGTGATCTCGGGGCGCGCGGCGCCCGCAGCGCCGATGCACAGGGCGCGAATCTGATTGGGAGCGATTTGTGCCGTCGCACATGCCTGGCGAACCGCAGTGTGCAGAGCCTGCCTTGCCTCTTGCTCACCGAGACGCACCATATTGCTGCCGCCGGACATTGCCCTGGCGACGACCGTGGTCTCGTCGGCCAAGACGCAGCGGGTTTTGGTCCCGCCGCCGTCAATTCCCAGATAGTAGGCCATCGCGCTATTTCTAACACAGGTTCAGCCAATTGATCGCGAACGGTCTAAGGCGCGGGCCATGCTTGTACAATGCTGCGAACCGGTCGTTAGTCGAGCCAGGCGCAGCGAGCGGCAAGTTTCCCGCAGGGGCAGCCGCCCTCGGCTGTCCGCCGAGCGCAGCTCGGCAGTGTCTTAAATTGGAACGAAGCAGTCGGAAGGAAGCGCTTGGGATTAAATCGCATCGACCTGCTGATTATCGCGGCCTACCTCGCCGGAATCACACTCTTCGGCCTGCGCTTTCGCAAGCGGCAACGCACGATGCGCGATTACTTCCTCGCCGACCGCGACATTCCGTGGTGGGCGATTTCGCTCTCGATCGTGGCCGCGGAAACAAGCACGCTGACCATCATCAGCATCCCCGGCCTCGCCTACGATTCAAATTTCACTTTCCTGCAGGTGGTGATGGGTTACGTGATCGGCCGCATCATCATCAGTTTTGTACTGCTCCCGCAATATTTTCGCCGAGAGTTGTATACGGCCTATCAGTTGATCGAGCGCCGCTTTGGCCCTGAGCTGCGCACAGTTACGGCTGGATTGTTTCTGTTGACCAGAGCGGCCGCAGAGGGAGTGCGCGTCTATGCCGTGTCGATTGTGGTTTCGATCGCCCTCGGAACTGGGGAAGTCTCGTCAATCGCGATCATAAGTCTACTGACATTGATCTATACGTTCGAAGGCGGACTGGCGGCCGTCATCTGGACCGATGTAGTGCAGACATTTATTTATGTAGGCGGAACACTGGTAGGTCTGGTGACTATTTTGCACCTGGTGCCTGGCGGATGGGCGTCAGTGGAGACGATTGCCACCGCGCTGCACAAGTTCCAGGTGTTCGATCTTTCTTTTTTCAATTCGGCGGCATCGGCGCACGGGGCTTACCTGGATTTCACTAAACCTTACACCCTTTGGGCCGGGATCATCGGGGGCGCATTCCTGACCACTGCCAGCCATGGCACCGACCAACTGATCGTGCAGCGCCTCCTGGCGGCGCGGAATCAACGGCAGTCGGTTCTGGCCCTGTTGTCGAGCGGCGTAGCCGTCTTCTTTCAATTCGCATTGTTTCTTTTTGTCGGCGTCATGCTCTTTGCTTACTACCGGGTTCCGGCTGCGACGTTCGGGCGCGCCGACCGAATCTACCCCACCTTCATCGTGACCCGTATGCCGCATGGTGTTGCGGGACTATTGATCGCCGCCATTCTGGCCGCAGCCATGTCGAACTTGAGTGCGGCTTTGAATTCGCTGTCGTCAAGCTCGATTATGGATTTCTATCTTCGCTTCCGCGCGGGCGTCGGCCGCGACG
>CAWEPW010000005.1:0-142589 GCA_963810955.1 uncultured Acidobacteriaceae bacterium | reverse complement strand
AGGCTCTGGTCTTCGTCTCGGCCCCGGGGTGTTGTAAATGGCCGGAGGCTCAACCAGTTCTTCCGGCGCCCTGGGAAACGACTTCTCCACTCCTTTGGTTCCGTAGACCTCTACACGAATGTTGGCAGCTCTGGCGTCGGCGCGCGCGTACTTGCCCAGATTGAAGCCCGCAACTGGAATCGGCCGTTCCGAGATCCACCGCGACACTTTCTCTCGACTTTTTTCTGAGCCGCTTCCGCCACTTCCTCCGCTACCGTATCGGGGTTCCGTTCCGCCTCTCCGCCGGTCACCCGTGAAACCTGTTTTCCGGTGGCTATTAGCGTCCAGTTCGCGGGATAGTGAAACTCCATCTCGAACTGGGCCATGCTCAACCCGAAATTCGGATACCACGTTCCGCGCTCACCCACATAGAGCAATCCGCTGCCCGCGTCCGATAGAACCTCGCCGGCGTAGCGGAAGTGCAGTTTCAAGTCCTGCCCGCGCGCAAGCGGATCCGGAAACACGACCGCCACCAGATCGTTCTCCTGTCGGCGCAACTCGGTGCCTTCGATAGCCGGATTCTGGATAAAGTCCATGGGCTTCCCGTCCGCCTCCACGTCCTCGACTTTGAGATAACGCGACAACTCAAATAGCAACGCCCTCTCGCCGCCGGTGCGAATTCGACGTTGACCTCGGTGGCCGCCCGCAGCCGCGTGGGAGGCTCGACCCACGCCTCTATGCGAAAGCTGTCGATCGAGACATCGTTGGCAAGTTGGGAAGACTGAGAAGACGAAGCCGAGGAAGCTGTGCCCGCGCCACCAGACTGCGAAGCGCGGGGCGCAAACGAAGTCCAGATGTCGAAAAAAGAAACGCCGTCCCTGGTGCGCGGCTGTCCCGCCCACAAGGGTTCGGCGAGAGCCGCATCCCAGAAGACTTCAAAAGCTCCCAGCTTTTCGCCCAGCAAATGCGCGTGGAGCAAAGAGGGAAATTTTCGATCCGGGTCGTTCGCCTCCGCCGACGGAAGAAACTGGCTGAAATCAAGGAGCAACCGCAGAGCGTCAAACTCGGCGAGGTTGCGGCTCGCATCGTCCCATTTTTTTATGAAGTCCGCGCTTCCCTCCGTGGCTGGCCTGAGAGAGCTCTGCAGAACCGCCGCCGTGTCATCGTTGAAGCGCAGGTATCCCGCGGTGAATTGTTCGTCGAGAATGGCCATGCCGGTGAACAGCGCCATCGACCCACGCTCCGCAGGATTGGGCGGCCGCAGCCGTACCTCGCCTTCGCCTTCGAAGAACGCGCCCGTAATCCGCCCGCAGATATCCTCGGTAAATGCGAGCGTACCGTCATCCAGATCAACGTGGAGGCTGGGGCGATCGATTGCGGCGTCTCTGACGGAATACACGCGCTGCGGATCGAGCCCGACCGAGCGAATCCGCGCATAGAGCGCACTGGTGGTCTGCGGACACCACGGTGACGCCGCCAAAGCGAAAGGCGCAAGCAGCAACCACCCTGCCAGCCCCGCCATTCGCCGCGACCACTCCACTCGATTGCACCTCGTTGCTCGTTCGCATCAACTGCCGAATGCTATTTGATCTCGATGACGGCCAGAGCCTCGGGAGCAAGATCGAGAGTCAGTTCGCCGCCAGTTAACTCGCGGACTTCAGCAGGCGGCAAATCGGCCGCTTGTTGCAGGGCCTTGAGCTGTTCCTGAGTCGGGTAACGCGGCTGCCCCATCTTTTCGTAGGCTGGATGCGCGTCGCCGTGATCGCGATCGACGAGCGAAATGTAAGCCCGGCGAGCGCCGGCGAGATGTTCGAATCGCAGATGGATTGTCTTGCTGAGCCCGGTCTGTGCCTGTTCCGGAGGAATAAGGTTCCACGCTGCGACCACCAGCGAGCCGTCTTTGCGGCGAGTCGCCAGCACGGAGTCGGAATCAGCGGGGAGCCGTTCGTCACCAAGGCTATGCAGCAATCCGAACGCGTTGTAAGACGGTTTGGGAATGCCGCCTTCGGCGATCAGTCCAAAGCCGCCGTAGAAGGGCTGTTTGACCACTCCTTGTTCTTCGAAGACGTCGGAAAATGTCCAGTAAGACATCATATCCACCAGGCCATCGCACTGGCGGATGGTGTCGGCGAGCCACGGGCCCATGTAAGCGGCGTCGGTGACGGCCGGTTCATTGAAGTAACTGGCGTTGAACTCGCTCCAGATCAGGGGCAGGGTTGGCATGGCAGAAGACTTGATCTGATCGTGCACTTTCTTCACCGCGCGGCAGACCATCTGGTCGCGCGGAATCTTCTCGTCTTCCTTAGTGCCAAAGACGTCTTTGGAGTTGTCATTGCCATAAACGTGGGTGGAGACGAAATCCACGGGAACTTTATTTTCGACGCAATGCCGAATGAAGGCGTCAGCCCAGGCAGCTTGCGCGGTAGCCGGACCACCTACACGCAGGCGCGGGCTTACCTGTTTGAGGGCACGCGCGGTGTGATCGTAAAGCTCCCAGTAAGTGCTCTGTTTCGGCTGGCCTGCCCAGAAATCAAGGTTAGGTTCGTTCCACACTTCAAAATACCACTGCGAAACCTCGTCGATGCCATAGCGCTCGACTAAGTGCTTGCTGAATTGTGTGATGAGGTCGTCCCACTTATTCCAGTCTTTGGGTGGAGCGACGATCGGGTGGTACCAAAACGGCTGAGACACTTCTTGCGCCGCCAGCTTTTTGGGCATGAAACTCAGTTCGACAAATGGGCGCACACCGGAGGCCAGCAAGCCGTCGTAAATTTGATCGACGTAGCTGAAGTTGAACTCAGGATTGCCCTGCTTATCTTCGTCGTAAATGCCGACTTCATCGTCAAAGATGGCGTGGAAACGCACGTATTCGAAGCCGGTAATCTGTTTCACCTCGCGGAGATCATGGCGATAACTGTCGCGCAGCGCCAGAATGGCGCGGCCGGAGCCGAACATCTGCTCCCAGAAATGCGGGAAGGGGTGAGCCGGCGCGGAGGCGTCAACGACAATTTCACCGGCGTTCTGCGCTGCACTTGAGAGCGCAGGAGATTGCGCGTAGATCACTAGCAGACATAGAACGGCGAGAAAAGAATAAAGTCTCTTACTTCGCATGGATGGCGAACCTCTTTTGTTGGCGATCATTTTTAGCGATCATTTCTTTGGAGACTGTGGCAGCGATCTTTATGTCGACGACTCTTTAATACGATCCTTTTATTCGCGATGAGGTTGTAAGGGCCTTTGCGGTGGGTCTTGCTGCTGACTGTAGCGGCTACGAAAGCCACCCTCCGCTCCAGTTCCAACACCATCGTCACCTTACCGCCCTTTGACCCCATTGCTAGAATCGCCGCAGTGCGAGTCCTCGTCCTCATTCTAGTGCTTCTCATTCTATTGCTGGGCGGCGCGCTCCCCGCGCCCGCCGATGTGATTCACCTCAAGAACGGACGTACGATCTGGGCCGATCAGGTTCGCGAGAATAAAGACCACATCGAGTATGACGTCGGCGAAGATACCTATGCCATCCCGAAATCTTCGGTCGAACGAATAGATGCGGGAGGCGTCGCTCCCGCTCACAGCGGACGCGAAGGCTCGCCGGGAGCGGCGTCCGGCGGAGCGCCCTCTGCCCCCGACATCACCCCGCCCGCGCCTTCTTTCAACCATGAAGCCGCCATTGCCGACAAAGTCATACACGATGGCAAGGTCGATACCGACGCGCTGGCCCTCATCGAACGAGGGTCCAATGAACGAGGGTCCAATCCTGAACTTGCGGCTACCGCATATTTTCTCGCCGGCAAGCACGAATCCGATCATGGCAACTTTCCCCAGGCGAAGAGTTATTACGAATCGGCGCTGCGCTTTCAGCCGGATAACTCTACCTTGCTCATCTATTATGCCGCCACGCTGATGCGCATGGGCAACGCCGCGGAAGCGCTGCCCTACGCGCAACACGCGGCGCAGATCGCTCCCGGCTCCGCCGACGCCATCGCCATGCTGGGCTTCGTGCAATTCGCCAGCGATCATACTCCCGAGGCCATACGGTCGTGGAAGAAGTCGCTCGCCATTCGTCCCGATGCCACCGTTAGCGAATATCTGGCGCGCGCGGAGCGTGAGTTGAGCGCCGAGTCCGATTTTTCGCAACGCGAAAACAGCCACTTCAATCTTCACTTCGAAGGCAAGGAGACCTCCGACACTTTCCGCCGCGACCTGCTGGCCACGCTCGACCGCGAGTATGACGAAGTGGCGGGAGATCTCGGCTACTCGCCGCGGAACACGATCGCGGTCACACTTTATACGCAGCAGGAGTTCGTGGATGTGACGCGCGCGCCTTCGTGGAGCGGCGCCATCAACGATGGCAAGCTGCGCATACCGATCAGCGGCGTGCAGAGTGTGACGCCGGATCTGGCGCGCATCCTCAAGCATGAACTGACGCACTCTTTCATCTCGCAGATGGCCGCCAACCGCTGCCCGACCTGGCTTAACGAAGGCATCGCGCAGCTGGAAGAAGGCAAGTCGTCGGCTTCGAATGGACGGCAACTGGCGCAGCTTTTCGCGGCAGGCAACGAGATTCCCTTCAACATGCTCGAAGGCAGCTTTATGAACTTCTCCGCCGCCGAAGCGAACTTGGCTTATGCTGAATCGCTGGCCGCCGCCGAATACATTCGCGACGCCTACGGCATGAACGAAATCGCGCGCGTACTGGACCTGCTGTCGCGGGGAAGCTCCACCGAGGCTGCGTTGCGAACCACCGTCCACTCCGACTATCGCCAACTCCGCGACGAGATGACGCATCAGCTTAAAGAGAAATACGGCGAGTAAGTGTGTGGCGGCGCACTCACCCGTGATTAGCGCCGTTAGATTTTCTTGTATCCTCCGCTTCTAGTAAATGACTAGACAGATGACTAGTCAGAACACTACAATAAGTACAGGTAAGGGAGGAGATCATGGCCTCATGGCAGGTGCAAGACGCGAAAGCGCGTTTTAGCGAATTGCTGGACGCAACCATCAAGAAAGGCCCACAGGTCGTCACCCGTCGCGGAATTGAAACTGCGGTCATGGTTCCGATCGAGGAGTGGAAGAGGCTCCAGAAGGCCGCCCGGCCTAGCCTGAAGGAGTGGTTGCTCGCTCCCGAGCCTCGCTGTGACAGCCTCGCCTATAAGAGAGGCAAGTTGCGCAGCCGACCCGTGGTGGAGTTTGAGTGAATCAATACCTGCTCGATACCAACGTAGTTTCCGAGCTGCGAAAAGCGCGTCCTCACGGGGCGGTGATGGCCTGGCTGAGCGTCGCCGAAGAGGCGAGTTTATTCGTTTCCGCCGTGACACTGGGAGAACTGCAGGTGGGGATCGAGCGGACAAGACGGCAAGATCCCTCGAAGGCGAGCGAACTTGAGCACTGGGTCGATCGCATGCCGGCAGTCTACCGGGTGCTCGCGATGGATGTTACCTGCTTTCGGGAATGGGGCCGCATTATCGATAAGAAGCCCCCTGAATTGTTGCAAGACGCCATGATCGCTGCTACAGCGCGGGTCCACCGTTTAATTGTGGCGACCAGGAACGAACGGGATTTTAAGCAGCTCGACGTTCGGACCTTCAATCCATTCAAGAACTGACGCGCAGGCAAGATTGACTGCGGCCTCCCAGCGTTGTACTATTTGAATACGTACAGGCAAAAGAGGACTGGGCATGCCAAGAGTAGCGGTGGAAGACAATAGCCGAATGTCCTTGCGAATTCGCGCCGAGGAGAAGGCTCTCCTTCTCCGTGCGGTGGCGCTCGACCATACCGATCTCACCGATTTTGTTCTTCGTCACGCGCTGCGGGCGGCCAAAGCCGTCATCGACGAAGCCGATCGTGTAAAACTCTCCGGCAGAGACAGTTCGCGCGTTCTACGACTGCTCGAGAATCCGCCCGCTCCCAACGCGAGACTTCTGGCCTCGGCCAGGGCACTGCCGAAGCGATCGTGAGTTTGCCGGCATGGCACGAAGAGGCAATCAGCAAGAGACATGACCGCGAAGCGTTCGATTGCGGCGAAAATGCGTTGAACGAATTCCTGCGGCGTTATGCCCGCAAGAGCCACGAATTCGGTGGCGCAAAAACGTTCCTCGCGATCGACGATGCCGACAATGAAACCGTTCTCGGCTTTTACAGTCTGAGCACCGCATCGGTCGAGTATTCCCGCACGCCGGAGAACGTGCGGCGCGGGTTGGCGCGCCATGACGTGCCGGGCTTCCGCCTCGCGCGATTGGCTGTTGATAGAAAGGTTCAAGGCCACGGATTAGGCGGCCAACTTTTGCTTGCCGCAGGCCGACGCTGTCTGGCGGCCGCGGAAGAAGTTGGCGGCGTGGTGCTTGTGATCGACGCCAAAAATCAAAAGGTGGCGAGATGGTATAGCAGTTACGGCGCCATGCCTTTGCTGGATGCTCCCTTAACTCTGCTGTTGCCGCTGGCTACCATCAAGGTCGCGCTCACAAAGGCGGATAAATTATGACGCTCAGTCCCGTCGTGTAGAATAACCCTTTATATATGGACTTGGCCGCCATTCAGAACGCTCTCCGCGAGCGCAATATCGATGCCTGGCTTTTCTACGATCATCACCATCGCGACCCGATTGCATATCGCGTTTTGGGCTTGCCCGATGGACTCATGGTCACGCGGCGCTGGTATTATCTGATCCCCGCCAAAGGCGATCCCATCAAACTGGTGCATAAGATCGAGTCTGGACACCTGGATACGCTGCCCGGCACCAAGAAGCAATACGCGGGATGGCAGGAACTGTTTGACAGCTTGAAGCAGATTCTGGCTCCGTATCGCGATGTGGCGATGCAATACTCGCCCAACAATTTTGTATTTACGATTTCGATGGTGGACGCGGGAACCGCCGACATGATCCGCGGTCTCGGCAAGAATATCGTCAGCGCCGCCGACCTGATCGCGCGGTTTGAAGCCACTCTCGACGACGAGCAGATCCAGTCGCACTTCGCGGCGCGCGATGTGATTGACGCGGTCACGGCCGAGGCGTTCAAGGAAATCGGACGGCGTGTGCGCAACGGCGGCACGCACGAACATGAGATTCAACAGTTTTTTATGGAAGCGTTTCAGCGCGAGAATATGGTCACTGACGATCCGCCGATCGTGGCCGTCAATGCCAACAGCGGCAACCCGCACTACGAGCCGAGCGCCAGCCGCCCGGTCGCGATTCGTGAAGGCGACTTTGTTTTGCTCGACGTGTGGGCGAAAAAGAATACTCCGCGCGCGGTCTATTACGACATAACGTGGGTCGGGATTGTGGGTAGGGCTCCAACCGACCGGCAGCGCGAAATTTTCAAGATTGTGAGCGAGGCGCGCGACATCGGAGTGAAGACGGTGCAGCAAGCGGTCGCGGACACTTCTCCTGCAGCCAAGCCGATTGCGGGATGGCAGGTGGATCACGCGGTGCGCGGTCACATCACGCAGGCGAAGTACGGAGATTACTTCATCCACCGCACGGGCCACTCGATTGGCACCGAGGTGCATGCCAATGGCGCGAACATGGATGATCTTGAAATTCACGACGAGCGGCGCATTCTACCCAACTCGTTATTCTCGGTCGAGCCCGGAATCTACCTGCCCGAATTCGGCGTGCGCCTGGAAGTCGATGTGCTGGTGCGGCCGGGCAGCGCCGAGGTCACTGGTAAAATCCAACGAGAGATCGTGACGATCTGAATGGCCAAGCCAACGCCGACACCGAAACCGAAACCGAAAATCGACAAGAAAAATGCTGTGAGCGAGCCGGAGTATCCGCTTACCACCATGGCGGTGGTCGCGCCGATTGTGGGCTGGCTGATTCCGGGCGGCGGGCACTTGCTGCTGCGGCGCTACGGGCGCGGCATTCTGCTGATGATCTCGGTGGTCGCGATGTTCGTGATCGGATTGGGATTGCAGGGGCGGATTTACCAGCCGAACGGCGGGGACATTCTCGACATACTCGGCTTCGTCGGCGACGTGGGCGCGGGAGCGCTCTATTTTCTGGCGCGCATCATGGATTGGGGCAACCTGATGGCGGCCAACGCCGCGGCGGATTACGGCAAGACATTTCTGATCGTCGCCGGCCTGTTGAACTACATCGCGGCCGCGGATGCGCATCACATCGCGCTGGGGAAAAAGCCTTGACCGTCAACCTTTCGCACATCAACCTTTCGCACTTCACGGCCGCGGTTGTGTTCGCGCTCTTCGCGTCAATCGTCTTCGGCATCACGCAGCGCAATTCGTCGAAGGAACAGCTCTACTACGGCCTCTACTGTTTCGCCTTGTTCGTCGGTGGACTCTTTGTCGCAGGATGGGCGATGGCGCTGATCCGGCGGTAGGGAGCGGCCCTCGTCGCGGCTCGCTTTTCTCTTTCGACAGAACCCTCAACCACGAAATATCACGAAGGCTTCGTTCCCATCATTACCACCGACGGATCGTCGCGCTCCGGCTCGCTGAACAAAAGATGAAGGTGCCCGGGCATCACAACGTATCCCATCACAACGAGACGATAACGACGCCGCAGCTGCTCCTTACCAGTGCAGCGCCCTACGTGGTGGAGAACCGGCCCTCCTGCAGAGCCCTATTCACATCTGCATAACGCGCCACAACTTCCTGCGCCGTAGAGACGATCTGCTTCGCGCGTTGTTCGTCTCCCGGTTGCGACGCTCCCTTAATGGACATCTGCATGTGATTGGCCATTTTCATCGAGGGTACCGGGGTCTGATCATCCTTGCCTCCATAGTGTTGCAACAGCCGCTCCCACCACGGAAAGGGCTGCGCCCGCATGAGGACGAGAGGGCTGAACAGGGCGAAGACGAGAACCGCCGAAAGACGCTTGGTCATGCAAGCTCCAATACGGTTAGTCTAGCGCCCCGTTAGCGGATGTTGACGAGAGCACAAACGTCCTGCCCGGAGGTTTAGCGGAGTTCGCTGCGGCAGGGGAAATTATCATTTCCAATTCCAGTAAAAGCTCAGTGCGATGAGGAAGCAAGGATAACCATATAAGGTCGGGGTGTAACCTCCATCCCTCATCACTGTGGGGGCACAGTTCCCGTGGTGCCTACAGAATTTTCGGTCAAGTCTGGCTTCCTGGATTCGTGATCAGCCGCATAAGCCGTTTTCGGGTTAAGAAAGAGATCCCGGATGAGAGAAAGATGAGGTCACCAAATTGCTTGGGTTTCTACGGAAGATTGTTTCTTCTGCAGAACGGGTGCTCGCAAGAGCGGCGGGCGCTGGTCCACCAACCATCGGTCCGAGTTGAATCTCAATCTGGTGCACTGGGCTCGCAATCCATCACAACGCTCCAGGACAGGAACGCAGAATTGCGGAGCGGGCGGGACGGTTATTAATGAATACCTTTGAAATAATAGAGGTGGGGCCGATCAACGTCGGTGGCCAAAAGCGGCCCATGCGACTCTTTAAGAATGAGATATCGCTCAAGATTGCCGATGAAATCTTATCCGGCCGCACCTATCCGCATGTGCACTTTGTTAACGACATCAGGACAATCGTCGACGTGGGCGCCAATGTCGGAGCTGCTACGGTTTTCTTCGCCGCGCATTACCCCCACGTAAAGATATTTGCCTGCGAACCGGCAACTCCTCCTTTTTCGCTGTTGCGCCAGAATGTTGCTCTGTTCTCTAACGTGCTGACCTTCCAGGTCGGCCTCTACTCGTGCGATAAGAAGATCGCTCTTTATCCGGGGCACAACGATAGCGTGGAGTCTTCCATTGCGCTGAGCGACCGAACAATCGCCGAACCGGAGCAGGTCCAATTGCGCTGCGCTGAGGACTTCATAGTTGCTCAGGGGCTGAATGCGATCGACATCCTGAAGGTCGACACCGAAGGGTGCGAGGTTCACATTCTGCGTTCCCTGAAGCGCTTCTTGCCAACCATCAAGCTCATTTATGTCGAATACCACAGCGATCGAGACCGGCGACTGATCGATCTGCTCCTGGCAGAAACCCATAGCTTGTGGCGCGGGCGCGCGGATCTGATCTATCGTGGAGAGTTTTGCTACCTGAACAAGAAACTTGTTCCGGACCAGAAAATGACTTACAGCACGGAGATCGCTCTCGCGTTGGACTAATCGCCGAACACCACGTTGGTGCTCTAACGTCTTGTAGGGTTTATATCTGGTCGAATGTACGTACAAAGTGTTTCATGTGAAACATTGTACTTTCGTTGGAACCAGGCGTTTACTGCTCTAGACCGGAGACTTCCCCTTGAACAGCCATACCAGATCGATGATCAGAATAATCACCACCATCAGCTCCAGCACGAACGCGCGGCTCTGGTGGAATTGATCGATCATGAAGCGATAGAGCTCTTCGGCGGTGTGGACTTTCTGATTCACCAGGTCTTTGTAGTCGGTCACGCCGATCTTCGACGCGGCAACTTTATAGAGCCGGGCTGAGAACATGTCGCTGAGAAATTTGATAGCGTTGTCGGCGCGCTCGGTCAGTTCGTCCACATCCAGCAGAACGGTATGCAAGCGGCTGGCGCGTTTCGCGGTGCGCCAGCGCGTCCAGATGCCGGAACCTTTATCCATGAAATCGTAAACGCTGGCGAGTTCGCGAGTCAGCAGTTCGTCGTAATGCCTGAATTCCAGGAGCTGCGAGTTGGCGTATTCGAGCAACTGAATAACCGTCTCCGCGCCCGCCGTGGAGTCGTAGAGAAACGCGCCATTCCAGCTGATCACGGCGAGATCGTTTGGATAATAAGAGATTCGCGATTGCATGATCTCCTGCTGTTCGCCGTCAGAAAGCGGCATGTTTTCGCCACGCACGATTTGGGCAATGCGTCCTCCCTGGGTTGAGAGCAGTTCGGCCGCCGACGGATTGCCGGCAATGTCGCGCACGTGGAAGACGAAATAGTCTTCATGCAGCCAGCTGTCGTAAAGCTTGACCAGCGCAGGCCGCGCCCGCTCGATCTTCTGTTTAACGATCTTCTGCGCGAAGCTGGTGAAGTCGGTATCCCAGACCCAGCGGCTGGCGAGGCGGACCAGCGTGTCCCAGTCGCCCGAGAAAGGCAGCTCGAAGACAACGCTCAACACGCCGTAATCGTAGTACTTGATCTGGACGTCAAGGCGCTCGCCGCTCTCCAGAATCAGGGGCTCGACCGGCTCAACCACCGGCGGACGCTGGAAACGAACGTATCCGGGCGCGGGATGCTTAAAGCTGGCGTCCTGGCGGCGCGCTCCAAAAATGTCGCGCAGCGCGTCGAGCTTGATCTCCTCGCAAACGTCGAACTGGATCAGCACCAGCACGGAGCCCTGCAGGGACTTACTCAGGGTGACGGGTGCGGAACTGACTGGGGTTGGGACGGGAGCTGAGGCTGTTGTGTCTGTGGTCTCTGTGATTTCCATAGGGTCCAGCTTTCTGCTATTTTCGGTCAGCCTGCCTGCGAGCCTGGGTTTCAATTCAGCGGCTTGATCTGCGGTACGACTGGGGGCCGAAAGCCGCTACTGGGAGGCTTAATGTCTCTGTCTATTGTCCCAGAAATGGGGTGGGTTGGGCAGTGGTATTTAAGTTTTTTATTATCAATATCTTACATTGTTTAATGCCAGGATTGGCCAGCTAACTAATGACGGTTTGATGGATCATTTAGTTCATGTGGATGCCGCGAATCCCGACGGGGCAAAGCCCCGTCACCATACAATCCATCACCATACAATTCATCACCACACAATCCATCACCACACAATCCGAGCGGCTAGCGCTTTTTGGCCAGCGCCAAGAGTAGCGCGGCTCCGGTGGCAATTCCGGCCACGGCCAGGCCAGTCCGCTTCATCGATTTTTGGATCGCGGCCTGGTGTGGGCGCACCCAGATGTCCTCGGGAAAGTCCTCGGGGGCGGGATCGAACATCGGGTAGCCCTCCGGAGTTTCAGAAGCCTCGCGCAGCGCCATCTGGAGGACCTCGGCCAGATGGAAGGCTTGGCGATCGGTCTCCTGGGCAATCTGCTCGCGGCAACTGAAGCCGTCCGCGACGATGAGCCAGTCGGTGGGAGCCTGGCGGACGGCGGGCAGCAGTTCGAGTTCGCCAATGGCCTTGGAGACGTCGTATTTCTCTTTTTCGAAGCCGAAGGCGCCGGCCATGCCGCAGCATCCGGGGGCAGGAGCGGTGAAGTCGACGCCCAGGCGTTTGAGCACAGCTTCTTCGGCCGTCATCTTCATGATGGCCTTGTGATGACAAT
Source organism: uncultured Acidobacteriaceae bacterium (assembly GCA_963810955.1). Taxonomy (GTDB): domain Bacteria; phylum Acidobacteriota; class Terriglobia; order Terriglobales; family Acidobacteriaceae; genus Acidiflorens. The sequence goes on along the minus strand of CAWEPW010000005.1, from coordinate 130,419 downwards.
GCCCGTGAACGAGGGCCCGGCGCGGCAGTTTAGGGAAGGTGAAGGCGTCATTCTGGGCGCGCTGCTCGAGAAATTCGCTGAGCAGGAAGACCTGTTTTGACAAGGCCTGGGCGCGTTCGTCTTTGGGGAAAAGATTCGTCAGTTCGTCGCGAAAAACGGAGGCGCAACTGGGTTCGAGAACCACGATGGGAGTCGCCGCTTCAATCTCGGGGAGCAACTCGTCCATGATTCGGAGGAGCAGGCTCTTGGCGCGGTCGAGCATGCCTACGTCGTAGAGAGGGCGTCCGCAACAGAGGTGGGCGCGGGGGACGGTGACTTCGAAGCCGGCAGCTTCGAGCACTTCGACTGCAGCTTTGGCAGTCGACGGCAGAAAGTGGTTGTTGAAGGTGTCGGCCCAGAGCAGGACGGGGCTAACGGCGCGTCGCTGCGCTCCGCTCGCCCCTTCGACTTCGCTCGGGGCAGGCTTACGGGAGCGGGCGTCCCCATGTGAGTTCTGCCGCTGCCACCACTCTTTGAATGTTTGCGGGGCAAGTGGCGGAATGCGGCGCTGGGCGGGGATTCCGGCCACCAGTTTCGCAAGATCGCTCAGGCCGGGGAGTTGAGTGGTGAGATTCAGCAGGCCGGGGACATGCGACGCGGTTCTCAGCCACAGGTCGAGATTCGAAAGGGCCATCGCCTTCAGCGGACGGCGATTGGTTTCGTAGTAGTGGGAAAGAAATTCCGCCTTGTAGGTGGCGACATCGACCCCGACCGGGCAATCGCTCTTGCAACCCTTGCAGGCAAGGCAAAGATCGAGCGATTCTTTCACGGCATCGTTGTTCCAGCCGCCTTTAATTACGTCTCCCTTTGTCATCTCCCACAGCAGGTGGGCGCGGCCGCGAGTGGAGTGCTCTTCCTCGCGCGTAACCCGGTAACTCGGACACATGATTCCACCGGAATCCTGGCGGCATTTGCCAACTCCCACGCAGCGCAGCGTAGCGGCGGCCAGGCTGCCGTGGTCGTCGGGAAATTTGAAATGGGTTTCGGGCTGCCAGGGATCGTAGCCCGCGCCCAGGCGAAGATTTTCGTCGATTCGATAAGGATTGACGACCTTGCCCGGGTTCATCTTCCAGTCGGGATCCCAGAGCGCCTTGAACTCGCGGAAAGCCTGCATGAGTTCCGGGCCAAACATCTTGGGCAGAAGTTCGGCGCGCGACTGACCGTCTCCGTGCTCGCCGGAGAGCGAACCGCCATAGCCGACCACGAGATCGGCGGCCTCTTCCATGAACTGGCGGAATCTGCGGATGCCTTCCGCGGATTCGAGATCGTAATCCATGCGGGTGTGAACGCAGCCGTGGCCGAAGTGTCCATAGAACGAACCGTCGAATTTGTGCGCCTGCATCAGCTTGCGCAAGTCCCGGAGATAGGCGCCGAGTTTGTCGGGGGCGACGGCGGAATCTTCGAATCCTTCCCAATAAATCGGTTGGCCGGGGACGTGCGCCGTCACACCGAGGCTCGACTCGCGCACGTCCCAGATGCGGCGGGCTTGCTTTGGGTCGGTGAACAGCCGCATATTGGGCGACGGTGCGGAACGTCCGAGCGTCTCCATTAAATTGCGCGCCTGCGCTTCGGCTTCGGCGACAGTCTGAGCGCCAAATTCAACCATGAGCCAGCCAAAACCTTCGGGCAGCATCGCGAGCCCTTCGAGATTCACACCCTTGCGGCGGCTGGCGTTGACCATGATGTCATCGAAGCCTTCGAGACCGATGGGGCGATGCGACATGATCTGGGGCAAGTGATCGGCGCAGACGTAGATGTCAGGCCATCCCATGACCAGCAGCACCCGCTCCGGCGGACTCTCGACCAGACGGCAGGTGGCTTCGAGAATCGTGACGCATGTGCCCTCCGATCCGACCAGCGAGCGCGCGACATGGAATCCGTTCTCGGGGAGCAGGTGGTTGAGGTTGTATCCGGAAACTCGGCGGGGAATATTCGGAAACCTGCTCCGCACCTGCTCGCCGTGGCGGTCGGCAAGCGACTTGAGGCCGGAATAGATCTCGGCGCGGCGTCCTCCTTCTTGAATGAAGCGGTCGAAATCGTCGGCGCTGGTTGCGCCCACGTGCAGGCGCTGGCCGTTGTAGGTAAGGATTTCCAGCGCCTCGATATTGTCGTCCGTTTTGCCGGCCATGATCGAGTGCACGCCGCAGGAATTGTTGCCGATCATGCCGCCAAGGGTGCAACGGTTGTGAGTGGCGGGATCGGGCGCAAAGGTGAGGTGATACTTCTCAGCCGCCGCGCGAAGATTATCGAGCACGACGCCGGGTTCGACGCGCGCAATCCGGCGCACCGGATCGACTTCGAGGATGCTTGCCATATACCTGGAAAAGTCGAGCACGACCGCTGTGTTGCAGCATTGTCCAGCGAGCGATGTGCCTCCGCCGCGTGCAAGAAGGGGAGCATGGTAATCGCGGCACAAGGCGACGGCGGCAAGCACGTCTTCTTTGTCGCGGGGCAGGACGACGCCGATGGGGACCTGGCGGTAATTGGATCCGTCGGTGGCGTAGAGAGCACGGCTGCCCGGGTCGAAGCGAACGTCGCCGCGAAGGTGACGGCGAAGCGAGGCTTCAAGCCCGGAGGCGTCTATTTGCGCGGGGCGGGCGGGTGGTGGAGCAAGGTCCTGGTGCATAAGGCACAGAACATCTTCAGGGATGCGGGCGCTGGACGCAAGAGGATTGACGGTTGACGTTTATTACCGTCGGGGATCTTAATGCCGGTCGATTGCACTCCGAACACGCGCCGCAACTTGCTGATCCTCCGCGACGATCAACTCGCTGCCATGTTTGACGAAATACAAACGGAAAGCACTGTCGATCAGATTGGCTGGCCAGGGTTCGGGAGGCCCTACAAACGAGTAACGGTATCTCTGACCATCTTGGCTTTCGATGACCTGGAGCTTGTCGAAATTCTTCGGGTGGGGCAAGAAAAGCGCTTCGAAATCCCCCTGATTGGTTCGGTACACTGCGGCTCCGTCTTGCCCTTCGAACGTCCCAGTCATTTTCGAGGGACTCATGCAGGTGACGACGAAGCGGCGTTTGATCAATGTCTGAGCCAATGCCATGGCGTCGCGATACGCCGCATCGCTCGCTGGAAGTGGAGGTTGGTTAACCTCGTTACATCCCTGCAACTGTCTAACTTCGTCCGCTTTCGCAAACCTGGGAAGGGCCACAAAGGTGAGGGCATTCACCGCAAAGAAAAAGAAGAAGACTCTCTGTAACTTCACAGTTCACCTCGCCAACTGCAAAGGTTGAGTCGCTAAGGCTGCTGCGGGTTAGCGTCCCGCGTTGACCATCATGAGGGCAAACAGAGCTGGCAGATAGATGATAGTCGCCTGCAGCAAGCGCCGAGCGGAAGGTTTCGATGCCGCAGCGGTTGCCGGCAGTTGTGGAGACGACGCCATCCCCATCGATGCGCGGAATAGCGCCGCGCCCATCAGAATGGCGCCAACGAGATAGACGCGTCCGGCCATGCCCATGGCAACCGGCAAAACGCTTACCGGAATCAGGGCACCCGAATAGGCCAGAATGCGCCACACGGTTGATTTCCCGTCGGAATCGACTACGGGCAACATACGAATGTTGCCTTGCGCATAATCCTCGCGATAGAGCCATGCGATGGAGAGAAAATGCGGGAACTGCCACACAAACATGATGGCGAAAAGAATCAGCGTCTCGGGTTCCACGCGGCCGCGCACGGCGGTCCAGCCAAGAACTACGGGCATCGCGCCGGGAAACGCGCCTACAAATGTGCAGATGGGAGAAATTTTCTTCAGCGGAGTGTAGGCCGCGAGATAGACAACCGAGGTCAGGAAGACGAGCAGGCCGGTCAGCAAGTTGGTAGCGATTGCCAGATAAAGCGAACCACCGAGAGTGAGCGCCAGGCCAACGGTAGCGGCGTGCGCCTTGGTCATGCGTCCCGAAGGCACAGGCCGGAGGGCAGTGCGCCTCATGCGCGCATCCACGCTTGATTCAAGCACTTCATTCAATGCGGCGGTTCCGCTTGAAACCAGCGCCACGCCCAGCAGCGCCTGAAGCAAGCCCAGCGACCACGCGGAAACGCCCATGCGATGCGCGCCAAAAAAGTAGCCACACCAGGCGGTCAGAACAATCAGAGTCGTGATGCGCGCCTTGGTCAGTTCGGCATAATCGCGCAGCCTAGAGACAAATCTCTGGAACATGGATCCCACACTCACCCGTTTGCCCCTTCCGCCCTGATTGAGCAGTTTAGCTCCAAGGAGCCGTCAAAGGGAATCTGAACAAAGATTTCTTTTTGACCTTAAAAACGGCCTTCATTGTCTCCTCCAATCCCGGTTCGCGTCAATGTGAAAAAAATGCGGCGGCGTCCCTTGGGATATGTCTCTCCAGCAGGCATGGATCTGGTTCGCCAGACAAGTGCGAGCGTTCGCCTTTTGCTCAACGTCACAACCCTCTCGAATGGCAGGAGGCAATCTGTGCTCACCCCACTTGAATCAAATGAATCAAACCCTCACTCGTCTGCCTCGATTTCGTCGGCAGAAGATACGACGGTATATGCGGCTCAAAGAAAACAGTTTGATCTTTTCTTGGATCAGCGACTTGATGGGAGTACCATATCCCTGCTTTACTAAGCGGCTGCGATCAGAATCCCGATTCCGAGTAATCGGAACCACGAACGATGGTGCCCTATGAATATCACCGACAAAATTGAGTCGCTGTTGAAGAGCAAGGGAGGCAACCGGGTTGTCTCCGTAGCGCCCGAACAGTCCGTCTATGAGGCCATTGAGAAGATGGCGGCTGAGGGCATCGGCGCTGTGCTCGTGACGTCTGAAGATAGGTTGATCGGTATCCTGTCGGAACGCGACTATGCGCGGAAGGTGATTCTCAAGGGGCACTCGTCGAAGCAGACGCTGGTGCGGGAGATCATGACCAGCCCCGTGGTCTTCGTTACCCGCCAGAACACCGTGGACGAGTGCATGTCCATCATGACGAACCACCGTTTTCGCCATCTCCCTGTCGTCGAGGACGGAGTACCAGTGGGTGTGGTGTCGATTGGCGACCTGGTGCGGTGGATTATCTCCGGGCAGGCGCAAACCATACAGGAACTGGAAGGCTACATTTCGGGGCGATACCCCGGCTGAGGCTGAGTTGTGCGCTGGGGTGGCCGGGCGAAGACGCCCGGCTCTCCACCGGTAGTCCTTCCGTCTCTCCATCCGCCAGCTTCCGCCCGCCTTCGCCCGCTGCAAAATTCCCCTGTTTTCCCGCTCATTTCCGGGGTACAATGCTGGCCGTCGCCCGTGCGTGGGGTGCGGGCGGATTGGTCTTTTCCCCACTAACTCGATCGGCATTTTCAGGAGCGTCTTGCATGGATGCACCGGCCACTGGGACCAAGTCTGGGACTACACATGCTGTTAAGCGCGAAGATCGCAATACGTGGATATTCACCGCGTACGCAATTTGTGGGATCGTAGGTTTTGGGGTGATTGCTTACTACGCTTCGCTATATTTTGCCCACTAGGTAAGGGCAGGCTTGGTCGCAATCGGCAGAAATAAAATCCGCGCGGCGGGTCGGTGGGAGTGTATCTGCCGCGGTTGGTGTATCCCAGCAAACTGCTCTTCTACACGCCAAAATACTTACGCCACTCCTGGATCGGCGCGACAATGCGGAACCCAGATTTCAGAATGAATTATAGGGAAGAATTGTCTTCGCCGATCCTGTTCCTGGTCGCGTCTCTTGCCATAACGGAAAGCCAGTCCCACGCCGAAAGTCATGACTCCGAGGGGCGGAGCCACCAGAACCAGTACGCCTTTGCTGATCGCCCTTTGCCCATCTTTGGAAGTTGCCGAGGCCGTGCTGTAGCACATGGCGCACCCTTGTCCGAATGCCGGGGCGGCCCACAAGCAGAGAAGCCCGGCCAGCACGGCTATGTTTGCACATCGCGGCGAAAGTCTCATTTTGGTCCCCAACGAAATGATACGCAAAGCATCCGGAAAAAAGACCATCATCATGGCCAGGCAAAACACCAGCGAGGTCATGGTCAGCCACTTCATGCGCGACACTTCATATTTCATGTGCATGAAATAGCCGATGATGAGCGTCGCTTTGACCAGCGACAGACCCATCAGCATGACCAGCATGCGCTTGGGTTCCATGTTCTGGTAGCCGAGGTAGACTTCGACGGCCGTCAGCACCAGAAGCGTTCCCCATACCCAGAAGAAGATGCCGATGTGATGGTGGCGGTGCTGTTCGGCCACGCGTGCTTCGATTGCCTGCTGAGAAGCGTCTTCCATAGTTTTGTCTTTCCGGCCTCCTGGACGATCATGCCCTAAACGGGCGTCTTCTTAACTATCGTCTTCTCACGAGCGTTTTCTATACGATCTTCTTCTATACGATCTTGGTCGACATCAGGTAGACGAGCGGGAAGATGAACATCCACACCAGGTCTACAAAGTGCCAGTACAGTCCGGCGACCTCGACATCGGCGGCGTCATAAACCTTCGGTTTGAGCCACAGAATCAGGGAGCAGACGAGCGCCGCGATCAGCAGCACGTGAGCGCCGTAGTGAAACGGACTGTAAGCCGGCGTCGCCAGCCACGCCACCAGCCAGAGCGCGAAAAGAATCGGAATAAACTTCTTCCGCAGCGCGATGATGCCGAGATAGACCACACCGAGCGTGACGTGCAGCATGTGCATTCCCGTCAGCCCGAAAAACGTTGCCGCGAACTGAGGCACAGTCTTCGACACGTTGGCGTATTCGGACGCAGTCTCCTGGCCCGGCACTTCCGGGAAGATGGGCAGACGAAGCCCGTCGGCGATCAGGTGGGTCCATTCCCTGGCGTGGAGAATGATAAAGCCGATGCCGCAGGCCATCGTGGCCAAGAGCTAAAGTACGCGAGCCTTTTCCTGTCCCTTCGCAGCCGCCCTTACCGCCAGAACCATGGTGAGCGAACTGGTCAGCAGGAAGCCGGTCATGATGGTGGCATTGATTATGCTGCCGGAGTGGAATGGCGTCGGCCAATTTGGCGTGGAGATGCGTCCGTAGCTGTAGGCATAGAGCAACGCTCCGAAGGTCAGCGAGTCGGAGAGCAGGAACAGCCACATCCCGATTTTCTTCGAATAAGTGCCAAACAGCGACGGCTCGTAAATCTCCGCAACGGTGCGGGGCAACGCAGCTTCCGCCATGCGTTCAGTCTCCTTATGTTTAGCTATTATTTCTAACAACTACGCCTAACATCTACGTCTTACGATTACTGACGGCCGGTGTGGTCTGACTAGCGCGCGAACTCGAGCAGAGCCAGAATGTAGATCCACAGCACAGCCATGAAATGCCAATACCAGGCGGTGACATCGACCAAGATCCGGCGCGATGCCAAAGGCCGGCGCAACAGGACCGCGGTTCCCGCCGCCAGCAATGCCAGAAGTCCTCCCAGCAGATGGGCGGCGTGCGCACCGGTCAGAAGATAAATAAAAGAACTGCTGGGGCCGGTGGCAACGTAGAATCCCCGCGACGCCAGGTCCCTCCAGGCCAGCCATTGCCCGGCAAGAAAACCCAAGCCCAGAACGATGGTCATCCCCAGCCACGGGAACCGGCTCTCTTTGCCGAGAGATACTCCCGGAATAGACCGCACCGGGTCGAGCGCGACTTGCCGCGCCAGTTGCCGGCGCGCGAACTCCATGGTCACGCTGCTGACCAGCAGCACAAATGTATTAATGAGAAACAGCGCTGTAGGCAGCGGAACGGGGAATCCAGTCGTGGACGACCGTGTTCGTATGCGGGTCGAAGGTTGGCAATCCCTGGCGCACGATGTAGGCGCTGGTAAAAGCAACGAAGAGCATCGTGATCGGCGTGAGGGCTATCGCCAATCCGAGGCGCGCGCGGCGCAATCGCGCCCCAGAGTTAAGGATGTCGGGCGAGCCGGGATCGGGCCGGCCGCCGTCTCCGCCACCGATAACCGGCGGCAGGTCGGAGCGGTTTCCGCGGGAGGTTGCGGGACGGGGCGCCGGAATCGTAGGAGTGAAGCTCGCCATACTTACTCTGCTAATGTCTCTGATGCGTCCTTAATGCGCCGCCACGGCCGCCGGGTCGGTCTGCATGACATAGTCGCGCGGCGCTCCGGGCACGCTGTATTCGTACGGTCCGTGATAGACCACGGGCGTATGTCCGCCAAAATTGTCGTGTGGAGGCGGGGTCGCGGTCGTCCACTCCAGCGTGGTGGCCTCCCAGGGATTGTCGCTTGCCTTCTCGCCCTTGAACATGCTCCAGAAGAGATTTGCGAGAAAGATGAACTGAGCGGCGACGGTGATGATCGCCGCATAAGTCATAAACGTGTTCAGGCCAATCAGCGGATGGAGATAGGCAAGCTCAGTCAGCTGCGAATAGCGCCGCGGCTGGCCAGCCAGACCGAGATAGTGCATCGGCATGAAGACGCAATAGGTTCCAATGAACGTCAGGAAAAAATGCACGCGCGCCATCTTCTCGTTCATCATCCGCCCGAACATCTTGGGGAACCAATAGTGGGTTGCGGCAAAGATGCCGAAGATGGCCGCCACGCCCATGATCAGGTGAAAATGACCGGGCACGAAGGCAGTGTCGTGCAACGGAATGTCGAGCGCCGGCTGCGCCAGGAACGGACCGCTCAATCCGCCGGAGACGAACAACGACACAAAGCCGATGGCATACAGCATCGGCGACTGGAATCGAATGCGTCCTCTATGAAGCGTCCCCAGCCAATTGAAGGTCTTGATCGCGGAGGGCACTCCGATCGCCATGGTCATGATCGAAAACGCAAACGCCGTGTAAGGGCTCATGCCGCTCATGAACATGTGATGTCCCCAGACCATGAAGCCGAGCAGGCCGATGGACAGCATGGCATACACCATCGCCTTGTAACCAAAGATCGGCTTGCGGGAGAACGTGGAGAGTACCTGCGAGGCCACGCCCATGCCGGGGAGGATCGCAATGTAGACCTCGGGATGGCCGAAGAACCAAAAAAGATGCTGCCAGAGCAGCGGCGAACCGCCTTTATGTCCGGTGAGCTGCCCGTTAATAGTGCCGAGCGGCAGAAAGAAGCTGGTACCCAGGTTGCGGTCCATGAGCAAAAGAATGCCGGCCGAGAGCAGAACTCCGAAGGCGAGCAAGCCGAGGATCGCGGTGATGAACCACGACCAGCAGGTCAGCGGCATGCGCATCAGGCTCATGCCCTTGGCGCGCATGTCGAGCGTGGTGGTAATGAAGTTGAGAGCGCCCATGAGCGACGCGATACAGAAGATCGCGATGCTCGTGATCCAGAGGTCGGCGCCCAGACCCTCACCCGGCCCGGCGGATTGAAGGGCGCTCAGCGGCGCGTATCCGGTCCAGCCGTGAAGCGGCGCTCCACCCACCACAAAAAAAGCTGAGAGCATCACGATATAAGCGACCAAGGTCGTCCAGAACGAGAGCATGTTCAGGACGGGGAACGCCATGTCGGGCGCGCCGATCTGTATCGGCAAAAAATAATTGCCGAAGCCCCCTTGCGGCGCCGTCGTCAGCACAAAAAACACCATGATCGTGCCGTGCATGGTCACCAGGCTGAGATACGTCTCCGGCTTGATCTCGCCCAGCAGCGGCAATATCGCCGCCGGCCAGATGAGATGGATGCGCATCAGCAGCGACAAAAACATGCCGACGAAAACCGCCGTAAGCGCGAGAAAGTAATATTGCAGGCCGATTACCTTGTGATCGAGACTGAACACATATTTCCGTATGAAGCCTTGCGGGGCCGCGTGCTGATGGGATTCCTGGGCAACCATTGATTCTTTCTCCGCCTCTCGTTATTTCTCCCCTCATTGATTCTCCGCCTCGCGGGCTGCCAGCCATTGGTCAAATTCGTTCTGGCTGACGACCTTCAATATGCCGTGCATCTTGTAGTGGCCAAGTCCGCACAATTCCGCACATGCAATTTCGTAACTGCCGGTTTCCGTCGGAGTGAAATGCATATGAATCGCCAGGCCGGGCACGGCGTCCTGCTTGAAGCGCATCGCCGGAACAAAAAAACTGTGAATCACGTCGTGCGCCCGCAAAATCACTTCCACCTCGCGCCCCACCGGCACTTCCATAGTGCCCGTCACAATGTCATCCTTCGACGCCGGATCCTTCGGGTCCAGACCCAAGGCGCCGGCTCCGCCTGCCGACGCATCTTCCAACTCCGGCCGGGCGATGCCAAACTTGCCGTCGGGGCCGGGATAGCGGAAATACCACTCGAACTGCATGCCCGTCACTTCCACTCGCGTAGCATTGTCTACCGCCGGGCGAAACCGTTCCGCCGCCCAGATCGGACTGCCGATCAAGTTCAATCCGATGAACAGGATCGCCGTGAGCGTGGTCCACACGATTTCCAGCGTCAGATTGCCATGAGAATATTCCGAGCGCGTGGCGGCGTGCTGGTCGCGATATTTCCAGACGAAATATCCCAGCGTTAGCTGGGCGGCCACGAAGATGACGCCCATGATGACGATGGTCACGAAGAACTGGTGATCAATGGCCGCGGCTGCGGCGGATGCTCCGTGAGGAAACCACCAGGTTTTCGCAACGAAGAAATAAGTGCTGACTAAGGTGATTAGCCAGATGACGCAGAGAAGAACCAACCCCATGTGCCCAAACCCCCTGCCCCACTCGAATCAATCCACTCGCGCGTTGCTGAGCGCGCCGAAGTCGATGCGACCGTCGTAAACGAACGGAGTGTATCACAGCTCAATGTGATTTACGCAAGCGAGTTAGAGCGCATCCTCCTTAACTAATTGACGACTTTAATTACTATCGCGAATAGTAATTCGCGCCAACGTGTCGTGGAACTGCGCTCATGAAAAATTCGGCGGCATAAAAGCGCTGTGGTAGCGAAATGGCGCAGCCGATGCGCGCGCATGGCGCGAGCTGCGCGAGTCTCGAGTTGCGATCGCGCAATTGACGAACGCGGCGGTTTGTGAGTAACATCGTGGGCACATCCTGGGGATCGATGGGAATGGCTCGGATTTCGAAACGTGTTGGGGTAGTCCTTTTCCAACTCGGTGGACCGGAATCGCTCGCGGCAGTCGAACCCTTCCTTTATAACCTCTTCTGCGATCCCGACATTATCGACTTTCCTTTTGCGCGCCTGGGCAGGCGTGCGCTGGCGAAGGTCATCTCCAAGACGCGCGCGAAAAAAGCGACTGAGCATTACGCGGCCATTGGCGGCTCTCCGATTCGCCGGTTCACTGAGCAACAGGCCGCTGCGCTCGAGGCACGCCTGATGCGCGACGGCGTCGACGCGCGCTGCGTGGTCGCGATGCGCTACTGGCACCCATTCACCGCCGAAGCGGTCGCTCAACTGCAAGATGCTGAGGTAGACCAGATCGTGCTGCTGCCTCTGTATCCGCAATACTCGAGTACGACGACGGGCAGCAGTTTGAACGAGTGGCAGCGCCGGTGGAAGGGGACAATTCCTGTTTCCTGTGTGGCGCCTTTTTATCGTAATCCGACATACATCGCATCCGTAGTGGAGCGGATCGACGATGCGCTCGCCCGTTTTCCCCATCCGCGATCTGTGCCGCTGGTCTTCAGCGCGCACGGCGTACCGGTGTCGGTGATCGAAAAGGGCGACCCCTATCAGCAGCAGATTGAAGAAACCGTGGCCCTGGTGATGGAGCAGGGAGGATGGTCGAACAATCATCGCCTGTGCTATCAGAGCAAAGTGGGCGCGAGCCGGTGGCTGGAGCCTTCGTTGCATCGCACGCTGCGGCAATTAGCGTCGGAGAAGCGGTCTGAAGTGTGCATCGTGCCAATTTCATTTGTGTCGGATCACGTCGAGACCCTGGCAGAGATCGATCATCATGCGCGCGAGGAGGCCCGCATTCTCGGCATTGAACGTTTTGAAATGACGCGAGGCCTTAATGACTCGCCAACATTTATTCAGGCTCTTGCGGAATCGGTGAGGCAACCATTCGGCGAAGCGGAAACGCAAGTTCAGGACGAACACGAAAAAGTTCAGGGAGTCAGGAAAGGGAAACGGCGGCTCCAATGCTCGCCGGCTGAAGACAAGACATACAGATTCAAGAGACAGATTCGAGGAGGATTAAAGGAGTCATGGCAGAAAACCCTGATGCGCCGAAAACGCCCCCGGCTCAAGGAGGAGCATCGGCCACTCCTTATGTTGGCTCGGGGGCGGTGGGTACCTCGAAGGCCGCCGCGGCAGCGGGCGTGGCCGCAGTTGGTCCCGAAGACAACGTGGTCAACCAGCGCCGCCGCCGGCTAGTGTGGGTGTCTGTCACGGCTTTTCTGACAGCATGGTTTCTGGCTTTTTTTCGTTTCTTTCTGCCCCGCACTCTTTTCGAACCTGCCACGGTCTTCAAAATTGGTTATCCCTCCGATTACGGATTGGGCGTAGACACAAAATGGCAGCAGAAATACCGCATCTGGGTTGACCGCAGACCGGATCGCATCTTCGTTATTTACGCTCGTTGCACTCACCTCGGCTGCACTCCCGACTGGAAGGCCAGCGAAAACAAATTTAAATGCCCGTGCCACGGCAGCGGCTACGACGACGAGGGGATCAATTTCGAGGGCCCTGCGCCCCGGCCTATGGACCGCGCCTTCGTCCAACTGGCTCCTGACGGGGAGATCGTCGTAGACACCTCAAGGCTTTATCAGTGGCCTAAGGGACAGCCGAGCGCTTTCAATGATCCGGGTGCGTATTTGCCAACCTAGATCGTTGCAAGAGTGAGCGGCGTTGGCGGGATTCGCCCGATGCGCCAGCGGAATGATGCGACAGAGAAAAGAGACGAAAAATGGCTGAAGGAAATGGCTCGAACGGAAAGAACGGCAACGCCGGAAGAATGGCGGGAAGACAACCGGACTGCTCGGCCGGGTAGCCACAGAGGTCAAGGCCGATGTGCAGTCGATCAAAACCGATCTGCCGGCCAAAGCCAAAGAGCAGGTCGATCTGCTCAAAGATCCGACCAAGACTCAGGTCTACACCTCCATATTTCGTCACAAGCACGACGACACGCCGCGCAATCGCGCGCTGGGCGTGCTGTCGAACGTCTTTCTGCATCTGCATCCGGCCAAGATCAATCGCGATGCGGTGCGGTACAGTTTCACCTGGGGCATGGGCGGAATCACGTTTTACCTATTCATCGTGCTGACCTTCACCGGCGCGCTGCTGATGTTCTATTACCACCCGACCAAGGTACAGGCGTTCCGCGATGTGCTCTATCTTGAGCATGACGTTCCCTTTGGAAAGTTGTTGCGCAACATGCACCGGTGGGCGGCGCACTTGATGGTGATCACCGTCTGGCTGCACATGTTTCGCGTGTTTCTGACCGGCTCCTACAAAAAACCCCGTGAGTTCAACTGGAATATCGGCGTGCTGCTGCTGGTATTCACGCTGCTGCTTTCCTTCACCGGATATCTGCTGCCCGACGATCAACTCGGCTTCTGGGCGGTCACGGTCGGCACGAACATGGCTCGCGCTACGCCGTTGCTCGGCCACGAGGGCCCCTTCGGCCACATGCTGGGCATGACGCCATATAACGATGTTCGCTTCGGATTGCTCGGCGGTTCGATCGTCGACGCAAACGCTCTTCTGCGTTCCTATATCTGGCATTGCATCGGAATTCCCATCGTCGCGTCGGTGCTGATGATCGTTCACTTCTGGCGCGTTAGAAAAGATGGCGGCATCTCGGGCCCGGCAGCGGTTGTGCTCGAATCCGAAATCAAGGAGGCGCGCAAATAGTATGGACTGGAGACAATTGTGGGAGATCGCCTCCGCCCCTGACAACGTGCCCATCGTGGCGCTGATTCCGTTGCTTGCTTTCTATATCTATCTGGCTTGGAAGCAGGCGCACGCCAACGATCAATTGATCGTGGAACTCGAAGGCGATGCCGCGCTCGCCAAAACCAAATATCGCAAGACCTGGCCTTTTCAGCCGGGATGGCAGAAGGAAATTCACGTCTGGCCATTTCTGTTGCGCGTGGAATTTCTGGCGGCCATCATCGTCACCATCATCCTGATGATCTGGTCGATCACGCTGAATGCTCCGCTGGAAGAGCCGGCGAACCCGAACCTGACTATGAATCCGGCGAAGGCGCCGTGGTACTTTCTCGGATTGCAGGAAATGCTGGTCTATTTCGATCCGTGGATTGCCGGCGTGGTGATGCCGACGTTGATCATTATTGGGCTGATGGTGATTCCCTACATCGATACCAATCCGCTCGGCAGCGGCTACTACACGTGGAAGCAGCGCAAGTTTGCCATCGGAACATTCCTCTTCGGTTTCATTGTTCTGTGGGTTTCGATGATCATCATCGGAACTTTTATTCGCGGTCCAGGCTGGCAATGGTTCTGGCCGGGGCAAACATGGGATCACAATCGGCTTATCTATGAGGTGAACCGCGATCTGCCCGACCTTTTCGGAATTACCGCCAACTGGGCGAAAGCAGTCTTCGGAGCGGTGGTGGTGGGCGGCTTCTACGCCATCGGCGGATTTGCCTTACACTCTTTTTTCCGCCGCCAGAACCCAAAAGATTACAAGCGCATGAGCTTCCTGCAGTATTCGATCATGATGTTCTTCGTGCTGACCATGTTCGCCCTGCCGATCAAGATGCTGCTGCGGCTTTTGTTTCATATTAAGTATGTGTGGATCACGCCCTGGTTCAACGTGTAGATGATCAACGTGTAGATGATCAACCTGTAGACGATCAGCGTAGACGATCACGTGCAGGTCCAACGACGGGTCCAAAACATTAACGTGTGCGCGACGCTTAGGAGGAAGTGGTGGCCGAGAAGCCAGTCCCCGATAATGATCCGCTAGTCAACAAATCGATGGCGTCGTGGTACGTGGTGTCGCTCGTAATCCTGATGATTTCACTGCTGTGGGCTCTATGGGACGAAGACTTCGGACAGCGCCCCTGGAAGGCCTTTCAGCACGAGTGGAAAGACCGCTACTCCGACTTTCTGAAGACCGCTCGCTCCACCTCGGCGCAATCCGAAAAAGATGTTGAGAGCAATAGCGAATACCAGCAGCTGAAGCAGAATTACGAGCAAGTCAGCCAGCAAGCGGCGCCCCGCACGAAAGAGATCAACGATCAACTGCGCGTTTTAAGCGCGAAGATCCTGGCGGTGCAGAATGTTTTCACCGACCGCCGCGCCTATGTGAATGCGCTGACCTACAATATCGAGACCACGAGCGACGCGTCCTCGAAGCAAAGCAAACTCAACGACCTGAAGAAGTACGAACAGGAAACCGCGGTCGTCGAGTATCCGGACGGCAGCAAGGCCAGCTACACCTACCCGCAGCTCGAAGAAACCTACAACGATTTAAAGGCGCAACGTACCGCTCTGAGCGCCGAACTGGGAGAGGTGATCAAGCCGGTCAGCGAACACAAGGCCAAGCTCGACTCGTATGTGACGGAACACATGGTCGACCTGACGCCGGTGCAGATTCGCGGTTTGCAGGATAAGACCGAGGCGCTCGACCCGTCGATCCTGCAGATCAACGTCGCCGACGCCAATATCGTGGACCGCTGCGAGTCGTGCCACATGGGCATCCGCGAACCGGTGAAGCTGACCGCCGCAGCGATGACGCCCAAGGGGAAACCGATCGACGAGTATTCCCGTGCTTTTACCAGCCATCCTGACGCGGAGTTGCTGAAGATCCACGATCCGGAGAAGTTCGGCTGCTCCACTTGCCACCAGGGCAACGGACGCGCCACGACCAGCGTTGAGAAGGCGCATGGAAATTACGAGCATTGGCTCTGGCCGCTGTTTCCGAAGCCGAACTTCGAAGCGGGCTGCCAGACCTGCCATGCGGCCGACATGGTTCTGGTAAGCGGCGATGTCGGCTGGACGATCAGCGATGGCAAAGACCTGTATCGCCAGCGCGGCTGCGTAGGCTGCCACCGGTTTGAGGGATACGACAAGGAACCGGAAGACCTGAACTCCATGGCTCAGCAAATTAAGCAAATGGAGCAGGAGAAAACTGAGAACCTGAAGCAGTCCGCGTATTTGATGAAGCTGGCCGATGCCGCGGCGAGCAACCAGGAAGCCAATCGACTGAACGACCAGGCCGTGGCGTTGCGGGTGGCCAACAGCAAACTGGATTTGCGGATTGTGCAACTCGACCGAACCACGAAGAGCCTGCTGCAGGACATGAAGAAAGTCGGACCCAACCTGAAAGACGTCCGGCTGAAGCTCAACAAGAATTGGATTCCGGTCTGGCTGAAAAAGCCTACCGATTTCCGGCCCACGACTCGCATGCCGAATTTCCGGCTCAATGACGAGCAGATTCACGCGATCTCGGCCTACCTGTGGCAATCGGCGTTACCCGACCAACCAATGAAGCACGCTCCCGGGAGATGCAGGCCGGGGGAAGGAACTCTTCGAGACACGCGGATGCCTGGCATGCCACTCCGTCGGAGAAGGCAATCAGATGGTAGGGGGGGCGTTTGCCGCCAATTTGACCCGCGTCGGCGAGAAGGCCAACTACGATTATCTGGTGCGCTGGGTGCACAATGCGCGACAACGCACACGTCCTTATTGTTTGTATGAAAAAAAAGACATCGGCCCCGAAGACTATGCGAAGAAGGGTTTGCCTTATGTCTTCGACCTCGAACACAGCAAGTGTCCAAACGACGGCCATGAACTGCAAGTCCAGAACATGACCGTCATGCCCAGCCTGCGGCTCACCGAGCAGGATGCGTCGGACGTGGCCTCCTACCTGGTCACGCTTAAGAAGAAGGACCCGAGTTCTTATCCCGATGCTCCTTTCATGGACGATCCCAAGCTGAAGGACGAGGGCAAGATGTGGATTCGCCACTTCGGTTGCGCCGGATGCCACGAAATTTCCGGCTTCGAAGAGGAAGGAAGAATCGGAACCGAACTAACTTTCGAAGGCAGCAAGCCACTCGAACGCCTCGACTTCGCTTTGCTGACGGAGATGGCGCAACGGGGAGACGGCGAACCCATTAAAGATCCGGAAGATCTCGCGCGGCTTCCGGAGGGGCCGGCAAAGGGACCCTGGTATTCACACTCGGGGTTCTTCGAGCACAAGCTTGCGGAACCGAACATTTGGGACCAGGGCAAGATCAAGTCGGAGACGGAAAAACTCCGCATGCCGAACATGCACCTGACGCCGGAGCAGATTCGCTCGCTCACGACGTTCCTGATGGGCAGCCAGGAAAGCCCGCTGCCGGCAAGTTATCAATACAAGCCGCTTGATTATCGCCGCGACATACAGGAAGGCTGGTGGGTGGTCAAGAAATACAACTGCATGGGTTGCCACCAATTTATTCCCGGACAGCAGACCGTGTTGATGGGGATGAAGCATTATCAGGAGGCGCAGGAGCAGCTTCCGCCCAAGCTGCTGACCGAAGGCGCGCGCGTCAATCCGCAGTGGCTGCTGCGCTTCCTCTCTAACCCGTCTTTGAACGAGAGTGGTAGCGAGACCGACACCGACCGCAACGGCGTGCGTTCGTATCTGCAGGTGCGCATGCCTACGTTCAGCTTCTCGGAGAACGAACTTGGCAAACTGGTGCGCTTCTTTGCGGCACTGTCGCGGCAGCCTTTCCCGTATATTCCGGATCAGGTGCCGACCTTGACGGCGAAGGAAACCGATATGGCCCGCGGGTTGTTCTCGAGCACCGCGGCGCCTTGCCTGAAGTGTCATGCAACCGGCGATGCGGCGCATGACCGCACCGCCACGGCGCCTAACTTCCTTCTGGCGCATGACCGGTTGAAGCCTGACTGGGTGGAACGCTGGATCATCGATCCGCAAGCCATCAGTCCGGGTACGGCCATGCCGTCAGGATTATTCAAGCGCGAAAATGATCACTGGGTGTTCGCTGGTCCCGTGCCACCCTCGTTCCAGGGGTACGATAAGGATCACACGCGCCTGCTGGTGGATTATATTTTTCAGCTCACTCCGGAAGAACAGCGGCGTGTGGCTGGAGCCATGGGACATGGTCAAACCAGCAGGAACAAAACTTCTCCCACTGCAAAGTCATCGAGTGGAAGCGCTCGAAGCATGCCGCCCTCCGGCGGGAACAAGCAAAGCGGCGGAACGGGCGGCGGGCGGTAGAATATAGGCAAGCTCTCATTCAACTTCAGGAAAGGTGTAGGAAATGATGAATTGTAAACAACGGTTAGTGACCCTCGGCCTGTGTGCGGTCGTGGGCCTCGTTATGCTGTCGGCATGCAGCAAGAAGCCAAGCGAAGAACAATCTGCCGCTCCGAGCGGCGGCAATATGGCCGCTCCAGCCGCGACTCCAATCGATCCGGCGACCACGGGCAGTATCAGCGGCACCGTGAATCTTGATGGCGCTGCTCCCAAGCAAGCGAAAATTGACATGAGCCAGGATCCAGCCTGTAAGGGCACGAACATGGCTGAGAACGTAGTCGACGATAACGGCAAGCTCGCCAATGTATTCGTATACGTAAAAGATGGCTTGGGAAACCGCACGTTCGACGTTCCCACGGTGCCCGTGACCATCGATCAGAGCGGGTGCAAGTACCATCCGCACGTTTTGGGAGTGATGGCTGGGCAGACGATTAAGATCGTCAACAGCGATCCCACGACTCACAATATTCATCCCACGCCGGCCGATAACCGCGAATGGAATGAGTCGCAGCCTCCGCAATCGCCGGCGATCGAGAAGACCTTTGCCCGCGAAGAGATCATGCTACCGGTGAAGTGCAACCAGCACCCGTGGATGAAGATGTATGTCAACGTGGTGAAAAATCCGTTCTATGCAGTCACGGGGCCCGATGGCAAGTATGAAATCAAAGGTCTGCCTCCGGGCGATTACACGATAGACTTCGTGCAAGAGAAGCTGGGCACGCAGGAACAGAAGGTTACACTGGCGGCGAAAGATAACAAGACCGTCGACGCAACGTTTAAGACACAATAAGCAGCGGCGAACAATGAACGACGAACAATAAACTAAAGACCGAGCTCGGGCCGACCCAACCGTCGGCCGCGAGTTCTTGGCCAATCTGAGCAGCTATGAGGAGGGCTGTTGCTTTCAATGATGCTGGTAATTTCCATTGTCATGGGCATAGTTCCCCTCGCGGGTATTGCCTGGACTATCGTTACCGGTACGGTGACGACGGTGGACGGCTTGTTCATGAGTCTGATCTTATTGACGCTCTCTGCCGTCTTCTTCCTGAACGCTTTCTGGGAACTGCGTGACCGTGGAGCGCTCGCTTTTCTCCACAAGAAAAAAGCGGCCGCGGAAGTAAAACCCGCAGCAGCACCCAAAGCAAGTCCGCCAACGACCGCGAAGACAGCGCCCGCAGCAAACGCCAATGTTGCTGTCGTCACCAAAGAGGCCAATCCCAAAGAGGTTGAGAGTTGAGGGCGGCACCCGTTATGGCTGTTCAACCTGTCCCGCTCGCGACCACAGACACAAACAAAGACAAGCCAGCGAACCCAGGCGACATCGCTAACGCCGCGCCACGGCCGGCGCGTCCGCGTCTCTCCGTGCGCAACCGGATCATATTTTTCGTAACCGCCTGGCTCGTTGTGCTCATGCCGTTCATGTTCTGGTGGAGCACCTGGTTTGGCCGGCCCCTCACCAGCAAGGAAATGAACGAATATCTCAACGACGCCAGCCATCCGCGGCACATCCAGCACGCCATCGTGCAACTCGGGCAGCGCATGACACAGCATGATTCGAGGGCGGCCCGCTGGTATCCCGATCTGGTGCGGCTCGCTTCCAATCCGCGCGAAGAGGTGCGGAGCACCGACGCCTGGGTGATGGGGCAGGATACGGGAGGTCAGGGGTTTCATGAGGCGCTTCTGAAGATGTTGGGCGACCCTTCGCTCGTGGTGCGCGGGAACGCGGCGCTCTCCCTGGTCAGCTTCGGCGACGCCTCGGGCAGAGCCCAGATCGTTTCTTTGTTGCAGCCGGTCGCGATGATTGCTCCGAGCGGAGGCCGAGTCGTGGATAGCGCGTCCGTGGGTACGGCGATTCACCAGGGCGGGCTGGTCGCGAAACTTCAGGAGTCGAATGGGCAGACATCGGAATTGCGTTCGCCGATCAATGGCCGTGTGGGCCGCGTGCGTACGCTTTCGACTGCGACCGGCGCCGCAGTGGCTTCCGGCGCTGCGATTGCGACTATCGAGCCGAGTGACGAGCAGGTCTGGGAGGCTCTTCGGGCGTTATATCTGATTGGACAACTTCAAGATCTGCCAGCGATCCGTCCCTACGAAAGAGAATCGCCCGAAGTGCCGGAACGGCTGCGCCAACAGGCGGTTGAGACGGAACGGGCAATACGGGAAAGAGCCAGCAAGTAGGGCCCTGTTGGGCCGGTCTTTGTCCTTGTCTTTGTCGATTTTGGGCTCTGTCTCGCGGCGGAACCGGGCGAGGCCCATCACCACACCAACCAACCCCAACGGCTAGTAGCTCATCGGGCCGACTTCTTTTTCCACGTCGGCAATGTCGAGCATGACGATCGCGTCCCACGGGCATCCATCTAGGAAGGCTCCCTCCGGACCCTTGCTGAGACACTTTTTGCAGCCGATGCAGAGCAGCGGGTCTATTTCGATGCGGCCGAACGGGGGATGATCTTCATCCGGTATCCAAAACATGCAGTCTTCGACGGGGCAGTACTCGACGCAGGCCGGCGATCCAGCGCAGCCGGTACAGCACTCGGTGATAACGGCTAGTTCTTTGGGTTTTTTCTTGCGGTAGAGTGGTCAGGCCCTTCGAACGCGGAACGGGGCGAAGCCCCGTCACCACACGATCAACCCCAACGGCTAGTAGCTCATCGGGCCGACTTCTTTTTCTACGTCGGCGATGTCGAGCATGACGATCGCGTCCCACGGGCATCCATCGAGGAAAGCTCCCTCTGGACCTTTGCTGAGGCACTTTTTGCAGCCGATGCAGAGCAGCGGGTCTATTTCGATGCGGCCGAACGGGGGATGATCTTCATCCGGTATCCAAAACATGCAGTCTTCCACGGGGCAGTACTCGACGCAGGCTGGAGATCCAGCGCAGCCGGTGCAGCACTCGGTGATGACGGCCAGTTCTTTGGGTTTTTTCTTGCGGGGAGTGATCAGGCCCTTCGAGCGCGGCTCTTGCTTCAGTTCGTCAGGGACCAAACCCGGCGCTTTTGCTGCTTCCGACCCGGTTGCCATTGAGGTGAATTATATCCCGAGATGGGGGTTTTGTTGCGGTCAGTTTCGCAGTGAAATACAGAAAAATCGCAACCACCAAGGATCACGAAGGCTTCGGCTCCAAGGGCTTTGCTTCGTGCACCTTGGCGCCCTTGGGTGGTAAAGGATCGACTCGGCGCCGGCCGATTCTTACCGCCAGAAGCGGGTGGCGTAGTCTGCCATGCTTAGTGTCAGCAGCAGGAACAGCCAGAAGAGGGCGCTAACAACCACCAGCGGCGTCAGCTTCTCATGCGTGTACTTCACGTGCATAAAGAAGAGCACGACCAGAGTCGCTTTGATGGTCGCGATGCCCAGCGCGACGACGATGTTGAATGGGCCAAGGTCGATGAAGGCGACGCCGGCGGTGGCGCCGGTGAACACGAGCAACATTATCCAGATCGCTACGGAAGAGCCGACCGTGGAAATATGTTCGGAGACGTGTTCGGGTGTTTGCGCGGTCGCGGAATTGTCAGCCATGGCTCATCTCACCTGTGACGGTCGATCAGGTACATCAAGGGGAACAGATAAATCCAAACAATATCGACGAAGTGCCAATACAGGCCCGCGTTTTCTATGGGCGTGTAGTACTCCGGAGTATATTTGCCGCGCCATGACATGTAGGCGAGGAATGAGAACAACCCGACGCCGACGATCATGTGCAGGGCGTGCATGCCGGTCATGGCGAAATAGAGGGAGAAATACATCTCCGCATGACGGGGGTCGGCATATCGCCGTTCCGCTGGAGGCAGGCTGGCTTGACCCGGCAGCAGTTCGTGATAGCTGAAGCTGGGCCCGGGGACGTGATGGTTCTCAAATTTTTCGGCATACTCATCGGCTTTGATGCCGAGGAACACGCAACCCAGAACGATGGTTAAGAGGAGCCATCCAACCAGCGCTTTCCGCTTGCCGAGCTGGGCCGCGCGCACACTTAGAACCACGGTCAAGCTGGAGCAGATGAGCACGGCCGTGTTGATCGTACCGAAGGTAACGTTTAACTGCTGGCTGGCGGAACCGAAGTCCGCAAAGTACTTGTAACGATAGACGAGATAGGCGCAGAACATGCCGCCGAAGAACATGACTTCCTGGGCGAGAAACACCCACATGCCCAGGCTCGCGGCGTTCTTCTGCTGCTTCTCGGTCGCGAACTGATGCTGGAGCGCGGGATTGTGTGCGTGTTCGTCGACCACGGCTGGACTAGCGTGCAACGGGAACCTCCCCCATCTCCGGAATCGAATCTATTTCATCGTAGTTATAAGCTTCCCAGGTCACTACCGGCTCTTCGTCGAAGTTGAAGGTTGGCGGCGGCGAAGGCGTCTGCCACTCGAGACCGGCGGCGTTCCATGGGTTCGCCGGGGCTGGCCTGCCATAGCGCATGGACCACGTAAAGTAAACCATCGGCAGCAGGTAGCCGACGGCGAGAATGGTCGCGCCTGCGGTCGAGAGGACGTTCAGAATCTGAAATTCGGCCGGATAGGCATAATAGCGCCGCGGCATACCCATGTAACCGAGGATGAACTGGGGAAAGAAAGTCAGATTGAATCCGATAAAGACGGTGAGCGCGGCGAGTTTTCCCCAGCCCTCGGGATACATGCGGCCGGAAATTTTCGGCCACCAGAAATGCATTCCGCCGAGGTAGGCCATCACCATACCGCCGACCATGATGTAGTGGAAATGGGCAATGACGAAGTAAGTGTCATGGACGTGCACATCCACGCCCAGAGCTGCCAGGAACAGGCCGGTTAAGCCTCCGATGGTAAACAGCCCGATGAAGCCGAAGGCATAAAGCATGGGGGTCTGGTAGGTGATAGAGCCCTTATACATCGTGGCCGTCCAGTTAAACACTTTGATCGCGGAGGGCACGGCGACGAAATAACTAAGCAAGGAGAAGACGAGCGCGGCATAAAGAGAGATGCCGGCCACGAACATATGGTGAGCCCAGACGAGGAACCCGATCACGGCAATGCCGATCAGGGCGAGCGTCATGGCCTTGTAACCAAAAATGCGCTTACGTGAGAAGCAACAAACGATCTCGCTGATGATACCCATGCCCGGCAGAATCATGATGTATACGGCTGGGTGGGAGTAAAACCAGAACAGATGCTGGAACAGGAGCGGGTCTCCGCCGAGCGCCGGATTGAAAATACCCAGGTGGAGAAGGCGTTCGAGCGCCACCAGCACGAGAGTGATGGCGAGCACGGGCGTTCCCAGCACCTGAATGATGCTGGTGGCGTAATGGGCCCAGACAAACAGCGGCAGGCGGTCCCAAGTCATTCCGGGAGCACGCATGCGGTGCACGGTCACGATGAAATTGAGTCCGGTAAGAATCGATGAGAAACCCGCGATGAACACGGCCAGGGCGGCGGAAACAACGTTGGTTTTCAGAAACTCCGTGCTGAGAGGAGCATAAAAAGTCCAACCCGTGTCGACGCCGCCATTGAAGATGGTGTAGAGCATCAGCGTGCCGGCGATGATGTAGAGGTACCAGCTGAGCAGATTAATGCGGGGGAAGGCGAGGTCTTTCGCCCCAATCATCATGGGGATGAGGAAGTTGCCGAGCACGGCGGGCACGGCGGGAATCAGAAAGAAGAAGATCATCACCTGGCCGTGCATGGTGAATAACTTGTTGTAAGTGTCGGCCTGAACGAGGTCGCCAGCCGGAGTCAGCAGCTCCAGGCGAATCAGCAGAGCAAAGAATCCGCCAATAAAGAAGAAGAAAGTAATCGATACCAAATAAAGCAGCGCAATGCGCTTGTGGTCCACCGTCAGGAGCCATGACTTCGGCCCATGAGCCACATTCAAATAAGTTTCGCGTTCTCCGGCATCCGTTACTACAACTGTCGCCATTCTCATCACCTGCACTTTTCGACTTAGGGTTGAGCAGTGCCTCGGTTCACATTTTCAGTCCGTCTTTTCAGTATGTCCTGGCCGGGGCTCACCCAGCGACTTCACGTAATCTACGAGCGCGTTCAGTTGCTCGTCGCTGACCTGACCCTGGAAGGTCGGCATGATCGGCTTGAAACCTTGCACGACCTTGGAGTTCGGCTCCAGGATCGATTCGCGAATGTAATTCTCGTCGACGGTCACGCTCCTTCCATCCTGCAGGGTCACGGTCTTACCAAAGATGCCGGCGAGATCCGGACCCCTGCCCTGCGTGTCGGAGCGGTGGCAGGTGATACAGCCCAGATCGTTGAACAGTTTCTGTCCCGTCTCGGCCAGTGGCTGGTTGCCGCCGGAGCCGCTCATCCAGGCTTCATACTCGCTGGGCTCCATGACCACCACCCAGCCGATCATTCCCGAGTGTTGCGTTCCGCAGTACTGCGAACAGAACAGATGATAAGTGCCCGGTTTTGTGGCGCGGAACCACATTGTCGTGTAGCGTCCCGGCAGTACATCCTGCTTGAGGCGGAAAGCCGGCACGAAGAAGCTGTGGATCACGTCCTGCGAAGTCAGGATCATCTTAATATCGCGTCCGACCGGCACATGGAGTTCGTTGATTTCGCGCTGTCCCCCCTTGTGCTCGAACTTCCACATCCATTGTTTGGCGACGGTGTAGACCTCGAGGGCGTCCTGTGGAGGCGTGCGCTCCTGGAAAAAGAGAACCGCGCCCCAGATGAAGAACACCATCATCACTCCGAAGGGAATGACGGACCAAGTGATTTCCAGAGGAATGGAGCCTTCAATCTGTTCGGCGCGCTGCCCCTTTCGTTTGCGGAACTTCACTGCAAAAATCGTCAGCATGGTGAAGATCATCAGGGTCATGATGCCCGAGACGATCAGCAGAAAAATGTAGAGAGCATCCACGTTTCCCGCGGTCGTCGAGGCGCTCTCCGGCCAAAATGGCAAGTGTCCCATGATTATCTGACCTGTTCCGCACCCTGCAAATGCCTTGGTCCACGGCGAATCAGCACAAAAAAGAGGGCCCCCAGGCCGAGCATGGTCGCCACGCCCATGAGTCGCAGCAAGCGCAAGATGGCGGCGCTGTATTTACCCCGCGAGGGATCGTAGTGGTAGCAGTAGAGGAGCAATGCGTCGACTACGTTGCCGATTCGATTCTGCGATGCCTCGACCAGCGCCAGCCGCAGATCCTTCGGCGGATACTCGATGCCGTAGTAATACTGCGCGAGTTTGCCTTCCGGCGTCAGCACCATGATCGCCGTGGAGTGGGCGAATTCTCCGGTCTTCTCGTCGTATTGGTATTGAAATCCGGCCGCCTTCGTGACCGCGGCAATCGCATCTGGCTGGCCGACGAGGAAATGCCATCCCTGCTCGGCGCCGGGACGTTTGTAGCGCTGCAGCATCTGGGCTTTTTTTCTGGCCGCAAGCTCGCGAGTATTTTTCGGATCGAAGCTGATGGTGATGACTTCAAACTCCTTGCCGATATCGAATTTCAGCACGCGCAAAGCGCTTTCGAGTCCGTCCAGCTCTTCGCCACAAAGCATCGGGCAGCCGTAGTAGACGAAATTAAGGATTAACGGCTTCTTGCCGAAGTAATCGCCGAGCTTCACCTGGCGGCCCGTGTCGTCTGTAAACATGAGGTCGGGCGGAATCTGCGCGTTCAGATTCTGCAGAATCGCTACGTTCTCCAATCCCGGCGGACGCACGCTGGGTGAAGGCGCCATGATGCCGCTCGCCGCACCCTGGCCCCAGGCGGCTGCCGAGATTAATGCCAGACCGAGAAGGCCCGACCAGATCGAATTCGCAAACTGCTTTATGCTGCGCACTGCAAACATCCTTTCCCGGCGAAGTCCAATAACTGACCGGTCAGTTCCCCGAAGCGGCGGCTTTCTTCGCCGGCGCTTTGGGATTTTGCTCTTTTCCGGGCGCGGACTTTTGCGCTCCAGTCGCTGCCGCATGAACCGGCAAGCCGCGCTGCACAATCAACTCCATGGCGCGGTCGATCGGAATCCGCACGATGCCCTTGCTCTTATCCACCCAATCGTAGGTGGCAAGTTTCCGCTCTTCTTCCTCTGAGTACGATCGCAGTTCGGTGCGTTCGCTCTCTTCGAGGCGCGGCTCGGGGAAAGACTGGACGTCACCGTGCGTGATGATGCGCGTGTCGGTTTCCGGCGTCTCCATCGGGCTCAGAGCGGGCTGGTGCGTCTTCGTATAACTGTCGAGGAAGCGATACATGCCGAACACGATCAGATAAATGACGATGACCGTCACCGCCAGACCGGCCATGAAATACAAAGGCCCGCTCACGGTCAGGTCCTCGTGCTCGAAGGTGTCCTGATGGGTCACCGGCGGATTCGGCGTCATCGAATTCCTGCTCGTATCGTCACTCATGCGCCGGCTCCAAGACATCTTGCGCAGTCGCGTCATAAGCGGGAACCAGCGGCTGCGAACCGAGATTGCGGCAGAAATAGGCGACCCATATTCCGCCCATGCCGAAGGCGACCGCAACGTCTGCCAAAGTCACCGTGAAAGTTTCGGAGAAGCTGGGCTCGATATGCCACAACAGGTCTACATAGTGCGCGAAGAGCATCCACACCGCCAGCCACACAAGGCGGGTAACGTCGCGCTTGAAAGGCCGGGATAGCAGAAGGAAAAAGGGCACGAAAAAATGAAAGACAATCAGAAATAGTCCGATGTATTGCCACCCTCCGTGCAGCCGGCGGTAGTACCAGGTGATCTCCTCGGGCAAGTTGCCGGCCCAGATGATGAGCCACTGCGAAAATGAGAAGTAGGCCCACACCATAATAAAAGTCAGCAGGAATTTGCCGTGGTCGTGAACGAAACTCGGCTTCAAGAGCACCGACATCGGGCGATAGTTGAAGAGTATGCGTTCGACGATGATGGCAAAACTGATGGCTGACACCAACTCGCCGGCCAAAAACAGCAAGCCATAGATGGTCGAGAACCAGCTTGGGTCAAGCGACATGACCCAGTCGATTGAGGCGAACGAGATGGTCATTGCATACAGAATGATTCCGGGAGCGCTGACCATCTTGAAGCGCGCGCTGGTGTCGGCGTAAGGCGGGTGATCGTGCTGGAAAGAGAACTTGCTGAGCAGATACTGCAGCAGGAACCAGATCGCGAAATAGATTATGGCGCGGATTACGAAGCCACGGTAGTTCAGGTAATCCCGCAAAATAAACGAGTGTTTTTCGAGGTGTTCGCGAATCGCCGGATTGGTGATCGAATCGAGCGGCATCGCCCAGGGATAGAGCCTGGGCACTGCAAATATGGCGAACGGAATGAATAACAGGATCAGCAGCGGCATCGTGCGCATCGACGCCCCGAGGATGCGCCGGATCACCGTGCCCCATCCGCCGCCAGTCATGTGCCGCACCATGATGATAGCCATCGACCCCAGGCAGATGCCCAAATAATCCATGTAGGAGACGAGGTATCCGCGGAAGAACTCTGTCGGATTCGTGAAGGCCACATAAAGCGCCACCACGGTCCCGATCGCGCCGACGACGAGGGCTCCCTTCTGGATCGACTTAACGATCGGAGGCGGCGTGAGATCGAGTTGAGTTATCTGTGCCGTGCTCATTCCGTTTCCGCTTTCCCTGCCTTCGGGCTCGGCATGAGCCGCGGCAAAGTCGCGCCCGTGCCCGGGTCCATGAACTCCGGAGCCTTCGAAGGAATCGCCTGCCCAGTTGGAACATCCGCCATGCTGGCGTCCTGGCTCAATTGCAGCGCTCGAATGTAGGCCGCTATGCACCAGCGGTCGCGCACTGAGACCTGCGAGGAATAATTCAGCATGATGCCGTATCCATTGGTCGCTACGTCGAAAAAGTATCCGATCGGCGCCTTACGCAGGCGGTCGATGTGATAGGAAGGAGGCATGCGCGAGAAGCCTCGCGACGGGATCACTCCATTTCCATCGCCGACGCGCGAGTGGCAGGGCGAGCAATAGATGTTGTAACGCGTGCGCCCGCGCTCAAGCACTTCCTGCGTGACCGGGAACGGCATATCTTCGCCGTCGTTGCTGCCAACCTTGCCGGTATAGAAGTACTCGTCGGCGCGCTCATCTCCGCGGGCCACCGTGCCCTCGATCAGCGGGCGCGCCGCACGCTGGTCGGGGAAGAAATCGCTCTTCGCGAGCGGATCGTAGCGGGGCTGCACGTGCATATCGAGACGGCAGCTGACAGTTCCCATCACAGCCAGCAAAATCAGCGGCACAACTTTGCGTGCGAATTTTGGGACGGCCGCCATGGTTAGCTCGGGACCTCCGAAATGGAACGGGCGTTCAGCGTTTCCAGAAACTGCCGCGTGCCGGCTGCGTCATACTTAGGATCGTTGGCGAACACCATCAGAAAGAAGCGGTCTTTGGTGGCCAGCACAAAGCGCGGCACGTTGAAGACCGGGTGATAAGGCATGGGCAGGCCATTCAGGGCCAACATGCCGAAAACGGCTGAGATAGCGCCAAACAAAATCGTAAGCTCGAACGTGATAATGACAAATGACGGCCAGGAGTTATAAGGACGGCCGCCGATGTTGATCGGGTAATTGATCACCGCGATCCAATACTGCATCAGGTAGCCCGTCAGGCCGCCAACGATGCCGCCGATCAGCGTCACCAGCGGCACGTTGTTCTTGTGAAATCCGATGGCCTCGGCCAGTTCTTCGATGGGGAACGGGCTGTAGGCATCGATCCTGCGGTAGCCAGCTTCGTGCGTATGGCGAGCCGCCGTGACCAGATCCTGGGCCGAGGCGAACTCCGCTAATAGTCCGTAGGGGGGAACGAGTTTCATTCGGGCTTCACCTCCGCCTCGGGCAGCAGCGTGCGCATTTCGAAGATGGAGATCATGGGCAAAATCCGGACGAAGAGGAACATTGACATCAGGAACATGCCGATGGTTCCGAAGAAAGTCATCCAGTCCCACTTCGTCGGGTAGTACATCCCCCACGACGACGTAAGGAAATCGCGAGAGAGGCTGATCACGATTATGACGAATCGCTCCAGCCACATGCCCACCAGCACGACCAATGAGATCAGGAAGAGCAAGACCGGGTTGGTGCGCATCTTGCGAATCCACAGCAGCTGCGGGATGAAAATGTTGCAGATCAGCAGCATGTAATACAAGGTTGCATATGGCCCGTGCAGACGATTCCAGAGCAGCGTCTGGTCATAGCGGTTGCCCCCGTACCAGCCGGTGAAGGCTTCGATCGCATAACCGTAAGCAACGATCCAGCCCGTGGCCAGCATGACCTTGGCGGAGTTCTGCAAGTGGCGGTCGGTGATGAAATCCTCGAGGCCGTAGATCTTGCGTATGGGGATCGCCAGCATCAACACCATAGCGAAGCCTGAGTAGATTGCGCCCGCGACGAAGTAGGGCGGAAAAATCGTAGTGTGCCAGCCGGGAACGATCGCCACCGCGAAGTCGAAGCTCACCACCGTGTGCACGGAGAGCACGAGCGGCGTAGCCAGGCCGGCCAGCAGAAGATAAGCCGTCTCGTAGCGGGCCCAATGGCGGGCAGAGCCTCGCCATCCCATGGCCAGCAGGCCGTAGCTTATGCGCGCGAATTTATGTTCGGCGCGGTCGCGCAACGTGGCTAGATCGGGAATGAGTCCAATGAACCAGAACAGCAGCGAGACCGTGAAGTAGGTCGAGACCGCGAAGACGTCCCACAGCAGCGGGCTGCGGAATTGCGGCCAGTAGTTCATGGTGTTCGGGTAGGGGAACATCCAGTAATCGAGCCACGGACGTCCGGTGTGCACTCCCGGGAAGATGCCGGCGCAGGCCACCGCGAATAGCGTCATCGCCTCGGCAAACCGGTTGATGGAGTTGCGCCAGGACTGCCGCAGCAAAAGAAGAATGGCTGAGATGAGCGTGCCGGCATGGCCTATGCCGATCCACCAGACGAAGTTGACGATGGCGAAGCCCCAGGCGATGGGGATGTCGATGCCCCAAATGCCTACACCTCTCATGAAGAGGTAGCCCAGCGCGAACAGCAGCATCTGAGTCACGAGGAAGAACGCCGCGAAGCCGACGACCCATGAGAGCGAGGCTGGCCGCGTCAGCACGATCGAGCTGATCTTGTCGGTGACCGAGCCGAACGTGTGTCCGGGTTCGATGACCGGCGCCCGCTTGTTCGCGACTTCGACTTCGTTCAGATTGTCTGCCATCTCTTCTTTGTTGTCTCTTGCCGGCCGTCTCTTTTCGGCCTTTTCTCGTCTGCCGTCTTTCGACCCGCGCTCCGCTTACGCTTCCAGTTCAGGGTTGGGGTTGCGAATTTCCGCCAGGTAAGTGGTGCGCGGCCTTGTATTCAAGTCAGCCAGCAACCCGTAATTGCGATTCAACGCTTTGAGCTTCGACACCCGGCTGTCGGGATCGTTGATATTTCCGAAGACGATTGCGTCGGCCGGGCAGGATTGCTGGCAGGCCGTCTGCAATGTTCCGTCTTTGATCTTGAACTCGCGATTTTCGCGCACCGCCGCCGTCTCGGCGTCAATGCGATGCTCGGCGATGCGCTGGATGCAATACGTGCATTTCTCCATGACGCCGCGGCTGCGCACGGTGACGTCGGGATTGCGCATGATCTTATACTGCGGAGTCTCCCAATCCTGGAAGAGCAGGAAGTTGAAGCGGCGCACCTTATAAGGACAGTTGTTCGAGCAATAACGCGTGCCGATGCAGCGGTTGTAGACCATATCGTTCAGGCCTTCGCTGCTGTGCACCGTTGCCCCTACCGGACACACCAATTCGCACGGCGCATTCTCGCACTGCATGCAGGGCACGGGCTGGAAATAGGTCTTCGGATCGTCGCGGTCGCCCTGATAATAGGCATCGACGCGAATCCAGTGCATGTGGCGGCCGTGCACCACCTGCTCCTTGCCGACAACTGCGATATTGTTCTCCGACTGGCAGGCGAGGATGCAATTGTTGCAGCCCACGCAGGAGTTGAGGTCAATTGTCATTCCCCAGGCGTCGGGCGATGCCTTATAGTCATAACCCGGATAGAGGGTGAGCGCCGCAGGCGGCTCGTCTTCCTTCGCGAACCTCGGCTCCTTGCGGTATTCGTCAAGCGTCGCTTCGCGGACCAGCGGACGAGTCGCGCCGTCGCCGGTATCCATGGTCTGGTAGCCCTGGGTGGACGCAAGCTGATAGAAACCGCCGGTCTTGGTGAGCTTGCCGCCAGTCGCGAACCATAGCGCATTCGTCGTGCGCAGCGCGTAGGCGTCAAATCCCGTCCCGGTTCCGGCGCGCCCTGCCTTGCGCCGCCCATAGCCGAGATGCACGGTGACGGAATGATCGGGATGCCCGGCCTGTATCCAGACCGGCCCTGTGACTTTCCGCCCGTCCAATTCGAGCGTGACCACATCCATGGTCTTGATGCCTTCACGGTCGGCCATCTTGGGACCGATCATGACCGCGTTGTCCCAGGTCAATTTCGACATGGGCTTCGGCAGTTCCTGCAGCCATCCGTTGTTGGCAAACTGGCCATCGTAGACAGAGGGATCGCGCCGCAGATTGATCTCGAGACTATTCGGGTCGGCCGCCGGTGCGGCCGGAAGCGATTGAAGCTTCACCGAAACGGTCTTCGGCGTGTAGGCCGAACCTTCAACGTATCCATCATTCAGCGTCTTGCGCCACCACGCCTCGAACTCCGCGCCAGCCTGCTGCTTCTGCCAGTTGCCGCGAACGATCTCGTATCCGGAAGTGTCAGGAGTGCCGCTGAGAGCGGCCAACATTTCGTGAGCGCTCTTGCCGCTATAGAGAGGCGCGATCAGGGGCTGCACCAGACTCACCGTGCCATCGTAGGCGCGGCCATCGCTCCAGGCTTCCAGATAATGCGCTTCGTTGACGGTCCAGTGGCAGCGTTCCGCAGTTTCGTTCTGGTAGAGGCCGTGGTAAATGCGCAACTCCACCTTCGAACTCTTGAGGCAGTCTTCGAAACCAAGATCTGCCGGCGCATCGTAGGCCGGATTGCCCCCCATAATTACGAGCAGATCGACCTTGCCGGCGCGCATATCGGAGACGAGGTCGCGGAGCGATTCCGTCTGGTTGATCGGATTGGCATCGACCGGCTCGGTGTAGACGACCGTTTTGCCGACGTTGCCTAGCGCTGCATTCATGGCGTGCGCCAATGCGTGGACAGCCGGAGGCTGATGCTCGCCGGCAATGACGACACTCGCGCCTTTATTTTTCTGCAGATCGGCGGCGACGGCGCTTATAAACTTTGCCTTATCGCCTGACTCCGTTGCACCACCGCCATTCGCACCCAGCGCAGATGCCAACGCTCTCGCGAAGCCTTCGACTTCCATAGCGCGCAGCGGCAGGCGGTGATCGGATTTCGCCCCGGTCGATGACGGGGTGCACTCCGCCACATACAGCCGGCTCATCTCCGCGTCTGGATTGCGCTTCTTCGCGAAATCGCGAATATAACGGACATTCCCCGGAAAGCCCGCGAAGAGAAAGTCGGCATCGAGCGAAACAATCACATCCGCATTCTCCAGCCGGTATTGCGTCTCCACCGGCTCGCCAAAAGCCAGCTTTGCGCCTTCCAAAGCATTGTCGCGGTTCACCGGTTCATAAACATGCCACTTCGCCTGCGGATACATCGCCAGAAACGCTTGCATCTGCTCTTTCAATGTCGGCGAAGAGATGGTCTGGGTAAGAATCCGAATGCCCGCGCCACCGAGCGCTTTTTGCACCGAGAGCGGACCTCGGATCCCATTCACGAATGATGCCCACGACGCCACGTCGGCGAGGTGAGTGATCGATTGCGAGCGGTCGGGATCGTACATTCCCAGGAGCGAAGCCTGCGCAAAAATGTCCGTGCCGCCCAGGCTCGCCGGATGGAGGTTGTTGCCTTCAACTTTGGTGGGTCGCCCCGTATGGCTTTCAACCAGCAGCGGATTCGCGTATCCGCTGAGCGTGAAAGCGGTGGCGTAGAACATCGGGATGCCCGGAATTACCTCCTCGGGTTGCCGGACGTAAGGAACGATGGACTCCAGCGGGAGCTTGGTGCAGCCGGTCATGCCGGCCATGGCGAGGGATGCTCCCATCAAACGCAAAAAGCCGCGCCGCGAGACAGAATCGAGCCACTCCGACGAGCCCTTGGGAAACTCGCGGTGCAGCATCTCCTGGAATTCCGGTGAGCCGGCAAGCTCTTCCAGGCTGCGCCAGTATTCCGGCCCGTGCGTCTGCTCCAGTTGCCGCTGGACCGAGGCGCGGTCCATCTTTTTCTTCCCGGCCTCACTGCCTGGACAGACATCTTCGCGTTTTGGCTTCCTGTCTTCCATCTCCTGAGCTTTCCTGACTATAAAGCTGTCCTCTAGCGATCTCAGCGGTGACACGTGTTGCAGCTCGTAATGTCCTTCTCCGTCCGCAACTGATACTTCTTCGCCAGCGCCAACCCGAGCGACTCCTGATCTGTATAGCTCGTGCCGTCAAACTCCACTGGCAGCGACTCGGTGGGTTGCTGGTAACGCATGTTGAATACCTGGTCGCGCGGGCGCAGAACTTTTTCCGGCGCGCGGTGGCACTCGAGGCACCACTCCATCTGTAGCGACGCCTGCTGGTACATGAGCGGCATCTGGTCCACGGGCCCGTGACAAGTGTTGCACCCGACACCCTTGGTCACGTGAATGCTGTGGTTGAAATATACGAAATCCGGCAACTCATTGACGCGCGTCCACTCGATGGACTCGCCGGTTCTGTAACTGGCGCGAACCGGCTCCAGCATGGCGGCGTTCGTCCAAATCTGGGAATGGCAGTTCATACAAGTCTTGGTGGGAGGAATGCCCGCGAAACTGGACTGTTCAACCGAGGTGTGGCAGTAGCGGCAGTCGATGCCGAGCCCCGTGACGTGGTGCTGATGGCTGAAGGGCACGGGCTGCGACTTTCTCACCTCCGCGTAGGTGACATAAGGCGAGCGCTGGATCTGCGCCATCATCCAGAACAGCGCAGCCAGAACAAACACCGGGCCGAACAGGGAGGCCCGAGAGAGTATGTTAGTGCTGCGCGGAAAAATTTGCATTGAATGTGAAGTCTTTAGTTCTTACGGGAGCGGTTCACACCGCACCCGGTTGACCGCATTCGAATGATTTACGTCACATGCTGTTGTGACGAACGGCGCTGAAACTAGCGAGTATAAACACATGAATCGGGAATTGGAATAGGCCGCGCAGTTTTCTTTTTTTTCCTAAGATGGGAATTCAATATTAGAGAAATTAGCGGACGCTGTGGTATTCGAAGAGTAAATAATGCCGACAATTTGGCGGTAGAGATTTGTTAGGTTACCCTATCAGCGCAGATTCATAACCAGCAGTTTCGGTTCGGTCATCTCGTGAATCGCGTCGCGCAAGCCCTCGCGTCCCAGTCCTGAATCTTTGACGCCGCCATAAGGCATGTGGTCGATGCGAAATGTGGGAACGTCGCCCGCGATCAAGCCGCCAACTTCAATTTCCTCGTAAGCCTGAAATATGAGCTTAGCATCGCGCGTGAAAAGTCCGGCCTGCAGGCCGTAAGCGGAACTGTTGATCTGCTTCAGCGCCGAGTCGAAATCGTTGTAGGGCTCGACCGTGACCACAGGGGCAAAGATTTCCTGGCAATTCACTTTCATGTGAGGCTTTGTTCCGGTGAGCACGGTAGGCTCGAAGAGGGAGCCTTTGCGGTTGCCGCCGCAAAGCAGGCGCGCGCCGCCGCGCACCGCCTCCTGCACCCACTCCGACGCGCGAATGGCATCGCTTTCGCGGATCAACGGACCAAGGTCGCTTGATTCATCCAGCGGATCGCCGATTTTCAGTTTGCCAACCGCCGCCAGCAATAGCTCCGTGAATTTTCCGTAAGCGGAGTGTTCAACCAGTATCCGCTGCACGGAAATACAGGACTGTCCCGCGTAAGCAAATCCTCCGGTGACGCAACGATCGGCGGCATATGCGAGATCGGTATCGTGGTGAACGATCACGCCGGAATTGCCTCCCAACTCAAGCATGACTTTTTTCTTGCCTGCGTGGTTCTTGATGGCCCAGCCGACGGCCGCGCTTCCGGTGAAGCTGATCATCTTTATACGTTCATCGCTCACCAGCAGGCTGGAGTCCTCATTTGAAAGCAGCACCGCGTTGAATCCGCCGTCCGGCCATCCCGCCTGCTGGATCACTTCCGCTAGCAGCAATGCCGTGAGCGGAGTCTGCGGCGCGGGCTTCACAATCATCGAACAGCCCGCGGCAATCGCGGGCGCAACTTTATGCGCCACCAGGTTCAAGGGGAAATTGAAAGGCGTGATCCCAGCAATCGGGCCCAGCGGAAACCGTTTGACAATCCCCCAGCGTCCGGCCGTCGACTGCTGCCAATCGAGCGGTAAATATTCGCCATAGTTGCGCACCGTCTCTTCGGCGGCGATGTTAAAGGTGAAGCAGGCGCGGTCAACTTCCATGCGGGCGCTCTTGATCGGCTTGCCCGCTTCCAGCGCAATCGTGCGTGAGAATTCTTCCTTCCGATCGTGAATGCCGATCGCAATCTGCCGCAGAACTCGCTGCCGTTCAAACGCCGGCAACCGCCGGGTGGTTCCAAAAGCCTTGACTGCGGCGGCAATCGCGGCTTCCGCGTGTTCGCGCCGCCCGCGATGGACATGCGCGATGAGCGCGCCATCGTAGGGCGCTCGTATGTCGACGATGTCACCCTCCTCCAGCCACTTCCCGTCCAGAAAAAATCCATGGGTTGCAACCGGAGCCACCGTCATTTCAGCCATGTCTCTACCTCTTTTCGCGAATACGTGCGATTCGCACTTCGTAATGCATGATGCATATGAATGATGAGCGTCTTCTTGATGGTTGTGCGTTGGTTGATAGTTGTGCAAG
Organism: uncultured Acidobacteriaceae bacterium; assembly: GCA_963810955.1. GTDB lineage: Bacteria > Acidobacteriota > Terriglobia > Terriglobales > Acidobacteriaceae > Acidiflorens. The sequence continues at coordinate 94,484 of CAWEPW010000005.1, read as the reverse complement.
ATTGCGCGCTTTGCCTTACGACCCCACGGTCCAAACGATTATAAGCCCGGCGCCCCTGGGTGATCGTTCCTGGGTGATCGATCAACGTGCGGCAGCATCCGGCCCTTGGATGTCATTTCCCGCTTTGGGGTTTAAAGCGATCATCGACTTCCACCTGATAGCCCGCGACCAACCGGTTGGTTTCGTTCGCCATCCCGACCACCGACATCAACTCCTTGAACTGATCGTCGGTCATGCCCTTGTTCCGCGCCGAAGCAGTATGCGAGGCGATGCAGTAGTCGCATTGATTCGTAACCGATACGGCAACATAGATCATTTCTTTCGTCAGTGGATCAAGCGCTCCCGGAGTCATAATCTGCTTGATGTCTTCCCAGGTCCGCTTCAGCATCACAGGATCATGCGCAATCGCCTTCCAGAAATTATTGATCCAATCGGTCTTGCGTGTAGCCATGATGTCGTCATAGACCGCGCGAACTTCGGGCGTGGCATCGGCGTATTCGATAAAGCCAAAAATAGACATGCGACTCTCCAGAGATTAGGTCTCAGGTGTTAGGTCTCAGGTCTCAGGAAAAGGATTGGACCGCTTTTGTTTTTCACTGAGACCCAAGACCTAAGACCTGCCGTTCTCACGATACCCAGTCTAAGACTTTGTAGTACGCTCCTGCGAACGGCAAAAACCACGGCTTGCCGTTGTACAGTCCAAAAGGCGCGCCCGGCATAGGGATCTCGGTAAAAGGATTATCTGCTTTCCCTTCCGCGATCCATTCCGCTATTTTCTGTCCTTGATACGTGGCCATGGCGACGCCGTGCCCCGCGTATCCAACCGCGAAATAGATGCCATCCATCTGGCCCGCATGGGGCATGATGTCAAAGCAGAAATCGAGCGTGCCTCCCCAAACGTATTCAATTTTCGTCGAGCGCAGTTGCGGGTAGACGTCGATCATCCCAAGGCGCAGAATCTCGCCACTCTTGCGTATGGTCCGCTCCGTCTCCGGGAAAAAAGCCGCGCGCCCGCCAAACAACATGCGATTGTCGGGAGTCAGCCGGTAATAATAAAGATAATTCTTGGAATCGTAGATCTGGCGATTGCGCGGGCTCAGTTCGCGGGCGAGCGCCTCAGGCAGAACCTCGGTCGTAATAATGAATGACCCGATAGGAATAATTTTCTTACGCAGCGCCGGAGTCGCCGCCCCCGTATAGCCGCTGGTACCGACGAACACATTACGCGCCCAAAAACTACCCCTGGAGCTGTTCAGCTTGAAACCGGGCGCACCGTCACGCGATTCCCGCTGGATGTTCTGCAATCGCGTGCGCTCGCAGATCTGCGCCCCGGCGCGTTGTGCGGCAATGGCAAGCCCGGCAACATATCGCGCGGGATTCACCCCCGCCGAAACTTCGTCGACCATGCCACCGAAATAAATGCGGGACCCGATTTCGTCGCGAAGTTGCTCGCGGCCGATTACCCGCAGCTGGTGGCCGAATTCGCGGGCGATGACTTCAGCCTGACGGGAGTAGTGGTCGAAATGCGCCTGCTTGCAGGCAACTTCAAGATGCCCGGTGCGCGCAAAATCGCAGGCAATGTTTTCTTCTTTCACCAGGCGCTCGACCGTCTCGATGCTCTCGAGCGATGCGGCGTACAGGCGGCGCGTAAGCTCGCGTCCGTACTTCGAGATCAGCTGGTTCACTCCCAGCTTCAATCCGCTGAGCACCATCCCGCCATTGCGCGAACTTGCGCCCCACCCAATAGTTTCCGATTCGAGCACGGCCACTCTGGCTCCGCGTTTCGCCAGCGCGAGCGCGGCCGAGAGCCCGGTAAATCCGGCTCCGATGATGGCGACGTCAACCTTCTCCGGCAAAGCCTGCGCCGGTGGGGCAGGCATCTGAACCGTAGTGAGCCAGTAGTTGAATTCCCGAGGCAAGGTTTTGTCTGCTCTCCTTCGTGGACCTTAGTGTCCTTGATGGTTTACGCATTTCTCTCTACCACCAAGGACACTAAGTTACACGAAGGAAAACCTACAGCACTGCGGTTTCGTGAATCGTGCGACCTTCCGCGAATCGAGAAAGGTCCAGCAGTGACGAGTCGATTAAATCCGTCTTCCCCGTCAGAATCAAATCGCTAAGAATTTTCCCTGTGGCGGGCGCGTGCATCACGCCGTGTCCGCTGAAGCCGTTGGCGAAGAAGAAGCCCGGAGCGTCGCGGGATTCACCGAGAATCGGATGATGGTCCGGCGTCATTTCGTAAAGACCCGCCCAGGCTCGCTTGGGATTGACCGCGACATTTTCGAACACGGGCACGCGGTCCGCCGCCCGCGTCAATATCTTCTCGATAAAGCGCACGTCGAAATCGGTCTTATAGCCGGGCGTTTCCTCGGGATCGTTCCAAGCCAGCAGAAAGCCGCGGCTCTCGGGCCGAAAATGAAATCCGGTAGACATGTCGATGATCATAGGCGCGGTGTGTGGAAACTGGTCAAAGGGTTCGGTAGGAACGAGCATCCGCCGCAAAGGCTCGACCGGGAGATCAACGCCGATCATCTTCGCAATCGAAGCTGCCCATGGTCCGGCGCAGTTCACCACGGTATGCGTCGAGACGACATCGCGGATAGTCGTGATTTCATAGCTATCGCCCTTGCGCGTGATTCCAGTGACGGTGGCGTTCTTCCACAGCGTGGCCCCGTGCTCGCTCGCCCAGGTCATGAAGCCGATCATGGCGCTGTAAGGGTCGACGAATCCGTCAGTCGAGCAAAAGCTGCCGCCGACAATGTCATCCCCGCGCAGTTGAGGAAACATCCGCCGGATTTCACCGCCCGCAATCAGCCGCACGTTCTTCAGCCCCATGGCCACCTGCTTTTCATAATTGGCGCGCAGGTAGGCCAGGTGTTTATCGTTGGTAGCGCAAAAAAGGTAGCCTTGCGGACGATAGTCGCAGGGATAGCCCAGGCGCTCCTCGAAACTGGCGTAGAACGGAATCGAATAGAGCGACATCTGAATGTTGACCGGCGTCGAAAACTGCGCGCGCACCCCGCCCATGCTTTTGCCCGTGGATCCCTTGCCCTGCGCCGTCTCGCGCTCCAACACCAGAACATCCTTGCAGCCCGCCGCGACCAGATGGCAGGCAATGCTGGAGCCGACAATCCCTCCGCCGATGATTGCCACCTCTGCAGTCTGCATCTCTGATGTCTCTGTGGATTGTGTTCCCCTGCCTGCGAGTTCAGGAACTTAGCGCCGCGAGCCCAACCCGCACCAGCACCACCACGGCGAACCATACGAACACAACCGCGAAGGCCGGCGCCCGCTTAACCTTGCTGATGCAGGTGATGCCGATGGCAGTTACCACTGGATTAGCGGCCATTGAGTTCTCCCGAACAGAAAGAGATTCTAGTTTTGTTCCAGCGAAAGGACAACAACCGCGGCGGCGCGAAACGCGGCGCCTAAGTCGCCGCCATTTCAGGAGTGGCCGCCAGAAGTTTTCGCGTGTATTCGTGACGGGGCTGCCCGGTAATCTGCTCTGTGCGGCCGATCTCGACGATCTTGCCCTGATACATCACGGCAATGCGAGTCGAGAGGTAGCGAACCACCGGCATGGAGTGCGAGATGAACAAGTACGTGAGCCCGAAATCGCGCTGCAGTTGCTGCAGAAGATTGACGATTTGCGCACCCACGCTGACGTCGAGCGCCGAAACCGGTTCATCGGCGACGATAAACTTCGGCTGCAGCGCCAGCGCGCGCGCAATGCCGATGCGCTGCCGCTGGCCTCCGGAAAATTCGTGCGGATAACGCGGCATGGCCGATTCATCCATGCCCACGGCACGCAAGAGCTCCCGCACCCGCTGCCGGCGGGCGTCGCGGTTCAACCTCACGCCAGCCAGCGCTTTGCTCGCGCTGTCATTATTGAAGAGCTCGTGATGGACGAACTCAAGGTGGAGAATGAGCGGCTCAGCAATCACATCCTCCACACGGTAGCGCGGATCGAGCGAGCCAAACGGATCCTGGAAAATGATCTGCATGTGGCGGCGAAGCTGGCGCACTTCGCCCGCGTTTGCCTTCAACAGATCGACGCCATCAAAAACGACCGCGCCCGAAGTCGGCTCGATCAGGCGCAGAATGAGCCGCCCCAGTGTGCTCTTGCCGGAGCCCGACTCGCCCACCAGCCCCAGAGTCTCGCCTTCGTGAATCTCGAGTGAGACATCGTCAACCGCTCGCACCTCGCCGACGCTGCGGGCCGCCGAAAGGAGATTCGGCGAGGGTGAAGGTCTTGGTCAGGTTGCGGATTTCAACGAGCGCCACGCCGCCAGAGTAGCAGATTCATTCCTCGTTCCGATCGCGATCCTGCGAAGTAGTCTGAGCCGCATCAGTCGCGCCCGGAACCGGCTTCTGCAGATCAATCGCAGGCAAGCCCGCTTTCTTCAGCTCTTCGTTCAACTCCGGAATGTCCCTCGACTTGAGCTGGCTCCACGCCGACAACTGCTCTTCGAGCGCCTTGTCCAGTTCCACGAACGTGGCGGTTTGCTGAGTTGTAGGCGCGTCGTCGGCCGTATCGAGAGCGCTGACGAGCGCGTTGAGTCCACCATTCAGGCGCGCCAGGCTGCGGCCTTCGGGCGTGCTCATGTAGCGCGTGCCATAACCACCCTCGTCGCCTTCGATGGTCGCAGCTTTGGAATCCAATTGAGCCGCCGTTGCCTTGATTGGATCAGCTTTGCCTGACAATGTTTTGTCCGACAATACTTTCAACTGCGCGCGCAAGCTGCGCACCTGTTGCAGCGCTTCGTAGTCCTTGTGCAGAGCGTTGGCGATTTGCTGGTCGAGGTCGAAGTGCCTTCGCAGATCGTCGGCCGAGGCTTTTACACGCGGATCCATCTTCACATCCAGTGTCTGCGTGAAGCTTTTGCCGCCGACCGAGAGCACGACTTTATACTGCCCTGGAACCACGCTCGCTCCCAGAGGATAGAGTGGCGTGTCGTGATCGATCGCTGAAATCGGATAATCGCGCGTAAGCACGTCAGGCGCGGGATAAGTTAGGTCCCAAACGAAACGATGCATTCCGGCGCCAGTAGAAAGCACGCGCGGAGGGCGCACCCAATACATGGGAACATTGAAATCCTTTGGGTTGACGGTCTCAGGCTTGTCGGCGCTGGAGAAGTGGCGCACGACCTTTCCTGACGAAGAGTCGACAATCTCCAGAGTGACCGGGCCAGAGGCCGCGGTTTTCAGCCAGTAGTCGATCATCGCGCCATCTGGAGGATTCTGTCCCGCTGGATCTTCGGGCGGCAAAGGCGTATCCGTGTTGTTATTGCGGCGCACGCGATACGTAAGTTGCGGCGTGAAAAGATGGGCCGAATCGCCGCCAGTTGCGATCTCAGGCGTGAACTGCCGCAGCGGCTGTGATGTTATCCAAAATCCAGAACGAACGCCCGTGAGTTCCGACGACCACATCGTCATGATGAATAACCAGGTCTCGGATCGAGGTCGATGGCAGGTTCAGCTGCAGCGATTGCCAATGGTCGCCATCGTCCCACGAGACATAGACGCTGCGCTCCGTTCCGGCAAAGAGCAGCCCCTTGCGTTCCGGATCTTCCCTCACCGTATTGACCGGCTCGTCATCCGGCAAACCGCTCACGATCTTCTGCCACGATTTGCCGCCATCGTGCGTGCGATAGATATAAGGATGCAGATCGTCAAGCCGGAAGCGATTCACCGCGGCGTAGGCAGTTGAGGTATCGAAATGTGACGCGTCCATTTGCGCCAGCTTGCTCCACGGCGTCAGCTCAGGAGGCGTCACATTCTGCCAAGTCTTGCCGCCGTCGCGCGTCACCTGAATCAGCCCATCGTCAGTTCCCGCCCAGATCAAGTTCGCGTCTTTCGGCGATGGAGCCAACGAATAGATCACGCCGCGATGCTTGCCCTTGGCCGGATCGTCGGCGACAAATGGGCCGAGCGTCGCCGGGATGCCCGGATCTTCACGAGTGAGGTCGGGACTGAGAATCTGCCAACTGTTGCCGCCGTCGCGCGTGGCAAATAGCACGTTCGATCCCAGATAAAGCACGTGAGGATCGGCTGGCGAGAAGATCAGCGGTGCGGTACGATTGAAACGATATTGCCCTGTGCGCAGAACCTCCGGCGAAACGTCGCGCGTCTGACCGGTATTGCGGTCAAACACGGTTGCCTTGCCACCATAGATAAGGTTGGGATGCAGCGGATCGGGCGCGACGTATCCGTATTCTTCAACGCCAACCGTCGTCCAGTCGCGAAACGTGATCTCGCCAAAGTCGCTGCGGCTTGCGGTCCCTATCGACCCGCTCTCCTGCTGTCCACCATAGACCCAGTAGGGAAACTGGTTGTCGGTAATGACGTGATAGAACTGCGCCGTCGGCTGGTTGTACCACGAACTCCAGGTCTGGCCGCCATTCACGCTGATGGTCGCGCCCTGGTCGACGGCGAGGGCGATGATGTCGGGGTTTTCGGGATTGATCCAGATCGTGTGATAGTCGTCGCCGCCGGGCGCGCCTTTGATCGCCGTAAAGTCTTTCCCGGCATCGGTGGACTTGTAGGTAGAAGTGTTGGCGACATAAATCACGTCCTTATTTCGCGGATCGACGCGCACGCAGCCGAAGTCGTCGCCGCGTCCCCAGATGCGCTCTTCGTCGTTCACGCGCTGCCAGCTTTCGCCGGCATCGTCGGAGCGATAAATGCCGCTGCCCTTCTTGGCATTCACCCATGCGTACATCCGATTGGGATCGCTCGGAGCGACAGTCGGGCCGATGCGTCCGATGCCTTCGGCCTCGCCCGGCAATCCCTTGGTGAGTTGGCTCCAGCTGTTGCCCCCATCGCTGGATTTATAGACGCCGCTACTTGGCCCGTTATAGCCGCCACCGGTCGTCCAAGGCGGACGCCGCGACGACCACATGCTGGCAAAGACTACCTGCGAGTTGCGTGGGTCGAAGACAAGATCCATGCCGCCGACGTTTTCGTCTTTATACAGAACTTTCTCGAAAGGTCTGGCCGCCGTCGAGCGATCGAAAAATGCCACGCTCGGGATTGGGGCCATAAGGATGTCCCTGGGCGGCCACAAAGAGGCGATTCGGGTCTTTGGGATCGACAATGATCGAAGCAATTTGCTGCGCGTTGCGCAGGCCTGATCCGTCCTGACCAAGATGCTGCCAGGTGCGGCCCGCATCGGTCGATTTGTAAATACCATTGCCCACCGAAAGATCGGGCCGGCGCAGACCTTCGCCGCTGCCGACATAGATAATATCGGGATTCGACGGCGCCACCGCAAGCGCTCCAATGGAGCCGCTCGACTGGCCATCGAAAATCGGATCCCACGTGCGGCCGAAGTCCGCCGTCTTCCAGACTCCGCCATTGTTTGGAGCCATGTAGAAAACGTTCGGCTGGCCGGGAACGCCGGAGATCGCCACCGTGCGGCCGCCGCGAAATGGACCGATCAGACGCCAATGAAGTCCCTGGTACATCGAAGGGTCATAAGGCTGGGCAGGAAGCGGGGATCGAAAAAGCAAAATGCAGAGCGGTGCCAGCAGAATCCACGACAGTCTTTGGTTCACAGTTTTTCCTCAATGAATAGTGAGGTTAGGATAAACCACCGCAGCGCCGAGCGCGGATCGAGACCGCATCTCTTCGCTCATAAGAAAACCCACCCTCCGGCAAACGGAGGGCGGGTCGGTTGCCGTGCCACCTCAAAGAATTGCCACCTCAAATTTTATTGCTTCTCGGTCTTCTCCGCCGCTTTCTTGCCGGCAGGGGCGGCAGCCGCTTTCGGTTTCCAATATTCGGGATCAGCCTTAACCCATTCCTCATCCGGATAGCTCATACGCGGATTGATCGCGAACAGGTTGGTCTGGCTCCCCTCAATCGCCGCCGCCGACAACTCGGAGAGCTTCTTCATGCCGTCTTCGCCCATGGCCGCTTCAAACTCCTTGCTCGAGGCAAAGTTCTTATCAACTTCTGACAGCGACTTCATGGGGTTGAAGATGATGTAGGTGGTGTCGGGAAACCCATAGACCGCCTGATAGGCTGCCCAGTGTGCGTCAGGGATTTTGTCGTACGCCGCCTTTACCAGCTTTACGATTTCGTCCCAGTCCTTATCATGGCCCGGCTTCACTTGCCAAGACGAGATTTCGAAATAGCGCGTGTGGGCAATGTCAACTTCCGGACGCAGGCTGTATTCCTCGCGGAATGCGAGCGCGGTGCCGTCGGTCTCGCTCAAGAGATCGCCGTCTACCTCACCCGCGTGGTCCAAAGCGGACATCAGCGCGGAGTTCTTTTCGACTCCATGCATGTCTTTTTCCCACGCTTCGAACGAGTCGTAGCCGGTAAAGAAGAGGGCGCGCGACTTGCCCGAAAGAGATTCCATAGCCAGATAATGGGTGGGCCATTTGGCACGCGTCATGGCCTGAACAAACAAGCTTTCGGTCTTGTCATGTTGCATACCCGATTTCCCCGGCTTGGTGTATTCCCGTGAAGCCACCAGGACCTTGGGCGGCATCATGGCCCCGGACTTCTCCTGAGCAGTGGCGCGCACCGACATTCCTGCAGGCAGCAAAACAACAAGGGCAAGCATCGCCCCCGCAATTCTTTTCATAGTCAGCCTCCTCGGTCGAACAGATAGAGCAGATTTTCTTCCTGGATTTCGAAAGCGGCTCATTGTAACTCGCGCTGCGTTCTTTTCAAGCCCTGCGACGATCGGGCCTGGTACATGCGTCCACGAATTGACTTGGTATTCTTCCCCGCCTAACATCAGCGCAACGCTTTCACCGGCCATGATAGGGTCAACGATCTCTCATTACCGCATACTGGAGATGATAGGCAGCGGTGGCATGGGGGTAGTTTATAAGGCGGAAGACACTCATCTGGGGCGCTTCGTCGCCCTCAAATTTCTCCCCGACCTCGTGGCTCGAAATCCGGTGGTGCTGGAGCGCTTCCGCCGCGAAGCGCGCGCCGCGTCCGCGCTGAACCATCCCAATATCTGCACCATTTACGAAATTGCTGAAGCGCGCGGACGCCGCTTTATCGCCATGGAGTATCTGGAAGGCGCGACCCTCAAAGATCGCATCGCCGAGGGGCCCATGCCGCTCGATGCTTTGTTAAGGTTTGCCCTCGAGGTTGCCGACGCTCTGGACGCCGCTCACAGCCACGGCATCGTCCATCGCGACCTCAAACCCGCCAATCTCTTTTTAACCAAACGCGGTCACGCCAAGATTCTCGACTTCGGACTCGCCAAACTGAGTTCCACTGCCGAACTGGAGAGAGCCGGGGACAATACGCAGGAATTGGCAACTCCCACCATCGAGGACCTCACCAGCCCCGGCTCTTCGCTGGGGACAACGTCCTACATGTCGCCGGAACAGGCGCTGGGCGAACCGCTCGATCATCGCAGCGATTTGTTCTCTTTCGGTATCGTGCTCTACGAGATGGCGACCGGACAGATGCCTTTCCGCGGCCGGACATCGGCCGCCAGTTCGGACGCCCTTTTACATAGCAATCCCGAGTGGCCGCTGCACTTCGCGTCCGGCGCACCAGCCAAACTGGAAGCAGTGGTTCGCAAAGCGCTGGAGAAGAACCCGGACCAGCGATACCAAAGCGCCGCGGAAATGTCCGCCGATCTTCAGAGTCTGCAGCAAGATTTCGCGACGAATCCAGCCTCGGCAGTCTCAACACCGTCTGCCGTCCGGCCAGTCCCTGGGCAGGCGGGCACGACTGCCGGATGGGGGAAGGCTGCCGGATGGGGGAAGGCTGCCGGGAAGAGTGGCGTCACGCCTGGCGTGGCATCATCGACGGCCGCGCCGCGAAAGCGCCGGCTCGCGTTTGCCGCGGGTGCCTTAGCCGCTGTGTCCCTGATTGCGGTTGCATATCTTCTGCGTCCCTCCGCCACTCCGCCCTCAGTGGTCGGCTCCACCCAAATTACCAATGATGGCTTCGCCAAGCGTTCCCTGGCCACGGACGGATCGCGCCTGTATTTTTCCGAATTCACCAGCGGCCATTCGGTGTTGCGGCAAGTTTCGACCGTGGGCGGAGACACCGCGCCTGTCCCGACGCCTTTAGCCGCCGCCGATATTTACGACTTTTCGCCGCGCAATTCGCAGTTGCTGGTCCGCGCTTCAGCCGAAGGTTCGGTGACTGAGTCGCCGGTCTGGATTGTGCCTGTGCCGGCAGGCTCTTCCCGCCGTGTGGGCGAGATCCTCGCACACGCCGCCGCGTGGACGCCCGATGGCCAGCACATCCTTTACGCCAACGGAAGCCATCTCTATCTCTGCGATTCTGACGGCGCAGATTCGCACGAGTTTGCCGAAGCAAAGGGCATCCCGTTTAACTTGAGATTCGCGCCGGATGGAAAGCGCGTGCGCTTCTCCGTTCGCGACATGAGCCGGCGCAGCAGGGCTCTCTGGGAAGCCACTTCGCAGGGACAGGACCTCCGTCCGGTTCTGCCCAACTGGAAAATCCCACCTCAAGAATCGGGTGGCGTCTGGACCCCGGACGGCCGCTATTTTCTCTTCGAATCGGCCAGCAACAGCGCGCAGGATATCTGGGCGTTGCGTGAAGAAAAGTCGTTCTTCCAAAAAAGCGAGAATCTGCCGACACAATTGACGGTCGGACCGTTGTTATTCAGCAACCCCACGCCGAGCGCCGACGGCACAAAATTGTTTGTCATCGGCCAGCAACGGCGCTTCGACCTGATTCGAATGGCAGGTGAATCCGGAGAATCCTCTATCTATGTGCCGGGAATCTCGGCGGGAGAAGTGGATATTGCGAACGACGGCCAGACGATGGTTTATGTCGCTCATCCCGAAGGCACCTTGTGGCGCAGCAAAATCGACGGCAGTTCGCGGACTCAGCTGACTTTTGCTCCTATGCAGGCCCACATGCCGCGGTGGTCGCCCGATGGCAAGCAGATTGTCTTCATGGCTTCGCTTCCTGGTCAGCCATTCAAAATCTACCTGATTGCGGCGGACGGCGGTACGCCTCATCAAATAAAAGATGGCGACCGTAGTCAGGGCGATCCCACCTGGACTCCGGATGGCGGCTCGATTGTCTTTGCCGGCATGCCATGGTTTGACTATGCTGCGGCATCGGGACCTAACATTCGCATTCTGAATCTGCGAACGGGAGCAATCAGCGGGATCCCAGGCTCCGAGGGCCTATTCAGTCCGAGATGTTCCCCCGATGGGCGCTATATTGCTGCGCTTTCCCTGGACTCAACCAAAATGCTGCTCTACGACTTCAGCACGAAGATATGGCAACAGCTAGCCACCTCCAGGTTCGGATACGAGAACTGGTCGCATGACGGCAAGTACATCTACGCTGAAGACTATTCGGACAAGATCGACGACATCGTTCGCGTCCACATTCCGGACGGCAAAATTGAGCACCTCTTCAGCCTGAAGGACATTCCGCGCGGCTTCGATCCCTGGGATTTTTGGGTGGGCTTAACGCCCGATAATTCGGTCCTGCTGATGCGCGACCGCAGCACGCAGGAAATCTACAGCCTCGACGTCCGGTTGCCCTAGACTGCCCTGACAAAGACTGACTGACAAAGACTGCCCTGACAAAGACTGCCTAACGAAGACTGCCCTGACGAAGACTGCCCCGACGGAGACTGCCTTGACGCAGGCTGTCTTGATGCGCCAAGATCCACGGCTCTATGTAATGGCGGAGGAAGCAGCAGGAGCACTCCCAAGATAGCGCTTCAGCGCATCCTTCCAGTCCGGCATATGGATGTTATAGGCGCGCAAGCTATCCTGCGACAGCACGGAATAAGCCGGTCGCCGTGCCGGCCGCGGAAATTCGGCAGTGGTCACAGGCTTAACCGCCGTCGAAAGGCCTGACAGACGCACGATTTCAGTGGCAAACTCGTACCATGTGCAGTCGGCCGAATTTGTAACATGGACGATTCCGCGAGCGGATGCGCGACAGAGTTGAACCAGCGCGGATGCAAGATCCTGCGTGAACGTAGGGCTGCCACGCTGATCGTTCACGACAGAAATCTCGGGCCGAGTTGAGGCCAGCTTCAAAATCGTCGCTGGGAAACACTTGCCTCCATGCCCAAACAACCACGAAGTCCTAACGATGCAAACCTCGGGCAGAATCTCGAGAAGCCGCTCCTCGGCTTGCGCTTTAGTTGCACCATAAACACTGATCGGATTTCTGGCGTCGCCGATTTCGTAGGGCACACGTTTGCTGCCATCAAACACGTAGTCCGAGCTTAGGAAGAGCAATCGCGATCCGGATTCGCGGGCAGCCAGCGCCACATTGACCGCACCATCGCAATTCACCGCGAACGCCAGATCGCGATTGGATTCGCAGCCATCCACGTCGGTGCAGGCGGCAGATAGGATTATCCACTCGGGACGCGACTCGAAAATTACATCGCGAACGCGCGCGCGATCGCGCAAATCGGCGTCTTTGGAAGACGGCGCGGCGAGCTCGTGGCCGCGCAACTGATGAGTGAGATCCTGCCCAAGCAATCCCGATGCACCGAACACCGTGACGCGCATAGCGAAATTGTAACTGGCAATCCACAGTGGAGCGACGGGCGTCCTCGCCCGTCAAGACGTACACCGCGACGCTAGCCGTCTCTCTATTCCACTGCTGTCCCGCGCCGCGGTCGCGCCGCCCGCCGCAAGGCGCGCAGAATCAACGATCCGCTGATGCCGAAACAGACGACTGCAGTAAAAGCGACCAACTCCAACATGCGGCGCATCATCCGGAGGTAGTCGGCGAATAACGACATGAGGGCAAAAAGAATACCAAGAACATTCAGCCAGAGAGGAGGATGCACGTTCGGAAGATCGCGCCGAAACCGAACCTGGAGCAGCAAGGCGGCCAGCCCAATCGCGCTCACCACGACCAGCGCTACCGGACTGAAAAAAGCGCTCGGCCCGGTATAGATCACCACCAACGCCAGCGCCAGCAGCAGCAGCCCTGAAGCGATCACCGTCCACCGGCGCGCCACCCTGAACTCCGATTGCGATGGCGTCGATTGCAATGATCTGGACTGTGACGACGCGGACTGCGATGACGCCGACTGCGACGGTGACTGAGGGCCAGAATCTGTCACCGTCCGCTTTCCTCGCTTTTTTGCATGCCGCCATTGTATCCGCACTCCGCGCTTCTGGCTCAGGCGCTGCTCGGCATCCATTCTGACGGCCGATGCTCGCCGTGCGACATCGCGTAAAGCACCAGTTCGACGCGGCTCGAAATGCCAACTTTATCGAAGATGCGCAGCAGATATTTCTTGATGGTGTGTTCGCTAAGGCCCAGTTCCACCGCGACTCCGCGATTGGTCAAGCCATCGGCCACGAGCGCGACCACCTGCTCCTCGCGAGGCGTCAACAAAAATCTGCCATTGGAGTTGACCACGCGCAGAGTGGGTACGTCCGCCAGTGCGTCGAGGACGTAATTCATCTGCAGGCGGTTGATCCAGATCTGTCCCCGAAAAACGCAGTGGATGCACTTGCAGAGCATCGGAAACGGCGTCTCGTCAAAGAGAAAGAAGCCCTTGGCGCCCGCGCGAAAGGCGTTGACCACGAGCTCGCGGTCGTCGTTTTCGGCCAGAAGCACAGGCGCGACCTTCGGATAGGAAACGCGCAACCAGCGCAACAAGTTCAAATCCGGCAGGTGGTTTACCGCTATCAGCACCACATCCACGCGGTTCGATTGCATGAACATGTGGAGAGTTGCCGTCTCCAGCGGGACGGCGGAAACCTGAAAGTCTTTCCTGCTTTTCAGCGCCCGCGTTAAGAGTTGAGACTGGATGGCGCCGGAATCGGCCACCAGCAGTTGCACAACTTCGCTGGTGGAAGATGCGGCTTCGGTTGTCGGTCTCTGGCTGGTCGCGCGTAAGGTATGCACTCTCCCATAATGCCCAAGAAGCGTAGGGACCGGATGTAGCCCCCGTCACACCGCGTTTGTGACGAATCCGCGCTTTCTGTCTACCTTTGTGGGGCGCCGATGGTGCACAAATTTCGCTGCATCGCTCTCCCCTCCGCCGCCAGCAGACAAGCGAAAACCAGCACCAGGCAGTCCATTCTGAGGATTCATCACATTTCAGCTGGCCGGAAAGTGCCCCGCACAGGGGTGGACAATACTTTCCTAGTCTTGTTGCGTTTGGGAACCGAATGTACTTTCTGGCCAGCAACTCAAAGGTCCGAGTTGCCGAGTTCGCCGTTCGGAGCAACGGTGAAAGCCGGAGATGAATGTACTTACTAAATACGTCGCTTTGGGAGCAGCAGGCATGCTCATCCTGCAGCTCGCCTTGATCGCGTCCGCTCAGGAAGCTGTGCCGTCAACTCCTTCGCGCCCTGCATCCTCTGCTCCGCCCACCGGCAAGATCGCGGCGGCGGAGAGCTCGCAGAGCCAGGGCCGATCTGACAGCGGCATTCCCAGCAACGGTGCGATCACACAGCCCGGGAAAGCGGATGGCAAGGGAGATCCTGCATTCGGAGGGGAACGCCACCCGCTTTACCGGCTTTCGAAGTCCGACATCGTGGACGTGAATTTCACCTTTTCTCCCGACTTCAACCAGACCTTGACCGTGCAGCCCGATGGCTTCGTAACCCTGAGAGGCGCGGGATCACTGCTCGTAGAAGGACTCACGGTCCCAGAGACGGAACAGGCCGTTGCCAGTGCATACCGTGGCTTTTTGCGCGAGCCGGAGGTCACCGTGACCTTGAAGGATTTTGACAAACCCTACTTTCTCGCTTCGGGCGAGGTTGCGCGGCCAGGAAAATACGAGCTGCGCGGAGACCTGACGGTGAACGAAGGCGTGGCTATCGCCGGCGGCTTCACGCAGCAGGCGCGCCACTCGCAGGTGATTTTGTTTAGGCGGATATCCGCGTATGTTGCCGAGTCGCACGTCATTGACCTGAAAAAGATGCTCGATTCTCACGACCTTCACGAGGATCTGCACCTTCAGCCCGGGGATTTCATTTTTGTGCCGCAAAGCCGGATTTCAAAGATTCGCAAGTATGTTCCAACCAACTCCATGAGTTGGTACCTGAACCCGATGCAGTACTAGCAGAGAGGCTGGCAGAGAGGCCAGCAGAAGGAAGGAGCAGCGCTCACTTGCGTCTTCACAATCTGGCCGATTCACTAAAATCTCGCCGGGACTGAACGAGTGTCCACACCCATGCCCAATCAACTAATCGTCGCATCTCGCGCCAACGTCTCTCCCACGCCCCGCGAACTTGCCGCTGCCCTCTTCCGGCATCCGCGGCTCGTATCCGTTGGTTTTGGGAGCATATTGATCGCGGTCATGCTCTTCGCAGTTTTTTCGGCACGATATGAATCGCACTTCATGGTTCTGCTGCGGCGCGGCCGCTACGATCCGGTGATCTCTTCCCAGCCCCCCAGCCCCATGGACTTTACCCGCCCCGATATCACCGAAGAAGAACTGAATTCCGAGGTCGAACTGCTGCGCGACCATGATCTGCTGAAACGAGTTGTGAAGATGGCGGCGCTTGTTCCAGCCGATTGTCCGGAATGGAAGCGCCCTGCGGAAATTGAACGTGCGGCTCGCAAGCTGGGCCGCCGCCTGGATGTGGAGGCTATGAAGAAGTCAAATCTGATTCAGGTCACCTACAAAGACACCAGTCCGGAACGAGCCGCCCGCGTGCTGTCGGCCCTCTCCGCCCTCTACGTGAAAAGGCACACAGATCTGCAGCGGCCTGCGGGAGAGATTCAGTTCTTTGACCAGCAAACCGCGGAGTACGAAAAAAGGCTGCAACAGTCCGAGGCCGAACTCGCGCAGTTTACTCGCGCTCGGGGTATAGCTTCGGCTGCCCTGGAACGCGATATTGCCTTGCAAAAATTAGGAGAAGCTGACGCCGCCTATCGCCAGATCGATCAGGACAGGGTCGAGACCGAGCGCCGAATTGCTTCGCTCGGCGAACAACTCAAGTCGTTTCCCAGCCGGTCAGTGACGCTCAAGCGCTGGGCCGATAATCCAGAAGCTCTCGAAAAGATGAAGACCCACCTGCTGGACCTCCAACTCAAGCGTACCGAACTTCTGAGCCGCTACGAGCCCTCCTACCGCCCGGTGCTGGAAGTTGAGCAGCAGATCGCGGAAACCAAAGCATCGATCTCCGCCGAAGCGCTATCACCTGTGCGCGATGAAACCACGGACAAAGATCCGAATTACGAGTGGGCTCGCATGGAAATGGAGAGAGCCCAGGTGCAACGGGATGGCCTGCGGGCTCGGCAATCGGATGCCTCCCTCCAGCTCGCGTCACTGCGCACCTTCGCGCAACGTATGCAAACCGAGTCGTTGGATCAACAGGATCTGATGCGCACCGCCAAGGCTGACGAAGACAACTACCTGCTCTACCTTCATAAGCGGGAGGAAGCGCGCATCGGCGACGCCCTCGACGAGCGCCGCATCCTCAATGTAGCCATAGTGGAACCGCCCGTTCCCCCGGCCCTGCCCCAGCACAACATCCTCCTTTATTTCGCGCTCGCGTTCGGCCTGGCCATAGCTTTCACCGTCGGCATCGCCTTTACAACCGAATATTTCGACCCCACCATCCGCACCCCCGACGAAGCCCATGGCCTGCTTGAAGTTCCGGTATTGGCGTGGCTGCCGGCACATGAGCCAGCGGTTCTTCGTCCTTTCAACAATCGAATCGGCCGACCCAAGGTGGTGGTGCAGTGAGCGCCTTTCCGGAATTGATCATCGACGGCCCATCTATCACGGGGCAGTCACACGCAGCTCCCGCCTATGCTCCGATCTATGAGCGATTTCCGCGCAAAGCCGTTTCTCCAGCGACCTCGATTCACGAGGAGCAGATTTATGCGCTGATGCAGCAACTTTTCTTCCGTCATGAATCGGCGGTTGTGCGGCATGTGGCATTTGCGCCGGTCGAATCATCCGCATCGACTGCTTCACTATGTTTCGAAGTCGCCAGCGCTTTGGCCGAAGAGGACAAATACGACGTCGGATTGATCGACACCCACTCCGACCCGGTCCTCCTGCAAACCCAGTTGCGGATTCCGCCCCCAAATCTTCCGCTGACTACCTGGCCGATCGCACCGCGTCTATGGATGGTCCCTCGTCAGAGCTGGCTGGCGGACTCCCGCGGGCGCAGAGTCAGCGACCAGAACTTATGGCGGCTGCGCGAGCTTACGGCGCAGTTTGATTTTTCTATCCTGTGGTGCGCCGCGGTTTCATGGCTGACGGCAAGCGTTGGCCAGGCGTGCGACGGCATAGTTCTGATTCTCACGGCCAACCAAACCAGGCGCCTCGTCGCCGCACAAATCAAGGAGCAGTTGCGCAAAGCGCAAGTCCCTCTGCTCGGTACCGTACTCGCCGAACGGCGTTTCCCCGTCCCGCAAGGCTTGTATCGAAGTCTGTGAACTGAGTCTGTGAATTATGACCGAATTAGCCACAAATCGAATTTGGGACGGCGGACCTGACGTCGGATCTAAAGATAGTCCCTCGCAATACGCTCGCATGATTCCTGGGACATCTGCCGCCGCGAGTCGAGCGACCTCGACCGAAACGCACACAAATAACGATACTGTCGACCTCCCAGGCGCAGTCCGCGCGAAGTTTAAGGAAACCGTCGGGCACATCCAGGCACTGAGGCCGATCCAGCAACTTTTGCCGCATCCCACCGGCGATCGCTTGAAGTTTTTTCAATTGGCGGCGGCCGACTTGATCGTTCTGGTGTTGGCATGGGCTGCCGCGTCTCTCTTCCTTGCCGTCTCCGCGCCGCCCGCCGCTTATCTTCCGATTTTTGCCGTTCTCATGGTGCTCTTCGGTTTTTCAGAGGGAATTTACAGAAGCGCCGGAGATCCGTTTCCTGCCGGGACTCTATCTGCTCTGGCGCGGTCAACCCTCTTCGCGACTGGTCTGGTCTTCATCGCTGCCAGGGACAAAATGAACTTTCTGGACGCTGCCGTAATATTTGCCAGCACCCTGGCCGCCCTTGCCCTGTCGCGGAGTTTGAGGCAGCTCGTCTGGAATCGCCGTCGCCGCGATGCGGAGTCGCGCAGGGTCCTCATTGTTGGCGGAGGGCCGATCGCTCGCTCGATTGCTCAGGCGTTGCGCCACGATCCGCTTCAGCGCGCCACCGTCTGCGGCTTTGTGGATGACGACGAGCCTCTTTCTCCAACGATACTGGGGCGAATTGCCGACCTGGATTGGCTCGCTCGATCCGAGTTCATCGATGAAGTGATCCTTGCTCTCCCCGGTCAGCCCGGCCAGATGCGAAACGCCGCGGAGGCAGCATTTCGTAATCACCTCGACATTCGTGCCGTGCCCGATCTGCCTTTGGTCCCGTGGTGCGACTCAGGCATTGATCGCATCGGAGAGGTGCCAGTGATCACGTTGCACCGCGAGCCTTTACCCAGCAGCGCTTTATTTGTGAAGCGTTTGCTGGATGCCACCGGTGCAGCCCTCGGCCTCGTTTTCGCCAGCCCTTTAATGGCGATCATAGCTCTGCTCATCCGGCTGGAAGGCCCCGGTCCCGTCCTCTACTCCGCCGAGCGCACCGGCGCCAAAGGCCGGCGTTTCCGTTGCTACAAGTTTCGTTCCATGGTGACCGACGCCGCGTGCCTGAAAGAAGAATTGCGAGCTCGCAACCAGCGCAATGGACCGATCTTCAAAATTGAGGACGATCCCAGAATCACCCGGATCGGCCGCATTCTGCGCCGCTACAGCCTCGACGAACTGCCCCAACTGTGGAACGTGCTGAGCGGAGAAATGAGCCTCGTCGGTCCGCGTCCCCATCCGGTCGACGAGGTAAACCACTACGAACTGCAACAGTTCCGCCGCCTTGACGTAAAACCCGGAATCACAGGACTGTGGCAGATTATGGCGCGCGACTGCCCCTCATTCGAACTCAACATGCACCTCGACCTCACCTATATCGAGAACTGGAGTCTGCGGCTCGACCTGCGCATCCTCGCCAACACGATTCGCGTGCTGTTTGTGCCCGAAGGAGTATGAATCTCGCCACCACAAACCGAGCTCCAGGTTGGACCAGTGACTACAACCCGCTCTGGCGGGTGGTCGCGCTGCTGTTGCGTCCGCTTCACCTGGGATTAGCGTTTCCGTCGATCCTGTATGTGGCCGCGATGACCGTTTTTCTGTTCCGGCCCCCGGACCTCTTCTCTTTTTATGCCGACCGAATCGCATTCGCGGTTCTGGTCTTTTTCGTCGTGCTGCGGGCCATCGCGATGGCCGATAAAATCCCGTTTTTTGCCGGAATTACCCTCCCCATGCTGGCGATCACGGCGCTCGCCGTATTCCGGGCGCTGCGCGAGCCGTTTGACGCACAACTCTGGAGCATCATCGCCAGTAAGTACATCGTTCCATTTACGCTGTTTCACATCGCGACTGTTGTTTTTCGCGGCGAGAGGGAAAGAAGACAATTTGCGGTCTTCGTTCTCCTTGCATTGGCTTACCTGACATTCATTGCCATTGCTTTCCTGGCAGATGCCCGCTCGCTGATCTTTCCGCATTTCATTCTTGACACAAGCCTTGGCTTTCACCCTGATCGGGCCCGCGGACCATTCCTTCAGGCGGTGGCCAACGGCGTTTCGCTGAACATCCTCGGGATTCTCGCGCTTGCGCTTCCGCGAAAACACAAAGTCGTCGCCAGACTCTTGTGGCTGGCTCTGCCCGTAGCGGTTCTCGCCACGATGACCCGCGCCGTCTGGATTTCGTTTGCCGTTTCCAGCGTCGTTCTTGGATTCCTCCTGATCGAGCGCCGCCTGCAAGCGGCGTGCGCGCTGCTGGCGGCTGCAGGATTGCTGGCGCTCTTGACATTTTTCTTCAGCGATCAGGCGCTCAAAACCGCCCTCGGCGATCGCACCGGAGAACGCGGCCCCGTAGACGCCCGCCTGGCCGTCTACGACGCCGGATGGGAGATGTTCGAAGAACGGCCGCTCACCGGGTGGCCTGCCGGCGACATGTATTCGGAGCTTGCCCGCCGCATGGAGGGCTACCGCCTTCGCACGTTTTATGTCCACAACACCTACCTTGCCTTGTTGGTTGAGTTCGGTGTGCCAGGGCTCGCCTTGTATGGCCTTCTTTTCTTCAACCTCCTCCGGCTCTCTTGGCAGGGCCGGCCCGGGGAACACACCACCATTGCTTCCCTGCGCAAGGTCTGGCCCGTCTTGCTCGGCGTTTACCTCTTGAACGCCTTCTTCGTCGACATGGCTTACCAGTTTGTGATCGGACTTGTGTTCACCGTTGCCGGGATGCTCTGCGCGCCTGAGGTCTCGCCTTTATGACTACCATCGCATACATCGCCAACCAGTTTCCTTCGCCGCTCGAACCCTATGTGATCGACGAGATCACGGAACTGCGGCGTCGGGAAATGCTAGTGATCTGCTGCAGCGGCAAGCGCGTTTCACCGAACGGCCTCAGCCTTGCAGAGCGCGCTTTTTGGAAAGAGACACTCTATTTTCAGCCTCTCTCCGACACTCAAGTCACGCGAGCCGCGCGCCATCTCGCCTCAAATCATCGCCATCTCTGGCAACTCCTGCGGCCCTTGCTCTGGGAGCGGGATGCTTCCGCCGCTCTCCGCATTCGCGCCCTCGGCCACACGCTGATGGGCGCCGCGCTCGCGAAAGAACTGGCATCCCTCGATGTTCAACACATCCATGCTCATCACGGATACTTCGCCGCCTGGATGGCCCTAACCGCCGCTGAACTGCTCGGCATCGGCTACAGTTTCACCCTGCACGGTTCCGATGTGCTGCGGCGCGCGGATCTGCTCTCCGCCAAGCTGCGCGCCTGTCAGTTCTGTGTAACCATCTCCGATTTCAACCGCCGGCACATCCTCGCCAAATACCCTTCCACGCCCCCGGAAAAAGTCATCGTGCAGCGCCTTGGGGTAGACAGCGTCCTCTCCGGGCCAACCAAAGCCACGCACGAAAGCGGCCGAAGATTCTGTCTGCTCTCCGTGGGACGCCTTCATCCCGTCAAAGACCATCGCTTCCTGATAAAGGCCTGCGCCTCGCTCCGCGATCAAGGTCTCAACTTTACTTGTTGGATTGTTGGCGAAGGTCCGGAGCGTCCGGCTCTCGAACGACAGATCGCGGCGCTCGGACTGCGAGCCCAGGTCTATCTCATCGGCCACGTACCTCGCACCGACCTTCCCGGCTACTACCGCTATGCCGACCTGGTCGTCATGACCAGCCAGAGCGAAGGGATCCCGGTGGTCTTGATGGAGGCGATGGCTCACGGCAAGCTCGTGCTGGCTCCTGCGATCACCGGCATCCCTGAACTGGTTGAGCACCATCGCACCGGATTTCTTTACGAGCCGGGCTCTTTGCCAGACTTTATCAGCGCCATCCATTGGATTGAAACAAATATGGATTCGCTAGCTGGAATCCAGAACGCCGCCGCGGCAACTATCGCCGCTTCCTACAATCGCGAGCGAAATCTGCACTCTTTCGCGGAGCAGTTTATGGCTCGCCTTCAACTTTCGGACGGTGATTATGCGCATCCTCTATTGCAACAAGTACGACTATCCGTTTAGCGGCACCGAAACTTATCTCTTCGACCTCATACATCGTATGGACGAACGTGGCCACGAAACCGCCCTGTTCAGCATGGATCATGGCCAGGCTCCAGCTTTCAAAGGACGCTGCTATCGCATGCGTCGGGTTGACTTCAAGGATCCGAACGCCGGTTTCTTCAAGAAGATAAAGATGGCGGCGCATGCCGTCTATTCCCCGTCGGCCCGCCGCGCGATGCGCAGTTGCCTGGCTGATTTCCTACCCGATCTGGCGCATGTTCGGGGCATTTATCACCACCTGTCGCCGTCGATTCTCTGGGAATTGAAGCGACAAGGCATACCCGTGCTCTACCACCTCAACGATTTTAAAATTCTGTGCCCGACTTACAATTTTGTAGCCGATGGCCATCCCTGCGAACTCTGCAGCCACGGTGCATTCCGCCATGCCGTCACCAGGGGTTGCTACATCGGCCCGCGTTCGAACGCCATAATCCTTGCCGCCGAGGCCTACCTCCACAAATGGCTGCAAACCTACAAACGCTGTGTGGATATGTTCCTTGCGCCCAGCGAATTCGCGCGCGACAAGCTGATCGCCGGCGGCTTCTCCGCGCAACGCATCGAAGTCTTGCCCCACTTCCAGCCTTTGCCCACCGATGCACAACTCACTCCAGACGAAGGATACTTGCTCTATTTCGGCCGGCTCTCTCCCGAGAAAGGCGCGAAGGAACTCTTGCACGCCATGGCGCAGCTGCCGCACATTCCTCTGGTCATTGCCGGGGAGGGCCCGGAGCGTCCCGAACTGGAGTCGTTGGCAAAAGAGTTGAACCTGAAACACATACTTTTTGCGGGCATGGTCCATGGTGAGAAACTCCAGAAGCTGATCGCCGGATGCAGATTGTCTGTGTTTCCGTCGCACGCCTACGAGACCTTGGGAAAATCCATTCTTGAGTCTTATGCCTGGGGACGGCCCGTCATCGCCACCGATCTGGGTTCGCGCAGGGAACTCGTCGAACATGGCGTCACCGGCCTCCTTTATAGCGACGGAGATCGGGAACAACTCGCCCACTCGATCGAGTTTATGTTCTCGCGTCCCGATCTCATCGAGAAGATGGGCGCTGCCGCCCGCCGTCACGTAAAGGCAAAACACGACCCCGAGCGGCAGCTGGAGAAACTGCTCGAACTCTATTACCGTCTGACCTTCACCCGGAGAAGCTTCGCCACCAGTAGCGTTCTGTCCTTTCCCATTGGCGTGGAGCATCCTCGCCCGCGCCGCAGCGTGCGCGTCGCCTTCATAGGGGGTCGCGGCGTGGTCTCGAAATATAGCGGCATCGAATCTTATTACGAGCAGGCCGGCCACGAACTGGCGCGCCTGGGGCATGAAGTCACGGTTTATTGCCGTGACTATTTCACGCCTCCCGTGAAAACGCATAACGGCATGAGAGTGCTGCGGTTGCCCACCATCCGCTCGAAACATCTGGAGACTCTCATCCACACGCTGTTGAGCACAGCGCATGCCATGGTATCGGACTACGATGTCATCCATTACCACTGTCTCGGCCCTGCGCTCTTTTCTTTTCTACCGCGCCTCGCGGGCAAGAAGACCGTGGTCACGGTGCAGGGGCTCGACTGGCAGCGCGGCAAATGGGGACCAATCGCCGCGCGCGTATTGCGCTGGGGAGAAGCAGCGGCGGTTTGCTCGCCCCATGCCACCATGGTGGTCTCGCGAACCCTGCAGCGCCACTACCGTCAGCAATATAAGCGCGACACCATCTACGTCCCGAACGGAGCCACGCTGGCGCCTCCTCGTATGCCAAGGCAATTGGCCGCGTGGGGTCTTCAGCCGGATAATTACATTCTCTATCTAGGCAGGTTTTCGCCGGAAAAGAACTGCCATCTCCTGATCGAAGCCTTCGAAACTCTCGACACCGGCATGAAGCTGGTACTCGCTGGAGGTTCAAGCCACTCCGATGCCTACGTCAAGAGTCTGCGCCGCCACGGGTCAGACCGCGTTCGTTTCCTTCCCTGGGTTTCGGGAGCCGATCTCGAAGAGCTTCTCTCGAACGCCGCACTCTTCGTGCTGCCATCCGATCTCGAAGGATTGTCCCTCGCTCTTCTCGATGCCATGGCCGCGGGTGTGTGCGTGCTGACCAGCGACATTCCGGAGAACAACGAAGTGGTCGAGGGCGCTGGCTTCACCTTCCGCCACGGCGACCAGACCGACCTCAAACTCATGCTCGACTTGCTCATCCACAAACCCGCCCTACGCCGCCAAGCCGCCACTCGAGAACGCGAGCGCATCCAGATCCAATATCTCTGGCCCGAAGTCGCGCGCTCGATCGAAAAGACCTATTACAGCGTTCTGGGTTGGAGCCCAAGCGAGTACATCGAATCGGCTCAAGAGAAGAATCGAGACCATGACACGCTTTCTGATTTCGCTTGCAGTCCTAACGCTGGCGGTTCCCGCCTTCGCTCAACTCAGCGACAGCCAGGTTAGGCAAGCCATTGAGAACGGCCACAAAGCCGGTCGACACCATGCTTGACACCAGAGCTATAATGTTAATTGGACTTGGTCGTGGCCCAGCTTGCCCGTGCGGGTTGTTATTTAAGGTTTTTTGAATCACCACTCTGCCAGAATCAACCAGTCCAACTCGTGATTCTAAAGGACAGCCAAGCCCGAGCTTGCCAGCAACTCCTTTGTTACGAATACTTTATATTTAAGTACTTTATAATGAATACTTTGAAAAAATAGCGGGGGGGAGGGGGGTGCCAAGCTCCTCGGATGGCTCGTCTTTTGCTGGGCAAGTTCAGAATAACTCTTTATTCTTTAATACTTTAAATGTAAGTCCTTTAAACTCAAAGATCTGAAAGGATTTTTCTCCTAAGTCTCTGATTCCAAAAGACCGGCAATTAAATTTTTTCTAGGGCGCATCCCAGCAGCCAGTCGTCAGTCTGCCAACAACTCATTTGCTATGAATACTTTAAGTTAACTAATCTGGAATCAATACTTTGAAGGCCCTTATCCTCGTAACCGGCGGCGCGGGCTTCATCGGCTCGAACTTCGTTCTCCAATGGCTAGACTCAGAGAACGCGTCCGTCGTGAATCTCGACAAGTTAACCTACGCGGGCAATCTCAACAATCTGCGCTCCGTCGAAGCGCACCCGCGTTATCGCTTCGAGCAGGGCGACATCCTCGACCGGGATTTCTTGCGTGCATTGCTCCGGCGCGAAGAGCCCCGCGCTATCGTTCACTTCGCTGCGGAGAGTCATGTCGACCGCTCCATCCACGGCCCCGACGACTTCGTGCGCACCAATGTCAACGGCACATTCAACCTGCTCGAAGAAGCGCGAGCCTATTGGTCGGCGCTCCCGGAAACCGATCGCGCCTCGTTCCGTTTCCTGCACGTCTCCACCGACGAGGTTTACGGCTCGCTAGGTCCGAGCGATCCTGCTTTTAGCGAGTCGACTGCCTACGCTCCCAATAGCCCATACTCCGCATCCAAGGCCGCTTCCGATCATCTGGTCCGCGCCTATTACCATACCTACGGTCTTCCCGTTCTCACCACCAACTGTTCCAACAACTACGGACCTCACCAGTTTCCCGAAAAACTGATCCCGCTCATGATCCTGAATGCTTGCGCCGGCAAACCACTCCCTGTCTATGGCGACGGCAAGAATGTTCGCGACTGGCTCTATGTAGAGGATCACTGCCGCGCCATTCGCACTGTACTGTCGCAGGGTCGAGTCGGCGAGACTTACAATGTCGGCGGGCGCAGCGAGAAGACAAATCTGGAGACTGTTGGCGCCATCTGCGAACTGCTCGACGATTTGCGCCCGCACGACCCAGTCGTGCCGCACAACAAACTCATCACCTTCGTCAAAGACCGTCCCGGCCACGACCGCCGTTACGCAATGGATACAAGCAAAGTTGAGCGCGACCTGCACTGGAGCCCGGTGGAAACGTTCGAAAGCGGTATCCGCAAAACCGTGCACTGGTATCTCGAACACGAAGATTGGGTCCGCGATGTAACCAGCGGAAGCTATCGCCAATGGATGGCGAAGCATTACGCTACCGAGCCATAAAAACGGGAGGCCGAGACAGACATAAATTCGACATGGCCAAAACCACGCAACCACATTACAAAGGCATCATTCTCGCTGGAGGATCGGGCACTCGCCTTTATCCGGTCACTCATGGACTCCCAAAGAGCCTGCTCCCGGTGTACGACAAACCGATGGTTTACTACCCGCTTTCCACACTGATGCTCGCGGGTATTCGTGAAATTCTAGTCATCTCGACGCCTGATGATCTGCACCGGTTTCAGCACTTGCTTGGCGATGGCTCGCGCTACGGCGTCGAATTCCAGTACGCGGCTCAAGCGAAGCCTGAAGGCATCGCCCAGGCATTTCTGATCGGCCGGCAATTTATAGGCTCCAGTGGTTGCGCTCTGGTGCTCGGCGACAACATCTTCTACGGACACGATCTCGTCAAGGAATTGCGCGAGGCCACGCTACAATCCAAAGGCGCACGCGTTTTTGCGTATCCCGTAAACGACCCCGAGCGCTACGGCGTCGTCGAATTTGACGCGCGTGGCAAGGCGCTTAGCATTGAAGAAAAACCGAAGCACCCGAAATCGCGTTATGCCGTCACCGGACTTTATTTTTACGACCGGCATGTAGTCGAAATTGCCGCCAGTCTTAAACCTTCGAAACGCGGTGAGTTGGAGATCACAGATGTCAACCGCGTCTATCTCGAGCGCAAACAACTGAATGTCTGTGTCATGGGCCGGGGCATGGCGTGGCTCGACACGGGAACGCACGAAGCGTTGATGGAAGCCTCGTTATTTATTCAGACTCTGGAGAAGCGGCAAGGCTTGATGGTCGCCTGCCCCGAGGAAATCGCCTACCGCTCCGGCTACATCACGGCCGCACAACTGGAGGCCCTGGCCGAACCGATGCGCAACAACGGCTACGGCGCGTACCTGTTGCAATTGCTGCGCGAGCGCGTTTTCTGATAAAGACTTCCCGATGAAACCAATCACGACTAGCCTTGCCGGCGTTCTAGTGTTGGAGCCCCGCGTTTTCGGAGACGATCGTGGATTTTTTCTTGAAAGTTACAATCAGCGCACATTCACAGAACTCGGAATTGCAGAACCATTCGTGCAGGATAATCATTCCTATTCCGAAAAAAATGTGATCCGCGGATTGCACTACCAGATTCGGCAGCCTCAGGGAAAACTAGTACGCGTCGTCACAGGCGAGATTCTCGACGTCGCGCTCGACCTTCGGCGCGCGTCGCCGACGTTCGGCAAATGGGAAGCATTTAAACTTTCGAGCGAGAACAAACGGATGCTATGGATTCCCCGCGGATTTGCTCACGGCTTTCGAGTGACATCCCGGACCGCGGACGTCCTCTACAAGGCAACCGACTTTTACGCGCCCGAGCATGAACGCACAGTGCTGTGGAACGATCCCGCGTTGAAGATCGAGTGGCGACTGGACGGTGAAGCCGTCATTTCGGCAAAAGACCAGCTTGGCGTGCCGTTCCAACAAGCGGAAACCTTTGAATAGATTCGGCGTTGCTCTCCGAGAGAATTCCGGGAGAAGCATCGGAAGAGAGTTTCGGAAGGACTCCCAACCGCGAATTCACTGCGGGTGTGCGTTTTTCCAGTTCATTCCATGATCTCTGCCACTGCCACCACGCCAGACTGGCCAGGAGCAGCAGGCCAATCATCAGCGCATATATCTTTCTTCGCCCCACCCGAAATCTGCGCCGTCTCTTGGGAGCCGGTTGGACTTCGGCCGCGGGCAATTTCGATAAAGCACTCGGGAGTATATTTGGAAGTTTCTCGGGCTTCGAATCGATCGGCTCTGAAGCTGCAATATAGCTCCAGTATCGAATCATCTCCTGCTGCTCAACCGACAAACCGACAAACTCAAGCCCGCAGCGCAGCCGGGACTCATAACGAACCACGGCTCGCGCCCGAAAGGGCACGGCAACATTCGGAAGCCGAAGTTCGAGCGCGACTTGCTGGCCCGCAGAAAGTTCTCCGGCCACCATCGCGCCCAGTCCGGCTTCGCTGAGGTCGGTGCAGCGTCCAGGCAAATTTTCGGGAACCCCGGATCGTAACGCGATCAAGTCCAGGGGTACATGGATTGGCTTCCGCGTGGCAACGCGCCGTTGCGCCTTTTCCAACGCCATTGATGGAGCAGCACTCATCCGATCTCCTCCGCGGGATCGCAGATCCCAGGTCTTGCGGCTGGAATTACTTGACGAATGCAGCGCCAATGAAGCCCTACCCCAAGTATATCGAAACTTCGCAATAGTTTTCGTTACTTATGGCGTCATCACTACGGTTCTTCACTGCATGTCGCGCCAATTTGGTCCCACTCCGATCTCCACCAGCAGCGGGACCGCGAGCGCATGAGCCTGCTCCATGTGCTCCCGCACCAGCAGCTTCATTGCGTCCACTTCGTTCTCCGGGACTTCGAACACGAGTTCGTCGTGGACCTGCAGGGTCATCCGCGACCCGAGTCCGCGCTTGCGAATTTCATCATCGATACGGATCATCGCCAGCTTAATCAAATCGGCGGCCGTTCCCTGCAGCGGAGTATTAACCGCCGTCCGCTCGGCAAAGCCGCGCTGGGTGGCATTTCTGCTGTTGATATCGGGAATCGGGCGAACGCGTCCGAAGAGCGTCTTCACCTTCTGCTCGCGCCGTGTCTGCTCGAGCGTGGCATCGATGAATGCGCGCACTCCCGAATATTTTTCAAAATAAGCATCGATGAATTTGCGCGCCTCGGCAGGCTCAATGCCCAACTGCTGCGACAGTCCAAACGCCGACAAGCCGTAGACAATCCCGAAGTTCACCACCTTCGCCGCGCGGCGATGGTCGGGCGTCACCATCAACGGTGGCACGCCGAATACTTGCGATGCGGTCAAAGTGTGAATATCGTCCCCGCGCCGAAAAGCCTCCACCAGCAATTTGTCTTTCGAATAATGCGCCAGCAGCCGCAATTCAATCTGCGAATAATCCGCGGCCAGCAACACGTGCCCCGGCTCTGCGATGAATGCTGCGCGAATTTCCCGCCCGAGTTCTGTGCGAATCGGAATATTCTGCAGATTAGGATTCGCCGACGACAGTCTCCCGGTCGCGGTTCCAGTCTGCCCAAAGGTGGTATGAACGCGGCCGCTATGCCTGCGAATCAGCGCCGGAAGCGCATCCACATAGGTCGATTTCAACTTTGTCAACTGTCTGTATTCGAGCACCAGCCGCGGAACTTCATGCTCGGCGGCGAGTCCTTCCAACACATCCACAGCCGTCGAAATCTTTTTTCCTTTTCCGTATTTCACCGGCATCGGCAACGC
The DNA here is from genome assembly GCA_963810955.1 of uncultured Acidobacteriaceae bacterium. GTDB lineage: Bacteria > Acidobacteriota > Terriglobia > Terriglobales > Acidobacteriaceae > Acidiflorens. Next base: position 65,642 of record CAWEPW010000005.1, on the reverse strand, counting down.
CAGTTTATTGAACAGCACATCTCCCAGTTGCTTCGGCGAATTGATGTTGAACTCCACGGCGCAACGCTCGTATATGTCGCGCGCTTTGGCCGCGGCTTCGTGCTGCAACTTTCCCGACATTTGCTCGAGCGCGGCAAGATCGATCTTCACGCCCGCGTCTTCCATGCGCGCCAGCACCGGCACGAGCCGCACGTCGATCTCTTCGTACACCGATGTCAGCCCCTCGTCGTCGACTTCTTTGCGGAGCACGGTTGCCAGCCTTCCGGTGACATCCGCCGCTTCCGCGAGGTTGCCGCTCAGTTTCAAGTTAAGCCGCCGCAACGCAACTTCCGCCAAGGAATGGGAGGAATATGTCGGATCGAGCAGGTAGGAATAGAGCATGGGATCATGCTCCACTCCGGCGATCTTGATTCCCTGCCCCGAGAAATGATGGAGCGCAAATTTCAGATCGTGAATGGTCTTGGGCCAAGCGGCATCTTCGAGCACGGTTTTCACTCGCTCTGCCAGCGCACTGTCTTCCAGAGCCAACATGGCTCCAACTCCGGGCCCATTGGAAACAGCGATGGGGGTTGGCGCATCGGCGCGCTGCTGGACGTTAGCGTCGGCATCGCCCGACTGCAAAGCCAGAAACCCTGACTGTGCCGGCTGAGGCTCGTCGTCTTCGTTCGCGGATTCGGCTGCGGCTTCAGAAGACATGTCCTCGAGGCGCTCGGTCGGAATTGCCAGCGCAAGCGGAACGCCATCGCCCAAGCCTCGCAAATATTCATCGAAGTCGGCAGCCGACTTGATCGCCCCGTAGTCGCCATCTTTCACTTCAACTACGGGCAGCAGCTCTTTCAACAATGAAGTGAATTCGAGTTCGGAGAATAGTGCGCGCAATGAAGCAACGTCCGGCTCGCCCGCTTTCATCCCGGCAACATCAAGCTCGACAGCCACGTCGCAATCGATGGTCACCAGCTGTTTGCTATAAAGAATATTGTCACGATTGTTTTGCAACGATTCGCGATATGTTTTCTTCTCCACTTCAGCCGCGCGTTCCAGCGCCTGCTCTACGCTGCCGAAGCGCTGAATCAAATCCACCGAGCCTTTATCGCCAATACCCGGAGCGCCTGGAATGTTGTCGACCGAATCGCCGCGCAACGCCATTACGTCGACGACTCTCGACGGAGGCACTCCCAGAAGCTCCTCCACCTTTGCCGCATCGCAAATCAGGTTATCCTTCGGAGGATTCAGCACGCTCACCTTATCGTTCACGAGCTGCAGCATGTCTTTGTCGCTCGACACAACGAACACCGAATGCGATTCCGCTGCAGCTTTCCGTGCCAGGGTTCCGATTACGTCGTCCGCTTCGTAACCTTCCAATTGCAAAATTGGGATCCGATACGCCTCCAGCGCCCTTCGAATGTAAGGGATCTGCTGCACCAGGTCGCCCGGCATCTCGGAGCGGTTCGCCTTGTAGCCGCCATACTGCGCTTCTTTGAAGGTCTGAGTCTTGATATCGAACTTGCGGATCGAGGTGATCGCTTCCGCTTGCTGATTGCGGATCGTCGGCGCCCCTACATCGAACACGGCGGCCAGATACTCAGGCGAAAAATCGTCCCGCAGCTTGCGCAGCATGTTGACGAAAACATAAGTGGCCGCGGTCGGGACTCCAGTCTTGGTGGACATTGGCCGTTGCCGCGCCATCGCATGATAGGCGCGAAAAATAAACGACATGGTGTCGATCAGGAAAATCCGGCCCTTGCCTTCAGCGGAACTCGGCTGTGGGGGCGCGGCAGCAACTTGCGTCGGCGATTTTTTCTTGGCAGGCAATGAGCTAAGTTTAGCAGCTAAAGAATTCTTCACCATAGGGAGCGCAGAGGAGCGCAGGGAAAGCTCGGGCTGGAAAATCTTTCTACCCGAACGGAGTATTATAAAAAGTTTCCACCGCCCGCGCGCCGGGTGTTGGATGCTGAGCGCCGTATGCTCCCCTTCAAGCTCGTTTACAGCGACGACTACTACCTGCCGATCGGTTCCCATGTTTTTCCCGCCGAAAAATACAAGCGTGTTCACGACCAGCTAATCGCTTCCGGAGTTGCAGTGCCCGCCGACTTCGTGGCTCCTAGTCCCGCCTCCGATGAAGATGTGCTGCTCGTGCACACTCCGTCGTACGTTCACAAGTTGAAGACAGGCACGCTCAGCGCGGTCGAGGAGTTGCAACTCGAAGTCCCCTACTCGCCGGAGTTAGTGCGCGCGTTCTGGCTCGCCGCCGGAGGCTCCATTCTGGCCGCCGAGCGCGCCCTCGACGACGGCGTTGCGATCAGCATCGGAGGAGGATTCCACCACGCTTTTCCCGACCACGGTGAGGGCTTCTGTCTGATCAACGACGTGGCAATCGCTATCCGCCGTATGCAGCGAGACGGAAGGATTCGCAAAGCGATGACCCTCGACTGCGATGTACATCATGGAAACGGGACCGCCGCGATTTTCTCCGGCCAGCGTGTTCCCTACAACCCGCGGCCCTCGGCGTCCGCAGCTGTCCTTTATGCTGCACAGACTACCGTGCTCCCGCCCGGGACCAGGCCGAGCAGGCTCCGGCCGCCGACGTCTTCACCATCTCCCTCCATCAGCTGAACAATTACCCGGCGTTCAAGCCGCCTTCGTCGCTTGATCTGAATTTGCCTGATGGGATCGGCGATGCCGACTATCTGGCGTGTCTCGGCGATGCGCTCACGATGGCGCTGGAGAAGTTCACGCCCGACCTTATCTGCTACATCGCGGGCGCCGATCCTTATCGCGAAGATCAGCTCGGCGGACTGTCGCTGACGATCGAGGGCCTGAAGCAGCGAGACGCTCTCGTGTTCCAATTCGCCAAGGCACGTGGCATTCCGGTGATGGTTACCTTCGCCGGAGGCTACGCCGTGCAGCTCGCAGACACGATCACGATTCACTGCAACACAGTGGTCGCCGCCAAAGAAGTCTTTACCGGGAATGGCTGACGAGTGGCAAAGATGCGGCAAAAGATATACTCGACGCTATGGATGTCGCCCCATCTCAAATAGCGCACAGCGAACTCTATAACATTCTGATCAGCGCAGTAGTGCCGCGGCCGATCGCCTGGGTCTCCAGTCTCAGCGCTTCCGGAGAACCCAACCTCGCGCCTTTTTCATTTTTCAACGCCGTATGCGCCAAACCTCCGCTCCTGGTGTTTGCGCCGGGAATGCGACCTCCAAAAAGAGCGGAAGCGGCCGCAGACGAAGCTGCAGGACATCCGGGAGTGCATATTAAGGATACGTTGCAGAATATTCGCGAGACGCGAGAATTCGTGATCAACATGGTCACGTTCGAACTGGCCGAGGCGATGAATTTGACGAGCGGCGAGTATGCGGCTTCGATCAATGAGTTCGAGTTGGCTAATGTCGCCTCAGCATCTTCAAAAGTCGTAGGACCGCGTCGCGTGGCGGCATCGCCAGTCAGCTTCGAATGCAAGCTGCATCAGATTCTCGACTTCAATCCCGCACCCGAGGGCGGCAGCCTCGTGATTGGCGAAATCGTATCGGTTCACATCGATGATCAATACGCGAAAGAAGGCCGCATCGACCGGAACGCGCTTGATCTCATCGGACGCATGGGCGGCATGCAGTACACGCGAACGACCGAGCGCTTTGAGATGGTGCGGCCTAAGGTAGAGTGAATCTCGTCAAGGAATCAGACGGCAAGTTCTCAATCCTCGAAACTCCTGGCCCCTCCCTTCATGCGGTTCGTCACCGCCTGTTTCCCATCCCACTTGATGACGCGTGCATCGTTATAGCAATAGCCGAGATTGTGATTCAGCGTGGAGAAGCAATGCCGCTGACAGGTATGCTTCATCTCCTTAAGCTGTTGCTGGTCAAACTTTGGGTTATCGATATTCCCCCGATCGAAGGTCGAGGGATACATAGGAAAACATGGCGCAACCGTGCCATCGGTGCGAATGATGACGTTGTTCTGCCCAGCGCGGCAGTTCCAGTCGGTGAAGTGCATTTCTCCGGCGGCGTCTTGCGCAATGCCGGAAGTCTGCGCGAGCATGGCGGCTATGCTGCCGTTCGTCCCGGTGCCATCGCCGTACCATCCGTATTTTTTCAGGTCAAGGCCCGATGACATGCGGACGAAGGCTTTCATCTCCTGCAGGCGCTGCACCGAGTTGACCATCTGATAGCCCGCCTTGTTCTTCTCGATAATCCAGTCGATGAGGGCATCGACCGAACGCCAATCTTCGGGCCGGATGTAGGTTGGGTTCTCGTTCAAATGCTTGAAGTGCTCGTCCTGCTCGAGCATGGGAGTCTCATTGATGTGGTAGTCGGTGGCCAGGCGATGGGCGTGCGCGTATTCGGTGAGCTTCTTTACATCCTCGTGATTGTTGCGGCAGATGTTGATGTTGAAGAAGACCATGTAACCATAGACGTACTGCTTGCGAATGAGGTATTCAAGATGCTTCTGTCCGGGGACGAATGCCTTCGGCAAGCTGGGCTTGTCATCCCAAGCGTCGAGTGCGAAATTAAAAATCGCAACTCCTGCATCGCCAAGGCGGTCGGCGACCTCGGGACGCAACAAACGCCCATTGGTGCCGATATAGATCCAGAAACCTTTTTTCGCAGCGTAGTAGACGCCCTTGTGCGCCACCTGGGGGCGCAGCAGCGGCTCACCACCCATCATGCGCGAGCACGCGGCAACCATGATCATGCAGCCAGTCGATGGAGCGCTTGGCGACGTCCTCGGTCATTCCCTTCACGGTGTTGTTGAATGCCCAGCAATACCAGCAATCGAGATTGCACTTGTAATCGAGAAAGAGATACGCGGTGATCGGATGGAACTCGCCGGGCATTACGCGCGACCGCATGTAAGGCAGAAGCCAGCCGCGGACTTTGCGCCAAACTTGCCCGGTGGTCCAATCGCGCTTTTCGGGTGGTACTTCAGGGCCGGGGTCTTTGAGCAACTCCGGATACTGGGGGAAAACAGGTTCCGGTAGTGTTTCGCCTTTAATCTCGGCCGGTCTTGGTCCGGATGAGGCCGAGTTCATTAAGAGGTTGTGAATGTCAACATCGATTCTGAACTTCGCAGGGGCCGGAGAAGCCATATCCTTTCCTCCATCTCAAAACTGAATAATTTGAATGTTCCAAAGATGCGGGAAGTCGAAGTGTGGTTTCATACATTCAGAGTCTTGGATAAATTTATTTTGAAACGTTCGATCATCAATCGTCTGTACCTTAGCGTACATGCTTGCCGCTCGCTTTCCGCCCAGATCAGCGAGTCAATGCCAATCGCACGCGGCTGCTAAAATAGAGTTTCAAGTTTATGTTTGAGAATCTTCAGGAAAAACTTCAGCGCGCCTTTAAGTCTCTCCGCGGACAGGCGGTCCTCACCGAAGAGAACATCTCTGAGGCCCTGAAACAAATCCGTCTGGCGCTGCTCGAGGCCGACGTCAACTTCAAGGTGGTCAAAGAGCTTATCGACCGCATACAAGCCAAGGCTGTCGGGCAGGAAGTCCTGACCGCGCTTTCGCCCGGCGAGCAGGTCATCAAGATCGTCCGCGATGAGTTGGTTGAGACTCTCGGCAAAGACACAGCGAAATTAAAATTCGCCTCGCAGCCGCCGACCGTTGTGCTCATGGCCGGGCTGCAAGGCTCCGGCAAAACCACCACCTCCGGCAAGCTTGCCAACTGGCTGAAGAATGGCGGACACCGTCCCTTGCTGGTCTCGGTCGACGTTTACCGTCCCGCTGCTCGCGAACAGCTTAAAGTTGTTGCTGCAGCGATTAAGGCCAATCTCTACGAAGGTGAAGTTGGCGAAGCAAATACAGCGACCGTCGAGCGCCTTGCCAAAGAAGCGCGGCGCGAGGCGATTAATTCCGGATGCGATGTGCTCATCGTCGACACGGCCGGGCGTCTCCATATCGATGACCAGCTTATGGATGAGATGCAGTCGCTCAAGCGGCTGCTCAATCCGCAGGAGATCTTATTCGTAGCCGATTCGATGACCGGACAAGACGCGGTGAAATCGGCCGACGAATTCCACAAGAAGCTCGCGCTCACCGGCGTCGTGCTTACCAAGATGGATGGCGACGCTCGCGGTGGCGCGGCGCTTTCCATACGCCAGGTCACCGGGCAGCCGATCAAGTTCATCGGCATCGGCGAAAAATACGACGCGCTCGAGCCTTTCCATCCCGATCGCATCGTCTCGCGCATTCTCGGGATGGGCGACATTCTTTCGCTTATCGAGAAGGCCGAGTCGCAGATCGACAAGAAAAAAGCTTCCGAACTTGCAAGCAAGGCTCTCAGCGGCGACGGCTTTTCGCTCGAAGACTTCCGCGACCAGTTGCGGCAAGTGCGGAAGATGGGATCGCTGCAAAGCCTGGTCGGCATGTTGCCCAGCATCGGCGCGTTTTCCGGTTTGCAAAAAGCCGCTGACAAGGTTGATGAAAAACAGATCAACCGTGTCGAGGCCATCATTAATTCGATGACCGGATACGAGCGCAACCATCACGACGTCATCAATGGCAGTCGCCGTAAGCGTATCGCCCGCGGGTCGGGCACCAGCGTGCAGGAAGTCAACAACCTGCTCCGCCAGTACGCGCAAATGAAAAAGATGTTCAAGCAGATGGGGAAGCCGAGCTTTGCGCGGCGCATGGCCGGGATGAAATTTCCTGGAATGTAGGGGAATTGCCATATTGCCAGTTAGATCCCATGTGTGCCTCGAGGCACCCTGTGGGTCCTTAGGGTTACCGGAGGCGTCGCTTTTTGTGTGAGGAAGACCAAGGTGAGCCGATGCGGGTCAGAGCCTAAACGACGAAGCTTATGAAATGGCGCTCTCTTCAGGAAACTGGCTCGACCACCTACGCGCGTCCGCTACGAGAGATTTTCGCCGACCGCAAGGATGCGATCGCCAAGTACGTTCCCGCTGACGTTCAGGCGGTGCATGGCCGAGCTGTCACTGAACTTAAGTCTCAGGGAGTTGCGGCTAACGCGCTCAGAGCCTTCAAAATTGGTGCGAAGTCGCCTGCGTTCGAGATCCCGGACCACACTGGCAAACACGTATCGTCTGCCGATTTGCTCGGCAAAGGTCCCCTGGTTGTTTTCTTCATCCGTGGGCGCTGGTGTCCGTTCTGTGTTGGGCAGCTGGAAGCTATGAACCACATCGCCGGCAAGATCGAAGCGGCCGGAGCGTCGCTCATCGCAGTCTCCCCGCAAACGGAAAAGCAAGCCTTTTTCACCCACGACCAGCACAAACTCGTCTTCCCGCTGCTGGTGGACGTTCACAACCACTTCGCGCGCCAGTTCGGACTGGTCTACCGGGTTACCGGCGAACAACAGGGACTCTATCGCAGTACGTTTGTCAATCTTCCCCACATCAACGGCGATGCCAGCTGGGAGTTGCCCGTGCCGGCAACTTTTGTGGTTGATCGCGACGGCACAATTCTGTTCGCCTCTGTTAACGAGGACTACACCGAGCGGCCCGAGCCGGTGGAGATCCTTGCGGCGGTGCGTTCTTCAGACTAGTCGATTCGGGTGTTATTCTACGCGCTGCAGGGTTGCGAAATTCAAATATAGCTACGCACGAAATTCATCCCCAACACACCTAGGGAGGAACGAACCAATGAAGAAGAACCTGAAACTGGCTGCGGCAGTGCTGGCTGGCATATCAATCGGCGTTGCGGGCGCCAGAATGATTCACGCGCAGCAACCGAAGACGCTACCTGGCTATGTGATCGCGGAAGTTGCGGTAACGGACCCGATCGCCTTACAGAAATATGCGGAGAAGGCGCCGCAAACATTGGCCACTTTCAATGGCCGTTATGTCATTCGGGGCGGCGGCAAGATTCAGGCTCTCGAGGGCGATGCGCCCCAGGGCTTTGTCGTAGTAATCGCTTTCGACAGCGCGCAGAAAGCGCGTGAGTGGTACGATTCGCCGGCTTATGCGGCGATCAGGCCGATTCGGCAAAACGCAACCAAGAGCCGTTTGTTTATTGCAGAAGGCGCCGCTCCGGAGTGACCGTAGACTGCTATTCGTAAATCTGATTTGCTTTCTCTCCGGCTTGGTCGTGGCTTCGGCTTTCTCTCTTGGGTTCACACGCGGGATTCGCCGGCACCTGAAAAGATTGACTGGCTCGCCGAAGCGAAGCTTGGGCGCCCGACCCTCGAAAGAACGAGGGCGTGTCGCCCAGACCGAACCGCCACTTCTCCGGCGATGCGATGCTCCGGTCGACTTAACAAGCTCGGTGCGCCTTTGCTTTTGGCATCGCCGGAACCTTCTCAGAATAGTCTCCCTTTTCGGCGCTTGACTCGGATTCGGATTGCTTTTCGATCACATCGTTCCAAAAGGAAGAAGCGGGATCGACTACAGAGACGCCAATCTGGCCTGCCTTGGGACTATTTTCGTCTCCTACCCACTTAATGAGGAACTGTTCCTGTTTGCTCAGGCGGGCGAGTGTCACTTCCTTGCCGGCACGAAGCTTGGCGCGGATTCCCGTTAGCAGGGCTCCCGACCGGCTGATGTTGATGGTTTCGACTTGCTGCTCCACATGGTTGTCATTTACGTCCGTCGCGGTAAGCGTGACGGGCAAGGATATATCGATCCGCAAGTCCTGCCGCTCGATCTTGAACAGCCGCATCAACTCGCTTAGCTGCGTCGCGATCGAAGCCAATTCCTGCGCGGCGGTTTGTGATTCTTGCGCGCGCGACAGCGTGCCCTCGGCCGCCTGCGCCACTCCCCCGATGTTGTTCGAAATGTCGCTGGCCCCGCGAGCCGCTTCGGCGCTGTTGCGAGTCATCTCGTTGGTGGTCGCGCTCTGTTCTTCGACCGCGGCTGCGATGGTGGCAGAAATGTTGTTGATCTGGTGAATAACGCCGCTGACCGTTCCAATCGCGGCTATCGCGCCCTTCGTGTCCCCCTGAATGGCGGCAATTTTGTGGTTGATGTCTTCGGTGGCTTTAGCCGTTTGCTTGGCGAGTTCCTTTACTTCGTTCGCGACCACGGCAAAGCCCTTGCCGGCTTCTCCGGCGCGGGCGGCTTCAATGGTGGCATTCAAGGCCAGCAAATTGGTCTGCTGCGCGATGGAGGTTATGACCTGAAGGACGACTCCGATCTCAGCGCTGGACTGGCTAAGCTTAGCGACCGTGGCGTTGGCAGTCTGGGCCGCGTCGACGGCGGACGCCGCAACTTTGGCGGCTTCCTGGGCGTTCGCGGCAATGTTCTGAATGGTCGACGTCATCTCGCCCGCGCCCGTCGAAAGGCTCTGGAGATTCTGGCTGACCTGCTGCGTGGCACGAGAAACGGAACTCGATTGGACGGCGGTCTCGCCGGAATTGGCGGTGATCTGTTCGCTGGCGCGGAGCAACTGCTCGCTGGCGATTCCGAGTCTAGTGGTGCGGACGGCGATGCCCCGAAGGATGTCCTGCAGTTTGTCCATGAAAAGATTGAAGAGGCGGCTGACTTCGCCCAGTTCATCGTTACGGAAGCCGCCGGCTACCTCCAGACGCTTGGTGACATCGCCCTCGCCCTCGGCGATATCCTGAATCATCTGCGTCAGGCGCTGGATCGACTGCGAGATGGTTCGCACCAGAGCGAAACTGCCGAACAGCAGCAGCAAGAGTGACAACCCACAGATGACAAACATGGCGTGGGTGGCGCGGGCCCCTTTCCTTGGGGTGTTCAACTCGGCTTCCTTTGCGTCTTTTTCCAGTTGCTCGCTGGTCTCTTCGATCTTTTCCTGGAGTTCCTCGTAGAGCCGCACATTGGGGGCGACCAGGGCGGGCGCCGCGCCGGGGTCATGTAAAATTGCGTCGATCAATGCCTGACCCGACTTGACGTATTCCTCGGCCGATTGTTTTTCGTCATCCAGCATGGCGCGAGTCTCAGGCCTGACGGCAAAAGAGCGCGCTTGCGAGATGCCATCTACCAGCAACTTGCTGTGCTGCGTGAAATCCTCCGCTTTACTTTCCTGCTCATCCCCTTTGGCAGTGACCACTTTGGATATGTCGTCGCGGGTAAGGTCGTTGTAGGTTCCGGTCTCGACATGATGTCGAATGGCCGAGCCGGCGTCGGCTACCTGGATGGTCGTTTTCTCGACTGACGCTATGCCCCAGTATCCGGTAGCACTCACGGCTGCCACGAAAATCAAACCGCCGACGGTCAATCCCCACAACTTAGTTTTGATCGTCAATCGCATCTGATATACCTTTCTGGAATGTCGATTTACCTTCTTAAACGAGTTAGGCGTGGCCTCGCGGAGCTCCTAGGCCCCTGCTGCTCTGGCTCTTGGCTTCGCCGCAACCTTCGCCGAATCATTCTTTCCCGCGCTGGCCTCGGCTTCGGACGGGATAACATCGTTCCAAAAGGTGGTAGCTGGATCAACCGCCGTAACACCGATCTGGCCGGATCGAGAAGTGTTGGCTTCTCCTACCCACGCGACTAAGAATTGTTCCCGCTTGTTGGAGCGGGCGAGAGAAACCTGGCTGCCAAGCCGAAGCCTGCCGTGGATTCCTGTCAATTGCGATCCGGCCCGACTGACGTTCATGGTCATGGCTTCCTGCTCAAAAGAACGGCCATTGGAGTCGATGGCGGTGAGACTGACGGGCAAAACGATGTCGTAGCGCCGGTCGACGCGCTCGATCTTGAACTGGCGCATGAGCGTGCTTAACCGCGCCGCTATGCCGGATAATTCCTGCGCTGCTTTTTCTGTCTCTTGGGCGCGCGCCGACGTGCCCTCGGCTGCCTGTGCCACTCCGCTGATGTTGGCCGAGATATCGCCGGCTCCCCTGGCCGCTTCGCTGGCGTTGCGAGTCATCTCGTTGGTCGTCGCGCTCTGTTCTTCGACGGCAGTCGCGATGGTGACCGAAATGGCGTTGATCTGATCAATTACGCCGCTCACCGTGCCAATCGCCGTTGCCGCGCCCTTGGTGTCCAGCTGAATCGCGGAAATTTTGCGACTGATGTCTTCCGTAGCTTTGGCCGTCTGACTGGCAAGCTCCTTCACTTCGTTCGCAACCACGGCAAAGCCTTTGCCGGCTTCCCCGGCGCGCGCGGCTTCGATGGTCGCGTTCAAGGCCAGCAGGTTCGTCTGCTGCGCGATCGCGGTGATGACCTTGACCACCTCTCCGATCTCCGCACTGGACTGTCCCAACTTGGCGACGGTGGCATTGGCGCTCTGGGAGGCGCTGACCGCAGACGTCGCCACCTTGGCAGCGTCATTCGCGTTTGCGGCGATGCTCTGGATGGTGGTCGTCATCTCGCCCGCGCCCATCGACAGGCTTTGCAGATTCTGGGCGACCTGCTGCGTGACGCGGGCGGCAGAGCTCGACTGGAGGGCCGTCTCCCCGGAATTAGTGGTGATCTGCTGGCTGGCTTCCAGCAGTTGCTCGCTGGCGGCTGTGAGCTGATGGGTCTGGATCGAGACTCCACGTAGAATTTCCTGGAGCTTATCCATGAAGAGATTGAAGAAACGGCTGACCTCACCCAACTCGTCGTTGCCGAAATTACCCGCCGCCTCCAGACGCTTACTAACATCGCCCTCGCCTTCGGCAATGTCCTGAATCATTGCGCTCAATCGCCGGAGAGACTGGGTGATAGCGCGCACCAAGGCGAAGCTCCCGAGCAACAGCAGGAGGAGGGAGAACCCGCAGATGAAACATGGCATGGGTGGCTCGGGAAGCCTTGCTGGCCGCGCCCAGTTCCGCTGCTCGTGCGCTTTTCGATAGTTGGTCGCTGGTCTCTTCTATCTTTCCCTGAAGGTCTTTGTAGAGTTGCAAATAAGGGTCGAGTAGGGCGGGCGCTGTGCTCGGATTATGTATGATCGCGCCGATCAGTGCGTCGCCCGCCTTCACATACTCGTCGCTCAACTGAATTTCGTAATCCAGCATGGAACGGCTGGCCGGATCCGAGGCCAGGCTGCGGGCCTTGGCGATGCGCTCCTGGAGCAGCTTGGCATGTTGCGCAAATTCATCGGCTGCATTTTGCTGATCATCGCCCTTGCTGGTGAAGATCGCGGAAGAGTGGCTGCGCGTCAGGTCGTTGTAGACGCTCGCTTCCATGTGGCTTCGAATGGCCGAACCGGTGGTGGCGACCTCGACCGTGGTGCGTTGCCCGCTGGTGATACCCCAGTAGCCCGTCGCACTTACCGCGGCCACGAATATCAGTCCGGTAACGGTCAAACTGTAAAGCTTGGCTTTGATGATCAATTGCATCAGACATGCCTTCCTTGATCCCGAGCCGCCCACGACGCTACATTTTGAGCTTGTAACCAGAGTCACCCGCCGCGGCGCTGTCGACCTTTACGGCTTTAACCCCTCCATCGCTGCCGTCGCCGTGAAAATCCATGCCCTTAACGAACCCGATGGCGCCCGGCGATTCGGCCACAAAGGCCTTGAGCGCGGCCGCGCTGCTTACTTGCTTGGGTGGCGTCGCGGACTTGCCCGTGAAGGCGGCTTGCATGAAATACTTGCTCATCTCGGCGTCGCTCATTCCGCAAACCATCTTCAGGAATGCAGTTCTTTCGGGCGTGCCGGGAGGGAGGATCACGGGCGCTACCGCTTTTCCCGTGTCCCAGCGGCTGCGATCGGAGAGGAAAAGCTTTTTGAGTTCTTCCATGCTCAGGTTCTCCACCGGATTTGACTTGTTGACGATGACCACGATCGGATCGCCGGCGGCTTCGGCGGGAGAAGCGCCGAGCACCATCCACAGGGCGGCCATGACTACCAAAGCAAACATTGCGACGGCCGCGAGCAGAGATACAACGTTGTTGTTATTTTTCATCGTTATCTCCGTTAGAAAGTGAATGCCACCTGAGTGGTCAGGCCGTTTTCGGAATCCAGGCCGCGCAGCGAGAAGCGGTCATACTGCACTTTGAGCGCGGAATGTTCAGTGAAGTCGTAGCGCAGGCCGAGCGAAGGACCGTTGAGCCTTGCGACAAACGTGGTGACATCGAGGGGTGCATAGGCATTCGGACTTGCGTAGATGAAGACCGGATCATCGCTCGGAGCATTAAAGTATTGGTAGCGGAAATATGGACGAAATGCCTTGAAAGCGCGTGAGAACTGGCTGTAGAAGGCGCTGGTCTCGAAGACCGGCCCGCCGGGCTCGACGTGCCTTACGAGCGCAGCTTCATTGAGGATCTCGTAATTGCCGTTCACGAAGACGGCGTGAGCGGTGGCGATAGTTTCGTGGACCGTCGGCGGACCCGGAACCGAGAGTTGGTCATAGCGCACGGAAAATCCCACCTGTAGGCCGGATAATTTATCGGGACGCATGAACAAGCCACCGTTGATCGATTTGCTGTTGTTGGCATCCTGATTGTTCTGCGCCGGCTCTGCATCCGGTCCCCATCCCCGGCCGTTGCCTACTTCGGCGACGTAGTTCAGGCCGAGCTTGCCCGACGGAATCTTTCCGGTCACATTGACGCCCACCTCCTGCATGGGGAGAACGCCGCCTTGATCGTCGAAGGTATACATAAAAGGACGATCGGTGGTGGTTTCCAGGAACTCGCCTTTGTTGAAGGCGGTATTGTAGTAGCCAACCCAGGTGTGGTAACGGCCGATGGATGCTATGAGATAGTCGCTCTGCCGGTATTGCAGGAACAATCTTTCGATGTCCAGGTCGATGCTGTTGTCGGACGATGCGATGAACAGAACCTCTCCCAGGACCGAGACCCGATCCGAAAGCCGGGCATGCATGAATAAGTCGAGCGACCCAAATTCAAAGGTATCGGGGATGTGGGTGTAGCCCTGTGCTCCGACATCGCCAAAGACAATCATTTTCAGGCGCGGCGCAACCTCGTTCACCGTGGGCATATCAACTTCGGGCGGCGGTGCAGGAGCGGGCGCGGGTGCGACCGCGGCAGGCGCGGGGGCGGCTTGCTTCTCCTCGAGCTGTTTCACCTTGGCCTCGAGTTCGTCGATGCGGCGCAGCAATTGCCGGTTCGCGTCGTCGGGGCTAGCGGGATTCGGCGCGTGTTGGGCTCCAGCGGAAAGCGCCGATGTCATGCAGAGGGCTAAGCCGACAATCCGTGATAATCGCAGAACCGATGTTTTCGAAGCTGTTTTCATGTCCACCTCATGGGGGTGCCGCTCATGGAACAAGGGGTGCCCGGATTGGGTCGCTCTCCCTCAACTTCGGTTGAATTGGCTTCGGACGTTAGCGTTTCCGGGAGCCGCAGCGTTCGATAAGGACATGATCCAATGGGATGAGGCGACGAAGACCGTTACGGTCTCGGCGGACAATGGGTAAAACTCCAGGATTGACTGGATCTAGAGGTGCGACAGGTCGAGGCTCCAGCCGCTGCCGTCGGTGACCACGATAGTGGTTCCCGTCCGGTGCTTGTAGACGATCTTCTCGATGTCAACCTGAGCAGGCATGACATGGATGATCAGAGTACCCGAGGCGAGAGCAATGATACGGGAGCGCACTATATCGTCATGTTTGACAAACTCATTGCTCTTTGTATCTGTCGCATTAGAGATAGCCCTTAACGCTTGCCAGTGATTCGTTATACAGTTCTATGGAGCCGATGAAGTGGCGTCGTGCGTCACCGTCAAACATCTGGCGATGCACGATGTGGAGCTTGTCCCCAGCGGAGAGAATCATAGTCGCATTCGGTTGCCGTCCCGGCCTCACGCTTTCATCGGCAAAATCGAGCGCAACTTCTGTGCCCCCAGACTCATCTAAACCTTGACAGTGATCCGCTCAGGTTATAGCATGGCGGGAAGCATAATCATTAGTTATTGATTATAATGCACTTATTTGAATTGGAGGATGCGTTATGGGAAAGATTATTGGAATTGACCTTGGCACCACCAACTCCTGCGTCGCGGTGATGGAGGGTGGAGAGCCGAAAGTGATACCGAACGAAGAAGGCGGGCGGACCACCCCTTCGGTCGTCGGATTTACCAAAACCGGCGAACGGTTGGTCGGGCAGGTCGCAAAACGGCAGGCTATTACCAATCCGGAGAACACGGTCTACTCGATCAAGCGGTTTATGGGACGCCGCTATGACGAGGTCAGCGAAGAGTTGAAGATGGTCCCTTATAAGGTTGAGCGGGACGGCGACAACGTCGTCATCGTGGCGCAGGGGAAAAAGTTCACTCCGCCTGAGATCTCGGCGATGATCCTGCAAAAACTGAAGAAGGCGGCGGAAGACTATCTCGGGGAAAAAGTCACCGAGGCTGTGATCACCGTGCCCGCCTACTTTAATGATGCCCAGCGGCAGGCTACGAAAGACGCCGGCAAGATTGCCGGGCTCGAAGTGAAGCGAATCATCAACGAGCCGACGGCGGCCGCTCTGGCCTACGGGCTCGACAAGGGCAAGGACGAGACGATCGCCGTGTATGACTTCGGCGGCGGCACGTTTGATATTTCGGTGCTCGAAGTCGGCGAAGGTGTGATCGAGGTTAAGGCCACCAATGGCGACACGCACCTGGGCGGCGACAACATCGACCAGCGCCTGGTCGATTGGCTGATTGACGAATTTAAGAAGGATGAAGGACTCGACCTGCGCGGCAAGGGCAATGAGATGGCTTTGCAGCGTCTACGCGACGCGGCGGAGCGCGCGAAGATCGAGCTTTCTACCACCATGGAAACCGAAATCAATCTGCCGTTTATTACGGCGGATGCTTCCGGTCCGAAGCACCTGGTGAAGAAGCTGACGCGGGCGAAGCTTGAGTCGATGGTCGAGGATATTTTGCAGCGGTCGGTTGGACCCTCGAAGCAGTGCATGAAAGACGCCGGTGTCGACGCCTCGAAGATCAACGAGGTAGTGCTGGTCGGCGGACAGACGCGCATGCCTCGCATTCAGCAGATCGTAAAGGATCTGTTTGGACGTGAAGGCCACAAGGGCGTCAACCCGGATGAAGTCGTGGCGGTCGGCGCGGCGATTCAGGGCGGCGTGCTCAAGGGCGAGGTTAAAGACCTCTTGCTTCTGGACGTGACTCCTCTGACGCTGTCGATCGAGACGCTGGGCGGCGTGGCGACTCCGATGATTCCTCGGAACACCACGATTCCAACGAAGAAGACGGAGACTTTTTCCACGGCGGCCGATAGCCAGACCTCGGTTGAGGTGCATGTGCTGCAGGGCGAACGGCCAATGGCGGCGCAGAACCGGACTCTGGGGAAATTCCATTTGACGGGATTGCCACCGGCTCCGCGAGGCGTGCCGCAGATCGAGGTGACGTTTGACATTGACGCTAACGGCATCCTCAACGTGACCGCGAAAGACATGGCCACGGGCAAGGATCAGAAGATCACGATCACTTCGTCTTCGGGCTTGTCGAAGGAAGAGGTCGAGCGCATGGCGAAAGAAGCCGATGCTCACTCGGCCGAAGACAAGGCGCAGCGCGAGGCGATCGAAGCCAAGAATCAGCTCGACTCGATGGTTTACAACATCGAGAAGATGCTGAAGGAGCATGGCGACAAGATCTCGGGCTCCGAGCGCGGAGACGTGGAGAACGCTTTGGCCGACGCCAAGAAGGCCATCGAAGGCGGCGACAAGGCGCAGATGGACTCGGCACGGGAGAAGCTGACTGCAGCGTCACACAAGCTGGCGGAGCAGATGTATAAGGCTACGCAGGCGGCTGGGGCACCGGGCGCCGGCGCAGAGCCGAGCGATGGACAAGCATCTTCCGGCGCAAACGGCGCGGGCCAGAAGAAAGACGAAGGCGTAATCGACGCCGAATATGTGGACGTCGAAGACAAGAAGTAACGCGCAGGCGCGGCTGCTGAGCAGCACTTGAGTGGGGGCGCGAATGCGCCCCCTTTTGCATCAGCAGTTTGGGATTTATTGTGCGTTGGGACCAGAAATGAGGAAACCAATTGAGATTTGAAGTCAATGGACAGATGTTTTTTGTGAACTTCGTTCCAGAAGAGGGACGCTGGTATTGCTTTGCGCCAACCGCAACTGGTATGCAGAAGATTCCGGTATCGATCGATGTTTCGCCATTTGAGGCGTTCACCGTGGCGCTCGATGAGCAGGCGAAGGAAGTGGTGAACTGAAGACGCAGTTCTCAGAGTTCCCGGTTCTCAGTTCTCGGTTTTGAGAAGTGTGCGACACTCTCGTAGCGGCTAAAATCGAGAAGTCACCTGGCTCGTAAGACTGAGAGCTGATAGCTGCGAACTGACAGCTAGATCATGGCCACCCAAACCAAAGATAAAGACTATTACGGCGTTCTCGGGGTAAAGAAGTCTGCCTCGACCGACGAGATCCGCAAGGCGTTTCGTAAGCTGGCTCGCAAGTATCATCCTGACGTCAATCCCGGCGACAAAGGGGCGGAAGAAAAGTTTAAGACTCTTTCCGAGGCGAATGACGTCCTCAGCGATCCGAAGAAGCGGAAGATTTACGACCAGCTCGGCTTTTACTCCGACAACATCGACCCGGCTACGGCGGACGCCTACGCTCGCGGCGGTGGCCAACCGGGCGATGGCGGTTTTGGGGGAGGATTTCCGGGCGGTGCTCGCCAGCCGGGTGGGCCCAGCAACGTCGATTTCGGCGGCTTTGATTTTTCCGATCTTTTCGAAGGCGCCCGCGCGGGCGGTGGGCGGAAGAGCTCTAGCGGTTCTAGTGGCGGCTTCCGCGATATCTTCTCCAACATTTTCACCGGCGGCGGTCGCGGTGAGGCGGCCGACGAGGGCCCGGAGCCGGGCAGCGACTTGGAATACCAGGTCAACGTGCCGTTCTGGACCGCGATCCGCGGCGGCGTGATGAAGCTGAATATCACCCGGCGCGATGTCTGCGGGAACTGCCACGGCAATGGCTACATCGAAGCTCCGGGGGAATGTCCGCAGTGCCATGGCAAGGGAACGATCGAGCAGACGGGCGGGCGGATGAAGTTCAACGTCACCTGTCCCCGATGCCACGGAACGGGCAAGAATATTTCGACCTGTCCCGTTTGCCACGGCGAAGGCAGCATCGAGCGCACTGATCCGCTCGAGATTCGCATTAAGGCGGGAACGCGCGACGGGCAGCGTATTAGGATCGCAGGCAAGGGCAATGCCGGTCTGCGAGGAGGCGGGGTCGGGGATCTTTACGTGATCATCCGCATCGGCGAGCACCCGCTGTTCCGGCGAGAGGCCGACGACATCTATATCACGGTACCGGTGACGGCCGTCGAAGCCGCCCTCGGGTCGAAGATCGAGGTGCCTACCATCGACGGCCGGAGCATGCTGAAGATTCCTCCAGGGACGCAGTCGGGGCAGAAGCTGCGGCTGCGTGAAAAGGGCGTACCCTCGGCTACCAAGGAAGGCGCTCGCGGAGATGAGATTGTCGAGGTCAAGATCACGGTCCCTATGCCTCGCGACGAGAAGACTAAAGAACTGCTGCGGGAACTGGCCAAGCTGAACCCCGAAGATCCACGCGCTGATCTATGGAAGAACATTTAGCTAGTCCAAATAACCTCCCGCCCGATGGCGTGATCCAACATTGGTTACTAAACACGGCGGTTGAGTTTGGGGTTCCCCTCACTCGGATCTTCCCCGCTGCCGGCAAAGGTCTCAATGTTAAACCCATACCAGGTTGTAGTTCGGAAGGCTACGCCAGAGGTCTTATCGATCTGTTCATCTCAGCGATGATTACCTTTTCGTCAGGGTCCACGGAAGACGATGTGATAACTCGATCCGGCGTTTCCCAAATTCTCGAGCGCTTTTTGGCCCTCCCAAAGAATTACGAACCGTTGCGACACCTCCGCGACCGAGACCCTTCCACGCAAGTGGGTTTTAAATTGACCGAGCTAGGGGGTGAAGCATGGGAGAGAGTGGCAGAGCCTGACTGGGGACGCTTCTTCACTCAATTCAGCGACTACAAGACAGGTGAACTCACATCGCCGGATCTCAATCTTCTCATGGCGCGCATGGATTGGTTTCGAGAACTCAGTGGGGAACAAATTCAGCCCGATACTATTACATTGCAGACGCAGTCGGATTATCCAATTCTCTATTGGAAGCGGCTTCCTCACGTATATCAGGCGGCGTTTTCCGTGGAAGCCGCCGAGCCGCGATGGGCTAACGGACGCATCGGAGAACCAAAATGGTTTCGGGAGTGGTGGTCGTCTGTAGGATCCTGGCACAAAAAACCATGGGAGCTTCCAGACTGGCCGGATCGGACTCCTGACACAGTGTAATTGTAATAATGGGGCCTCTCGCGTGCGAGCTACGACCTGTGCCTGGTGCGGCCCCCGCCATCATCGAATCGAAGAACACCCTGCGGGCTAACCGTTACCTCCGTCCCGGTCCTCCCCGCCAAAATTTTTAAGAAATTTCTTGCATCTGCGGAAATTTCCCGTAATCTCACACATGCGAACTAACTTTGCCGAAATGCCCGGGAATCTTCGTGCACCCGGGAGCCGCGAGCGACATCTTCAAGGAAGGCGCGGTGGTGAGAGTGAGTCGCTTGAGGAGGAAGCCATAGAAATTGGCAACAGCTACCGCACCAGCTAACGTCCCGCAACCCGGCTTTCCCGCCGCCGCTCCCCAGACGAAGAAAAAATCGATTCGCCTCACCCTCTGGCCTCTCGTGGCCGCGACCTTCTTTATGGTCTCCGGGGGCACTTATGGCACGGAAGACATCGTGCATGGCGCAGGCTACGGCAAAGCGATCCTCATCCTGCTCCTGACCCCGCTTCTCTGGAGCCTCCCCACCGCGTTCATGATCGGCGAGCTTTCGAGCGCCCTTCCCTTTGAGGGCGGCTACTACGCCTGGGTGCGCCGCGCCATGGGAAATTTCTGGGGATTTCAGGAAGCCTGGCTGTCGCTGGTAGCGTCCATTTTCGATATGGCGATTTATCCCACGCTCTTCGTCGCCTACCTGACACGCATGTTTCCCTGGTTTCAGGAGAACCATCGCGGCGTGGCCGTCGCCCTGGGGGTGGTGATTGTCTGCGCGATCCTCAATATCATGGGCGTGAAGGTCGTCTCTACGACCTCACTATGGCTTTTCTTCGCCCTTTCGGCACCGTTCGCAGCGATCTTTGTGCTGGCGCCGTTCAAGATTCATGCGCTGGCCCATGCCGTTACCAAGCCAACTACCTCGAACGTCGATATTCTCGGCGGCTTGCTCATCTGCATGTGGAACTATATGGGGTGGGATAACGCCTCCACCATCGCCACCGAGGTCGAGCGCCCGCAGCGCACCTATCCACGAGCGATGTTGGCCGCGGTGGTTATTGTCTGCGTGAGCTACATTCTTCCGTTTGCCGCCATGTGGATGACCGGCCTTCCCGCCAGCGCCTGGGAAACCGGCGCGTGGGCCGACGTAGCCCAACTGATGGGAGGCCCTGTGCTGCGGATCGCGCTGGTGGCCGGCGGCATGATGAGCGGCTTTGGCATGTTCAATGCGCTGGTCATGAGCTACTCGCGCCTACCGCTAGCTATGGCGCAGGATGGCATGTTGCCGAAAGTCTTCGGCAAACTGCATCCGAAATCGCGCGCCCCCTGGGTTGCGATTATCGCTCTGGCCATTGGCTGGGGCTTGGCCCTGAACCTCGGCTTCGAGCGCCTGGTTACGCTCGATATCATGATCTACGGCGTCAGCCTGACGCTGGAATTTGTCGCGCTGATCTGCCTGCGGATTCGCGAGCCGGAATTGAAACGGCCGTTCCGCGTGCCGGGCGGGCTCTTTGGAGCTATCGCGGTCGGTATTCCTCCGGTGCTGCTGCTGGGATTTGCGATCATCCGTAGCGAGCATGAAGCTGTGCTCGGCATGAGCTCGTTCATGTTCGCTCTATTAGTAATCGGCGCCGGAATCGTCGCATACGCGATCAACCACGCCCTGAAGCCGGCAGGCTGGACGGCGCCGGAGCCAAAACCCGAGTTGGCCTCCTCCTAGCTACAGTCCCGCTCCATACACCGATTGCAGGACAAATGGTGTATTCTATTACACATGGGCAGAACCAACATTGTGATCGATGAGAGCCTGATTCGTAAGGCACGTAAACTGACCCGGCTCCGCACCAAACGGCAGATCGTCGACCGGGCACTTGATCTGCTGGTGCGTTCGGAAACCCGCAAGGGAATCCTGAAGTATTACGGCAGCGGCATCTGGCAAGGCGATCTGAAGACCTCGCGGAGAAATCGAGTGTGATCCTGGTCGACAGCTCGGTCTGGGTTGATTTCTTTCGTCCGTCACCGGGACGTGGAGGGGCTGAACTGCGGCGGATGATTGAGGAGAGTGAGCCTTTCGCTCTGACCGGGATCGTCGTCGCCGAGGTTTTGCAGGGTTTGATGCGGGATGCCGGTGTGGTTGAGCGTTTCCTGGCACAGTGGGACATGCTGGAGCCTGGGGGATTTGACACCTACCGGAGTGCGGCCACGATTTACCGCGCCGGACGACGAAAAGGTATTACGTCCAGCACAATGGATACCCTCATCGCAGCTATTGCGCTAGAACACGGCGCCAGCGTTTTTACACTTGATCGAGATTTTGCGCGAATCGCGCGCATGGCGGGTCTGGAGCTTTATTCGGAGATATGACCAAGCGTAAATCCAAAGGCGCGTATATGATTTCGGCGGTGGCCGAGATGTATGAGATTCATCCTCAGACCTTGCGCCTCTACGAGCGCGAAGGACTGCTCAAACCCAGCCGCACTGAAGGCAACACACGGCTCTATACCGACGAAGATCTGCAGCGGCTTGAATTCATCCTCTCGCTGGCTCGCGATCTTGGAGTCAATATCAGCGGCATTGCTATCATTCTGCAAATGCGCGAACGAATGGAAGAAATGCAGCATCAGATTCAGGATTTCGTGCAGTACATCCAGCATGAGGTGTTAGCGCGAGCTTCGGCTGCCGCGGATCCCTCCAAGGGTGCGATTGTGCCCTTGCGGCGACCGTTGGTCCCGGCCGTAGATTCTTCCCGCCGCAAAGACCCGTCGAAATAATTAGGGCAGCTTGGAGAGAATTTATTGAAATTTCATCTCCGTGCAACCACCTGCATCTCTTCCGCGACTAAGGTGTAGACATGACGTCTCAAAATTCACGGGACGCTTCCCCTGCGCGTGGCGCAGTAACCCGCCGGCACAATGACAAGCAACTGAACCTCAGTCTGGAAGCTGGGCACCCGGGGAGCGCTCTGTTGCTGCACTGCCAGGGCCGGATTATCTTTGGCAGTGAGGCGGGATCGCTTTCGACCCTCGTCGCCGAGGCCCTTCCTACTGCGCAGCGTATGGTAGTGGATCTGGCGGGAGTCGAATCGCTAGACAGCGGCGGCCTAGGGGAACTCGTGCTAACCCACATGTGGGCCGAAGCAGCCGGATATATGCTGAAGTTTGCCTGTCCCAGAAAATCCGTCCGGCATCTCTTCGAGACTACCAACCTGGTATCGGTGTTCGATGTTTACGGCAGCGTGCCGGAGGCGATGGCGGCAATGGTTCAGGAAGAGAGGCACTCGGCGTAAGCGGTTAATTTTATTGCCGGAAGCGCGTCCGCCCCGCATCGCTCCTATTTTTCGCGTTGGAAGCGATAACGCCCGCCTCTGTCTTTGGAAACCTGCTCCGCCACTTTTAGAAATGCTCTTCCCGCGTGCGACAGACTGGACTCCTGCCGGTACACCAGCCGCAGCTTGCGCTGAAAATGAAGATCGCGCACCGGAACCCGCACCAGTTCTCCACGGCTGATCTCGCTTTCCACGCTGATCCCGGGCACGAGCGCGACTCCTTTGCCCATGCCCACGAAGCGCTTGATGGCCTGCAGCGTGGGCAGTTCCACATCCATGTGCAAGGGCGTCTTGTGCTGGCGGAACGCTTCGATCACCTTCTCGCGATAGGGAGAGGCAACGATGTGGGCCACGAACGATTCCGCGCCCAGTTGCCGCACGCTTACTTCGCCCGCCGACGCCAATGGATGACCGGGAGGAACAATCAACGCCAACTCGTCCAGATAAACCACTGCCGAGCGCAACTGCGGCTCCTGTGGATCATAGGAAAGCATGCCGAGTTCGACGCTGTGCTTGAGCACATCGTCGGGAATGTGACTCCCCAGCGAGCGCCGCACCGTGATCTTGATCGTCGGGTGTAGGCGGCGGTACTCGCCCAGCACCGGCAACAGGTAGAGCACAGTAAATTCGTTGGCGGCGATTACGAGTTTGCCTTTTTGCAGTTCGCGCATCTCGACCAGCGCCGTCTGAGCATCCTGCCGCAGGTTAAGCAGCTTCGCGGCGTATTCCTCAAGCACGCGTCCAGCATCGGTGAGCACTCCCTCACGCGAGGAGCGGTCGAACAAAGGCTCGCCGATCTCCAGTTCGAGTTTGCGGATGGTCTGGCTGACCGCCGATTGCGTGCGAAACAGCTTTTCGGCCGCGCGTGAAAAGCGGTGCTCGCGGGCCACCGTGAGGAAGACTTCGAGTTGCGAAAGGTCCATGGCGATCAGGTTCTGGTCAAATCTTCAATTGCGGGGAAACTTTTCGTATCGCTTGTCAATATTGTACATTGCATAAGTACATCTAATACTATCACGGCAACTAATGCTAACGTTAATATAATAATCTTTTCTTACTGGAGGCTCGCCGATAGAGTATAAGAATCGACTGAATTCACTGGAGGGATGCAAGTTCATGGATCGACCACGCATCACCATCTTCGACACCACGCTTCGTGACGGCGAACAGTCGCCGGGCTGCAGTATGAATGTGCAGGAAAAACTGCGCTTGGCCCAGCAACTTGACCGCCTCGGCGTCGACGTTATCGAGGCGGGGTTCCCCATCGCATCCGATGGCGATTTCGAAGCTGTGCAGAAGATTGCAGCCACGGTGCGGCGTCCCGTCATCGCCGGCCTGGCTCGCGCCTGCACAGGCGATGTTGACCGCGCCTGGCAAGCCTTGCAAGGAGCCTCGCATCCGCGCATACACGTTTTTCTGGCCACCTCTGACATTCACCTGAAATATAAGCTGCGGATCACGCGCGAGCAGTGCCTGGAGCAGGCGCGCGAAGCCGTCCGGCACGCAAAGTCACTTTGCGCCGACGTGGAATTTTCCCCCGAAGATGCGACTCGAAGCGATGTCCCCTTCCTTTGTCAGGTAGTTGAAGCCGTGGTCGCCGCCGGTGCGACCACGGTTAACATTCCGGATACCGTCGGCTATAGCATGCCCGACGAATACGGCCAACTTATTCGCACGCTTTATGAAAAGGTCCCTGGTATCGACAAAGTAACGGTCTCCACGCACTGCCATAACGACCTTGGCCTGGCGGTCGCAAACTCGCTGGCGGGAGTGCAGAATGGCGCCCGCCAGGTTGAGTGCACTATCAATGGAATTGGGGAGCGCGCCGGAAACGCCTCCCTCGAAGAAGTGGTGATGGCGATGCGGGTGCGACCCGACCGCTACGCTTACGAGACTGGCGTCGCCGGCGAGCAGATTTTCCGGGCGAGCCAGATGTTGGCCGAGATCACGCGGGTTCCAGTGCAGCCGAACAAAGCGATTACTGGCCGCAATGCTTTTGCACACGAGGCCGGAATTCACCAGGATGGCATGCTCAAAAACCCACTGACCTACGAGATCATGACCCCCCAGTCGGTGGGCGTGCCCGATTCACGGCTGGTGCTCGGCAAACATTCCGGACGCCACGCCCTGGCCTTGCGCTGCGAACAACTGGGGCACCAGTTTGAACGCCGCGAACTGGATGAGGTCTATCGCAGGTTTGTGGTTCTTGCCGATCGCATCAAGAAAGTCCAGGACAGTCATTTGCTCGAACTGATTCAGGACGTCGCCAGCGGCACCTTCACGAAGAGCGAGACTGTGGGCAAGAAATTTCCACCAGCCCCAGCCTCTTTGCCTCTTCCTCATGCGCATGCCGTCTCCGCTGCGGCTGGAGCCAATGGCACTTCCGCCAACGAGACGCATCAGATTCACGTATCGGGCAGCGCCGGCCACGCGACTCTGGCGATTCCTTTCGCAGATCACCATGCCGACCAGGAAGACTATCTTTGGGGTGTGTAGCTTGAGGGGGTGTGTAGCTTTAAGGGTGTGGAGCGAATACTCAGCCACTACTGCTGATAGTAGCTAACGTCCCAAACCGGGCTATCACAGCGGCGTTCATCGTAGTATTCTTTTCTGAAACCACTCGAGGACTCCATGCAACTCCACGTCACCTCCCTCCCCGGCGACGGAATTGGCCCTGAAGTTGTCTCCCAAGCCATTTGTGTTCTAGAGGAAGTGACCACAGGCTTCGGCCACGATCTTGAACTCGACGAAAAAGAGATCGGAGGCGTTGCCCTGGCGAGATTTGGCAATCCCTTGCCCGACTCGACCATTCAGGCCTGCCTCGCCTCCCAGGCAGTGCTGCTCGGGGCGGTGGGTAATCCGGGCTATGATCACAATCCTCGCGAGCTTCGTCCAGAAGCGGGGCTGCTTCGTCTGCGCCAGGAGCTCGGGGCCTTCGCCAACCTCCGTCCGGCCGTTCATTATCCGTCACTGGCCGCGTGTTCGCCCCTACGCGAAGAGATTGTCAAAGGGACCGACATTCTGATCGTGCGCGAATTACTGGGCGGGTTGTATTTCGGACAGCCGCGCTCTATCGATGCCGTAGGGGAAGGCGTTCCCGGTTCGCGGAAGGCGATCAATACCATGCGCTACAGCGAACCTGAGGTGGAGCGCATCGCCCACGTCGCCTTTCAACTGGCTCAAAGTCGCCGCAAGCGATTGCTCTCCGTCGATAAGGCGAATGTTCTGGAATGCTCGCGTCTTTGGCGTGAGGTCGTCACCCGCATCGCCAGCGATTATTCCGATGTGCAGCTCTCGCACATGTATGTGGACTCAGGTGCCATGGCGCTCGTTCTCAAACCCGCCGAATTCGACGTCATTCTTACCGAGAACATGTTCGGCGACATCTTATCCGACCAGGCGGGCGGAATCGTGGGATCGCTGGGCCTACTGGCTTCTGCCAGCATTGGAGGGCGAGTCGGCCTCTACGAACCTGTGCATGGATCAGCTCCGGATATCGCAGGCAAGGGTGTTGCTAATCCGCTCGGCGCGATTCTCTCGATCGCCATGATGCTTCGGCATACTTTTCATTTACCCGAGGAAGCGGAGTGCGTGGAGGCTGGCGTCATTTCAACGCTGATGGGAGGCTTTCGCACCCGCGACCTGGCGCGCCCCGGCGAGCGTACCGTTTCGACCGAAGAGATGGGGACCCAGGTCGCCGATTTCGTGCGGCTGGCTGCGGCGAGCAATTACAAAAGAAGCGCTTCGCGAGCTTGAGCCGACAGCGAAGCGGATAGGTCGTGCACGCCTGCATCGAAACCGAGCTGTTCTGGCTGTTCACGGAGTGCGCTGCGGATTTTACGCTGGTCTTCGATGGGGAACACGGAGCTCGCATCGTTCCCTCGGAGCGAGGTGAATTTCGAGCCGTCTCATAACTTGCCGGGAGAACATACGGCGGAGCCAGTATAGCTGCCGTTGATTGAATTCCAGCGAATGCGCAAAACTTCCCCGAACATGCGCAGTCCGTCGCGGAGAGGATGTAGCCGCGTTCCCTCGCTGTGCGCCCACCACACCGGAACCTCTTCCACCCGCAAGCCCGCGCGCTGCGCCAGGAATAGAATCTCCGGATCGAATCCCCAGCGTTCAATTTTCTGGAGGGGAAAGATGCGCTGGGCCGCGTCGCGGCGAAAGGCTTTGAACCCGCATTGCGTATCCGCGAATCGCAAGCCCAGAATTAGCCGGAGCGCGAGATTGAAGATTCGCCCAAACAGCTGCCGGTAGAGGGGCTGTGGCTGGTCTGCAGTTCCGTCCGCAGCCAGCGCGATCCAATCGCAATGTCGGCACCCTGAGCTATTGCATCGAACAGTTTCTCCGCCTCCGTCATCGGCGAAGAAAGATCGGCGTCTGTGAAGAGGCAAATGTCGCCACGCGCATGCAGCATCCCATTGCGCACGCTGTAACCTTTGCCCCGGTTCCCAGGATTCTCCACCAGCAGTACCTGTGGATGCGACCGCCCGTATTCGCGTACGATCTGCGCGGTATCGTCGGTGGAGCCGTCATTCACGACCAGAATCTCCACATCCCAGCTTTGCTCCTGCGCATGGCGGAGAAGCGCATGGAGCGTCGGCCGAATACGCACGCTTTCGTTATAAGCGGGGATAATGAAGCTGTAGCTGAAAGTCATTGATTCATTGAATCATTTAGTCCTTGAGTCATTCCATCATTCGAGGCGATGACTCAATGATGCAATCGCTGAATGATTCAACGACTCGATGATTCACGCCACCTGGCGGCGCTGGTCGAGCATGCCGAAGAACTCCGAGACCAACTCCTCATCCCAGAGTCCGCTACGCGCTTCGGCCCGCATGGTGACGGCAGCCTGTTCGTGGCCGAGCGCAGGCTTGTATGGACGCGCCGTGCGCAACGCATCATAAATATCTACCACCTGCAAAATACGCGGCAGCAGCGGAATGTCGCCGTCACTGAGCCCATCCGGATAGCCGCTGCCGTCCGAATGCTCGTGATGATAACGAATGATCGGAAGCACCAGGCGCAGCGACTTCAAGGGACGGCATATCTTCTCGCCGGTCAACGGATGCTGCTTCATGATCTCCCATTCCGCCGGCGTCAGATCGCTTCCCTTTTTCAGTATCTCATCGGGTACCGCGATTTTGCCGAGGTCGTGCAGATAGGCTCCGCGCTCCAGGGCCACAATACTCTCTTCGTCAACGCCGAGAAAGCGCCCCAAATCGATTGCATTGCGCGCCAACCGCTCGCAGTGGCCTTCGGTATAAGGGTCGCGCGCTTCGACGCTCAGCCCCAGCGTGCATAGAACTGAATCTGCCGTCTCCAGTTCGTCGGTAAACTCCTTCAACCTCAGCAACGAACCGACGCGGGCAAACAATTCCTCGGGCCAGATCGGCTTGGTCAGAAAATCGTCAGCCCCGGCTTCGATTCCCTTGATGCGGTCTTCGTGCGCAGTCAGGCCGGTGACCAGGACAATGGGGATCAGCCGCGTTCTCGGATCTTCTTTCAGTTCGCGGCATAGTTCATATCCGGTTTTGCCGGGCATGATCACATCGAGCAAAATCAGGTCTGGAGCCTGGCGCGCGATCTCCGCTTCTGCTGCTGCCGCATTGTGCGACGTCACCGTGAGATAGCCGCGGCTTGCCAGCAACTCCTTAAGCAGCATCGCATTGCCGGCATTGTCGTCGACCACAAGAATCGATTGCCTGCGGCGCCCAGCTTGCGGATCAACCATACGAACATAAGAATTCGATTGCGGGCAAAGGGTTGTCCGTCGCTCTCGCGTCCGGCGTTCTGTTGGCGGAAGATTCATCGTTAAACGGTTCAACCAGATGTGCGCAACTAAATGCGTTCAACCCAAGACGTTCAACAGCAGACATTCCATATCGCGCTCAATTTGCCGCGGTATCGCAAACTCACGGCAAAGGATGCGCTAATGCAAATTGCCCAAATCGTTATTTAGCCGAAACCTTTGCAGCCTCTTTTGTGGCGGCAACGCTTTGCCCAGCGCCGCATTTGTGCGCATTGAACTGGTGTTGCACTCCGGCCTGACCCAGTTGCCGAGGATCGGCCGAGAACTGCGCATTGCAGGCTTCGCAAACTCCCAATGCTGCCGTGCCGCTGACCCGTTTTAGCACCCGAAGCCTGCGCTTTGCCATATTCACAGTCTCCCATACCCCTGGAAACTACGCCACACCATGCCGCGAGGATGAATTCCTTCGTCCGTCCCAGTCGAGTTTCACACCATCCACCATTCGCGTCTGCGAAGAGAAACTGAACATTTTTGATGTTCAACCGTCATTGCTTCGTCATCTACCACCGTGCCAGTCTTCAGCATGATCACACAGCTACGAAAAGTATTGTTGGCGTTCATCATGCTCTGTGTCGTGTGGGGCGAATGCGCAGCCGTGCCGAAGCCGCACGTCATCGCTTTCGGAAAATGGATTGTCGCCAAGTGGCCCAATGCCACCGGGCAAAAGCTGCTTGACCTGAAAGTACGTCCATTGTTCGTCGATACTCGGCTCAAGGAATACACTACCGGACTTCCGCATGAACTCACCGACCGTCTCTTCGTGGTGCGGCGCGCATTTCGCGTCAATGACGCCCTGCCGACTGAAAGAGCAGTTACTACGCGTTGGCTGTGGCAACGCGGCGGATGGCTGCTCATCGATCGCCTCACAGGACGGGTCTCTCAACTCAACTTGCCCGAGTTTGATCCCTTCTATTCGACGGCCAGCTGGTATCGGGACTACATCGCCTATTGTGGCGTTTCCGAAGACGGCAAGAAGTTATATGCTGTCGTCGCCCAAGTTGGACGCCGTAAGCCCATACTGAAAAAAGATGTCGGCGAACCCGGCGGAGACGACGACCCTGACTCGGAATGTCCACCGCCTGTGTGGGAGCGCACGCCGATGCGGGTCACGTTTGAACCCGATGAGAACCAGAAGTTAGTCTTCAACATAAGAAGCCGCGTAGTCGACGTCGTCAACGATGCCGAAGAGCCAGAAGAATAGTCCACACCTTGGGGAGAGACGGGCATTCTCGCCACCCAGGCCGAATCGCGCGGATTCTTTTCTCGCGCGCATATCAACGGGCCGGCATCAGTCTCCCGCAGCCTCAACGGCAGGAATTTCTTCCGCCGCGACACGAGTCGACACCTTCGCGCTCGTTACCAGCACGACCGACGCCACGATGATCGCGCTCCCCAGCAGAACGTAGCGGTCGATGCGCTCATGCAGGACCAGCCATCCCAGAAGCACCGCGATCACGGGGTTAACGTAGGCGTAAGTGGAAACCTTCGAGGTCGGAACATGTTGCAGCAACCAGATGTATGCGGTGTAGCCGATCCAGGAACCGCACAAAACCAGATAGAGGATCGCGGCAACTCCGCTGAAAGTCCAAGTCACCTCGGCGGGTTTCTCCACGAGCAGAGCGAACACCAGATTCGCCATCCCCGCGAAGATCATTTGCCATGCGATGGCGCCAAACGGATCGGTGGCCGCGGTCTGCCACTTCTTCGAAAGCACGGAACCGAACGCCCAGCTCAAAGATCCCATGGGCAATGCCAGCGACCACCAGAGTTCGCGGTGGCCGACGAAATTGGAGTGCTTCAGATCAGGCAATATGAGCACCGCCACTCCCGCGATTCCGATGGCCAGCCCAATCTTTCCCCGCCGCGCGATATGGTGGTTGCCCAGCAGCAAACTATCGAGCACAAGAAACCACAGCGGAGTGACCGAAACCAACAGCGCGGCGATGCCGGTGGGAACGACACGTTCGGCATAGGAGAGAGTAAGGTTACCGCCCATCAGAAGCAGAATTCCGACCGCTGCCAGATGGCCGAGTTGGCGCGCCGGGTAACGCACGCGTTTCCCTGTTACCGCACAGTAAGCGAGCATTACAGTGCCCGCGATCGAGAAGCGCACCGCGCACATCACGGCCGGAGGAATATGTTCCACCGCGATGCCAATGCCCAGGTAGGTTGAGCCCCAGAAGAGATAAACAAGCCCAAAGGCCAGGACGATCTTCCAGCGGCTCGGAGACGCAGCAGCAGTCATGAAAGGGACGATTCAGGATAGCAGAGCGGGATGGGTGAGGCGGGCGCCGGGATCGTCGGCTAATCGAAATTCAAGCACCCTTTGATTTTGGATTTCCAGATCGTTCGACTCATTGCGAGGAGCCATTCAGCAGGTTGCGCAACACCGCAACCTCCGCTTCAATGCCCGCGTGCAAAGCCGGATCCACATCAGGCGCGAAGTAAGGGGAGTGGTTGGAGGGCAGCATGACGCCGGTCCTCTTGGACTCAGCATACTTCTGCGGGTCAGCGCCTCCGAGGCTCATATACAACGAGGGAACGCCCTGCTCGATGAAAAAAGCGTAGTCCTCCGAGGGCGTGATCGGCTCGGTCGTCACTACGTTCTGCTTTCCTAGCGCGGCTTCGAGTGGCGCCCGCAGGCGTTCGGCAAGACCGGGGTCGTTGTACACCGAGTCGGTCGACTCATAGTGTTCGATGAGCGGTTCCTGCGGAGCGCCTCCGGCGAGCGCCTCAGCTTTAGCGATACGCGTAATGGCTGCCAGGACCTGTTTCCGCACCTCCGCCTTGTAAGTTCGCACCGTAAGGCCGAGCTCTGCTTGGTCGGGAATGACGTTGTTCTTCGTGCCCGCCCGGATGTAACCGACTGTCACCACGGCCATCTCTCCCGGTTTCACCTCGCGCGAAACGATGGTCTGTAGCGCAAGAATCGTTCGGGCGGCGATCACGATGGGATCGATAGTCGTTTGCGGCGCGGAACCATGTCCGCCTTTGCCGTAGATCGTAATGCGAAGACTGTCTGCATTCGTGTTGTAGATGCCGGGAGTGATCCCCACCTGGCCTGCAGGAAGATAATTGCCCACATGGAGAGCCACGCCCACCGCCGGTTTTGGAAAGCGCGTGAACAGGCCATCTTCAATCATCCTCTTGGCCCCCGAAATCGTTTCTTCAGCGGGCTGGCCGATCAGCATGAGCGTTCCTTGCCAGCTTTTCTTGCTGTGCGCCATAATGTTCGCTGTCGCCACCAGCGCCGCCATGTGTAGATCGTGACCGCAGGCATGCATGACAGGGACGTCGCGTCCGGAGTCATCGTGGGTGTGCACTTTGCTTGCGTAGGGAAGTCCGGTTTTTTCTTCGACCGGAAGCGCGTCTAGTTCCGTGCGCAGCATAACTGTCGGCCCAGTGCCGTTTTTGAGAATGGCCACAATGCCCGTGCCGCCAACTCCTTCGGTGACTGCGTAGCCGAGGTCTCGCAAACGAGCAGCCAGTTTGGAAGCAGTCTGGGTTTCGTGCGAGGACAGTTCCGGAGATTGATGAAGCTCAACGTACAAGTCATGTGCCGCGGGATAGACGGCGTCCACTTCTTTAGAAATCGCTGTAGTTTGGGCGTGACCGGAAACAGCCAACGCGAGGAGGAGCAACAGTCTTACCCTTTTCATGATCAATCGATGATATGCACCGATCATCGGGGCAGCAAGTTAGACCACGACTGAGCGGCATCGGGAATCAGGATCGTACGCGTCTCAGGTCACCGATGAATCGATCGCCGATGACCCGATCACCAGACTCAATCCGCATGTTGTCGCTCCACCGACCACATTTGTGCTGAGTCTTTCTCGAGCGGATAG
The DNA here is from genome assembly GCA_963810955.1 of uncultured Acidobacteriaceae bacterium. Taxonomy (GTDB): domain Bacteria; phylum Acidobacteriota; class Terriglobia; order Terriglobales; family Acidobacteriaceae; genus Acidiflorens. The sequence continues at coordinate 33,556 of CAWEPW010000005.1, read as the reverse complement.
AGATGCACCATCCAATTAAAGACGATGGGATAAAACTTGCCGCCCGCCGCGTCGCACTCTTCCTTCGTATCGATCGACCCATGCAGTCCAAACTTCGGATTCGGTCCGAGCGACTCGAGCTTGCGGCCTTCGGGAGCGCGGCAGAAGTTCACGTGTTCATGCCACTGCGCGACGCTCAGCGGAATGCGCTGGTTCAGGTTGTCTTCGGTGAAGCGCTTGGGTGCCGTGTACATTACGCCCACTAACCGGTAGCCGTCGCTATTTTTCTCGTAAAGCAGCGAGGTCGGATGCTCTGGATTGAAGTCGCGCGCCGCCTCAAATGCGTAGCGATAGTTCGTGAAGTGATACATCTTTTGCGGCAATTCGGGATGGAAAATCTTAAAGTTTGCGTCGAGCGCGACGTGATAATCCTTATACTTTTCCATCACGCCACGCGCAGCTTCCACAACCTGCTGTGCCTTGGCCGCATCACCCGGCTGCGGAGGGCGAAGCGTGGTCATCTTCATGTGCGGCCCCATGTCCATGTGGTGACCTTCCATGGAATGCATGGCATGCATGCTCGCGTCCGAGTCTTCTCCAGAATCATGCGCCGGCATTTGCGACAGGTCATGATCCGGCATATTCATGCCCTTCATGTCCTGTGGCGAATTCTGCTGCGCGATGCAAAATGTTCCCGCGAGACAAAGCAAAGTCAGCAAAGTTTTCATAACGGCCCCCACGCCTCAGCTGATATTGACACTAATTCTACTAACCCTGCCTCAGCTTCATAGTTTCGCGCAACCAAAATCTGTGGGAGACATAACGCTGGTAATCTGTCGCGGTCTTCGGCAAGTTGCCGGTCTGATCACGCGCTAGGCGGAGGGTCCAGCCCGATTTCGGCGAGGACGCTGGTAGCTGCATCAATGCCAGAGCGTACGCAATCCGGAACACCGATGCCGCTATAGCCATTGCCTGCGAGCGCCAGGGCGGGAAGTTTCCGGCGGAGCGATTCGATCCGCTGCAGTCGGTCGAGGTGGCCGACCGAATACTGTGCCATGGCCAATTTCCATTTGTAGACGCGCGCAAAAAGAGGTTCTTCAGTGAGCGCACTTCCGAGAATCTGGCGCAACTCGTCGCGAACGATCTGCAGAATCTCACCAACGCTAGATTGCATGATCTGCTCGTCGCGCGTGCCGCCGAGAAAGCAGCGGACAAGGGCGCGAGTTTCCGGCGCGCGGTGCGGAAACTTATTATGCACGAATGTGGCCGCAAGGATGCGGCGGCATTCGCCGCGCGGCACCAAAAATCCGAAGCCCGGAGGAAGTGAGCGGCGTACTTTTTCGTCGTAGCCGAGGGTAACTGTCACCGATGAACTGTAGTTGATATCGCTCAAGTTGCGAGCCAGAGTCTGATCTGCGCCTTCCAGAACCGCCGCGGCGGCATGAGTTGGCGTGGCGATAATCACCGCGTCGAAGGGGGCGCTCTCTTGTCCGGTGTGCACTGCCCAGCCACTGTCTGCTTTCTGATCCCGCCGGGTCACCGACTGCACGGAGCAAGATGTCTTTAGCGCTTTCGGATCCAGCCGGTCTACCAGAGCGTCGATCATCTGCTGCATACCGTCCTTGAGTGAACTGAACAAGGGGCGCAGCTGGGCCCTTCGCCGCCGCGGCCGTTCTTGTGCGAGCGGTAACCATGGCGCGGCCCAGGCTGCCGTGCTTTGCTTCCATTTCGGCAAAGCGAGGCAGCACGGCGCGCACACTCAAGTGCGCCGCTTCGCCGCCGTAAACCCCGGAGAGCAACGGATCAGCCAGCACACTGACCATTTCGGAGCCGTAGTGACGTTTGACCATGTCGGCCACCGTCTCGTCCTCGGTGGCATTGCGCGGCGGATGAAACCATTCGGCCATCATCCGCAATTTTGTCTGTACCGAAAAGAGCGACGAGAACACCGTGGGCATGATCTTGGTGGGCACCATGAACATGAGTCCGTCGGGCAGCGCCACCAGTTGGTTTTTAATCAGGATATAAGTCTTGCGCGAGGCGTCGTTGGAGCCAATCAGTTGATCGCCCAATCCGATCTTGCGGCACAGATCGGCAGCCCATGGCTTCTCAGTTAGAAACGAATCAGGGCCAGCCTCAATGAGGCAGCCATCGACATGGTCTGTGACGAGCACACCGCCAAGACGCGGGCTGGATTCGAATACAACATACTCGACAGGCATCCCGGACTTGCGCTTTTCCTCGAGTGTGTATGCAGCCGAAAGTCCGGAGATCCCGCCGCCGATGATGGCAATGCGTTTCATGGATGCGGGGATGCGCTGTTGCTAAACGCCCTGACCCGTCGCGCGGCTGTTTACAATTTCAGCGAGGGCTGCGGTTAATGTCTTCGAGTCATTCAACGACTCGGCTCGCCACAGGTGCATGCCTTCATTTTCTGCGAATTGTTTGAAGGAGATGTCGATGTCATAAAGCACTTCCACGTGATCGCATAGAAACCCGATGGGATGTATGAAGACTGCCGCGATGGCCCTTCGCTTTTAGGCTCCTGATCGTTTCCTCTACCGTAGGGCCGATCCATGCGCCGCCCGACATGCCCTGGCTCTGGAAGGCGAACATCCAATCGTCGGATGACAATCCCACCGCTTGCGCCACCAAATGAGCGGTTTCCTTGGCTTGCCTCTCGTAGGGATCGCCGGCGGCAATGGTGCGCTCAGGGACGCTGTGCGCCGTGAAAATCACAGGCAGCTTCGCTCCGTTTTCGGCGGTCGCTTTTTGCCAACCCGTTCGCAGTTTCTCGGCGAAGGCCTTTACCAGCAAAGGCTGATCGTGCCATTCCTCGACGAAATCCATTTGGAACGGAAGATCGCCACCGCCGGTGACCGCGCTGCGGTAGAGACCAACGCTGGTGCGCGAATTCTGCGGCGCTAGGCAGATGGCGGTGACGAGCTCGTATTTCTGACTTCGAATGGCGTTGACGGTATCACCGATGAATGGTTTCCAGTTGCGCATACCGACGAAGACCGGCATCTTCAATAACTGCGAAAGTTGATCGCCTTGCAAACGAGTCCAGCAAGCGAGGGGCGAATATCCGATCAGCGAGTAGCGATGGCGAATCTCTTCTACGGCCGCGGGCGGCATTGACCGTCCGCCAGTGACGTAACCAAGAAATTCGGGAATCTGACCGGGATTTTCGGGGCTGCCGTGTGCCAGCAGCAGCACCGCGGTTTTCGCCGGCGAGGCGGAAAACGAATTCATCCGATTCGCGCAATAGCACTGCGCACCGAGGCCCAGCGGGCAGGCCGTCATTTCTTCTGCTCTGTCCGTACGTTTTCGTGCGTTTTGAAATCCGCGGAACGCTCGCGGATGAAATCGCAAAGCGCCTTCACATTCTCGACCGGCGTTTGCGGAAGAATGCCGTGGCCCAGATTGAAGATATGGCCCGGTCGTCCGGCGGCCTGGAGCAATATATCTGTCGCGCGCTGCTTGAGTTCCTTCCACTCGGCGAAAAGCAATACAGGATCGAGATTGCCCTGCAGGGAGCCTCTGCCGCCGAGGCTCTGCCATCCGGCGTCGAGCGGAATGCGCCAGTCGAGGCCAATCACTTCGGCGCCCGTTTCCTGCATCGATGAAAGAAGAGTTGCGCTGTCGGTACCGAAATAAATGACGGGAACTCCGGTATTTTGTAGGCGCTTGACCAGATCGTGTCGCATGGGGCAGAACAAAGCGGCGATAGTCCTCAACGCTCAGGCAGCCTACCCAACTGTCGAAAATCTGAATAATGTCGGCTCCCGCACTCACCTGTTCCGCGGAATATTCGGCCGTCACCGCCACCAGCTTTTTCATCAGTTCGTTCCATGCCGCAGGTTCGGAGTACATCATCCTCTTCGTGAAAATATAGTTGCGCGAGCCTCCGCCTTCGATCATATAGCTGGCCAGCGTGAAGGGCGCTCCGCAGAATCCGATGACGGGAAGCTTGTCGCCGAAATGCCTGCACACGAGTTTAACGGCTTCGGAAACATAACCGAGATCGGCCGCGCGATCGGTGCGCAGACGCGAGATATCTTCGGGAGTGCGCACCGGTCGTTCGATTTTCGGCCCCTCGCCGCTGGAAAAATGAAAAGGTAGCCCCATGACTTCGAGCGGCAGCAGAAGATCGGCGAAAATGATAGCCGCATCGACCTGAAGAATCTCGGCGGCTTCAACGGTGACCTGGGCTGCTACCTCCGGCTTCTTGCAGATTTCGATCAGCGAATATTGGTTGCGGATGGCTCGGTATTCTGGCATATAACGTCCGGCCTGGCGCATGAACCAGACCGGAGTCCGCTCGGTGAACTGGGCTTTGGCGGCGCGAATAAAGAGAGAATCGGGCGCAGACATGAAACTTCTAATGTAGCATTTTCGAGCGGAGTGAGACGGGACTGACTAGGGCCTGTTCACACTACGTCAACAAACGTCGGGTAAGATGCAGGGCATGGAGATCACCACCGAACAGTACGAACGAATTCAAGATTGCTTGCCGGTGCAACGCGGCAATGTGCGTCACGAGAATTTGATTTTGTTGAATGCGATTCTCTATGTCGCCGAGCACGGATGTAAGTGGCGCGGATTGCCCAAGCGGTACGGCAACTGGCACAGCATCTACGTGCGCATGAATCGTTGGGCCAAGAAAGGCGTCTTGGATCAGGTGTTTGCCAAGTTGCAGCAAGAGCAGATTCTGCGCATCAAAATCGAAGCTTTCAGTTTGGACTCGACCTCGGTGAAAGTGCATCCCGACGGGACTGGGGCTTTAAAAAAAACGGACCCCAAGCCATCGGGAAATCGCGCGGCGGATGGAACACCAAGATTCATCTGGTTGCCGCGAATGCTCGAACGGCAATAATTTTCTGCTTGTCGCCGGGAGAAGCGCACGATGCGCCGGTGGGCCGGCAACTACTTCTGGAGTTAGGTCCGCTGCCGGTCGAAGTCCCGCTGTTGATGGACCGGGCCTACGAAGGCGACGAAACCCGGCAACTGGTGCTGGAAATGAACATGATTCCGGTGGTTCCACCCAAATCGAACCGGCGCGAACCCTGGGACTACGATCGCGAACTCTACAAGAAGCGGAACCAAGTGGAGCGCCTGTTTCGGCGGCTGAAAGGCTTCCGCCGCATCTTTTCGCGTTTCGAGAAACTCGATGTTGTGTTTCTCGCCTTTATCTACTTCGCATTCATCATCGAGGCCCTGCGATAGTGTGAACAGGCCCTAGATGGTCGCTAGGCCGAAGAGTCCAGCCGAGCGGAGGCGCTCGGTGCTCGACCAACGATGGCCACTGCATTCGTTCGCAAGTAATGATCCACGCCCGCAGCGGCCTTGCGGCCTTCAGCGATGGCCCACACCACCAACGATTGCCCGCGCCTCATGTCGCCCGCCGCGAAGACGCCGGGCACCGAAGACATATAGCTCTGATCGGTGGCCACGTTGCCGCGCGCATCTAGCTTCACTCCCAGTTGCTCGATCATTCCATTTCGTGCTGGGCCTATGAAGCCCATCGCAATCAGCACCAGATCCGCGTCCATTGTAAATTCGGTGCCGGGAATCGGCTCGAACTTCGGCGGCGCGCCAATGCGCATCCCGTGAAGTTGCTGAACTTGGCCCGAGCCGGTGAACTTCGTGGTCGCAATACTCCAGCCCCGCACGCCACCTTCTTCATGCGCGCCTTCGACGCGGAGTTGCATCGGCCAGAGTGGCCAGGGTGTGAGAGGGGAGCGCTCTTCGGGAGGTTTCGGCATGATTTCAAACTGGTGCACGGATACAGGCTTTTGACGGTGGCAGGTTCCGAGGCAGTCCGCACCGGTATCGCCGCCTCCGATAATGATGACGCGCTTGCCAGTCGCTAGAATCTCTGCTTCCGGTGCGACCGTGTCGCCGAGACAGCGTCGATTTTGTTGCGGCAAGAAAATCCATCGCGAAATGGATTCCATTCAACTCGCGCCCGGGAACATTCAGATCGCGTGGGTGCTCGGCTCCGCCGGCGAGCACAATCGCATCAAACTCCTGCCGCATTGCTTCGACAGCGATGTTCTTGCCCACCTCGGCACTGGTAACAAATTTCACTCCCTCGGCGGACATCTGCTCGAGGCGCCGATCGATGACGTGCTTCTCCATCTTGAATTCGGGGATGCCATAGCGCAGCAAGCCGCCGATGCGGTCTGCTTTTTCATAGACCACTACCGAGTGCCCCGCGCGGCACAACTGTTGCGCCGCGGCCAATCCGGCGGGGCCTGAGCCAACGATCGCGACTTTCTTCCCAGTGCGAAACTTCGGCGGCTCGGGCCTGATCCAGCCTTCGGCAAATCCGCGCTCCACGATATTTTTTTCGATCTGCTTGATCGTCACCGGAGGCTGATTAATCCCCAGCACACAGGAGGCCTCGCACGGCGCTGGACAAATGCGTCCGGTGAATTCCGGAAAATTATTGGTGGCATGCAGTTGGCGAACCGCCTCTCTCCAACGGCCGTGATAGACCAGATCATTCCAGTCGGGGATGAGGTTATTGACGGGACATCCGGTTTGGCAGAAGGGCACGCCGCAGTCCATGCAGCGTGCGCCTTGAGTGCGAAGCTTCTCTTCGGGGAAATCGAGATAGATCTCAAACCAATCGTTCACGCGTTGAGTTACGGGCCGTCTCGGAGCGAGCTCGCGTGTGAATTCCAGAAAGCCGGTGTCCTTACCCATGTTGCATCTGCTCGGCCGGTGCCGATATTACAGGCGGCGGACTAGGAATATAAGGCTGGCGCCTCCGGCTCACGCCAAGAACTCGCTTGTGTTCGTGAGGAAATACTTTGATGAAGCGGGACAGAGCTTCGGACCAGGTGTCCAAAATCCACGCCGCACGCGGGCTGCCGGTCAGTTCGACATGGCGCGTGACGAGATCTTTTACGAGTGCTGCCTCATCAACTTCCCCTGCAGCGAGTCGCATGTCGAGAATTGGTTCGAGGTCAACCGAGTCCAGATTGCAGCGCTCTTTGGTAAAGTCTCCGCGCTCATCAAAAACGTAGGCGACGCCGCCACTCATGCCGGCGGCAAAATTTCTCCCACAAGCGCCGAGCACCACGACCAAGCCTTTGGTCATGTATTCGCAGCCATGGTCGCCGACACCTTCGACTACCGCGGTCGCTCCGGAATTGCGGACAGCAAAGCGCTCGCCCGCGACTCCATTAAAAAACGCTTCGCCGCTAGTCGCGCCATAAAGGGCAACGTTGCCGATGAGAATATTCTTTTCCGGGCGCAAAAGTCGAGCCTCGCGGCGGATAGACGATCAATCGTCCGCCGGACAATCCCTTGCCGACATAATCGTTGGCGTCGCCTTCAAGCGTCAGCGTAACTCCTTTGGCGAGAAATGCGCCCAGGCTTTGCCCCGCCGATCCTTGAAGGTGAATGCGTATCGTGTCATCGGGCAATCCGGCAGAACCGTAGCGCCGCGCGATCGCTCCGCTCAGCATGGTTCCGACAGAACGGTGGACGTTGCGCACCGGGAGTTCGATCTCGACCGGATTCAGGGTTTCGAGCGCATCGTGCGCTTCGACAAGCAGTTTATGATCGAGAGCCTGCTCCAAACCATGGTCCTGCATCTGCACGCACCGGCGCGCCACGCGTGATGGCGTCGGCGGATTGTAGAGAATGGCTGAGAGATCGAGGCCGCGCGCCTTCCAGTGATCGACTGCCGGCCGCACATCGAGCATATCGACACGACCAATCATTTCTTCCATGCGGCGGAAGCCGAGATCGGCCATGTACTGCCGCACCTGCTCCGCGAGAAAGAAGAAAAAGTTGATCACGTGTTCCGGTTGCCCTGTGAACCGCTTGCGCAATACGGGGTCTTGTGTCGCGATGCCTACCGAACAAGTATTGAGATGGCACTTGCGCATCATGACGCAACCCATGGCAATCAGCGGCGTGGTAGCAAAACCGAATTCCTCGGCGCCAAGCAGGGCAGCGATAACAACGTCGCGGCCGGTTTGGAGCTTGCCGTCGGTCTGCACGCGGATGCGGCTGCGCAGATCGTTCAGCAATAGCACCTGCTGCGTCTCGGCCAACCCGAGCTCCCACGGAATGCCGGCATGTTTGATCGAACTCAGCGGGGAAGCGCCCGTGCCGCCGCTGTCGCCGCTGATCAGCACCACATCTGCGTGCGCCTTCGCGACGCCCGCGGCCACCGTGCCGACTCCGACTTCCGCAACTAACTTCACCGCGATGCGAGCTTGCGGATTTACACTTTTCAGGTCATAGATCAGTTGCGCCAGGTCTTCGATGGAATAGATATCGTGGTGCGGCGGCGGCGAAATCAAACCCATGCCGGGGATCGAATGCCGCAAGCGCGCAATCACCTCATCCACCTTATGCCCCGGAAGCTGTCCCCCTTCGCCGGGCTTGGCGCCCTGCGCCATTTTGATCTGCAACTCGTCCGCATTGACGAGATAGTTTGCCGTAACTCCGAAGCGCGCCGACGCTACTTGCTTGACCGCGCTCCGCCGCAGATCGCCGTTCGCATCCGGCTTGAAGCGCCCTTCATCTTCGCCACCTTCGCCAGTATTCGACTTCCCACCGATGCGGTTCATGGCGATGGCCAGTGTTTCGTGCGCTTCTTTGCTGATGGAGCCAAATGACATCGCTCCCGTAGTGAAGCGCTTCACGATTTCTTTGGCTGGCTCGACTTCGTCGATGGGAACCGGCTTGGCGCTCTTTTTTAACTGCATCAAGCTCCGCAGCGTTGCCAGGTTGCTACTTTGCTTGTCGATAAGGTCCGTGTATTCCTGAAAAGTCTCGAAGCTCTCTTGCCGCACCGCCTGCTGCAATTTGCCGATGGTCAGCGGATTCAGCAAGTGATACTCGCCATTGACGCGCTGATGGTAGGCGCCTGCAACCGCGAGGTCGGTCTCAGACTCGGTCAGCGGACGAAACGCGTGCTCGTGCTTCATCTGCGCTTCGCGGGCCAGCACATCGAGGCCAATACCTTCCAGTCGCGACACTGTGCCGGCGAAATAAGCGCTCACCAACTCTTTGTTCAATCCGATGGCTTCGAAGACCTGGGCCCCCTGATAGCTCTGCAAGGTCGAAATCCCCATCTTGGAAAAAGTCTTCAGCAATCCTTTATTTACCGACTTGATGAACTTCTTCACGGCAGTTTCAGGAGTCACGCCGTCGGCTAGCTCTCCGCGCCGCGCGAGGTTCTCAACACTCTCCAATGCCAGATAAGGATTGATGGCGCTCGCGCCATAGCCGCTGAGCAGTGCGAAATGCATCACCTCTCGCGGTTCACCGGATTCCGTAATCAGAGCGACCTGGGTTCGCGTCTCTTCTTGCACCAGCAGGTTGTGCACGGCCGCGAGCGCCAGCAGGCTGGGGATGGGAGCATAATCCTTGTTTACTCCCCGATCGGAAATAATCAGTAGCGTGTATCCGGCTTTGCCCGCGAGAGACGCGCGCTGGCACAACTCATCGAGTCCGCGCTTCAACCCAGCTTCGCCTTCGCTCGCGCGGAACAGCGCCGGCAATGTGATCGCCAGCAGATCCCCGGTCGAAACGCGGCGCAGTTTTTCCAAGTCGAGGTTCGTCAGCAGCGGATGAGCCAGCTTCAGCATGTGACAATTCTCAGGTTCTTCCGACAGAATGTTCCGCTCGCTTCCGATGTAGCTGATGAGCGACATCACGATCTCTTCGCGAATCGGGTCGATCGGAGGATTCGTGACCTGCGCAAAGAGCTGCTTGAAATAATTGAATAGCGACTGCGGCCGATCCGAGAGACAGGCGAGCGGCGTATCGGTCCCCATCGAGCCCACTGGCTCCTCGCCCTTCGAGGCCATCGGGCCGAGGATCATTCGCAAATCTTCGTCGCTGTAGCCGAATGCGCGCTGGCGGCGAAGCAGCGTTTCCGTATCGGCCTGGTGCATGCGCGAGGGAGTGGGCAGCTGATCGATCGTGAATCTGATTATCCTTGAGCCACTGCGCGTAGGGCTGCCGCGATGCCAACCGCTCCTTGATCTCTTTGTCGGGGACGATCCGCCCTTCGACCGTATCGACCAGAAACATCTTTCCCGGCTGCAGGCGGCCTTTTATCTTGACCTGCTCTGGCGCAACGTCGAGCACACCGGCTTCAGAGGCCATGATCACGTGATCGTCATGCGTGACCACATAGCGTCCGGGGCGCAGGCCATTGCGGTCGAGAATCGCGCCGATGACTCTGCCGTCGGTGAACGCGATCGCTGCCGGCCCATCCCACGGCTCCATCAGGCTGGCGTGATATTCGTAGAAGGCGCGCTTCTCCGGCTGCATGTGCGGGTTCCCTGCCCACGCTTCCGGAATCAGCATGGCCATGGCGTGGGGTAAACTGCGTCCCGCCTGAAACAGAAGTTCGACCGCATTGTCGAAGTTCGCGGAATCGCTGCCGTCCGGCGCGATGATGGGAAACAGCTTCTTTAAGTCTTCGCCAAACAGCGGAGACTGCAGCAGCGACTGGCGCGCGTGCATCCAGTTGACGTTGCCCTTGAGCGTATTGATTTCGCCATTGTGCGCGATGTAGCGATAGGGATGCGCTCTTTGCCAGCTGGGAAACGTGTTCGTCGAAAAACGCTGATGGACCAGGCACAAGGCGCTGGTGACGTCGGGATCGGATAGTTCTTTATAGAAATTGGCGATCTGCGGGGCCAGCAGCAAACCCTTGTAAACAATGGTGCGGCAGGAGAGCGAAGGGATATGGAATACACTGGCATCCTCGATGACTGATGCCGCAATCTCACTCTCGGCGCGTTTGCGCACGACGTAAAGCTTGCGCTCGAACGCATCTTCATCTGTGACGGCTCCGCATCCCACAAAAATCTGCTGAATGTAGGGCTGCGAAGCGCGCGCGACGCGGCCGATGGCGGAGGCGTAGACCGGCGTATCGCGCCAGCCGAGCACGTTTAATCCCTCCTCGCGCACAATTCGTTCCAGAATTCCTTCGCACTGCAGGCGCTCGTGTTTCTCCACGGGCAAGAAAGTCATGCCCACGCCGTAGGCGCCGGGCTCAGGCAGTTCGAATCCCAACTTGCCGCACTCGCGCACAAAAAACTGGTGTGGGATTTGGAGCAAAATGCCGGCGCCATCGCCGGTCTCGGGATCGCATCCGCAGGCGCCGCGGTGCGTGAGATTCAGCAGGACCTGAATCCCCTTGCTAATGATTTCGTGACTTTTGTGGCCGCGAACGTTGGCCACGAATCCAATTCCGCAAGCATCGTGCTCGTGCGCGGGATGGTACAGCCCTTGGGCTGGGGGAGGGCCACTGGTTTTTCTCAAACGGGTCATCGTCATTGCATCCCTTGCAACATGGCACGGGTAACTCGTGTGGTGGCTGGGCTACGCCCCGCCGGGACGGCAAACTTAATCGCACGGCAATCGGCGGTTCTTGAGCACCGACCGTATCCGCAAAGGCTACGAGATATCTCACGCGTAGGCTCAAGAGCGCACCTTTAGAACGCAAAACTTAAAGGACACTTCTGCAACTTCTTAGTTACCGTCTTTTCGGCGGGAAAGTACAATGCAGAATTTCGATGCGAAGAATGCAAATTTTAGAATTTCGCGGCTCACCAAGTCAGCCAACGGTCTTGCGGGAGAATTGAGGCTAGGAAGTGTCGCGTCACCTAATTTCCCCCGAACTCTCTGCCATCCGTTATAATCCGGCCTAAACTCAATGGATTTCGATCAGCTCATCACGTTCCTGGAAGTGGCCAAGCAAGGCAGCTTTTCGCGCGCGGGTGAGAAGGTCTTCCGCTCGCAATCGGCGGTCAGCGCCCAAATCCGCCAACTGGAGCAGGAATATGGCGATCGCCTGCTCGATCGCTCAGGCAAGACCGTAAAGCTGACTCCCGCCGGGCAGATATTTTACGACTATGCGGGGCGCCTGAAACAGCTGCGCGATGAATCGCTGATGGCTGTGGCCGACCACAGCCGCACCCCTCGCGGCATGCTTCGAGTCGGCGCCAATGAGGCGACCTGCCTTTACGTTCTGCCGGAGGTATTTGCGGAATACTGTCGGCTTTACCCTCCCGTGCAGATCAATATCTATCGGAATTTCAGCTACAAAGTCACAGAGAAGCTCGAAAATGGAGCCATCGAAGTGGGTTTTCTAACTTTGCCCATTCAATCTCCGAGCCTTGAGATACAAACCATCTTCCGCGACAAGCTTATGTTGATGGTGAGTCCGCGAAATCCCCTGGCAAAACATAAAACGGCCTCGGTCAGCGATATCGCAAAACATCCGCTCCTGCTTCCCAAGACAGGCCACACGCGCCGGCTCCTCGATAAGCTATTCCGACCTCATCGCAACGAACTGCAGGTTCGAATGGAACTCCCCAGCATAGGCATGATCAAGAGCTTTGTAGCCGCCGATTTGGGAGTGTCGATCATCAGCGCGTCATTTGCCCGCGATGAAGTTGCCTCCGGCAGCGTCAAGCTGATCGATCTTGAAGATGTGGAACTATTCCGTGAACTGGGTCTGGCCTACCGCCGCGACCGGACGCTCTCGTGCGCCTCGACCGCATTCATAGAGGTATTGCACCAGGTGGCCGCTTCGGCCAAGAAAAAGCCCGGCGTGCTGCAAGCGTGAGCAGCCGTGCCCGCAAAATTTCTCGAAACGCGTACGCCGCAAACAATCAGCCTAGCCGATGGCCATGTCGGAAAAGTAGTGGCTAAGTTTCGCCGTTTTAAGTGTTCCTTAGCGGACCTTCGGACTTTTGTGGTAATGGTTTGGCAGATTGAGCCACTGCGGCCCGGCGATAATTTACATTCCTTTCACACTCTGGATTTATGCTAACTTCGTTGCAGTCGGTAGTTCGTCTGCGGTTGCGTGAGTTTCTCGATGACCAGAAAACAGGTCTCCACTCCCCGCCTGAAGCGCAGTTCGGCTTCCAAGCAATCGCGAGTAGCGGAAGCTCGCACGCGGCTAGCCCAGGCACGCAGCGATGACGTCGTAACTACGATTTCGCCGACGATGAACTGTCGGCTTTAGTCGTACGTGGCTGCCTGATCGCGCGCGACGCGGTCTTCAACGTCAGGGATTTTCTCGCGGAGGGTTCGCGCCTCGCATTTCTCGCGATCAAAGATTGCGAAAAGGAACTCGACCAGATCGAGCGCAAAATCGACGACCAGCTCCCCGAAGCCATTACCCGCGTAGGCGAAGCCAAGGCGCGCGAATTGCTGGCATGCCTCAAGTTCATTACCGATCTCGAACGCATCGGCGACCTCGCTTATAGCGCAGTGATGCAACTGCAATCGCGCCGCGAAAAATTGCCGGCGGCCGATTCCCGACAACTGGTGGAGATGGCTTCACTGCTCCGCGAAATGCTGGAGCAGGTTCATCAGGGTTTCATCAAACGCGATGTGTCATACGCGCACAGCGTTCTCCAATCCGATCCGGAAGTGGACCGCTTATGCCATTCCCTGTTTCACAGGCATCTGGCGGAGCCAAATAGTCCGACGGGACAGAAAAATTTTGACATTCTTCTGGCCGCTCAGGCGCTCGAGCGCATAGGCGATCACGCGAAGAATCTTGCGGAAGAACTCTACAGTTTGTCGGAAGGCCGCTCGCTGCGGCACAACGCCAGAAAGCTCTCAACCGCATAGCCGGCATGCGGATGGTGCACTGCCCAAGTCCTCAAGCATCAAGGCCATGAAGTGCGACTAAGACCTCTTATCCACGAATTTCCTTCGTGTACCTCCGTGCCCTTGGTGGTTCAGGCTCTTGTGCTTCCTGCTAGTACGCCCAATAGGGTCCATTTCCGGCAGGCGTGGTGCGGCCGTAGATAGCGGTATAGACGTTGCGCCCGTAGAAAAACGGCAAGCCCCAGTCGAAGCTGCTTATAGTGCTCGGGCCAGCCAGTTGGCCAAAAACGAATGCGTTGGGATTGTTGTTGAACAAATCGTCGGCATTGGCCACGCTGAAATCTACCGTGCCCGTCGGGGTTCCGTTATATCCAGCGTTGGTGGCCGAAAGATTCTCGGTTGAGGAGGGACAGTAGAAGTCGTCGTCGAGATCAGAACAAGGCGGTATCGACGAGGGAAAAAAGAAACCGTTCGAGCCGCTGTCGATGAAGCTTTCGTCATACTTTGCGCTGTTGAAAGTAGTGACGAAGTTTCCATCATCGTCGACCGGGTAGACCGTCGCCCCGTTCAGCCCATTGTTCGACTGCGTGCCAATGCCAAAGACGAGCGATCCGCTTAAACTCGCCTCCGGTGCGCTGACCGACGGCAGTTCAATGATTACTCCGTTGTTATCCGTCGAAAAAAGAGCTACAGGATTTTGCACCTGCTGTGTCAAACTTTCCCCGACTACAATGCAGCCAGACGATGGGCATTCATAATAGAGGTTGGGATTCGACGACCCCGTGGTAGCACAGCTATCGCCACAATCTTGCGGAAAGTTTCCCACGCCCACAATGCCATTTGCGCCCAGAGCATCAAGGGTGTCCGAGTTGCCGCCCGGATTGTTGTAACAAGGGGACGACGCCGGTGCCGAACCACCGATCACCTGAATAGGCACCGAACTCGCTTTTTCGCCCGCCATTTCTATGTCGGCCGTTTGCACCGGACCCCACGTATAGCCGATGACGAACGGAAGGCACTCATACACAGGGTTGCCAGTGGAAGCATTCTGTTGCGGCAGCGAAATCGTCAGCGCCGAAGAAAGCAGTCTCAGTCCTGACGATCCCGTATCGACCAGCACGCCATCGATCGTCTGGCAGGTCGAGGTGCCGGGCGAGCACACCGTCACGCTGGTAAAAGCACCATTGGCATAGTTCCCTGCCGGCCCGGCGTTTACTGTGATGGCTTGCACATTGGAACCTGTTGACGTTGTCGTCGTTGTTGCTGATGTCGAGGACGATCCACTGCCCCCTCCACATGCGCCGGCAAACAGCAGCGATCCACAGGCCACAACACATAACGCCCGATTCGCAATCGCCAATTTATTTTTATTATTTGTGATGCTACCCGGCCTCTTCATCGGATCGCCTCCGCGGTAACACCTTGCGGCAGCATTCCAGGAATGTAGGCGCGTCCAGAGTACGATCGCATGTGCCCACCCGACTCCACGACGAGCCCAGGTAGATCGATTACAAGCGGATGTCGCCCGGCTCGCGCAGTCGTCTGTGCCTTCGCGGCCTGCTGGAATTGGCCGAAATAACTGGCCAATATCTGCCGCATATTTGGAGGCCACGGTCCTTGCCAGGCTACTGCAAACACCTTGCCCGACTCTGGCGAAACGTACTCTCGGACAACGGCTCCGGTCGGAGCCTCCAACTCGTGTATCGTGTAGGCTTGCGCTTGAGTTGTGCGCAGAGTTGCGTTCATGTGGGCCTGATCGGCCTGCACAGAACGTACGTCTTCCCCGAGCCCCGCAAAGGCAGGCATGACCATCACGAACGTCAATGCCGCAAGAATTGCCGTCCCAGGCAAGAACCTTCGATAACGGCTAGGAAGCGAGTACATCTGGTGGAGATTTAAGGAAAAATTGCTCACGGAAGAGCACCTCTTTGCTTTAAACGGGCCTTAAACGCAGCTTGTGACAGACGAAGCCCTGCGTTTGGTTGAGTTAGATTTGGCGGGCGCTTCTGAGGTTGCCGCAGCCAATGGTAAGAGTTTGTAAAGATTAGGGGCCCGAACACAGCGGATTTGGTCCAACTGCTGCTCGAGTTGCAGCCCACGCAATCAGTGAAAATCGTGCGACACCGTCTCGGCCCGCGTAACGCTGAGCGGAGAAACTTTTTCCGCGCGTATGTGGATCACGTTATCCTGATTTTGCAAAATTCCCTCTACCATCAGAAAGCGCTCGGAAATCAGCACGACACGATTTTTGTGCAGTAGATCCGGGGCGACGATCGCATTGGCAATTCCGGTCTCATCTTCCAGGCTCAGGAACATCATCCCCTTGGCCGTCCCCGGACGCTGGCGTGCAATCACGCATCCGCCGATGCGCAGCCGGCGTCCATTGGGAAGGTGCGCCAGTTCGCTGGCGCGATAAATCCCCATCCGTTTCATCTCTTCCCGGCGGTATTGCATGGGATGAGGACCAACCGTCAGCCCGGTAGCGCGAAAATCCGCCACCAATCGCTCTTCATCAGTCATAGCCGCCAGCGGAGACTCTCCATCGATTTCCGGCAACTCATCCAGCAACGGGCCGGACCAACGCACCGCCCGCTCCACTTGCCATAGCGCATCGCGTCGATGGAATAGCTTTTCGCCAATTCCGATTGAATTGAGAGCCCCAATTTCCGCGAGCGTTGTCAATTCATTCTTGCGCAGCTCAGGTACGCGGCGAGCCAGATCCTGCACCGAAGCAAACGGAGTCAAACTGCGCTCCCGGACTAAAGCCTGCGCAGCCGGCTCGCGCAACCCGCGCGCGTATTTCAAGCCCAGACGCAGAGCAAGATTGTCGACGCTTGCATCGCTGTTACTGGCAACTGGCAACTGGCTACTGGCCACTGTTTCCAACGTGCATTTCCAATCCGACCGCGTCACATCCATCGGCAGCATTTTCAACCCGTGGCGTTGCGCATCCTTCACAATCGTCGAAGGATGATAAAAACCCATGGGCTGATTATTCAGCAGCGCCGCCGTGAATGCCGCCAGATAATGGCATTTCAAATAAGCGCTGGCATAGGCAATCAAAGCAAAGCTTGCGGCATGAGACTCGGGAAATCCATAAAGCGCAAACGAAGTAATCGACTGGATGATCTGCTCCTGCGTTTCACCGACGATGCCGTTGCGCGTCATGCCCGCGCGCAGCTTCTCTTCGATCACTTTCATGCGCGCCTCCGAACGTTTGAAGCCCATGGCGCGGCGCAACTCCTCCGCTTCGCCGCCAGTGAAGTTGGCGGTAATCATGGCCATGCGCAGCAACTGCTCCTGAAACAACGGCACGCCCAGCGTCCGTCCGAGCACGGTTTCGAGCGACGGATGCGGATATGTGACTTCCTCTCTGCCTTGCCTCCGCTTGAGAAATGGATTGACCATATTCCCCACAATCGGTCCCGGCCGTATGATCGCGACCTGCACCACGATGTCATAAAATTTCTTCGGCATCAGGCGCGGCAGGCAAGCCATCTGCGCCCGGCTTTCCACTTGAAACATTCCCACCGTGTCAGCCTTTTGCAGCGTGGAATAGACAAGGGGATCGTTCGCTGGAAGATGCGCCAGATCGACTTCTTCATGATAATGACCCTGCTTGTGATGAATATGGATCAGTTCGATAGAATCCTTCAGCACTGCCATCATCCCCAGGCCCAGCAGATCGACTTTGATGATGCCCATGTCGGCGCAATCTTCCTTATCCCATTGCACGACCACGCGCCCGGGCATGGAAGCGGGCTCTAGCGGAACCACGGAATCGAGACGGCCTTCGCAGATGACCATGCCGCCTGAGTGCTGCCCCAAATGCCGCGGCAGATCCTGCGCCGCAAGACACAGCTCAAAATATTTGCGAATCCGCGGATGTTTCAGATCGAGCCCGGCATCGCGCAAACGGCGATCCAGCGCATCGTTCTCATCTTTAAATTCCCAGGTAGCCACCGCCGCCGAAATTCGCTTCAGCGTATCCTCGTCGAATCCCAAAGCCTTGCCCATTTCGCGCGCCGCCATGCGATTGCGATATGTAATCACGTTCGCAGTCATGGCCGCTCCACGCTGGCCATAGCGTCGATACACATATTGAATTACCCGCTCACGTTCATCGCCGCTCGGCAAATCGAGATCGATGTCAGGCCACTCGCCGCGCTCCTCGGAAAGGAAACGTTCAAACAGCAATTCCATGCCGATCGGGTCCACCGCCGTAATGCCCAGCGAATAGCAAACTGCGCTATTGGCAGCCGATCCGCGGCCTTGCACCAGGATGTTCTCTTCGCGGCAGAAGCGCACCAGGTCCCAGACAATCAGGAAATAGCCGGCAAGTTTGTGGTGTTCTATT
The DNA here is from genome assembly GCA_963810955.1 of uncultured Acidobacteriaceae bacterium. Taxonomy (GTDB): domain Bacteria; phylum Acidobacteriota; class Terriglobia; order Terriglobales; family Acidobacteriaceae; genus Acidiflorens. The sequence goes on along the minus strand of CAWEPW010000005.1, from coordinate 15,606 downwards.
AATTTCAACTCCCGCTCGATCTGCCGCCGCGCTCGCTTCTTCAAATCCGCATCCGCACGGCCGTAGCGGCTTTGCATTCCCTCCTGTGTACGTTCCCGCAGAAACGACATCATGGTTTCGCCGTCGGGCACGGGGTACCGCGGGAATTCGTAGCCGAGATCATTCAGCGTGAACTCAAGGCGCGAAGAAAGTTCAACCGTGTTCGCGATCGCATCGGGAACATCCGCGAAGAGCGCTCGCATGGCGGCGGGAGATTTTTGGTGGCGCTCGGCATTGCGCGCCAGCAGACGTCCAGCAGTAGCGAGCGTGCGATGATTCCGCAGCGCAGTGAACGCATCCGACAACTCGCGCTCATGAGGCTGAGCATAGTTCACGCCATTGGTCGCTAGCAGCGGCAGGTGCAAAGCTTCCGCGATCTCGATTGCGACCCGGTTTCGATATTCTTCCGTCGCGATGAAAATGACGCTGTAATTCGACGTAAACATTGGGCAGGCCAACAGTCGACCCAAAAATCTCCGTCAGCCGTTTCACCGCTTCTACAGCCGCTTGCGGTCCACCATGCGCCAGCGCCGCAGCCAGCGGCCCTTCTTCTCCGCCGGTCAGGCAAATCAACCCACCGGCATGTTCGGTAAGATCATGGTTCGAAGCGGAGGCTCCTTCCTTGCGCCCGACGCGCAATTTCATTTTTGTAATCAGCCGGCAGAGATTTTGATATCCAACGCGCGACGTAACCAGCAGCGGAAGCCGGAATTCACCAGAACGCTGTGCGCTATGAACTGCGAGCTGCGGGCAACCAGTTTGCTCGAAGCTCGCAGCTCGAAGCTCGAAGCTTAGAGGGTGTCTCGAAATCGCAGCACATGTCACCTCCGCCCCGATGTGCGCCTTGATCTTCGCTTTTTTTGCGGCGAGATGAAAGCGTGGCGAGCCATAGACTCCATCGCGATCGAGCAATGCCATCGCCGGCATTCCCAGGTTCGAGCACACCGCAACCAATTCCTCGGGAGTCGAAGCTCCTTCGAGGAAGCTGAATGCGGAGCGGGAATGGAGTTCAACGTACATAGTTATCAGTTGCCTTGCCTAGTCGTACGTTCCTTCCACGAACCAATTTCCCGTGAACTTGTCCTGCACCAGGCGATACAGCACGAGAGTGGTTTCGGTGGGGACAGCGATGTCCCACTCTTCACGCGACCAGCCTTCCTGTTCCGACCAGTCTCCGGAAGAGCGCCAAGGGCCAGCGGTCCAAACGATATCGCCTGCAATGTGCTCGCGCTCCAGACATCGCAGGCGCACTGGTTTTGCTTCGCGCAAAGTGACGCTCGCGCGAAGCGGAGGACGAAACAAACGCAGAGCAATTACCGCACTCATTTTTTCTTTTGTGTTTTCTTCAGGCTTTTCGTCGAGCTCACACGCGCCATCGTTTTCTGACATGGATATACCCTGCTTTCGATTTCCGAGCAGATTCACTTCACATTTAGCTTTGGCCTCTGCGGCAGCGGACTCTACGGGCGCGAAGTGGTGCACCGCAAATGCGCCTTCGCGGTGTGTATCCAATAATTCCACCGATCCCACTCTCCCCTCGCCAACAATGCCCGCGATGCGAGCCAGCGTCAGTTCCAGTTTTTCGGGCTCCGGAAAAACCGGCTGAAACAATCCACTTTGCAGGGCTCGCGGGCGCGCCGGTTCGGCCGACAAATGGATCTTTACGATAGGCGCCCCCGGCGGATTCGCCTGCAAATCGAGCTGCAACAATTTCAGAAACACTGTCGCGTCCAGCATGGGCGTCGGCAGCCGCAGCTTGCGGGTAAACGTCTGCGTCCTCAACATCTGGTTAGAAGACACATCGTCGTTCGAAGTATCGTTCGAAGTCACAGCGGCGAGCGTCAGAATCAGACGCAACTCCTGCACCGCCAGAGCGCGCTGCCGCAATCGCGCACACACCTGCTCCAGCATGCGGTTCAACAAAAATGCCAGCGGCTCCAGCAGCACGATGGGATATTCCAGCTCCGCGCTTTCGGAAAAAATCGGCTGCAGTTCCATCACTCGCAAATTGCGTATTGCCCCGCCTCGCGCCAGTTTTCGCAGACGGAGTCCCTGCTGCCCCAGGCGCTCGCTGATGGGAACTTCGGGCAAGGCTGCCAGCGCCCGCAGCTTGCGAATGCCCCAGCGGTCAAATATTTCCGCCCAGCGCGCAGCTTCCTCCGCATCAGAAGAAAAACTTTCCAGCAACACATCCACCGGCAGGCCTCCGAGCCGTTCGGATTCGCGGCCCTCAGGAATCAAGGTCACGTCCTCAAACCCTCGGGCCGCGAGCAATGCAGCATCCGGATTCGCAGCCGCGGCAAGGTTCGCTTCCAGTCCCAGGTCAGAGACACGCCGCGCCAAATCACGGACAATCTTTTCCGGCAAACAGAGCAACGGTTCAAGCCCGACAAGGTTTAACAAAACGGTCCCAGGCGCAGTGTCTTCCACTTCCGGAGAAAACGACTGCGCACAATCGAGTAACGCAGCCTGTGCAGAAGTCTCCTGCAACTCGGAACGCGTCCGCAGCACCAGGTTCTCCCACGCTTCCAGTCGTGACTTAGTCGCACCTATTTCCACACCGGCTTGCCGCGCTCTTTCGTTGAGCGCCATCACTTTATCCAGCGGAGGCCGTCCGGTGAGCACCGCGAACTGGCAGCCGCGCAACTCCGGTTCAAAACGAAGGATCGCTTGCGCGGGGAAATCGGGGATGAAGATACAGGCAAACATGGAACACCAGCTCTCGGCTCTTAGCTCTCGGCTCTTACTCTCGGCTCTTAGCTCTCAGCTCTCAGGAAAATCATTCGTCAAACCTTGAGTCGGAGCCGAAGTCAAAGCCTGAGACCTGACAACTCAAATCACTATCCAGCCCATGCGGCTCGACTATTGAAACTTGCCGTCGATTGCACCGGCTTTCTTTCCGACTTTCTTTCCAATCGCAAGCGCAACAACTCGACAGTGACTTCGAATTGATCCAATAGTTCTGCGTGCGGCATTCGCGCGGCCTTCCTGAGAGCTGATAGCTGACAGCTGACAGCTGAGCTTACAGCTGCGAGCTTTTTCCCTGACACCTTCAACAAAACCGATGAGCAACTTCCTGCAATCGGCTGTTGTTCCAGCACCAGCAGCGCTGTCGGCGTGTGCTCAACCGCGCGCCGGAAGCGGAACCATGATGCCAAAGGAATCTTCCGCGCGCTCGACAGCGGAACATCGCCGAGATCGAGAGCAATCATTCCGAAGCCATTGCTCTGCAGCAGCAGGTCGGTGACCTTCAACATTTGTCCGAGTTGCAATTCCCAGCGGCTGAAGGTGAGTTGTGGGAGGTCCAAACAGGCTGCGGAAGCATTTGATTGTGGGTGGCGCTGTGGTTCACCGCTGCGGTAACTGCGTTGATTTGAATACGGTTTCAACTGCTGAGAGTACAGTTCGCGCTCAGGAACAGATTCTTCTGCAAGGTGTGAGGGCACAGTGCGATACGAATCGTGAGGCCTTGCGGGGCTGGTTATCGCGCTCGTGGGAGGTTTACGCGGCGGATATTTCTCCCCGCATCGCACCCACAGCAAACGGCTCATCTCCATGCCAGCAGCCGCGGCTGACGCGGGATCGAACGTATCGCTCGTATCCACCAGCGCACAAACTTCTCCACGTTGGGTAGCGCGGGCCAGCGCAATCAGCAAGACGCTGGTTCTTCCCGATGAAGCCGCGCCGCAGATTTCCGTAAGGCACCCGCGAGCCAGACCTCCGGTGAGCGCATCCAGTTGCGGAATGCCGCTCGAAACCATTTCCGGCGCTGGCCGCACATCCAGCCGCGAAGCGGGAACGACCGCGGCCAACCTGGGGCTGGAGCTCACATGGCTTAAAATCTCCGCTGTCTTCCTCGCCGCAGCCGCAGTCGAACGCGAAGAAGAAGATAGCGCAGAAAAAATAAAAGGGCGGCCCATGGCCGCCGATGAAAAAACCGGAGAGGCAGACATACTTTCTCACAATTGTCAGGGAGCTCAGAGGACAGAATCAGCCCGGGCGAAAATAGTATATTCGCAATAGTATATTCGCAATAGTATATTCGCTTTTTGTTCTCCTAACAATTAGTATCTCTCACCCTCCCGCCATTGTCAAGAGATGCCAAGAAGGTTGGTTTTAAAATGAGTTAGTGAACTTCCTGAGAGAGACAATCCCAAAAACATTGACAATGCTTTATAGCCGCTTCCCAATTTCACAAACTGTCAAACAACGACCTCCGGCAGCCCATTTTAAGAAGTACGCTTTGTTATAATAACGAGTCTTCACACCCGCGTGGCGCTATCGTCTAGGGGTTAGGACGGAAGATTCTCAATCTTCAAACCCGGGTTCGATTCCCGGTAGCGCTACCATACCTCCCGTTACTCGCTGATTCCAAGCGAGATGTCCAATCTTCCAATTCGCTTGTAGTCGTTTTGTTCCGCTTTCGTGATTTTTTTCACGGAACACCCCGCGATCTGCTCCCGACTGGGTATTGAACCATGGGGAGAAATCGGTGCCGAATCTGAAGGTCGCGATAATCGAGAAGGTCAAACTTGCCAGCGGCAAGTGGACAAATCTCTCGTGAAAATTCCCAAGTCCAAACCGAGCGGCAAAGGGCTTTACCTCAAGGATTCCCGCGATGGGAACGTCGAAGACCCTATAACGAGCAAAACCGGCTGACAATCGCAGCAGGCATTGACCGCTCAGCAGAGCATCGCTCGTTGGATCGAGGAGTACAACTTGGTTCCATACTGCCCCACCTCGCTATGTTGTTGAGAATAAGCTCTCCTCTTGTTGGGAATCAGGTACCGCGGGTCGACGTGTTCCTTGCGATACGCGTCGCTTGAGTGCTTGAGCTGATTCGCCTTCCATCACGTCCCTGCTGATAATCCATGGCCCATCTGCAAATGGGTGGTCGGCCGAGATATCGCCGCGATCGATGGCGAGCCTGAGGGTTCTCGAACTTACATCAAGCAGAGCAGCGGCATCGGTCAAGTTCATCCAAGGTTGCTGTTGCTGCTCTCGCTTATAGCAAGGAATACGATGATGGCTCCGCAGTGCGGTGACTCGCTCTCGCGTCCAGCGATTCCCGCGTCCGGTGAGATGACCGTTGCGGTTCAAAATGCCAGCGATGAGGTCATCGCCGCAAATGCGAGCCAGAACCCCAACGGCTTCGATCAACTCTCGCGAAGTCTGTGTGCTGCACTGGCCCCGACGTCGGCGAGGCAGGCGCAGTTCTGTATGTGCACCGCCTTTCCAGTGCAAGGTGAGAACAAGCTCGCTCGCTGCGCTGTCCACGTCCACAAGAACTTCCTCGATCAACGTGCGAACAATGCGCTTCTTCAGCCGCACACTGGTGGCGGGATCAGCCCAGATCGTTTCCAGTTGCTGGGAGAGTTGGTAGAGCTCCTCCATGGAAGCAGCTGGAGTTGCATCAGCGGCAGCGCCGTGTTGCTCGATGCGCAGTTCGATCTCGCGCACATGTTGCAGAGCTGCGTTCCAGCGGCGTTCCAACTCTGCAGTCACGAGACGGTTCTCCGGATCGGACGCATCGTACTGCCGTTGTGCACGCTCGGCTGCATAACGGGCAGCCTCCAGATCGCGATAGAGAGCCTCCAGAATGTCGTCCTGTTGGCGGCCGAGTTCTTGACTCGCCAGCACGGAAGCTTCTATGGCTGTGGGTTGAACCACGCGTAGAACCTCTCGGCTGATAGCCTCGTCCACGCTGATACCGCCAAACGCAATGCATCGCGGTTCGCCGTTATCGAGCCAACCGCGAAAACAAGAGTAGCGCAGTACATCGTGGCCGCTGCCCGTGTAGCGCACCGTCAGCTTACGTCCACACCGCGAGCATCGCAAGAGTCCTGTTAACAAGGCTGGTCCGTTCTTGACCGCGCCGGCTCCTTGCATGTTCTCCCGAATCGTGCTCGCGATGCGTTCGAACTCTTCCCAGCTTACATAACCTTCGTGGGCACCCGGGATGAGAGCCAACCACTGCTCCCTGGGCTTGCGGCGACACAGATAACGCGGTTTTCCTCCGTCATAGCGGACCAGGTGTTCAGTCTTGCCATAGGTGTACGCCCCGCCATAAATGGGGCTGGTCAGCATGCGATGCATCGAACGATAAATGGGCCGTTTCCAAAAGGTCTCCCCGCGTGCGTTTTGTGCGGGAACCTGCAGACCATGTTCCAGAAACCACATCAGGGTCTGCCGCACCGTGCCCAACTCCATGAACTTGCGGAAGACGAGAAGAATGGCCTGTTGCACCCGCAGGTTCGGATCTTTTTCCAAACGCTGGTCCTCCGTCTTGATGTAACCCACTGGCGCCGACTGAAGCAGTTCGCCACGACGTGCCTTCTCCCGGCGCGCTTCCACCGAACGCTGCCGCAGCAGGTCCAACTCGTACTCATTTAAGCTACCCTTGAGGCCAAGCAAAAGCCGGTCGTTGCTGAGCCTAGGTGCGTAGACCATCTCTTGATCGATCAGAACTGTGTCCACCACCCGGCAAACCTCCACCAACTGCTGCCACTCGCGACTGTTGCGGGCGAAGCGGGAAACCTCCCGCGCAGCAACCGCTCCCACTTTTCCCAAACAGACTTCGGCCACCATGCGCTCGAATCCGACTCTAGTGACCAACCCGGCAGCTGATCTTCCCAGGTCGTCATCCACGACTTCAATCTCGTGCCACCCCAGTTGATGCAGACGCTCTTCCATCGCGTACTGCAACTTCTGACTCTCCAAGTTGTGGAGCACTTGGTAAGGGGAGGACTGGCGAACATAGAGAATCGCTTTCCGCGCCAAGTGCTGCGGCCTGATCTTCTCACTCATCGCCCACCTCCGGTGTCATGACCGCGGCGAGGTGGAGACAGTGTTCGTTCAACATCCTGGCCAACAGTCGAATCACCTTCTGGCGCACTTCTGCGGGCAACTCGGGGAGCTTCGCTGGAACAGAAAACAACTCGCCTTGACGGGGCAGACACGGCTTGCGCATCAGCATCTCCTGAACTACTGGAATCATGCTGCGCTTGTACCATGTCCTGTGGACTGCATTCCCTCGCCGCTGATAGAAGGTGCTTCAGAGCTAACAGTGCGGCACAATCCACTCGTGGCATCTCGGCTGGTTTCATCCGGCCGCACAGGTTGGAATCAAACATCCACTCCGGAATCTCCAGCGTCGGAAATCCCTTGAGTTCATCGCGCACGCACTGCAGGACCACAATGCCGCTCCGGCGTGCCTCGCCACGAACCAGCACTCGTTGGCCATGCCAGGGATGCCAAAGGTAAGTGATCTCTCGAAGATCGGTTTTATGGGTGTTTCGTGCCTCGGTTGTACAATCACGACCGTCCGCATCGCAGTCTGATCTGGGAAACTCGATTCCTTGATTACTCGCAGTAGTTCCTTCCTATCGTAGAGGTGAATCCGTGGGTCTGGAATTTTGTACATCCCGACTATTTGTCGGAGCGGCCAGCGCATCTTGTCCTTGGGACGCCTAAGTCGATTCTCGAACTCATGGGATAGCTCATAGGCGAAAAGATCGGCAGCTTGCAATGGGCATAGTTCGCTAGGCATCCCGGATGCATAAGAGCGCATTCGGTGGCCCAAATCCCAACTCCTTTTTATGATGTGCCATAGCTGTTCAGCGCGTCCCCCGTTGTTGGTACCGTACTCTGGGTGATACGAGTAGACCATGGCCACTTTCTCTTCCGGTTCGTCGAACATACCTTCGACTCCGGCTCCACGAGTGCAGTTTGCTCTCGTTCAGAATGATTAGTGACACTCGAATAGAGTGTCAAAATGCGAATCGCAAGGGGAAACCTCCTGGTTCAAGCCGGCTGGCTCGAACCGGGGTGGAGTTGAGCCGGGAAGGTCGGGTGCGATTGTCCTGGATGGATTTTTACGGTGGTTGCCGCAACGTGGCCCATACCTGCCGTCATTTTGGTATCAGCCGTCAGACCTTTTATCGATGGCAACGTCGCTATGATCCGTACGATTTAACGACTCTGGAAGAGCGCAGTCATTGTCCCCGGCGACGACGCCAGCCGACGTGGTCTTTTCCCTTAGAAGAAAAGGTTTTGGGGTTGCGGTTGCAGTTCCCCCGCTGGGGCAAGAACAAGCTGGCGGTCCTGCTGCGCCGCCAGCACCTGCCGGTTTCGACCTCGATGGTGGGCCGCATTCTCGCCCAGCTCAAAGCACAAGGCCGACTCGTGGAACCGCCTCGCAGCGGGGTGCCGGGATCGCGCCGGGCTCTCCGGCCTCGTCCCTATGCCGTGCGCAAACCCAAGCAGTACGCGGTGTTTGAGCCGGGCGACCGGGTCGAGGTCGATACCCTCGACGTCCGTCCGGTGCCGGGAGTGGTCTTCAAACAGTTCACCGCCCGCGACCTGGTCTCGCGTTGGGATGTGATCCAAGCCCACCCTCGCGCCACGGCGCAATCGGCCACCCAGTTTCTCGACACCTTGCAGCATCGCATGCCCTTTCCCATCCGCGCCGTGCAGGTCGATGGCGGTTCGGAGTTTGCCGCTGATTTCGAACAGGCTTGTCAGCAGCGCGGTTTGCATTGGTTCGTGCTTCCGCCCCGCTCGCCCAAACTCAACGGGGCCGTCGAACGCGCCAACCGCACCCACACCGAGGAGTTCTATCAGGTCACCGCTTGCTCTCTGGAAATGAACCAGCTCAACCGCGAACTGCGCCAGTGGAAAAAAATCTATAACACCGTCCGTCCCCATCAGGCTCTCGGCTATCTCACCCCGCTGCAGTTCCTGCGCCAGCACTCATCCCAACGAAAGGAATGAAAAGTGTCACCTATCTACTGGACGAGTACAAGTTTTGGAAAGCGAGATAATACGGACTAAGATAGTTTTGCTGTTGTCGGATTGTGAGACTTCTAAATGACGATATCGAAACAATCGCCCCGAATGGAGTGGCTCCTGTCTCGACAATTAGGCTAGCCGCTCGACCGAGAAAAGTTCGGCGCAATTCTTCTTTGCCCTTCCACGTCCTAAACTGGCCGAGAATGTGCGAAATCCTTCATATGAAATGCTTCATGAAGGCCAGCGTTCCGCAGCAGGTCTTGCCATTCGGCTTTGAATATCTCCCACACGGCAAAAGGGGTGACGAAACCTGCCATGCCAACGTACTCAAGACACGGATCATCGGGGTGCCCGGTCTCATCCGCATATGACGTTAGATTCTTCGACATGAGCAAGAGCCTTCGTTTGCGGCGCGCAAGTTGGTGGAGGGCGCTACGCGCTTAACCCTGCGTGCAGCTACTTCAATCCTCGGCGGTAGTCGGCTGTTCGTCGTTATCTTGTGGCGATACTTTCCTCAGCGGATTTCACCCGCCGGATTTCCACGACCTTGTTTTCCAAACAAGCGGACCAAAACACGCGGTCAAACTCAGTGGGAAATTTCCACTGTTCGATTCCGCACGGTATTGGAACACTGCGAGAAACACTAACCCGACTGAATAGGCGCAACCATATCTGTGCCCCTCTTGGTGGGTTTGCACGATAGTTGGGCAGCAGTTCGTTCTTGGCAGCGATTTTTGTGGCAATCTCGGCGCGAATCTCCGGAACTGTGATTCCGCCACACTCGCCACACCACCATTCGCCGGATTCCGCTGTAATTAGAATATGGATCAAAGCCCTCGGGCAAATCGTCGCCCTCCAAAGCGATGGCAGGGTTGGCACTGTGACAATTCCGAGCAACGCAGTCCACAAGCGACTGAATCAGGCGATTCTTGTCTTGTTTCCCTCCCCTCGCTCTGGAGAAGTACAGGCTGCCTCGCGTCGGGTCAGCATTTGTTTTCTGATACGTTTCTTGCGCCTTTTGCATGATGCTGCGATGAAAAGATTCCGCCTCCGCGAGTAAAATCCCTTCGTTAGTGCTTGCGGGGCACAAGACTTCGGAGACTTCGATTCCGAGCATTCCGGTCGGCGTGTGGAATCTGAAATCGGGTTCTTCGCCCTCCATTTCACCATTTGGAATGGGTGCACCAGCTTTTCGCGCTGCCGCCAGCACTCGCTGTTCCATCTCCTTCTTTTCTACATGCCTGGTCATCTGAGTTCATTCTATTTCCGAGGGACGGGCCACCTCATCAATCGCCCGCAGAATTTCCTCAGCCCACCGGATGGAATCGGCGATTCCACAGATCGTCGCAGGCACCCTCCCCGGTCGTCATACTGTGCCAATTTTCTTGCGGCAAGGATCGCTGCCATGATGCCGAGCACACGTAGGTTGGATGGCGGGCAGTAACACCGATTCCGCAAGTTCAAGACGACTGATTACAATGGGACGCAGCGTTAGCACAGCCTCTCAAGAATACTAGGCTATGAGCATTAGCGTCTGCCCCTTTGCCACCATACACGCCCCGATCGAGCGCATTTGGAGTTTGCTCTCTGAACCCGCTAATTATGCCCTGTGGTGGGATGCCCAAACGCATTGGAGTTTCTTCTCCGGGCCCACTCATGATGCTCGCGTGCCAGAAGGCCCAGCGTCGCCCGGACAGAAAATTTACGCCCAGACCACTGCGCTGGGAAAGCGCTGGACTGTGACGGTCACGGTCGAGGACATCGACGAAGCCAACCGCCAAATTCATTTGACCACCATGTTGCCAGGGGGGATTACCGCCCACAACCACATTACCTGTGTCCCGCTCGACGCTACCCATTGCCGTGTTTCATTTGGCTGAGACTTTGTCTTCTCACCTGGATGGTGGGGCTGGTTTCTGAAACGATTTGGCTCCAAGCAATTGCACGAGGGAGTAACGGAATCATTGGCGCGGTTGAAGCAGGCGGCGGAAAGTAGACAGGGCGACGAGCCCTCTATATAAACTTAATCAGAATCAGAGTTTCCCCTAGCCGACATTCGTTCTGAAACCACAATGTCCGGTCATCACCGTTCCGCCACATGGTCGCCAGACTGGCCCAAAAAGCTGCGATGACCTCTGAAACGTCGGAGCCTACCCGAACCTCATCGGGGCGGGTAAATTCCCCTGAGGCGTCTCCTGGGGGATTGCCGAAATGGGGTATGCCACTGGAAAATCCCGACTAGTGCTGCGCCCTATGGAACACGAAAAAAGAACACCATCACGCTGAAGCAGCCAAATGCATAAGTAAATGACGAGAACAGCCTCACCGGAAGCACCAAATCACGCAAGACATTCAGGAGGGTCAGGACGAAATTCCACACGAGGAAAACCGTCATCAATATCGTTCCGACCAGTGCCAGCAGCAGCATTTTTGAGGGTCATGGTCGGAGTATGAAGGGCTGGAAGTGGTGGGCGCAACCTCGGGTCCGGTCTTTGGAAATTGGCGGTGGCTCGTCCGTCGTAGTGTTTCTTTGTCGTGCTTACCGCACCGACATAGACGCGCCCGACGCTGGTTAGGGATAATGATGAATGAGCACTTTTTCTCCGGCATTGCCTAAACAGGACTTGACCACAACGACGAGCGCAACTGACAACTTCGGGTCCGTTTCAGAATTTGTAAAGTGTTTACGTTCCCTTCGTCAGCTGCGGCGGCAGCACAAGATTGAACTGCGCGGCCGAGTGTTCAGAAAGTCTCTTTCCGGTCGCGAACGAGGCGAGGTTCTTGCCAAGACAGGCGGACGATGTCACATCTGCGGTGATCCCATTAAGGGCAAATGGCAAGCCGACCATCTATCCTCCCATTCTCTCGGTGGCGAGCATTCCACAGACAATTTCCTTCCAGCACATGCCGTTTGCAACAGGGTGCGTTTTTTCTGTAAATCTGAAGAGTTCCAATTGATTCTCAAGCTTAGTATCTGGCTTAGAACTCAGATTGAAAGAGAGACTCCATTGGGACAGCGGGCAGTGACCGGCTTCCTGAAGAAAGAGTACGTTCGCGCTTGCCGCCGCAAGAAATAAAACACCGAAAGAAGGTACAAGCGTCGCTGCGGCAGGGCGACGGTGAACTGAGCGCTCTGCGATCCCGGACTGGGGTAAGCATGCGCCAAGTTTGTAGTCTTTTGTAGTCTTTTTTGCCGAAAATCACTTTCAAAATTTCTCAGTATTGATGGCAAAACGAAAATTGAAGCAATGGGTAAGCCCTTGAGTAGCAGGCTGTTTTTCCATTAAAACTGAGAAAACAAATACCCCTTGAATTTCTTTCCCGGTAGCGCTACCACAGAGTCTTAACTGCAGAGAAATCTGCCGGCCTTACCTTGGAAATCGCGCGAAATGGCCGCAATTCCGTCTTGCCCTCGAACCGGACCGGAGAAAGTGCACCCTGCAATGCTAAGGGCGAGTTTTGCGGAGCTTTTTCTGGGGGCAGATGAGCAGTTTTTTTTCAACGACTCCAGCAAGCGAATGCATTGCGATCAGAAATCGATGATGTGGCGAAACCGCCTTGACTTTTAGGCATTCATCAGTATCAATCTCCGCAAACTTCCCGGATGCCGACTCCGGGCCCGCAATGATTACCGGGTCGCCCGAAATCTCGGAGTGTCGAGCGGATGCTTCCAAGTCAAACCGCGCCGCAATCTTCACAGTCGGGTTACCACCACCTAGATGCACAGCGGCTCTGGCCGTTTAAGAAACCGTGTCAAAGGAGTGCTTCATTGTTACTGTGGGACCGGAACTCTAGGTGGAGATTAGCTGTTGAATCCTCTCCGGCCAAACGTTACACTCCGACGTTACACGACCCACTCCTTCTGCCGAGGACTGCAAACTGCGCTCGTTGTTTCCAAGAAGAGATCGTGCGTTCAAGTTGTGATTCGTCGATCGTGGCGAATGCAGAATCTTCTTGAAAACTTGTTTCTGTCCCCGCCAACCTGAGTCACTGCATGACGCGCCTCAATAGATGAGCTTTAGCGAAAACTGAACTTGCCGCGAAGTTCCCGCCGTCTTGCTGATCATGCCAAATCCTGTACCCTCGATGATATTGGCAGGTAGCCCCATGTTGACGATGTTAAACAGATTAAAGAACTCCGCGCGGAATTGCAGGTCCGCTCGCTCCAAACCATTTTCCCGGTGGCCAATCGGAGTTGTCTTAATGAGCGCAAAATCGAAATCATAATATGCCGGGCCGCGAAATGTATTACGGCCGAGCGTTCCAAAGCGCCCGGAGTTTGGTCCGGTTCCGCCCTGGATCCCGATGGGAATGGAAAAGAAACTTGTGTTGTTTGCGCCCCGCCCAAAATAATCGTCGCGCGGTCGGGTTGAGCTGCCAGCGCTCGAGAGGTCCGGTATTCCGATCTGGTCCGGTCGGTCCGCACCAATCGTTCCCGCACCCGTCTGCTGGATTCCCGAGTACACCGTAAACGGCGAACCACTGGTGATCGTCGAGATGCTCAGCAACTCCCAGCCCTTCGTCAACAACTGGGTTCGATCCGACTGAAGTCCCAAATGCTCGAAATGCAAATCCTGGGCCGCGCTCAACGTGAAGGCGTGCGTCACGTCAAAGCTTGACGGCCCTCTTTCCGCTTGCGTATCGAACGGGTCTTGCGGACTGAACTGCGTCACAGCGCCGGTGGATCCTGTTCCTCCCAGGATGCCGCTGACATCATCCAGTGATTTGCCCCAAGTGTAGCCGGCTTGCAATGACGGACCGCCGTGCCCGACATTTCCCGACAATGAGGTCTGCAAGGCGTTGTACGACGAGTGCGACGTTGCTGTCATCACAGACTCGAATCCGAACCCACCCGTCACCGCTCCGCTACCGTCGAAGTTTGTAAACCGCGCAAATTCCGAATCCGCTCCGGGATACGCGTTTGGATATGACATTCTGGGAAGTCGAAACGCCGATGTTCCAACATACGCGACATCGGCCGTGAGGCCGCCGAAAGCCCGTTCCAGCCCCAGCGTCCAAGTCTGCAGGTAGCCATTGCCGAAGCGCCGGTCGATCCCCGACAGACTCAGCAGCGAGAGCTGACCACTCGGCGCCAGCGCTGACAAATCCTGCTGGTATCGATTTACGTCCATCACCGTGTTCGCCGGGACTTTTTTCGGATTGCCGCTGGCCAACACGTTCACGCCAGCGGTGTTATAGACCGGCGGCAATTCGTTCGGTGTAATTTGGAATCCGTAGGAAATCTCCCCGTTTTGCGCCGCATTGACACGTGGATAAACAACGTAGGGCGTTGACCCTGTCAGAAGATTGTCCTGCCAGATATTCGGCGGAATCACTGTGATCGCCCCGCCCATGTGCACATGCACTGCCTGCGGCGCATTCCAGTCCACCTGCACACGCGGCCCCCAGCCGTTCCAATCGGTCTGATAAGTAGGCTGCGGATTGATCAAGTATTCCTGTCCAACGCCCGCGGGTGGGAACGAATTCAGAAAACTCGACGTTCGGTGCGCCCGCTCCGAAATCGGCGTGTAGAGCTCATATCGCAGCCCGTAATCGAGCGTCCATTGCGGATTGATTTTCCATGTGTCCTCGATGTAGGCGTTCACGTCATTCCGGTTGATTGCCGCGGGCCCAATGTGCGCGCCATCCGATGCGTAGGGCGGCGCCACCGCGATCGTGTATCCGTACGGATACCCGAGTCAACAGACTGCTCAAAGTGTCTGGCAGAGGTTGACCCGGCTGCACATCATGCTGTCCACTAGCGGAAGGAATGAACACTGGCGAATAAACTGTTCCGCCGCCAAAATCATATTCGCCATTGGGACTGATACCGAAGTATGTCGTGTCCCGATTAAGGCGTGCTTCCGCACCCCACTTCACCGCGTGCCGCGGGCTCGTCCACGCAAAATTCAATTGTCCCTGGAACAAATTCCCGAACGCTGACATCACCGAGCCCGCCGCGCTGTTGTACGCCTCGTACAGACCATCGTTGAACTTCAAGGCCGGATCGGTGTGGTTCGGCGTCACAAACGAAGGAGTCGTTCGCGTGAAACTCAACGATGTCGACCAGAGAAAGTGCGGAGACGCGGTGCGCGTGTAAGTGATGACCCCGTTCCGCTGCCGATCCACATACTGCACACCGAAGCTCGGATCAATCAGTGTCTGATCCGGATTTGTTGTCGGTCCCGTCAGATTGTCGTAATTGAATCGACCAAACAATTGTCCTTTTGCGCCAACTTTCTGATCGATGCGGATGGAAAACTGATCCGTATCCGTGTTCACGTTTGAAGGAGCAGCATAGGTTCGCGCACCATACGCGCCGGTTGGGTTGTTGGGGAGTGGATAGCGGGCCAGTATGGAAGCAATCGCCGGATTCACCGGTACCTGCAGCGTGTCGGTGCTGCCGTCCGGGTACGTCACCATGTCCTGACCCGCTCGCTCGGCTGCTGTTGGTACAGCCAAAACCTGGGTCGTTCCCAGCACCTGCCTGAATCCCTGATACTGCACGAAATAGAACGTGCGGTCGCGTCCGTCATACACATGCGGCAACACGACCGGCCCGCCATTTGTAAATCCGAACTCGTTTCGCCGGAACGGAGGGATACGGCCCGGGTCCGCAATTGACGGGTGATCGAAATAATTCCGCGCATCGAGGGCAGAGTTCCTTAAAAACTCGAAGAATGATCCGTGAAATCCGCTTTTCCCGGATCGTGTCACGATGTTGGTGAAACCTGCCGCGCCGCGCCCGATGTCCGCCGGCATCCAGCCTGAGGTGCC
>CAWEPW010000004.1:0-95987 GCA_963810955.1 uncultured Acidobacteriaceae bacterium | reverse complement strand
TCGGAATCATCAGCCCTGCGAGCAGGGCGCTGCTCACCGACAAGCCCGCGCAAATCAACATGACTATACGGAATCCAAAGATGAACGCGGCTTCCACTGAATGTCTGAGTATTGATTTCGCCGCGTCATCGATACCGTCGGGCAGTTGCAAACCAGCGAGCCTAATTTCGTTTGCCTTAATTTCTTGAAGGACGCTGGATGGAATCGAGACATTCGCCAGTTTTTCGTTCAGGCTATATTTGAAGGCGTTCACCATCACAATTCCCAAGACCGCGATCGCCAGTACTCCCGCGACGCGGGCAACTGCGTTGTTGATGCCAGAGGCCGCGCCGACACGATCCTGCCCCGCCGAATTCATTACCACGGTGGTGAGAGGAGCCACAGTGACGGCCATGCCAAGACCAAGCACAATAACCGGCGGGAAGAACGCCTGCCAGTAGCTTCCGCCCACAGAAGGCACGGCGAACAGAAGAAACCCGGCTGCGGCAATAAGCGGACCGACAATCAAAGGGAGTCTAGCGCCGTAACGCGCCACCAGGCCGCCGGACCAGCGGGAAAGAGAAAGAGCAGGAGAATCAGCGGAAGTATAGCGGCCCCCGCAGCGGTTGCGGAATATTCCTGGACCTGGATGAGGTTCAGCGGGAATAGAAAGAAGAAAACTCCAGTTGCGGCGTCGAGAAACAGTGTGAGCAGGTTGGCGCCGCTAAAGCTGGGGGGATGCGAACAGCGTCAGCGGAACCATGGGCGATGGCGTCCTGGCTTCTACGAACAGGAAAAGGATGAGAAAGCCGCAGCCGGCAAGCACGCTGGTTAAGACAAGAGAATCCTTCCAGCCAAAATTCACCGATTCAATGAAGCCGATGACCAGGCCAGCGAGTCCGAGAGTGACGGCCAGGGCTCCGAGCCAATCGATATGGCCTTTGATCGCGCTGCGGCTTTCAGGGACGTGCCGAAGCGAGATGGCCAGCACCACAGCCGCCAGAGGGAGATTGATGAAAAATACCCAGCGCCAGGAAGCGTGCTCAACCAGCCAGCCGCCGAGAACAGGCCCGATGGCCGTGGTGATTGAAGTAAAGCCCGACCATGTGCCGATTGCCTGACCGCGGCTTTTTTCATCGAAACATGACCCGATGATCGCCAGGCTGCCTGGCACGAGGAGCGCAGCGCCCACGCCTTGAACACTTCTCGCGACAATCAGCAGATAAATGTTCGAAGCAAACCCGCAGCCGACAGAGGCGGCAGCGAAAATCGATACGCCCAGCAGGAATATCAATCGCCGCCCAAACAGGTCGCCGAGCGAGCCCCCAACGAGAATCAACGCCCCCAGAAATAATCCGTAGGACTCCACCACCCACTGGACTTCCACCACCGTTGCGTGAAAGCTGGTTTGGAGAGCGGGAAGCGCGACATTGACGACGGTACTGTCGATGAAGGCCATGCTGGAGCCGATAATGGTCGCGGCGAGTATCCATGCCTGTGAGGACGCTGCACAGGGAAGTCCGACGACTTCGGAGCGGATTACGGCTTCATCGCAGGGTGCTCTCATCGTCTGATCTTCATGATCGGCTGATCAATTGATCACTGCTTATGGATGCGACCGGAGCGAATTAGCTTCTTGTGTTTCTTGGTTAGGTTCGACGAGGGATGGTTGACGTGTAGTTGCAGTGCGGCGAGCCTGGTGGAGAGCCCGGGTGCCCTCACCCGGCCACCCAACTGTTGTGCCGGACGAGCGAGGGACGCCCATCGCTCCACTTTAGTCCACAGTATGTTTCGCCGTGTAGCCTTCTCGCGCGTAGACGGTGTACTTCACATCCTTGCCCTTCTGGTCGCGCACTTTCAGCGGGCCTCCATCCGGAGCCTGCAGTTCGACCTTCAGCTTGCGGTAGGTGCCGTCAAGCTTGGAATTGGTCGGATGGTAGGTGATGGTGTACTGATTGCGAATGTCGGCCGCGATATCGTGAAAAATCTCGGGGAGTTCGCCTTGAAAGCGCGGAGAATACTCGCGCCCTCCGGTTAGCGCCGCGAACGTCTTGAGCTGATTCTCGTCTTGCAGCCAGCCGACTTCCTGCATTCCTCCGGCATGGCCGAACGCATCCTGCATTTCGCGATGCTGCCAGCCAATGCTGATCGAATAAATCGTAATGTCTTTGGTGGCTTTAATTTTCTTCAAGATCTGATCGAGAGTGAGCTTGCTGAATGTGTCTTTCCCAGTAGAAACCAGGATTATGTATTTCTTGCCCTCGATGCGATCGATGCGGTCAATGGTGTCGAAGAGCGCGTCGAACACGCAGCGCTCCGAGAATCCGGGAATGCGGAGCATGTTCAGCGCGCCCATGATGGCGCGCTTGTCCTGGGTGAAATCCACGAGAATCTGCGGTTTCATGTCGTAGGAAACGACCGCTACCCAGTCGTCTTTCTTGAGCTGGCTGGCGAAGGTGTAAGAAGCATTCAGAGCTTCATACATATAACTCAGGTTGGTTGCGGCGTATTCGACGAGCAGGACGGCTGTGATCGGAGCTTCGGTCTGATTGAAGGTCGATATCTGCTGCGGCTGGCCATCTTCGAGAATCTTGAAATTTTCTTTTCTCAGGCCGGGGACGGTCTGGCCGTCCTTGGTGGTGACGAGGACGTCAAGGTCCACGATTGGCACGTTGACGTTGATCGAGTAGTCGGGCATGTTCTCGATCTTTTTCGGCTTTTCGGGGGCCGGAGGCGGCGGCTCTTCTTTCTTCTTAGGGATGACGTAGGGCCCGACATCGTTTTGCGGCCCACCGGCTTCCGGCGGCGCTTCTTGCTGGTTGGGATTCGCTGAAGGTTGCTGCGACGGGGGCTGCTCGGTCGAGCTTTGAGCCGCTCCGGCGAAGGTCGCGGCCGCCCAGAAAAACGCAACACATAGAAAAATCAAACCCTTACGGGAAGCAGACGGGGCGCGGCTTGCGCCGCCAAACGGACCAGAAAACATAGGGGTAGTCCTCGAAAACTCCTGTGCTAGTATAGATGCAAGAACTTCGCGGTTGGGATATTTTGCGGTGCCGTAAAGAACGTCTCCTCCTCCTGGCAAGGCCGTCTGATAGCACGCGGAGTCTTTGCAAGCAAAGGTCATACTTTGACCTCCGGGGTCTTTCAATGGGAAAAGCTGCACGCACATCCGCCGTGCTTCTGGGTATCGTCTCCGCTGTGTGGGTTCACGCGCAAGAAATTAAGGGACACGAAGTTAACGCCAACCAAGTTAAGACGAACGAAATCAAGGCCAGCGAAGTCACTGGCCGTGATCGCTCGTCGTCCACAGTCACGCTTCCCGCCGTCGTCTCTCCGGCCATCATACCGCTCGACCAGATCCACGAGGGCATGAAAGGCACCGCGCTCACCGTGTTTCAGGGCGTCAAGCCGGAGTCGATGGACGTGGAAGTTCTGGGCGTGATGCACAACGTGAACGGTCCCAAGGGCGACATTATCCTAGTGCGTCTGCACGGTTCGAAACCCGAATATACGGGAGTGGTCGCGGGCATGAGCGGCAGCCCGGTTTATTTCAACGGCAAGCTGGCGGGCGCGCTCGCCTTCCGCATCGGCGAATTTTCGAAGGAGCCCATCGCGGGCGTGACGCCTATCGCGGAGATGCTCGAGATCAGCGCCCTTGATCATAGCCCCGGCAAGGGTCCAGCGCAGTCTTCGGCGACTCTGCGGGCGGATGCCTCAGACGCCAATCATGCAAGCCAGAATGCGACTACCCAGACCGCAAGCCCCGGCGAAGGCTCGGCCGTCCCGACCCAAAATCACAGCGACTACCTGCAGCCCATCGACACTCCTCTGGTCTTCAACGGTTTCTCTGCCGACACCTTGCAGCGCTACGGTCCACAGTTCGCTGCGGCGGGCATTGTTCCGGTCATGGGCATTGGCTCGTCGAGCGATGCCAAGCAGCCGGAGCCGATCGAGGCTGGTTCAGCGGTCAGCGCCGTGCTGGTTCGCGGCGATATGGATATCGCGGCTACCTGCACGGTGACCTATGTTGACCCTCAGCGCCTGCTCGCCTGCGGACATCCGCTGCTGCAGTTTGGTGAAGTCGACTTGCCGATGACGAAGGCTACGGTTCTTGCGACGCTGCCCTCGCCAATGAATGCGTTCAAGATCGTCAATACGACCGAGACGGTCGGCGCCTTTGTGCAGGACCGGCAGAATGGAATCATGGGCGTGCCCGGGCAGGAGTCGAAAATGATTCCGGTGACCGTGGCCATGCACACTCAGGGAGAGCGCGGAGCGGCAACCAAGGAATACCATTACGAAATTCTCAACAACGCGCGGCTCAGCCCGCTGGCCATGATGGCTACCGTGTTCAATGCGCTGCACGGCACCAACGATTACGGCGAGGACATCACTTACCGCATGAATGGCGTGCTCAGCGTCAAGGGATATCCTGACGTGACGCTGCGCAACATGTTTGCTCCGCAAGACAACGGGCAGCCTGCGGCAGCCCTGGCCGCGGCTACGATTGGCGATCGCTTTGGGCGCATTTATACCAATTCGTTCGACACTCCCGACGTTGAAGGCGTAAAGCTCGATTTCGATCTTGTCCGCGAACGCCGCTCCGCTCATCTGGAGGCTTCGCGCACCGACGTGACCGAAGCCCGCCCCGGTGACCAGATTATGGTGGAGACGGTGATCCGGCCCTATAGGGGCGAGCGGCTGGTGCGCCAGATTCCGATACGGATTCCGACTTCCACGTCGAAGGGAACATTGCGCATACTGGTGAGCGACGGCGACACGCTTGACCGCATGCACCGCGGAACTCCTATGATGAACCGCGGTCTGGGCCTCGCGCCAACGATCGCACTACTCAACAAAGAGCGCGCCAACGACCGCGTCTACGTTTCGCTGATTCAGTCCGACCCCGAAGCCATGATCGCCGACAAGGTGATGCCGACGCTGCCGCTCTCCGTTATGAACGTCATGGACAACATGCGCGGCACGCAGGATATGGTCGTGCTCGGTGAATCGTCGGTTGGGGAAGCTTCCACCGATTCGCTGGATTATGTGGTCTCAGGCGCACAGATGCTGACGATTAATATTAAGTAGCCGTGTCTTGTGCTCCGGCGGCGGATTGAGCGGCAGGCAACATTCGCGGGCGAGGGCGCCCGCTCCACACGAGGCCTACGCTACTCCTTCAAAATTAGATATGTAAAATGAGGTATGACTTTGGCTCGTAAGTCGCTTGTTCTGCTGTTTGCAGTTCTTTCTATTTTTTCACTTTCCGCTGCATTTTCCGCCGTCGCCCTCGCCGAAGGGACGCGCACCTGGGAACAATCCAAGTTTGAAGAACTGACCAAGGGCACGACCAACGGCATTGCATTGCGCAGCGAGGGCGGCCTCGAACTTGCCCCGGCATTCAAAGCGCTTGCGACCACGCCTTCGACTTACATCTGGTCGATCGCGTCGGATTCGTCCGGCAATGTCTACGCCGCTGCTGGTTCTCCAGCGCGCGTCTACCGCATCACGCCGGATGGCCAGAGCACGACCATCTTCGAGCCGCAGGAATTGCAGGTGCAGGCTCTGGTCGTTTCGAGAAACGACGCCGGGAATCACGCCAAGAACGACAAGAAGACCATTGTCTATGCGGCCACGGCTCCGGACGGAAAAGTCTATCGTCTTGAACCTTCCACGGACGGCAAGTCCTTGTGGAACGCAACGCCTTACTTCGATCCCGGCTCCAAATATATCTGGGACATGGTTCTCGACCCGGCAGGCACGCTCTATGTGGCTACCGGCGATCATGGTGAGATCTACAAGGTTAGTCCCAACGGTGAGCACTCGCTTTTCTTCAAGAGCGATGAAGTGCACATTCGCGTTCTGGCGCTTGATCCCAAAGGCAACCTGATTGCCGGCTCCGATGGCAGCGGACTGGTTTATCGCATCGCGCCGAACGGCGAAGCGTTCGTCCTCTATAGCGCGCCCAAGAAGGAAATCACCGCCCTCGCGATCGACGGCGCGGGCAACATCTATGCCGCCGCGGCAGGAGAGAAGCGGCCTGATGCAACAGTATCGGGCACGAGTATCAACGTCCCGCCGCCCGCGCCGTCCTCGCCTCCACCGGGCGCTACCATCACCATCACCGCGGCTCCCTCTGCTCCCACGGCGTTTCCCGCGCCCGGGGCTGGCGCCAGCGGAGGCTCGGAGATTTATTGCATCGCGCCGGATGGCGCTCCGTCACGCTGGTGGAGTTCACACGACGACCTCGTCTACGCTTTAGCCTTCGATCAGCGAGGACGCCTGATCGCGGGCACAGGCAATCGCGGCCACATTTTCGCCATCAACGGCGTCGACGACTTCACCGACCTGATCAAGGCCAGCGCCACGCAGATTACCGCCTTCGCTCCGGCTCCGGGCGGGGGTTTATATGCCTCCAGCAGCAACCTGGGCAAGATCTTTGTGCTGGGGCCGGGCCCCGAGTCGGAAGGCACTTACGAAAGCGATGTCTTCGACGCGCACATCTTTTCTCTGTGGGGGCGCGCGAACGTCCGCAGCACGGGCAGTTCCGACATTCAATTCTTTGCGCGCAGCGGCAATGTCGATAATCCCGATCGCAACTGGAGTCCGTGGATTCCGGTCGATCTCGGCGGCAGCTCTGAGCTGAAAGTCCCGGCTGCACGGTTTGTGCAGTGGAAGGCCGTGCTCCATGCGGGTAAGTCGGGGGCGGGCAGTTCGACTAGTAGTTCGACTAGGAATCCCGCGCCTCGGGTTGACGACGTGCTGCTGAACTATCTACCCAAGAATGTTGCTCCCGAAATTGACGATATTACGGTGCAGCCGGGATACCACTACCAGGCGATTCCTCGTAGCCCCGGCAGCGAGGGACAGGGGCCGGGCCAGGGGCAGCCGCACTTTGAGTCTCCGCCGCCCCCGGTGCGCGACCGCGATTCGGTTGGAGTACGGTGGTCGGCGCATGACGACAACGACGACCAACTTGTCTTTGATGTCTATTATCGCGGAGATGGGGAATCGCGCTGGCTGCTGCTGAAGTCGAATGTGGTTGACCGCTTTTATTCTTTTGACGCCAGTCTGCTGCCAGATGGCGGCTATACGGTGAAGGTGATTGCTTCCGATGCGCCTTCGCATTCGCCGGGAGAGGCGCTCTACGCCGAGCGGGTCGGCGCGCGCTTCGAGGTCGACAGCACGCCTCCGGTCATTTCGAATCTCGCTGCCGCGAGTGATGACGCTGGATCGGGGAAACGGATCGGCGGCCAAATTCATGTTCACTTCCGCGCCACGGATTCGTTCTCTCCGATCAAGCGGGCGGAGTATTCGCTCGACGGCGGCGATTGGCAGTTTGTCGAACCGGTGGGCCAGCTGTCGGATTCGAAAACTGAAGACTACGACTTTCGCGTGACCGTGCCGCCAGCGGCGCCTGCGCCGCCTCCTATGGAAAACAATACGGGTAATGACCACGTTATCGTGGTGCGCGCCTATGACCGGTTCGATAATCTGGCTACCGCAAAAACGGTGCTACGCGGGAAATAGACCTATGTTCCGGTTGGGCGGGCTAGAGTTTACGCCCGGCATGAAAAACGCTCAGAGCGGCGTAGGCCACCGCTCAATATCAAAATATCCTTCCGGTTGGTGGAAGGTTGTCTTGAAGCTCGAGAAAAATCCGTTCTGCCCGAGGAGCACGCCGCCAGACATCTTGAATGTGTCGCAGAAGGCACAGGTCACGAAAATCTCACACAAATGCGAGCCATCCGGCTGCAGAACTGTCATCAATACTTCGGCTAGCTTAGCAGTCTGTATCAAGCCAGACGTGCCGGAGAAATTCCAAATTCCAGCCCGCGTCAGATCGAGTCCCAGGTAATCTTCCGCGGTCTCCATTGGGAAGACTGAATAGTCGGCCCCGGAATCAACCAAGGCCATGACGATATTGGACGTTTTGCTTCCACGTCTAAGCACGACGTTGAGATAGGGGCGGGGTTGAGTGTTGGGAAGTTTCTTGTACGGAAAACGCACGCGACTTCTATCTTACGCCGGCCGCCAATCCTTCCCCGGGGAGAGGCATTTTGACCAAAACAGGATTGTTTTCCCCTTCTAATTGAGCCTGGTACGCAGCAGCTTGCATTGAGCTTCCATATCCCAGGACGCGGGTCTCGTCTGGAGACAACGCGACCCAAGCTCCTGCGGGAGTGTCTTTCAGGAGGACGCTCAAATCGCGGACGGCTGTAGTTTCGCGGTTCACTCGCTTCCTTTGACCATGATCCCCTCGCGCGATGCATTAGCGGGGAGAATCCTACTTGAGATTAGGTGTTACTAACAAAGCAAGTCAAGTAACGCCGGTCCATCGACTTCGTGCGATTATGGGCAGCCCGCAAACAGCCTGACGGCGCGCGCTGGGATGCCGGACGGGGACGGCCGGCGCTGCACCAGCAACTATTGCTTCGCAAAAATGACTGACGGATTCTTGTTGGACGTCGTTTCGTCGATCATCAGAAAATCCTGGATCGCACAAGCTGGACTTGAAAGAGTGCACGCTCCCGAAGTATCGACAACATAGATCGCATAATTCTCTGTCGACGGAGCGGTCAGCGCGATCGTGCCGTAGCCGGTGCTCTGGAGAGCATAACTGGGATTCGCTCCGGCCAGGGGCGCGATCGATAGGATACTTTCGTTAAGGATTTGGTACTCCGTTCCGCTAACGCACTCTGAGGTGCAGGCGCCGGTGTTCGCCCAGGTTAGCAGCAGGTTCGCGGCAAGCGGGTCAACTGCTGAACTGGCGCTACTGGTGCTGGCCGCGGCGAATGTGCCTGTGATCTCTGAGCCGCTGAGAATCCCGCTGCCTTTGCCTTGAGGACTCATGGTTCCGGTCATCACGGATGAACTGCTTTGATCGAGCAGGAACCCGCGGTTGGCGCCGCTGGCATAGAGGATGAATGGAAGCGGCGCTGTGCTGGTAGACGGATCGCCCAGCATATTGAAGGTGTAGCGTCCACTGGTGCCACTTGCCGCGTAGGTGTAGCTGGTGGAACTTCCGGGAAACTGGATGGCGGAGAGGATCGTGCCGGCATCGTTCTGATCGAATTGACCGGAGAAATTTCCGTTGCCATCGGTCGAGCCGAGCGTCAGCGAGACATTGCCGTTTGCCCCATTCACCCCGCTCAGGGCGGAGACGGAGGTGCCGTTGAAGGCGGCGGTGTTATAGGTTTGCGTCGAATCCTGCAGCACCATGGTTCCCGAAACGGCGGTATCGGTGGAAATGACATAGAAGGTCAGCGGACTAGCCTTGGTGTTCGTGGAGGAAGCGATAAAGAAATCGAAATTGAGCGTCGTGCCCGAGTCCAGTTGCAGATTGGTTACGTGCCACAGCCCGCTGACGCTACCGTCGGGTGTGTAAGAGCCGGTTACACTGCTGTAACTGTGCGCCGCGCCATTGTCGTTTACGTCCACCTGGCCGCCGCTGATGGTTCCGCCCGCGGCCGCCGTGCCGCTTAGAGGCAGAACTCCGGCGTAGCCAATGCGGTTGCCGCCGGAGTCGACTCCTGTGAGGCCGAATGCGAAGGTCTGCGTGTTTTTGAAAGCAGTGGAGGAGCCAGATTGCTGCGCGAACCCGGAGCCTGTTCCGCTCCCATCGGCTTCGATCATTTCAATGTCGCCGGCGCCGTCGAGCACAGCCTGGTATTGATTCGGATGAACTCCGGCGGGCAGGGTGAGCGTCAGAGTGCCGGAGTTGTTCGAGTTCGGATTCGAGGAAGAGATGGGACCGTAGGAACCTCCCGTGATCGAATGCTGTGCCGTGCCGCTGGAGGTGGTTTCATCCTCAAAGCCCGAGGTGATGGTTCCATTCGACGCGGTGAAAGTTCCGACCACGGCCGTGGCGTTGTTGCTGCCGTCATATCCGGAAAAGTGGAATGCGTAAGTGCCATTTACGCGGGATGCAACCAGCGAAACTGCGGCCGAAGTGCAATTCGAACTGCCGGAGCAGCCTGTCGGATCGAGTGTCGACGACGCCGATATCTGGACACAGCTGCCGGTGCAAGAATCCGCCGCAGTGTACACCGCCGGGCCGGCTGAAGATACGCCGGGAGCCGGACTGAACTTCGAACACGGCGATCCGTTGGCCGTGCAGGTCCAGGTAAAGGTTTGGGGCGCATCGTTAGGCAGGGCTACGGCTGTGAACTGCTGGGTCAACCCGCTGCCGACGTTCAGAGTGCTGGATGCGCCGTTCGGCGAGACGGCGGTGGTAATGTCAATCACGTCGATCGGCTGTGAGCCTTTCACCGAGGAATCGGACGCCAGTGTCGCTGTGATGCTTACGCCCGAAATTGCGGCCGTCGGGGCCTGGTAGACGCCGCTGCTCGCGTCGATGGTACCGCAGGGATTCGGCGACCCGGTGCATCCTGTGCCGCTCACGCTCCATGTCACTGCGGCGCCGGCCGGGTCCGTCGTGGTGGCCGTAAACGTCACCGACTGGGTCGGGTAGATCGCACTGGGGCTGAGGCCGTTGGGAGCGCTCACGGAAATCGTGGGAAATATGCCGTTGCCGCCCTTGGCGCAGCCTGCAGCCAGCGCCAGGCTCAGCAGAGCCAATGCAAACAGACAGTTCACTGGCTTTATCTTTGTCGTTATTTTTCTCATGATCATGATGAAATCTCGTCGCCCAATTCTAACTTGACGCTGCCGATAACTTAGTGAGTTCGCGTGTCACTTCTTAGTGTCAGGCTCTTAGTGAAGAGTTGATACGTTCCTGACAGCCGTCGCCTTGACACCTGATTCTACAGTGGCCGTTTGCAGCGCCGCGTGCTGTGCGGTTTCCATCAGCGGACGCAGCCCGGCGGCGGTGATTCCGAGGGTTCCGCCGGAGAAGCCGTCAATGTAAGCGGAATTGATGGCTATGACTTCGCCGCGCAGGTTCAGCACCGGTCCGCCGCTGCCGCCGCGCGCCGTGGGGGCGTCATAGATCAGCTTGTCGCCGGTCACATCGCCGATGTGGCCAAAGGTCGCCGACGGGCGGATCAGCGATAGCGCCGCCAGCTCGCCCGCCGTTTCGGCGTTGTCCGGATGCGACGCGAGGCGTTCATAGACCAGAGCGGGAGACTTGGCCACCATGCCCGTTACACCCATGGGATATGCCAGTACGCTCACGGATTCGCCCACGCGCGGTGGTGTCTGACACAAGTTCAGGGGACGCAGCTTCTTCGTGAATGGTGTTGCTTCTATGCGAAGGACCGCTAGATCGCCGTGGGTGGCAACGGCCGCGGTTTCAAGATTCACTGGAAGCGGCGAGCCGGGGAAATAGGCCACCAGCTTTTCCAGCACCGGCGAACCGCCTTTTAGCATTGCTGCTTCCACTTCGTGGTCGCCATACCAGGGCTCGGCCACGTGGCGATTGGTGGCGAGGAGGCCCGGGGCCACCACAAAACCGGTTCCGGACACACGGGCGCGAAAACCACGCGTGGGGCCGGACATGTGATAAATCCCGTAGATGTAAGCCACGGATTCTCGCGCGTCGTCCACGGCGGTGGATGACGATGAAAAAGATCGCTCGCCCTCCAGATCAGCCACTTGGCGCGAGAGATCGTGCACCTGCTGCTCCAGGTCCTGGTCTTCGGTATTGCTATGGCTATCGCTCTTCGTCTCCGGTGGCTTGTAATAGTGGGCCATGGCCAGAGCGCCGGCGAGGGCCAGCACACCCAGCAAGCCTTGTACAAGACGCTGCCAGGTTTCGACTACAGCGCTTTCCTTGTTACCTTCCCCGCTATCGGAATTGAACATGAGCCTTAGGGCCGGCTAGGGGGGATTCCCGGTGCAGACGTTATGGTGACGCATCCGGGGCGGGGCTTGTAGGGTACAGAAGTCGAATGGAAGGACGGCGAAGGTAACTGCAGAAATAGGGATTTCGGCGTATTGCCTTTGCCACGCTGCAATGGAAGGGGCGGCCGCGTGCGGGCAGGGCTTTAGCATCAATACCGGGCGGGTGTCGGGCGCTACTTAGACGGGGCAAGCCCTGTCTCTACTCTACTTACACCAAACCTAGCCTTTTGGTCATCTCTTCGTAGAGGAAGCCTTCGGCCGGATCGTAGGGCTGCACCCATTCGCCATCGATTACAAACTGCGGGATGGCCCGTTTGCCTGTCTGTTTGACGACCTCATCGGCGGCTCCGGGGGTGGTTTCTATGTTGATGTCGGTGAATGGCAGCTTGTGCTGCTCGAGGAAGCGCTTGGCCTCGCGGCAATCGGGGCACCAGGGGGCGGAGTAGACGGTAATTTCCATAGACAGATATAGATCAGGTATGGAGTCGCTAGTTTAGCAGGCGGCTGTGGGAGTGCATACGGAACGATGGGCGGCGTCCGGGCGGGGATGCCCGGCGCTCCACTCTCCAGGTTCAGACCCTTTCCAGTTCGTGCATGGTCCTTTCGTTCTCGACATTGCCGGTGTTCAAGGTGGTAGACGGCTCGAACAGCAGGATCCAGCATTCTTCCTCGGCTACTGGGCGGTGCTCCACGCGCCGCGGCACGACGATAAACTCGCCCTCTTCGATCCATTCATGCCGGTCGCGGAATTCCATGCGGAAACGGCCTTTGACCACCAGGAACATCTCATCTTCGTTTTCGTGGTGATGAAAGATGAATTCGCCCTTGAGCTTGTCAAGCTTCACACACTGGCCATTGAGTTCGGCGGCGATGTAGGGCTTCCAGTATTCGGCGATCTTCGAAAATTTCTCGGCAATGTTGATCTTGGACATAGAATCCTCGCGGTTCGACCTGGATAAGAACGCAATTCGCACACCAGATGATATTCACATTATGGAACGAAAGTCACGCCGTAGTAATAGGGGAACCGCCGTATGGCTCATCGGTGCAGCGGCGGCCATGCTTATTCCCATGCCTATCCTGCGAGGTGTCCATGCCAAAATCAATCATGATAGTCGACGACAGCGAAATGATCCGCCGCAGCTTGCGGCAGTTATTTAGCCAGAACGGCGATTGGACGGTCTGTGCCGAAGCTATCGACGGCCGCGACGCCGTGCAAAAGGCCCGATACTATCACCCTGACTTTATTGTGCTCGACTTTTACATGCCAAACATGGACGGCATTGAGGCGGCACGCGAGCTGAAACATCTGATTCCGACAACCTCGATTGTGATGCTGACCGCATTCAAAGACCGGGGTCTAGAGGAGCAAGCCTACGACGCCGGTATCAGCTGGATATTGGCTAAGTCCGACACACTCAAGATCCTCGATTTTGCCCGCATCCTGCTGAGGCCGGACGTCCATCACGTGCAACCGAGCGGGCACGTTTTGCATTGATTCGCTCGCGGCTTGCTGAAAGCGAAAGCTGCGCTCAGGTCAGGGTCGGCCGAGCTGCGCTCGGCTGGGACGGACGAATGCATCCGTCCCCACGCGAACAAAAAAGCCGCCAGCTTTCGCGATTGCTGAAAGCTGACGGCTGAATGCTGATGGCTGACGGCTAGAATCCCGCGGTTGCGTTCGGGTGTCCGCCGCGCAACATCGTACGCACTCCGCGTTGCGCATTGATGCGCGTGGTGGTTGTCCAGTCGACTTCATCGGTGCTGATTACACCGCTTCCCCCACTGGCCAGTTCATAACTGATGCGGCCTTCCTGATAGGTGTAATTACCCACCTCCAGAACCATGCCCGACTTCAGCACGAAGACCGGCACTCCCGGAGCGGTGCTGCCGGCCGCAGGACTCTTGGTGACATAGCTTGCGTAAGCGACTTCTGGCATGTCTTCAGGTGAGGACTCGGATGAGGATACGGCCATCGGCCGCTCGCCGGTGTTCACGCCGGCGCGGATGCTGACTCGTCGCACTGCCAGCTGAGGAACGCCGTTGTCGTTGTTGTTGTCTCCCGACCTCAGGCTCGCGCCCTGGTAAGAACCCTGATAATACGAGTCGTTCTGAATGTGATCCGGACGTCCGAAGAAATGCCAGTCTGGGCCATTTGTGGCCGAGACTTGCGGGATGAGCACGTCATCCATCAAGCGCAGCTCGAGTTGGCTTTCGCCCTTGAGCGTGGGCCGCGGGCCGCGGGCCGGCAACATGATGATCTTCCACGGCCAGAGCGGCGGAATCATCCATTCGACGATGTCGCGCGTAGCGTGACCTTTGCCGCGGATGTCGCCGTCCTTGTCGACCTTATAGCCGCGGGTGGCGATGACTTTGGCGTCTAGCGGCATATCGCCGTTGGGCAGACCAATGCGATCGAACACCAGCTTCATGTCGCCCTTTCCCCAGAAATGGCCGGGGTCCTTGGACGACTCGAGGTGGCCTACAAGATAGGCTCCGCGCGGAAACGTCTGCTGGCCGAATTCGGTCACCGAGTGCAGATGACACAGCACGGGATCGCCGACGGCCACGGTGGCGGAAGAAAAGTTCGGCTCGTTCATGGTGCACTTGAGAAGGGTACCGGCGGGCAGGACCAACTCCCGCGCGCTGGCACTCGTGGTCAGGCTTAAAACGGTCAGGATGGTTAAGGCTAGAAGGGACACTACTGGAATGGCAAGCGAGCTGGACTTCATGACGTCACCTCGGTCTCACGCCCCGGAATTTTTACTGCATATTCCCAAGCAACTGCTATGAGCCAGCCCCGATTTATGAGTTATACACAACTTGACAGTGGCGGTCAATTGCCGGTTCGGACGTGGTTGGCGGTTTAGATAGCGGAATTCAGCGGGGACTGTTGTTGAGCTGCGACTATTGTGTTCGCCTAGACGTCGGAAGTTTCGTTCTCGAGTTCGCTGAGAGTTTCCTCGTCCACGTCCCATTTTTTCAGGATCGCGAAGATCGTCCTGGCTCCGAACCCAGCGCGCATTAACTGGCGAAAGATGCGGGCCGATTGTTTCTGGTCTCCTTTTTTCGGCTTGCTCAGGCGTTTGCGGCGAAGATAGTCGCGTGCGAGACTTTCTTCCTTCACTTCGTCGTAGACGGACGAGACTGCCTTATCGATGACGTCGCCATGCACTCCTTTGGCTCTGAGGTCGTTGACGACCCGCCGGCGGCCAAATTTTTCGTTATCGCGGCGGTAGGAGGAAAACGCTGCCGCGTATTTGGCGTCGTTGAGGTAGCCCTGGTCTTTCAGGCGAACCACGATCAGTTCGACCAGAGTCTTGCCGATTTCGGTATCCGCTTCCACGCGGTTGCGCAACAGGCGCTTCAGTTCCGCGACCGAGCGCATGCGGCGCGCGAGCGCGCCTACAGCATAGTCGTAAAGCTCAGCCTCAGTGAAAAGCTTTCTCGGACGCCCGAACGCCATAGCGTACACGATAGCGCGAGACGACGATGAAGGGTTAGCGCTCGTCGACTGCTTTCCCGTTTATTTTGGCGGCGCGGTGGAACTGGGCGGCGTCGGAGGGGGCGGAACCGGCGTTACCGGCGGAATGGCCGTTGTTTGCGGGCTGCCCGGGGGGGCGACGAGTGCGGCTTTGGTTGACGGCGGCAGATTGTCGGCATTGGCCAGCAGGATCGCCACTTGCCACATTTGATTTTCGGAGAGTGATTTGCTGAATCCGGGCATACCCGACAGGCGAATGCCGTTGAAGATCTTCCAGTAGGTTTCGCCGGGCTGATCGTCGGTGACACCCTTACCTTCAAAGAGCTGCGGGGGCTGCGGATACATTCCCACCGCGACCGCCGTTTTCGGCGACAGCGGCAAGCCGTGGCAAACCGCGCAGTGCTGCTTGTAAAGTTCGGCGCCGGCCATGAAGTTGGCCTCGGTGGTGGGGACGGGGACGATCCTGGGCATGTCTTTTGCGATGCGAGCCTCCAGGGCCTTATGCGCAAAATAGCTTTCGAAGGGCATTTCAGGATCAGTGGTGGCCACGGGCGCGCTGCTGCTGGTGAGATACATGTAAATCACGAGGGGGACAATGATGAGACCGAGCACCAGTCCGGCGATGAATTTCACGGGGTCCTGCCTTTCCGATCTCATACTCTACCATCATGAATCCGCTGCAACCGTAGTTTAATTGGCGTCGAGGCTGCGGAATGGGCTAGACTGTCGAGGCCAGATCAACCGGGAGATCTCCCGGCATAAAACAGGCGACAAAAAGAGCGACAACAAAACATGCGAATCGTAAGCGCAGCGAGCGCTTTTCCCCAGCACTACTATTCCCAGGAGATGTTGCTGGAGGCTTTGCAGGAGTATTGGGGCGAACGCATCGAAAACCCTAACGTTCTGCGGCGCTTGCATCGCCACGTCAGCGTCGATGGGCGCTTCCTGTCGCTGCCCAAAGAAGAATATCTGGAGATGAGAACCTGGGGCGAAGCCAACCATCATTGGATTCGCACAGCCAAAGATTTGGGTGAGAAAGCGGTGACAGCAGCGCTTGCGGCTGCCGGCCTGCACGCGCAAAATCTGGGCGCGTTCTTTTTTGTTTCGGTAACTGGGATCAGCAGTCCGTCGATTGACGCGCTGCTTATCAACCAGCTTGGATTGTGCAGAAATATCCGCCGTGTACCGGTGTTCGGGCTGGGCTGCGTGGCGGGCGCGGCGGGCATTTCGCGCGCGGCAGATTATGTGCGCGCTTATCCCGATCAAGTTGCGGTGGTGCTGTCGGTCGAACTCTGTTCGCTTACGCTGCAGCGCGAAGATATTTCGATGGCCAACCTGATTTCTTCCGGTTTATTCGGAGACGGCGCGGCGGCTGTGATTGTGGCGGGCGCCGACTGCGGAATTTCCGGCATACGCATTCTCGCGACCCGCTCCGTGTTCTATCCCGACACCGAAGAGATGATGGGCTGGGATGTATCGGAAAAAGGCTTTCGCATCGTTCTCTCGCGCGAAATTCCGACGCTGGTGCGGGAAAATCTGGCCCATGATCTCGACGACTTTCTCGCCGAGCGCGGATTGACTCGCGCCGACATCGGCAGTTGGGCGTTGCATACCGGTGGACCGAAGATTCTTGAGGCAACCGCCGACGCGCTGGGCCTGAAGAACGGCGAACTCGACGTTTCCTGGGAATGTTTGCGCCGGACCGGCAATTTGTCGTCGGCCTCGGTGCTGGTGGTGCTCGAAGAAGTCATGAAAAACCGCCGTCCGGCGCCGGGCACGCTGGGCTTGCTGGCGGCGATGGGCCCGGGATTCTGCTCGGAATTCGTTCTGCTGGAATGGTAGCCGCCCGCAATCGATCTCGCATCCTAACGTCAAGTATCGCGGCTTAATCGCTAAATCGGGCTTGACCGTTCAATGTTTGTCGAAACTCATCGTTCGAAACCGTGGGATCTATTCGTAGCCGGCGGCGGACCTGCGGGTCTGGCAACGGCCATCGCCGCGCGGCGGCATGGCTTCAGCGTATTGCTGGCGGATGGCGCGATTCCCCCGATCGACAAATCCTGCGGCGAGGGATTGCTGCCCGCGGGGGTCGCGGCTTTGCAGAGCCTGGGCGTTTCGATTCCGGAGACGGAATCTTATCCGTTTCGAGGCATTCGCTTTGTCAGCGACGCCGCAAGGGCCGAGGCCGAGTTTCCTCGCGGGACCGCTTATGGAATCAGGCGCACGCACCTGCACCGCATCCTGCTGGAACGGGCCGAAGCCTGCGGAGTTGAACTGCTGTGGCAAACGGCGGTAACCGGGCTTCATCCGGAAGGTGCGATGGTTGCCAGAGAGTTGGTGCGGGCGCGATGGGTGGTAGGCGCAGACGGCGCCAGTTCGCGCGTTCGCCGATGGGCCGGGCTTGATCGACGAATGGATCAACGTCTGGATCCGCCACTGGATCAGCGACGGGATCAACAGCGGGATCAACGACCGAGTGCCCCCGACAAAAGAAATCTGCGCTTCGGATTCCGCCGGCGCTATCGCCTCGCGCCCTGGACAGATTTCATGGAGCTGCACTGGGGCCGCCGCTGCCAGGTCTATGTCACTCCCGTCAGCCGTGAAGAAATTTGCGTAGCGCTGATTTCGTCCGATCCGAAGTTGCGGCTGCGAGGGACGAACGACGATGCACTTGACGAGTTTCCGCAACTTCGAGCCCGCCTCGAAAATGCGGAACTGACTTCGAGCGAACGCGGCGCAATCACGATTACCCGAAAATTGCGGCGTGTGCATCGCGGCCGGACGGTGCTGGTCGGCGATGCGTCAGGCGGAGTGGATGCCATCACCGGAGAAGGTCTCTGCCTGGCATTTCGGCAAGCCGCGCTTCTCGGCGACTGTCTGGCAGAGGGAGGCCTTGCGCGCTACGAAAAAGAGCATCGTGCGATGCTTCGCCGCCCGGCCCTGATCGCCCGGATGATGCTGTTCCTGGCCAAACACAGCTACCTGCGGCAGCGCACGATGCAGGTGTTCCAGTCGAGTCCGAGTGCTTTTGCACGCATTTTGGCTATGCACGCCGGCGAAGGGTCAACCCGGGATTACATCGCGAACGGCGTTGCCTTAGGGTGGGGGTTGCTGAAGGCCTGACTGACCTGTCGAGTCCATCCTTTCCATCTGTCGCCGATGACTTCTACCCGATTACCACAATGCGGAGTAGCAATGATATTCCCATTAAGGACCAGACAATTTGCATATCTTTTCACACTCCCGTTTCCGCAATCGGTAAGAGCTTGAATCCATGAGCACAAATCAGTACGTCCAATTGGCAATGCGGTTGCTCTTATACATAGCGTACTCACCTTAAAAATTAATGGAGAACTCAAGTTCTCGAATTGGTATTTGGAGGATCCATGTTGTCACGTAGCCGCTTTTTCCTGTCGCTGGTTGTTGCCCTGTCACTCTCCACGCTGGCTTTGGCCGATTCCGCCTCCACCAGCAACGCATGCCTGCACTCCAGCGCCAGTTTCTCCGGCGGGTCGCACTTTTACTCCGTCAGTGAGAACGAAAAATGGGCTTCTCACTCCAGCGTGTCGGCTTCGGGACATCAGGGATTCTTTCTACTCCATGGAACCGTCAACCGCAAAAACGGCAACTGGGGTACGTGGCAGGTGGGAACAACGAACCCGCATGGTTCGCCTTCACCCTTGGCAACGCCGGAACCGGGCAGCCTGATTGCTGCTTTCGACCGGCCTCATGGGGATCGCCGGGGTTGTGCGGCGCAAGCTGCGCCTCGCTTAGTTCGAGATTAGGCTCTACAAGTTCGCAAGTCAAGTTTCCTCGTCCTTTTTGATTGCCGCTATCAGTGAAAATCTGATAGCGGCTTTTTTGTTCGAATCCCGTTTAGCTTTTCGCTTTTTATTCCTGATACTCCGGGTTGCGCTTCCACCCTGAAAGCATAGAGACGAAGTTCGACCAGCCATGCAGCAGAACCATGATCAGGTGGCCGGGAATAAACACGAGGAATCCGCACATCGCAGCGAAATGCCAGATGCGCGTGAGATGGAACCCTCCAAATAGGAACGCCAGCCAGGAAAACTGAACCGGCTTATACAGGACGATTCCGGTAAGCAGCGAGAGCGCGCCAAAGCCGATGGTGGCTGTGTAGGCCAGCTTTTGCAGCGGATTGTACTGGGCCGCCGCCGGCGGCTTGGGACCAAAGAAAAAGTAGTGGCGGACCATCGGCCAAACGCCGGGAAGGTCGCGAGGAGTGAACAGCAGGGTGCGAAAGTGTCCGCTGAGGATCTGGTAGGTCAAATAAAACAGGCCGCTTGCGGCAAAGAACCACATGAAGGTGAAATGCCACTGCAAGGCCCCGCCAAGCCATCCTCCGAGCGTGAGCGATTTGGGGACGTCGAACAGAACTTTCTCCGGAATCTTGGGGCCAAAGCTGGGGAAGGCGCGGAAAATTCGCAGCCCGCTGGCGATCATCACAAACAGGCTGATGGCATTGACCCAGTGAGTGAGCCGAATCGGCAGCGGATGCTCATAGGCGGCGCGGACGAGCGCAGGCTCTTGGGCATTTGCGGCTAGCTGAGGCAGCGCTGGCTCGACGGACGCCTTCGCTTCCGCCCTCACTTCCGGCTTCACTTCCGGCTTCACTTCCGGCTTCACTTCAACGATCTCGACTGCACAAGCCTCATCTGTGGCGGATGATTCCGAGGGCGGAGCAGCGACTCCGTTGTCTTCGTTGTCTGCCTTTCGTTCCGTGTCTCGATCTTTATTTTGGTCTGTGCCGAGCTTTTCGTTTTGTTTCTTCGCCCGGTCTTCTTCGTTCGAGTTCGACATCACAGTCCTCCGAACCAGCTATAGCCCTGGTCTTCCCAATAGCCGGTTCTTCCGGGCTTCAGAACGTTGGTGACGCGGGCAACGGTCAGATACTTGGCCTGCTTGTATCCGAGCTTGGTCGGCATCTGCAGGCGCACCGGCGCGCCGTGGCCGCGATCGAGCGGCGCGCCATACATCTCGTAGCACATCAGCGACTGCGGCTGCAGGGCGGAGGGCATATCAATCGATTCGTAGTAATCGTCGGCGCACTCGACTTCGAGAAAACGCGCCCCCGTGTTGGCTCCCACCAGCTTGAGAAAATCCGAGACGCGCGCGCCGCCGAACGACCCGATAACATCCCAGCCTTCGACGCACACATGCCGCGTGTTCTGTCTGATTTTCGGAAGCGCCTGAATCTGCGCCAGCGTGTACTCGCCCGGATGCTGCACTTCCCCCTCGACGGTCAGCGTCCACTTTTCCAGGTCGACTCCGGGGTCGAGCACGTCGTATCCGTTGTAAGGAAATTTCGCGAAGGGGACGACTTCCGAATCCGCGAACGTCTGCGCCCGATGCTGCGAACGAAACAACTCGCCCGAAGCCCAATCGCTGAAACGAACTCCGGCAGCGACGAGGCGGTCGCTCACCTTGGGGAAGGCAAACACACCCAACACGGCGACCGGCGCCAGTTTGAGAAGTTGGCGGCGGCTCCGGCGTTTAAGATCTTCGGGTTCGAGTCGGGTGATCATGTTGGTCCCTCAGACGTCGGGTGGAGCGCCGGCCGTTCACGCCCGGCCACCCTACGTCTCGCAGTTTCCGGGCGAGGAACGCCCGGCGCTCCACCCTTTGAACAAACCCCGGTAGAACTTGGGATGCGGCAGTCGGCGCTAAGTTTCAAACTCGGGTTCACACTCGCCTTGCCACTGCGCGACCCAGCGGAGACCGACTTCCGTGTGTCACCCCGCACACGCCGCATGTCCCGCCGCGCACTCCTCCGACGCTATCGGAATTCTAACGTCATTCTTTTCAGCCGGCTAGGTCTGGCTCTTGGCGTGCTTTTCTTCCGGCGAAGGTAGGAGCCAATCATGGAAACAATGCTGCAAGGCCTGGTCCTCATCGGCGGTCTGACGTTCTCGCTGGCCGCCTCGCTGCTGATCGAAGAACTCATCTTCGGACAAATCGTCCGCGTGGCATTCACACGCCGTCCGGAAGATGCGAACCAAAACCCTTCGGAAAGCGCGCACGCGAATTGACGCAAGCGAATTGAAAGGAGCACGACCATGCTGTTGCTGAAATACTTGCTGATGTACCTGGGGATCGCGATGTTTGTGATCGCCGCCGGAATCCTCTCTTACGACGCTCACTTGCTGTTTGCCTGGCAGCGCCGGCGTTTGCATCCGGATCCCGAGGCTGGAGCGCCCAGCCCAGCTCCGGCAATGCGCTGGCGCACCTCGGCTGCGTTCGCGATGGTGGCCTGGGCTCCGCTGCTAATCTCGGCGGGCATCGTGATCGTTCCCAGCGGCATGGCCGGAGTACGCGTCAGCCAGACGAAAGGCACGCTGGCGGGGACGCTTTATCCCGGAGTGCATTTCGTTGAGCCGCTGATTGAGCGCGTCGAACTTTTCAACGCGCGCGATCAGTTGTTTACGACCGGAATCACCGAGGATTCGAGCACTAAAGATTCATCGGCCAAAGGCGCCGCGAAAGCCGAGACGCCGCGCGTGCAAGCGTCGTACTGTTCAAGCCTTGTATGTACAAGCCAAAGAAGGACTCACTCTCGGCCTCGCCATCACCGTGCGCTACCAGATCGATCCCAAGCGCCTCGACTACATTGAAGCCAATTTGCCCCAGCCGCTGGAAAAAGAGATCGTGCCGCCGGTAGTTGCGACCGCGTGGCGTGAACTCGTGCCCGGCTATACGGTGCGGGAGGTTTTCTCCTCCAAGCGCGAAGAAGTTCGCCAGCGCTCCGCCGAACTGATTCGCAAACGGCTGGCTGTCGACGGAATTGTGGTGAAAGAGGTCATGCTGCGCGACATAGAACTTCCGCAGGAGTACGCCAAAGGCCTTGAGTCACTGCTGTTGAAGGAACAGGAGAACGACCGCATGGGGGTTGAGACGGAGATCCACCAGAAGCAGGTCAAAATCGCTGAAGCCGATGCCGAAGCAACCAAGGTGCAAGAGGTGAAACAGGCCGAAGGACAAGCCGCCGTGCGCGTGCTGCAGGCAAAGAGCGAGTCCGATGCCATGCAATATACGCTGCCGCTGAAACAAAAGCAGATCGAGCAATCGAAACTCGAGGCCGAGGCGCGCAAGGAAGCGACGGTGAAGAATGCCGAAGCCGCCGGCGAAGCTAAACTCATCGACAGCAAAGCCGAAGGCGAACGCCGCAAGATTCTCGCCCAGGCCGAAGCCG
The DNA here is from genome assembly GCA_963810955.1 of uncultured Acidobacteriaceae bacterium. GTDB lineage: Bacteria > Acidobacteriota > Terriglobia > Terriglobales > Acidobacteriaceae > Acidiflorens. Next base: position 73,512 of record CAWEPW010000004.1, on the reverse strand, counting down.
AGCGCATCCGTTTGACCGCCGCAGCCGATGCCGAGCGCATGACCAGCGAGGGCGCGATCCTGAAGCAGAATCCCTTGCTGATCAACAAAATCGTCGCCGAGCGCCTCTCCGATAAATTGCAGATCATGATGGTTCCAGCGGACGGCAAATTTTTCTTCACCAACGATGTGCTGCGCGGCATGGGAGCGCCGAACCACGTGAGCCAGGCGGAAGACGCCGAGGGAAAATAGGAGTTGCGGGAACTGTTCTCAGCTTTCGGTTGTCAGTTCTCAGTAAGGCTGCGAGCGCAGAATTTTTCATGAAACTGAGCGCTGGGGGCGAAAACTTTCTTATGGACAAGCCTCAACCCACCCCGCGCTATAATCAGCGCATTCCACACATGCGAGCGCGACAGTTCGGGCGAGAGTTCGACCTTCGGCCGAAAGTCCAGCGGTCTGCGGCTAGCTTGGCTGACTTCGTTCCTGATCGCGACGCTTTTTCTCCCCGCTTCTTTGCGGGCTTCAGAACTGGCAGACACCGCCCGTCAGCTGGGGCACAAGATTGCCATGGCCTCCGGTCCTGGCGCTTTCGCACTCGAGATCGCCAATCGCTCTTCACTCGATGAAAAGTCGGTGCGCGAGGTGCGTAGCGCGCTCGAAGCGGCTTTGGAAACCGAAGGCGTGCACACCGCCAAAGCCGAGCAAGCGATCGGCACAGTTGAGGTCATGCTCTCCGAGAGCCTGCGCGACTACGTTTGGACGGCCGAGATCGCGATCGGGTCCGACGAGAAAAAGGTTGTGCTGGTCTCAATGCCCCGGCCGGCGCCAGGAACGCTCTTCGCTCCGGCACTGCCCATCGTTGTGAAAGCAACGCGAATATTTGCGCAAGAGCAACCCATACTCGACGTTGCGCTTGTCGATGTCGCGGGCGGATACCGCTCCATAGTACTTGAGTCTTGAGAAGTGCTCGGCGACGCCGTTGTCTCGGTCTATCGCCAGCAAGGGCCGAATCCGGGCGGGAAGTGGGAACTTGAAGCTTGTTCCCGATTCATCATTCGCGCGCCTTTCCGCGTGACTTGCGCGGACGCCTGCTGCTGCGCCGCGACCACTTGTTCGATGTCTACCTGCCCGGAACATTCTGCCGCTCGAGCTCTGCCGCTCCTCTGACGATCGCCTGTATCGACACCGACGACCCCTGGCCGCTGACGTCCTACGACGATGGCCCGCGCGGTTTCTTTGCGGCTGTGCGCAACTTCTTTACGGGAGGGCTGTCTCCGGGCATTGGGAAAATCGCCAACGTTCCTTCATTCTATTCCGCCGCTGAATTCCCGAGACCCGGTTACAAGCTGTGGGCCTTCGCGGCAGTCGACGGATCATTGCATCTTGTGGACGGAATGACCGATCTGAAAGTTCGCGGACCAAAATCAAAGTGGGGCAGCGATATCGCCGCCGTGCACTCGGGATGCGGCTCGGGAACACAGTTGCTGGTTTCGGAGGCCGGAACTCCCGAACGTGACTCTCTGCGCGCGTTTGAGATTCCAGATCGCGATCCGGTGGCAGCCAGCTCCGCTTTGGAATTTGACGGGCAGATTGTGGCACTCTGGCCAGAAACCGCCGGCAACAGCGCCACCGCCGTCGTAAAACGAAAAGACTCAGGATGGTATGAGGCATATCGCGTATCGATGTCTTGCGGCAATTAGCGTTTGTGATCGCCGTAACCGGCGCATCTGCCGCCGAAACTCGCCCACACTACGGTGGAACTCTCCGCGTCATGCTGCAATCGTCGCCAAACACTCTCGATTTTCCCGCGAACACCGCGAACACCGCGAACGCCACGTCCGCCGACTATTGGGATCTCGCGCGCACGCTCTCTCTAATCGGCGACACTCTCGTGACTCTCGACCCGCAAGACCGCGCTCATCCGGCGCTGGCCGTGGCATGGCATAGCGACGACAGCGCCCGGCATTGGGAATTCACGCTGCGTCGCGGAGTGAAATTCCACGACGGCAGCGCTGCCTCGCCCGCAGCCGTCGCTCAGATTCTGGGCGCGCTTCATCCTAACTGGAATGTGCGCGCATCGAAGGATAAGGATTCAGCGTCCGGGGATTCAGTATCGATCGATAGCGACGCTTCCATGCCGTCGCTGCTCGCCGAACTTGCGCTGCCGCGCAATCTGTTGTTCAAGCGCAACGCGAACCGAGTTCCAATCGGAACCGGCCCGTTTCTAGTTGCCGAGTGGCAACCGGGAAAATCGCTGGAGCTTGCCGCCTACGAAGAGAGCTGGGCGGGTCGGCCATTCGTAGACGGGGTAACCATTGAGTTTGGCAAATCGCTGCGCGACGAAGCCATCGCGCTGGAACTGGACAAAGCCGACATCATCGAACTCGCACCGCAGGCGGCAACGGGAACGCCGGGCCAGAACGAATCGTCATCTGTATCCGTCTCTCTGCCAGTAGAGTTGTTGGCGCTGGTTTTCTCGGCGAACTCATCGGCGAACTCAAGGGCGCAAGACCCTCGCTTTCGCGAAGCGTTGGCGCTCTCTATCGATCGCAAGCCGATTCAGTCCGCGCTGCTGAAAGGCGCGGGAAAACCAACGGCCAGCATTCTCCCGACCTGGATGACTGGCTACAGCAGTGTCTTCTCCACGCAGGCCGATCCGCAACGCGCCCGGACTTTGCTCGCCGATTCGCGGCAGCCGGCGCTCAAGGTGAGTTACGGCCTGAGCTATGGCCTAAGCTACGGCCTAAGCTACGATCCCCGGGACCCACAGGCCCAATTGGTCGCCGAACGCATTGCCCTCAACGCGCGCGAAGTTGGCATCACCCTGCAGGTTTCGTTGTCTGGAACCAACGATATTCGCCTGGTGCGCGTCGTGTTGCCGAGTCCCGATCCGGCGACATCGCTTGCCGAGGCTGCTCGGCAGTTGGAGTTGCCGCCGCCGGAATTCACGGCAGCCGCGCCCAACAATGTTGTGAACGGCCGTTCTCTGGACGATCTCTATCAAGCCGAGCGCGGTCTGCTCGAGGGATACCGGATTATTCCGCTCTTCCATCTGCCGCTAGCGACCGCCGCGAGCGCACGGGTGCGCAACTGGACGCCGGATCTGCTGGGGGCGTGGAACGATGCTGAATTTTCGCTGGCTAATGTTTGGCTGGGAGACCCGCGCTCCCAGGCGGACTCGCGATGAGCTTCCGCCAGAAACTTCTCTTATTGTTTGCGGCGACGGTTTTGCTCTGCGTCGCTGTGATTTCGGCGTCGGTATATAACACCATCCGGCGCTCGTTTGAGCGCGCCGATCAGGAGCGCGCCAACGCCGTCGCCGCGCAGTTCTGGTCCGAATTCCAGCGTCGCGGGCAGGAGGTTGCCCGCAAAGTCCAGGCTGTTGCAGCCAGCGAAAGCGTGCAACGCATCGCTCTGGATCTAAATCACGGTTCGATTGCGGCGAGCGGATACGTAAGCGAGGCGCGCACCCTGGCGCGCCAGCAGCAACTTGATTTTCTCGAAATAGTCGACAGCCGCGGCGCCATTCTTTCCTCGGCGCAGTGGCAGGCGAAATTCGGATATCCCGAAGCCGCGATTCCTGCCGAGACAAATTCAACATCGGTGACTCCCTCGCCGGAACCGCCGTCCGGAGCATTCCTGAAGCGCGAAGACCTGCCGGATGGCGCAACCCTCGGTCTGTTTGCCCTGCGCGAGGCCCGCGTGGGTGAGCAGCTTTTGTATGTGATCGGCGGGGAACGGCTCGACCAGCAATTCCTCTCTACGCTCGAAATCCCCGCCGGAACGCGCGTCTTGCTCTACCAGAACCTCGACGCCAAATGGAATCCCAACGAGCTGCTCGATTTGAACGGACCTGCCGCCGGCGCCGACAAGATCGCTCCGCTGGCCGCATCGGTGCGCGCCACGCTCCGGGAATCTCAAGGTGTGATCCATTGGAGTTCCGATCGAAGTTCCGATCCAGCGGACGCAGAGGTTTTTCACGCCATCCCGCTGACTGGGCCTGTCTTCGATGCGGCCAATCAACGGGCTGCGAATCCGAACGGCGCAAACCAGCAACTACTGGGCATTCTGCTCGTCGGCAGCTCGCGGCGTCCTTTGATCGAGTTGCAAAGGCAAATTATTTCCACTGCAATGCTGGTCGGGGGCATGGGAATTCTGGTGGCAGTTTTCGCCAGTCTCTGGTTCGGGGCTCGCATCACGCGGCCGGTGGTGTCGCTGGCTGACGCCGCCCGCCGGGTCGCTGCGGGCGATCTCGGCGCCAAGGTCGAAGTTGAATCGGGAGATGAACTGGGCGCACTGGCGGCGGCGTTCAATCGCATGACCGAAGATCTGGCGCAGCAAAAAGATCGCGCCGTACAGGCGGAGCGCGTGGCCGCCTGGCGCGAACTGGCGCGGCGATTGGCGCACGAATTGAAGAATCCGCTCTTTCCCTTGCAGGTGACGGTTGAAAACCTGATGCGCGCGAAACAGAAATCGCCGGAGATCTTTGAGGAAGTATTTCATGAGGGAACCGCGACCCTGCTGGCGGAAATCAACAACCTGAAAACCATCGTCAGCCGCTTCAGCGAGTTTTCGAAAATGCCGCAGCCGCAGCTCCGGCCGACGCAAGTAAATGATGTTGTGCGCTCGGTGCTGCAGGTTTTCCGCGCGCATTTGCAGGAGAAGAGTCAGATTGTGGTGCGCACTGAGTTGGCTGACGACCTGCCCGAGATTTCTGCCGATCCCGATCTGCTGCATCGCGCGCTGCAAAATCTGGTGCTCAACGCCGTCGACGCTATGCCGCAAGATGGACGGTTGACGATTCGCACTGCGCGTCTGGGTGACAGAATTGAAATCGCGGTGTCGGATACCGGCTCCGGCCTCACGCCGGAGGAATGCGCCCGCCTGTTCACTCCTTATTACACGACCAAACAGCACGGCACCGGGCTTGGCCTCGCGATTGTGCAGTCGGTGGTGAGCGGCCACGGCGGTAAGATTTCGGTTGAAAGCACGAAAGAAAAAGGAACCACGTTTCGTATCGAATTGCCGCGCGCCCCAAAGCCGTGGCAGTCTGGATGAGCTTCCCGAACAGGAGAAAACCGTGGCGCAAAAAGCGCACCTGCTGATCGTCGATGATGAGGCCAACACGCTGGCTTCGCTGTCGCGCGCGTTTCGTCTGGAAGGCCACGAAGCCACCGTTTGCGACAACGCCAACAAGGCTCTGGAACTGGCCAAAACGCAGTCCTTCGACTTGATTCTCTCGGATGTAGTGATGCCCGGCAAAGACGGCCTCGCGCTGCTCGAAGAACTCAAGGCGCAGGGCGTGCCGACTCCAGTCGTCATGATGTCGGGCCAGGCGCACATCGAGATGGCCGTTCGCGCCACGCGCCTCGGCGCGCTTGACTTCCTGGAGAAGCCGATCTCCACCGACAAACTGCTGCTTACCGTGGAGAACGCGCTGAAGCTCGGCCGCCTTGAACGCGAGAATCGCGACTTGGCGCACCGTCTCGGCAAACACGAGATCGTCTGGCAAGGCGACACCATGCGCCGCGTGATGGCGCAAGTGGAGCGCGTCGCCGCGAGCGAAACGCGCGTCTGCATTCTCGGCGAAACCGGCACAGGAAAAGAACTCGTGGCGCGTACGCTGCATGAGCGCAGTCCGCGGGCGGGCGGCCCGTTCGTCACGCTGAATTGCGCAGCGGTGCCAGCGGAGCTGATTGAATCCGAATTGTTCGGCCACGAAAAAGGATCGTTCACCGGCGCCGCCGGCCGACATCTCGGCAAGTTTGAGCAAGCCCAGCGCGGCACGATTTTTCTCGATGAGATCGGCGACATGCCGCTCGCCATGCAAGCCAAACTGCTGCGCGTGCTGGAAGAAGGCGAAGTTGAGCGGATCGGCGGCGAGCGTGCGATCAGCGTGGATGTGCGAGTTATTGTAGCCACGCACCGCGACCTCGAAGCGCAGGTGCGCGACGGCAAATTCCGCCAGGATTTATTTCACCGCGTATTCGTTTTTCCATTGCGCCTGCCTCCGTTGCGCGAACGTCGCGAAGATATTCCCGCGCTGATCGAGCACTTTGCTATACAGGTGAGTGCAACGAACGGATGGAAACCGGCGCGCTTCACCGCCGACGCGATGGCCGCGCTGCAACAGCAGCCCTGGCCGGGCAATGTCCGCGAGCTGAGAAATGCGGTCGAGCGCCTGATGCTGCTGGCAACATCCGATGAAGTCACACCGGAGGTCGTTGAGCTCGCGCTGCCCGCCTCAGCTTCCGCGCCCGATTCTGCCTCGGGCAGCGGGCCGCTCGCCGACCGCGTGCGCGCCTTCGAGAAGCAGACCATCCTAGCGGAACTGAAGCGCCATCGTCATCAGATCTCGAACACCGCGCGTGCCCTGGGTCTCGAGCGGTCGCATCTGTACAAAAAAGCAGAACAGGTAGGGATTGATTTGAAAGCGGCAAGGAACGAGGGCGACTCCTGACGCAACCGTCGTTCAGAGCCGCATAACACCTGGTTAATTCGCGACAGTCCGTCGGCGACTTAAGTTCCCGCCAAAACCGGCCGCTTCTTGTGCCACTCCGTCGCCTGCTCATAGGTATGTGCCGCCTGCAGCAGAACAATCCCGCACCAGGGTGCGGCGGCTAACTGCAGCCCAATCGGCAATCCAGCTTTAGTGAACCCGCAAGACACCGAAATCGTCGGAATTCCCCACACATTAAACGGCCTCGTGTTCCGCAGCATCATTACTTCCCGCGGCCGCAAATTCTCGGGATGCTCCCGCAGTTCGGCGATCGCCGGCGGCGGAATGGGAACCGTGGGCGTCAGCAGCACGTCCACGTCATGGAATACTTCCTGAATGGCGAACCGGCTAGCCTGCAGATCGCGGCTGACGCGAAAAGCATCCTCTGCCGTGATATCGGCTCCAGACTGGATCCGCGCCAGCGTTGCGGGCTGATAAAGCTCGGGTGAGCTTTCCGCAAGCGTTTTGTGATAAGCGTAGGCTTCGGCGTTCGCCAGTGTGCGGTCGGTTGGAACCTCGAGTTTGATGTCCCGAATCTCGGCGTTGAGACCGGCGAAAATCTGGATTGCCTTGTCGATCGCATCGGCAATCTCGGAATCAAGATCGTCGAAAAAAAACGCGCGCGGCACGCCGATACGGAGCCTCGCCGGAAATTCGTCGAACGCAGAGACCAGGCTCCGTGCCGGCCTGCCCGAGCCAGGATGAGGCGAGTCGTAATCCGAAAGCACCTGTGCCATCAGGGCCGCGTCATAGACTGAGTTTGTGATTGGGCCGACGTGATCATACGACGATGCCAACGGCACGACACCGCGTGTGCTCACGCGGCCATAGGTCGGCTTCAGCCCGACGACGCCGCAGTAAGCCGCGGGCAAACGCACGGAACCGGCCGTATCCGTGCCGACGGCCGCGAAGCCCAGACCCGCGGCGACGCTCGCGGCCGATCCCCCCGAAGAGCCCCCGGCGATGCGCGTCAGGTCCCACGGATTGTGGACTTCTCCAAAAAAACTGATCATCGAGCTGCCGCCATACGCGAATTCGTGCAGATTCTGCTTGCCCAGGAAGATGGCCCCTCCTGCGCGCAATCGCCGGACAACCTGCGCGTCTTCGGTGGGAACGCGGTCTTTCTGCGGAGAGCTGAACATCGCGCTCGCCGCGGTGGTGCGTACTCCTGCCACATCGATTATGTCTTTGATCCCGATCGGAATGCCGTGCAGCGGCCCAAGATACTTTCCGTGATAGATTTCCCACTCGGCAACGCGCGCGCGTTCAAGAGCGGATTCGGCCGTTATCGTGATGAACGCGTTAAGTATAGGGTTCAGCTTCTCGATGCGTGCGAGGCAATCGTGAGTGAGTTCCACCGGAGAGATGCCGCGGTCGCGAATTTTCTCGCTCAGTTCGCGAATGGTAAATAGCATAGCAACGCTTCCCGACTCTAACCCGTTTTTGCCGCTTGCTGCGCGCCGCGCCTGGCAAACCATTTCACCACAAAATAAACGATCGGTCCCGCCGCCAGCGCCCACGGTCCCCATCGCCTGGCAATCGGATCGCTGTAACGCAAGACGACATAGGTCATCGCCAACGGCAGCGCGATCACATAAACCATCCCAAGATTGCCTCCGGGGATGCGGAAAGCTCGCGGGAGGTCAGGACGTTTACGCCTCAACCCCCACGCCGAGAGCACCGTGAGCACGGTCGTGGCGGCGCGCAGCCAGACATAGATGCTGATCAATTCTCCCAGCGAGCGCAGCGCCAGCGATGCATAAATGCCGGCGGAGATCAAAATTGCGATCCACGGCGTGCCGTAGCGCGCATGCCGGCGCGTCAGCAGCGGCGGCAGGTATCCATCTTCAGCGAGCGTAAAAGGCATGCGTGTACTGGTTAGGACGGTGCTATTGAGCAGAGCCACGTTGCACAGCATCGCCGCAATCGTCATCAGGCCGCCGAGCCAGGCGCCGCCGATGTGCAGCGCGGCGATCGAAAAATATCCATCCTTCCATTGCTGCCAGTCTCCCAGCGCGGCCAGTGCCGCGAACGTAGGCAGAAAATAAGCCGCGATGGAAAGCGGAACCACGATGGCAAGCGCCCGCGGATAAGTACGCTGCGGATCATCGACTTCCTCCGCAACCGAAGAACATTGCTCGTATCCCGAATAAAGCCAGACGGCGAGCGCGAGGCCGACCCCAAAAATGCTGGAAAGAGGCTGATTCGGTGGAACCGGCGGCACGAAAGGATTGTGCTGCCAATGGGCAACACCGATAACGACCATGACAATCACGGGAACAAAAATTAATAACTCGAAAACAGTGGAAGCTTTCCCGACCATCTGAATGCCACGAATATTGATCCATGTGATGAAGGCGATCAGCGCGAACGAAACCAGCCAGTGCCTCCACCCCGCAATCCCGGGAAAGTAATAAGCCAGGTAGTCGCTGAAGAGCACAGCGTAAGAGCCGCCGAGCAAAAATGAAGCCGACCAGTTCCACCATCCGGCGAGAAAACCCCAGAAGTCTCCGAAGGCGGCGCGGCTCCAGCGATAGAAACCGCCTTCGACGGGCATGGCGGTCGTGAGTTCAGCCGAGACCAGCGATACCGGGATGCACCAGAACAGCGGCACGAACAGAAGATAGAGTAGGCTCATGCCGGGGCCGCTGGTCGTGACCATGGCTTCCAGTCCAAACGGCCCCCCGGTCGTATAGGAAAACATCACGAAAACAAAATAGAAAAGGCTGGCCTTGCGGAGGGTGGAGTTCGGGGTGGAATTCGTAGATGAGCTCGGACCGTTCACGATAAAAGCTTCGGCGGAAACGAAGGCCGAAGGCCAACGAACATGGCGGCTAGTGTACAGGAACAAACCGGATTCGAGCTCGTTGTTGGAGCGCCGGGCGTCCTCGCCCGGCCACCCCGCAGCTGGACGAGCGAGGGAGGGCTACGCCCCGATTCCCAGCGGAAGATAAGGGTTGGTTTCCCGGCCAGATTCTCGCTGAAGAACGGCTCGCTCCAGATCAAGCAAATGCCGCTTGACATCGAGGCCGCCGCCGTAACCGCACAACGATCCGCTCGACGCAATCACCCGATGGCAAGGCACGACGATGGCGATAGGGTTCCGGTTATTGGACATACCGACCGCACGGAAAGCATGAGGGTGGCCAATCGCTTCCGCGATATCGCGGTAACTTCGGGTCTCGCCATAAGGAATTTTGACCAACGCGTGCCAGCATGCAAGTTGAAAATCGGTTCCACGAAGATCAAGCGGGAAAGAAAACTCGCGGCGCTCGCCCGCAAAGTATTGGTTGAGTTCTTTCAGATACGGACTGAGCGTTGAAGCTGACTCCTCTAACTGAGTCGAAGCGCGGTTCAGTTTCATCTCGCGTCCTTCGAATTCAAGGCGAACCAGCCCCTTTGCAGAAGCCGCGAGAAACAATTTGCCCACAGGCGAAGGCGTCCGCAGATAGAACAGAGTCTCCATGATGCGATGTGAGGATAACACGAGGCGCTTAGGAAAAGTGTGAGTGTGCGGCAGCAAGGCTGCTCGAGAAACGACGCATAGCACATATTGCTGTTTGCACTCCGCCTCGAAGAGACCAAGATAAAGTTCCAGGCAGTGACGTGTTTTGCCTGCCCGTTTGCGCTGTTATGTATTAGAGGCCCTTACCATGCGCCTCGAAAAAACGAAAACAGGAGGATGCTATGCAACTTGCATCGCTATTGCGCTCACGGAGGATGGACAAAATGCAAACACAAGACAAATTCGCAGAGTTGGGGTTTCTGGCGAGGAAGCATCTCCTGGCAGCCGCGCTCGGCTTGCTTTTCTTGTCCTTTTCGGGTCTGGGCCAAGCCCAGATCACACCCCTCGGCGATGCCTTCACCAACACTGCAGCGGCATCTACAAACTACGGCGCCAATGTGCTGCTCAATGTGAATGGCGCTAAGGAGGTCTCTTACATCCAGTTCAATCTGGCCTCGATTCCTGCCAGTGCCAGCGTCAGCAAAGCCACCCTGAAGTTGTATGTGAATGGGGTGACCACGGCCGGCAGTTTCAATGTGGATTTTGTCAATGGCAGCTGGGTGGAGAGCACCATCACCAGCAGCCTCTCTCCCGCGTTGGGAACCACGATTGAAGCGAGCGTGCCGATTACTACAGCGGAAAAGAACCAGTACATCCTGATCGACATTACTTCCGCCACGCAAGCATGGCTGAGTGGGAGTCAGGCAAATGATGGCATCGCACTGGTCGCGAATGGCACATTCGACGCCAGCTTCGACAGCAAAGAGAACACGACTACCAGTCATCCGCCCGAGTTGGACATTGTGCTCGCCGGTGGCGGCGGCGGCAGCGGAATCACCGGGATCACCACGGCCAGTGGCAGCGGATTGATCGGCGGTGGGACGAGCGGCAAACTCAACCTGGCCCTGACCAACACCTGCGCGACGAACCAGGTGCTGGCGTGGAGCGGCACGGCATGGGCATGCGCGACTCCCAAGGGCACCGGCACAGTAACCAGCGTAGGCCTGTCTGCACCTTCTTCCGATTTCACGATCAGCGGATCGCCCGTCACCAAGAGCGGCACGCTGGCTCTAAACTGGAATACAGCCCCGACTACCAACGACACCGATAACGCCATCGTCAAGCGCGATTCTACGGGCAGCTTCAGCGCCAGCCTCATCAACGCGATCGCGCTCAACGTGGAAAACAACAACTCCGGCCTTAACTCCGGCCTTGCCATCATCGCCAACGCCACCGGGGAGGCTGCGATACTCGGGGGAAGCGATACGAACTCAGGCGTCGCCGGCAGCAGCGTGTCGGGCTTTGGGGTCTCCGGAATTGCGGACGATGGAGATGGCATGGGAGTTTACGGTTCTAACTTAGCGGCAGACTCGATCGCAATCTATGGCATTGACACCACGGCGAGCAGTGCCGGGTTGGTCGGCATAGCGCCATACGCCTTGATTGCCAACGGCACTGTCTTAGCGGGGGAATTTATCGGCAACGTAGAGGTCGAAGGCAGCCTCTCCAAGGATGGCGGTTCGTTCAAGATTGACCATCCTCTAGATCCGGCCAACAAGTACCTCTATCACTCGTTTGTGGAGTCACCCGACATGATGAACATCTACAACGGCAACGTAACCACAAACGCGGCGGGTGAGGCTGTCGTCGCGCTGCCGGAATGGTTCGAAACCCTCAACCGCGACTTCCGTTACCAGCTTACGGTCCTGGGCCAGTTCGCCCAGGCCATCGTCTCCGGCAAGGTCGCGAATCATCAGTTCTCCATCCAGACCGATAAGCCCAACGTGGAAGTCTCGTGGCAGGTCACAGGCATCCGGCAAGACGCCTGGGCCAACGCGCATCGCATTCCGGTCGAAGAGATGAAGCCGGAGAAGGAGCGTGGATTCTATCGGCATCCGGAACTCTACAATGCTGCGCCGGAAAAGAGCATCGCGTGGGCACGTCACCCCCGTGTCATGACGCCGCTGAATCCAGCCCGCACCGCCAGACTGGCTCCAGCTGCTCACAGTCACTTGGAGAAGGCTCCAGCTCCAGCCACGCCGTGAAGATTATCCGAGCCCGACTCCACACGAGCCACTTCACCACGCAAGCACAAAAGAGCCTCCCGCTTTCGCGGGAGGCTCTTTTCCAGGAGGGCTGCTGCTAATTTACTTCTGCTGATTCTGATCCGTCGTGGTAGTCGAGGCCAGCTGCTCCAGATTGTTCTTCAGAAGGCTGACTTCCACCCGTCCGCCGCTCACCCGCTTCGTCTTGGCTTCGCCTTCCGTAGACGGAGTCGGCGCATTGCCCATGCCGACGAGATAAATCCGGTAGATCGGAATGTCGTGGTTCAGCGCGAGGTAACGAACCACCGATTCCGCCATCTTCTGCGAATTGGCGATCGCCACCTGCCCGTGACCGGAAGCAAAGCCCTGCACTTCGACGACATAGCCGCGCTGGTTCTTCAGCGGAGTGGCCATTTCATCGAGAGCGGTCTTGGCATTCTCGCTCAACACGGTTTGTCCGGGCTTAAAGCGGATTTCCGTCTGCGTCGCAGGCTGGTATTGGTCGATGTTCGTGACCACCTGCTCCACCGTCGTCAAACGGGTATTGGCCTGTTGCGCTGTCTGCTGCGCTGCCTGCGCCTTGTGGCCGGCTTCGACTGCGTGCTGATCGGCTTCGGTAGCTTTCGCCGAAGCCAGTTGAATTCCCTGCTGCGCGCGCGCATCGGTATCTTTGATCGCCTTGGTGTTGGAGGCGGTCAGCTCATCCAGTTCGTTGATCCGGTCGCGGATCGGCGTTGTCTGCCGCGCCACATATTTCTTGCGGGCAAATGGGTTCACGCGGCCCCAGAAGCCTTCGCGGGTCTCCGGTTGCAGCGGAGCCTTGCCCGTGGCGCTGTCAGTGCTCGTGCCGGTCGAAGTTGTCGCCGGCGCAGCCTGATTCTGAGAAGACTGGTTCTGCGAAGTGGAATTGTCTTGCGCGAAAGCTGGTATCGCCAGGATCAGGGCCAGCAGCGCAGCGAAGATGGTGCGGTTCTTCATAAGTTTAACTTCCTCCAAGTGGGAGTGAGAGACTCACCCCGGGGCGTCTTTCGGCGCGATTTCTTGCGTTTTTCGTCGTGGCGTCGATCAAATCGATTTTAATAAGAGGCAACAGTCGACGCCGTCGTTGCCTCAAAAATGCGGCTAAGAAGCAGGCCCGGTCCCACGGCCCACACTTCTATAAACAGTTTGGGTGCCAAATACCCCTAAAGCAAGCTGTCCTGCAAGTGCTTTATTTTCAAAGATATTATAACCCCTCCGCCGCTCGCTGCGCACTTTGCCGGCGGTAATTTTGGCCTGAACCGATATAAAAACTGCGTGCCCGGCGCATTCATCCCATAGGGACGGCCACCCTCTGCTGTCCGCTGTCCAGACGAGCGAAGCTCGGCAGCTGTCAGCAGTTCAATGCATAAGAGCATGTAAATTAACCGAAAAGATCAAACCAATCCCACGCACCGATCATCCACTGCACTATGGACCGCACTATGGACCGCCCTATGGGAATAATAGAACGATTGTCCGCGCGAAACCGCTGCTATGTGCGCTTCGCGTTACTCTTTGGATTACTCGCCGCATTACTCTCGATCTCCCTCTCTGCTCGCGCCGAGCAAACGCCTTTCGATCTGGCGCGACTGAAAACGCCCCCGGGATTCCACATCTCCGTCTTCGCCCGCGACGTTGACGGCGCGCGCATGATGATCTTCACGCCCGGCGGAGTGCTGATGGTCAGCGAATCGGGCGAAGACAAGGTGGTCGCCCTTCCCGATCCCCAAAAAACCGGCAAAGCCCAGCGGATCGTCACTGTCCTCCATGGCCTGAACGAACCGCACGGCCTGGCATTTTACGAAGGCAAGCTCTACGTTGCCGAGAACGACAGGGTGCGCCGTTACGACTGGGACGAAGCCACCCTGCGCGCGACCAATCCCGTAAAGCTCGCCGATCTGCCGACCGGCGGCGGGCACTCGACGCGCAGCATCGTGTTTCACGATGGCAAAATGTATGTCTCCGCCGGATCGAGTTGCAACGCCTGCATCGAAAAAGATCCGCGCCGCGCTGCTGTAATGCAGTTCAATCCCGACGGCAGCGGCATGAAGATCTTCGCGAAAGGCCTGCGCAATGCCGTGGGCATCGCTGTGAATCCCAAGACCGACACCGTCTGGGTCACAGTCAACGGCCGCGACTGGCTGGGAGACGACCTGCCTCCGGAAACGATCTACGATCTGGGCAAAGATGGCGGCGACGGAGGCTGGCCGTATTGCTACGGCGACCGCGTCCCCGATTCTAACTTCACACACCCGGGAGAAGACCGCTGCCAGAATGTGCTCGAGCCGAAGGTTCAGATGCAGGCGCACTCCGCCCCGCTGGGACTGGCCTTTTACGAAGGAACGCAATTCCCCGCCGAATACCAGAACAACATCTTCGTCGCCTTCCACGGATCGTGGAATCGCAGCATTCCGACCGGTTACAAAGTGGTACGCGTGAAACTCGACGACAAAGGCCAGCCCGTAGGTGGCGCGCAAGACTTCATTACGGGATGGCTGGCGCCCGGCGAAACCAAAAAAGGCCGCTGGATGGGGCGTCCCGTGGGCATCGTATTCGGCAGCGACGGATCGATGTATGTAAGCGACGACTCGGCAGGCGTGATCTACAGAATCACCTACGCAAAGTAGTCTGCCTTAAACGTAGGCAATATAAACGTAGGGACAGCGCGTTGCCCGGACAGCCGAGGACATCTGCCCCTACGCGCAATACTTCTCATACTGCTGATAGATGAACGGATCGGTCATCCCCGCGATGTAATCGCAAATTACCCGCGCCAGCGGCTCCTGCGCCGCTTTCTCGCGATAATTGCGCGGCAGGTCGTCGGGCTCTTCCATCCAGTGGGCGAAGAGTTCGCCGGTGATGCGCTCCGCATCTTCTTTCTCGGCTGCCAGCGCCGGACTGTAGTAAAGATTTTCATAGAGAAATGCTTTCAATCCGCGCCGCACTTCTTCGACAGCCGGACTGAACGCTGCCAGCCTCTCGTTGTGCCGCCGCACCTCGTCCAACGAACGCACGCCCGCCGCCTGCACCCGCCGCGCCGTATTCGTAATCAGGTCGCTGACAAATCCGTCAAAGATGCTCTTTACCGCTTCGTTAAATATGAGCTTTTCGGCGGCGTTCGGATAGCGGCCGCGGGCCTCTCGATAATGCCGCGCGAACAGCTCCACGCCGTCGGCAATCTGTTCGACCGTGAGCAACCGCGCCTCGTAGCCATCGTCCAAATCAGCGGTGCTATAGGCGATCTCATCGGTGAGGTCGATAAGCTGCGCCTCGAGCGGCGGACGCTGATCGAGCGCATACTCCGCCAGCTCGGGGTGCTCCTTGACGTCGTAATCGCGCGAATGTTTGATGATGCCTTCGCGAACCTCAAACGTAAGGTTCAATCCGCGAAACGCCGCGTAGCGAAGCTCGAAGTCCTCCACGATGCGAAGCGCATGCAGGTTGTGATCGAACGACAGGCCGTGCTGGCGCATGGCCGCGTCCAGCGCCTTTTCTCCCGAATGGCCAAACGGTGGATGGCCGAGATCATGCACCAGCGCGAGCGCTTCCACCAGATCCGTGTTCAACCCAAGCTGCGCGGCGATGGTGCGTGAAATCTGCGCCACTTCAATCGTGTGCGTCAGCCGGTTGCGGAAGTGATCGGAATAGCGGCGCGTAAAAACCTGCGTCTTCGCCTCCAGGCGGCGAAAGGCGCGCGCATGAACCACGCGGTCGCGATCACGCTGAAAATCGTTGCGGTAGGGATGCTGCGGCTCGGGATGGCGGCGTCCGCGGGAATCTTCGACGCGCACCGCATAGTCGGCGAGCATGAGAGAAGTCTAGCACTGCGGGTTTTTAGTTGGATGTAATAGAAAAAACGCACACAGCCGCCGGAGCTATTGCATCTCGTGCAACTGCTGCAGCACCTCGGCGGCCTTGGGAATCTCCGGGATGGTGCTCGAAACCTTGCGCCAGCGCTCGCGGCCGTTCTCATCGATCACAAAAGTTGTGCGGATCGCGATGTCGGTGTCGCCTTTTCCATGCGCGTGGAGCAGCCCGTATTCGCGAATCACGCGCGCGCCGGGATCGCTCAGAATAGCGAAGTGATGGTCAGTCTGCTTATCCCAAACCATGTGCGCGCGTTCCTGATCGTCGACGCTAATCGCTACTAGCCGTGCCTTGGCTTGGTCGAACTCGCCGGAATGCTGCGCGAACTCGCGCAGTTGGCGCATGCAGAAAGGTCACCAGTATCCGCGATAGAACACCAGCACGACCCGCGATCCGCGAAGGCTTGAAAGCGTGAAAGGCTTGCCATCCTGATCGTTCAGGGTGAAGTCAGGAGCGGGTTGCATGCTGGTGAATGACGACTGGGGCTTGGGAAGTTCCATCTTCCAGGCCACCAGGCCCGCGACCAGCAACACGAAAAAGAAGACGCTCAGAACAATCTTGCGGCGCAGGGTCATATCTACTTCTATTGACTCTACTTCGTGTCTTCTTCTCTGGCCAGCTTCATCTTCGCGGAATCGAGTTTCTGCTGAACCTTCGCCTGATCCGCCGCATCGACGTCCGGTGCCAGCGTGCGATTCCACTCCGTCAGCGCCCGCTCCCAGTTGGTAGCGGCCAGCTTCAGGCGTCCGGTCTTCTGATAGAGATCGCCGAGATGATCGTGAACCGTAGGATCGGTATTGATTTTTTGCGAGGCCTTCAGCAGATTGTCTTCTGCCAGTTCATACTTGCCCAGCCTGAAATAGGCCCAGCCCAGCGAATCGAGATACGCGCCATTGGTGGGGTCGAGATCGACGGCGCGCTTGACGTATCCCAGCGCCTCTTCCAACTTCATGTTCTGGTCGGCCAGCATGTAGCCCAGATAATTCAGCGCCGAAGCATTCTCGGGATCGCTCGCCAGCACCTTCTGAAACTGTTCTTCCGCCTGAGCGTATTGTTTCGCGCGTTCAAACGTAGCGCCCCGGAGAAACCAGACATCCCTCTTGTCGTCCGACTTGATCGAAAGCTCTTCTGCCTTGTCGAGTGCCGCCTCGGCATCGCTGAATCGGCGCAGCCGCGTATTCATTTCTGCCAGCCGGATATAAACCTCGCGGTCGTCTGCCTTGGAATTGGCATCACCCTTCAACAGCGCGCGAACGTCTTTGAGCGCCTTGTCCGCATCGCCCATATCCGCCTGCTGCCCCGCCAATACCATTTTCAGCTGCGGGCTCGGCAGCTTCTGCACCGCTTCTTTCGCGGTGTCAAGAGCCTTCTGCCATTCCTTGGACTCGCGCCACGTATCGATAATCTGCTGGTAGCCGCGCTCTATGTTGTCGTCCCCGCCCAGGGCGACAATCTCGCGGAAAGTCGCGTTGGCCAACTGGTTGTTCCCCTGGTCGCGGTAGATCGAGCCCAGGCGCTCCAGAAACACGGCCCGGTTGCTGCGTTCGCCGTTTGAGTACTTGCCTTCCGCCTTCTCCGACTTCTTGAGTAAGTCGGTCATAATCGGAATGGCTTCGTCGTAACGACCCTGCGCCTGATAGATAGCCGCAATGTCGTATGGAGCTTCCAACGAGTCCGGCACCATGGTTTCAGCCTTCTTCAGACTGTCTAGCGCGAGATCGAACTTACCCTGTTTGCGGTAGATTTCCCCGATGCGAACGTAAGTCTGCGCATCCTCGGGATTCGCGTCCGCAATCACCTTATATTGTTCAAGAGCGGCATCCGCCTGGCCGTCGTTGAGCAGGTTCTGCGCCAGCCCCCGGATCGCATCCAGATTGTCGCGATCCATTTCAATGGCGTGCCGGTAGGCCTCAATGGCTTCTTTATATTGCTTCTGCTGCTCATAGGTGTAACCAAGCGCCGAATAAAGCTTGGCCGACCGCTCCGTACCCGGCACCGAACTCAGCACCTGAGCGGCCCGGCCCGTGTCGCCCAGTTCGTTGTAGAGATACGCGAGAGTAGTAATCGCTTCTTCAGAGTCAGGTTCCAGCTTCACCGCGATCTTGAATTCGCTCTCCGCTTTTTGCAGATCGTTGTTCAGCCGGTAAAGCCGCCCCAGAAGCAAATGGTCGTCCATGCTGTCTGGTTGCAGGCGGACGATCTGCTCATACTGCTCGATCGCCAGTTTCAGCACGCTCTCAGACCCGCTGCCCGACTGCATGTCGCCGAGCGAGCGCAGATAAATCCGCCCCAGCAGGCGCCGCGCTTCCAGATTATTAGGATTTTTCTTGATGATGTCCTGTGCCTCAATCACGGCGTCGCGAATGCGCCCGGTTTTGGCATAGAGCTCGGCGAGGCCCGAGGTCAAATAGGCCGAGGTCGGGTCGGCATCAATGGCCAGCCGGTATTCATCAATGGCTTTGTTCGCCAGTTCGCTGCGGCCATAAGTCGACACTTGCTCCTCATACATATGCGCGAGGGCAAAGTGGTAATAGGCTGCTGCCCGATCGGGAGTCTTACTCTTGGCCGCGGACTCGCCGCTGGCGGCGCTCTCGGTGGAATGTGCCGGCTGCTCTTGAGCCACTAAACCCTGGGCTACTAAAAACAGCCCAGTAAGTAGGAAGCTGACAACGCAAAACTTTTTCGTCATGAAAACCTGCAACCTGTGAGTGCAATCACCATTCGATTGGATGCTGATCGGCGGCCATCCGGATTATCCTATTCTACCCTTGACGGGCCTTTCCGCGCCGAGAAACCGCTGCATGACTCAGAAGCCGGAGGTACAGGGGCTTTGGGAGTTTTTTGTCAAGAAAAGTAAAAATTTAATGCCTGAAATGCCGCACCCCGGTGAACATCATTGCCATCCCCAGCCGGTCCGCGGCCTCGATAACCTCCTGATCCCGCACCGAGCCGCCCGGTTGAATGATGGCCGTCGCGCCGGCCCTGGCGATCTCCTCGACGCCGTCCGGGAACGGAAAAAATGCATCGGAAGCGGCGACCGTGCCGTGCAGCGGCAACTGCGCCTTCATCGCGCCCAGCTTGCACGCATCAACCCGGCTCATCTGCCCCGCGCCTACGCCTACCGTTTGCCCGTCGCGAGCGTAAAGAATGGCGTTCGACTTCACGTGCTTCGACACCTTCCACGCGAAGAGCAGCGCCCGTTTTTCTTCTGCCGTTGGCGCGCGCTTCGTGACAACTTTCAAGTCGGCCTCCGCCAGCTGGTGAAGATCGGCATCCTGAACCAGCATGCCTCCAGAAATATTCTTCAGCACCCAGTGCTGCTGTCCCGCCGGAACTTCAACCAGCCGCAGATTCTTCTTCGCGGCAAACGCCGCCTTCGCGCCCTGGTCGAATGCGGGCGCCGCGATCACTTCCAAAAAGAGTTTCGCCATTTCGCTCGCCGCCGCCGCATCGACCGTGCGGTTCACCCCGATCACGCCGCCAAACGCCGAAACAGGATCGCACTCCAACGCCCGCACATAAGCCTCAGCCAGCGTCTTGCCCGTCGCCGTCCCGCAAGGATTCGTGTGCTTGATAATCGCGCACACCGTCTCCTCGAACTCCTGCGCCAGATCCCACGCCGCTTGCAGATCGACAATGTTGTTATAAGAAAGCTCTTTGCCCTGCAGCTGGCGCGCATGAGCCACCCCCGCGCCCGACGCATCGGCATACATCGCCGCCTTCTGATGCGGATTTTCTCCATAACGCAGGTCCGCCACTTTGTGAAATGCCAGCCGCAGATTTTGTGGAAACCCCGCCGCCGGCTTCACCTCAAAATCTTCGCCCACCCGCTCCAGCGTCGAAGCGATAGCCGAATCATAAGCAGCCGTCGTGGCAAACGCCTTCTTCGCCAACCGCCACTTCGTCTCTTTCGACAAGCCGCCGCCCGCACGCGCCATCTCCTCCGCGATCGCGCAATAATCGGCAGGCGAAGTGACCACCGCCACATCCTGAAAATTCTTCGCCGCCGAACGGATCATCGACGGCCCGCCGATATCGATATTCTCAATCAACTCGTCGAAGCGCACGCCCGGCTTGGCCGCCGTCTTTTCAAACGCATAAAGGTTGACCACAACCATGTCGATCACCGCAATACCGTGTTCGGCAACCGCCGCCAGATGACCGCTGTCTTCCCGCCGGTGCAGAATGCCGCCGTGCACCTTAGGATGCAGCGTCTTGACGCGCCCATCCAGCATTTCCGGAAATCCGGTCAACTCAGAGATATCCTTCACGCCAATCCCCGAATCGCGCAGCAGCCGCGCCGTCCCTCCGGTAGAAACCAGTTCCACCCCCAAACCGGCAAGCTTACGAGCAAATTCGATCAGCCCAGATTTATCGGTAACGCTAAGAATAGCCCGCTGAATTTTAGCCATAGGAACCCTCGACACCAGATGAGAGATGAAATGAAGAGAGATTCTAGCAGGCGCAGGCAGTACCCAGTTGCCAGTACCCAGTACTCAGCCCAAGAAACCTAAAGCGTCATTCTTGCGCAATGCGCGACGCTCGTCGATTCGCTTTGGGGAGCTTTTACATAGAAACTGGACGATGCGAGGCACTCCTGACAACTGGCAACTGGATACTGGATACTGGGTACTAGACCTTCGCCTTAGCCTTAAGCTTCACATGCCCATCCTGAATTTCAACCGAGTACACCACCGACTCGCATCCATACTGATTGCGGATTTCGCTGGTCTTGGTCCTGACAAAGGACGCAAAAGAAGCGAGATTGCCGGAAATGGCTTCTCCCGATTTCTGCTTCGCTTGGGCAAGCGCCTTGTAGAGAGATTCCACCTGGGTCCGTTCCGATATCGAACCCGAAACCTGCACTGAGAAAGACTGATTGCCATCGGCCGTCTCGGCGCCCGCGGGTTGGTCGCCGTGGCCGAGGCCATACACCGGACGATGTTTCGCTTCACGTTCCTCCGGCGTTGCCACCCGCACGCCCTGCACCGAGAGCATGGCCTCATAGGGACGCCGATAGCCTTCTTCGCGAATGCGCATTTTCTTGCGCCACAAGTCGCTTTGCACGGCATAGCGCTGCGCCATTTCGTTGTACTTGAAGCGCTGTGAAAAACTCAGCCGCGCTCCATCGCTGAACTTGCGAATCAGCGATAAGACCTTCCATTCGATATCGGTCGGGGGCCGTTTTGCCGAATTGCTGAAGAAAATTTCGTACTCAATCTTCAACCGGCGCAATTGTTCGCCCAGCAGTGCTAGTTCTTCGTCCGTAGTCACAAGGATTCCCCAGCCCTAGCTTAGCCTTGCAGAGGAGCGATGGCGAGGTCTCGAGCAAACGCAAAAGGGATGGTACGAAAGTAAGCCAGCGGTAACGCAGCCGTCAGCGTTCAGCCATCAGCCGTCAGGAAATCGCACTCCTGGCACAGAGGCGCGCAAGGGTCGAAATGCGAATCCCATCAGCAGGATTTATCCCACCATCTCGGTGTTGGAATTTAGTTTTTACTGACGGCTGATGGCTGACGGCTATTTCGCATTCGCCGCCATCTTCTTCACCATCGCCAGCACCAGCTTCCGGTCACTGTCGTTCAGGTTTGTCGAATAGCGGCGCATCTGGCTTAGAAAGCGGACTTCATCGTCCGAGAGCTGCGGCAGCCCTTTGTGTCCATTGTTGCTCCCCTCGGCGAAGAATTGCGACAGGGCCAGGTCCATAGCGCCCGCGATCTTGGCCAGCGTATCGAGTGAAGGGATGGTGTGGCCGTTCTCAACCCGCGAAAGATAGCAGCGCAACAGCCCGGTGCGCTTTTCGATATCGCCCTGTGACATGTTTCGCTGCAGCCGGAAGTTGCGGATGGTCTCGCCGATGTTCATATGTTGCGACAAGCTCAATTCCAAAAAGTGACTGCCCGGATCAACATTTGGGATGCGTGCATAGTAACCAGAGCGGTACCTTCTGGCAAGTGGAAATTCCTGGCCTGGATAAGTCCGTGTGGCGCGGACACTCCTGTCCGCGTGTTTGCGGCAATTCTGCGGTCACCGCGGACAAGAGTATCCGCGCCACACAAGCTCCCAGGATTTGCCCTTACGGTGTTCCCTCAAACAGCGGCCAGAGCCCGTCGGCCGTAACCCGATAGATCGCATAAGCGCTGCCGCCATCGAATGTCCGCCGGAAGAGCAATTCGCCGCGGCCGTCGCCGTCGGCATCGACCGCGTCGATCAGTTCCATGCGCGGAGTCAGATCGAGATGCCGCGAATCTGTCACCGAGAAAAAGAGCTTTCGTAAATCGCCCTCGAGATCGGTGCGCGCAATCAGCGTGATCTCCTGCGGCTCTTCAACACTTCCCGAAGCGCTCGCAGCCGGAGGCTGCGTTTTTGCCGAGAGCACCAGCACCGGTTCGTTGGAGTTGGAAAGATCGAAGATGCGCAAACTGACGTCGTCGAACACGGGCTTGGGCGCCTTGCTCCCAGTCTTGGCAGACGACCTGGCAGACGATTTGCCAGCCGATTTTGCGACCGAAGATTTCTTAGCCGCGCTCGCAGCCCCCTTCGTCGCCGCGTTTGCCGGCGGCTGAACCAGCGTCGCCGCCAGAGCGAGCATCTTGCTGCGGTAAACGGCTTCCTCCGCCGGCTTCAAATCGTAAATGTAAGGACGCGGATCGGGACCACCGGCATCGGAAATCGCAGGAATAGTGATAGTAATGACCGGCGGCACAGCGGCGGAATCTTTCGTCGCCTTCGCGCCGGGATTTGCGGCACTGGCAGCGGCTGCGCCCGACGGACTCGCAGAAGCCACTTCCGTCAATGCATCGAAGTTCGCATAAGGTTCGCTGTGCGCGGCTGCATCGGGCTTCCCACGCCGCAGCCGGGGCCGATTCGGATCCTCAATCGGCTCCTCCGAATCGGAGGTCGACGGAGCCGGAGGCGTCGATGCCTTTGCGGTCTCCGCCGGCGCAGGCGTTTTTGCTGCCTCGGGCGTGGTCGGAGTCGTTGTAGGCTTGGAGCTCTCGGCGGAATTCGGCGCGCTGGCGCCGGTCGAACCAGTCGCCGCCGGCGCAGAACCGGCGGCCTTTTGCTGGTCTTTGTTGGTATTGGTATTGGTATTTGTGCTTGTATCCTTACGGCCGGCCTCGCTCTTCGAGTCGCTATCCGAATCCGTCTTTTCGCTGCGGCGGTGCAGTATTGGAGGTCCGCTTTTGTCATCGTCATCGATCACGGGAGGCGAGTACTTCTTGTGTTTGTGCGGATCGGGCGCTCCCGCCGGAAGCCACGTGCCTTCCGCGATCCAGTCATGATTCAGTTGTCCCGGTTGCGTGATGGTAAAGACACCCTGCGACACTCCGCTGCGAAAGCCTTCATAGACAATTCCGAAGTCAAGCGCCATAGGGACGGGGTCGGCCTTGTAGGCGCTGGCGTCATAAAATTTCCCGTCGATCATGATCGCAATCGGAATGATGCGCCCTTTGCCCTTGGGCGAAAGTTGCACCAGCCCCAGCGCGCGCGGCCCTTTGTCGCGCTCCTGCTTGCGCCCGAACTGCGGCGTTAGAAGTTGAGCCGCCAGCCAACTACCCGGCAAGATCAAAGCGCCCAGGGCAATAGCCAACGTGACGGCGAGCCGCCGGTTGCGATATAACTTGCGAGGGTAGAGCGAGCGGCAAGGAGAAAATTCCATGGAAGTCAACACCGGACTCAACATCGTTGGACTTAAGATCGCCGGACTTAAGATCAATGATAAATCCCCCGACTTCAGTACGACGGACGAGAACGGCAAAGAGGTTGCCTTGAAAGACTTTCGCGGCAAGACCGTCGTCCTTTATTTCTATCCCAAGGCCGACACCCCCGGATGCACCAAAGAAGCCTGCGGCTTTCGCGACAGCTACGCCGCGATCAGGAAAACCGGCGTTGTGCTGCTCGGAATCTCGGCCGACACTGCAGCCCAGCAGAAGAAGTTTCAGGGCAAATTCAGTCTGCCCTTCCCCCTGCTCGCCGACCCCGAAAAGAAGATCGCGAACCAGTTCGGCGTAGTCAAAGAAAAAAACATGTATGGCAAGAAAGTCAAAGGCATAGCGCGCACGACTTTCGTCATCGGTCCCGACGGCAAGATCCAGCACATCTTCAACAACGTGAAAGCAGAAGGCCACGCCGAGGAAGTCCTGGCCTACCTGAAGAATGCAGCCTGAGATGATCGTGTGGTGACGGGGCTCCGCCCCGTCCCGAGCGCAGCTCGGCGACCGAATCTAGTCACAGCAACCGCAGATTGCTATGGGAAAGACCCCGCTAGACCGCGCCACCGTCCTGAAGCAGTCATTCTTCAATCGCGATCCCCGCCGCGTAGCGCGATCGCTCCTGGGCAAAGTCTTGATCCGCAAAACGGCCGGCGCAATTCTCGCCGGGCGAATCGTCGAAACCGAAGCCTACCTCGGCCAGGGCGACGCCGCAGCCCACTCCGCCGCCGGCCAAACGCTGCGCAACGCCGTTCTATTCGGCCCGCCCGGCTACGCTTACGTCTACTTCATCTACGGCAATCATTACTGTCTGAATGTTTCCTGCCTCCCCGACGGAATTGCCGGAGGCGTGCTCTTCCGCGCCATGGAACCAGTTGCAGGCATAAAGCAGATGGCCAAGGCGCGAGGACTCGAATTCGACAAAGAAATCGATCTCCACAAAATCTCGCTGCTTAAAAAGATTTCTTCCGGCCCAGGACGCATGTCCGAAGCCCTCGGCGTAACCCGTGAACGCGATAACGCCAAAAGCCTGATGAGCCGCAGCTCTGATCTATACCTCGCCGACGACGGCTATCGCGTGCGACAAGTAATGGTGACGCCGCGAATCGGAATCGTGAAGTCAGCCGACGATCCCTTGCGTTACATCATTGCCGGGAATCCGTTCGTCTCAGGCAGAATCCACAAATCCGGCTCGTAGCAGCGTCGATTTCTCGAATCCGCTGTGGCTTCTCAGGGTTCCAGCAGCATATTGTCAATCAGCCGCGTAGCTCCCACACGAGCGGCAACCGCAACCAAAGCGGGCCGCAAGATGCGCTCCACCGGATCAAGCGAATCCGGATCGACAATCTCGAAATAATCAAGCGCGACCCCGTCCTCTCGAGCAACGACTTCGCGCCCCGCCGAAATCAGCTTCGCCGAGTCTCTCTCGCCGGCCTGAAATTTCTCAAGCGCGCGCTCCAGCGACCGGTGCAGCGCCAGCGCATGCCCCCGCCCTTCGCTGCTCAGATAAGCGTTGCGCGAGCTCATCGCCAATCCATCCGGTTCGCGCACAATTGGGCAGGCCACAATCTCCACCGGAAAATTCAGATCGCGCACCATGCGCCGTGTCACCGCAATCTGCGCCGCATCCTTCTGTCCAAAAAATGCCGCCCCCGGCTCGATGATGTGAAACAGCTTGGCGACCACCGTCGTCACCCCGCGAAAATGCCCCGGACGCGAGCGTCCATCAAGCTTCTCGCTCAAGCCCTCAACCCACACCCACGTGCTTTCGCCGCCGGGATACATCTCTTCCACCGCCGGCGCAAACAGAATCTCGATCCCCTCTTTTTCGAGCAACTCGCAATCGCGCGCAAATTGCCGCGGATATTTCGCCAAATCCTCGCCCGGCCCAAATTGAGTAGGATTCACAAAGATAGAAACCGCAACCGCATCGCACCGCCCCCGCGCCGCCCGCACCAGCGACAAATGCCCTTCATGCAGCGCCCCCATCGTCGGAACCAGCCCCAGCCCCTTCCCACTCCCGCGCGCATCGCGGCAAGCCTCGCGAGCCTCCGAAATTGTCGAGCATATCTTCATGACCCCAGGTTTGTATCAGGCCAGCGCTTCAGCGATGCCACCCTCACTTGGATCGCCCCTTTAGGGGCCGCACCGCGCTCCGTCGCCAGTCCTCACGGCGCCTCGCGAAACTGCACATCCAGCTCCTTGAGCGTGCCAAGCAGCAACGCGCGATTCTTGCGCAGGTCTGCCTTCGTCTGCTCCGATGGACTCTTAGGCGCAGCCTCGGCAATCAGCACCACCCGTCCATACGGCCACGCATCCGACCCCAGCGATGCCAACTCCGCCGGAATCTCTTCCACCTTCAGCATATGAATCTCGCGATTCGAAAGATCGACCATGCCGATCCCATCATCGCGCACCACAAAATAAGGATTCTTCCACCCTCCCATATCGCTAAGCGGCGGATACTTCGTGGGGTCGGGTTGCGGAATCGTCTCCAGTCCCGTCGCTCCCGGCGCCGTCTCGGCGGCCGGCGTTTCCGGAGGCTTGGAGCACCCGGCCAGCGCGACCAGCACAATCAAGCTGACGAGCCCCAGCGCACCCACGCCTCGCGCAAGATTTCGCGCAATATTTCGGGAAATATCTCGGGAAATATTTCGGGAAAGACTTCGGGAAATATTTCGAATGACCGTTCCGATTGAGGTTCGAAGCTTAGCCGTTCGCACCCTGATTCGCACGACGCTGCCTCCCCCGCAATTATCGCTGCATGGCCTGCTTGCGGTGGAGTACCGTTTCGAGTGCCGCCTGCGTCTCTTTCGGCAGGTGGTAGCTCTCGCTGTCATTCGGAAACTGGTGCGACATCACGTCGGCCTTAAACGCCAGCGCCGCTTGCGTGATCAACGCGGCCGCGTCTCCGTAGCGGCGCACGAATTTTGCCGCATGTCCGAACGTCAGGTTGACCAGATCGTGAAACACCAGCACCTGCCCATCGCAATCCGGCCCCGCGCCGATGCCGATTGTGGGCGTCTCAATTTCAGCCGTAATCATGGCCGCGACTTCCCGCGGAATGCCTTCCAGATAAATGCAAGCCACGCCCGCCCGGTCAAGCGCAACCGCATCGCGCATCAGTTGTTCGATGGCATTGAGCGTCTTGCCCTGCACCTTATAGCCGCCCATCACGTTCACCGATTGCGGCGTAAGCCCAATGTGCCCGGCCACAGGAATCTCGGCGTCAATCACGCGCCGGATCACGTCCACGCGCTTCTCGCCGCCTTCCATCTTCACCGCCTCCGCCCCGCCCTCTTTCACAAAGCGAGCGGCATTGTGAATCGCTTCGTTAGCATCAATCTGATAAGACCCATAAGGCATGTCGGCAATTAGCAGCGCATCCTTAACGCCGCGCCGCACCGCCTTGACATGATGCAGCATCTCGTCAACCGTCACCGAGAGCGTGTTCTCGTAGCCCAGCATAGTCATGGCCAGCGAGTCGCCGACCAGAGCAATATCGATGCCCGCCTCATCGACCAGCCGCGCCGTCGCGTAGTCGTAAGCGGTGAGGCAAGAGATAGGGCTAAGCTGAAGTTTCTTTTCGCGGAGAGTAGCAGTAGTAATCTTGCGGCTGCCGGAAGGCCCGCCGATAGGAATAAGACTCACAGTGTCCTCCAGTGCCCCTCCGCAAACCGGGCGGATAGAGCCTGTACGCGTCGTCGTTCTGTAGTTCGATGACGCTGCGGACATTATAGCCGCAAAAGGGGTTCCGGTCGACAGGCATCGGCGATTAGTGGCGGACTAAGTAAGACATTGTACGATTGTCTTACTTGATGGTAAGATCACTTTCATGCGAAGCTTTCGGACTGTTGTCAGTTCCAAGGGACAAGTCGTTATTCCGGCTGAATTGCGCGAGGAATACGGACTCGACAAAGGAACCCCTGCAACTTGGACCGAGGAAGAAGGCCGGTTGGTGCTGACGCCGATGACGATGAAGCGAATTAGGGAAATTCGTGGATTCTTGAAGCCGCGGGCCGGCGAGGCATCAATGTTTGACGAGTTGTTCGCCGAACGAGAGCGCGAGCGCAAACGTGAAGATCGGTAATGACTATATTGTCACGCCGCAGCGCCCGCCGATACGTGCTTGACGCCAGCGCGCTCAGCGGTTTTTTTGAGGATCGCGAGGGCACGGCAGGAAAGATTGAGAGGCTCCTGGAGGAAGCCCTGCGTCAAAGTTTGCCGCTGCTGATGTCGGCGGTAAATTGGGGCGAGGTTTTCTACGTCGCATGGCGACGCCACGGCGAGTCGCACGCACAGCAAGCGGAAAAAAGACTAGGTGAATTGCCCATCGCGGTCATAGCTGCCGACCAGGAGCGTGCCTCCCGCGCAGGGGCCCTGAAGCAGAAACATGGTCTCGGATACGCCGACGCGTTCGCCGCCGAACTGGCCATCGAGCGCGGAGCATTACTCGTCACGGCCGACCCTGAGTTTCAGAAAGTCGGAAAGGCGCTTTCCATATATTCGCTGCCTCGCTATGAAAAGTAAGGCAATTATGTCTAAATGTTAACTGTACTTGGGTCAATTTTTTGGAAAATTGATTGTTGTTGCCGTTAGTGTCGTCATCTCCCATGTCGGACTATTCTGGTTATTGCAGTTTTGCCCAGCACCCAGGTTGTTTTTCATCACAAAATCAATGTTCACCCATCACAGACCTGAAATCCAAAATCGCGCGCGACAATCAATTCCGTGGGGATTAGCCAGAGGTGCGTCCGGCGAACGAAGCCTTTGACGCTCGACTCAGAAACTAAGTCTTTATTTATGAATATTTTACTTGTAAGTCGCGTAAGATCAATATTTTGCGGCTAATCGACTGATTCTAATAGATCAAAAATATAGGGGGGTAGGGGGTCTTCAAGGAATCGATAGACCCGGACATAGCCGAATCAAGCAAGGCCAAAATGAATTTCCTGAGACCTGAGATCAAAGAGCTGAGACTTGCCTCTCACCCCAAAGCCCTCAGACCTGCCTCTCAAGCGCTGGCCGCTTCGGTGCTCCCCAACGGCAGAAAATATTGCGTGCCTTTGATCGGCGCGGAAACTTTTCTCAGCAGCTCCTGCAGGTCTTCGTTGCGGTCGACGAAATCGATCTCCGAGGTATTCACGATCAGCAGGTCCGACTGCGAATAGTGAAAGAAAAAGTGTTCGTAGGCCTTGACCACTTCCATCAGGTAATTTTCGCTGATCGCCTTTTCGCCCGCCGCGTTCTTTTTCTTCAGCCGCTTTTTCAGCACTTCAGGCGTGGCCTGCAGATAAATGACGAGATCGGGAGTCGGCACCTGCTCGCGAAAATAATTGAAGTAGCGATTGTAGGTATCGAGCTCCTGATCGTTGAGGTTGAGGCAGGCAAAGAGTTTGTCTTTTTCGAAAATGTAATCCGAAACCACGGTCTTATTCGAGCGCGGACCCAGATCAAGCGCCCGCAGTTGCTCGAAGCGCCGGACCAGAAACGCAAACTGCGTCTGAAAAGCGGCGCCAGGCTCGCCCTCGTAGAACGCTTTCAAAAAAGGATTGTCTTCCGGTTCAATGACGCGCTGCGCCGCCAGGCGCTCTCCGAGAACCCGCGCCAGCGTGCTCTTTCCAACGCGTATGGGACCTTCAACCGCAATGTAACGGGGAAGCTCGAAAAGATTGGCCATGAATTTATCTGGTGTCGACGGTCGTGGAGAAACTGGGAAGCAGAATATATTGCTTTGCCCCAGGACGCAATTGTGGATTGAGGAAATAAAGGTCAGAGGTGAGAAGTCAGATCGCAGAGGTTAAAAATAGCAACCGCGACGCATTGGTTTTCACCTCTGCAATCTAACCTCTAACCTCTGACCTCGTTTGCCAAGATTTACAATCCGAGCATGATTCCCGCTCTCATTGGACTGACAAGCGCTGGGTTGACGGCCGTTGCAGCCGCTTCTGCCGCAGGCTACCAGTCCATGGCGCCGACCGGACAATGGTATGGACGAACCTTTGCCGGCGGCAAACGAGGCAGCAAGCAAATCGCTCTCACCTATGATGACGGTCCGAACGATCGGCATACGATGAATTTGCTCGAAGTGCTGGCGAAGCACAATGTGCGAGCGACGTTCTTCATGATCGGCAGCTTTGTCAAGCAGCGCCCTGAAGTCGCGCGCGCGGTGGCGCACGCAGGACACGTCATCGGCAATCACACCTTCACCCATCCGCGGCTCATCTTCAAGTCTGCGGCGGAAACCCGCTCCGAGCTTGCCGGTTGTCATCAATCTCTGCAAGACGCAATCGGCGAGCATTCGAATCTGTTTCGTCCGCCATTTGGAGGAAGACGGCCCGCAACGCTAAGAGTCGCGCGCGAACTCGGACTGCAAACCGTCATGTGGAACGTGACCGGATACGACTGGAAAGGTCTGCCCGCAGCAGCGATCGAAGAGAAAGTTGATCGCCAGATGCGCGGAGGCGATGTAATCCTGCTGCACGATGGCAGCCACCGAGCTTTGGGCGCGGGCCGCGCGCAGACCCTGGTCGCGACCGAAAACCTGATCCGTCGGTATAGCGACCAAGGCTACGAGTTTGTGACCGTGGAAGAGATGCAAGCCGCCAGTTGTCATCCCTTGGCAGCTGCGGCGGATTCACCAGGAAGGACGTAATGCGCTAGCCGTTGACACGCGAACTAAATGTCGAGGTTCTTCACGTCGAGGGCGTTATCTTCAATGAATTTTCTTCTCGACTCTACGTCTTCGCCCATCAGCGTGCTGAAGATGGTTTCGCACTCTGCTATGTCTTCCAGGCGCACTTGCAGAAGAGTGCGGCGCTCGGGATCCATTGTGGTTTCCCAGAGCTGTTCGGCCGTCATTTCTCCGAGGCCTTTGTAGCGCTGCACGGCGTATTCTTTTCGGCCTTCGTTCAGCACGTAGTCGAAGAGATCGCGAGCGGTGTTTTTCTCCACTATCTCGGGCTCTTTGGTTCTTCCTTTGAGCGCCGCGGGTTTGCCCGATTTCTTCTCGGCCTTTTCGCCGTCCTCGCTCTGGTTCTCGCTTTCCCCAGCGCTGAGATTCTCCTGTTCGGCGTCTTCGTTGTTTTCTTCTTCGCTCTTGTCTTCAGCCTTGGCCGTCTTTGCTGCTCTCGGCAGGCTTTCGATCACGAAAGGCGGCTCCAAATAGGGTTCGATCTGCTTGAACTTGGCGATGAGCTGGCGGCATTCCGGGGTCGAGGCCAGTTCCCAGTTGATAGTGTGTTCGGCGCCCTGCGAATTCACGAACACTACCGCCCAGAGATTATGTTCCTCGTCGAAGCGAGCTTCAACGCTCTTCAGCTTCAGGTCTTTTTGCAGACGCTTAAGTTCTTTTTCCAGTTTCTCGATCTTCCTGGGAGGAGTCGTCTTGTCGCCTTCGAAGTCGGCTCGCTTGGCGAGATCGAGCTTCGGCAACAGGCCGGTGATTTCTTCGGCGCGAATGCGCTTGTTCAGCTTGTCGAGGAACCCCAGATACTCGTTCAGCACGGTGATGAACTTGGTCAAGGCCGCGCCTTCGAGCTTGGCCGTGCCGTCTCCGTAGCGGACGATCAAGCCTTCGGAGGCCCGCTTCACCATTACTTTTACGAATTCATGCTCGTTCTTTATGTACTGGTGGCTCTTGCCCTTCTTGATGCCAAAGAGCGGCGGCTGCGCGATGTAGACGTTGTTGCGCTTGATCAGCTCCTGCATGTGTCGAAAAAAGAACGTGAGCAGCAACGTACGAATGTGCGACCCATCCACGTCGGCGTCGGTCATTAGAATGATTTTGCCGTAGCGGACTTTGGTGGGATCGAAGTCTTCTTTCGAGATGCCGGTGCCGAGCGCAGTGATCATGGCGCGGATTTCTTCGTGGGCCAGCATCTTGTCGTAGCGCGCTTTTTCTACGTTCAGAATTTTGCCCTTCAACGGGAGGATAGCCTGGAAGCGGCGGTCGCGGCCTTGTTTGGCGGTACCGCCTGCGGATTCGCCTTCCACCAGGAAGAGCTCGCAGCGGTTCGGATCGCGTTCGCTGCAATCGGCCAGCTTGCCAGGAAGGCCTCCGCCATCCAGAGCGCCTTTGCGGCGGGTCAGGTCTCTGGCTTTGCGCGCGGCTTCTCGGGCTCTGGCAGCGTCGATGGCTTTGTTGATGATCTTTTTGGCTACGGCTGTGTTTTGCTCGAAAAACGCTCCGAGCCTTTCGTTGACCACGGCTTGCACGATGCCGGCTATGTCGGAATTCAGCTTGCCCTTGGTCTGGCCTTCGAACTGGGGCTGCGGCAGCTTTACGCTGATTACTGCCACGAGGCCTTCGCGGACATCGTCTCCAGTCAGATTTTCTTTTACGTCTTTGAACAGACCCATCTGCTGTCCGGCGTAGTTGATGGTGCGCGTCAGCGAGGTGCGGAATCCGGAAAGATGTGTGCCTCCGTCGACCGTGTTGATGTTGTTGGCGAAGCTGAAGACGGATTCGGAATAGGCGTCGTTGTACTGCAGGCCGATTTCGATGTGCACGTCTTCTTTGTCGGCTTCCATGTAAATCGGTTTGTCGTGGAGCGTCTGCTTGCCGCGATTGAGATGCTTGATGAATTCGGCTATGCCGCCGTTGTATTTGAACTCGGCGCGCTTCGCTTCGCCGGTCTTGGAGTCAGTCTGCCGTTCGTCGGTCAGGGTGATGATCAGACCTTTATTCAGAAAGGCCAATTCGCGCAGGCGCTGCGAGAGCGTGTCGAAGTTGTATTCGATGGTTGTCGTGAAGATGGTTTTGTCGGGGACGAAGTGAACCTTGGTGCCCGTCTTCACTTTGGCGGCACCGGTTTTGCGCAACTTGCTGGTTGGCTCACCTTTTGAGTAGGTCTGCTCCCAGGTGAAACCCTCGCGCCAGATTTCGAGATCTAACTCTTCGCTTAGCGCGTTGACGCAGCTTACACCTACGCCGTGCAAGCCTCCGGAAACTTTGTAGGAGTTGCTGTCGAACTTGCCGCCGGCGTGCAGCGTGGTCATCACGACCTGCGCGGCGGGAATCGTCTCGCCGTTTTCCAGGGTCATGTTACCGACGGGAATGCCGCGTCCGTTGTCGACGACGGTGATGGAGTTGTCGAGATGGATCGTTACTTCGATCTTGTCGGCGTGTCCGGCTAGCGCTTCGTCGACGGAGTTGTCCACAACTTCATAGACAAGGTGATGGAGACCGAGTTCGCCGGTCGAGCCAATATACATGGCGGGACGCTTGCGCACCGCTTCCATGCCGCCCAGAACTTTAATCGAATCGGCGGTGTAGTCTCCGTTGGATTTGCCGTTCGTGTTCTTTGCGTCGACTTTTTTGCGTCGATGTTCGCAGCGTTCACGTTCTTGTTATCGACGAGTTCGGCTTGCAATTCTTTGGTGGCCATTCTGCTCCGTTGAGAAAGCCGGACCCACCCCAGCGAGCCAATTCGAGGGCCGATTCGGGCCCCGATCGGACGCCTGGCTGGAGGGACGATTCCGGAGGCGCTCGGGTGAGTTCAACTTGTTGAATTTTCTGCTATTTAGGTATCACCTGAGCTATCTGTATTTTAACACACAGAAGAGGATTTCAGAGGCCGGAATCGAGACTGTAAACTGCGTTTTTTCTTGCTCTTAGGGACATGATTCTAGGGTCATACGAGAGGCGCGGCAAGCCGCACTTCCAAGGGAAATTTAGTGCCTTGGCGAACTTGCGGAGACGAAATGGAGTCCATCCATCAGGTCGTCGAGTTCATCTTCGCTGCCGGCGATGAAAGTAAACGACAGGATGTGTCCTTTGGCGAGCAAGACGAGCGTGCACTGATGCATGGTGAGTTTGTCGGCCGTTGCAACGCTGAGTTCCTTAACGAAATCCGCGCGCAGCAATTGCCGCGACTCGACTTCCAGCGAATAGGCTTCGCCGTCAGCATGGAAGCCCTTGGCGGTCGCGAGTTCGGTGAGCGGACCGAGATAGTCTTCGGCTTTTTTGAGGCCGGGATAGGACGCTGCGCTTTCGGAGGCGATCACCACCGCGGAGTTGATGGTGCTTCCGGTGGCCTCGGGAGGACGCTCGAACGCTGCAAGTAAGACTTCCGCTTTGGCTGTCTCGTTTCCTTCTTGTATGACCTGATCTTGCATGGCCTGCTCTTGCATGACATGGGTCCGATCGACCCAGCCGTAAGGAATCTGATACCGGAATCCGAAGGTGGGGTTGCGATAAAGCTGGGGGTCTTCGGCGGGAGCGGCGGCCTTGGCAGGAGGCTTGGTGGGTGCCGTCCTGGTTTGCGCGGGCGCGGAGAAGCTCAGTGCGAGCGAGACTAGCACAATCATCGCCAGGACGAATCGAGAGTTGTGGCGATCGCAGGCGGGTGCCGAGCTGCGCTCGGATGGACGGACGAATGCTTCCGTCCCTAGTGCGCTTGTATTGTTCCCCCTGGGAGCCGGGACTGGCGAGGCATCTTAACCATGCTACCAGCGATTACTCCATCGATTACTCTAGGAACATGCAATCGCCATACGAGTAGAAGCGGTAGCTCGCCTTGACGGCATGACGGTACGCGCTCATTACGAATTCTTTTCCACCCAGCGCGCACACCAGCATCAGCAACGTCGATTGGGGAAGGTGAAAGTTGGTGAGGAGTGCATCTACGACACGAAAGCGATAGCCGGGATAGATGAATTCTTCCGCCTCGCCTTGCCCGGCTTCGATTTGAAGTTCGCCGGTTCGTTCTTTGGCTCGTTCTTCCGATCGTTGTTCGCATCGCAGCTCGGACTGCCGCGCGGCGTGCTCCAGGGTGCGGACAGTGGTTGTGCCGACCGCAACCACGCGGCGTCCCTCGGCTTTTGCCCGGTTGATTGCGTTTGCCGCCGCTGCTGGAATCTCATACCACTCGCGATGCAGCTTGTGATCTTCCACCCTTTCTACTCTTACAGGCTGAAAGGTACCCAGTCCAACGTGTAAGGTGACTTCGGCAATTTCAATTCCGCGATCGCGAATCTGACTGCAGGATCTCGGGCGTGAAGTGCAGGCCAGCGGTAGGCGCGGCGACAGATCCACGGACTTGGGCGTACACGGTTTGGTATCGGTCTTTGTCACTCTCGTGGTCCCTCGCTTGATCGCCAGGATCGGTCTTATCTCGGTCTTTGTCTTTGTCTTTGTCATCGTCATTGTCATTGCGGCGAATGTAGGGCGGAAGCGGAACGTGCCCAATGCGCTCGACGCGGGCGAAAAAATCGGGAACGGGTGCGAAGCGGATCCGGCGTTCGCCGAAACTTCCGCGACTAATTACCTCAGCTTCCAGCTCGGGCGAGCTGGTTCACCTCGGCCATCGGGCGAACTACCAAAACGAAGTTTTTCTCCGACTCCAATCTTGCGCCCGGGACGCACCAGACATTCCCACTCATTCGGGTCGTCGGTTATCTGGCGGGTCAGCAGAACTTCGACGCGACCACGCAGAAAATCGCGTGCCGCGGGATTCCGCGGGCTGAGCGGCTGGGCTCGCTGTCCGCTTCTATAACCATAGAGTCGGGCCGGGAACACGCGCGTATTGTTTAGCACCAGCAGATCGTCTGGCCGAAGCAAATCGGGGAATTCGCGAAAGTTCCGGTCATGCCAGGCCCCACGCTGCCGGTCGAGGTGCAGCATGCGCGAGCCGGCGCGGTCCGCCAACGGCCTCTGCGCAATAAGTTCGGGCGGCAGATCATATTGGAACTCCGAGACGAGCATTCGAGGAGATTATAGGGTTTAGGGGGTCACGCTGCCGGGACGCCCGAGAACCGCAGTCGGCGGTCGGGCACCCGGGCGAAGACGCCCGGCTCTCCACGGGTTCAGTTCTCACCTTTGACCGCACTTTTACACATTTTGACCTATCGATTCTTGTAAGGCTTCTGCGACGTGCTGTAACATGACCGCAGTTGGTTCACATGGCCAGCGACCGCAAAAATCGTCTTGAGATTGTGCAATTCGGCCGCATGCTGCACGAAAACGGCTTTGTTGCCGCCACCGACGGCAACCTTTCGGTCCGTCTCGACGACAACACCTGCTGGTGACGCCCACTTGCATAAGCAAAGGCCGGATGCGCGCTTCCGACATGGTGATTGTGGACATGGACGGAAAGCGCCTTGCCGGCAAACGCCGGGTTTCGAGCGAGATCGGCATGCATCTGCTGATTTATCGCCTGCGTCCGGACGTGCGCGGAATCGTCCA
The DNA here is from genome assembly GCA_963810955.1 of uncultured Acidobacteriaceae bacterium. Lineage (GTDB taxonomy): Bacteria > Acidobacteriota > Terriglobia > Terriglobales > Acidobacteriaceae > Acidiflorens. The sequence continues at coordinate 37,695 of CAWEPW010000004.1, read as the reverse complement.
TGCCCACCCGCCGACCGCTACTGGCTTTGCCGCTTCCGGCTATGATCTGAACCGTCCGTTCGTCTGTGAGGTCGTTGTCGGTTTGGGCTCGATCCCGCTGGCCCGCTACGGCACCCCCGGCACCCCCGAACTAACTGACGCTCTTGAGCCGCTGATTCCGCACCACGATGCCATCCTGATGGCCAATCATGGCGTGGTGACGTTCGGCTCCTCGCTTGAAAGCGCCTATATGAAAATGGAAACCGTCGAGCACTTCGCCAAGATTGCGCTGGTCACGCATCTGCTCGGCAACGAGCAACCGCTCGGCGAAAAAGAAGTAGAGAAACTTCACGAAGTGCGCCATCGCTATAACGGCGGAGCAACCCCTGCTACGCCGCGGCGGCCCGCAGCAGCGGAGAAAATCTCAAATCTCGATCGATGCAGTCGAAAGCGAGAAACCGCAGACAGCCGCCACTAGACGCCAGTTCACTCCCCTCCGATCCGAAACCTTATCCCAGCGCGAAAGTTCGCTGTCAGTGCCGGATATCCCACCACTTCGTTATAGTGATCGTTAAGCGCGTTGCAGACGTTCACGTATGCCGTGACTCGCGAATTGATCGCGTACCATCCGCCAAGATCGATGCGCGCGTAGCCTGCCGCGTGGTTGATGCCGAAACCATCGAAAAATCCGAATCCGGACGCCGGCCCACGAAGCTCCCTCCCAGATTCGCGGCCCATCGCGTTCCCAGATAATTGAAAAGCGCTGTTGCCGAATGCTTGGGACGGCGCAACAAAGGTTTTCCGGCTTCATACAGCGGCGCGCCGCAGGTATCGTCGGCGCAGTGGAGATTGCAGTATCTCGGTCGAAGTGTAGGTATAAGCCGCGTTCAGTCGATAATCTCTCCGAATCCTTCCTTGCAGTTGAAATTCGGCGCCCTGAGCGAAAGATTGTTGCAGGTTGAAAAACTGGCCCAGGTGTAGGGAGGATAGCCCTTACCCCGTTGTGTTCGTCCCATACTCAATCTGATCGTGGAAGAGATTATTAAAGTAGGTTGCATTCAGGGCCCAGCGGCCGGTGAGAAAATTCTGCTGGATCCCGGCTTCGAATGCGCGCGTGCGCTCCGGTAACAGGCCGGGATTGGGAGCATAGTAAGGAAGACCCGCAAAAGTCTGGTAAATCGGGTTCCATGAATGCCGTCGCATACGAAAATCGCAAGTCGGGTTCCAGAAAAAACTCTCCTCCGCGCAACGCCAGCAGAGTCAGAGCAACCCGCGGCACGCCAGTATTGCCGTATGCGCTGCTGTGGACGAAACGCCCGCCTGCGATTACCGAAAGCCTGCCCAGCGTGAATTGCTGCTGCAGATATGCGTCCTGATTGAAACGTTGGCCCCTCGTTGAAGGAGGGAAAGTAAGGATATTCAAAAGTGCGGTTTTCGTTTTCGATTCGATATCCGAAGGTGGAGTGCGCCCACGTTCGCTCTGAGTAATCCCCCTGATATTCAAATGCCACCTGATTGATGTCGTAATCGTACAGCGAGGCAAAGTTGTAGGTATTTGCTTCCGGCTTTGTCGGTATAGCGGTAGAGGTAGTCGGAGCCCGTAAAGCGATGCTGCCAGCCTGAAGGCGCATCGACCGCCAACTGCAACGCTGCCAAGAAGATTATTCTGAGTGGGCGTCGCCGACAGATAGCGGCGGGACAAGCGCGATCGCCGTTGAAATCCCATGCCCCTGGAACGCCCACATAGCTGTTGGAGTGGCGCACGCGCACGCGCAAAGAAACCTCATCGCTTATAGCCGCGCCGACATTCGCACCTTGCAGCGAATCAGAATACGCGTTGTTTACTCCCTGGCCATTGGTGTTGAACTGGTCGCCAAAGAAGTTATAGTCGAAGCGTCCGTGAGCGCCGGCCAGAGACGCGTAGCCGTTAGCCGTCCCGAAATTTCCTCCGTCGGCGCCGAAAGCGGAGCTCGGGCACCGCGGTGGTTCCGGTCCGCGTCCATACCTGCACCACGCTGGTCATGGCATCGGAGCCGTACAAGGTGCTCTGCGCGCCCCGCACGAATTCCAGGCGATCTGCCTGTGCCAGCGGCAGAGTGCCAAAATCAAACGTCTCACCCGGTTCGCTGATGTCGACCCCATCGACAATCACTTTGTTGTAAGTTGACTCCCCTCCGCGCACGAAAAGCGAAGAGAGTCCGCCGCGTTCGCCGTAAGTATTCACGACCGCACCCGGCAGAAAGCGCACGGCGTCGTCTGCGGCTACAGGCTGCATGAGTTCCAGTTGTCCGCTGCTTAGAGTGTCAACGTCGGCGCCGGCGGCTTCGCTTGGGACAGGAGTGCGAGTCGCGGTCACCACCACCTTTTCCGCCGCCGTCGCTAGTCGAAGCTTGATGGTGACGGTTTCGTCGGTTGAGGAAAGATCCGATGTCGCCGGCGCGAAACCCGGCGCCCACACCTGCACGCGAAAAGCGCTGGATGCGGTCTCGCGAAAAATTACCATCCCTTCGGCGGAAGTGACGAGCACCGCAACGGGACTGGGCTTGCCCGCCTTGAGCAACTGTACTTGCGCTCCGGCGACAGCGGCGTCTGAGGGATCGATAACCCGGATCTTGATTTCGGCGGAAGCGATGGACGCAAAACCGATGGACGCAAAACTAACGACTAGCAGAAAAATACTTGCGGCGAACTTACGAGAACAGCGCATGGCACGTCTCCTTTATCACGCGAAAGGGTTGTGGTGACGGTTCACGCCGGTCTCCTGGCTTTGCGAGTCAGGATGCGAGCTTGCGCCTCAGCATCCGGTTGCTGCAGCCGGCCTTCCCGGGCATATGCCCAGTGACCGGTTGCGATGTCCTCGCTTACAGTTGCGCGGCAGCGCGGGATTTTCACCCGCTTCCCATAGCGCCAGCGTTGTCGCTGGCCTACGATCATGCGCGAACCTAATTTGAGAAAGAGCGGAAACAGCAGCCCTGCAAATCTACCGGGCTCCTCAGCGCAAAGTCAAACGCTAGCGGAGCAATAAGCTTCTCGCTCGTCTTTCGCACGGACAGCATCGTCGCCGGGCAGGGACGCCCGGCGCTCCATTGGCTAATTCTTGATTAAGGGAAACTCTGACGATCCTACTTGTCTTACGTGTTCTTCCGCGAAGCGGGTCACGCGTTCCAGAGCAGCCTGTAGCTGGCCGTGAAGCTCTGTCATGTGCGCATCATCGGCATCCGCCGGAACTTGAATCTTGGCGCTCACTCGCACCAGCGCTTTTGAGAACGGCTTCGGGATCATGAATGCATCCCATGTATTCAGCACCCAGGCATCGCTGATGGCGACATAAAATGCCGCCATGGGCAACGCACTGGCGCGCGACAGCAGCACCGGTCCCGGCTTGGCCACATACTTCGGGCCGCGGGGGCCGTCAATCGTGAAGGCGACGGAGGTGCCCTGGTCCAGTTGCCTTCTCAACCCGAGCAGCGCTTTCGCGCCGCCACGGCTGCTCGACCCTCGCACCGCCACAAAGCCTAGTTTTTCAATCGTTCGAGCGATGTATTCGCCATCGAAACTGCGGCTCACCATGATCGCGAACCCGAGTTTTCTCCATAGCCACGCGCTGGCGAATACGGCACGATGCCAGAAGGCAGTAGATTACCGGCTTTTCATAGATGTGCATCGGGCGGTGAAGGCGGTTCTTCCCATGATATGGAATAGCGAAGAGTCGGACCGATCAACGAAATTGCCAGATAGCCTGCCCAGCTGATGATCCACAAAGATAATCTTTGCCGCAGCGAGAATCGGCGAGGCGCGAAAACGGGAGGCGGCTCAGGCGCGACTGTGGCCGAAGAAGAACTCACGCCGACATTGTAGCCGGGAGTCTCTACGTTCAACGGGAAACTGATGGCGCGGGCTGAGAGCGGAACCGTCGCTGGCATTGTCCTTCATCCTTATCCTTCCAGATAGGCCACGATCCATTCTTTGAGTCTCCGCCGGCGCTCGTCGGTGGAGTCGAAGCGGATGCCGAAGGTCTTGTTGTTCTTGATCCAGGTGACTTCGCCGCGAATCGTTACACGCGGCAGCGTCAGCAAAGAAAACGACACCTCCGCCAGATTTCCTTTTTCAGGCACACTATTGGCCTTCAGTGACATCCCCCCGGAACTGATCTCCTGGCTGGTGGCGGTTATCCGGCCGCCCGCGTTCATCTCGACCATAACCTCGGTCATCACCGGAATGCGCACGTAACGGCGGAATTCGTGAAACACCAGCATTTGCGTGGAGCGCACCAGCTTCATCGCCGCGGACCGCTCCAGAGGCTCCTGAAAGATCGCATTGATGCAGAGCTTCGAATAACGCATGGCATCTTGCGCGGTGCCACCCAACCCAAAAATGATGATGCGGCTGTTGGAGGCCGATGCTCGCGCCATTTCGATAACTGTGCCGGCCGTGTCTTTCAGGGGCAAAACGCAGGCTTCGAATTTTTCGTGTTGCAGCCGGTCGACGCGGTCGCGCGGAATCGCCACCGTTTCAATTCCAAATTGACGAAAACACTCGCCTACCAAGTTGCTGGACGCATCGCTCAGGTCGAACATTGCGACGCGCGCGCTCGTTTTTCGATGTTCCGGAAAGGGGGAGAGACCGGTTGCGGTAGAAGTCGACATAAGTTCCCAGCGGACGAACTCCTTTAAAAGCAAAACGCCATTCTGACGTGCTCTTCCGAGGTTGGATAGGTTTCGAAAGGGCGTACCTCCCGTCCAAATGGGCGGTTATGGAAGTGGTACCTGAGACCCTCGCCCCCGCTCCCTTCGTTTAGGTTCGGGTAAGATGTTGCCATCCGCGTATTGGCAGTCGAATCGGAAGATGATCAATCTCAATGACATCCAGTCGGCCTTGCGCCGCATTCGCAGTGCCATCTACCTTTCGCCGTGCGCGCTTTCGGCGACGTTCTCTGAATCCACCGCCAACGAAGTCTATCTGAAGCTCGATAATCTGCAGCGAACCGGAGCTTTCAAAGAGCGCGGCGCGCTGAACAAGTTGCTGTCGCTCAGCCCCGAAGAACGTGCCCAGGGCGTGATTGCGGCCTCGGCCGGAAATCACGCTCAAGGTGTTGCCTACCATGCCGGCAAACTTGGTATCCGCGCTCAGATTTTCATGCCTTTGACCACCCCGCTTATCAAGGTGTCAGCTACGCGCGGCTATGGCGCCGACGTAGTGCTTCACGGCGCAAACTACGACGAAGCTTTCGAGGAGTCGCTGCGCCGCAGCCAGGCCGAGCACCTCACCTTTGTGCACGCCTTTGATGACGATGCCGTCATTGCCGGACAGGGCACCATCGGCCTGGAACTCTTCGAGCAGCATCCCGACCTCGATGCCGTTGTCGTTCCGATCGGCGGCGGAGGCCTCATTGGCGGCATCGCTTGCGCCATGAAGGAATCAAGTTCCGCATCGCATAGAAAGATTCAAGTTTTCGGAGTTCAGCCCTCGCGACTGCCCTCAATGAAAGTTGCCGTCGCCGAAGGCAAACCCGTGACGCTTGCGGCAGCCTCCACCATCGCCGATGGCATCGCCGTGCGGCGGGCGGGAGAACGCACGTTGCCGCTGGTGCAAAAGTATGTCGACGACATCGTTACCGTGGAAGAAGAAGAGATCGCCAATGCCATCCTGCTGCTGCTGGAGCGCGAAAAAACTTTGGCTGAAGGCGCGGGCGCGGCCGCCATTGCGGCGCTCGTCAATCGCAAGCTGCCTCTCGTCGGGAAAAAGGTTGCGGTGCTGGTATGCGGCGGAAACATCGACGTAACGCTGCTCTCCCGCATCATCGAGCGCGGCCTCGTGAAAGACGGACGCCTGGTGCGGCTGCGGGTGCACCTGCCGGACTATCCCGGCGCGCTCAATCGCCTTACGTCAATTCTGGCGCAGCATCGCGCCAACATCGTCGAAACGGATTACGACCGCGCGTACCACGGCGTGGGGCTGGGCGAGACCGCGATCGAAATCACCATGGAGACGCGCGGGCCCGACCATATCGCCGAAATCATTTCTGCGCTGGGCGCAGCGGGGTATACGCAGGAACGGGTGCTGTAAGCCTCCACCGTCGAGACGGAGAGGACGCCGAGAGAGAAACAAATGCTTAAAAATATAGGGGATCTTTGGGGCACAGGAGAAGCTGTTGATTTTCCCGGCGGCTCGGTGAGCGTCACTCGAACTGTCTCCGGAATCGCTCCAGCTGATCTTTCACATCGCCCAACTCTCGCCGCAATTCAGCTACTTCTTCTTCCAGCCGCACGATGCGGTCGGCATCTCCTGACTGCGATCTCCTGGACTGCGATCAGCCGCCGCAGCGACGTGCACAGGGGTCTCTGCTTCCACCACGTCACCGGCTAACAGATGCGCATATCGAGACTCTTTGGTTCCCGGTTGCCGCGGCAGCACCTTGGCCAGCGGCGGGTCGCGCTGCATCAATTTCTGCAATGCCGATTGCACATCGTCGAGCGCTTCGAAGTGGTGCAGGCGCTCGGTGCGTCCACGGAGTTCTCCCGGCGTTTGCGGACCACGCAGCAGCAGCACGCAGAGCACGGCTATTTCCGGACGCGTGAAGTTAAACACCTCCTGCAAGCGCTGCTCGTATTTGGTCACGCGGCTGTCGGCGCCGCGAGCCGGGCCGGCCATCCGTTGTTGCTGCAGGCCCTCCAATGCGTCGCGCACCGCGTCCTCGTCGAGTTGCATCACCGGATCGCGATTCGACTTCTGATTGCACGCATTCACCAGCGCGTTCAGCGACAACGGATAGTACTCCGGCGTAGTGATGTCTTTTTCAATCAGCGACCCCAGCACGCGAACTTCACTCTCGGTCAGTTTCATTTCCATGGATTTCTGCAAGCGTCTTTCTGAAGGCGTCTCTTTCAACGTCCCCCGAGATTCTATCGAAGGGAGCCGCCGTGTGACACACGGTATACTCGATAGCTTGCCGGATGCATCCAAGTTGGATACACGTAAACTAACCCCTGGCAACTGGCAGCTCCATTTTGAGGAGGAATCGTGAGGAAATACCTGGGAGTTTTGGCGGGCGTGGCCGTGCTGTGCGTGATGTCGTGGGCACAGATTCCGGCTGCGCCGCCAACTCCAGATCAAGCCCCGGCGCAAACGCCCAATCAGACTACAGATCAAAGTCCAGGCCAGGCTCCAGATCAAACTTCAGTTCCGCCGGCCACTCCGATTCCTACCACCCCGACGTCGCTGCCAAAGCACGCGCCTCCGCCCAACTATCCGCGTATAGAATTTTTCGCCGGCGGTTCCTACGCCGAGGCCGGCCTTTTCAATTCCGGACACTGGGCTGGTTTGCGCGGCTACGACGCTTCACTTGCCGCGAACGTGAACAGCTGGATAGGACTGGTCGGAGAGGGTGGCGAATACTTTGGCACATCGAAGATCTCCACCCTTTCACCGGAACCCTTTCCAAACAAGCAGTTCTACGAGCCTTCACCCTCGCCTACGTTTAACGCGGCGACGCGAGAGTACAACATTCTTTTTGGTTTGCAATTTGCGCGCCGCAAATACGGAAGCTGGACACCAATTGCCGAGGTCCTCTACGGACATCAGGGAACCCGCGGCGTGGCGACTCCAGTGAACGCGGGCCCGCTGGTTCCGGTAGTCGGCACTGGCCGGGCGATCGTGGCTGGTGGGGGCATCGAACATGCGATCAATCCCCGGTTCGCAGTGCGATTCAAGGCCGATTACTTTCAGACCGGTTCCCAGTTTCCAACTTTCGCGAAGAAGACACAGGACAATTTCCGATTCTCAGTCGGTGTTGTTATCCGGAATCGACACAAGAAGAAGCGCACACTCGAGGACGAAGGCGAGCCGTAGCCATGAATCAGTTGTGAGGGACAACAACGCGCCTTCTTTTCAGCCGCGATTTACGAACGCCGCAGCAAATCGCTCAGTGGTTTGGTCCTCGCTCGAATTTCATCGGCGAAGTCGCCGCCTTTTTCGACCACCTCATCCAAACGATCTTTTGCTTCGTCCGTCCATTCCGCGGCAGTTTCCAGAACGTCGTCATAAGAGCGCCGCAGATCTTTTCGCAACTGTCGCCCCGTTTTCGGAGCGAGCAACAGGCCGACGGCGGCGCCCACACCAAGTCCGATCAGCAGAAAAGTGATGGCTGTGCCCGCGGAACTGTCGGAACTCTCGTAATTTCCAATGCGCATATAAACCTCCTGATCCTCTTCCATTCTAGACCCAACGGTCGAATTGGTAGTTGGTGATTCGCAACTGCTAATCGATGACCTTGCCATTGTCGAACTTGCATTTCAGATTGAAACTTGGCAGTTTCCGATTTTGCCGAGCGTCCCCGCCGAGCGAAGTTCCCACAACTCTCTTCGTCTGTGTAAAATGAAATGTCGATCTCAAGTGCGGCGGAAGTCCTCGCGGTCTCCGCCCAGCAAGCCATAAGCAGGCTTGCCGGGCCCCTCGAGCCTGCCTCGCTGCCCAGCATTCCTAGCAGAGCGAAGGAGATGTAAACAGCAATGTCGATTCCAGCGACCCAACTCCGTCCCGGCATGATTATCAAGCACAACAATGACTTGCATTCGGTGTTCAGCGTCGAGCACCGCACGCCGGGGAACCTCCGCGCCTTTATTCAGGCCAAACTGCGCAACCTGCGCACGGGCGCGATGTTCGAGCACCGTTTCCGCTCGCCTGACCCGATCGAAAAGGTCAATGTGGATGAGGAGAACATGGAGTTCCTCTATAGCGACGGCGACGACTATTACTTCATGAACACGGAAAACTACGAGCAGACGCAGCTCAACCGCGACACTCTGGGCGATGCCGTGGATTACCTGACGCCGAATTTGCAGATCAAAGTGGAGTTTTTCGATGGCAAGGCCGTGGGTATTGAGTTGCCGCAAACCGTCGTGCTGACCGTCTTGGAAGTCGAGCCCGGTTTGAAAAGCGCAACCGCATCGAGCGTCACCAAGCCGGCGAAGACTGAAACCGGCCTCGTCGTGCAGGTTCCACCCTTCATCAACGAAGGCGAGAAGATTAAGGTAGACACGGCAGAGGGAACGTACCTGTCACGAGCGCAGTAAGTCAGAGGTCAGAGGTCCGAGGTCGGATTGCAGAGTTGAGAACCCGACCGGAAGATTTTCACCTCTGCAATCTGACCTCAGACCTCTTCGATCAAACGATGGCTTCCGCCGAGAAATCTCTAACGCAAGCTCGCCGTTTTCTTGTGCGCGGACGCGTCCAGGGCGTCGGCTTCCGCTGGTTTGTCGAGCGTGAAGCGCATATCCTCCAGGTGGCCGGATGGGTCCGCAACAATCCCGATGGCAGCGTTGAAGTCCTGGCCATGGGCACGCGCGAGCAGTTGGCAGGGATGCGATCGCGTCTGCTCGAAGGGCCCCGGGCCGCGCGCGTCGATGACGTAGAGGAATCCGATGCCGAGCTCATCGCGGGATTCAACTCATTTCAGGTTCGAGGAGCTTAGCCGGACATGCCGACGGAATCAGTGGACTGCGATGGGCTGAAGAAGCTGATCCGCGAGGTGCCCGATTTTCCGAAAAAGGGCATCCTGTTCTACGACATCACCACGCTGCTCAAGGATAAGCTCGGCTTCGCGCGCCTGATCGACGCGCTTTCGGCAAACTATATTGGCAAAGAAATCGACCTGGTGCTGGGCATTGAAGCCCGCGGATTTATCTTTGGACCAGCGCTCGCGTACCGGCTGAACGCGGGGTTCGTTCCGGTCCGCAAACCGGGAAAGCTGCCCGCCGAATGCTTGAAGATCAGCTATGACCTCGAGTATGGCAGCAACGCACTGGAAGTGCACAAAGATGCCATCATGGAAGGGCAGCGAATTTTAATCGTGGATGACCTGCTGGCCACCGGCGGGACCGCCGTCGCAACAGCGGACCTGGCGGCCCGTCTGGGTGCACAAATCGCCGGTCTCGCGTTTGTCGTCGAACTCGACTTCCTAAAGGGTCGCGAGAGATTGGCGAAGTACGATGTCTTCTCGCTGCTACATTACGACCGGTAGTGCGGTTGAAGATCGCAACCCGAGGGCTTCGCAATTTCCCCGGTGCCGCGTCGAAGCGCTGCGTGTTGCCGTATTTCTAATCGATTTTCACCAACCGCTATTTCACTATCCGTCCTACAGCCAAAAACAGGCCTTTCCAGATCACCAGGCTAACGGCCAGCGATGCGCCGTAAGATAGAATCGCTGTCCAGTTCCAATGTAAGCATTTGTCGCTTTCGCGGATCCACATGGGGGAGGGCTCCTTGTCTGCGCTCAATACATAGCAATTATCAGGCCGTTCGTGATTTCCGCAAGTAATTGAAAGTATTCCACTGCATTGGTGGCCAAGTTGCTCAAAGTGAGTGAAATCGGCACAGACTCAAATAGATTTGAGATTGCTGCCGACAAGCTCGCGCCGAAATCTTGAGAATGCCAGCCGAGTATCCGTCGACCGTCGCTCCCAATCCGGGAACAGTGCGGGAGAATGGTAATCTAGGGTTTTGACGGGCCATGTCATGGGCGCAATGTCGATGCCGAGTTCGGTGAATGCGGTGGTCAGCATTTTCCTTGTCTTTATCTTGAACTCCATCCTGACCTCCATTCCGGCGTCGGCTCTGGTGGGCGCTGGCGACGCTGCCGATTCCAGCCCGCTTCCGCCTTCGATCACTAACGCCCCCCTCTCTGTGGACCAGGTTGTGACCAATCTCATTCGTAAGGATGAAGATCGCGCTCGGGCTCTGCACCACTATGAGTCCCGCCGCGTTTATCGCTTTTCCTATCGCGGATTCCCGGGCGATCACGATGCCGAGATGACGGTGGAAGCCACTTACGACAGTCCTTCGACCAAGAACTTCAGAGTCATTTCGCAAAAGGGGTCAAAATTTATCATCGACCGCGTTTTCACTCGCCTTCTGGAGAGTGAAAAAGAAGCGGCCGAGCCCGAAATGCATGCCCGCATTCTTCTGAACCGCGACAATTACCATATTGCGCTGGTCGGGTACGAGCCCTCTGGCGTCGACTCGGCAGACGGCCAATATGTGCTCGAAGTCTACCCAAAGGCCCGGAGCAAGTATGTCTACCGCGGCAAGGTGTGGGTCGACGCGACTGATTTCGCGGTGACACGCATCGATGCCGAACCGGCACAGAATCCTTCATTCTGGACGAAGAAAAGCGAAATCCATCACGAATACATGAAGGTGCAGAATTTCTGGCTGCCCCGGCGCAACGAGTCCGTCAGCTATATTCGGCTGGGGGGACGCGCAACGTTGACGATTGACTACCGCAATTACCGAATCAACGATTCGCCTGTATCTGAGGAAAGCAAATCGTCCTCGGCCACGGCTGCCCAGTAGATCCCCAGGGCTGCGCCGGCGTCACCAATATAACGGATCGCCAATCGCGGCAGTACCGGGGTAGTACCATGGATGGACGACCATGGATGGAGATGGACGACCGATCAACGACGACGGACGAAAATGGACAGCCTGATCCAGCCAGATGCCAACCCGACGACGGAGCCACGCGAGTCTGGCCTGCGCCCGATTCTTGTGGGTATCGCCGTCGTCGGAATCGTGGTTGGTGTGCTCGCGTTAGTGTTGCGCTCCGAGCAGCCAAAACCTGCCGCTCCTCCAGCCTATGCCGCGTATCTGAAATTTTCAGACCTGAAGACCAGCGCCGCCCAGAACTTTGTGGGAGCTACGGTCAGCTATCTCGACGGCGCCATCACCAATACCGGCGATAAGACGGTTACCCATGCCGTCGTGCAGGTTACGTTTAAAGACGAGATGGGGCAGACGGCACAGCGCGAGGAGCTCCCCCTGCGCGTTCTGCGCACTGGCGGACCTTATGATGAAGCCGTAGATCTCAACGTCTCGCCGCTCGCGCCGGGGCAGAGCGAGCCGTTTCGTTTGACCTTTGAGAATATCTCCGCGCAGTGGAATCACGCCTATCCCGACCTGCAGATTACGCAGGTTACTCTGAAGTAAGTCTGCATTGGTCCTCTCCGTTACAATGGCCTCGTGCCCGACGTAAAACCATTCCGTCTCACGGAGTCCGTAAAAGCCGCGGGTTGAGCGTCCAAGCTGAGTCCGGCGGCGCTGGACACAGTGCTTGGGAAATTAGCCCGGCAACAGGATCCGAATGTGCTGGTCGGCTTCGATCATGCCGACGACGCGGGCGTGTATCTGCTCACGCCTGAGATGGCGCTCGTACAGACGGTAGATTTTTTCACGCCGATCGTGGACGACCCTTACACCTTTGGACAGATCGCCGCCACCAACGCGCTCAGCGACGTCTATGCCATGGGCGGAAAGCCACTGACGTCGCTGGCCCTGGTCTGCTTTCCCGATAAAGGCGATCTCGAGGTTCTGGAGCGCATTCTAGCCGGGGGATTGTCGAAGATGATGGAGGCCGGATGCACCGTAGTAGGCGGCCATAGCATTCGCGACGATGAAACGAAATTCGGATATTCGGTTACCGGGACGATCAATCCTAAACGGGTCTTCGCCAATCAAGGCGCGCAGCCCGGCGACCGGTTGCTCTTCACCAAAGCGCTGGGCACAGGCGTAATTTCGACCGCGATCAAGAAGGGCGTCGCCAGGCAGGAATGGATCGATGCGGCCGTGAAGTCGATGACGACTTTGAACAAGGCGGCAGCCGAAGTAATCAGCAGTCTCAACGTAGGGGCGGACGCATTCGTCCGCCCAGCGGAGCGCAGCTCCGCAGGACAACCGGCGGCGGCTGTCCCTACGTGGTCGGTGCATGCTCTCACTGACATCACCGGCTTCGGACTCATTGGCCACGCTCGCGAAATGGCTCTCGCTTCCAACGTTAGCCTCGTCTTCCAATCCGCGAAGATCCCGGTGCTCGATGGCGCGCTCGATTGCATTCGTGCCGGCCACACCCCAGGCGGCCTCAACTCCAACCGTGATTTTGCGGAATGCATGGTCGGCTATGATCCGGCCGTGCCCGACGATATCCGCACGCTGCTCTTCGATCCGCAAACCGCTGGCGGTTTACTGATTTCGGTTGCCGCCGATGATGCGGGAGCCCTGACTCGATCGCTCCAGAATGCCGGAGTTCCCGCCGTCGAAATCGGCGAAGCGATCGCGCACAGGAAACCTTTAATCCGGATCACTGCCTGATTCGTTCCCTATTTAGACGCGTTGATCAGTTCCCAGATGTGGGCAAGGTGATGGTCATCATGCTCCGCCACAAAGTAGAGATGGTCGACGAGCCGCATGGGCGTCTTGAGCCGCGGATGGGGAATGGCGCGCGCAACAATTGCTAGGTCGATCTTTTCAGCTCTGCTCACCAGCAGTGAGCGGGCGTTTCGGAACGCGGCCAGGATCTCGGCGATCGGACGCAGGTTGTACCGCGCGTCGAACGTCTTCCGGTTGCTCAGGTCAGTTACAGTTAGTTGTGAAGCTTCGTTTAAATAGTCATTCAGCCGGGCCAGCCACAGAGGCTCGAGATCGAGCAGATGCCCAGCGTGCTCCTGGGCTGACCACTTGCCATTTTCGGCTGGTTTCTTGATCAGGACATCGGAAGCGGCGGCGCGAACCATTTCTTCCAGCCGCGCTGGCGTGCCTCGCAGACGCGCGCACAGGTTCGGATGCTGCTCCGCCGGAAACGTAAAGTCAAACTTCCGTTCAAACCAGATTGGCGGTCGATTCATGATTGTCGGCGAACTAGAACATCGCTCTTACTGGTCGTGTCGACAACAGCAGGTCCCTCGCTTCGCGAAGGATGACAATTTCTTTTTAATGATACCTACTGTTGCCAGCCTAACCACCTAACAGTTTATTTACATCCGCGTAGGGCACAGCACCCTCCATCGAGTTATAGGTTCCGGAGGTCTTGAGCTCTTCCGCCAGTTTCCGTAGCAGGCCGAGGGTCGCACGCATGGGGCCGGACCCCACGCTCACGCGAGCTACACCCAGCTTCTCAAGTTCGGGTATCGAGGGCGCGCCGATCCCGGCGAGAATGTTGAGCGGACACTCCACCGCCTTGGCAAGGCGTGCAATCGTTTCGGCATCGTTGAGTCCGGGGGCGAAGACGCAGTCGGCTCCGGCGTCGCGAAAGGCCAGCAGACGGCGCACAGCCTCGGAGTAATCCGCATCTGGATCGCCTGCCGGCAGCAGATACACATCGGTGCGGGCATTGATCACAAACTGTGCTCCCATATGCGCGGCAGCTTCGCGACACGTCTTGATCTTGTCTACCGCCAATTCCAGAGAACTCAACGGTTGATCCGTAAGGCCGGTGGCATCCTCCAGGTTCATGCCGGCGACTCCCGCCCCGATCAGTTCGCGCGTGGTCTGGGCGGCGTCTTCGGGTGTGGAACCATATCCCGACTCGACGTCGGCAGTTACCGGCACACTTACAGCGCGCGCGATACGAGCGATGCGCGCCAGCATTTCTTGACGCGGAATGCGCTGGCCGTCGGGATAACCCAGCGAAAACGCTATGCCCGCGGAGGTGGTCGCGATGGCGGGGAACCCAGCGTCTTCAAAAATGCGCGCACTGGCTACATCCCAGGCGTTGGGCAGAATGAGCGCGCCTGGTCCGTGATGGAGCTGGCGAAACTGAACGGCCTTGTTGGCTTGGGAATTCATAACGTCGCGCTGCAGAAGGCTACCGCAACTCGTTGTGAAGAATTTTGAGGGGGAGGCTTCATCATCGCATTGGCTCTGAAAGGCGCGGCTGAAGCTATACCCTGGGCAACGCCTCAGTACTTAGGCATCCTAGTATCAATCCGCTCCGCCCAGGCCGTAATTCCGCCCGTCAAGTTATGCACGTTAGTAAAGCCTGCCTGCTTCAGAAATGCTACGGCTTTCGCGCTGCGGCCGCCCATTTTGCAGTGCGCCACGATTTCGCGGCTGGAATCGAGTTCCGCCACACGATTCGGCAGGTCGCCCAGCGGAATGAGATATCCATTGAGGTTGCATATCTGATATTCGTGCGGCTCGCGCACGTCGAGCACAAAAATATCGTCTTTCCTGTCGAGCCTTTTCTTCAACTCCTCCACTGACATTTCAGACAAGTCGCCTCCGGTGGCGGGCGCGGCTTCCACGCCGCGAATTCCGCAGAACTGATCGTAGTCGATCAACTTCGTGATGGTGCGGTGCGTTCCGCAAACTGGGCAATCGGGATTCTTGCGCAGCTTCAATTCGCGGAACTTCATGCCGAGGGCATCGACCAGCAACAGGCGTCCAACCAGCGAATCTCCCTGGCCCAAAATCAGCTTGATGGTTTCGGTCGCCTGAATCACTCCGACCAGTCCCGGCAGAATGCCGAGCACTCCACCTTCAGCGCACGACGGCACCAGGCCGGGCGGCGGCGGCTCGGGATAGAGACAGCGATAGCACGGGCCGTCTTCGGTTGCGAACACGCTGGCTTGCCCTTCAAAGCGAAAAATCGAACCGTAAACATTCGGCTTACCGGTGAGCACGCAGGCGTCGTTCACCAGATAGCGCGTAGGAAAATTGTCGGTGCCGTCGGCGACGATGTCGAACTCGCGAAACAAATCGAGCGCGTTCGCGCTGGTGAGCTTCGTATCGAACGGCCTGAGGTTCAGGAACGGATTAATCGCCTTGAGTTTGTCGGCGGCCGAGTCGAGCTTCTTGCGGCCTACATCGTTCGTCGTGTGGATGATCTGGCGCTGCAGGTTGGTGTAATCGACGACATCAAAATCGACCATGCCCAGCGTGCCTACTCCGGCTGCCGTCAGGTAGAGGGCGAGTGGCGAGCCAAGGCCGCCTGCTCCAATGCACAGAACCTTCGCGGCCTTGAGCTTCTGCTGCCCTTCCATGCCAACCTCGGGCATGATCAGATGGCGCGAGTAGCGCAGGATTTCGTCGTTGCTTAGAACCGCTGGGGCCTCGGCGGGTTTGACATCAGAGAGAGTGGCCATACGTCCTTCTTGCTTTTCTTGCAGATTGAGGATGCTTCGATTGCGGTTGAGCTTCGTCTGCACGAAGCTCAATCCTCGCTCAGCATGACAGAGTTGCAGCCTCCGGCAATCGACGGCACGATCGAAATCGTATCACCGTCTTTTAATGCGGTGGCTTCTTTCTGCAGATAGCGCATATCCTCATCGTTAACGTAGACGTTGACGAAGGCGCGCAGCTTGCCGTCGTCAGCGTAAAGATGCCGCTTAAGGTCGGGATGCTGCGAGACCAAGCCGGCCAGCGCTTCCGCAACGGTATTTCCCGTGACCTCGACCGAGGCCTGTTTACCCGAGTATGGACGAAGTGGAGACGGAATCTGGATCTGTGGCATGCAAATAAAGATGCTAAGGTAAGGGCGAAAGATGCAAGCCATGAAATGGAGCGACGGGCGTCCTCGCCGTCCACCACGGAAGCGCGGCAGATGGGGACAGACGAAAATAAACGCCCACGCGGCTTCGTGCCAATTGGAACATTTTTCCTGTTTGGCGCAACCATGGCCGCTTACGCCGCCGCCACGCTCCTCAAGCCTGGGACCGCGCTCGATGGGTTGTGGATACTGAACAAAGCAGGCCATGCTCAGCTCATAAAGTTAGGCAAGGGCGCTGGACTCGGTTTCGTGGCATTGTCGGCGTTGTTGTGTGCCGCCTCCGGCGGCTGGTTCCGTCGACGCTACTGGGGATGGCTTCTGGGAACGACGATCATCGCCATCAACGCCGCAGCCGATCTTGTGAATGGCGTTAGAGGAGAGTGGCTGAAAGGCGCGGTCGGCGTGGCGATCGCGGGCCTGCTACTCGTCTACATGACGAGGGACGCGGTGCGGAATTATTTCGGGCGCAACTAATCGTCTTCTCCAACGTCACACCACTTGGGTCTTCTCGTCTACGAATTTCTTATCGTCCTCGCTGCCCACGAGTTCGAACGAATTTGTCAGCACGGCCTTGCCCTCCTCCACGCTCGTAATCACGTAGGAACAGCCAGGCCAATGCGCTTCCGCCAGGTCAGTCGGCGACCACTGCGCGGGGTGGTCGGGATGGGAATGATAGAAGCCGACGATTTCCTCGCCGCGCTCCCGCCCTTCGCGCTGAATGCGAATAAGCTCCCTGTCATCGATATGGTAGCGATTGTGTGGCGAATCGACGCGTGTGTTGCCGCAGCGGGCAACGCGCGAAACGGTCTTCGACCCATCGTCGGCAAATTGGCCCAGCAGTATGCCGCAACATTCGTGGGGATAGGTTTCCTCTCCGTGCTGACGAAGAGAGATGTAAGCGGATTGCGGAATTTTTAGCATCGTAAGGTCAGATGTTAGAGGTCAGATTGCAGAGGTGAACTCCTTCAATCTGAGAGAATAACCTACCTCTGCACTCTGACCTCTAACCTCTGCAATCATTCCTCGTTCCAGAATTTCTCGCTCAAATATTTTTCGCCGGAATCGCTGAGGATGGTAACGATGGTCGCGGGTTGATGCGTCTTCAACCGCTCGGCCACCTGCAGACTGCCCACAAGCGCAGCGGCGGCGGAAACTCCCAGGAGCAGTCCTTGTTCGCGCGCCACGCGGCGCGCCATGGCGTGGGCGGCCTCGGTTACGATTTCCAGATTCAGATCGGCAAGCGACGCATCATAAATGCGCGGCACAATGGCCGAGGGTAAATACTTCGCGCCTTCGATGCCATGGAAGGCGGAATCGGGTTGCAGCGAGATGCATTGAATTCGCGGATTCAATTCCTTCAAGCGGCGCGTAGTTCCTACGAAGGTCCCGGTGGTTCCGAGCATGGCGACAAAGTGCGTGATGCGCCCTTGAGTTTGCTGCCAGACTTCGTTGGCAGTGGTTTCGTAATGCGCGCGCCAGTTGGCATCGTTCGAATATTGATCGGCGTAATAATAAAGGTCAGGATGGCGTTCGGCGAGCTGGCGTGCGACCTTGATGGCGCCATCGGAGCCTTCCCCGGCATCGGTGTAGATGATATTCGCGCCATATGCCTGTAGAATGCGTTTTCGCTCGGGCGAAACATTCTGTGGCACGCAAAGCGTGACTGGGAATCCGAGAGCGGCTCCGAGCATGGCGTAAGCGATGCCGGTGTTGCCGCTGGTGGAATCGAGCAGAATTTTTCCGGGACCGAGTTTGCCCGAGCGGCGCGCTTCGGCCACAATGCTGGCGGCGGCGCGATCTTTGACGGATCCGCCGGGGTTATACCATTCGGCCTTGCCAAAAGTTGCACGTTCGCAGGCCGTCCATTGGCAGCTTGGTGAGGAAGATGGTGGAGGAGCGAGTCAAGCGGTAACAAGGGCGTGTTGCCGATGCCCGCGAGTACAGCTTCTCCTCTGGGGGATTCTGTTTTTGCCGCAACCTGGCCCTTGGACTGCGAGAACCAGTCCGGTGGAGCGGAGCCGGAAGCGGTTGCTGTCATAGACTGCGATACCCGGTCTGTAACACGGTGTGACTAGAGTAACGTGCCCGCAATCCTAAAAAGGTATATCTATACTAGCGTTGCAACATTCTAACGTCAGTCGTTAGATTCGCGGTAGACAGCTTTGGTTCCATTGAATCGTTCCATCGAGAGGTTTCTATCGAGTCGTTTCTGTCGAATCGTTTCTCGAATCAATGAGAGCCGCATCTAACCCGACCGCATCGTAATCTGACTTAGAAGGAATTGAGTTTTCAAGATGGCAGCGAAAGTTGAACAACGAACCTACGAAGACGCAGTCGCCTGGCTGCGCGAGCACGGCTTCGATCTGATCGAAGCTCCGGGAGCGCAAACGCGCGTGTTCCTCAAGAAGTACAACTGCTCGGCGGCGATTCAGAAGACGGAAGATGGCGGCGTAAAAATCTTTGCCTATCCGGGATACATGATCGGCAGCGAGATTTCGAAGCTTGTCAATCGCGGCTATCAGCAGTTCCTGAAAACCACCAAGACCGAAGTGCCGGCAACCGCCGAGCACCTGAAGGCGCTGCAGCAGTTCTCCGAAGAACTGAAAGAGGCGCTCGGAATACCCAGCCTTTACAACGAGTCACTGGGAACCACCAGCGACTCCTATCATTACGATCGCATCAAAGACCGCGACGAGCCAGTGGTGGAGCGTCCGAAACGCCCGTGGGAGACGGTAAACGTTAAGACAGCCACGGCGGTAAAGAAGACCCGGGCGTAGAACGATCGGCTCTCAGCCGTCAGCTATCAGTTCGAGCCTCAGCTCCGGACAAGCGCATTTTCCTTCCTTGTTGTTCCCAGATCACTTGGTTTGCCCTTCGCTCGTAAAACATTACCTGTTCACAATATTCTAAAATTCCTGAAGATCTTGATCGAACACGTATGATCGGAGGCCGAAATGCGAGATTTACTTTTGCTGCTCGGAGCAATTGCGCTCCTAGCCGTAACGAGTAGTGGACAAGAAGCCGGCGCTACGGCGGGGTCGTCCATTCGCAAAGTAATTGAAGACCAGCAGGCCGCATGGAATCGGCAGGATCTCGAGGCCTTTATGGGGGGATATTGGAATTCGCCCGAGCTGACCTTTTTCTCCGGAGCGCATGAATCAAACGGCTGGCAGGCGGCCCTCGATCGGTATAAGAAAAATTATCAGGGTGCGGGCCGCGAAATGGGCAAGCTCGAATTCGCCAATCTGCGCATCGAGATGCTGGGCCAGGAAGCGGCGTTCGTTCGTGGCGAGTTTCACCTGACAATGTCCGATGGTAAAACGCCGCACGGGTTGTTCACGCTCATCTTCCGCAAATTCCCCGATGGATGGAAGATCGTTCACGATCACTCGGCAGCCGAGTGAATCTTCTATCGCCCGCGATCCATCGCCTCGTTGGCCAGCCGGTCCGCAGTCTGATTATGTTCGCGCAGGGCATGACGAATTTCGAAGTGCTCAAGCCGCCGCACCAGTTGCTGCGCCTCCTCATACAGCTTCCGCAGCTCAGGATGACGCACCTTGTATACGCCTTTCATCTGCCGGACCATCAATTCGGAATCGCTAACCACCTTGAGCGCTTTGATCTGATTCTCGCTGGCGTAGCGGAGGGCGGCGATCAATCCCTGATACTCGGCATAATTATTGGTGTGATGACCGAGGTACTCGCTCAGCTCGGCAACGGCGTGCCCTGTGACATCGACGATGGCCACACCGTAACCGGATGGCCCGGGATTGCCGCGGGCTCCGCCATCTACGTGAGCGGTGTGCGTGGGGACCGTAGACTTCGAGGCAGGCTTCGAAGATGAAAAAAGATTGGGCGACTCGTGCGTGCGCGAAGGCATGGAACGAGTTTACAACGTGCAGAGAAGTCCGAAAGTCCAGACGCTAAGGCACGGAGACGTAAACGCTGTGCGGTGCAACCAGTTCCGCGTTCGGCACTTCGGTCGTGACTTTCACAGTCCGCAACCCGCTCTTTTTCTCCGGCTTCGGAACAAAAGCCAGGAAGTACTGGTGGCCCAGCCGCTGCTCCATATCGTCCAAATAAGGAGTGAACGAAACTGGCGGCCCATTGAAGCCGATGTAATACGATTCACCGCCAGTCTCTTCCGCAACCTGCGCCAGGTAAAGCTGGCCCCAATATGTCAGCCAGTAGCTATGGCCAGAGTGGCCCGCGCCAGGAGTGTAGATCACAAAAACGAGCACGCCGGCGCGCTGCGCTTCAGCGACAGCCGCGGCCAGATAAGGGTCCTGCGTATCGCCGATTCCATAATAACGGTCGATTCCGTCGGAAACCATCAGCACCTCGCGGCGCGCGGTGGTTTCCGGCCAGTGCTTGATTAAATCGCTCAGAGAAAAATATGGACTTCCGTTGATCCCGCTTATTCCGATGGGAAGGTGCAGGGCCTTGGCAGCTAGAGCATGATCGCTGGTCAGGTTCTGTTCAATCTTCGCGGCGCCGTTCTGCATATAGGCGATCCCGACCCTGGTGGTTGCCGGCTGCGCGGCGACAAATTTGCGCAGCTCCTCGATTTTTGTGCCCAGACTCGCATTCGACCCATCGTCGAGCAGAACCATCAGATCCAGCGCTGCATGGTCGCCCTGCGCGGGAATCCACTCGGTCACTTTGTCGCGATCGCGTCCCTCGTAAACCATCACATCATCGCGGCTGATGTCGGGTACATTGGAGCCATGAACAGCTTCAACGGTGACCAGCATGTGTGCCGATGCCTCATTGGCTGGCGGGCCTGCCTGAGCCGCAAGGCAAGAACTAGCCGACACCCAAAACACGAACCCGAGCACTGCACTAATCAAAAGAATGCGCTTGTTCACAATTTCCTCCTCGGGCGCGCGCTGGCACCCCGTCTCACCGAATCTCTGCTCTTTCTCAGAATTTCATAAACCTGCGTGCGCATCTTGCCCTGCTGATCAAGAATGTCGTGGAAATCGCAACTGAGCCGATCAAACAGAGGCGCATCAATTGCTCGCTCTCCTCGCTGAACACTGTGATATGAAGTGGGAAATTTTTCGACCAGGCACTCGCCGTTGCACCCAAAAGCAAGGCGATGACTACGAAAGTCAGGCGGCAGGACATATGCCTCCTACTTTCAGAGATGACTTGCCGGCGCTTTTGGTTGGCTAAGATCCGGGAGGCCCCGGATGAACCACCTCCCTCCAATCACGGGAGGTAAGCGCAACTCATCGCATCGGTTGATCTGGTCGATGCAACCATACTAGTGTTGGTCGCCATGATGATGGCGCCAATTCCAATATTCCTTTTGTTCGTCGGCAGGCAGCTTGCGAAAATCGCGATGCGGATCGTGGTGATATTCGCGTGCCCACTGATTGTAGTAAACCACCTCGTCGTGATTCCAGAGGTGATAGTCACTGTAGTAGGGATCGTACACGCGGTAGTAATGATGTTCCGCGCAAGCCGTGCTCAATGCGCAACACGCCAAAGCGGCGCCCAGCAAAAGTGCGCTGACAAAATGAAACCTGTTCTTCATCTGGCGGTGGTCCTCCTCTCGATTTCGAAGTATAGATGCCAAAAATAGTTCGGCAGCACGTGCAAAAAACGAAATCGACCACCAGATAAACCCAAAGAAACCGCGGAAGTTTCGCAGAAAATGCTAGGCGAGGAAAATCCCAGAGAGCGCTGAGGACAAAAGTCGGATGCCGCTTATCTTCCCGTAGCCAACCGCGTAGCCAGCCGCTGTGGCAAATTGGCGGCCAGAATCTTCTCCTGCGCCACGCGCAGGTTGTAAGGCACGCGATAGAAAGTCGCGATCCATGCCTCGGAATCAAACACCGCGAAGGCAGCGCGCCAGTCGCCGTCGCGGGGCTGCCCCACCGATCCGGGATTGATGAGATAGCGCCGGTCTTTGCGCAGTGGCCAATCGGAGGACTCGGCCTGCCCCACCGTACGATATCCCGGCCGGTAGGCTTCGCTGATTTCGCCGGTGAGCACAAATCCACCTTGCAGGTGAGTGTGCCCGAAAAATGTGACTGGGATCTGGTTGGTGATGAGCGGTTCGATAGCGTCGCGCGCGCTCACCATGTATTCATCTTCGTCAAGCGCGGACCCGTGGACGAACTGGAGGCCGGGGAATTCGTCGAGATGGATGGGACCCTGCGGAAGCTCGCGCAGCCAGTCGAGATACTTGGCGCTGAGTTGCTCGCGAGTCCAAAGAGTTGCCAGGCCGGCGACGGGATTAAACTCTTCGAGATTCATGAGCCCACAGACAGCTCGGTCGTGATTGCCGCGAACGAAGACTTTTCCCAGCGATTGCACCTTGGCAATCACTTCGTTGGGATTGCCCCCGTATCCAACAGTGTCGCCGAGATTGACCACGAGATCATGGGCGGGCGCAGCGGCGAGGCAGGAGTCGAGCGCTTCAAGATTGCTGTGAATGTCGCTGAGAACGAGGATGCGCACAAAGGGAGGATTATAGCTCGTTCTGCGGAGCAGCGGCGAACGGCATAGGTCTGACTAGTGGGGCGCGGGCTCCGGCTCCGCGAGCTTGCGCTCCGGGAAAAAATAGGAGAGCGCAACGTACACAAAGATGAAAAACGCTATGCGAACATCGACAAGCGCCAGCGGCACCGATGCCATGTAGAGCAGCAGCGAAGAGATATTCTTGAAACGCATGCGGCGATGGTAGCGGAACAATTCAGGGTCATCGCGATGGTGCTGGGCGATCGCTGTCCGCAGCAGCGCGAAAGACACCGAGCACAGGCTCAGCACCACTCCATACAGCGCAACCGCCCTCGGGTCGCGAGGATTGTTGCCCATATAGGCGGTAACAAAAGGCACGAGCGACATCCAGAACAGAAGAAAATTGTTCGACCAGAGCAAACGAGCGTCAGCACGCCGAGCCGAGTGCAGCATGTGATGATGATTCACCCACATGATGGCAACAACCAGAAAACTCAGAAGGTAGCTCAGAAACTGCGGAGCCAGACTGCGCAAGGCGCCGAGCGTGGTGTCACCCGGAACCTTCAGCTCCAGCACCATGATGGTGATGATCACGGCGATGACTCCGTCGCTAAAAGCTTCGAGGCGATTGGTGCCCATACGATTCCGATTTCTCAGATGTTGATCAGAAGATATGTTTATCAGATTCGCGGCGGATTCACGACCGGGCAGCGAGCCCAGTGTCCGTTGGCGACTTCAACCAGCGGAGGGAGTTCGATGGCGCAAGCGGCAACGCGGAAGGTGCAGCGCGGTTCGAATGGACATCCCGTCGGCAGTTGAGCGATCGCCGGGACGCTGCCTTCGATAGTCGCGAGCGGAACCGTGCGATCCGTCGACAGCGTTGGAATGGCCCGCAGCAGGCCTTGCGTATAAGGATGAGCGGGCGCGTCAAAGATGGCGGCTTTCGCGCCTAACTCGACGAGATTGCCGGCATACATGACGGCGACGCGATCGGCCACGTGCGAAACGACGGCCAGATCGTGCGAGATGAAAAGCATCGCCAATCCAAATTTGTGCCGCAGATCGTTAAGCAAATCGAGAATCTGCTGCTGGATGGTGACATCGAGCGCCGTGGTCGGCTCGTCGGCAATGAGCAGCTGCGGACGGTTGACGATGGCCATAGCGATCATAACGCGCTGGCGCATGCCTCCCGAAAGTTGGTGCGGATAACTGCGGGCGCGCTCGCCGGCGTCGGGAATGGCGACGTCGCGCATGCCCTCGACCGCCCGGCGCCATGCCTCTGATGTTGAAACCTTGTGGTGCGCAAGCACGGCTTCCGCAATCTGTTCGCCGACACGCATGACCGGATTAAGCGCCGTCATAGGCTCCTGGAAGATCATGGCGATGCGTGAACCGCGCAGCTGGCGTAACTGGTCGGCAGGCAGGCTGGTGAGAGTTGCGGGCTGGCCATCTCCATTTTGAAAGTCGATTGTCCCTGTGATGCTGGCGCCAGGCGGAAGCAGGCCCATGATGGCAAGCGAAGTGATCGATTTTCCTGAGCCGGATTCGCCCACCAGTCCCAGCACTTCGCCGGGAGCGATAGTGAATGAAAGGCTGCGCACGGCGGCTGCATGGGTAGTCACTGGCGGCTGATTGGCGGATGAACGATCGGCGAATGAACGATCGCCGGATGAAGGCGCTCGTCCGCCACGGGACTGCGGAAACCGAATGGTCAAGTCGCGGACGTCCAGCAGCGGTCGCACGAAGGGTATG
The DNA here is from genome assembly GCA_963810955.1 of uncultured Acidobacteriaceae bacterium. Classification (GTDB taxonomy): domain Bacteria; phylum Acidobacteriota; class Terriglobia; order Terriglobales; family Acidobacteriaceae; genus Acidiflorens. Next base: position 13,178 of record CAWEPW010000004.1, on the reverse strand, counting down.
GTATCAGCGACCGTATCGCGAATGGAGCGCCGGGCGTCCCCGCCCGGCCAAGGCGCCTATGCAATCTGCCCGTTACTTCTTACTTCTTCGGACGCGACTCCGGCGGCACCAGTCCGGCCACGCGGTAATACACGACCAACTGGCCATAGTGTTCTCCGCAGTGTTCCAGCAATCCCCACGCCATATCGGAGACTCGCGTCTCCTGATTCGCAAAAGGATCAACGATCAAATCGTTCATGCCTTTGTCGCCCTTTTGTTTGATCGCAGCCGCGCCGTCGGCAAACGATTTCTTCACGAACTCAACCACTGCCGCTTTGGTTTTATACTGCTCACGCTTTGGATCCTCTTCGGCGGGCGGCTTCAAACCCATTGCCGGATTGGTGAAAAAATAATTCGCATTGGCCGCGTGCAATAGCTGCCCGGCAAAGCTCCTCTCAGCCGGCACCGGCTTGAAATCGTATTTGTCCTCCGGAAAATCTTCCGCCATCGCGATCAGTTTGCGGCCGATATCGTTCCAGTTATCCAGCAAAGCCTGCGACGGCCCCACCGCCGGCTTTGGCGGCGAGTCTTTCTTCATAGTGTCCTGCCCGCCGCAGAGTGCGGCAAGCATCCATATGGCAAGAACCACGCCAACGATTCGTTCATTCATTTTCATGTGGTCGATCCTTTCTCTCATTTCTGTCTCTCATTCCTGTCTCTCATTCGTGTAGAGACGCGGCTTGCCGCGTCTCGGTTAGCAGCACCCGAAATGGCGCCAGCCGAGACGGGGCAAGCCCCGTCTCTACTCCAGTCCTGCTTGGGCAAGCATCTCTAGAAACTGTTTCTGCGTCCGCATATCGATCGACTGCGCCACCAGCTTACCTTGCCGGTCGTAGACAAAACTCTTTGGAATCCCTTCCACCACAAACATCTCATTCACTTTGCGGCTAGGATCGAGCGCCACAGGAAAAGAAATCTTGCGTTCCCGGATAAAAGGCTCGACCTTCGCCGCTTCTTCATCGGAGATGGCGAGCACAACGAATCCCCTCCCGCGGAAGCGTTCGTAAAGCGCCTCCAGATCGGGCATCTCCTTGCGGCACGGCGGACACCACGTCGCCCAGAAGTTTATCAGCACCACTTTCCCGCGCAGGCCTGAAAACGTCCATCTCCTGCCGGAAATATCCGCCAGCGTAAAGTCGGGATGTTCCCGTTTGCGGTCGTCCGCTTCCAACTGCGCCATCGCGGCCCGAAACTGCTCATCGCCGGTCGACGAACCGATTGGCGAGCCAACGAGCGACGCCTCAACGCGTTCGTATCGAACCAGGGAGGCCAATTCCTTATATGGGTAGGCCGGCGAGCGTGTGGCTTTGCTATCCGTGCCGGATTGACCTTTATTCGGCATAGCATCCGTAGCAGCATCCGGCGCCGCCCACGGCACCGGCCGCTCACGCAAAGCGTCAGCCAATGTTGTCGCCACTTCCTGCAGAGTATCGTGACCAAAATCGCCTTCGGTAGAAAGCGACGCCAAGCCGACCGCCAGCCGCAGCTTGTTTTCGGTAGCTGGCAGCTTGCGAATCTTCTCCGCCAGATCTTTCGTAGTGGCGCCTCGAACGTCATCGGGAAGCGCGCGCAGCCCATGGATCTGCTCGGCGATGGGCTTCTCGTCCGCACTCCAGTGGGTTTCGCTCTTCTGCGCAGCGGCGGCCTGTAGCCCGCAGGCCGCTGCCGCGACCAGCACAAAAAGTATCTCTACTCTGCAAAGGAAAGTCTTGAGCTTCATCCGCACCAAGCTTAGCTCCCGAGAAGCAGTTGCGCCAAATCAAGCTACTGCAAATCAATCTCTCCGCTGCCAACGTGTGCGTAAAGATTGTATTTCCCCGACCCGTCTTTCTTATACGACCGGAAGAGGCCGCCCTTCGAGATCCCGAGCGGAGTCACATTCAGCTCTCCCGTCAGCACGGAAGCGTCAATTCTGGCATAGTCGTTCGGGTCGCCGATCTCCATCGTCAACTGGCCGGCGTGAATCTCAACATCCTTGCTGCCGTGCACGTTTTCAATGTCTAGCTCGCCAAACGGCATGCGCACACGCAGCCCGGTTTCCTTCGGAATCTCAATCCAGACCTGAAAGTCATTGCGCGGACCACCCGAGATTTCAAGCGTCGCGTCGCTCCCCACCTTCTTGCAGTGCACGTCCACGTCGCTAGTTTCGCTGCCGTTCCTGCCTTCATAGTGAATCGAGATTTTGTCGCTCTCGCTGCCCGAAATCCGTACATCCCCGGACCGCACTTCCAACTGCAGGCGCCCGCTGGCAGCAAACTGGGTTTCGAACCGATCCTTTCCTTTTTCGGAGATTGCCTGGGGCTGCTGCGCCGAGAGCATTCCGCAAGCCAGCAACGTGAAAACCATAATCAGCTTCGGCATAGACGCACCTCTCCCAGGGATTGGTACGCGGGTCGAAGCGGCTTTGTTCCCGCAATCTCGGCTCTGTGCCCGGAAGCTCACCGGGCGCAATCGTTCGGATGGCCGGGCGAGAATGACCGGGCAAACGCCCGGCGCTCCATCGGCTGCTTGACCGGCTGCGGGGTCAGCAACCCAGCTCACCCTTATAATTCTCATGAAGCATCTGCCAATCACTTCCAGGAGGATCTTTGAAGGTTCTATTGCTGGAAAATATCAGCGGGGTCGCGGCTTCTCAGTTTGAAGAGGCCGGCTTTGAGGTCGTGTCGCTGAAGGGAGCGCTCGACGAACCCGAGCTGATCGAAAAGGCCCGCGGGGCGTCGATTCTGGGCGTGCGTTCGAAGACGCTGATTACGGCTAAGGTTTTGGATGCGGTTCCGCAACTGGTTTCGGTAGGAGCATTCTGCATTGGCGTCGACAAGATCGATCGGTCGGCGGCGAGTGAGCGCGGCATCGCCGTGTTCAACGATCCGCACTCCAACAGCCGGTCCGTGGCCGAACTGGCGATGGGGGAGATCATCCTGCTCATGCGGCGGACATTTGAGGCGAGCACTCGGTTGCACAATGGCGTCTGGAATAAATCTGCCGCGGGATCGCACGAAGTGCGCGGGCTGACGCTGGGAATCGTCGGCTATGGAAAAATCGGCTCGCAGGTGTCGGATCTGGCGGAGGCCCTGGGCATGCGCGTGCAATTCCACGATGTGGCCCACGTGCTGGCGCGGGGCAACGCCCGCGCGGTGAATTTCCGTGAACTGCTGGAGACTTCCGACGTCATCACGTTGCATGTCGATGGGAAAGCGCAAAACCAGGATTTATTTGGTGAAGATGAACTCCACGCCATGAAAGATGGAGCGTGCCTGATTAACTTGAGCCGCGGATTCGTGGTGGATCACGAGGCGCTGGCCCAGCATCTGAAAAGCGGCAAGCTGGCAGGAGCGGCGGTGGATGTGTTCCCGCAGGAACCGGAGAGCGGCGGGGCGTTTGCGAGCCCGTTGCGCGGCCTGCCGAATATGATTTTGACTCCACATATCGGCGGCAGCACCGAAGAGGCACAGCAGAATATCGGGCAGTTCGTTTCGGCGCGGATGATCGACTACTTCAAGAGCGGAAATTCTTTGCTGAGCGTGAACCTGCCGCAGTGCCATCTCGACTATGAGCCGGGGTCGCACCGGGTGACGCATATGCATCACAACGTGCCCGGAATCTTGCGGGCGATCAACGACATCCTGGCGGATCGTGAAATTAATATTGAGCGGCAGGTGCTGGACACCAGAGGACCGATGGATACGCGATTTACGACATCAATCGCCCGTGTGATGCGGCTCTACTGGCGAAGCTTAGGGCGGTCCCGCATACAATTCGCGTGCGTGTGCCTGGAAGCGACTAGACTGCTTCGCGACTGTCGGGAGATCCTGCTGCTTCTGACTCAGCTGGTTGCTGACGCGGCTGCGGTTTTAGTCGGCGGAGCCGTTGCTTTGGGTTCGGAAGGCTGTTCTGCGTTCGGGCCCAGGGTGATAATCGGCGAAGTTGGAATCCCGTTGATGTAGATCGTGGGCGCGACGGTTCCGCCGCGGACGGTCTCGCCCTGGGGCAGCAGACCGACTGCCCGATTTCTTCCCGCACCCTTGGCTTGATAAAGCGCAAAGTCGGATAAGGTCAGCACCTGCTCATGCGGCACCTGCCTGGGTTCGAGCGCGATCCAGGGAAACACCGCCCAGCCGATGGAACAAGTAATGTGCAGGGCCTCCTGAACTCCTTCAACACGAAAAGGATCGGATCCGACGGAACGGAGCAGGCGACTGGCGAGGATGTGCGCTTCTTTACGGTCGGTGTAGCGTGACAGAAGGAGAAATTCTTCCCCGCCCCAGCGAATCACGGCATCGGAAAGCCGGGCGGCAGAGCTGATGCGGCGCGCGATCTCGACCAGCACCTGATCTCCAATCTTGTGCCCGAACTGATCGTTGACTTTCTTGAAGTGGTCGATGTCGATGAGATAGAAAATTCAGGCAGCGAGGTGTCCCGCCAGCCTGCCACGGGCGGCACGGCCGACGCGAGGTCCCCCGCGATCACGCCCCCGAGCTGGAGAAACCGCAGCAGCGACCGCAGGTGGTTCACCCTGTTCCTGGCTGACCCGACCGTGAGCCGGGAACACTCGCGGAGCAAGAACCCGGTCACGCCGGCTCCGCACAGGCCCTCCACCCCCGTCTCGCCGCCGCCCATCAGCGTGCGCTCCGACAAGAACACCCGCGCTGTTGCCTCGTAGCTGACCACCGTTGACGGCGCCAGCCCGCGGCCCTCCAGCAGATAGCGCCGGTAGCGGGACAGCAGATCCTCCAGGGGAGCCGGAACAACCCCCGTGGGCGGTGGGACGATACCGCAGCTCCGCAGATACCCGAACAGCGGGACCAGTGTCCTGGCCGTCGGCACCCGGTTCTGCCCGCCGGCCCGGCCGAGCATCGCAGAAACCCTGGATCCGGTCCTCGGTCAGGTCCCCGGCGACGATCCCGGCATCCGACATCCACCGGCTCAGCTGGCCCATCAGCACCACGTGGGGTGACCACCGAGTGGTGCGTGAAGCCCAGACGTGACAGCTCCGCCCCGTACCCGTCCGCGAACGGGGCCAGGGGACCGCCACTACGTACCCAGGAAACGTTGTTCATCGTGTCCTCCCTCGCCGGGGCGCGACGCCCCAGCAGAAGGACCGATTCAACCCGCCGCGATTATCCCGACCTCGCCGGCGCTGTCACGCACGAAAGGCCCGACCCCACAAGGCCCCTCCTCCCACGGCACGGGACCTGTCGGGATTATCCCGGGGTCGGGATTAGTCGCATAAGTCCGACATCGGACTTATGCGACAACCTGTCCGCGCACAAGGCACCGGCGGTGCATAAGTGGCTGCTGGCCCATCCGCGCTTCCAGCTGCACTTCACTCCCACCTACTCCTCGTGGATCAGCCAGGTCGAGCGGTGGTTCGCCGAATTGCAGCGGCGCTGCCTGGACCGCGGCGTGTTCTGCTCCCTCGATGAGCTCACCGCCGCGCTGGAGGACTGGATCAAGATCTGGAATGCCACCGCCCGGCCGTTCAAGTGGACCAAGACCGCCGACCAGATCATCGACCGTATCTGCCGATACTGCTCACGCATCTCCGGACCGGGACACTAGGCGCTCGTCTTCGCTGAGTGTGGCGCGGCGGGATGCCTTCATCGCGGGTATGGAGAGGGAGCGCCGGCACAGCCCGCTCTGCATGGCCCAGTTGAGGAAGGCCCTCAGGCAGGTGCGGCCGTGTTCGCTGTTCTGGGCGTACCAGGCGTCGATGTCGATCTGGCGGCAGGACGCCAGGGTGCTGTTCTGTTCGGCGAGCCAGCAGAGGTAGCCGGTGGCGTATTTGATCTGCCCGGCGGCGAAGCGGCGGATGCTCGGCGTGATGTGGCTCCGGTCCGCTCTGGCGCGGAGCCGGGGAAGGACGTGCCAGGTCGTGAAGAGCCGGATCGCTTGGCGTGGCCGGGGTCGGCGACGCCGGCCAGGTGCCCGGGAAGCCAGCGCTGGAAGGAGCAGATGTACTTGTCGGCCGCTGGCAGGACGCCGCTGGCCATCAGGAGTTCTCCCAGGTGAGCTGCTGTCCGCCAGGGCTGGAGCTGGTGGAACGCGTCGTGGGTCAGCGGGATCTGCCCGAGGCCGAGCTGCCGCAGCATCTGCGCGGCGTTCCCGGCTGGCCAGGGCGCAGGTACAGCCAGGCCAGCCCGCTGCGGGTTGTCCATCGCGCCAGCAAGCCGGCCAGGGGCGAGCTCGGGGCGGACGCTGCCGGTGCCGTCGTCCAGCAGGACAGCCAGCCGGTCGGCGAACGAGCAGCGTTCGCAGAGCCGTCCGCCCAGCAGCTTGCCCTCCAAGCCGCAGCGCGTGCAGTCGAAAGTCTGCGAGAACCCCGCGCAGGCGGGGCAGATCGCGGCGCCGTCACCGGGACGAAGCCCTGGAAGGACACGATCCTGGCCGCATCCTGGGCATGTGCCCCGGCTCCGCACCGCACGATCTGAGCAGGTCCGGCAGACGTATCCATCTGGCCAGCTGCCCGCCTTGTTCTGGCGGCGGCCGCACCGGCAGCACCGGGCCATGAACCAGCGCTCGTACTGCTCATCGGTCGCGTAGGGGCGGCTCATTCGCCGGGCAGGATGCGGGCCGGGCGGGGCCGCAGTTTGGCGGCCGCAGCGGTCTGGGCGGGCAGGTCGCCGCCGGCGGTCCTGCGCACGCCGGCGTTCTCGGCGGTGGTGGCCACCAGGTCGGCCGGGGTGCAGCTGAAGATGTCACACAGCGCGGACAGCACCTGCAGCGACAGCCGCTCGGGGGTGCCGGAGACCAGCCGGTGGACCTGGGAAGCCGACAGGTCGATGCCCCGCTCGCGCAGCAGCGGCACTAGCTCAGTGGCGGTGAAGACGCGATGCCCGGCCATCACCTCGCGCAGCCGCCACGCGTAACCGACCTTGCGTTTCATGCTTGCCCCCCGTCCTGGGACCGAAGGGCGGCGGTGATGGTGGCATCCAGGTGCCGCCGCAAGGTGCGGGTGCGGAAGTCCGAGGACACGCAGGTGTAGATCGAGGTGGTGCTGGCGTGCTCGTGACCGACCTGTTCCTGGACGAACCGCGGATCCCAGCCGTCCTCGATCAGATGGGTGACATAGGACCGGCGGAAGGAGTGGAAGTCCAGGCCGTCATCAAAGCCCAGCGCCTGGCGGTAGGCGATGAAGCGGGAGTTGAGCCGCTGGCAGCCGATCCGCAGGCCGCGCTCAGAGGGCCAGGCCGCCGGGTTGCCGTCGACGCCGAACAGCGGCCGGACCTCGGCGAACCACTCCTCCAGGACCTCCGGAGTCCAGTCCCACACGGTCAGCACGCTGCGCCGCTTCGGCGGCGACCCCTTCTTGGCCTTGCCGAACCGGACCCGGCACAGGCCGAACTCGCCGAACTCGGGCCCGTGCGGGTTGCGGCCGAAGTCCGCGGCGTCCAGCATCCGCGTCTCGTTGCGCCGCAGCCCGTAGGCGTAGGCCGTCTTGAACAGGGTGGCGTCGCGGAACGCGGGCAGCCAGCCCTTGCGGCCGAAGGCCCGGATCCGGGCGACCTGGTTGTCGCAGTGATCGAAGAACGCGTGCAGCTCCGCCTTGGTGAATGCCCGCTTCCTGGGTCGGCCTCGTTGTCCTGGACGTGCACCGCGGTGTTCCACTCGTGCACGACCTGGACCGGGTGCGTCCCGAACCGCTCCTCGCAGGTCGCCGCCCACTCGTACAGCGGGTCGGTGACGAAGTGGCAGAACGCCCGCACCGCCTCGGAGTAGGAGCGGATCGTCGAGTGCTTCAGGTCACGCAGCGACCGCAGATCCCCCAGCCACTCGTCCACCATCGCCGGCGTCCACTGCCACGGGTAGGCGCTCACGTAGGCGGCGAACGCCTTGACCGTGTTCTCCCGGCCCTCCACCGTCGTGCGGGCCAGGTTCCGCGCCAGCTGCTGGTTCGCGAACCCGGCCAGCATCGCCGTGAACACCTGTTCCTCGGGCCGCAGCAACGCCACGCCGTCGGCCAGGTGCAGCCTTGCTGCCCCTGCCGCCATCTCGTTCAACCCCACCAGCCCGCCACCCTCCGTCACTCGCACTCGATGCGAGAAAACCGCATCCTATGCGAGTAGCCAGAAGTCCCGCAGGCCAATCCCGAAACGGACGAAACTATCAGGCACCCGTGTCGCGTCAGCCACTATTGTCTTGATAGCATCACGACTCACTTCTCCCTGCTCAGCCTGCTGGCCAGCCCTGCCGTCCCGCCAGCTCGCATACCGTCGCCAGTTCGCATCAGATGCAATTGGCGACAGAACCAACAACGGAACAGCCAGTGGCGTTAAGGAGCTGTCGGCCGCAGTGTCGTGCCCAGGCCCAGGCCAGGGCACGGCCGATGCCGAGGCGCAGCGCTGGCGGCGGGCCCGGGCGATGACCAGGGTGTCGTCGTTGACGACGGCGGGGCGACCGCCGCGGCGACCCTTGTCCTGGGCGGTGCGCAGACCATCGAGGGTGCGTTCGCGGATCAGGTCGCGTTCCATTTCCGCGGCCATCGCAGCGATGGCTATGCCTGTGGAAAGCGACGTCAGATGTTGGGGGGAACTGACGTCACCTGCCGGTCATGGGTCTCAGTGTCGTTGAGTCTGGATGTCACCTGGTTCCCCAGGCGCGATCTTCGGGCCGTGAGGCGGGCGGTCCGTCTTTGACCGCGCCGGGATGGCCGGGTCAGAACAAAGACATGGTCACATGAGCCATCCGGGGCGCACCAGTCCGGTTTCGTAGCCGAGCACGACGAGCTGAGCGCGGTCTCGGGCGCCCAGCTTGGTCATGATCCGGCCTGTGAAACAGCCCGGCCGCCAGATGCCGAACAGGGCGAACCGTGTTTCACGGGTCGTTGCATATGGCCGGGCGGATGACACACCCCCATGAAACGATCTGCGGGTGAGTGATGACGACTTCCTGCGCGTCGAGGCGAACGGCTGCCCGATGTCCTCCTGCGCGGCCCCGGCCGGGTCGCCGTGCCGGACCGGCCGGGGCAAGGTGGCCGCGCAGTACCACACCGCCCGGTTCCGGCTCGTGCCGCATCTGGCGAAGGCCCTCAGCGTCCCGGTCCCGCCGCTGCGCAGGCCGGGCTCGGCCTGGACCGAGCTGCCCCGGCCGCCGGCGCCCGGCGCTGCGCCGGCCGGGCACGTGCGGATCGGGTACGCCCGCGCCTCCACCGTCCGCCAGTCGCTGGACACCCAGCCCGACTCGCTGCGGGCCGCGGGCGTCACCCGGATCTTCGCCGAGAAGATCTCCACCCGCGCCGTCACCCGGCCCGAGCTCGACCGGGCCGTGGCCCTGGCCCGGGAGCTGCGCGCGTCCGGCGTCGCGGTCACCCTGGTCGTGCACGAGCACAAGCGGCTCGGCCGCGGCATCGAGCTCGCGGCGCTGGCCGAGCAGCTGCAGCGCCGCCGGCATCGGGCTGGAGTTCCTGACCGGCGAGCTGCAGGGCTCGCACGACCCGTCCGGGATCGTGTTCACCGTGCTCGCCGCGCTGTCGGGGATGGAGCGCGAGTACATCCGCGACCGCACCCTGGAAGGCCACGAGTCGGCCCGCGCCCGCGGCAAGGCCATCGGCGGCGCCGCCGTCACCGACGACGCCATGCTCGCCGTCGCCCTCCACCTGCGCGGGCAGGAGCTGAGCCTGCGCGACATCGCCGCCCGCCTCGTCATCGCCACCGGCAAGAAGAAGGGCCAGCACCCGTCCCCGGCCACCGTGCTGCGCATGCTGCGCGACCACGACGAGAAGGCCGCTGCGGCGGCCGTGCCGGCGGACGGCTGACCGCCCGCCCGGCGCTCACTCGTCGTCCTCGTCGGCGGCGTCCGGGTCGCGCAGGTCGCGGATGGCGCCGGGGGCCAGGTCGGGAAGCACGAAGCTGTAGGTGCCGTGGACGCCGAGGTGGGTGCTGACGAACGGGGACAGCCGGGCCATGTCCTCCTCGGACCGGGTAGCCCTGGGCCCTGAGCTGGCGGACGGCGGCATCGAGGTAGACGGTCGTCCACAGCACGACGCAGTTCAGCACGAGGCCGAGGGCGCCGAGCTGGTTCTCCAGGCCGCGCTCGTAGCGGTGGTACAGCTCGCCCTTCTTGCCGTGGCAGATCTTCCGGGCCAGGGCGTGGCGGCCCTCCTGCAGGTTGCGGATGCCCTTGATGTCGCGCCGGTAGGTCTCGTCGATGTCGATGTAGCTGAGGATGTGCAGCGACTTGAAGATCCGCCCGTACATCGCGATCGCCTCGCCGAGCGCGGTCGGGTGCCCGTCGCGCTGCAGCATCGTCACCACGTCGTAGGCGCGGACGGTGCCGGTGTAGATGGAGGCGACGACCCGCAGGATGTCCTCCCAGTTCCGGCGGATCTTCGCCAGGTCGACCCGGCCGCGGGCGAAGGTGCTCAGCGGCCCGTAGTCGGCGTCGGCCTTGATCCGCCAGCCTTTCTGGTCGGGCAGGTCCGCCAGCGCGGGCCGGTAGGAGATGCCCAGCAGCTCCAGCAGGCCGAAGACGACGTCCGAGTAGGAGCCGGTGTCGGACACGACGATCTCGGGGAGCTCGCCGCCGTCCAGGCCGAAGATGACGTCGACCATGTGCAGGGAGTCCCGCACCGTGCCGGACACGATCTTGGCGCCGCGCCCCATCCCGCGGTCGTTGATGGCGTTCAGCCAGGTCATGCCCCGCTTGGACCCGAAGAACTTCCGGTTGGGCCGGGCGAACGCGGCCGGGACCGGGACGACGAACCGCATCCCGTCGACCGCGGCGACCAGGCCGCCGCCCCACGCCTGCGCGAGCGGGAGACCGGCCTGGCGGGCGACCAGCGGGGCGTTCGCGGCGGCCAGGGTCTCGGGCCGGACGTAGTTCTGGAAGACGTGCGACAGCCGGGCCCGCTCCAGCGCCGGGACGCCCTTCTTGGCGATCGGCCGGTAGCCGATGTTCATGGCGTGCGCGGCCAGGCACGCGGCGATCGAGACCGGCAGGTCGTCCAGCCGGGACCGGCCGCCGGAGACCGGCGGTGAACGCCTCCGCGAGCTCCGGCGCCCAGGACATGACCTCCAGGATCACCTCGGGCAGGTCGACGCGCGGCAGCATGGCCGCGGTACGGTTGCGCAGGTCAACCAGCGACGGCGGCTCCTCGATGGCCTTGACGCCGGTCAGGTGGATCTTCCCGTCGTCGCCGATGCTGACCTCGGTGTTGACGGCCAGCCGCCCGCCGACCTCCCGGTAGGCGGCGTCCAGCGCCCGGGCGTGCTCGGCCAGCAGCGCGTCCGGGTCGCCGGGCAGGCCGAGGGTGGTCAGCACGTCGGCGCGGATCGCCGCCCACGCCTCGCCTTCCAGGAGCCGGGCCTGCGGGTTGCGCCACCGGGTGGAGGCGTCGGCGTAGATGTCGCGGCGCTTGAGGCCCCGCCAGAACTGCTCCAGCACGCAGAAGGCGTAGGCGTGCCGGCTCACCGCGCCGTCCGCGTGCGCGGGGTGGCCGAACACCAGCCGCCGCCACGGGCCGTTCACCACGCCTGCGTCGATCAGGCGTGCCGGGGATCAGCGGCGCCGGCAGCTGGCCGCGGTAGGCCAGCACGTCGGGCAGCGCCCGCATCGCCGCCAGCACCGGCGCGCCCTCGGCGTTCGCCCCGAACGAGATCACCGTCGGCAGCAGCTTCAAGAACCCCGACACCGTCGGGTAGCGGCCCAGCAGCTCGGCCCGCCAGTCGTCCGGGTCCTCCGCGCCGGGCGGCGGCACGCGTCTCGCTCACCAGCGCCAGCGCGGCGCGCAGGTCGGCGCGCGAGACGACCGCCTCGATCGCCTCCCACACCTGCGACACCCGCGGCTCCTCGTCCGGGCCGCCCCAGCCGTCGGACTCGAACAGCGCCTCCACCGCCACCGCCAGCCGGGCCGACGCCCTGGCGAGCCGGGGGTGCCTGCGGACCTTGTCCTTGTCCGCCTCCCGTCTGCGCCTTGTTCAGCAGCTCGGCCGACATCAGCAGGTCCAGCAGCTCCAGCGCGTCATCGACCGACTTGGCCTCCAGGTGCCGGGCCGTGGCCAGCAGCGTCGCGAGCCGCCGGTCGTCCGGGTGGCGGCGGATCAGCCAGGCGTCCGCGGTCATCCCGTACCTGGCCAGCTCGCCCAGCCGCCGCGGCGGCACCAGCCGCCTCGGCTCCCAGCCCCGCGAGCCCCAGCCCCTGGATCTCCGCGACCTGGTCCAGCGCCGCGATGATCGCCGGGCCGCTGCCGCGCGGCGGCGGGCCCTTGCGCCACCGCTCCAGGTCCGAGACCCGCATCCCCGGCGGGACCTCCAGCAGCCGGTCCAGCACCCGCCGCTGGGCCGGCGTCAGCAGCGCCTCCAGCACGCGCCACAGCCGGTGCGTCGTCTCATCGCGGACCCGCGCGACCAGCCGCGCCAGCGTCGTCACGCCCGGCAGCAGCACCTTCCGCTCCCGCAGCCACGCCATCGCGTCGAGGAAGATCGCTTTCGGGCCGTCCCCGGACGTCCACGCGCGGGCCGCCACCCACTCGGCGAGCTCCGCCTCGGCGTCGGCGAAGTCCCGCAGCCCGTACGCCCGCCGGATCTCCTGCTGGTGGTCGGACTTCGTCTTCCCCCGCTCGGTGTACCGCTTCACCACCGACGGGTTCGCGATGCCGAGCTGCCCGGCCACGAAGTCCAGCACCTCGCCCGGCACGTCGAGCGGGTCCTCCAGGAACGTCCCGAGCCAGCGCACGGTCACCAGCTGCAGCGCGAAGCCGAGCCTTCATGTGCTCCCCGCGCCGCAGGTCGACCAGCTTCCGGTCCTCGTCATCGAGGAAGAACACCCGCTCCAGGTCCGCCTGCGACGGCGCCCCCGCGTACCGGCCGTACGCCGCCGCCTCATCATCCGTCAGGAACTCAACCGGCATAGACCGCACCGTAGGCGCGAACCAGGCACCAGCCCACCCGCAGCGACCAAACCGTTACAAGATCATGCGTCCGACGCCGACCCACATCGGAACGGCCGTGGCGGTAACCCGGCGGTCTTCAGCCCGCTATCGCCCGTGGCCGTTCCATTGTTGGTTCTGTCGCCAATTGCATCTGATGCGAACTGGCGACGGTATGCGAGCTGGCGGGACGGCAGGGCTGGCCAGCAGGCTGAGCAGGGAGAAGTGAGTCGTGATGCTATCAAGACAATAGTGGCTGACGCGACACGGGTGCCT
>CAWEPW010000003.1:0-152757 GCA_963810955.1 uncultured Acidobacteriaceae bacterium | reverse complement strand
AGCGCTACTCATCAATCGGAACCCGTATTTAAGGCGCAATTCATTTTCAGCCTCGTCGTCGTGGCAGAGATCGCCCCAATCAGCGTGTAGATGTCGTGAGAGAAATTCCAAAGGTGACTTATGGGCCTGCTCCAATGTTCCACAAAAAAGTCCGATCCGGATTCAGGCCAGCTGTAAGCCAGACGCCGCTCGAGCCAGTTGCCTCCCAAAGAAACCCTGACTATAGTCAGGGAATGGACGCAGCCGGCGCTATATTACGGGTTAGGAGCTTTAATCGAACCGTCGCCGAGCGAATCGGCGCCGTGCACGATCGCTTCCTTCACCGGAAACGCCCCATGAATGAATCCCGGTTGATTTGGGAGATCGGCCCGAATGGGGAGGAACTGCGGACGCTCCGGGCGCGCCTGAGCCTTGATTCCGGTTACCTCACCCGCGTCATGGGCTCCCTGGAGAAACAGGGCCTCGTAACGGTCTATTCCACCAAGCAGGACGGTAGAGTGCGGCGTGCACACCTTACCAAAGCTGGACTACGTGAACGCGCTGAGCTCGACAGACGCTCCGACGACCTTGCGGTTCACATTCTTGAAGTCCTCACGGATCGGCAGCGCGACCAACTCACCTCGGCCATGGGACAAGTAGAGCGTCTACTGCAGGCCTCTATGATTCGCTTTGGAACCGAGGACCCCACGAGTGCCGATGCCATATGGTGCTTCGAACAGTATTTTGCTGAACTGAATGCTCGTTTCGAAGCCGGTTTCGACCCCGCTCGAAGCATATCAGCGGATGCACAAGAACTCCTGCCGCCTCGCGGTGCCTTGGTCATCGCGCGGTTGCGTGGCGGGCCGGTCGGTTGCGGAGCCCTAAAATTTGCCGAAAAGCAAACTGCCGAGTTGAAGAGAATGTGGATTGAACCGGCGGTACGAGGCCTGGGAGCCGGACGGCGAATGCTGAGTGAGTTGGAGCGCTTGGCCTCTAAGAGGGGCATTCGTCTCCTTCGACTGGAGACGAACCGAACCCTGAAGGAAGCGATCGCCTTATACAGAGGCTCTGGCTACGTCGAAGTCGGTGCGTTTAACACCGAACCATACGCTCATCATTGGTTTGAAAAACGCTTCAAACAATCTCCCGGGTCTGGCAAAGGGAAAGAACACCGAGGCGAATCACGGGTGTCGATGGGACGTAAACGGAGGACCCCTATTTGAAATCGAACGCTAACGAAAAGACGCACGGTGGTCCCAGAACGGATCTCCTCCCTTCGAGCTAATGCAGGTGCTCCCCGTTGTCGATCAAAGTTCGGGTGTTGGATGTAGCGTCCTTGCCGTGCGGTCGCGGTAGCCAACGTAGAAGAGGAACTTGCCAAACAGTCTCAGGGGAGGCTTGCGATCACCGCTGCCGATTGCGAGAATCACATGGCCAGGATCGCTGATCCGATCCAGCGCCTACCAGACGTTACTCCCGCGGCCTGGGTTGCCCAGCATTCGTAGAGTCAAGCGACCGGGTTGTTGGCGTGACACAGTAAACGGCGATACATTTGCCGCCCTGACCCGCATGCGTACAGACCCGGTACTGTCTACCATCGTTGCCAGATTGAGGGTAGAATGTCTTCTATGGCCAAGCAAACGCAGCAACGGGTGGGGCTCCTCCAGGGAACGCTTGACATGCTCATCTTAAGGACGCTTCTCTATGGACCTGCGCACGGTCACCAGATCGGGAAGCACATTCAGAGGACTACGAATGAATTCTTGCAGATGCAGCACGGGTCGCTCTACCCCGCCCTGCATCGTCTGGAGAAGCGGAAATGGGTTGTCTCCAAATGGGAAACTGCACCGGACCGAAATCGGGAATTCAAATACTACCGGTTAACCGATAAAGGCAAGAAGCAGCTCCTAGCCGAGGAATCGCACTGGAAGCAGATGGCCGAGGCGGTAGCACGCGTGATGTGGCCCGCCGCCGGGGAGACCTGATATGAACTGGCGGCAAATCAACCCGTGGCAGACTAAGAAGAGAGATGCAGACCTGGAGCGGGAGGTGCGTTCCGACCTGGAATTGGAGGAAGAAGAGCAACGGGAAGGTGGCGTGTCGGAGAAGAGGCTCGCTAAGCGGCCTTGCGCGCCTTTGGCAATCCTACGCTTATTCGTGAACAGACTCTCGCCGTCTGGTCATGGAGCTGGCTTGATTCGCTCGCGCGCGATCTGCGCTTTGGTCTGCGCGCCCTTCGTCGCACCCCCGGTTTTTCCGTCATCGCCATCCTGGTAATGGCGCTTGGCATTGGCGCCAACGTCGCCTTGTTCACGGTGGTGCGTGGGGTTTTGCTCAAGCCCTTGCCCTTCCATGATCCCGATCGCCTCGTGATGCTTTATGAGGCGGCCCTTCATGAGGACGGCACGGCCGGCTCAAACGCGGTCTCCGGTGGCATGTATGCCGAGTGGAAGAACCAGAACCGCAGCTATAGCAATCTAGCGCTAGCGCAGAGTATCCGAGTCGGGCTTTCCGGTTCGGGCGGGCAATTGCCGGAAAAGCTGACGAGTGCTTTATTTTCCTGGGATATGCTGCGCACGCTGGGCGCGCAGCCGGCGCTGGGCCGCGACTTTACGCAGGCGGATGACAGCCCCGGAGCCAATGGCACGGTGTTGCTGAGTTGGGGATTGTGGAAGCGCCGGTTTGGCGGTGACGCTGCCATCCTGAACCAGACGATCGATCTGGACGCCGAGCCATACACCGTTATCGGCGTTATGCCCGCGTGGTTCGATTTTCCCGACCAGTCCACGCAGCTATGGACGCCGGTTTACCACGACAAGCCCGAAGAGATGATGCTCTCATTCAGCAATCACATGTTTCGCGTTGTGGGGCGGCTGAAGCCGGGAGTCGGCGCGTCGCAGGGCGTGGCCGATTTGAGCATCATCTCCCAGCGCGTCCACAATGAGCACCTCAACGACCCATTCGTATTTCAAAGCGCCAGGAGCCGCCCGCTGCTGGATCACATCGTAGGCGAAATCAAAAAGCCCCTCTATGTGCTGCTGGCGGCGACCTGCTGCCTGCAGCTGATCGCCTGCCTCAACGTGGCCAATCTGCTGGTGGCGCGCGCGGCGGCACGGCGCAAAGAACTGGCTATCCGCACCGCGCTGGGAGGGGGCTGGCTACGTCTGATAGGCGAGCGGCTCATGGAGTGCTTGCTGCTCTCGGCTTCGGGCGGCGCGCTCGGACTTTTGCTCGCCTTCGCCGCGCTTCAGTGGTTTACGCGAACTCGCCACGACATGAGTCGCGTCGAATCCATTCCACATTGACGGCGTGGTAGCGGCGTTCACGGTGGGCGTTATCGTGCTGTGCGCGCTGTTTTCTGGACTCATCGCTGCGTTCAGCATCAGCGACAAGCACATTCTCGGCGCGCTCCTCGAGTCGTCGCGTTCGGTGAGCGGGGGCGGCGCGCGGCCTTCGCTGCGCAAGGCGCTGCTTACCCTCGAAGTCGGACTCACCGTGATCTTGCTCATTGGCGCCGGCTTGCTGCTCAAGAGCTATGAAAGGCTGCGCTCCGCCGACATGGGATGCATCACGCAAGATGTGATCACCATGCACCTGGGCCTTCCCGACGCCCGCTATGCGACACCCGCCCAGCGAGCCAACTTCTATGACACGCTGCTCGATCGTGTACGCGGTTTGCCCGGAGTGGACGCGGCAGGTTTTGTGACGGTTGCCCCTGGGCAGGGCTACGGACCGGATTGGGCTTTCAACATCGTGGAACATCCGCCCTTGCCCCAAGGCAGCGGTCTGTCTGCCCTAAGCCGCTGGGCCGATTCGAAGTATTTCCAGGCGATGGGCATTCCCATTTTGCGCGGACGTACATTTAACGCCGGCAAGCGACTGGATGCCGCCGACGAAGTCATCATCAGCCAATCTTTCGCCAGCCAGTATTTTCCCGGCGAAGATCCGCTAGACAAGCACCTCCGCGCACGCGGGCAAAATGCCGTCATTGTGGGGATTGTGGGCGATACCCGGTATGCAATCGGCGATCGCCACGGCCGGTGCAATATTACCCGCTCGATGCCGGCGTCGAGAACGTCGGCACTCTTGTGATTCGCTCCAGCCACAACCTGGGGCAGTTCGCTCTTCCGGTACAGCGCATCGTCTCCGAGATGGACAACGACCTTCCTGTCTCTGACGTGCTCACCATGAACCAGTTGCTCGGCAAGCACACGTTCGACCAAAGCTTCAATGCTACGCTGCTCACGGCGTTCGCAACGTTGTCGCTGCTCCTGGCCGCGGTGGGCTTGTTCGGCGTGATGTCGTACATCGCGGCGCAGCGGACCACCGAAATCGGCAGCCGCGTCGCGCTCGGCGCAAAGCGCGAACAGGTGATGCGGAAGATGTTGCTGGATGGAATGCGGCCCGCGGTCTTCGGTCTTGTCGTGGGACTAGCAGCAAGCCTGGAAGCGGGTCGGCTGATGCGCGATTTGCTCTATGAGATCAAGCCGCTTGATCCGGCGGTTTATGCCGCGGTCGCGGCAACGCTGCTCGCAGTAGCGGCGTTCGCATGTATCGTTCCCGCGTGGCGGGCATCGCGCGTCGATCCGATGCAAGCGTTGAGAGCCGAATAGGCTGACATCGGCAAATTTTCCGGTGCCAGTCTCAGTTGGCGCAGAAGCGCCGAGTCGCCCACCGAGAGATCCACCGGAGGATCGTTACGGACGACTCTGGTCGGATGAGGCTAGTGCTTTTTCGGACGTGACGCCGAGAAGAGTGCTCCAGGCTGAAAGAAGGTGGGAGGCGTCGCGTTCGAAAAAGCCGTCAGAAGGAAGCCGCTGGCGCGGAGGACGCGGGACTTATGCAAATTGAATGCGAGCGAGCGAGGGGTGTAGAAGTTCGCGGGAATCGTCCAGGCCGCCGGAGTAGCAACCGGGGCACGAATACAAAGACGAGCCGATGGTCGAAGTGAGTCTAGGTAGGGAGAGGAAGAAGATGTCTGGGTGTAGCGGAGGCACACTTCGGCGAGACGCTGTGAAGCGCGTCGACAGTGCGTGGTGTGGGCGAGTGATTTCATGCAGCCGTGGCCAGGAGCGGTGGAGAACGGAGTTGGAGTTGCGCGGCTGTGAAGCGTTCGACGACGGCCATCGGTCCGCCGCAGTTGGGACAGCGCCACAGCGGGTGCAAGGTCGTAGCGGTCGAGGTTTCCGATTCGTCTTTCGGTGGAGTGGCATGGAGAGCGGCGAAGCACCGTGGCAGCAGGTGCGGTACGCCTTCGATTGGCGAGGAAGCCGAAGTGGCGGATGCGGACGAAGCCCTTGGGGAGCAGGTGAAGTAGGAAGCGACGGAGAAACTCATTGCGCGAGACAGTCATCACTTTCTGCCGGTTGTTCTCGGCAGAGTCACGCCAGCGAAAGGTAACCTCGCCATCCGCCAATGCGACTAAGCGATGGTTGGAGATGGCAACGCGGTGGGTATAGCGGCCGAGATACTGCAGTACGTATTCGGGTCCGCCGAAGGCTGGTTTGGAATAGACGATCCAATCTTTGCGGAAGAGCGGACGCAGCCAGGCGGCGAAGAACTTGGGATGGGTGAGCGGTGCATTTCTCCGGCCAGGTGCAGTTGACCGCGCTGGAAGGCAGACTTCAAGCTGGCGACGAACTTGCCGCGAAACACGCGCCGCAGTACGGCGATGGGAAGGAAGAAGCGTGGGCGCGAGCGAATCCAGCGACGGTGATCCAGCGAGAGTCCGCCAGCGGAACAACACAGTGGACATGGGGATGAAGTTGGAGTTTCTGGTTCCAGGTGTGGAGCACACTGAAGAAGCCGATCTCGGCGCCGAGATGGGCGGGATTGCGCGCAACCTCCAGTAAGGTTTCGGCGCTGGCCCGGAGCAGCAAACCATAGATGAGTTTCCTGTTCTGGAGAGCCACCCCAGCCAGTTGCGGCGGCAGGGTGAAGACGACATGGACGTAGGGCGTGGGCAGCAGTTCACGGCGACGCGCCGCGATCCAGCGATCACGCGCACTGGTCTGACACTTCGGGCAGTGCCGGTTGCGACACGAGTTGTAGGAGATGGCACGATGTCCGCAGCAAGTGCACTCATCGATATGGCCGCCCAGGGCAGCGGCGCGACAGCGCGCGATGGCCAGCAGGACTTTAAGGTGGGTCCAGCGGAGCCAGTGACGGTTGCGCTCCATGAAGCCTGTGCCTGCGCTGCGAATGATATCGGCCACCTCTAACTGTGGCCGACTCATCTACTCCTCCTCGGACGACCTGCCTTTCTTCAGCACAGCGCGTCCAGCGGACTGGGCGTGGCATGCAGGTGCCGCTGCGAGAGGTGGAGATAGCGGGCGGTTTCTTTCAGATCGTGATGGCCTAACAGGATCTGGATGGTATGGAGGTCGGCGCCGGCTTCGAGCAAGTGGGTGGCGAAGCATTGGCGGAGCACGTGGCGATAGACACGTTTCTTAATCCCGGCGCGCCGGGCGGACTCGACGCAAGCGTTGTAGGGCGTCTTGTCATCCGTGGGGTGATCACTGCTGTGCCAGCGGTTGCCGGGAAATAACCAGACGGACTTTTTGCGCAGACGTTGCCAATGCGCGCGCAGTTCTTCGAGCAGGACAGGGCTCAGCATGACATCGCGGTCTTGCACTCCTTTGCCATCTTGAATGTGCACGACCATTCGTCGGCTATCGATATCGCTGACTTTCAGGCGTGTGAGCTCGGTGCGGCGCGCACCGGTGCCGTACAGGGTCATCAAAATGGTGCGATAGAAAGGAGTCGGCGCAGCCTCGCGCCCAGATCATGAGTCTTTGATCCTGCTTTTCTGCTTAGCGACCTAGCTGCGGTAGTCAAACGACGCTATCAGGCTAACGTCAATTAGCAAACTCGGGCTGCTTTCTCGTGAGCGAATTTGAATGCAGAACTCAAGCGTTATAATGTCCCGCTCAAAACAGCGGAAGTGAACTAGATGGACTTTTTATGTGGCACAATCGATAGCGGCGATGCAGCGTGGCGTGGTCCATTTGTAGGGCTTCTGACCGTGCGGAACTAACTGCACTCAGAACATCACCTTCAGACCCAATTGCAGTTGACGCGGATCGAAGGCTGCAGGCGATACACCAAATTGCCCGCTGCTGAGGTCGCCGATCGGGTTGTAGAGATTCACCCGATTGAACAGATTAAATGCGTCCGCGCGGAACTCCACCTTCACGCGCTCCGAAATCGCCGTGTTCTTGACCAGGGATAGATCGACATCCTTGAACGATGGTCCGCGAAACGCGTTCCGGCTGAGACTGCCGTTTTCGCCCACAGGAACGCATTGCGAGCCTGGGCCGGAGTTGATGGGGCCGAAATCGAGAATGGAATTTAGTCCATTCGGGCAGAAGGTTTGAAGGGCATCCGATGTCCTGCTAAAGAAACCATAGAAATCGAGCGCGGGATTGCCGAAAAGGCCATTTTCGAACTGAGCGTTCTGGAAACCCGCAGTCCTGATTCCCGACGGTCGGTTGGGACGGTCATAGGGCAAACCGTCCATGTTGAAATCGCAGCCATTGAACCAATACTGCCCGCAATAAACGTCAAAAGGCCGGCCGGACTGCAGTGAGATGATGGTGTTCAAGGCCCAACCACCCAGAATTTTGTTTAACGGCCCGCTGCTTTTTGGACCGGGGATGTTCCAAAGGCCGGTAAAAGTAAAGCGATGCCGGACGTCGAATTCAGAAGGGCCGTAGTCGAGCGAGGGGTGTTGAATATCGGAGACACCGCTGTAGAGGATGCCGTAACCGTTGGTGTTGAAATAATCACCCAAGCCCCCTTCGGTAAGGTTGTCGAGCACCTTGCCAAAGGTGTAGTTGGCGGTAAAGGTCAGGTTGTGGGAGAAATTTTTGCGGAGCTGCGCATTCAACCCCTCGTAGTTGGACGAACTTTCATTCGAAATATAGGTGATTTGTCCCCAACCGTAGTTCAGACGGTTGTTTGCGTAAGAGCAGGTCGTCTGATTACAGATATCTCCGGCAAAGCGATTGTAGTCTTCGCGGGTATAGCCGCCCACACCGCGCGTCCCAACATAATTGACGGTAAAACCGTAGTCATGGGCGAACGAGTGCTGAACCCCCAGGAACCATTGCATGGCGTAAGCCGTGCGCAAGTGAGGATCGACGCCGTTCGGTGTGATGTCAAGTCCCGGGATGCCGCCATTCGCCGTGGGTGGCCCGGCGGCAAAGTCGGGATCGGGTTGGAAAGGAAATGAGTACGGAATCGGGTAAGTCGAGCCGATCCCAATAACCGGCTCGACGAAGGCCGTGTTCGCTTCCGGCGGATCGAGGCGAGAGGCGTTTGTATAGAGGTTCGAATAGGGCTCGTTGTAAGCGATGCTGAAGCCGCTGCGGATCACGGATGTCCCTTTGCCAAAGGGATCCCAAGAGAGGCCAATTCGCGGCGCAAAGTTGTGGTAATCAGTTCCCCAGATCTGCTTCACGCGGCCAACTGTGGCGGTAGAGATTTGCTGGAAGATATTGCTTCCCGGGCCGAGGATTATGTTACTGAGCCGGCCATGGGCTTCACTCGGGCTTGCGAAAACATCCCAGCGCACGCCAAGATTCAGCGTCAGATGCGGTGTCACCTTCCAGTCATCCTGCGCGAAGAGGGCCCAGCGGTTCCAGCGGAAATTGCGGGGAGTGTCGGTAAACTGACCATAGTTCGGGCTGCCATAGTCGGCATTGACGGTCGCCTCTTCGAGGTATGGCCCATCGCCCGAGGCGAAATCGCCGATACCGCTGAACTCCAGGAACGGAGAACTATAGAGCCGGTAGTCGCTGTTCTCCTGAATATGGTTGAATTCGAACCCGAATTTAAGCGAGTGACGCCCGGCGGTATGCAGTACGGTGTCATTCAACTTGAAGGTATTGAAAACGAAATCTCGGGGCACATAAAGTTCGCCGCCGAATGGCAAAGTGCCGTCATCGAAATAGAGCCACGCAAAGTCGCTCAGCGGCAGCCCTGCACTCTGCAACGCGCCGGCGGTTTCCGTATTGGCGGGCATGCCGAACGATATATGGCTGCTATTGCGACTGTAAGAGAAGCGGAAATCATTCAGAGTATTGGAGGAAAATTGGTGTGTGTATCCCGTGGCGAGATCGCCGAACTGGCCATTAAAGGGGGCGGTGAATCCGCGAATTCCCGCGCCGAACAGCTCTTGGCGAGCCACGTCGCCTGACGCCAATGTGGAGTCCCAACGGGCAAAAAATTCGTCTCCGGACTTGATGTGATGGTCGACCCTCACGATGTACTGGTCGGCCCGATTGGGTTCGATCTGCGGTGACTCGGCGAGGCAAGTCGTGTCAGTGGGACCCGGTGTGGTTAGACATGGGGGACCGGGAAAATCCTGAAAAAACATCGCGGCCAGGCTGCCTGGAGTGGCCAAGCTGAGGGTATAAGGAGTTTCGCTGAGCACGATGGCAGGGAGACTATCCGTTAAGCGCGAGCCCTCGTAGTCCATAAAAAAGAAAGTCTTGTTCTTTCTTATCGGCCCGCCGAAGGCGCCTCCGAACTGATTCTGGCGTAACGGACCTTTTTCCCCCGTGTCGAAAAAGTTTCGCGCATTGAGGGAGGTATTCCGGCCAGAATAAAACACATCGCCGTGATATTCGTTTGTTCCAGACTTCGTAACCACGTTGACGATGGCGCCGTTATTGCGGCCATACTCAGCCGAAAAATTCAGGGTTTGAACCTGTACTTCCTGAATCGCGTCGAGCGAGGGGTAAATCAGCGGCGTACCCCCGAGCCACTCGTTATTATTCGACGTCCCATCAAGCACGAAATTATTGCCTCGGGGCGTTGAGCCATTGGCGATAAACCCATAATTGAAAGTCACCGAAGCAGTAGGCGAGGGCACACTGGAGACCACCGGGGCATTGGTTGCCGTCACCCCGGGCTCTTCCGTTACCAGTTGATATACCTGCCTGCCGTTGAGCGGAAGATTCTCGACATCGCGAGTCGTGATCGTATTCGAAAGCCGGCCTTCTTCGGTTTGCACTAACGCCCCGCCGGCGATGACCTCCACCGTCTCGCGTTCGGTCCCAACCTGCAATGTCGCATTTAGCGGAGTGGTTGCGCTGGCGTTGACGGCTACATTGTCCAGCACCGTCACCTTAAAGCCCGCGAGTTCGATTCGAACCTGGTAGGTGCCCGGTGGGAGATGTTGGATGTGGTAATAGCCGATCTTGTCAGTCTGAGCGCTCTCCACCTGCCCGGTTTGCAAGTCCTTAACGGTGACCTTAGCCCCGGTAATTGCCGCTCCACTCGGATCGGTGATCGTTCCCGCGATATCACCATCGGTAAATTGGCCCTGCATCGGCACCCCTGAAGCCACCACCAAGCATAGGGTTGCCAGCCCTCTTGCCCATCGTCCAAAGCCCTTCATTCAGCCCCCTCCCGGCTTGCCACCCGGACCTTCCTGGAAGTTCTTGTCGCCAGCGCAAGACAAAAAGCGCGTTTTGTGTTTCGCGTACTCTACCAACAATCCTGTAAGGTTTGTCAAGAAGAATCTGGAAGAAGTCGTTTTTTTCTAGCTTTGGGCAGAACAGCCCTAAGTGGCGCGGGGAGATTTCGACAGGGTTATAGCATTCCTGCACATTTCGCCTTGACGCTGCTCTCTCGGTCTACGAGAATAGCGCACGCATGCGCTCGAAGGGCATTGACGGGAAAAAACCTCCGGTCTACTTCCGGATCAGTGAGGCGGCGCGCATGATGGGCGTGAGTGCCTCATCGTTGCGCAACTGGGAGAGAATGGGACTGCTGACGCCGACGCGGAGTCAGGGCCGGTATCGAATGTACTCGCGCGAAGCATTGGAGAAGCTCAAAAAAATCAAGTATCTCCGTACTGTAAAACATGTGAATCCGGCTGGAATCGTTGCAATCCTGACGGACGGCAAAACCACCGATGAGACGGCGGCCACTGAACAGCCCCTGGGAGAGAAAAACAAGCGGGAAGCGATCGCCCGGCAATTGACGAAGCTGCGCCGGGAACTGGGACTGACCCTGGCAGAAGTTGCGCGGCGTACAGGCGTATCGGTCAGCTTTTTGAGCTCACTGGAGCGCGGTTACGCAAACGCATCGATTGCCACCCTGCAGGAACTGGCCCGGGCGTACAAGACCAGCGTCCTGTCTTTTTTTTCAGACCATGAAAATACGCGGTGCCTGGTGCGTCCGCGGGAACGAAAAATTCTGCAGCCCAATCCCGGAGTGCAGATGGAGTTGCTGGCTCTCGGCAGAAACGCCATGGAGCCGCACATTTTCCGCATTGCACCTGGGGCTGGCAGCGGAGGTTCCTACAGTCACGAAGGCGAAGAATTTATCTACGTGTTGCAAGGCGCTTTGGAGATCTGGCTCGATGAGATCGAGAATTATACCCTGGAGACGGGAGATAGTTTGTATTTTGCGAGCACGAGAGCGCACCGCTGGCAAAGCCTGAGCGAAAAAGAAACTGTACTCTTATGGGTGAACACCCCAGCCACTTTTTAGGGAGCCGGGAAATGCGGACGTTTGAAGCGCGAATGCCTCTCCGGCAAATCAAAGGTCGATATACGGCGACGCTCGCGCTGATGGTTATAGTCTGGTCCATTTTTGCGATTGTAGCGAAGTGCGAGGCTGAAAGTTGCATGGACGCCGACCTGCTGCTCCGCAATGGCCACATCGTTACCATGGATGCAGCCAGAACAGTGGCAAGCGCCATGGCAGTGCGCGACGGCGCAGTTCTCGCCGTGGGCGATGCCGCCGCGCAGGCGGGCTGCGTCAGCGCCCGCACGCGGGTGCTCGACTTACATGGACAAACGGTCTTGCCCGGTCTCATTGACGTCCACACCCATGCCATGGAGTGGGTGAAGAGCCTTTTAAGCGGCGAAATCGATGCCGGATATCCCGCGGTTCATTCGATCACGGAGATCACGCAGGCGGTGGCCCGTCTTGCCTCCACACTTCCGCGAGGCCGCTGGATCGTGGGAGCGGGGTGGGATGACGCCAAACTCGCGGAGCGGCGCTACATTACCCGGCAGGATCTCGACGCAGCCTCAGCAGACGATCCTGTCTATCTGAAACATGTCAGTGGCCATCTGGGCGTAGCCAACAGCGCCGCGCTGAAGCTCGCCAATATTTCCAAGGAAACTCCCGACCCGGTCGGTGGAGTGATTGAGCGCGATGCAAGTGGAGAACCCACCGGAGTTCTCAAAGACACTGCCATGGGATTTATCTCCGCCATTCTTCCGAAGGAGCCAGCGGATATTAATGAGCGCGCGGCCAGGCTTATTTCGGAAAAAGCGGCTGAGGTGGACTTACTACCATTCATGACATTTTTATCTCGCCGGACGAAATGCGCGGTTACCAGGATGCGCATCGGCGGGGCTGGTTGAAGATCCGTGTTCAAATGTCGCCGAGGATTGCCAGCCTCGCCGACGCGGAGAAACTAGCGCAGATGGGCGTGCATACAGGATTTGGCGATGAGGTGCTGAAATTCGGAGCGGCAAAGATGTTTGCCGACGGCGGCATGGGGGCGCGCACTATCGCCATCTACCCACCCGGCGTCATCGGTGAACCGACCAATCTCGGTGTGTTGCGCTGGACCTCCGCCGACATGCTGCAGGCGCACCTGGTCGCCGCCCGGGCGGGCTGGCAGTTGGAGACGCATGCGATCGGCGACCGGGCTATCGACCAAGTACTGGACTCTTACGCGGCAGTGATTCAGCAGCTGGGGCTCAAAGATCATCGCTTTCGCATTGTTCACGCCGGCATTTCCACTCCGGCGGTGCAGAAACGACTGCGGGAACTGAATGTGGTGGTCGACGGCAACCCTCCGTTTGTGTACTGGATTGGGAGTTGGTTTCAAAAATACGGGGCGGATCGAGTGCGCTGGTCCTATCCGGCGAAGTCGTACATAGAGAACGGAATTATCGAAGCGGCAGGCTGCGACGTGCCCGTGACACCGCTCAGCCCATGGTGGGGGATCTGGGCCGCCGTGGTTCGCAAGGAAATGCAGAGCGGCAAGATATTAGCGCCGGAGGAACGTATTTCCATCGAGCAGGCGCTCACCCTTTACACGCGCAACGGAGCCTATGCTGGTTTTGAGGAAAATCGCAAAGGTTCGCTGGAACGGGGAAAACTGGCCGACTTCATCGTCCTCGACCGCGACGTGCTCACGGTGCCCTCCGATGAACTCAAGGATGTGAAAGTGTTGCAGACCTTTGTCGGCGGGGAGCGCGTGTACTAGGGTTTCCCCCCCTCTATTTTGATTCTTCGTCTTTGCCCCTCAAAGGTTGCGATTTGCAGTCAGGGGCACAGTGGCGCGATCTTGTTGATCTCGTTGACAGCCGTATACCATAAGAACTCGTTGCCATCACTGAACAGGTAATAGGTCGCTCCGTTCGGCAATAACAACACGCTGATGCCGCCGTACCCGCTCAGGAAGGAGACCCAGAAATTGCAGTGGTATTGCGGAAACTCGCTGCTCGTCATGTGCTTGGCCCAGAACTGATTGTGATAGCGAAAGGTGTCAGGGACGGCCGGCGTTCCAGTGTCTGGTACGGACACACCAAGTGCGGCGGGATTCGCCGTGCGGAATAGCGACTGTTGCAGCCGGGCAGGATCGATGACCTGGATTTTATCAATCACGCCGCCGCTATTGTTAAGGAAACGGCCGATCTTGGCGATGTCATCCTGAATAAAAAACAACCCGTAGCCGCCAAAAGGCTTTCCCGACTCGCTGTTGTCTGTGCGAAGCATCGTTAGACTGCCCTGGCTCATGTGGAGTGGTTTGAAAACATCGTCGCGAATGGAATTGAAGATATCCGCATGGCGGCCTTGCTCGTGCTGCACGTATCCGTTCATGGCTTGAGTCAGGATGAAGCTTGCGTGAGTTTGATATACCCATGTCGTGCCGGGAGCGGCCTTGTGCGGGAAGGGAGTGAATGCGTCGGCGATCTTGGTGTTGTAAGATTCGGCCACAAGAAAGGCGTGTTCTTGGGGGCTGTCCTCGTCGGCCTGGGGTATGGCGCTGATGTAATTTCCAGTCGCCATGTCCGACGTATCGTTGAAGGTGACATTTGTCCAGTCGCCGCCATCCGTGAATTGCGGAACGTAGTCGCGAATCAACTGGCTGTAGACTTTGTCGCCGTATTGTTGGCCTAGCCACATCGTCGCCACTCCGGCGAAAGATGACTTAGCCGTGGAATACGAAGGCAGGCGCATGTTGTCGCAGAAAGCATAGGCGCCGAAACGCGTTTGGCACGCGCTGGCATAGTTGATGCCGTCGATCAACAGGCCGTAAGTTGTGATATCGGACGGCGACTTGAAGCCGCTGGTGAAGTTCGCGAGATCGATTCCGGAGTGTGGATGGTCCGCAGCGAGCGCGCTGAATGGCTTGGTGGGCAGGCGGTTTGCCACCTCGTCAGCCTGCGCAGTTTTCAGAGCCTGCGAGTTCTCGACCCTGCCTGGAGTATAGCTTGCCGCAAGTTGTCCCCATAAATTGAGCTTGAAGTAGAGGCAGGTCTCCTGCGTGACCTGGTAGCGCACCTTCGAAATGTTGGGCCGCAACGCACGGTTGAACAGGAAGGTCATCTCTCCGTTGTGCACGCAGTTTTGGTTTCTTTCCACCAGCGCGAAGGGAAAGGAAGCGCGCATGTAACCGTGGTCGCTTTTCTCCCGCCACACTCGGCCGGGGCCTACAATGTAATTCCAAGCCGCGTTACCGGTGATGACAAGGCCTTGCCGATCGGGAATGAGGTAGCTTCCGCTCTGCACGAACTGGAAATGGAAGGCGGGCAGATGCCGCCACGGAGAATTGCCCGCTTTGTCGTCGCCAAAGTCATCGCGCAGGATTTGAGCGCCGCCGCCGGACGCGACATCGGAGAGCTTTAATCTGCCCTCGAATGTCTGCGAAGGCGCAGCGGCGTTGGTGGGCACCGCAAAACCATCGCCGTCATCCACTGGAGCAGTGGGGGAATATTCGAGAACAGTTGGCTGGCAGTGAGAACGGAACGATGTACTTTACCACTCCCAGTGAGAGGGTCCCGGGGACTGGAGTTGCGGCCACCGTTGCCGCGCTTCCTCCAGTCAACCCGAACGTCAGCAACAAGAAGAATAAGAGAAGCTCGTATCTCATCCGGCCATCTTGTCGATCTCTAAGATTGATTTGCGGGTGAGTGCAGAATATTGACTACGGCATCGCGGTTCAAGACAAAAAACATCGTGACCAGACCTTCGCGTCGAAGAGTGCTGCTATACTCCACTCGCGAATCGCCTGATGTGCTGGAGAATTATTACGGAATTTTTTAATCGCCTGCCAAAAGCTTCCCCCGATAGCATGCTGGCGCGAGTGTTGCTTGCATTTCTCGCTACCGCTGGATTTTTCTACGTCAACATCATGCCGGCCGTGGTCGATGGTCTGAAAGTTGGCTTAGGCTTCAGCAACAAGCAGGCGGGACTGGTCGGCTCGTGCAATGTCTACGGTGCAGCGGGCGGCGCATTTTTGATTGCCTTTCTGGTACGCCGCATCGCCTGGAGACCGGCGGCTCACATGCTTTTGCTGGGATTGATTGGCATGGACCTGCTCTCCATGTTGGTGAAAAATCCCTACGCGCTTATGGGCACTCGATTCCTGCACGGATTTATCGGCGGGATGCTGGTGGGAATAAGCTTTTCAATCTTCGCCCGCACCAAGGCTCCCGACCGCACCTTTGGCGTACTGCTGCTGGTGCAGGTTTTCTGCGGCAGCCTGGGAGTCATGAGCCTGCCACTCCTGGTGCAGAAATTCGGGACCAACGTCTTGTTCGCGACTTTGATTCTGTTCAGCCTCACGACACTGGTGATGTTGCAATTCATTCCTGATTACCCGGTACGGGGAGGGGTGGCACACGCTCAGGGCGCCGTTCCCGTGCCACTGCAATTGAGATCTCTGCTGCTAGCGCTCTTGGCTGTGTTTTTTTTCCAGGCTGCGAATATGGGACTATTTGCTTTCATTATCGGCCTCGGAAAACAGTATGGGCTGGAGGTGGCATTCATCAGCGAGACTCTGGGTATTGCAAATTGGTTTGCCACGCTGGGTGCGCTATTAGTGATCATCCTTTCGACGCGTTTTGGGATATTCAAACCGATCCTCGGCGGCATCTTGTTGACCATCGTCGGCACCTATTTGTTTCACTATAGCGGGGTGAAATGGATTTGGATTGCCGCCAACATCGGCACGGGAATTACGTGGAATTTCGTGATCTCCCACCTGCTGGGGATGTGCGCAAGATTTGACCAGACGGGACAAACGGCGGTGTGGGGTGGATTTGCGTCGAAGATGGGCCTAGCCTCGGGTCCTATGCTGTTTTCGTTCATCGTGGGAGCGGGGGATTATTCCGCTTTGATTACGACCGCTCTACTGCTCTTGGTTTTTGCAAGTCTCGCTTCGGCGATTCCGGCCTGGGGCCTGGATCATAGTGCGGTGCCTGATTTGGCTACCGCGCGGAGCGTGCCAGCTGTGCCGTAATTGATCAAACTGCTACACCCCGTCGTCGAAAATTTATTGCTCTCGGAGTTGAACATGGCGTTCTCGGTTGCGGCACTGCAGGTGGAATCGTCTTACGGGGACAATCGCGATCGTCTGGAACGAGAAACGGAACGGGTGTTAGCCAGATTTCCGTGGGTGCGAATGGTGGTGTTCCCAGAACTTTGCTCATTTGGGCCCGGGCTAAGTTTTGCCGAGGCCATGCCCGGACCGACAGAAACCCGGTATCAGGAACTGGCGAAGAAGCATGGTGTGTGGCTTATTCCAGGATCAATCTACGAGCGCGCCGGAGAAGACATCTTCAACACTGCGCCGGTCATTAGCCCGGCGGGTGAGGTCATCGCACGCTACCGAAAGATGTACCCATTTCTCCCTTATGAGAAGGGAGTGAAATCGGGAAATGAATTCGTGGTGTTTGACGTTCCCGAAGTGGGTCGCTTTGGCGTTTCCATATGCTATGACGGTTGGGTTCCGGAAACAACCCGCGCGCTGGTGTGGAAGGGCGCTGAGGTCATTCTGCACCCGACCATGACCGGGACCATCGATCGAACCCAGGAGTTGATTATTGCCCAGGCCAGCGCCATCACCAACCAATGCTATTTCGTGGATGTCAACGGCGCCGGCCAACTGGGCAACGGGCGCTCGATCATCGTTGGGCCGGAAGGTGAGATCATCCACCAGTCCGGCGAAGTCGGAGAACAGATTCCTTTTACGGTCGATCTCGGCCGCGTGCAGAAGTGCGCAAATCAGGTACTCTGCGGCTCGGTCAGATTCTTAAGTCATTTCGCGACACACCGGTTAACTTTCCCTGCTACCGGGGCAAATATGAGGAATCGGCGCCTTTGGCTGGCTTGGGGCCGCTCGTGATGCCTGAGAAGTAAGAAGAGACTTCTTCGTTTTCGCCACTCCAGAAACCTTGCAACCTTGCAGAAAGTTTCCTGGATACAGGTTATTCGCAGACAGGCTGTGGCTCGGATAGACCAGCAAATACTTCAGCGGGATCCGTTTTTCTCTTGACAACATTGCAGGAGACTACATAAAGTGTGCGAAATCGAAGAGGCGCATAATCTTCTGGTCGCGGGGACAAACCTCGCGAAATGTAGCCCCAGCCAGAGAAGTGAACTCGACCATGGCCCGGTCAATCGCCTGGGGAGGCTACGCAATGAAACTGAGCACCGCTACAAGTCTTGCCGGACTTCTTCTCTGGGGCACCTCAGGTTGCATCACCGCTTCGGCGCAGGTCACTCCCATGCCGGGCGATCCGCTCACGGGCAGCGGCGTGGTCAGCCGGACTGTCAATACCTACACAACGCTGATGAGCACCACGCAGCCATCGGCGATAGTGAGTGATACAAGCGGTTTCGGAATTCCCGCTACGGCCGCTGCGCCAACAAATACATTTGAGGGAACTCTGACGCTGTCGTTGGTGACGACAGTTGGGAACTATACCTCCGTGTACGACCCCCTGAACTATTCGAGCATCACGGCTTGGAAACATTTGGGCGCCAACAGTGGAACGTCGCTCATTCTTCAATTCGTACAGAACGGCAGTTGGCTCATCCCGGTGACGCAGGGGCTGCAGTACACCGGATCCTCGAATTGGAACATCATCGTTGGCTACGGCCGGGTTTGGAATGAAACCTCCGACAACGGATATACGCGTGCCTCATTCCCGTTTACGGTGGCGGAGTACGATCAGAACTGCGTGCACAACGGGGAAATGACTTTTCTATTCAACGGGTCGAGCGTTTCCCATGTCTTCTACCAGATCGATTATGAAGTCTGCGCGTATTGGCAAGCGAACTTCTATGGAAATCTGACAGCCAGCTATACGCCGTCCACGATCTCCGGCGACACAACGCTGGAAAACAGCGCGGCGACAGAGATCAAAAACCGGATACCGACGAAGCCCTTTTCCGCCCTGGCTACCGACTATCCCAATTCCGGCGTCAGCACGTCGGCTTTCATCGGCCAGTATCTGCATCCCACCTACATTGCCGGTTACGGGTTGTACATCAACGGCGTCAATTATGTCAGCACCTGCCAAACGCGTACGGACGCTTACCCTTTCTGCTCGGAGATGCGCTGGCCTTCTTACTCTATCGCCAAGTCCGCCTTTGCCGAGACCGCGCTGAGCCGGCTGGGCCAGCAATTTGGCAGCGGAGTCTATAGCCTGCTTCTGAAGAATTACATTTCGCAATACACGCTTGGCGGCACTTACACCAGTACGACGTTCGATAATCTGGCCGACATGGCGAGCGGGAATTACAACAGCACCGGCTTTGAGACGGACGAGAACAGCACCAGTGAGACGAATTTCGTGGGCGCGGTTCCTTACTACAACTACAACAGCCCGACCAGCGCCTCGAAAATCTACGATGCGTTCACTCTGTTTCACACGAACACCACAACTCCGGGAACCACGTGGGTGTACCACAGTCACGATACCTTCCTGCTGGTGTCAGCCATGGAAGCGTATGCGCAAGCGCAACTGGGCACCAGCACCGACATTTGGACCAAAACCTACACCGACGTTTTCAGTCCCCTTAACGTAAGTCCGGGTATGCAGCAAATCATGCGAACGGCGTGCAATAACCAAAGCACATCGAGTAACTGCAGTTCCAGCACGAAGGTCTCCGCTACGGGCGCGCCGATCGGGAGCCATGGCATGTATTTGATCCAGGATGACCTTGCCAAGATCGGATATTTCTTTAATAACAACAACGGAAAGATCAGCGGCACGCAGGTCCTGGATCCGGCCCGCGAGGATGACACCATGGTGCGCACTTCAAACCTGGGCTTGGTCACTGCCGATTCGGGGTTTTATACGGGTTCTCCCATCGTCGCGAATACCAACCACTACAACAACGACTATTGGCTCAAGTATTGGACAACGACGGAATTCCCGCCAAATAGCGGCGCCACAGAGAACGGAGGCCTGGCAACGAATCCGTTCAATTCGACATTCACTTGCCAGTTCTGGATTCCATACATGAGCGGATATGGTGGGAACACGGTTTTGCTGCTGCCCAACAATGCGGTCTATTACATTTTCAGCGAGGACTACGAATACTATTGGACCTATGCCGTCGAGCAAATCAATCTGATCAAGCCGATGTGCGGTACCGGCATCAACTACCCGGCCAACGGCGCCGCGCTGACCAGCAATAAGCAGACCTTCGAGTGGTACATGTACAACACCGCAACCATGTCGCCGACGGCGGCGACTGCAGCAACGCCGGCTACTGGATACTGGCTTGATATCGGCAAGGAACAGGGCGGGAATGAATACTATTCCTCGGGCAACCTGGGGACGGTGCTGTCCCAGGCCGTTACCGGCCTACCTACCGATGGCAGCACGATCTATGTGCGCTGGTATTACAACACGAATGGTGGATGGCAGTATGCTGATTACACCTACATCGCATGGAATGGAGTACCGAGTGGCGACAGCACTGCCACCATGTCGTCGCCTGCCGGCAACTCAATGCTGCCCGGCAGCAGCGCGACTTTCTCCTGGATGGCGGGCTCGGGCGCATCGGCTTACTGGCTGGATCTGGGAAGCGCGGCGGGCGGGAACTACTATTCTTCGGGGAGCCTTTCCAGCAATACGCTACAGGCGACCGCGAACGGATTGCCGACCGATGGCAGCACCGTTTATGCAACTCTGTATACGCAGTTTAGCAGCGGCGGTCAATGGGTCCAGACCCCTTACGTCTACACCGCGTTCTACGCAGCATCGGCAGCGGCCGTATTAACAACACCGACTCCAAGCTCGACACTGGCGGGAAGCACGGTGACGTTCAATTGGACGGCGGGTTCCGGCTCGACAGCCTACTGGCTCGATATCGGAAGTTCGGCTGGGGGGAACAATTACTATTCATCGGGCAACCTGGGGACCGCGCTGACCACGACGGTGAGTGGTCTTCCAACCAATGGCGGCACTATCTACGTCACTTTGTACTCATTGGTCAATGGCTCGTGGACGCCGAATGCGTATACCTTTACGGCGTTCAGCGTATCGGCGGCGGCGGGAGTTACATTGCCCGGCAACACGGTCACCTTCACCTGGACCGCGGGCGCGGGTGCGTCGGGGTACTGGCTGGATGTCGGAAGCACATCAGGCGGGAACAATTTCTATACGTCGGGGAACCTGGGCGGCGCGCTGACCACAACCGTGAGCGGACTGCCGACGGATGCCAGCACCGTCCACGCCACTCTGTATTCGCTGATCGGGGGTCAGTGGTACGGCACGACTTACACCTACACGGCGCTGAACGCAACTACCGGCTTAGCTGTCATGCAGACGCCAGGGCCGGGTTCGGTCCTCAGCGGGACCTCGGTAACTTTCACCTGGAGCGCGGATGCAAATGCAACAGCCTATTGGATAGATATCAGTAATAGTTCTCCGGGTGGAAACGAGCTTGATTCCTCCGGGAACCTGGGCAATGTTTTGACGGCTACTCTAGGGGGGCAGGGTATGTGGCCCGAAAACAATCTGCCGGAGAATGGCAGCACCATCTACGTGACCTTGTATTCGTATGTCGGAGGGCAGTGGTTGAGCACCGCCTCCACGTACGTTTCAGGTCCCTAACCCGACGCATATTCAGGGGCAGCTCACAAAAAGGTATTTCTTTTGAGAGGGCCGAATCGTTGGGTATCGGCTCCTGCGAATCAGTGGGGCTCGCGGCAAGTGCAGTCCTGTTCCGGTAGACGCGGACAGTAGTAGATGGCATCGAGCGCGACGGCCGGCTTCGCCTAAAAGGGCTCGGAGGCGCTCGTGAAAGTGGTTAAGTCTTTCGTCGTCCAAAAAACCTCGGGCGATTCCGGTTTGATTGCTGACCAACACGACGCTGAGCCCGAGGCTGCGCAATTGCCGGATCGCGGCGGGAGCTCCGGGGATCGTGGAGAGCTGCCGGCGAGCGGGAGTCTGTGTTGAAGTGTCCGGATGTCCGCAAAAACAGACTTGTCAGCGCCCAAGCGACGTACCCGTGCGGAAGTTCAGCAGTTGGTGGCCGAGTTTGTGAGCAGCAGTATGCGGCGGAGCGAATTTTGCCAGAGTCGGGGTTTGAGGTTCAGCACGTTGGATAGCCATTCGCTGTGTCGGGGCAAGAGAAGCGGTACTATTTGCGAGCCAGGGAGCCAGTTCGGAAATTCCGGCTAAATTTCGCAGGTGACGAGGGGTTTGCCTGGTGACGCGTCGTACCGCATCAAACTCCCCGCTCGGAACCCAATCTGACCATCACGACCCCCATTTATTCTCAATTTTCGGCGGGCGCTGCAAGGTTTGCATCACCACGCAATATTGTTCCGTTTTCGCCCGCAACGCACTCAACTGCTCCG
The DNA here is from genome assembly GCA_963810955.1 of uncultured Acidobacteriaceae bacterium. Classification (GTDB taxonomy): domain Bacteria; phylum Acidobacteriota; class Terriglobia; order Terriglobales; family Acidobacteriaceae; genus Acidiflorens. The sequence goes on along the minus strand of CAWEPW010000003.1, from coordinate 130,913 downwards.
CCGTTGCCTGCGGCGCGCGGACGTCGAAAGTAACTCGGATGTCCTGAAATCCGATCGGCACATCTTTCGACAGACCCAGCGTACCTTGCAGGTCCAGATCGCCCTCGACCCTGACGTTGATGGCTTCGGTAGGGATTCCCATGGCGGCAGCTACCATTTGGCAAGTGATCTGGGCACAGGCGGCCAGCGCACCCAGTAGCAAGTCTCCGGAACAAGCGCCCGTCCCTGCTCCGCCCACTCCTTTGTGAGCTTGAGCGTTGTATATCGCCCGCCCCAGGTCGATCGAGCAGGAGATGGGCGCCTCGGTCTGCGGCCGTGCGCCGTCAGAGTAATCCGAGAACTCGCAGGGTCTTGCCGGTACTGCTCTTTTAGCGGCCGCTGCACCGATCGAATATCCATGAAATGCCTCAGAAGTCTGGGTTATTATAAACGCACTCCGGGGGTTTCGGCCGCAGAGTCCATTGCGATCGGAAAGTCCAGAATTCAAAGTTGATAGCGCGGCGGGATCGACCAATTCTTGGCCGACCGGTGCGCCAGCGAGGTTGATGAACCTGCCGCTCATGCCAGATTCCGTGTCGTCCACCTTGTCGCCGGGCACGCGCTTTGGGAATTACGAGATCCTTCAGCAACTGGGCGCCGGGGGCATGGGCGAGGTATACCGCGCCAGAGACACTTGCCTCGACCGTGAAGTCGCCATTAAGACGCTTTCCGTGGAAGCCTTGCTCAACCGGAAGCCCTGGCACGCTTTGAAAAGGAAGCCCGTTCCGCCAGCGCGCTCAATCATCCCAACATCGTCACGATTTATGAGCTGGGGCATGTGAACAGCACACGTTACATCGCCATGGAACTGGTGGATGGCGAGACGCTGCGACAGTCGCTCACCTCTGGCCCGATTCCGTTTCGCAAATCGGTCGCCCTTGCGGCGCAGATTGCCGACGCTCTCGCCAAAGCGCACGAAATTGGTGTCGTTCACCGCGATTTGAAGCCGGACAACCTGATGGTTTCTGTCGACGGTACCGCCAAGGTGCTGGATTTCGGTCTGGCGAAACTGGGTAAGCTCGACCACACCCAGAATTCAGATGCGACCACCACCGTTACCGAGCATGGAATGTTGATGGGAACCGTGGGCTACATGTCGCCGGAGCAAGCAACCGGCGGCGAAGTCGATTTTCGTTCTGACCAGTTTTCCTTCGGATCGGTGCTCTATGAGATGGTCACCGGCCTTCCCGCGTTCCGCAAAAAGACTCATGCAGAAACGACGGCGGCAATCCTTCGCGATGAGCCCGAGCGTCTCGGCGCCAGAATGCTTCAGGCGCCTGCTCCTTTCATTTGGATCGTGGAGCGCTGCCTGGCCAAGGATCCGAAAGAACGCTATGCTTCCACACGAGATTTGGCTCGCGACCTCGCCGCGGTGCGCGACCGCCTCGCCGATGCGCCTGCCCGCGAATCTCAGCCTCGCCCCAGCAACCTGCCGCTGCAACGCACCGCACTCATCGGACGGGAACACGAAACGGCCGATCTCCGTCAGCTCCTGAGCCGCGCGGACGTACAGCTTGTGACCCTTACCGGTCCGGGCGGCATCGGGAAGACGCGGCTCGCCTTGCAGGTAGCGGGAGAAATCGCCGACCAGTTTCCAGGTGGCGTGTGCTATGTCTCTCTGTCAGCGATTGCTGAAGGTGGTTTGATCGCTTCGACGATCGCGCAATCGGTGGGCGTGCGCGAAACCGGAAATAAGTCGCCGCAGCAAAGCTTGATAGAGTACGTGGGCGGCCTGAGCCAGCCGATGCTCCTGTTGCTCGACAACTTTGAGCACCTCCTCTCCGCAGCGCCGCTTGTGGCGCAACTGCTGACTACCGGCCCGAAACTCAAGGTCGTGGTCACAAGCCAAGCCCCGCTTCATGTCTACGGCGAACATGAATTTCCTGTGCCACCGCTCGCGCTAGCCGATCCCACGTCCATTCCGTCTCTGGAAGTGCTTTCCCGTCTTCCAGCGATCGCGCTCTTTGTAGCACGCGCGAAGGCTGTGAAGCATGAATTCGCATTGACCAAGGAAAACGCCCCCGTGGTGGCGGCCATTTGCGCTCGCCTGGAAGGTTTGCCCCTCGCTATTGAACTGGCTGCGGCCCGCATCAAACTACTTTCGCCGTCAGCCATGCGGGCTCGTCTCGAAGGCTGTCTGAACCTGTTGACCGGCGGTGCTCGCGATCTGCCGAGCCGGCAACAAACTCTTCGCGGCACCGTCGACTGGAGCTATGGGCTCCTCAATGCCGCAGAGCAAATTCTGTTCCGGAGGCTCTCGGTATTCGCCGGTGGATGCCCGCTGGAAGCCGTGGAAGCCGTGTGCGACACCAAGGGCGACCTGGGCCTCGAAGTACTCGACGGCATGGCTTCGATGGTCGACAAGAGCCTAGCACAGCAGGTGGAGCAGGCGGATGCGGAAACCCGGTTCCGCATGCTTTCGACCCTCCGGGAGTACGCTCTCGAACGCCTCGGCGAGAGCGACGATGAGTCTGCGACCCGTCGGGCCCATGCTGCTTATTTCCTCGTGCTTGCCGAAGAGGGTGCCGAGGACATAGCCGCTCACCCCGAATGGCTCGACCGTTTTGAAGTTGAGCACGACAACTTCCGCGAGGCGCTCGATTATCTGATCAAGACTGGGGATATCGACTGGGGCCTTCGGCTCGGTACCGCCCTGTTCCGCTTCTGGGAAACACGGGAACATCTAACGGAGGGTCGTGACGCCATCGCCAGGGTCTTGGCGATGGAAGGGACCGCGGCTCGTCCCAAGCTTCGAGCGCGCCTTCTGTTTGCTGGTGCAGTTCTGGCGGGCGAGCAGGGAGATTACGACTCTGCGCAGCAAATGTTCGAAAACAGTCTCGAGACTTGCCTCGAGCTAAACGATGAGCGCGGCGTCGCCGTCGCACTGAACGCGATGGCTGTGATCGCTCGCGACCGTGGCGACATTGCCGCTGCCGCGTTACGCTTCGAACAGTGTGTCGCGATTTGGAAGGACCTCGGCGATCCCGCTGACTTCGCCCGAGCCCTCAGCAATCTCGCCAGCGTGATGAAGTTGCAGGGCGAATATGAGCGCGCATCCTCTCTTTACAATGAGTGTCTAACCATCTTCCGTCAGGTTGGGGATGTCGCCGGTGCTGCCTGGACGTTGAACTACCAGGGCGACGTCGCGCGGGAAAAAGCGGACTTCGTGGCCGCTCGGTCATTTTGCGAACAGAGTCTGTCGGAGTTTCGCCGGCTGCGTGACAGCTGGGGCATTGCGAGCACCCTCTCCGATTTGGCAAGTCTAAGCTGCGATGAGGGTAACAACTCCCAGGCTCGTCGCCTTTACGGCGAAAGCATCAAGCTGTTTCAAGAGTTGGGTCACAAACGCGGCATCGCGAGGGCGCTCGAATGTCTCGCCGTAAGTGCCGCGGCGCAATCGAACGCCGAGTTATCGCTACACTTGGCAGGAGCCGCCGCCGCGCTTCGGCAAAGATTGGGCGCTCCGCTCACGCCCGCCGGGCAACCCAGGCTTGAGAAGGCCCTGGAATTTGCGCGCCGAACCCTCGGCAATGCTGCAGGAACGGCGTGGCTGGAGGGTTGGGCGATGCAGATTGAGCAAGCCGTCCAGGAGGCGCTTAACTGCGACGCGGAATCAGGTCCTCGGACTCGAAACTCTGCTTAAGTCAATTTGCAGTGCTGGGATCGATCAGGCGCCGCACTGCCGAGATGCGATTCGCCGGAAAACCTCCGCGGCGCGCGTGTTCGCGAACCGTTTCCTCGTCCGGCGCCAGGTACACACAATAAACTTTATCGCCGGTGACGTAGGAGTGGAGCCATTTGATTTCCGGTCCCATATCCTTCAGCACGCCCACCGACTTTCTGGCCACTGCCTGCAGTTCCGCATCAGACAAATTGCCTGCGCCTGGGATTTCCCGCTCGATTACGTATTGGGGCATGGTTACCTCACCGAACAGTGATGGTAGCAGATTTTTCACGCGAAAGTGCATCCCCCCTGCCGTGCAAAATGCCATAAGGGGTCCAGCTGCGTCCTTTTATTGGCTGTACGTTGCGACCTCCCGCCGGATGCCGGTGTGTGTTCCTTCCCACATCCCCAGAAGCGCCGACCGCCGCGTGCTGATCTCCTCACGCGTGAACGGGGGCTACCCGGTGAATCTGCCTCACGCTTGCAGGTTTGGGCGATGCGTAGGAGACTTGCATCCGCATGAGCGTGTCCATCTTCACTCCAAAGGCTTTCTCAATGCGGAGCGCCATATCCCCGGAAAGGTAAGCCTTGCCGTTAAGCAGGCTGGACAGCCCGGGCCGGGAAACCCGAAAGAGCGGCCGCCGCCGCCGTTACCGACAGGCCCGCAGGCTCGATAATTTCCGTCCAAATGAAATCTCCGGGATGGGGCGGATTCCTCATAGGCATCGCATTTTACTCCTGTTGTCCTAGTGGTAGTCTTCCAATGTCGGGCGGAACGCTTTGGCGCTATGCTCCACGTAGAGCCTCTTCAGACCCTGGCTTGCTGCCACTGTCGCGCCTATTGTCTGACGATCTCTTCTCCAATTCCAGCGGCGGTTGCGGTGGAATGAATTGTCCTGGTGGTTGCGTCAGTCGAATTGACTGATAGTATTTTTGCTGTCGCTGTTCGTACCTGCGCTTGACGCTGCGGTCCACCCGGACTTCGAAGTCGAAAGTGAGTTGGAGGTGTTTTTCATCCCGGATCAATAGCTGCACCGGTACGGGCATGTCGTGTTGATATTCGGCGGAAAAAGAGGTCCAGCCCTCCGCCAGAATTACCCCCTCGACGCGGCGGGGACGAAGTGGGACTTCGTTTTTGAGCCAACGGTTGAGAATTGTCGGTAAGGGATCAGGCAGAGTACCACGCATCAACTTATCGCATGTGAGTTCTTGCCCAGGTTCGTTCAGTTCGAGCAGGGCAGTCCTCCCACGGTATCTTCAACGAGACGTCCGTAACCAAGAGCCCGGACTTTAAAACGATCAGCCTGGCGGGGATCACAATCAAGATAGCATGCGAAGGTAAATCATAGATTTTGCCGGTTCCATCATGGATCGCCTCCAAGGTCAGCCTGTCGGGATCGGGGGACGACTCGACGGTGGATCGGACGGGAATCCCCATGGTTTCAAGCTGCGATAATCGAGCCCTGTATTCTCGGGTCTCGATTTTATTGAGCCTCAGTTTTCCAATTGGCATATTGCTCTCCTGCATATTTGGAAATAAAACTTTTGCGAAATTCCTACAAACCTACACTCCCTTCACAACCAACTGCACAGCGGATGATTCCCGCGGATTGCAATCGGGACAACCGTCGGCCAGTGGCAACGTTAAACCCAAGTGCGACGCGGCCTGGTGAATGCGCATTATGTGCTCTCGGGAGAACCGCAAGAACATTCCGTCGGCATTGCGCTGCCGATAGAGCCCAAGGTTACGCAGACGCCAGCCAATTTCCTCTGCGCTGAATTCGAGGGTCTCGCCGCGGTCGCGTAGGAGCGAATTGGTCAATTCGGTGAGCCCGCTGACAGCAATCTCGGTCGTTTCATGACAGGCGGGCCAGAGGACCTCGACCAGCGCGACTCTCACGTCCAGCCCACGTCGCGCCAGAGCGTCCTGCTGTTGGCGCTGAAGGAGAGGAGTGATGGCCCGCACAACATCAGATTCGTCCACGATGCATGCCGGTAGGTTCAGCGGGTTTGGGCCGGGACGGGGTTCGCCCACGTTGCGATAATGCTCCAGCCGGAACCGAAGCAGGCGAGGCTGAAAGCGATTCGCAACCTCATCTAGTTCGCGCGCGCTGAGCAGGAAACTTCTCGCAGCGCTGGCGGTAGCGCAATGTGGAGGGCAGTGTCGCACCATGCCTCATCCGGACCTTCGAGTGCTAGGTAAACCGCTTTCGAAGAGGCAGCGTCCAAGAGTTCCCCGCCGATTCCCGATACGAAAACGCCGCGGTAATTTGAGGCTTTCCACAGAGCGCGCATTTTGGGAGAAACGTCCGGTTGATTGACAAGAAGACTTGGTCGCAGAACCAGGGGCAAACTACGCAGTGTCGAGCGCGAGAGATCGGCGAGCAGAATCGCGCGACGACAAAGTGCCCGCAGAAGGCGGAAGAAGTCGACCGCCTGGTCCATTTCGCGACCGGTTACCATTAGAGGTGGCGGACTCGAGAGGAAGTCTGCCAACCAAGTTGTAGCGCACCAAGCAGTCGCGAGAGCGCTCTCCGGCCTGGGAAGAAAGTGTTCGAATAGGCTGGCGATTTCGCCGAACAGCTGATTAGGAGAGCCGTAGCGCACCGCCCCCGTGGGCAGGCGAAGTGCCTGCCGAATCGTCTTGTGGAGCTGCACCGGCTTATAGAGGGTGTCTTTGTGCTTGATCTGCGGCGCGATTTTGGTCTGTTGCCCGTCCCAGAGCAGCAAGGCGAGGTCGTCGTCGGCGCCTGCGACGATCTGCCCGCGACGAGCTCGATGAGAGTTCCGCCGTCGAGTACTTCTCCCGCCGTAGTGAGAACGCGGGCCGCAGATTTATTTGGCTTCCGGCGTGCAGCGCTGTCCACGAGCATCCTCCAGCGGATTGAATCAGAAGATTCACTCCGCAATGATTTTGTTGGAAGACGTTCGAGACAGTTTCTGATACAGAGATCGTCCGGTGGAGAACGGAAACGATTTAATACTCTAAGATTCTACCATCGAATCAACTCGACCGCATACGCTTGATTTTCAAATGCTCATCTAAGAATCGCGCCGAGAGCGCATCAGCGCTCTGGCTTGTAAAACCCGTGTTTAGTTTCTAAGTGTACAGTACTCGGACAGCGGCGGGATCGGGAATGCCCAGTGGGCGGTCAGGGGCTGGCCGGCCCAGACCGGGCAGGTCGGAAACGTGCCGTTGCCGCTGTTTGGAAAAACTCTGACAGAATTGGATCCGGAATTCGTCACCGCCAAGTCCGGCTTATCGTCCCCATTGAAGTCGCCGACGGCCCCTCCGCTGGGTTCCCCGCAGTACCATAGTCCACCTTGGCTTGGAAGGTTCCGTCCCCATTGCCGAGTAGTTCGCTCACGGTGTTGGAACTCTCATTTGCTACGACCAGATCTTATTAATTGCTGTCCCGTTAAAATCGGCGATGGCCACCGAGACGGGACAGTTGTCCACGGGATAATCCACATGCGTCTGAAAGGTGCCATCGCCGTTGCCCGAAAAGAATACTTACGACGCCAGGAGTGCAACTATTAACCGAGCAGTTGTTAACTACCGCCAGATCAAGCTTGCCCTCGCCATTGAAGTCCCCGGCTTGAATCGGTGCAAGCTTATGAGCAACGCCTGGTTTCGTAAACCATCGGTAAAGAACAAGCGACGAGGAACAAGTTTTTTTGGGCTACTGCAGCCTTGCATACTCCGCCTTGGCTTGCTTCAGGATGGGGATGTCGGAGTCGGCGTCTTTCCACAGTGCAAAGAAATCCTGATACGCAGCTCTAGACTTTGCCATGTCGCCAGTCATTACATACGCCCTGCCCAAACCCAGCTTGGCCAGCGAATGGTTGGAACTGATCGGCTCGATCCCGCGATGATCTACCATCTTCTGAAATTCCGCCGCCGCATCCGCGCCGCGCTTCGCCTGCAGGTAGGCCAGGCCGCGGATGTACATCGGGAAGAGCTCCTGGTTGAAGCCCAATTCGTACGGCGTTGTTGCCTGCAGCGCCGCGATCGCCTCCTCCGGCGCCTTACGATCCATCTCGATCAACGCCTGCACGAGGGGAATGCTTATCTGATGCAGCAGTGTGTCGTCGGGAAAGCGGCGGCCAAGGTCGTCCGCGATGGGCTGGGCGCGGCTTACATCCCCGATCATGGCCAGTGCCACCGCCACTGACTCCATATTGCGGCGGCCATGCGCCAGAGCGGAACTGGATGCAGCCAGCTCTTTGGCTTTCGAAGCGTTGCCCACTACAGCCTGCCTCAACGCAAAACCAGCTTGCGTGTCGGCTGTCGTCTCCTTGAAACCCAGACGGTCGCTCACCTGCATTGACCGATGCACCAATGCCTCAGCTTTCTGCATTTGCCCTCGTGCAGCGGCAGCGTCGCGCCATCGAGATGAGCAGCGAGTATTCGCTGGGCTTCCCGGCCGCCCAAGTTACTTGTCGTTGCATCTCATCGGCATCGCCATTCAAGAAAGCCAGCTCGTAGAGCGATTCGTGGATGAACAGGTTGTCCGCCTTGGCAGCGACTGCCTGTTGCAGAATGGATCGCGACTCCTCCACACGGTTTAGCGCCATGTATGGTTCAGCCGCGTGCTCATAGCCAAAGGGGGAGTTGGGCTCGAGGCGAGAACTCCTTCGCCAGAGGGATAGCTTTCTCGTAATCACCGTAAAAAAGGCTGTATATCAGCGCCAGGTTGGCATAGGGGGTGGAGTCATTCGGATAAGTCTTGATAGCCAACTCTAGCGCTTCCTTGTCTTTCTCGATGTCTCCGGTCGCCGTATAAAAATGATCGGTAATGTAGAAACGCTCGCGTTCGCTCACCCGTTCCCGCAGATCGAATGCCTTTTTGGCCTCAACCACCGATCGGTCTTCCTCGCCAAGATTGTTGTAAATGGCCGCCAGCCGCGCGTGAGCCATGGCAAAATTCGGATCGAGCTCGATGGCGTGCTGGAACAGAGGGATGGACTCCGCCTCGCTGCCGCCATTGCGAATCTCGTCCGCAGCGGCATATGCCTTCAACGCCTCTAACGACGATGTAGTTGCTTCGGTCACCGGCGTGTCGAACTTCTGGATCGACGCCAGCGACTCGCCCAGCTTTCCCGCAGACTTGACGCCGTCTTTCCCACCGCCGGAAGCACCGCCTCTTTGGTCGCCGCCGCAACTTGCTCTCGGGCGAGCGAATCGCCAGTCGCGCAGTTGGTAGCATCGAGAGCCGCCAGTATTGGCTTCCGAGCGTGGCAATCGAGCCACTCAGCATGGCCTTGATGTGCTCGCGCTCGCAAATCTCGCGTGCCACGCTGCCCGTAACCCGTTCGTCTGCGCTCGCGTCCCATGAATTGCAGCGCCTTGCGGACCGTCTGATCCGGCAGCGATGTCAGATAGGGCGACTGCTCTAGTTGCACCGCCAGGGCCTGCTTCAGCGTCCCGTCGAAAACGGGATGACCCGTAATGTTAACAAAATCCGCCAGCAGAATAGAATCCTTCTCCGTAAGCGCCTGGGTAGAATGCGATCGCCAGTAAAGCCCGCCCGCAATAATCACCGCCAGAAGAAGTCCCGCCGCCACCCAAGCCCAAGTAGGGACAGCCACCCTCAGGCTGTGCAGCGGAGCCCAGATCGGCAGGTCCCTGTGGCTCGGAAATTGCTGCCCGCGCAGCTGGCGACGAGCGAAAAACAGCTTCGCGCCGAGCCGCTGGGTCGTCTGACTTGCCGGTGAGCCTAATCGTGGCGAAGAAACCGCAGCCTCAGCTTCCGGCGGATCTTCCGCGACAATCCTCCGCCCTGACTCCGTATCCCGTTTCAACCGCTGCAGCTCAGCTCGCATCTCCGACGCATGCTGATACCGCAGATCCCGGTCTTTCTCCAGCGCGCGGTTGATGATCCGCTCCAGTTCCGAAGGAACATCAGGATTTAATCGAATCGGAGATGCAGGTACCCGCTCCAGAATCGCATTAAAAATCACCGCCGAAGTATCTCCCCGGAACGGCAGAGTCCCAGTAGCCATTTCGTACAACACGGCTCCAAACGAGAACAGATCGCTTCGCGCATCAAGCTCCTTGCCTTTGGCTTGCTCTGGTGACATGTAAGCCACCGTACCAAGCGCCGTCCCCGGACTAGTCAGATGCTGCTCGCCCATCGTCGCTAGCGTCGCATCTTTCTCGCCACGCGCGGGCTGGTGCGGTGACTTTCGCCAGGCCAAAGTCCAGAACCTTCGCGTGTCCGCGCTTCGTCACGAAAATGTTTGCCGGCTTGATGTCGCGATGCACGATGCCTTCCGCGTGAGCAGCGTCCAGCGCGTCCGCGATCTCGATGGCCAGCGACAGAATCACCGCGGTTTCCATCGGTCGGCCGCCGATGCGATGCTTCAGCGTCATGCCGTCCAGAAACTCCATAGCGATGAAAGCCTGTCCGTCTTGCTCGCCAATGTCGTGGATCGTGCAGATATTGGGGTGATTCAGCGCGGACGCAGCTGAGCTTCACGTTGAAAGCGGGCCAAGCGCTTGTGGATCCTTGGCAACTTCATCGGGAGGAACTTGAGAGCGACGAAGCGATGCAGTCGCGTGTCCTCGGCTTTGTAAACCACACCCATCCCTCCGCCACCGAGCTTCTCGATGACGCGGTAATGCGAAATGGTTTGGCCGATCACTGACGCGAAATCTTACGTGGGCGAAACTGGCAAGTCAATGAAAGCCGTAAAGTTGGCGCTATCTCAAAAGGATGGTTGGCGAAAAATCTCGATATCGCTTATTGAGGGTTTTGAGCGCTAACGCTGTTCTCAACAGCTACCTTTACGGACACGTTTGAGGTGTATGCTTCATCGCCAGGAAAGTGCTGCCCGGGGTGAATGCTAAGGGAACCCCGGAGATCGGCGTAAACTTCCTCTGCCCACCGCACTGCGTCCGCGATTGCGCTAAGGGTCGCCGGAACTCTCTTCCGGAAAGACCGCTTGCCGGACAGACTGTTGTCATGTGCCAGGAGCTTCGAGCCGCGCCTCCAAGTGCTTGCGGCACGAGCGGTTTTCGGGTAGCCGTGATGGAATCGGCCGTCCAAAATATCGACATGAGCGGCGACCCGTATTACCTCAAATCGGGTGAAATGGCGGGCGATTCAGCGTCGCCAGTGTCCGATGGCTGGGAGGCGTACGACCGAGACCGCGCTGCCCGCTCGGTGTTCCCCGATGGCATTGTGAGCGCTATGGAGATTTTTCGCCAACTATCCTTTTGAGGTGACGCCACCTCCACGGCTTTCATTGACTTGCCCGTTTCACCCACGTAAGATTTGCCCCCAATGATCGGGCAGACCATTTCGCATTACCACATCGTCGAAAAGCTCGGTGGCGGCGGCATGGGCGTGGTGTATAAAGCCGAGGACACCGAACTTGGCCGCTTTGTCGCGTTGAAGTTCTTGCCCGACGGTGTTGCGCGTGACCCGCAATCTCTCGAGCGTTTCCGGCGCGAAGCACGGGCCGCTTCCGCCCTGAACCATCCCAACATCTGCACCATCCACGAGATTGGAAACTACGAAGGGCAGCCGTTCATTGCCATGGAGTTTCTGGATGGAGTGATGCTGAAGTACCGCATCGCTGGCCGTCCGCTGGAAACCGATCTGCTGCTCTCGCTTGCGATCGAGATCGCGGACGCGCTCGATGCGGCGCATGCGGCAGGAATCATTCATCGCGATATCAAGCCCGCCAACATCTTCATCACGAAGCGCGGCCATGCTAAGCTTCTTGACTTTGGGCTGGCCAAGAGGACCGATGCGGGCAGCAAGCGAGAATCAGCATCGGGATCGGAAGATCCCACGATCGGCGAATCTACCCTCGCCGACAAAGATCTCACCACCAAGAACACGGCGTTAGGCACGGTGAGCTACATGTCGCCGGAACAGGTTGCCGGAAAGATTCTGGACGAACGCACCGACCTGTTTTCTTTCGGCGTGACGCTCTATGAGATGGCCAGCGGCCGCCTGCCGTTTGATCGCGACACCGCTGGAGCGACTTATGGAGCTATCCTTCACGTGTCAGCTGAGCCACCCAGCCAGTCGAACCCTCAGCTGCCTCCTCAGCTGGAAGCGATCATTCTTAAGGCGCTGGAGAAAGATCGTGAGCTACGTTACCAGCATGCCTCGGAGATGCGCGCCGACCTGCAACGGCTGAAGCGCGATACGGAGAGCGGTCGCGTTCCAGCGGCTGTTTCGGGTCCCGTGGCGGTGGCAGCTTCAGCGCCCGCACTAAGGCCAACAACGCCGCACGCGACACGCAAGAGAATTGCGGTTCCACTTTTACTCGCCAGCCTGGTGATTGTCGCTCTGATCGGCGCCGGACTTTTTTACTACCATCGAGCGCATCTACAAAGTCAGCGCCTGACCGAGAAAGACACCATCGTTCTCGGGGATTTCGCCAACAGCACCGGCGATGCGGTATTCGACGACACGCTCAAGACGGCGCTCAACGTGTCTCTCCTGCAATCGCCTTTCTTGAACGTACTCTCGAACAGCCAGGTCGCGAAGACCTTGAAATTGATGTCCCGTCCGGACGGCACAAAACTCACACCCGACGTCGCTCGCGAGCTTTGCCAGCGGACAGGAAGCAAAGCCTACATTGCCGGAGCGATTGGCAGCCTGAGCAGCGAATATGTGCTGGCTCTCAAGGCAGTGAATTGCCAAAGCGGAGATACGCTGGCCGAGGAGCAGGTCACAGCTGGATCGAAGGAAAAGGTGCTGGACACACTGGGCCAAGCGGCAACGAAGCTACGCACTGAGTTGGGCGAATCGCTGGCGACGGTGCAGAAGTTCGATGTTCCGCTGGCACAGGCCACCACGCCATCCCTCGAAGCTCTGAAAGCGTTTAGCCTGGGATATAAAGCCTATGACGAAAAGGGCGCCGCCGCGGCCTTGCCTTATTTTCAACGTGCGATCGAGCTTGATCCGAATTTTGCCGTGGCGTACGACGGCGCGGGCGACCTCTACGGCGCTCTCACCCAGCTCGGGCGAGCGGCCGAATACTACAGTAAGGCATTCCAGTTGCGGGACCGTGTCAGCGAGCGGGAAAAGCTGGTAGTCGCCGCCAACTACTATCGCAATGTGACCGGGGAACTGGATAAAGCGGCCCAGATTTTCGGGAGCAGATTGAGAGCTACCCGCGGCAAACAGGCTACAACGATTTGGGCATAGTGTATAGCGCACAGGGTCAGTATGAGAAAGCGGCTGAGATAACGAAACAGAGCCTGCGCCTGATACCCGGTGAGGTAGCGGACTACAGCAATCTTGTCAACGACACTCTGGCCTTGCAGCGTTTTGACGAAGCGCGACAGATCATTCACGAGGCGATGGTGCGAAGAGTGGATGATTTCCTGCTCCACGAAGCGCTCTACACGCTTGCTTTTCTTGGGGCGGACTTCGCCGGCAATGGCAGAACAGCAACAGTGGTTTGCGGGCAAGGCCGATTACGAAAATATTGGACTGGCGCTAGCATCAGACACCGAGGCCTATGCGGGTCATCTAGGCAAAGCGACGGAACTAACCAAGCGGGCTGTGGAGTCCGCCATTCGGGCCGACAGCAAAGAAAACGGAGCAATCTCGCAAGCGATCGCCGCTCAGCGGGAAGCCGCTTACGGCTATCCAGCCGAAGGCCGGCAGGCGGCAGCAGAGGCCTTGAAACTCGCTCCCGCAAGTCAGGGCGCGCAGGTGGAAGCGGCACTGGCATTTGCGATCGCGGGCGATAAGGCGCGAGCCGAATTGTTAGCCCAAGACTTGGGGAAACACTTCCCGCTCGACACCCAAATGCAGGCGCTTTGGTTGCCAGCGATTCGGGCACAATTGGCGTTGAATGGTGATAGAAAAAATCCAGCTTCCGCCTTGAATACCCTGCAAATCGATTCAGTCATCGAGTTGGGCAGTATTTCCTTCATCCTCAATCTTTCCTGCCTGTATCCGACGTATGTGCGAGGGGAGGCGTATCTGGCGGCTGGACAGGGGACGCAAGCCGCCGCCGAGTTCCAGAAGATACTCGATCACAGCGGCATTGTGTGGAACTGCTGGACGGGAGCGTTGGCGCATCTGGGCGTGGCGCGAGCCGATGCCTTGCAGGCGAAAAAATCGCAAGGAGTGGAGGCCGACCTCGCCCGCAGTCGTGCCCTCGCCGCCTACAAAGATTTCCTCACCCTCTGGAAAGACGCCGATCCCGATATCCCCATCCTGAAAGAAGCCAAGACAGAGTACGCGAAGCTGCAGTAGCAGTGTGGCGATCTCCCAACCATGCCTGACCTGCTTGCACAAAGATTGTCAACTACCGCTATCAGGCGATTTCGCTCTTTGGAGAAATGGCCGACTTGGGTCGCTGAGTGAAGTAGATTTTTCGCCAACAGCCTCTCTTAGGTGCGGGACCATCGTTTAATGCTTACTGCTGAAGCTTGGTAGACTGCGACGCCACGGCGTGCCACTTCCCATTTCGCTTGACCCATACGTCAGTGAAGCGATACTTGCCGCTTATATCCTGCCCCTTATACGTGCCCTTCACCGTGCTGGTCCCGGCGGCCACAGCGGTGTCGCCGTAAATATGGACTTTCAGTTCGCTCAATTCGATGGACTGGAATTTCAGATCGCCCGAGCTCAAGTCCGTCTTGTCTTGGGTCTTGTCGGTAACGCGGCCGCTAGGGTCGGTGTCGATGATGTCATCGGCTTCATATTGATCCACCGCGGCTGCGCCTTCCTTTACGGTCGCCTGTGCCCAGTTTTGCTCCTGTTTCTTGATCTGATCCTCGACACTACTCGTCTTGGACGCCTCTTGACCTGCGGCGAGAGACAGCGAAAACAAACAGAAAAATGCAATGGCAAGCACGTTCTTCATAGTTTCTCCTTTGGAGGCCGCCAATTATAATCAGCGCCGCAGCGGCTGGCAAGAACCACAAAAGAACCACAAACTGTCGGAAACAGGCAATTTCACTCTTTGAGAATTGGCCAAGGTGGTCAGTGAGCGTAATTAAGATTTAAGCCGAAATCCCCACCCTGAAGCAAGCCAAGGCCGAGTACGCGAAATTGCAGTGAGCGCAGATCAAGCCCTCAAGGCTTACCGGAGTGGAGGTTTTTTTAGACGCTCCTTAAGAAAAAACTATGCCGCGTGAAATGGCCAACGGGGGCAACGCCCGTTTCTCTGGTCACTTGCCTGCGTAAGTTCGCGGTGAGCCAACACCCGCGCATAAGTCCCACCCGACCGCGCACCGGCTGGCGCCCGCGGTGATGTCGAAGAAATCGGCTGTATACTCGGTCGGATCGGCTAACTCACCGTAGATCCAGGTGAGCTCGGCGACGCTCGACTGCTGCTTGTTGCCGGCGGCGTTCACGATGCCGGCAAAGGTCGGCGAGGCCCAGCTTGTGCCTCCTATCGAATGCCAGCCTCCCTTGAGATAAATGGGCGCACAGCAGAAATCGGAAGCAACATCTGGATATCCACGCTGCGTGCCGACGATCTCGGCGATGCCGCTTTGATAGCTCGGGATGAGCTCGTACGGACTGATGTCGCCACCGCCACCGTACGAGCCCGAATGGTAGTATTCCTCCGTCACAAACTTGCCCTTGGTGCGTCTGAAGCGTGTGCCTCCCACCGACACGACATTGGGCGACGCCCCCGGATAAATGCTGACGCCTATGCCACGGTCACCCGAAGCGGCAAAGTAGACAACTCCCGGAGTGGTGAAGTATTGGTCCCAACTTGTTTCTTCTTCAACTTCGGGGTCACCCCAGCTCATGCTGACGACGCCGCCTCCATTTTCGACCACGAGTTCTGACGCGAGCTGGACGGCTGCCCAAGTCGGGTCGGTATCGACTTGCACCGATTCCACCAGGAAGAGTTTGGCCTGCGGAGCCATGGCATGCGCCCACTCGATGTCTAATGCCTCTTCCACTTCCCAATCCGAATAGACCGGGGGCTTGGTCGTGCCGGGCCAAGTAACCGTCAGGTCAGCAGCCGCTATGCCGTAGTAACTGGAGAAAGCCGCCAGATCGCTTGCCGCTGTCGGGTAGTCGCCGGCATCCACGATGGCAATTGCGCCCCAGCCTCCGGTCGGCACATTCGTGCTGGTGGCGATCGGGCAACCTGGGGGTCCCGGCACCAACTGGTAGACACAGGCTAACGATCCCGGAGTCTCCACGCCGGAAGGCGGTCCGCTCTGGTTCGGGACATCAGTATCCACAAAAAAGTAATTGGTGTGATGGCGGCCGGGCCGCGGAATGCTGGAATCCGGGATGATGATGCGGCGTCCGTCGAAAACGGAGTTAGTCCGAGATTGAGCCAAAGCCGGCAGAGGAGCTAGTCCAAATCCACCGAAAAGGGCAACCCCGATCCCGATCACTGAGATTCCAAAGCAGGGTTTCATCGTCGACTCCTCTAATATGTAATCATGCGGCTTGCCAGCCAACAGGCAGTCTGTTGTGAGAATCACTACTGCGCAAACCGACGGCGCATGACGGCATTATATAAGCCCGTTGGCAACGTTGATGTAAGCAGGCAATGTCATAAGCGTGCGCCGTCTGTTCGCCTTTTTCAGGTTCAGTGAGTGAAATCGGGATCTATGGGATCTGGTGATCGGTTTCCGATTGAGAGCTCTTCGAGATTTATCTCGGCGATACCCACCGAGCCTGCCAAGCAATTGAAGTGTTCCGACAACTTCTCGGCCATCTGAACCTGTTCCTGCAGTTTGATCGAGCACTCGCGGAATAACACTGGCTAGCCGTTTAGCCGCTGCGCTCGCGGACAGGTAATGAAGCAGGCCTTCACAGACCTATTGCGCAAATAATTGATTTAATCCGCGCGCAGAGCTTTCATGGGGTCGATGGCGGCAGCACGTTGCGCCGGAAACAACGACGCTGCCAAAGCCAGCAGAAGCACCGCGAAAGCCGCCAGTGCCAGCACCAGCGGGTCAAACGGACTTACCCCGAACAAGAGTGATTGCAACAATCGCGAAGCGGCCGCGGCGCCGATTAATCCTATACCGCAGCCTGCGATGGCTAGCTTAGCTGCTGACGTAAAGACCAGCCTCAAGATCTTCGATCTTTGCGATCCCAGAGCGACGCGGATGGCCATCTCCTGCGCGCGCAGCTCCGCCGAAAACGCGACTACGCTGTAGATGCCGAGCGCCGCCAGCAATACAGCTGCAAGTGCGAAGGCAGAAATAAGCGCAGTATTGAAGCGGCGCGGGCCTTCACTCTCGAAAACAGCGCGCTCCATGCTTTGCACCTGATCTAGTGCCAGCAGAGGATCCATGGAACGAACCGTCGCGCGGAGGGCGTTTTCCATGTGCTCAGGCGGCATCGCGGTGCGGACTGTGATGAAGCCTCCGTTGCCATTCAGGTCTGTGGGCGTGGCCAAGGTGCCCAGGGCCTTTTCAAACTGTTCAACCGGCTGATAGTTCTGTTCCCTGGCGGGGACGTCAGGCGATGCCTCCTTGATGTCGGCGACTTCACCGACAATCGTCAGCCAAGGCGTCGGTGTCTCCGGCGTGCCCAGGCGCATGCGCTTGCCTATAGGGTCAGAGCCAGGCCAGTAATGCTCGGCCAACTTGTGGTTCACGATTGTTACCAGCTGTGCGTTTTCCGTGTCCGCCGGCGTGAAGAAGCGGCCCGACAATAACGGAATCCCCATCACCTGCAAATAATCGCCCTGCACGATCGCCCACGTAGCCAGGTTCATGTTGGCGTCCTTCGGAGCAACATAGCCTTCGGCAACGAATGTGATGCCGCCCTGGTTGCCCGAGCCCGGCAGGAACGACGTAATCCCCGCGGACGCTACGCCGGGGACTTGCCCCAGGCGGCGAATCAGCTCGTCATTAAATTCATTTACGGATGCTTGCGTGGCATATTGCTTCCGCGGCAAAGAATAGGAGGCCGCGAGAATATGATCGGGGCGAAAACCGAGATCCACGGCACGCATCTTTTCAAAACTCCGCAGCAGCAAGCCGGAAGCCACAAGCAGCACGAGCGCGACAGCGATTTCGCCAATTACGAGGGCAAAGCGCAGGCGGGCGTGTCCGCTGCCCGGCGTGCCAGTGCGTCCGCCTTCCTTCAGCGTCTCGTTCACGCTCGTCCGCAGCGCGGCAAAAGCAGGAGCCAGCCCACATAGAATGCCGGTAACCACGGCGAGCAGAATTGCGAATAGCACTATTGGCCAATCGAGGCCAATCTCGCGAATACGCGGCAGCGTCTCCGGCAGCCAATTCACCCCCACACGCATGACGCTTGCGGCCAGAGCCAAGCCGAGCAGCCCTCCGGTAAGGCTCAACAGGAGGCTCTCCAGAATGGCCTCACGCAGCAAGGCTCCGGCGCTTGCTCCGAGAGCCAGGCGCACGGCGGTTTCGCGGCGCTGGCGGATGGCACGCACCAGCAGCAAACCGGCAAGGTTGGCACAGGCAATCAGCAGCACGACGACGATGGCCAGAAACAACGTCCGCACCAGTTGACGAGACTGTTGAACGGTATCTTCGTGCAACGAGCGCACCAGAGCGCGAATGTGCAGGCTCGCCATGAAAGGGGGATAGTTGCGCATGGTCTCCCGGGCCACGCGCTCGGCATCGCTCTCCGCTTGCGCCGGCGTGATGCCCGGTTTCAGCCGCCCCACCATGTTGAAGCTCCACGAGGCCGCGCCGCCTGTCGAGAGCTCGGCTGGCGTGAAACTCATCGGAATCCAAAGTTCGCTCTTGTTCAGATGCCCCGGCACCAGCGGAAACTCAAAGTTGCGCGGCATTACCCCGATTATTTCGTAGGGCTTGCGATCGAGCAGAATTTTGCTTCCGAGCACGCGGGAATCGCCATGCAGGCGGTTTTGCCAGAGCGAGTAGCTGACTACTGCTACCAACTCTTTTTTGTCGTCCTCCTGCTGTGTGAAAAATCGGCCCATCAAGGGCGCCACCTGCAAGGCTGGAAACACTCCGCCCGCCATCCGCGCCGCATTCACCTGCGCCGGCTCGCCGATGCCTGAGAGCTCATAACCGGCTGGCTGCGTATAACCGCCAAGACTCTCGAAACCGTGCGTATCGCGCGTGTAGTTCTGAATATCGGGAGCGGTAACTCCGGCATCGCCGTTCCCTGTCAGATCCGCACCTTGCAAGATGTCGGTGAGCGCCATCAGCCGCTCGGGATGTGGAAACGGCAGCGGCCGCAACAACACGCCTTCAACGATGGAGAAGATGGCAGTCGTAGCGCCGATACCGAGCGCCAGCATCAGCACGGCCATCACAGTAAACCCTGGCGACTTCAACAAATGGCGAATCGCGATCCGCAGGTCGTAGAAAGGCATCGGTAGCGCTCCAGATCAGTTCTTGCGGATAGGCAGCAACTGCTTAACCAAAAGCAGTTTAGCCTAAGTGGTTGGTGCATCGGTATCGGCAGAGTCGAGGGTCCAGACGATGGCTTCGTGGCGGCTACATTTGCCGGTTTGCAGGTTTTCTGTCTGTTGCCCGTTCGATCTCGGCCTACCATCGGCTTAAAGGGAGAAGTTTCGTCGACGCGATGCACATCCAGCTGAGATTTTCTCAGTCCGGTACCTCGGAACCAAATAGCTGATCGTCATGCTAGTCGCAATTTCTGAGAAGTCCAGTGCACCATCGGGCGGTTTGAGAGAGCTGTAAATTACCAAAGACCCCTTGCAGGACAGAACTGTGCGCCCTGAGCCAGGAGCTTCGAGCCGCTCCTCCAAGAGGCTGCGAGCAAGGCGGACGAGTTGTGCTTAAAGCAACCCAAGACCCGCGCAGGGACTTTCGGCTGCTGGATTGCAGATCTTGGCAGGCCTTGTCATCCCCGCGTTTCCCACAGCTCTGTTGAGTCTTTCCGTGATACCTTTTTTGGGCCGGGACTGCTTCACATTGTGAGAAACATTAGCTGGCAGGTCCTTCGCCCTAACTCTGCCAAAGGAGAATATGGATATGTCCTTGATGCCGGATCCCACCTTTTACCCATCGCCGGGCCTGGCCATGCAGGCCGCGCCGGAACGCATCGCTTACGTAGCTCTGCTCAACGTCGGCAAGAGTGGGAAGCGGGACGCCATGGGCGTCATCAACGTCGACCCTCGCTCCTCCGCGTATGGTCAGTTCGTCGGCCAGGTGGATTTCCCCAACGACGATAATGAGTTGCATCACTTTGGCTGGAACGCATGCAGCGCGTGCCTCTGCCCGCAGGCCCCGCACCCGCACATGGAGCGTCGCTACCTGGTTGTGCCGGGCATCGGGTCGTCCCGGATTCACATCCTGGATACGAAAGCGGACCCCAATCATCCCAAGATCGTGAAGGTGATTGAGCCTGAAGAGTTCATCAAGAAGACGGGCTACACCTCGCCACACACCATTCACTGTGGCCCCGACGGTATCTATGGCAGTGCCCTCGGTTCGGCCAGTGGGGACGGTCCCGGCGGCATCTTCCTGATGGATGCCAACACGTTTGAGCTGAAGGGCCAGTGGGAGAAGGACCATGGCCCACAGAATCTGGCTTACGACTTCTGGTGGCATCTCGGGCACGACACCATGATCACCTCCGAATGGGGAACCCCGAATATGGTAAAGGACGGCCTGATCCCGGAGTTGCTGCTGGGCGGAAAGTACGGCCACAAGCTGCACATCTGGGATCTGGATAAGCGCTGCCATCTGCAGGAAATTGACCTGGGTGCGGAGCAACAGATGGTGCTCGAGCTTCGGCCCTCCCACGATCCCAAGAAGACCTTCGGATTCGTCGGCGTGGTCATCTCGCTGAAAGACCTTTCGTCTTCCATCTGGATGTGGTATCGCGAGGACGGCGCTAAGAACAGCAAATGGGCGGTACGCAAGGTGATTGAAATTCCCGCCGAACCGGCCGATCCGGAAAGCCTCCCACCGCTGTTAAAGGGCTTCAAGGCGGTGCCGCCATTGGTATCCGACATCAACCTCTCCCTCGATGACCGCTTTCTATATGTTTCGTGCTGGGGGACAGGCGAGTTCATCCAATACGATGTCTCCGATCCCGCCAACCCGAAAAAGACCGGCTCGATACACCTCGGTGGGATCGTGCGCCGGGCAGCTCACTCGAAGAAGCCCGAGCAAGCGCTCAATGGCGGTCCGCAGATGGTTGAGATCAGCCGCGACGGCAAGCGCCTCTACTTCACCAACTCGCTCTACTCCCCGTGGGACGAGCAGTTCTATCCCGATGGTGTAAAGAGTTGGATGGTGAAAATCGATACGAACCCAAAGGGCGGGATGAAACTCGATGAAAAGTTCTTTGTCGAGTTCGACGGGTTGCGCGCACACCAGCTTCGGCTGGAAGGGGGCGACGCTTCGTCAGACTCCTATTGCTACTCGGATGCGAAATGACTCATGCGGGGCTGACTTCGACGATGTTGTGGCTGATGCTGCTCCTTGGCGCCTACCACGGACTCAACCCTGGGATGGGCTGGCTCTTCGCGGTGGCCCTGGGGATGCAGGAGCAAAGGGGAAGTGCAGTGGTAAGATCGCTTGTCCCTATCGCGATCGGCCACGCCCTGGCCATCGGCAGCGTGGTGCTGACTGCCACGTTTCTCGGCATGACGCTGCCACTTGTAGCCATCCGCTACGCCGTCGCCGCGGTTCTGGTCGGCCTTGGAATCTTTTGCCTAATGCGACATCAGCACCCGCGGTGGGTCCGTATGCAGGTAGGCTTCCGCGACTTGACCGTCTGGTCATTTCTGATGGCCTCTGCACACGGCGCAGGCTTAATGGTGGTGCCAGTGCTGCTGGGTAGCAGAACTGTCGAAGCTCAAGGCCGAATAGCGGGCCACAGTCACCCATCTCCGACCGCCAGTCCCCTGGCCGGGATACTTGCCACCTGCGTCCATACGATTGCCTATCTTGCAGTCACCGGGCTGGTCGCTTGGGTGGTATATCGAAAGCTCGGCCTCGCACTTCTCCGTAGGGCGTGGTTCAACTTCGACTTGGTCTGGGCAGCTGCGCTCGTGGCTACCGGTCTTGTCACCCTGCTTAGATAGCCTGTTGTGTCTTCTTCTGTTCTTCTTGGCGAATAGTCGCTAGCCTTGATCGGAAACGCCTCGGGGCAGACTGTTGAGGTGGAGTGGGGTGTCGAACCGAGGCGTTTTCGGGAGACAGAGCGCGACAGACTTATCGAGCTGCCGAGCTGGGCAGGTAGTCGTGCGAGATGCGGGAAGAGTACTGGCGGTCGAGAAGGTAGCGAGGGACTACTTCATGAGGGAGGTAGAGCGGGAGCTGACTGGAAGGGAAGAGGAACAGCTGATCTTTAAGGAGTACTAGAGCTGGGTGTGCATTTTTCGGCAGGTGCCCTCAAACTGAGTCACGCCTAAGAGACTGTTGGATGGACAACCGAGGTTGGGAGAAGGGGAGAATCTTGGCCGCCGTCTTCGATAACACGAAATTCTCGATCACCAGAGCATCCATGCCGGAACAGAAATAGCTGCGCACGGCATCCCTTGGCTTGACTACCAGCGGCTCGCCGAACAGATTGAAGGATGTGTTGACGAGCAGCGGCGCGGGAGCCTCTTCTCCGAAACGCTTCAGCAATCGCCATAGGGTGGGATTGCTTTGCCGTTGCACGACTTGCAGGCGGACGAGGTTTCCGGGAAGCGCGAAGCCTTCGGGCAATACATTCGATCCGGGTTTGACCCGAGCGAGTGAGCTCATCGATTGACACAATGGGGAACACTCGAAATAGTGCGCGCAATCTTCTTCCGGTACGGCCAGGACAAAAGGTCGGAACCACTCGCGGTGTTTGATGTAATCATTCAGGTTTTCCTTAACATAGGAGGCCCATGGTGAAGCCAGCAGGCTGCGGTTGCCGAGGGCGCGCGGTCCGAACTCAGCGGCCCCCTGGAACCAACCAACAATCTTGCCCGATTGCAACAACTCCAAAGTAGCGTCGAGCCTTCGGTCTACGGTGGTTTGCAGGGAATAGCGGGCCTTGCAATTGTCGAGTACGTCCTTTACCTCAGAGCTCTTGCTAGATGGCCCGCTGTAGACGAACCGCACAGCAGGGAGTCGTGGCTTTTGCATCGTATGGTGCCAGACGAGCGCGCCGGCACCCAGAGCGCAACCAGGATTGCCGGCCGCGGGCGGGACAAACAGCGCGTCGATTCCCAATCGCCGTTCCAGACTTGAAACGAGAAGCGCATTCTGGAAAAGGCCTCCGGCGAGGCAGACCTTCTCAACGCCCTCACTCTTCCGGAAGTGTTCGATCAACGAGCCGACAACTTCCGCGCAAGCATCCTGCAGGCTGCTGGCCAGACTCCGTCGAAGGTCATCACTCGGCTTGCCGGTTCCTTCTTGGAGGCCAACAGCGCGATAGAACTTGCTGGACAGACTCAAGCGGTCACCGAGGTTCACGTAGCCCCGATCCAGGACCGGCAGGTCGTTATGCCGTTTGCGGAACATGTCAAGAAACACGTTCTTAAAGAGTGGCTCGCCTTCTAAACTCAACCATTGGGTCTTGTGCTCATCGTGGCGCGGGATGAATCCGAGCAGTTTTGTAATCTCGCTGTAGAGCCAAGCCCAGGAGTGCGGGAAAGGAATTTTGCGCAAACCTCGGATCCGCGTGCCTTCACCCACCGCGAGCATCCCTGAGTTGCCGTCACCCTCTTCATCCATGGTTACGACCAGGGCATGATCGAATGGCGAGAGAAAAAATGCGCTCGCGGCATGGCAAAGGTGATGCTCGAAAGTGGTCACCTTTGAACCCATCCCATTAAGGGTCGAGCGCAAATTTCTAATTTCGCTAAGCTTACGCGCAAACACTCCGAGCTCATTCGCTTGATGCAAGATAGCCATCGGAGAAACCGCGGCCACTCGCATCGGCAGCAAAGATCGGCGCCGCCAACCATAAAATGGACGCGTCGCTACCGCTACCTGGTCTATATCCCGCCATGTCGCACCTGTGCTCTCCAGGCAGAAACGGATCGCATTCTCTGGGAGCCCGGTGCTCCTGGAGCGCGTGAGCTTGTCCTCTTCGATGGCAGCCTTAATGATTCCGTCTTCAAACAGAGCTGCGGCGGTGTCGTGATTAAACGAGGACAAGCCCAATATCAACATAAGAAGTCAGTGCTGGAATGTTCGGGTCTGGGTTTCAGTTTCCCGTACCTGTTACAGAGACTGCTTGCGGCGAGCCTGTAGCACTGTCCGTCACGCTCAAGAAAGCGGTCAGCGATCCCGTGGCAGTCGGTTTGAAAACGACCGAGATCGAACAGTTAGCTCCGGGAGCCAAAGACTTCCCGCAATTATTCGTTTCGTGAAAGGAACTAGCATCAGCGCCAGTCACGGCAATTTTTGAGATCGCGAGGACTGCTGTGCCAGGATTCTCCAGGGCTACCGTTTGAGTCGGGCTGGCCGCGCCGACCGTCTCGGCGGGGAAGGAGAGTGCCGAGGACGAAAACGACAACAGTGGAACGAGTGGGGAGATAGTGAACTGAATTGGCTTTGAGGTTCCGCCCCCAGGCAAAGGATTCGTCACTGTAATGGATGCAGTTCCACTGTTGGCGAGGTCGGAAGCTGGGAGCACCGCCGTTAACACCGTGCTGGCCACGAAGGTTGTTTGGAGAGGAGTGCCATTCCAGTTGATCACCGCACTCTCTGAGAATTTTTGCCCGTTAACGGTTAACTGAAATCCCTGGGTGCCTGCTGATATCGACGAAGGGTCGACCGACTCTAGGACAGGAACAGGATTCGGCTTTACAGGGTTGGCCAGACTGCTTGTAAGCAGGTAAACAGATTGGACGAAGGGAGGAAACGGGTTCTGGCCAAGGAATGCGAATCCGTCTGAGCCCCAGCGCACAAGAGAATTCGCGGCAGAGCCCTCCACCTGAGGAAATGCCACGGCGCCAGTGATACCCAGCGACTTCTCGTTATAGGCCGACAGAACGATCGAGTCGGAATCACCCCCGTAAGGTTGGGAGCCAACCAGAAAAATGTGCCCTGATGGAATGTCCAAAGCCATGGGTGAGCCGCCATAGGTAGTGACGGGGAAAGAGGCCACTTGAGTTTGCGTCGCCGGACTCCACACCTGGCCGGAATTTGTATAGAGCAGTGTGCCATCCGATACAACCTGCGATCCAACGGTGTTATTGACGAGGTAATTTCCACCAGCCGGGGGCGGTATTTCCAGTCCAGCGGCACCGATCGTGACGATGCTGAAGTAGCTGACCTGAGCATTGGTAAAGGGTAACGAGTAAATCGTCAGAGGGTTGCCTACATAGGTAAAACTGGAAAAATCAAGTGTACCTTCGGACGTGGTCGGCACATAGTTTACGAGCCCCGACTTGTTATACAACGCCATCTCGCCAAACCCATACCCTGGCACATCAAGGGCAAGCACTACTTCTTCTGGCGATCCTGGAATGCCGTGCAGGTCTGTACCAGAAAGTGCGCCGCAACAATCGGTATTGTTAGGTGGGAACGGGAAGGTTTCGTCGACCGCCTGGGTGGACATATTGATCCGCTGCACAGTTTGGTCCTGATTAGCAACGACAAACAGATAACTTCCATCGCTGGATGCTGCGAGCAGAGTTGGATTCTGACCGACGGGAATCGGCTTGCCGAGGGCTCCGGTAGCGGGATTGATCGGAATTACAGTGTTAGGATTCGTTGGCGAACTGGATGGAATGGCTGCGTAGAGGAACTTTGAGCCGGGAACTGTTGCCAGGAATGCCGCATCCACATTGAGCACCTCATAGCGGGTTAGTACAACGGGAACGCTGCTCCCGCCGCCGGGCGCGGGATTGGAAACTGTTAGTGAGACTTCCCCGATCGCATTGGCCACTGCGGAGTCGAGCGTAGCCTGCAGTTGCTGACCGCTAGAGTATTTAGTCGTTTGCGGCTTTCTATTCACTTCAATCACAGATGCGGGATAGAAGTTGTCTCCGCCTACTTGAACGGTAACGGCGCCGTTCTTGATCTGCAGGGTCGGTGAACTCAAATAGCTGATAACCGGGAGCGCGTACACCGTGTCTCCGATGCCTTCGAGGCTAAGCCCGGCTTTTGGATAAGCTGGATCATTGGAATTGATAAACAGTGTTCCGGTGCGAATGCCACTCGCGGTTGGCGCGAAAGCCACAGTAACGGAGCAGTAGTCGGCCGTTCCTTGGCAGAGGTTTTGAGTAATAGAAAAATCGCCGTCTGTTGTAACTGATGAAAACACCAGCGGCAGATTGCCGACGTTCTGGAAGAATATTTGATTACCCGCCCCCGTCGTATTTACCAGCAACTGCCCGAAGTTATAACTGCCTGAATTCGGCGACAGTTGCGGAGCAGATCCTTGTCCCGAAAAACTGAAGATCTGAGGAGAGATAACCGCATTATCATTGAGGGTGATGGTTCCATTAACCTGAGAACTGTTTACCGGTTTGAAGGTTACGGAAACCGGGCAAACGATTCCTGGCTGGATCGTGCCGCAGGTATCGGTGGCTTTTACAGTGGCAGCCGAGGAGACAAGGCTATTCAGAGTCAGCGGCGCGTTGCCGCAGTTAGTTACGTGCACCGTTTGCGTCCCAGATTTTTTCGCGGGAACGAGTCCAAGATTCACATTCCAGGTATCGAGACAAACGGACGGTGCGGGTGTAGCCATGTCGATCTTTGATACAAACCCGTGGGTGGATTGGTTTGGTGGAACGGTCTGAAATGCGTCCTGCGTGGTAGGGAAATCAGTCGTCATGGTCGAACCGGTGACGATCAGATTGTTCTGATTATCGACCGTCAAAGCAGAGAATGTCGAGCCAGGAAGGATCTGGTCTGTTGAATTAAGGAAGCTCCCGAAGAGTAAAATGCTCAAATCGGGATTCATTTCGGCGAGCACCATGTCCGAATCACTTCCGGTGAACTCCCACACGGTTATGAATGGATTCTGCATAGGGAAATCGCTGGCACTCGTCCATCCGCCTACGTAGACATTGGACGCACTATCAAGCGCAATACCCGCGAACCCCGAGCCCTCGCCGGACAACCCGTCAAGATACGTTGCTGCTAAAACCTTTTCACCTATGCTATTCATTTCAAGAATAAAGCCGCTGAAATACTCTCCCTCCGGGCCCTCACTGATCGTTTTCTGATAGGCATTGCTGCTGACCGGCAGATTGGTCTCACCCGTCGAGCCCGCCAGGAACAAGTCCCCTTTACCATCGACAGCGAAATCTCCTATTTCGTCTGTCCCCGGGACGTACGTTGCATAATTGATGGCGGAGGCTGTGGCGTTCAGCTGAAGGACGAATCCAGCAGTGGGGTCTTCGACATTGACGTAAGCATTAGGAAATTTAGGCGCGATAACTCCAGTAGTTGTCGGCAATCCTAAACTTGATGTGCCGGCAATCGTCACCTGGCCATTTTTATCCACGGAGATACCTTCCGGGAAAAAAACATTGTTCAACGTGCCGGCGTCATCTGGCGCGGTACCAGGTACTATGGTGCTGTAAGCAAGAGCCCCCGTAGAATTGACTTTTAAAACGAAGGTCGAAGTGTAGGGGTAGCCCGGAACTTTCTTAGCCAACGTGCCTGCTGTTATGTCGAAATGGGAGTCGTCGGTCAGTCCCGCCAGATAGGCACTCCCAGCTTCATCGACCGCGAGTCTACCCTGGTTCTCGAAATCTGAGTCTGCAGTTCCTTGCATACCTCCAATCAAGCCGGAATAGTTGAATGCACTCCCATCCGGAGTAAGAGAGCTAACGAAGTAACAATTGGTGTTAATTTGGCAAGTCAACTTAGCGACGGAACCCGCGTGTGGAAAATCGTTTGAGCCGGAGGTGCCCACGACAATGATGTTTCCTTTGGAATCGAGCGCGATCGCCGCAGCGTAATTGCCCGAATTTCCCTCAGATCCGCCGATGTAGGTGGAATAGAGCAAAGTATGGCCAGTGGGATCTAGTTTGGCTACGTAGGCATCGTTGGTGCCAGCAATGACTGGTTGCACACCATTGACAATCGGAAACCCCGTACCGGTATAGCCCGTTACGTAAATATTTCCGCTGGCATCCGTCGTAACAGCAGTCGGGGTGTCTGAACTGCTGGACGCCAAATAAGTGGAAAATCCGAAAACCGGGTCTATGACTAACTCCCGATTGCTGTCATAAATGCCCAGTTGAAACCGCACTGTATTGTCGGGGTTGAGCACGAAACTGGACTCAACCGGTTCACGCCCGTGCGTCGATTCCTGATAGGCAAGAGGTTTGTGAAATACAAGTTGTCCGGCGGGCAATGAGACCTCGAGGTCTCCGGAAGCGCCAAGGGAAATTGCATGCGCGCCGACAATTGAGAACCGTACTTTCGCGGGATCTGCCCCAGGCGAAATTCTAAAATCGTGTTCCAGGTTGTCACCGGAACCATGGAAAATCAGATCCACTCCAGGATAAATTTCGTGATAGATAACCTGGGAATGATTCGAAACGCCGCGGAGCCACCGCGAAGGATCCGATCCCAATAGATAATGGCTCTTGCTGAGAAGAAGATCCCTTCCTTCGGGAACAACATCGGGTTTTGCACCAAGCAGACGAAAGCCTATGGAAGAACGGCTGTGATCACCTTGGGGAAGAAACAGGTCCACGCCGGAGCTCGAAAAGAGCGCCTCCACACCGCTGTGGCGAGATACGAATTGATAAGCCGATGGCACCTGCCCCATGTTCGTCTCAAAAACAATGGGCAGAGATACGGGCGTTAGCTGGGAAGAAAATCCGAAGGCCTGAAAAAGAACCAATAAGACCAAGATAGTCGGGAGATAGCGAAGAAGTTGACTAAACTTTCTTGATCGGCAACCAAGAAACTCAACGGGGTCTGAAATCACTAATGTCTCCTTACGGGCCACGTTATCTGGCGACGAATGCTTAATTAAGAACGCACAATCTTCGTTTGACAGCCGGTTAAAGTCAATATGCAATGATTGTCGTCCGCTTCGGGAGGTAGATATCTTGACCTATTGCGGGCAGTTGTGAACTTGGTCAGGCGGTCCGAATTGTGGCTCTGGCCGGTCGATCTCGTTTAATTCCCGCCTGAGAAGTTTGTTGTTGACGCGTCGCCGCAGAACTTACTTCAATCGACCGTGAAATTCGTGGAACTGAACCCAGTGCCACCTTTTGCCTCGATACTGACTGGACCTGTCTTCGCATCCGTAGGTACCGTTGCAGTCACTTCCGTGTCGGAAATTATCTTGAACTCCGTTGCTTTCACACCATCGAAGTAGACTTCCACGGTCTGCGTAAGCCCGGTTCCGGTGATCGTTACCGATTTTCCTACCGCGCCACTGGTCGGACTGAAGCTCTCGATCTTAGGCAGCACTCCAAATGGCAGATTACTGGTAAGAGTGGTCGATCCCGTCGTCACTGTAAGCGCTCCCGTAAGAGCACCCTTGGGGACTGTAGCGATGAGGTCGGTTGCGCCGTTAAGCTTGACGTCTGTAGCTTCCAAGTCATCGAACTTGACCTTAGACTCACTGGTGAAGTCCCTCGCCAAGTCTCGCTAGTCCGGCTTGCGCGCGATGTCAGTTGGGCGCGCCAATGTCCCTTCGGAGTCAGTCGCCGCGAGAAATTCCGCCACATCTGTAAGCCCCCGAGGCCGGTCGTCGGGATTCACCTCTGACTGGCTCTCCGCATATGTCTCGTCCAAACTGTTGGATGGCTGATTGTCCTTATCGATCACCGACTTGTCGGTTAATCCTGCCGCGAAATCGCTTGTTAACTCCACAGATTCAACACCACCACGCGGGCCGAGATCTTGTGCTTCAGCAGTAGTAGCAAGCGCTACTTTGGCGCGCGCGGCCGCCTGGAGTTTATCAAATGCGATTGACCGATCGACCATGAGGGTAGAGATTGTCTGTGCCAACTGACGGCCGGATTTGCCGAAGAACTCGATCCTAACCTCGATGACAGCGTTGTGCTTGTACTCCGGGGGGATAGGTGTCGCACTGTAGGCGCAGAGCCAGCCTTCGATCGGCGTTAAGGGCAGTCGCCAACCTGTTTTCCCGAAACGAAAATTCAGCATGTCTTCTCGGGGAAACTCCCAGCCGTTCGGGAGAATGTAGGCTTCGCCGCGGCAACTCTTTGTAGTGGGGAGCGTTTGGAATTCCTTATCAGGCCACGGCGGAACGAAACGAAAATCATAAGGACGCGCGCCAGGCCTCCTTGCTGCTACAGACAGCCAAGGCATGAAGAGAGTCCCTTGGTCCACTAGATCAAGAGCTAGGCATTCGGTAGGAAAGGCACACTGCTCCACCAAAGCTTCCGAAGGTTGGCTGTTGGTCAGTTCGCGCACGGACGCCCCTCCAAAACCCAACTGCGCCAACTGGCGCAGCCGGTTTTCGTAGAGTTTTAACTGTCTGTTAGTTGGCATCGATCTTATCTCCTCGAAGCAAAAATGTTTTCATATGTACATACATGCGCAGGTGGCTACTTTTCAATTACTTGACACGCCTTACATTCGTTACATCCAGGGAACGGCTTGTTGTCGGGAACGTTGTAGCGATCTGCCAAGCGGTGAACCGCGCGTCGAGTCGCCAAATCCAACTTCAATCCCCGTCCGCTTCGGCCAAGGCGATGAGTCGGCAATCCGATTTCCTTCAGCAAGCTGCCCACCAAGCGGGCGCTCAGGGTTGACGCTGCGCCCTTGGAATCTAGGCCCGCGTTCAGGTCCGCAGCGATTTCCGCTACGTTGATTTCACTCCGGCCTTGCTCGTGACACCGCGCCCTCAAAGCATCGAGCAGGACGACCCGGGGATCCGCTTGGTGGGTCTCCTCCCGGTCCGATTCGTCTTCCGTCAGCAAGGCGAGATGTTCTCGCAGCGCGGGAGCATCGACGAAACCACTGCCGAGCCGGCCGGAAAACCAGTCGTCAGGCCGCTCTGAATTGGCATCTCCGGCTTCGGCAAACTTCCGGCCTCCGCAGCAGTCGAGCCGAAATCGGAGGAGTTGCGGAAGAAATTCCTCCGCCAACTCCCGCTGGCACGTCTGGTCAAGTGGGGGCAGCGGTCTGTTGCTCGAAAAAATGGGGATTTGAACGAAGGAACCAGCGGCAAATTTGTCGACGGGAGCGACGGCAGCAATTACTTTCGCGCCCGGAGTTCGAACGAGATGACCCGCCCTGACATGGGAAAAATCCCGCCACCCCGTCGCGCCCACCCACTCCACCATTCGCCGGCCGGAGGCAGGAAGGAGGATGAGAGGACTGGCCGGTAGTAGGCTCGGCAGCCCCTGCAAGTCCGCGACAGTGCTTCCCGCTATCAGAAGCGACATCCGGCACAGGGGGCGAAGCAGCTGCAGAACGCGTGCGCCATCTGCCGCAGTCGGCGCCCAGAGCCAGACGTTCACTGGCGTGGGGAGGAGGAGATCCGCGCACCACGTGGCGATGACAAATCCAACCAGTTGCCGCCGGATGTGCTCCGTCAAGTCGGTGAAACGAGCGACCTCGGCGAGCAGCTCCTCGGTCAGCCTAGCGATCGAACCGTACGCCCGGGGACGTGCGGGCAATAGGAGCTGCTGTCGAATCGAGGGATGCAAACGGAGCGGGATGTATGTGAGACCTTGATGCGCGCACGGTGGGCGACTCCAACGATTCGGTGCCGTCGAATTTTAAAAGGCTTAAGCCACCGGGTTGCCGCAAGTCCTCGATGACCTCGATCAAGGTGCCGTCTTCGAAAAGTTCACCGCCGGTTTCGCAAGTGGTGGGTCGAGGCGAAGGTCCGCTCTCGTTGGAGTTAGCTTCCATGGGTACGTATCCCCTTGTCAGAAACGAAGGCCAGGCGCTATCTGGCTTCGCTCCGGCTCATGAGTTTTTTGGGATTACGTTACCGACAAACTGCCCGCGAGGTGTTCTTGCCGAACTCTCAACAATTACTCCTGATTGTACAACACCCTGTCAACATCAACCAGGGAATCTTCGGTTACGTGCGCCATTTTCACACCCGAGTTGGCATCGCTTCGCCGCTGTGTGGCGCTGCGAGCAGGCCCGCCATCGGCCTGTCTGAGCGTCGAGCAGCTGCCGACGGTGGTGGGTCGTGTTTCGCGAGAATGCCGAAAAGCAATGGTTTAATGGTTCCCGTACGGACGATTGCGAAGAATTCCGCCTTAGCTTTTGCGGCTTTCATCTTCTCACCGCTGTCCTCGGCATCGAAAAAGCGGACGGCCGCAAAGCATGCCGAGCGGAGCCGTTCGAAATCCTTGTGCGAGAAGGTCGGCTTGTGGTGCGCGGTTGGAACCTTCGGAACTCTTGTCTTCTTTTGAGTCTTCTTATTAGTATCGGACGACAGCAAACGGTAGACGGTCTGCTCCCTACGATGCAGCCGTCTTTCGCAAAACTCGCGGAACGATCGGCATCCAGACAACGTCACCGAGCCGCGTATGTTTTCTTGGAAGTATGATCGGATCTGTTCGATCTTGGGTCTGAGTTCCTTGAGTTTGACGCAGACGGTCGAAAACTGGGTAGTGACCTCTTCCGCCAGTCGCTCCATCTTACGGGTGAGGCTAACGTTTTGTGAGTCCCGCTGAATTGACCTTCGGCACCGTCCTCGTTTCGCGTTGTTGGCGGCGCCTTTGGCACCACTACTGCGAGTTTTCATATGGATCCTCCCCTGGCTCGAGCAACCCTTGCTGATGGCGAGCGCGGATTCGCTTTTCTGGACCGTTGCGTTGGGGACTAATCTAGGATTTACAGACGGAAAACCGGGGTGAGACGTTACCAACTGGCGTTTGACACGGATGCGACCACGCTGAATCGTTTACTCAGGCATTCTAGTGAGTCGATCGCAACGAAGTCAAGGGCACGCCAAGCACTGTGGATTCAATCGGTTGCCGGACCTACCTCATATTCGACACGAGGTTGATCCTCGTCTGGCTACTCTCCTCCGCGTCGTTCTGGCGAAGCCCAAATGGTATAACTGTTATACCAGCAGTTTCCACTTCGATGAGCGAAGAGCGTGCGGTTAAGGGCGAATCCGAAAAGAGGCGTCGGTTTCGAAGAGGCGCAAGAAGTTTTCTCGCACCCGTACTACCTTGACCACCGCTCAGATTTACCCGAGCAGTACCGGGCGATCGGATGGGTGGCGAGCAACTGTACACGGTCATTTTCGAAGTGCGGGAGGACGAAGAAGGAGAGTACTACCACCTCGTGACTCTCTGGAAAGCCACCAAGCAGGAGCAGACAACTTTATGGAGAACACTCGTAGACGTCGGAAACCGGTTTCGGCAGAAGCCATCGCCCGCTTTGCGGACGGAGGGAAAGATGTGTCACGGTTCTTCACCAATAAGGGGCGCATGATGGGTCCGATACAGAGGGTAAATGTTGACCTGGCGTCGGGCATGCTGGAAGAACTGGACAGGGCCGCCAAAGAGTTGAACATCAGCCGCCAGGCGGTGATCAAGACGCTGATACGCCAAGCGCTCGATCAGCAGTATCTGGCACGAGGGAGCCGGGCCTCTGCTAAGCGAAAGTAGAATCCTTGCAGCAGTGGCCCTTGCTTACAAAACTAGCCCTGATTTCCAGCGCCGGGAATAATGGGCTGAGTTCGCGCCGCTCAGCCCGGCACTTCGTTCCGCCTGTTAGCCTCGATGCTGCGTTCGAACATACAGGGTCACTTCCAGAGATAGTTAGTGCAAGGTCAATCTTCCGACGAGGGACTCCTGATGAAGCCACCGTGGTCAGTTCATGGGTCGCGATGTGGATGTGCTGTTTGTGGACGCATTCCTTCCGCAGAGATTCGCTGTAATCTTGCCGTGGGATTAGGGTTGATGGTCTATTTGTTTGTATATACAATTAAATAATGAAGATCGACTTCGACCCGGCGAAGAACGCGAAGAACATCCGGGAAAGAGGCCTCCCGTTCACGCTCGCCGCTGAATTCGATTGGACCACAGCCGTGATCGTACCGTCCGGCCGCCACGGCGAAGCCCGCTTTTTGGCGCTCGGTTATATCGGGAACCGCCTTCATGCTCTGGTCTTCACCAAATCCGGTGCGACGGTGCGGGTTATCAGCCTGCGCCGCGCCCACAAAACGGAGGTAAAACGCTATGAAGAAAAAGCCTGATCCCGAGATGATCGACAAGGAAAACCCGGAGTGGACCGACGCCATGTTTGCCAAGGCAAGGCCGGCATCCGAAGTCTTTCCCGATCTCGCCGCACATTCGGAGAAACGCAAACGCGGCCAGCGCGGCCCGCAGAAAAAACCGCGCAAGGTTCTGATCGCTCTGCGCCTTGAAGAGAGCACGGTCAAGGCGTACAAGGCCGGTGGCCGCGGTTATCAGACCCGCATGGCCGCCGTGCTCGAAGAGCACGCGAAATAATTCCCGCCAACGCAACGGATACCGCGGACTTCGAAGATCGCTTCCTGAGGGGTTCCACGCGACGCAAATCAAGCTACGTCGGTTGAACAGGGCTAGCGCTCATTGTGTCAAACGCAAACTCTTTGAATGGGGAATCCGCTCTTCCTTACGGATCTCTTCAGGCGCTTCCTACGGAGTCTCTGCAGGCGTTCGAGTCGATCGAGGGCACCGATTAAGCTTCGTTCGTTGGCTGCCTCGTTGCGCAAAAGGCAGTTCAGAGGGGCGAAACCCGGAATGGCCTGTTGTCCATCGTAACTTCCGTTGACCTATACTCGGCTTGCCATTTCGACAAAGTCGATTAATTTTGCAACGGCAGACCGCGCAACGATCAAAGAGCGCGTTTGCGGGCTAAATCTCCTGGAACTTTTCCGATTCCTCCAGCTCCTTTTGAATGCCAACCATGCCCCTCAAGCATCGGCATTAGAGCAACTATCCGTTGCTTGAGCGCTTGCGAGATTTCGCCTGTATCTTGAGTTCCTTTTCTGCGCTCCTCAATAATTAAGAGGATAACTGTCGCCTCCTCTTGGTCCTCGTTGCTTGGTGTGTGCGTCGCTAATCGCGTCGCGCGCGGCAAGAATTTGCGCGTTCTCGTAGCGCCATGCCCGTTTCTTCTTCCACCGACATAGCGCCATATTTTCAACCTCATCCTCCTCAGCCCTCCCAACCGGCTGGAGTGAGTCCCGGAGCCCGTTCAGCAAATCCGCGAATTCCTGGCGGATCTTCGTCTAGTGCTTCTGAAACTCTCTGATATAGCTCACCAACAACCCGTGTTTAACAGCGTTCCGTCCACTGTACTGCTTGCCTTTCGGCGTCCTGGGTCCGGTCGATTTCTGCGCGTTCCGGCGGTTGGCTTCCACCCTGCGCATCGATACGGGCCGCTTCTTGGACTGATTCTTGTCGTCCGCGTCGATACTGGGTTCCGACGGCGGCTCTCCAGACAGGAGGGTTTGTCGGGAGACGTTGAGCCGAAGACCCCTTGAAGGGCGGCTCTAGCGCGGGTTTCCAGACAGGAGGTTTTGTCGGAGACAGCGGAGCCGAAGAATCTTCGGAAGATATCGGTTTGTTTAGAGACATGGAGGATTTTCCTTTTTCCAGGCGGTGGGTTCGCTATTCCTACCACCTTAAAGACATCGTAGTGGGCCGACCTGTGGCAAAAAGATATCCATATGGGTACTTCCAGAGATAGTTAGTGCACCTGGCAACGTTCCTGAATGAAGAGGGAAGCCCCACTTCATGTCGTTGGCGTGCTCTACAAGAGTTTCGTGAGGTTAAAAAAGGGATCTTTTGTAGGCGAAGGAAGCGACCAAAGAGCGCCATGAGTAGTGTTTTGACCTTAGCGCCTGAGTCCCCGAGTCCGAGAATATCGAGATTGTCTTAATCAGTTGGTTACTTTCCCTCTCGCCAGCCATGAGTGATCTCTCTGAATATATTTTGTAGCCTTTCTTTCTTCGAATTTCATCAAACCTGCAGATAAAAACGCCTTCGCAGACCTGGGCTACGCTTCGCCCTTCAGAGGCAGCTACCAAATTCCATCCTTCTCTCTTTTAAGATCCAAGCGGGACGCGGAAGGTGAGCCTCGTATCTTTTTTGGATCTGGTCCCACCACTCAGAGGAATTGTAAGGACAGAAACTCGGATGCGCGGGAGGTCGCTTGCATGTATCGCGCTATGGT
Organism: uncultured Acidobacteriaceae bacterium; assembly: GCA_963810955.1. Taxonomy (GTDB): domain Bacteria; phylum Acidobacteriota; class Terriglobia; order Terriglobales; family Acidobacteriaceae; genus Acidiflorens. Next base: position 95,244 of record CAWEPW010000003.1, on the reverse strand, counting down.
GACAATAACGTTACGGTGAAGAGGTCATGGAAAGATGATTAGAAAACCCACCCTATTATCGCGGAACTTATGGCTCGCGAGATCGACGTTCGGCGTCGGGAAGCAACACATTCTTCTCAAAACCCTAGAGATCTTTCTGCTATGCGTCTAGATATCGGGTCAGGAGACCTAACATTGCTGAACAACCACTGGTACGTCACTCATACAGGGTTGTTGCGAATGGCGAAAAGGAGGAGGTGCTCGGCGATAGACGTTGAAGCCGTGGTGAATCTGTGTGATTCAGCTACTGGGCGTTATGTTTTCAAGGCTACTGTCTACAGTTCAAAAAGTTGCCGCGGCTTTGTCGGCTACGGCGACGCTGATCCCTCCAACGTTTCCTCACTTGTCCGCGGAGCCGAGATGCGCGTGGCCGAAACCCGAGCCGTCAATCGCGCTCTCCGCAAGGCCTACGGAATCGGCATCTGCTCGGTCGAGGAAATCGGGACGATTCGCCGATCCTCGCAAATCCCGGAATTGAAGAAGCTTCCTCCGCAGACCACGAATGGCAATGGGAACGGTTCGGCCCGAAGGTTCGCGACCGCCTCTGCCAGATCATCCGCCAGCACAACTCGATCCCGAACTAGTCAAAGCTTACGCTGTCGACTTCTGCGGAACGAAGACTCTTCGAGAAGCCAGCGGGAACAGGTCGAGAACTTCGTCCAGCAATTAGCCGACTGGGCCGAGAAAGACCGCAATGCGCTGCTCTGCCAGCTCAACAGTTATCTCGGCCAAAAAGAAGGTGCCGCATGAAACGCCAGATCACCGGCCTGCACGCCGCCGATCGCTGTGCCGCCGACCAGATCCCCGACGGGGTTTTCCTGGTTCAGGTGCAACGAGCCAAGTTTCAGCGGCAGGCACAGAAACCCTACTACACCCTTGCTCTGGCCATTCTCGAGCCCAGCCGATTTGCGGGACAAGTCATTTCCAGCCGCCTCTATTGCAGCCCGAAAGCCCTCTGGAAGCTGAACTGGTTCTTGCGCGACTTCGGTTACGACACCGAACTAATAGGACGCGATGAAGTGGACGAAACTCAACTTGTGGGTCTGAAGGGGGTGGTCAAGATCGGCCACATCGTTCTGAACGGCGCTTTGCTGATCCGACTCGACGGCTTTGCCTCCGCCGATCGCTGGGAAGAACTCTCACCGGCAAATCTGGACAACCCGCAGGTGGCCTGAATGACCTACAGCTACACTCAGATCAGCCAATACCTTACCTGCCCGCGACGCTATCGGCACCGCTACCTCGATGGCTGGAAGGAGAAGGACACCCGTGCGGCCATGCTCTTCGGCCGCGCCTTCGAACAGGCCCTCGGCGCCTATTTCCGCCGCGAAGATCCCGGTGCAGTGCTGTTTGCCGAATGGTCTGCGTGCCAAAGCCAAGATTTGCATTACTCCCACCGAGACTCGTGGGATCGCATGCTGCGGCAGGGAATCATGCTGTTGACGCGTTTCTGTCAGGACGACCGGGTCCGGGTTTGCCAGCCTCGACGCAATCTGCAGATCAAGTTCACACGGGCGCTGGGAGAAAACAGCGACTTTGTCGCCTACGTCGACGCGATCGGCAGCCTCGACGGAAAACGTTGCCTGCTCGAGTGGAAGACCAGTTCGAGCCGATTTCCGGAAGAGCCTGATGGAATGTTGGCGTTGGATCCGCAGCTTGTTTGCTACTCCTGGATGACGGGTATTGCCGAAGTTGCTCAGGTGGTTTTCGTGCGCAAGAGCCTAGTCGAGGTTCAGTACCTGCGAACGACAATCAGCGATGAGCAGCGCCAGGAATTCGGCCGCTTGGTGGAAAACACGATCCGAAGAATTGAGTCCGCAGAGTTCCTGCCGCACAGCGGCATCCGCTTCCCCCAGAATCCGTGCAGCACTTGTCCCTACATTGGGCTTTGTCTTGGAAAGCAGGAAATGACTGACGCCGCGTTGGTGCGGCGTCCAGGAGCAGAGGCCCTTGGTTGGCTTGACGAGCTTAAGTACTGAGAATCCGCCCATGCCCCCGAGACTCAATCGTCGTCGGGCACTTTTCGTGCTGGCCAAGATCGACGAGATTCTGGCTTGGGAACAACGGAGAGAGACGGAGCGAGACATAAAATTTGTAGAACTGGGTCGGTATCTTTGCGAGGTGCGGGCGGGGCAGTACTGGCGGATGGAGAACCTGAAGTCTTTCGACGGATTCCTGGGAACACGGTTCCCGCAATCTCGTCGGAAAGCGTACTACTTAATGTCTATTCATGAGAACCTGCCCCCACAGGCGAGGAAGGAGCTAACGAAGGTTGGCTGGGCCAAGGGAATAGAGTTGGCCAAGTTGGCGCGCCGGGATCGGCAGCACTTCGATTGTGCAACCTGGTTGCACAAAGCTCGTGAATTGTCGAAAGAGGATTTTCAGCAGGCGGTCGAGAGAGAACTCACTGGGAAAGTAACAGAGCCGTGGGAAATTGTCTACTTCAAACTGTACGAGAGCCAGACCGCAGTCGTTGAGCGGGCGATCGAGACGGCAGCCCTGATGTTGGGAAGCGATCGCTCACGCGGCTACTGCTTGGAAATGATCTGTGCGGACTTCCTGGCGGGGGCCAACCTGGACAACGGCGACCCGGAGACGCTGCTTTATTCGGTGATGAGATTTTTCAAATTCCTGCCGGGAGAGCAGCAGCAGGCTTTTCTCGGAAGTCTAGCGAGAAGGCATCATGAGCCCAATGTGCTCCGAGCCTTCCCGCTACCGGCTGGATCCCGTGTCATACGAAAGTTTGCGGCGCCAGGTTCTGCGTCGCGATTCATGGAGGTGTCAATCGTGCGGCGCGATGTCGAACCTGGAGGTCCATCACAAACAGTTTCGCAGCCAGTCCGGGGAAGATTCCGAGTTGAACCTGATCACACTGTGCACAGGGTGCCACGCTCAGACGCACCGCAGGTGGTAACCGCTGACAGCTTGCACAACAAGAAAAGTGTGCAGACTTAACGAACTCCGAGGAAAGGAGTCGCGCAACTACAGCCACAGGGACTGGGCAAATGTGCGTCAAGTTTTTATTGCTACAAAACCTGAGATGAGAAGCCGAAAGTAGAAGGGATTTACGGGACAAGTAAACGACCGCGTTGGCTTTGGATGTGGCATGGAAATCAATTGGTCGGAACAGGCTGGTGCTAAGATAGGCAGCAAGTGAGGAGGGCAGAATATGGGTGGTCTTGGCGACCCTGTGGTACATTTCGACCAACGCATCATTCGTGACCCTCAAATCTGTGGAGGAGAACCGGTCTTCAAAGGAACGAGGGTCACGCTACGTACCGTGCTTGCAAGCCTTGCGGCCGGCGATACGCCCGAGGCGATCCTGGCTGATTTTTCCAGCCTGAACCCCCTGGATATCCAAGCTGCAATCGCGTTCGCAGCTGCTTCGGCTGAAGAGGATTTGCCCATCCCCGCAGTTCCTCAAATTCGATGAAAGTCAAACTTGATGAAAACCTCCCTCTGCAAATCGCGGTTGAACTCCGAGCGCGCCTACACGACGTTCAAACCGTGTGGGAAGAAGGCCTCTCGGGGCACGCTGACCAGGACATCTGGGAAGAGGCACAACGCGAAGGCCGCGTTCTCCTCACACAAGACCTGGATTTCTCGGACGCGCGAAAGTTTGTGCCCGGGACGCACCACGGGATCGTGCTCATGCGCCTGCGCTCACCGAGCCGACGGAACTTAATCGTTCGTGCCACCGAGCTCTTTGGCCAGGAAGATGTAAGCGGCTGGGCAGGTTGCTTTGTCATTGCAACAGAACGGAAAGTGCGAGTGCGCAGACCTGGAGCCGTCCGCCAGTGATCCGAAATTCAGCGTCTTTCAAGAGCTCGGATCGCTTGGGAACAAGCCTCGAGAGATGCTGTACCTCCTCGCTGAATGCAGTGCTGACCCTCCACGCGCTTAAGGCTGGATCCGACGTCGTACGACGATCTTGTAGCGGCTGGGATGAAGATCTGAAAAATAGAAAATGCCGATGTTGCTGGTCTTCGCGAAAATGGCGACACCGGTCTCAAGATTGGTCGCAGTGACTTCTGCGCCCTCCACCGCAGCTCCTTGAGCGTCCTGGACCTGCCCGGTGACAACTCCGCTCTCACTCTGTGCAAACAGCTCCGGAGATGCGCAGAGATAGAGCGCGATGGCGAGCCCCAGGCTACAGGCACCGATGATCGTTGTCGCGCTAATTCTCCAATTGTAGTGATGGAAAATGGCAGAGGACCCCGTTGCCCAACTAGGATACAACTGATGCACGATGCTACTCAACCGGTCGAGGTTGACCTGAGCAGAGCCAGACACTCGCTAATACAAAGACGTTCTCACGGTTAGAAATACTCTTTAGCCGTGAAGTACTCTCCCATGTGCACGCCATGTTTCGATGATTCGGTTGAATCCGGGCACCCACCAAAACGAGAGCAGTGCATAGTTAGCACCTGACCGCACTTCACTGCTGGAACGGCGCGCCGAATTGTGTCCCGGCCTAATCGGTGGGATGCTTCACGGGAATCAGTACAGCTGTTGATGCGACGCACTTCCAGGTGCCGTCGATTTTTATCCAGTACATCGACAAAACGCTCCCGGTTCACGTACCTCTTCCCCTTCTCCACTCCGCTGGTGTGAAAGATTCCAACCACCACCGCCGAGTCGCCGTAAACCGTGACGGAGCTATGTTCCGTCACAGACTGCTTCGGGATGGTAGCCCGGCGCTTTGATACTGGCCAGGAATTCAGTTTTCGACTGCGTGCTGCCATCGATGTCTACGGAGACAAACGTGTTGGCCAGAAGCAGGTCGAGTCCCTTGGTATCCTTGGTCTCCAGAGCTCGGTTCCAGGAATTGTCCAAGGCAAGAACATACGCGCCCTCGTCTGCACGGCCACCCGGCTGCGCCAGTGACAGGGTGAGCAGTAGTGCCGCTCCGACAGAAAGAATTCCTACTCTCTGCAAAGATCGCAGAAAGGTGGGGCAGTTCGCGATGATCCGTTTCATCGACACAAAGATTTCCTCGCCCTGGGATTTCGGTCCAGCGCGCCACGTTCTGCTTCCGATTCTTCTTGCGTAATCTGGATTCGCACGCGCAACTGTCTCCTCGGAATAGGTCCCGTCGTTCTCAAATTGTTGTTTGCTGGAATACTGCTCGATAACGAACGCTTCATCAGAATGATGAGCCTTGGAGCTGCTAGATTTCGACGACGAAGCACCTTGGGCCAGCAAGGGGCTTAGCGGAAACGCGAAGAGCAGAAACAAAACAGACCAGGGTTTCAACATGCCTCAACATTTATTCAGCTTCGCGGCAAAAAGGCAAGTAACTTTGAACGGGAAACGGAAGTTTGCCAGCGTTCGTAGACAGCCTTCAACCGGAGAGACATGCTCGAAAATCCTGTGGCGCGATGTCGAATGCTGAGGTGAACCTCAAAGAATTTCGCAGCCATTCGGGAGCGGACGCTGAGCGAAACTTGATCGTTGTGCACTCGCTAGCTCGCGGGAATTTTACGATGGCGTCATCTTTACGGGAGCACTGAATTCTTAATCTCGGAGTTGAAAACGCGACTGTGCTCAGAGCCCAAAATGACAGTCAGACACCCCGTTGCGGCTGGTTATGGTCCGGTTCCTAGCGCGTGATATCATTCGAGCGACACATGTTTTGCCGGTATTCTGCCCCGAAGATCTACTAGCATAAGACAGGCGCCGATACCCCCAGCGGTTACTGCGGGGTTTTCCCCGGACGCTGAAAAATCCAACATGCTCGCTACATTCGGCAAACAATGACGGAACGCCCACTGCTTGTCGAGGACGTGCCACGCGAAGCCGGCGATATCGCCGATGCCATCGCTTCGGTTCCTTCGTCGTCCGGCTACCGCGCACTGTTGCAGACGCTGTTTCGCGGAAAGATGAGCGCGGCGGCCATCGCCCTGGTCATCCGCCAGGTAGTCATTATGGCGCTCAGCGTTGGCAGCAGCGTTGCGGTATCACGCTGGCTTGGTCCGGAGATCGTCGGTCGCTTCGCCATTCTGATCTTCGTCACCCAGGGAATTCTCGGCTATTTTGGCGATCTCGGTCTTAAGGCAGCCCTGATTCGCAAGCGCGGCGAGTTGGAGCCCACCGAACTGGCGACCGCCCAGACAGTCATTCTCGGAATTTCCACAACTTTCGCCGTCGTCATTGGCGCTCTCTTGCCCGTGGCCCTGCGGCTGGTGAAACTGGGACCGGAAAATTATCTTCCGGCGGCCGTTTTTCTTTTGCTCTTGATCGTCCGCAACCAGCGCATGGTGCCGCTCGCCTTGCTCGAGCGCGCGATGCGCTTCAAAGTTGTCAGCGCCGTCGAAGCCGCGGAAAGCCTGATCTACACCGTTCTGCTGGCAACACTGGCGTATCTTCACAAGGGCATCTGGTGTTACGTCGTTGCCATGGGATGCCGCGACCTGTTCGGCAGTGTTGCGTTCAATCTCATCGCGCATCCGCCTTTCCGGAAATTCTCCTGGGCTTCGATCCGCCCCCACATCGGCTTTAGCCTGATCTACCAGGGCGGCTCGCTGCTCAACATGGCGACGCTCGCGTTTCCTCCGATCATGATCGCGCGCCTGCTCGGCAAAACCGCCGTGGGATATGTTTCCTGGGCATCGACGCTGTCCCTCTATCCGCTGGTGATTTGCAACGCCATGGCCCGCATTTACCTGCCCGCGTTCAGCAGTGCGGCAAGCGACCCCGCGCTGCTGCGGTCGCGGGTAGAGAAATCGCTGCGCATCAATGCCAGCATCGCCTGGCCCGCCTGCGCCGTGCTCGGCAGCCTGAGCACTCCGATCATCGCCCTCGTCTTCACTCAAAAGTGGTTCCCCGCGCAGCCATTGCTCTACGCTTATTGCGTTAACGCCGTAGTCACGGCGGTTGGCGTGCCTCTGACGGAACTGTTCTTTGCCCAGGATGACGCGTGGTTCAACCTTGTTCTCTGCATGTTGGTGACAATATTGACGTGGACGATTGGCACCTACGCGGTCGATCGATACGGGCTGGTCGGCTTTGCGGTCGCCCAGGCGGCCATCCAGAGCATCTGGATTATTGCTTTCCTGCACGCCCGCAAACCCGAAGGACTACGCGTGTTCGCACCCTTGCTGGAGCCCCTGATCTTGAGTGCGGCGCTGGTGCTCGGAAACTGGCTGGTGATACGCGCGATAGCGATTTCTTCCATTTACAGGCTCGGCGTCCTCCTCGCAATCGAAGGCGCGATCTGCGCGTTCTTCCTGGTCAGGATGGCGTTGAGTTGGCGGCTGGTGGCACGATCTATAGGATCGGAACCCAGTCCGGTATAAGGAAACGGCTCGCGCATCCGGTACCGCGAGAGCGACGCCAATAAGAAACCCGAGTCCGTGAGGATTAACGATGTTTGGGAAACTGGTCTCGATGGAAATGTCGCTGCGCGAGAACAGGGCGCGCAAGTTCATCGGAGGATTACTGCGCAAGCTGTGGCCAAATTTCAGGCTCTCAACTTTTCTGCTGAACGCCGGCGGCAATGAGCAGCGCGTTAAAGTTTTCGGAAAATGGATGTACGTCGATCTTTGGGACAGTGCCGTCGCCACGAATCTTTTCGTCAACCACGTGTGGGAACCGGAAGAAACAAACCTCATCTTGGGCCTCCTTCGCAAAGGCGACGTGTTTGTCGATATTGGCGCCAATATTGGATACTTCACGCTTCTGGCTTCCGGTGTGGTCGGCAGTGCCGGGAAAATTTTCGCTTTTGAGCCCAGCCCCAGGAACTTCCGCCTGTTGCGAAAAAACGTCGAGACGAACCGATGCAGCAACGTGCAACTGGAGGGCAAGGCGATCATGGGAGCGTGCAAGCCGCTCACGCTCCACCTCTCGAATATCAATTTCGGCGACCACCGCGTCTATGCTTCTCATGACGACGCCGCTTATAACCATGGTGCGCCGCGCTCCGAAGTTCAGGTAGACGGGATCACCTTGGATAGCTACTTTCCCGCTGGAGCCCGGATCGACCTCGTAAAGATGGACGTTCAAGGCGCAGAGTATTTTGCGTTGCAGGGAATGAAGCGCGTACTGCTGGAAAATCACGATATCTTGTGTGTGATGGAATTCTGGCGTCATGGTCTGATGGAAGCCGGGGCCAGCCCTTCGGCTCTGCTGCAGGAACTAATGCAACTTGGCTTCATCATGCACCGGATCGATCATGGACAGGTCGTCCCTGCTCCCTTAGACGAAATATTGTCGGTCGACGAGCATGAGGTAGTGAACCTCCTGCTTGCGCGAAAACAGATCGCCATGACAGTTGCCACCGTCTCCCAAAACAACTCCGCCACCGAAGGGAGTTCAAACCTTGTCCGACGTTGACAAATGGTACCGCAATTACTGGGCACGACATCAGGCGCGCGACGTCATGAACCGCACCCTCAAAGCGCTCTGCCTTTCCTGCGAAGATCGCACTGGGCTCAACGAAATGGAGCAAGCCATCTTCGGCCACGCCAGCCATGCCAGCCGGCTCCTCGACTATGGAGCGGGCGACAAGCGGCTCAAAGGGAAATTTTTGGCCGCAGGTTTCAAGGGACGCTATGAAACCCTCGACATGTCGGCCGAGGATGAGCACGAATATTCCTCGATCTCCCAGGTCAAGGGTCAATTCGACGCGATTTTATGTCTCGAAGTGATCGAGCACATGTCCCTGAACGACTACGTTGACTTGATGGATGAGTTCGGCAAGCTGCTCGACCCCGGCGGTACTCTGATCATTGGCACACCCAATCCTCTCTGCGTCGTCCCCATGTGGGCCGGCGACCCCGGCCACGTCCAGCAATATCCGCTGTCCGATCTGGCGGCGGATTTCGTGGTGCGCGGCTATGAAGTCGAAGCCTACCGCGTGCGCTATGGAGCGTGGCCGAAAGGCCTTCCCAGGCTGAGATTCTTCGCGATGCGTGTCTTGTGCTACCTGTTGAGCGTCGACTACGCGCAGGGCCTGGTCGTAATCGGCAAGAGGAAACAGTGACGGGCCGAACGAAATGAGTCGCACCAAAACTCTGCACGCCGCCGTGATCGTATGCGAGCCTGACGCCAGGTTCGAGGTCGTAAAACTGGCCTCTTCCCCGCTCAGGGGAACGTTTTTAAGAGCCTTTGTCCCATCCGAGAATGTTGTCGACAAACCGTCCCGGCGTCGGAGGATCCTTTTATATTCCGACGAATTATGGATTGACCTGGATCTCCGCCATCATGCCGCCATCCTCATGGTCGAGGATGTGGCAGTGATAGACAAAGGTGCCCGCTATTTCGGGATCGCTAAAATCCATGCGAACGGTCACGCTGGGATAAGGCAGAGTGCCGTCCCAATAGGGCACAAGGACAGTGTCTTGCATGATCGGAGTCTGCAGGGGCACTCCGTTGATCGCCATCACCAGAAAGTGGATCTGGTGTATGTGAAACGCGTGTTCCTCGGAGCTATGGTTTTCAATCGTCCAATCCTCAATCGCACCCACATTGGTAACGATGGCTGGCGGCAAGGAAGGACTGAACACCTGTGGCGTTTGTCCTGCGACGGTGAGGAAATAGTTGGTGGGTCCGTTCGTGCCCTCCGTCGCCTCCGAGAAGTAGAGGCTTCTGGTGGCCGTGGGTTTCACGTTGGCTATGCCGGCAAATCGTTGCTTTACGGCGGCGGCGGTAATAGAGGGAGCTTTGGAAGCTGGAATCCGATGTTTAGCGGGAACACGAAGTTTACGCTTGCTCGCATCCGCACTCGAAATAATATTGGCGAGTACCTCCGCGGCATTGGGATTCCCCACCGGCCCGGTGTCGAATCCCTGATTCACGAAAATGGCGTAGGAGGCATTCGCGGGTGGCCCGGTCATGACAAATTCAGCGCGGCCAGCCGGAGGAATGGCTATGTCGGTTACATACGGATCGCCGGTGACGGGGACGGCGTCGACCGCAATCAACTCCAGGCTCTGAGGCGTCAGATTTCCGTACTGATCTGCATACAAAAGCTGCAAGTCAAGGAACGCCTGAGTGGAAGAGTTCAGCACGCGCCAGAATTGCTGCTCTCCAGGGTCCGCAATAATCGAGGGCAAAGTCACCAGAGGGGGTTGAACCACCGTCTCGAAATTGAGCGTCAGTTGATAGGGACCCGGCAGCCAGGAACCCGGATTCAGAAACTGTTGGCGCACGAGAAGCACTTGCTCGGTCAGTCCCGCGACCTGTGGCTTCACATTTTCGATGCCTCCGACGATGAGGGCTCCGGAGGCGCCGCCATTCACCTGGTTGGTGGTGAAGCCGTGGGGATGCGGGTGATACCAGTAAAGGCCCGGCGGTTCATTGCTCGGAATTTGCACCGAGTACTGAAAGGGCGGATCGGTGGGCTGGATGAGCGTATTAATCACATCGTCCTGATGGCAAACGGGAGGAACGTTGAGCCCGTGAAAATGCACATTGGTGGTGTACTCGGTTATGTCGCCGCCATTGCATGAAACGTCCATGGGGGACTTCGTTTTCATTTTTATGGGGCCCATGTGCATCGGTTCTTTCTTCTTCTTAAAGGCGGCGGTCGGCCCAGTGCGGGCGGCGGTTGGCCCGGTCGGGGCGAGCTGGTTAGTCAATGTCAAATTCAGAGTATCGCCGGGGTTGAGGCGGAACGTGGGGGCCTCGATCGTACCGCTGTCGGTCGCGTAGTTGTAACAATCGTGCGTGTAACCGGCGGAATCAACGCCGTCGGCCAACGTTAGCGCGACGTCGAGCTCTCCATTCTGGCTGTAGAGATCCAGCGGGTTGGCGATGGTGTCGCCCGGATTTGGACGGGAGGGACAATTTCCTACCTGCGCCGAGGCTGTGACCAACGCCAGTCCAATGATTTGCACCGCGATCGCCAACCTGAAAAACCTGCCCATAACTCGAACTCCCCCAAGAAATAAGTATCGACTGCAAATCCGGATACCCGGTACCTCTACGGACCGGACGTGTAAGTGGAGGCAGTGCTCGACCACTGCCCGCCAACATACGAGTAGAGCGTCACGTAAATAGTGTCGCCATTCGCCGGCAAACTATGAACCGTCGTCGTCAGCACGTTCCCCAGATTTCCGGATTGATAAACATCGTTTCCACCCGGAGCTATAGCGCTGATATCTACCCAGTATGCCGTGGCGCTCGGATCCGCGCTCCAGGTAAACGTCGCTGTGGCGCCGCTGATCGTCGAGCCTGCGGTCGGCGTTTGCATAACCGCTAGCGCTCCGGAGCCGTTGAAGGCGGTGTAAGAATAGGAATTGCCTACCCACGCGCCGTCGATCATCGAATACAAGGTGGCGTAAACCGTGCTGCCATCGGTCGGCAGTCCGTTCACGGTCAATTGCGTTACGTTGCCCAGGTTCCCGGACTGCTCATATTGGTTGCCGCCGGCAACACTGCCCACATCCAGCCAATATGCCGTGGCGCTGGCGCCAGCCGTCCAGATGAAATTCACGCTGCTGCCAGTTAGTGTTCCACCTGCAGAGGGAGTGGTGATAATTCCACCCGCCCCCGCCGCGTTGAACGCCGTGTACGTGTAGGCGTTGCTGACCCACGCCCCATTGATCATCGAGTAGAGCGTCGCATAGACCGTGCTGCCATTGATGGGCAGTCCGCCGGCGGTAGTGGTGAGCACATTGCCAAGATTTCCCGATTGGTAGTACTGGTTGCCTCCAGCCACGTTGCCGATATCGAGCCAGTAAGCTGTAGCATTCGAACCCGCCGTCCAGTCGAAGGTCACGCTGGGCCCGGTCAGATTCGAACCCGGAGCCGGCGTCGTCATAACCGCTGGCGCACCGGACTGGCCGTACGCCGTGTAAGTGTAGGAGTTGCTCATCCAACTTCCATTGATCAGCGAGTAGAGCGTCGCGTAGACGGTGCTTCCGTTGGTGGGTAGTCCGCTGACGCTGGTCGTGAGCACGTTGCCCAGATTTCCCGACTGATAGTACTGGTTGCCACCGGCTATGTTGCCGATATCGAGCCAGTAGGCTGTCGCGCTCGCACCTGCCGTCCAGCTGAAGGTCACACTGCTTCCGCTTAACGCCGAACTCGGAGGCGGCGTCGTAAGCACGCCTTTGCCGCCGCCGGCATTGAAGGCAGTGTAGGTGTAAGGATTGCTTACCCAGGAACCACCGATCATCCAGTACAACGTAACGAAGACGGTGCTGCCGTTCGTCGGCAGATCGGTCACCGTAGCCGACAGCGTAGATGTGGGAAGGCTTCCCGACTGATAGTAGTTGTTGCCTCCCGCGGTGCTTCCTACGTCGATCCAGAACGCGGTGGCGGTGGGTGGGCCGATCCACTCGAAGGTTGCGCTGCCGCCGGCCAGCGTCGAGCCAGAGACTGGGTTGTACAAGCCGGCCTGAAGGGTTGGTACTACCGCAATCGACAACAGGTTCTCGCTGTTGGGATCGGTGACAGGGGATGAGGGATCTTCCGTCAGGGTGCACTGCCCTCCGCCGGAACTTACGTCGATGATGCCGATTTGAGAGGGCTGGCCGAACTCCGCGACATAGAGCACCGAACCGGTGCCCGCTGGTATTTGCGTAGCCAGAGTTGCCGGGAATGAAAATGTGTTATCAAAACCGTTCAGCTGAGCGGAAATGCAGCCTGGAGTAACCGTCCCTGTGCTCCCGTCAAAGAAGGCAGCACTGATCTGACCGGAAGTGTTGTTGGTAACGTAGAGCAACGTTCCATCGGGGCTAAGAAGAACGTTGTTGGAATTGAAGGCCGAAGGCAAGCTGTAGAGAACAGTTGGAGTCAATTGGCCTGACGAAATATCGGAGACTTCGACGGCCGCATCACTGGAGTCGTCGCCAAAAATGGCGTAATGGCCATCGGAGGTGATGACCACGCCATCGGGAAAATCGTCGGTGGGGAACCCGGTAGAGTTTTGCTGGTCACCATTCGAGACCGGCAAACCGCTCGAGATGTCGAAGGATTCGATGGAACCGTCTCCGTAGGTCACGACCAACAAATTGCCGGACGGCGATAGAGCCATTCCCTTGGTGGTGCCACCATTCAAACCAGACGGAGAGATGTCGCCGACAAATTGAAGTGCGCATCCCGACTGCACCGCGAAGGTCGCTACAGTGGACGAAGAGGAGAAGCTGGCATAGAGGTAGTTGCTATTCATTACCATGCCAACGCCGTTGTCGGTGCCGTTGTCGTTGGAGGAGGCCGCGAAACTACCAGTCACGGCTTGCGTCAGAGGTTGAACTCCGACTATGGTGTTGCTTGTGCCCTGAGAGAGATAGACGCATGGGGAAGTGGCGTTATTCAGCACGACTGCCCGGTTCGCCGCGAAATAGCCGCCTTTGGATCCATCCCCGCCGACAGCTAGCTGGGTTGGGTTGCTCAGCGTGCCATCGGCTCCTATGGTGAAGAAAGTGGCGGTCTCGAGATGCTCCCCGGCCAGAGTCGTCATTTGCGATCAAATAGCCAGTCGAACCGGGGGGCGGGGCAGCAAACGCGGCTGGAGCATTGGTAATCACCGGCATTAATAAACTCAAGAGCAACAGCAATTTGATTGATCTCTTCATCATCAATAATTGCCCTTCGAATAGCTCGATGCGCGGCTGGCCAGTCTGCTGCAAGATTGAGGGTTGGATTCGCTGCTGAAAATAACAAATCCTCCAGGCTGGACTCCAATCGCGGTGTTTAGCCCTACCGCCCGGAAGATGCGGTTATGAGAGCCGCTGCCTGACTATACACCCTCGCCGCGAATTCGATGCGGCAAACGATCGAAATTTTTTTCTTGACATCTATCCACGAAACGGATGAGTATCACTATCCGGGAAAGTACAATCTTTACCCCGTAAGCCTTCAATCGACCTGGGTTTCAGTTCCTGTGGGGGGAATTGACCTTCCGGCCCGCCTAGAGAGTCCCACCGAAAACCGAAAGGATATCCCTGAGAATGCGACCTTCCCCGGTGTCTGCGATCACCCTTGTCTGTGTCTTAGCGGTTGGCTTGGTGGGAACAGCCTACTGCCAAACCTGGACTCCAATGACAACCACTCCTCCCGTGTCTTTCGGATGGATCCAGTTACTTACCGACGGCCGCGTTTTGCTGCACGAGGAGCCAAACTGCAGTGGTTCAACTTGCAAAGGCAAGGATTACACGGCCTGGTACACATTGACCCCGGATATCAACGGCAACTATGCCACTGGCACCTTTACCCAGGTGGCCTCGAGTGCGGCCGGTTACGCACCTCTGTATTTTGCGTCTTCCGTACTGCCGGACGGAAAAGTAGTTACGCAAGGCGGCGAATATCAGTGCGCCGCTGGCAGCTGTGCGGACGCATGGCAAAGTATGGGACAGCTCTACGATCCAGTTCAGAATACCTGGACGGCGACGGCGCCTCCAATTCCCAACAGTTTGGAAGCGTTCGGTGATGCTCAGTCGATGGTCCTGCCCAACGGAACCTGGATGGTTGCGGCGTGCTGCTCGCAGTTTGTCGGCTATACCGCATTCCCGGCCTACTTCTATTTCAACGAAAGCACATTGAACTTCACAGAAGAGGGCTACGTCGGCGACGGAGGCGTTTCCGAATTCGACGAGTCGGGTTGGAACCTTCTGCCCAATGGGCAGATCATGATGGTCGATGTGCCGCTCGGAGCGGGCAGCACCTCATTCCAGAGTTCGTCGATCTATGATCCACCGACCAACACGTGGCTCGCGCCACAGGATACGCAAGTCCAGCTTTGGGACGATGGGTGCGGAAACTTGTCTTCGGCGAGTTACGAACTAGGCCCTGTCATGCTGATGCCAAACAACACTCTTTTTGCGACTGGCGCCAGCAATTGTCACGCCGGCAATATCGCGACCTACGATCTGACCGCGGGGGTCTGGACAGCTCAGACGGCGTTCCCCGGGAAGAGCGCAGCCAACGATGCCCCTGGCGCGACCGAAATCAACGGCAACGCCATCGTAATCACCAGCCCCTACACCAACACGTTCTCCACGCCTCTCACCATCTACGAATGGAACGGCACTACGCTAAACTCGTTCCCTAACGTAACGAACGCCTCCAAAGACGACTCTTATGTTACCCATCTTGCTGGTGCTGCCCAACGGTCAGATCATGTTCACGGATTTCTCGACCAACGGTATAGAGTTCTTGAACAGCGCAGGTACCTACCAGGCCGCCTGGCAGCCAACCATCACTTCCGCTCCGTCGAGTCTGACGATCGGGCAGACTTACCCGATCTCTGGAACTCAGTTTAACGGGGTAACCACCGGCGCCGAGTATGGCGATGATTTCCAGGCCAACACCAACTATCCGCTGGTGCGAATCGTAAACAACAGCACCAGCCACGTCTTCTACGCGAGGACGCACGATCACAGCACCATGGGCGTGGCGACGGGCTCGACGCCGGTTTCCACCAACTTCGATGTGCCGGTGATGGAAACCGGACCCTGCCAGTTGTATGTAGTGGCAAACGGTATCCCATCGGCTCCTTCGGCCTGCAACGTTGGGCAGCCGACCGGAATCTACAGTCCGGTTAATGGCACTCCGTTGACGAGCACGTCCGTGACCTTCTCGTGGGGAGGCACTGGCAGTGCGACCGCTTATTGGCTGGATGTAGGTAAGGAACAGGGCGGGAACGAGTACGAACAATCGGGAAGTCAACCCACTTCCACGTTGTCGTTGACGATTACCCTTCCGAGCGACGGCAGCGCGGTGTGGGCTCGCTTGTACTCTATGATCAGTGGGACATGGCAATATAGCGATTACAGCTATAAGGCGTTGGGTGGTCCTGCGAGCCTGGGATCGATCAACACGCCGACTCCAAGCACGACGCTGACGAAGACCAGCCAAGCCTTTACCTGGAGTGCAGGCACGGGCGCTACGGCATACGAACTCACCGCCGGCAGCGCTCCGTATGGAGCGCAGTACTATTCCTCGGGGAACTTGGGCAACGTGGTAACAGCCACTGCGGTGAATTTGCCGTCTAACGGCACCACGGTCTACGTGACGCTCTACTCACTTGTGGGCGGAAATTGGGGTAGCAACGAGTACACCTACACTGCTGAAAGCGCCAGCGCGGGAATTGCTGCGATGACGTCGCCGGTTGGCGGGACGGTGCTCGCCGGAGGTACAGTAACGTTCGCCTGGTCTGCGGATGCGAACGCAACTAACTACGGTTTGAATATCGGATCGACCCCGGGCGGAAACAATTATTACAATTCGGGAGCGATTGCAACGCGCACCACCAGTGAATCGGTGAAGAATTTGCCGGTCGACGGGTCGCCGGTCTATGCGACGCTGATCACTGTGGCGGGCGGAACAAATTACACCAACTCCTATACCTACACGGCGGCGGGCGGTAATTCTGCTTTGGCCACGCTGCAATCACCAACGGGCGGTTCGGCTCTGTGCTCGACTAGCCCGACTTTCACCTGGAATGCTCCAGCTCAAGGCACCCCCTACGCGTACTGGGTTGACATCGGTACGAGCCCCGGCACTGACAACATCTACCAGTCCGGAAGCCTGCCCGCCGCCACGACGTCGATCACGGTTGGCGGAGTAGCGCTGGGTGGCAATCCGCTCTACGTCACTCTGTACACGGAGGTGAGCAGCACTCCGGTGGTCTGGCAGCACAACTCGTATAACTTCATCGAGGCCAGTCTGGACGCGGTAAATTCGCCGATGAACAGCAGCGTCCTCGGATCGCCCCAGCAGACCTTTGGCTGGACCAACAACAACCCATCGTGCACCATGACGTATGAGTTGGACATCAGCGCCATCGCTCCGGGTGGAAATGATGTGTGGCAGTCTGGCGATTCGCTGTCTGGGTTCAGCGTAACGAATCCGGCCGGCGATCCAATACCGGCTAACAGCAACATCTACACGACCCTCTACACCGTTAATAACGGGACGGTTCTCGGTTACACCGAAAACGCCTATACCACGAGTCCCGGTGTGAAGGGAAGCATCGTTAGAATCAACGGTGGCAAACGCTGAGTTTCACCGCACGTTTGAGCGGGGCACGGACTTCGGTCCGTGCCCTTATTTTTTGTCGTACGCCCCTAACGCTGCATGTTCGCGTTAAGGGCAGTGGTTAAGCAGGTCGTTCAGTTTCTCCTGACTCTGCTGTGCACTCGGGAGGAAATTTGCTGGTGTTAAACTTTAACTTTATGTCGCCGATTCGATGGTCGTTGTGCGTGTTCGGGCTCATGATCGGCGCGCTGGCTGGCGCGGCTCCGCCCCCCAACGTCGTTCTGATCACGCTGGACACGGTTCGAGCCGACCGGATGGGGTTCCTGGGCTCTAAGCGCGGCTTAACGCCGAATCTGGATGCGCTGGCGCAACAGTCGGTGGTCTTTACCCGCGCGTACTCTCAGGCTCCGCTGACCCCGGCATCGCACGCGACTATACTCACCGGGACGTATCCGCAGTTTCACAAGGTGAATGACTTTAAGGTGCCGCTGGCGAAGGATCTGCCCTACGCTCCCGAGATCTTGCACAACAACGGATATCGTACGGCGGCATTCGTCGGTTCTTTCGCTCTCGACCCGGCTCAACCTTTTGCCCAGGGCTTCGGCCGCGGCTTCGACTCCTATGACGCCGGGTTCACGGATTGGCGTCCGGGACTTGATCGCTACCACACCACTGAGCGCCGGGCGCATGAGGTAGTGGCGCACGCTCTGGCATGGTTAGACGAGCGAAAGGAAGGGCAGCGCTCGGTAGAGCCGTTTTTCATGTGGGTGCATTTTTATGATGCGCATCATCCCTACGATCCTCCCGAACCTTATAAGACAAAATACGCTGCTGCGCCCTATGACGGCGAGATCGCCTATGTTGATTCCGCCGTGGGCGAATTGCTGAACCGCTTGCGAGCTAGCGGGCTTTACGACGGCGCGGTAATCGCGGTCATGGCCGATCACGGCGAGGCGCTGGGAGACCACGGGGAAGACGAGCATGGGATTTTTCTCTACGACGAAACCATCCATGTTCCGCTGGTGATCAAGTTGCCGGGAGGGGCTGCGGCTGGCGAGGATTCGGGGGGGGAGCGCATTGAGAACCAGGTCGAACTGGTGGATGTGCTGCCCACGATCTTGCAGGCCGTTGGAGTGTCGATTCCGCTGGAAGTGCAAGGTCAATCGCTGCTCGAGCTGATAACAGGTAAGCCGCCGTCAGCTCGGAAGCCCGCTGAGGGCGATGTCATTTCGGAGCTACAGGGATTTCACGACCGGCCAGCCTACTCCGAGACGGACTATCCCCGGCTCGCTTACGGATGGAGTCCGTTGCGCTCGTTGCGAGCGGGAAAGTATTTGTATGTAGAAGCACCCAAACCGGAGCTATATGACCAATCGGTGGACCCGAACGCTGGGCATAATCTGGTCTCGACATCGACCGCTGTAAGCAGCACATTGGCGAGCCAACTTGACGCTTTCCGGCAAAAGACGACGAGCGCCAGGGAAGCGCCGCAACTAGTCCTGGATGCTCGAGCCCAGCACAATCTTGCTTCGCTAGGGTATATCGCCTCGGGGACCAACGATACGAAAGCGGGGGCGAAAGATAACGATAAGGGTAAAGAGCTCGCAGATCCCAAAGACAAGATCGAGATCGCCAACCAGCTCGGCGAAACCACGTTCCTGACCAACAATTTTCGTTTCAAGGAAGCGATTCCGCTGCTCCAGCAACTGATTGTCAGAGAGCCGGGAATGCCTCTGCCCTACGGGCAACTTGGGCGAAGCTATGTATCGGTTGGAGAGTACGCGAAGGCAGTGCCGGTGCTGCGCAAGTTTGTGGAACTGGATCCAGATTCGGACGGAGCCAACTCGCATTTCGAACTCGGAGTGGCTCTGTTGAATTCCGGAGACGCAGCAACGGCCGTACGCGAATTTGAGATCGCGGTGAAGAAAGCACCGCGTTGGGATCAACCGCACCTCCAGTTGGCGACCGGATACGCGCAAACTCATCGATTGCGGGAGGCGGTCACCGAGTGCGAGACGGTACTCGAAACCAATCCCAGCCACTACGGAGCTCTCCTGCTGGAAGGAATCTTTTTGGTTTCAGAGAAAGAACCCCAGGCGGCCTTGCCGAGACTGGAGCGAGCTGCCGCCCTGCAGCCAAGGGCGCCCGAGCCACGCGCATACTTGGGCGATGCCTTTGCCCAGTTGGGGCGGCAGACGGAGGCAGTGCGCGAGTGGGCCGCGGCCAAACAGCTGAAGGCAAAACAAGTGGAGTGACTTCGCTTGAACGAGATGGCTGCTTCGGGGCACAGAGAAGATATGCACATACGAGTTTTCGACGTCGGCACGAAAGACCCTGATAAAAGGCGGTGTTTGATGGTATTGCGAAGGTTATTTTTGACAGGTTTGCTTTTTTCATTTCTGGTTTTGGTTTTGTCTCTGTCAGGGGTTGGTCAGGCGCAGAGCACGGCCAAACCGAAGCCTCGTCTCGTGGTATTGAGCGTGAACGGCATGGAGCTAGACGTGATTCGGCCTCTTTTGCTGGAAGGCAAGATGCCCAACCTGTCGAGCGTGATCAAGAAGGGCGCATACGGCAAGCTGCGCACGGTCTCAGCACCGAATTGCCCGCGAGTCTTCAGCACTATGTTCACCAGCACCAAACCGGAAGAAGACGGCGTGACCGGCTTCATTGTGGGTGGGATTACGGCCAACACCAATATGCTGAAGGAAGAGCCGATCTGGTCCATGCTTTCGAAGCACGGGGTCACGGTTGGCATGGCCAACGTACCCGCGACCTTCCCGGTGATGCCAGTGAATGGCTACATGATCAGCGGCATGCTCACGCGCGGCAAGAATTGCGAGGACGGCGTGTTATGCGCTCCCAAGCTCTCGGAAGTGGAGGGCGGCGACGCGGTCTATCCTCCTGCTTTGAAGGCGGAGTTGCTTAAGAACGTGGGCGATTTCTATATCGACTGCGAACGCATGCCCGCGGCCGCAGATTTGAAGGGACACGAAACCGCTGTGATCGACGCGTGGCTTACCAAAGTGCAGCTGATTCGCGATCAGCAAACTCATCTTTTCGACTATCTGCTGGAACACCATCCCACGGATTTCACCTGGCTGGGGCAGTCTTGCGAGGATCGGACCGGGCACTGGCTCTATCCCATTGCACCTTACAATGCGGGCTATAACCCTAAGATTAATGGAGTGCGAACGGAAGCATTTCCCGATCAGTACATCGCCTTCGATAAAGTATTGGGCGAGGTCCTGAAGCACATCGACGACAACACCTATCTCATTATTGTTTCCGATCATGGCATCAAGCCGCTGCGGGAATTCGAAGAGACCGACCCGCATGCGCACATGGACCACGAGAAGACCACTCCGGTCGTGGCCAAGCACGATTTTGCGGACGGCGATGACGTACCTGGATCGTTCTTTGCCATGGGACCTGGCATTAAGCATGATTTACGGCTGATGGGATTCGAGGTTTCGGTGTACGACATCGCGCCCACCATCCTCCACCTGTACGGCATTGAGCAGCCGGCGCAGATGCGCGGGCACGTGGTGAGTTCAATCTTTGAAAGTTCAGGTGGAACCGTGGCACAGAAGTAGCCGCGTCGTCTTCTTTGTGACGGTGTGCCTTCAATTTTGGGCTAATTTACTGGCGCTGGCGGAGGAGTTTGCTTCGACTTTCGGCTACCTGCGCTTCCGCTTTTTTCCCCGATCCTGAATAAGCCCGCGCCAATAGCTCGAAGACCTCGGGATTTTTGGGCTGCGACTTGCTCAGTAGATCAAGTTGCTTCAGCGCCTCGGCAAAGTTACCCTTGGCGACTTGCGCCTTCGCAATGCCGAGTTGGGCTTCGACGTTATCTGGCTGCAGCAGAAGAGCGGCTTCCATCTGATCCTCGGCAGCCCGAGGATTTTTCAATTCCAGATACACCTCGCCCAACAGCAAGCGGGCCTGGAATTGCGCCGGCATCAATTTCAAGCTGGTCTCGAGTGCATCGCGCGCGCCCGCCGGATCGTGAGTCTTCTCCAGGGCTTGTCCTTCGTGGAATGCGGTGGCCGCGTCATCGGGGCGAGCTTCGAGAGCGGCTTTCAGATGTTGTGCGGCACGGGCGTATTCCTCCGCCTTGAGTTCGAGTTCGCCCAGTTGACGCAACGCTGTTGCCGACGTCGGGTCCAGCTGCAAGACTTTCTTCAGAGACTCGCGAGCGTCGGCTTCGCGATTGTCTTCCGATGCCATCATCGCCGAGTGGAGAAGATTCTGCTCCTGAATCTTATCCTTGGGATCGGGCAACAGCGAGGGTACGGGGACATTTGTCACGCTTCCAGCATCGGCTGTTCCCAGATAGCCCAGCGCTTTCAATTCATCGACTGTTTCCTCGCCAACCACGCCAGCGGAAGGCGCAGGCGGTGCGTTCGCCCGCAGGTTTGCTAACATCCCACGGAATTTCTGCACCTGTGCGTTCCAGGGCTCATACTTGTTGTCGAGTTCGCCACTATCGGCATGCAGATCGTAGAATTCCGGACGAGGCGCCTCAATAAACTTGAATCCTTGCGCTCTTACCGACCGCAGCGGCGCCCATCCGAAACGCAAAGGGTAGTCCGTCTCACCGAAAGCAATTCTCGGAGCCATATTCGCGCCGGCGAAATAGAGTTTCATCGACTCGCCATCCAGTCGCTCGGGAGCGGGCGCGCCAACCAGATCGAGCACGGTCGGCAGGATGTCGGTCGTGCGCACCTGCGCGTCCACCACTTTCATTTTTCCAGCGGCCCCTCCCTGCAATTTCGCCGGCAGTTTAAAGATCAGAGGTACATGAGTGGTCGAGTCATAGAGAAAGATTCCATGCGTATCTTCATGATGTTCTCCCAAGCCCTCGCCGTGATCGCCCACGACCACGATGACCGAGTTCTCATACCATCCTTGTTTCTTCAGGAAAGCAATAAAGTTGGCAAGCGCTGCATCGGCGTACGCAATCTCACCGTCGTACAAGTGATCTTTGTAGATTTGCGAATAGGGAGCGGGAGGCTCGTAGGGATCGTGCGGATCGTAGAGGTGTACCCATACGAAGTGGGGTCCGGCGGGATGCGCGCTGAGCCAGGTTTCGGCACGCTCCACGACATCCATGCCGCGGCGTTCAACGCGGCCCCAGCGCGACTTTGTGTTGGAGTGTTCGGGGAAATTGTCGTAGAAATCAAAGCCGCGATCCAATCCCGGAGCCAATGTCTTGCTGTCGAGAATCACCGCTCCGATAAAGGCGGCGGTGTGATAGGCCTGCCGGTGCAACAGTTCCGCCCACGTGGGATGCGTGGGGGATAAGGACACGGCAAAATCGGTGACGCCGTGCGTGCTGGGAAGCAATCCAGTGAGAATACTGGCGTGGGAGGTGTTGGTGATGGGGCTCGGCGTAAAGGCTTGCGCGAAACGGATTCCATCTTTGGCAAGCCCATCTAATGCGGGAGTCTCGACGTTGGCGTATCCGTAACAGTGGACGTGGTCGGCGCGCAGCGTATCGATGGTTATGAGAAAAACATCGGGCGATGGTGGTTTCGTCTGCGCCAATCCAGCGGGACTCAGAGAGGCAAGCAGACAGCAGATCAGCTGGAGACGAGTGGACTTCACGGTTAATGTCACACAGACTAGCACAGGATTACGCTAACTATGCGGTCATTACTCTCGTCGTCATAGAGTCCCGAAGCCAGCCGGCATTGGACGCAGAGAAAGGGTTAGTGACTCTAGGCATGGCCCGTCACGCCGTCGTGCATTCAGTTTAAGATAGACCGTTGTCACAAGGGGAAACGCATTGATTCGCATTGGTCTCGACGGCCGCATCTTAATGCACTACGAGATGCGCGGTTTCGCGCGGTATACGGTGGAGCTGTCTCGCGCGATGACGGAGATTGCCGGCGAGAACCTCGAACTGTATTCATTTTCGCCCGGTCCGATCGCTCCGGAATTTCTCGCCGAGCTGGAGATCAAGCCTGTGGTTTTCCGGGCGCGAAGGGAGATTCTGTGGGAACAAATCGAACTTCCAAAGCAATTGCGAAAGGCACGGATTGACGTCTTCCACGCGACTGCGAACCGCGGGCTCCCCTATCGGCGGGCCTGCAAGTACATCCTGACCTGCCATGATGTGATTGATCGGCTGCCGGAGTATTGCGCGGGGGAGCACTGGCGTGGAGCCTTGCGGAAGAAGTATGCGGATTTTGTCTCGCGGCACAGCGCCGACAAGTACATCACCGTCTCCGATTTCTCGAAGCAGGACATCTGCCGCTTTCATGGTCTCTCTGAAGACCGCGTCGTCGTGATTCATAACGCCGCCAGCGGGCGCTTCTATGAGACTCTGCCGGCGGAACACATCGCGCGCATGCGAGACAAATATTCCCTGCCGCTCGAATATTTTCTTTTTCTCGGGGGTTTCGATAAGAGAAAAAATGTCGGCGCGCTGGTGGAAGCTTTTGCGCTGATGCAAAACGACCGGTTGTCGAATGAATCCCCGTCGCTAGTTCTGGCGGGTGAGCGAAAGTGGGACTTCGGGTCAGTTGCCGAGAAAATAGGCGCTCTAAGGTTGTCCGCGCGGATTGTCTGTCCCGGCCAGATTGACGATGAAGATTTGCCTGCGATCTATCAAGGTGCGCTGGCACTGGTAAATCCTTCGCGTTACGAAGGGTTTGGGCTGCAACTCGTAGAAGCGATGGCTTCGGGAATCCCTGTCCTGGCCTCGGAAACTACCAGCCTGCCGGAAGTGCTTGGTGACAGTGGGCTGCTCTTTGATCCAGAAAATCCAGCGTCCATCGCCCGGCAGATGACGCGAATTGTTGGCGACCCCCAGCTCAGGAGAACTCTTGCGGAAAAAAGTCGCCGGCGGGCTAGTTTGTTTTCCTGGCACAAAGCTGCCGAGCAGACTCTTCGACTTTATAAAGAGGAGTTGGGCTGTAGCGATGACTTTCTGGGAAGTAGCGACAAAGATGCGAGCACCGCCTTCGCGGCCGTACATCCCGAGCAGCGCCAGTGAAGGTCATCGTCGTGACTCCCGCTGTTCCGCACCCGTTCGGGGACACCGCGGCTCGCTGGTTCTACGTTCTCATCACGGAATTGCTCACGCGCGGTCATGATGTCGTGGCCGTTGCTGCCACGGAGGAAACAGACGAACGGGTCTCTGAAGCGAAGACATGGTTGTCGAAAGATGCCTTGTCGAAAGCGAGCGGGCGGCTGACTCTGCATTGTCATCGCCTCCGAATCGATTCAGGGGCGCTGCGGCGCAAGTGGCAGAACCTGGTGCGACCGCGGAGCGAAATGCTTCAGGACTCAGCTTTGACCGAACTGCTGCAGAGAGAGCTGGCAAAAGGCTACGATGTGCTGCACCTCGAACAGATGTCGACGGGGTGGTTCGGTCTTGGTGCGCCGCGAGCGCTGCTCAACGTTCACTTTTTCGACGTCATTGATTGGGCTGAGAAAGAAAATATGAGCCTCGGCGAACGCAAGGCGCTGTGGCAGGCACGGCGCGCTACCCGCCGTCTCCTTCGTGGCATTCCGAATGTTCGGCTGCTGACGCCGCGGCTGAAGGAGGTCGCGGAATCGATCAATCCCAATGCTCGTTATTGGGTGGTGCCTCTCGCCTTGGACACCTCGTTATATCAACTACAGCCGCCGGCGTCGGACCCGGTCGTGGGCTTGATTGGGTCTATGCATTGGGAGCCATCTCGCTCCGCGGCGAAGCGGTTGATAACCCGCATTTGGCCCCTGGTGAAGCGCGGTGTTCCCGCCGCCAAGCTTTATATCGCGGGGTGGAATGCCTCCAGATATTTGCAGGACTACCGGGCGACGCCGGATTTAACCGTGGCGGAAAACCTGGCCCACCCGTCAGAGTTTTTCTCTAAAACTGCGGTTATGGTCTATGCGCCTTCGCGGGGCAGCGGAATGAAGGTTAAAGTGATGGAAGCAATGGCTTACGGCGTGCCGGTGGTGACCACATGGGAGGGCGTCGAAGGCATCGATTATGAGAACGGACGCGAATGTTGGGTTGGCGAAAGCGATGAAGAGCTGGCAGACAAAGTGCGCCGTTTATTGGCAAATTCCGCCGAAAGACGGCAGATGCGGGATGCAGCGCGGCGTTTGATTGAAGAGGACTATTCACCACGGCCGGTAGTTGATAAAATGATGGCAGTCTATCGGCAGTTGATTGCCGTCCCCGGGCTCATCCCTCGCGCGACTCTTTGATTTCGAATTATGATTCGGAATTTGATTTGAAAAATATGTACTTGAAAAGCATTCTCCGGATGGCGTCGCTGACGCTGCGTTTTCGCAATGGCCGAACCCTGGTCGGGCGGATGCGTGCCGGCGAGCCCTGTGATGAAGTTGTGCTCTGGGACGGCACGCGGATCTGCCATCCACCGCAGAGGGAAGGACTGTTGGAAGCCGTCGTCGAGGTGTGGCTCGAGCATACTTACACCGCGGACTTTTATCACCCCGCCGACGGCGATGTGATTGTCGACGCCGGCGCCAATGTAGGTGTTTTTGCGATTCGGATGGCGCGGCAGAACCGCCGATGCCGGGTAGTCGCGTTGGAGCCGTTCCCCGAAAATTTTAAGTATCTACAGGCTAATGTCGCGCGAGCTTGTCCGGAAAATGTGACATGCTGCGAAGTGGCTCTCGGTGCGGGGTTCAGCAAGGGAAAGATGCAGGCAATCGGTTCTCGCTCGCTCGATCATGTGCTGAGGCCAGAGACGTCGGCGGCCGGCGGCACTCAGGTAATTCCGCTCGCAGGCTTGTTTGATCTTACTCGTACGGAGGAGATTGATTTCCTGAAGGTTGATATCGAGGGTTCCGAGTACGATGTGTTTGCGGCAGCTTCTCCCGGCCTGCTTGCACGATTCAAGCGCATCGCGATGGAGTATCACGACCAAATCGCGCCGGGGACGCTCGAACTCATGCGCCGCGTGCTCGCTCCTACTCACGCGGTCACCGTTCGTCCGTCAACAATGGATGGGTGCGGCATTCTACTGGCGCAGCGCCGGCTTACCGCTATCGAGAATTCCATGGAACTCAACACACTTCAATTGCAGGTATCCGAATCTCAATGAGAACGTCTATCGCAGCCTTTTCCAAAGACTATGAGGGAGTGGACTACGAGCACTTCTGGGCCGGCCCCGGCAAGCGCTACCTCGACCGCTTAGAGCAGAAGATCGTAAGGCACACGCTACCTGGGGGCGGCTCCATGGTGGAGATCGGCGCCGGATTCGGGCGGCTCGGGCCTTGTTATATCGACAGATACCGGGACGTCCACATGGTGGAACCGGCCAGCAATCTCCGCGCCTCGGCGATGAACACCTTCGGAGATGCGGTGAAGTATCACGATGCCAGCGTCTATGCGCTGCCCTTTGCAGATAATACATTCGATGCCGTGCTCATGGTCAGAGTGTTTCATCATCTGCACAATTCCGAGGCCGCTCTAAAAGAACTGCAGCGGGTTCTGCGCCCCGGAGGTACTTTGGTTTTCAGCTACAGCAATCTGCGTAATCCGGGCAGGATCGCCAAGTTTATTTTGCGCAAGGTGCCGAGCCCCTTCGCGGCTACCAAGGAGGAATACCTTCCGGACCTCTTTGGACACAGCCCGAGCTTGATTCGCCGTCTTATTGACGAAACCGGATTTGCGCTCAAACAGCAATACGCCACCTCCATTCTCAATAGCACGATTAACGCAATGCCTTTCCTTCTGCCGCTGGTCAATCCACCGTTGATGGTTGAACGAGCGCTGGGCGCACTTGAGATTGCTCCCGCAATCTTCGTGGTGGCACAAAAGCGGTGAAGATTCTTATCGGCTGCGATGTTGACCCGATACTTCCCCCAGCTCTCGACCGTCGCCCCGAGGGAGACGTGTGGGAATGCCTGAATCGAATCGACGCGTTGGCCGGCAAGATTGGTGATGGAATGCCTGTGATCACATGGCTTATCAGGTCCGATCAGAGCGTCGAGTTCTGCACGGGCAAATTCGACAGCGGATACGCAGACCACCGGCCGTTGTGGGAGAAGCTGCAGGCACGCGGCCACGAGCTCGGTTGGCATATGCACACCATGTCGTATTCTTCGGCTGAGAAGGAGTTTGTTTTTGATCCCGATCCCGATTGGTTGGCGGAAGCCCACGAGCGCCTAGCCTTGTCGTTCCCGGTCCATGCTACGCGCACGGGGTGGGATTATGGCAGCGTCGCTTTACTCTCTGCTCTGGAACGACTTGGAGTGGTCGTGGACTTCTCAGCTTTGCCCGGCAATACGCTTTGGTTTTCGGCGGGGAAAGTAAAACTGATGACGGATTGGCGTCGTTGTCCGGCGACGCCCTACCATCCGAGCACGGGTGATTATCAGCAGAGCGGTCGTTCACCGCTAAGGTTGTGGGAGGTTCCGGCGGCGCAGTTTCGCCGATCGCCGGTCGCGGCGGCGGCGCGCGGACTGTTGCGGCTCAGGCATGGGTACTTTTCTTTTTCGGGCCTAACGAACCAGACGCAATTGCTTACCGATCACTGGCGGGAATTGCCACTCCAGGCCAGCGATGTGTGGGCATTTTTCTTTCATCCTTACGACTTGACCGAAACGGGGATTTCGAATTTTCGAGCGAATATCGGGCGGTTGCAGAATCTGCCGAATATCGAATTCCAGACCGCGACCGAAGTTGCCACATGGCTATCAACTCGTGAACAGCAACAGCACAACTAACGAAGGCGAGCTTGCCAGCAGTCGTCTGGATGGCGGCGCGCAGGTGGCGCGCAACGCGAGGCTGACTCGCGTGCTCACCGTCCTCCCCGACTTTCCTTTTCCGGCGACCACTGGTCTGCACCTGCGGATGGTCAGCAATCTGGAATTGGTCCGGCGGCTTGGCTGCTATAGTGCGCTGCTCTATTTCTCGACCGAGGGGCCCGAGCCCGCGCCGGTTGCCTCCACTCCCCTGGCGCAGATTTGCGATGAAGTTCGGCATGGCGGCCGCAGATTTCCGCACAGCGATTTCTCCGCCCCGTCCCTGATCGGTCATAAAGTCGACTTTCTGGTGCGGGGCGCGCTTGGGATTCCGGGCAGGCGCTATCCGTTTTCTACTTCCTATGACCGCATCGGCGCAGGGGAAATCATTCTCGCCGAGGCGCGGAGAGTCAGAGCGGATTTTGTAGTTCTGCCTACGTTTATGTTGCATTATGCCGCCTCTCTGACAAGGAACGGTTTCCGGGTAATTGGCGATGCCATCGATGTTCTGACCGATCTCACTTCGCAGTTTCTCGTCAATTATGGGAAGAATGCAGTAGGCCGGCTCGGGCTTTATTCCAACCATCTGGCCAGTCGGACCCAGGAAAAAGTTTTTCTTGCACAGTGCAGTGAAGTCTGGGCGACATCCCCTCCGGAGGCCGAGGCGCTGACCCGTATCGCTCCGAGAGTGAATGTGGTGGTAGTGGCCAACAGTCTTGATGAAAGTGTCTTTCAACCTGGCCCCCTGGTGGCCAATGAAAATGTCGGTTTTATCGGAACTTATTCGTCTGGCCCTAATCTCGAAGCGGCGAGATTTCTCGCCGAGAAGGTGTTTCCAATTGTGTTGCAGAGGAATCCTTCCGCCCGTCTCAAGCTGGCCGGCGCCAGCTTGCCAGTGGCAGACGAGACAAAGTTTCGTAGCCTGGGGTATGTCGATCTTCTCGGGGCTGTTGCCGAGTCTAACGAGTTATATAGTCAGTGCCGGGTTGTGGCCTTACCTGTATTTGTCAGAGGTGGGGTGCCGCTGAAGATCGTCGAAGCTTTCGCAAGAGAGAAGGCTGTCGTCGCCTGTCCTGAATTGGTTGAAGGATTGGACGTGCGGGACGGTCATGATTTGCTGGTGCGCAAAACTCCCGAAGACTTTGCGCAAGCGATCTCATCGCTGTTGCAGGACGCTGCCTCCTGCAGACGCCTTGGAACGAACGGGCGGGAAACGTTTATGAGAAACTGGTCGCGGTCTCGCGCCGAAGCAATATTGCGGCAATCCAGTGTGCTGGCATCCTATCGGCCCGATCAACTTGACTGAACTTCGATTTGACTAACTTCGATGACCGATCCGGCAACAACTGACGCCATAACGACCGATGCGGCAGGGACGAGACATGCTCGCTTTGGGGCTTCTGGAAACCCTGATATGTCGCGGGTGCTCTCGGTGGGCGTTGTAGGCGCTGGCGAGATTGTGAGTCGAATCCATCTGCCGGTTTTGAGCGCGTGCGAAGGCATTCGCATCGTTTACGTTGCGGATAAGAAGCGGGAAACGGCGCGCTCGGTCGCAAACAGTTACAAAATTGCTCCAGTACTCGTTGCAGATTGCCTGGACGAGCTTCCTCAGACCGACGTCGTGCTGCTCGCCGTGCCGGTCACCGCGAGGCTTCCATACTATGAATTATTTGCCAAACGTGGAACGTGCGTGCTGGCCGAAAAGCCACTCGCAGCAGGCGGTTCTGAGGGCGAACAAATTTGCGGCCTGTACCCCGACTATGGGTTAGCTTGTGGCTTTCAACGTCGGAGCTATGCCGCCGTAGTTCTGTCCCGATTGCTCGTTGCAGAGAACTGGTTTGGCGAGTTGCGGTCGATTTCTATTTCCGAGGGCGCGCTCACAACCAGGACTGGGGCTGATTCCCGCTTCTACGATGATGCTGCCTCTGGCGGGGGCGGCGTGCTGATGGATTTGGGATGTCATTCCCTGGACGCGGCGATTTACATAACGGATGCGGCGGAGGCGATTCCGGTGGCGCAAAGATTCGTGTTCGATGGGGGTGTGGATCGTGAGATTGACGCACGGTTGACATTGCGCACTGCGCGAGGCTCGTGCGAACTCGATTACTTAGTCACGTGGCTTCGACCAGCGACCAATACGATTGAATTGCGGTTTGACCATTGCACCGTCACACTTTCATGCCGTCCAGCGCAGGATATCGAGATCCGGGGCGTCCAAAACGGCCGCGACGTGGCATCGCTTGCGATGAAGCGCGCTGGGCGCGACAACTATCTATCAGGCGTTCTACCTGGAATGGATGGCCTTCCTTGAAGGTGTGCGGAGCCGCCAAGCGTCCAAATTCAGTGCTTCCAGTTGTCTTGCAACGATTCGCGCGGTCGAAGCTCTTTACAGAGCAGGGAAGCAAAATCCATGACGCGAGTCGCCATACTGGGTGCCAACGGCCAGGTCGGGACCGAGGTCTCGCTTCGGCTGCGTGATGTCGAGGGCATTGAAGTCGTACCCATCGCGCGAAATGTCTCGGGGTCCGCTTTTCTGCGTTCCAACGATATGGAATGCAGACACGGACGGATTTCCGATCCGGCCGAGGCCCGTGATCTGATCGGCGACTGCGACGTGGTCGTGAATTTTGCATTGAGCAACACGGCGATACCACGTATCGACAAGGACATGAATCGTCAGATTGTCCGGAGCATGGTCGCAGCGGCAAGGCCCGGCGCGCCGATCGTATTCGCCAGCACGATGATGGTCCATGCGCCCGGCATGAGATTCTGGTTCCCAGATTCGTACGGACTCGAGAAACTATTCGAGGAGAGAATGTTTCGCCGGCTCTGTCGCTCGATCGCACCGTCCCGCGTTTGTATTCCGCCTGGGACACGTGATGGGCGAGATGCAGAACATTACAAGGAAGATTTGCGGCGAAATCCGCGACGGAAGAGTCGCGTTGCCGCACCAGGGGCTTCGCTCTTCCAACACGGTATTTACGGCAGCCATTGTAGAAGCCGTCGTTCAAATATCACGGACGCAGGGAACGCGCCCGCAGATAATGCAGACGCCCGGTGCGCAAACAACGCCGAAGCCCGGTACGTACGATCTGATCACTTTTCCGCAGTGGACGTGGCTTGACGTTTACAAATACTACGCCGCTCAACTTGGTTTGCCACTGCAATTGGCGCGCCCCGAAGAGGTACGCGATGCGCAGCCCGGGCTAAGTGCTCCGGGCGCATCTTTACGGCGCCTTCTACATTACCTGGCAAACCATCGCACGTTGGCCGAGCGGCTTACGTTTTTCCTGGCGTTACTGCCCCGCAGTGTCAACGAAAGGATTTATTTGCGGTACTTACAGACGCGGGCGCGGTCGGAGATCAATGCCTTGCGAGCGTCGGAAAAGGTGGAAATCTGCGTACAGGATTGGCGTGAATTGAGGGTCAACAGTTTCGCGCAAATGGCGGACCCGGTCACGCTGATGGCCCGTTATCCGTTGCGGGTGACGGCAGAATTTGCCGGATCGAATGAGGCGGCTGGCTGAAGATCGTTTCGACGAAATGACAAATGGCCAATAACAAAGTACTCGTCATCGGACCATCGAACCAGGGGGCGCTGCCCGAGAGTTATTCGCGAGCGTTCGAACGCCTGGGCATGGAGGTAGTCCGATTTGATTCCGATCAGGCGCTCATGCGGGCGAGCCGCTTTACCGGCAATCGCATCCTGCGCCGCGCCTTGCGATCATCTCTGTGGAATGCGGTCAATCGTCAGGCGATGGAAGTCGCGGAGCGCGTTCGTCCGGCGCTTATCTTTGCGGTGAAGTGTTCGTTCTTTCATCCCGAGACGATTCGGAAAATCCGGAAATCTCTCGGCGTGCCGTTCGTGAATCATTATCCGGACCATCCTTACATGGGCATCCGCTGGGACCCGCGAGAGGCTTCCGCACTGCGCCGCGACTTGATCGAAGTGCTGCGGCAATACAGCATTGTCTGGATGTGGGAGCGCAGTTTGGTGGAGCGGCTGCGTCGCGACGGAGTCGAGGCAAAGTACCTTCCGTTTGCGGTTGACCCGGAGTTGTTTTATCCACGATCCGTTGACGAGGGTCTGCATTGCGACGCGTGCAACATCGACCATGAGGTGACGTTTGTGGCTACCTACACGCGCGTACGGTGCGCAGGAGTGGCCGCGATCCGCAAACACACGGTAGCGATCTGGGGCAATAGCTGGCCGCGGAAGTGGAGAACGCTTACTGGCCAGCATCGGGCGCATGCGGCGGTTTGGGGCAAAGCCGTCGGCGACATTTATGCTCGGGCTCCAGTGTCGCTGAATGTCCTCAATGCGGAAAATCTCGGCGGACCCAATATGCGTACGTTCGAAGTTCCGGGCAGCGGAGGAGTGATGCTGGCGGGCTACTCCCCAGAGCAGCATGAATTTTTTCCGGAGAACGAAGCTGCGGTTTACTATCGTTCGCCGGCGGAGATCGACGACAAGATTGATTTGCTGTTGCAAGATCCCGAGTTGCGTGCGCGCATCCGGCGCAATGCGGCGCGGCTGGCCGCAGAGCAGACTTACGATGTACGCGCGGCACATGTCTTACGCGAATGCGGCTTGGCCTTTCCAATTGAGCCGACATTCGGCGAACTCAAGTTCAATAAGCCCACGGAGCCTGACGACGTGAGCGGCCCGTTGCGCATTGCATTCGTAAGCGGCCACAGCCGATGGTGGCGCAAGCAACGGCTGGTGGCAAAGTATCTCAAGATGCGCCTGGAAGGCGTTATCTATCCCGACGTTTTCTGTTTGGCGCTGATGCTTTCCGACAAGTTTGATCTTCTTCTGGAAGATGAGAAAGTTCCAGCAGGGAAGTACGATCTTATCATTGCGGAGTTGCGGGCTTCAGACAGTCAACTGCGCTATCTCGAAGCCCTGGTGGACGCGGGAAATCCGCCAGTGGCGGTGATTCCGGGGCCTCCGGCGATTCTTTCGCGCGACTTTACGGATGCGAAGCTGCGGCGTGTCCAGCGGATCTTGCGCGGAGCCCGTCACGTATGGGCTTACTCGCCCGAACTTAAGACGTTCTGCGATGGGCTGATCGGGCGCGAGCGGGCGACGATGATTCCGTGGCCTTACGATCTGGCAGCTACGCAGAATCTCGGGCGCAACTCGGGCCGCGATTCTGGTCGGCACAAAATCCTGGTGCAAGTGCCGATGAGCTTCCATGACATTGTGCAGAACCATCCGTTTGTGCTGAAGGGGGTGCTGCTGGATGTGTGGCAGGATCTGCCCGGCACGTTGCGCGAAAAGATTACGTTTCATACGTTCGTCTACAACTCGACGGACCTGGCGAAATACAACTCGTCCGAATTTGCCAAAGGGTTGCCGTTCGTGCTGGAAGGCGAAGCGCGGATACCGTTCGTTTGTGCGCTTTATTGGCGAGTGCGACGGTGTCATCAACCTCACTTCGGGCAGCATTCTTGGGCGGATCACCTTTCTTGCTGCGGCGCTTGGGCGTCCAGGAATTTTCACCAATAACAGTCTGCTGAATGCGCGGCTGTATCCTGGCTCTGGCGTGGCAATGTTTGATACGGTGCGGCTGCGGGAACTGGTCGGAGCCATGTTGCACGGGCTGGCTGATGGAACCCTCCATCAGCGTCTTCTGCCGTCTGCTTCCGCGACTGCTGAGATTGGCGATTTTCAGGCGAACCAGCTCTGGCTGCAGGAGATCGTAATGGCAGATCGTCGTCCATAGTCACCCAGGCCGGATGCATTGGGCTCGCGCCGAGACCTCAGGTTGGCAATTTACGATTTGAGCAGACCCGGGGCGTCCTCGGTCGTCTACCTAACCGTTGCTTTTGCACCGAGCTTGACAAGGCGAGCTATCACGGCTGCGGCTTCGGTCAGGTCCTGTACGGTGTGATCGGCTTGCACGCCGGCTGACGATGTTTCTTTACCGTAGCCGGTGCGTACCAGCAGAGTTATCGCGCCGACACGGCTTCCCAGTTCTATATCGCACTCCTTATCGCCGATAACGAATGCGTTGCGCGGATCGAAGCCGAGATCGTGAGCGGCCCGCTCGACCATTCCTGGTTGCGGTTTGCGGCAGGCGCAAGCTTGTTCTGGGGTGTGTGGACAATAGTAGATGGCATCGAGCGCAACGTCGGCGTCGCCTAAAAGGGCGCAGAGGCGCTCGTGAATCTGGTTGAGTGTTTCATCGTCAAAAAAGCCTCGAGCGATTCCGGATTGATTGCTGACCAACACGATGCTGAGCCCGAGGCTGCGCAATTGCCGGAGTGCGGCGGGAGCTTCGGGGAGTAATTCCACTTCGGAGGGTTCGCGCAGATAGTTATGCTCGACAATCAATGTGCCATCGCGATCCAGGAGGACGCAGCGTGGTCCGAGGCCGTGGAGCGCGGGCGCGAAGAATTCCTGCGCTGACTGCAGCGTAGTGGGGGTTCCGATATCGAGGAAGCGTCCATTCGCATCAGCTGGATAGGCAAATATGCCTCCTGCAATCCAAGCGGGAAAACACTCGCGCTCGATCGACACTGGCTCATGGTTCTGAATGCTTGCAATCAGCCTCTTTGAGATTGCGTAGATTCCCGCGTTGATCCATCCCGATCCCGACTTACTTTTTTCGCCGAAGCGCTGGATGCGCTGTTCGTCGTCGAATTCGACGCTGCCGAAGCATGAGACATCGGGTACTCGAGCTAATACCAGCGATGCTTGAGAATGCTTTTCCTGGTGCCACTTGAGGAACGCCGGCAGATCGGTTTGACAATAGGAATCGCCATTCAGGACGAGTGCGGTATCGCCACGCAGTAGTGGAAGCGCCTCGCGCAATGCTCCTGCAGTGCCGCGAGGCTCTGTCTCTTCGGAATAGCACAGCTCGAGACGGCGGAAGCGGCTGCCGAAAACTTCGCGTACCTGGTTGCCCAGATATCCGGTGCATAGAACCACATGGCGAAAATTGGCATCGGCTAGCTGGTCTAACAGGTAGGAAAGAAAGTGGCGTCCAGCGACAGGCGCCAGAACTTTCGGCCGATCGGATAACACCGTGCGCAGGCGCGTCCCCAGACCACCGGCGAGGATGATGGCTGAATTTGTTATTAGTTTATCCACTTCAGTTGATGCACTCGAGCTGATTCAGTTTAGGTCGTTTCATCTTGAGTTGCTGCGCCATACCTGGAGACCGCCGCCTTCGAAGGAGAAATCGGTGAATTGTCCTCCTAACTGTTCCAGGGCCTGGCGGACCTTGTGCTGCTTTCCGGTTTCGCAGAAAAGGAGCAGGTAACCTCCGCCTCCGGCGCCCAGCAGCTTGCCGCCGATTACGCCGTGCTGCTTGGCGGCTGCGTAAAGCTGGTCGGCTGTGGTGTTATCGGCTACGTGCGGATTCATCAGCTTCTTGTTGGTGTAGGCTTCGTCGAGCATCTGGCCGAAGCGGTCTAGCGCTCCTGTCAGCAGGGCTTCCTTCATCTCGAAGACCATCTCGTAGAGACGCGCCATTCCTTGCAGCGTCTCGGGTCGGCTCTCGTGGAAGAACTTGATCTGGCGGTCGACCAGTCCCATGTTGGTTCGGACTTTGCCGGTGTAGCACAAGAGCAGGTGAGCTTCGAGGTCGTTCAATACCGACACGTCGATGCGCAGCGGCGTTACCACTACTCGGTCGCGGTGGAACTCCAGCAGGTTGAAGCCTCCGAAGGTGGTTGCGTATTGGTCCTGCTTTCCGCCTACGATCTTGAGGTCGGTGCGTTCTATGGTGTAGTTGAGTTCGGCGAGTTCGTAGACGCTGTAGTTGCTGCCGTTGGCAGCGGCGATTGCGCCCAGCACGGCAGAGGTTAGAGCCGAGGAACCGCCTAATCCGCTGCCTTGCGGGGCCTCGAGGCGGATATCCAGTTCAGTGCCGCGCTGGAGGCCGCAGCGGCGAATTGCGGCTTTCGCGAGGTCGAGCACTCCGTCGTCGTCGGGCTCGTCGCCGAGCGAGTAATTCACCGTGTAGCCGAGATCGAGCGAGCGGATGTGGATTTCCTGATCCTGACGCGGATAGAGAGAAACGTGGGCGTAGCGGTTGATGGTGCTGGAGAGAGTTGCTCCGGGACGCTGGGTGAAATAGTGCTCGAGGTCGGTGCCTCCGCCGACAAAGCTGAAACGCAGCGGCGACTTGGCGCGAATGATGGCGCCGTTCGACGCGCGCGGCGTGTCCGTTCCTCTCATGGGTGTGAAATCGCTGTTCAACGAACCCCTAAATTCCGTGCCTGGTGCGGAGACACGAGATGTCATTTAGCGTTCGCGGATTTCCAGCAACAGCCCACAAATCGACTGGCGAAATGGCGGAAGGGAGGATTAAGCCGGAATTTCCTGCGGACCCAACAGCCAGACCATTATACCCCGGAGCCGGTCTTTAGGAATCATCGGTTTGGAGAATCCCGGTTGAGTCGAGCTTCGGGACCGATCACTTTCGACGAAATCATATTCAATTTCGCGCGGATTCAGGGGAGCAGGTCACATTTATGATCTGCCGAGTTCAAGAACGGCCCCGGCGCGTCTATCAACCAGAAGATTCACGGCCAAAACCACATTTAGTCCGGCAGCTCTCTTGCAGCCTTGGGAGGTCCTTTGTTGCAAGCTTGCTACTGTCAACCTCTAGAAGTTGAACCTCGTGCCCAACCGCAACAGACTCTAGGAACGAAAAAACTCGCGCTGTACCCCCTATCCCTGATCTCCATAAATGTATATACGTAGAATATACACAAGGTCTTCGTCAGCCGGCCCCGAACAGATCGGCCGAACTTAGGAGAATTGGCCGCGTGGAGGTGCAACCAAGGTGGCACAATCGAATTGCCTCAACGTCGATGTTCGGTTTCATAAGGAGCGATCCACCAAGCTGGGGACGTTGGAAAACAAGTTGCCGCCCTCTTGATTTCGTCGATGCCTTTGTCGATCTTTGATGGCGTGCTCCCCTTTTTTATCCGATCGCAGGGGCTACTCGAGTTTGGCACTAACTATCCGCGCCAGGCCGGTTGGCTTCGGAGTCATCTGCAGCCAATATTTTGTTATGCTCTTCTGCTTGGCAACCAGCCATTGGCGTTGTCTGAATTTGGTCTGTGATCGCAGGCGCGTTTTCACGATCTGAGTAATTGGGTTCATGCTCACCGGGTCCGTATAGCGAGCTGCGAACTCGCGCCAATTCTATATTGAGACTCGGGTCGAAGCGCAACGATAGTTCAGGGACGTGGATTGTTCCGAATCCGTCGAGGATCGACAGCGTCGATGTTAGATCGGAGCCGTCACGGCAAGTCGCTGGTAAAGACGTGAAACAACGTCCCAACAACCAGCCCTCCACCGGAATTCCGGGCCGCACGAGTCCCCGACCACCGACGCGATGATTGAGCACAAAGTTTTTGTGGAATTCCGGGCCTCTCCCCCCAGAGAACCGATAAATGTCGACCTTGTCCTCGATCTCCCACCAGTCGACGCTCAACAGTTGCCCGGCCAGTTCCAAATCCCCGAATTCCATCATGCGAGTCGGCTGGTCGGTGGTGATCGAGAGGTAGAAAATGAACCCTGTTCCGCCTCCCCAACTGAATGCCATGCTATTAGCCGGATGGTGCTGCACCATCAGCTTCCGGGTGTTAAGCAATTGATTAGTATTGACTTCGCGAAGATACCCAGTCTCCTGAATGAGACGAATCGTTTCGGTTCTGGTTTTTTTCTGCATCAACCGCTTCTCCTTGTGGACAAGATTCTTGATCTCCCGAAATCACGTACACAACGTGCACAATGTACACAACGTTTACTGGCCGGCGGAAGGATCCGCCACGGAGCTTGACGGCGCCGAATCGCGGCAGAAACTACACTGCTTGATCGCGCCTTTGAAGAACGACACATCGCGAGAGCGCGCCAGTTCATGAATTCTGCGCTGGTTAGCCGCCGAGAGTAGGAACTTATAGCCCTTGCTATCTCGAACGTGACCGAGCCGGAGAGGTTTCAGCAGAGCGCCCACTCGGCGCGGATCTAACTGGTATCCGTCACCGCGGAGATCGAGGATTCCATTGGCGACTTCGGCAACGTCTCCGACATGAGCGTCGTTTCTGTTCTGGTGACACAGTACCAAGAGAGCTTCGAGGACGACAGCTGCTTCGCCGCTGGCGGAATCGAAGCGGCGATCTTCATCCTGCGGCTGCAAAAGCTCGGTGATTCGCGCTTGGAGGGATGGGTTGTTAGGAAAGCACGATCCGAGAACGCAGGCGATGGCGCGAATGCTGCCCCCTAACGCGCTGGCATCGCAGGTTGCGCTGACAACTTGTGATCGATGTTGCAGGCGGTACGACAACAGTTTTGCTTGAAACTCCTCTTCGATCGCGGACATAGCCTCGGCGTTGGGGAGAGCCGGCTGCGTTTGAGACGTGGCATCGATGCGGCAAAACGAAGTCGGCGCCAGACCGCCCTCGCAGTCGATAACCACAGCTGAAAACTGGCGGTTGAAAGTCTGTCCCGCTCGCGCCAGTGCGAAACCTCGATGCTGGGTGGCATTGAGGAGCGTAGCCAAGCTATGCGAGGGCTCGGGATCGGCTATCAAGAAGGTCGGCGTGCATCCAAGCGGCAATGTCCATGGTAGACCCAGATCGAAGTTTGCGATCGGTAGTGAGTGGCGGCAGAAGCAGGCCAGCAGTTGCAAAAACCGTGCGGCTTCCCACTCGTCGGTCGCCGATATCACCGCGCGAAGCGCCGGATCGTGGCAATCGGCAAAATGAGTTGCCACGGCGAAATACGCAGCGAGCTCGGCATTGGATTCGCTCGCGCCACCGCGCGAGCGGAGAACGGCGGCGATTTCGCTGATGAGGACTTCGTCGGATACGTAATCCTGCGGCCTTCGCGCTAATCTGATTTCGCGGGGAAGACCGGATCCGGAATCTGCGGCGACGTAGGTGTGAGTTCCAACTCGAAACTCGCGGCCGTACGACAGCCTGCCGCCGTTCCAACGCAGCAGTGCAGGTGCACCGGTGCGAGTCCGTACAGCCTCGAGCGTCTCGTCGGCCACGACCACACTAGCAACTGGCTGGGAAAACGGTTTTCTCGTCATTGTGGGCTCCGTAGGGCTAATGGCCCTAAGACGCGACTCCGTCGCGACTTGTTCCCACGTTACCGACGAGATGGGTAGAACTTTGCTGATCCTGCCCTCGGCGAAAACAATTTCCAGGGTTTGGGACCACTGCAAACTTCTAAGTGTAGTTTATCAAAGCGTCCAAGCGTAGCCACGTTTTTGCGCGACTGCACAGAGGCATCGAATGCCGCGCGATTGCCAGTCAGGGTTGAGAATGTGGCCTTCGCGATCCGTCGCCATTTTCACATCTGGGTTGCCATCGCTTCTATTCCGCCTTCGCTTGTGCGGCTTCCATCCTCTGACCGCTGTCCTCGGTATCGAAATAGTGGGCGGCCGCAAAGCATGCCGAGCGGAGCCGTTCGATGCCATCGTGAGCGAAGGTCAGCTTCTGGTGCGCGGTTGGGACCTTCGGAACTCTTGTCTTGTTTTGACTCTTCTTAGTATCCGACGACAACAATCGATAGACCGCTTGTTCGCTACGGTGCAGGCGATTCTTGCAGAACTCGTGGAACGATCGGCATCCCGACAACGTCACCGAGCCGCGTATATCTTCTCGGAAGTATGATCGGATCTGCTCGATCTCGGGTCTGAGTTCCCTAAGTTGGACGCAGACCATTGAAACACCGGTGGTAACCCGTTCCGCCAGTTGCCCCATCTTACGGGTGAGGCTAACGTTTTTTGAGTCTCGGTGAATAGACCTTCGGCACCGTCCCTGTTTCGCGCTTTTGGTGGCGGCTTTGGCCCTTGTGACACCGTTGTGAGTTTTCATGGCTCCCCCTCTGGCTCGAGCAGACCTTGCTGCTGGCGAGCGCGGATTAGATTTTTGAATCGTTGGGGACTAACTTTACGATTTACAGACCGACAACCTGGGGTGAGACGTTACCAACTCGCGTTTGACAGGATGCGACCACGCTGGAGAGACTACACAGACACGCTACTTTCTCAAAGATCCCCACAGATGTCAATGGTCTAATCTCAAGGTGTAGATGCTCCAAGATAATGTCACCCCCTAACTGCAACGAGACTTTGTCATCCTCTCAGGATGGTGACGATGAGTCAGAAAGAGTTCCAGCGGGTGAAAGTGATTGAGAATGCAGCGGGCGGGAGGCTGAGCGTAGGCGAAGCCTCCCGTCTGCTGCAACTGAGTGAACGCCAAGTGCAACGGCTCAAAAGCCGCTATCGGCCCGACTCCGTCGGCTGGGTGCAGCACGGCAATCGCGGACGCCCCATGCCTTGGGCCTTGCCTCTTCTTCAGAAGCAGTTGATCTTGCACTTAGCTCGCGGTAAATATCGGGGCTTCAACGATTCCCCTCTGGCGGAAAAACTTCGCGCCGAAGAGAACCTCGCGGTCAGCCGCGAGACTGTGCGCCGCATTTTGCGCGCCGCCAAACTGGCTTCTCCGCAGAAGCGCCGGCCCCGCCAGTATCGCTCCCGCCGCCCGCCACGCCCGCGTTTCGGCATGATGGCCTTGACCGATGCCAGCCGTCACGACTGGCTCGAAGGCCGCGGCCCCGTGCTCACGCTCCTCGGCTTTCAGGACGACGCCACCGGTCAGATCCTGGCCGCGCACTTCCAACTCGAAGCCGAAAACACCCTCGGCTATCTCCGCGCCCTCCGCGCCATGATCACCCCCCACGGCGTCCCCCTCAGCCTCTACCGCGACCGCCACTCCATCTTCCAGCGCAACGATGCGCACTGGACCCTCGCCGAACAACTCGCCGGCCAACCATCTCCCACGCAACTCGGACGCGCCCTCGCAGAACTCGGCATCGAGCAGATCCCCGCCTACTCTCCCAAGCGAAAGGCCGCATCGAACGCGCCTGGCGCACTTGCCAGGACCGTCTGGTCAGCGAGCTTCGCCTCGCCGGTGCCACCACTTTGTCCCAGACCAACGCCGTGCTCGCCCGCTTCTGCGCCGACTACAACCGGCGCTTCGCCCGCCCCGCTGCCCAATCCGCCCGCGACTTCCGCTCCTTACCCCGCCGCTTCGATCTCTCCCGTTGTTTAGCTTTGCACTATCAACGCGTCGTCGCCGCCGATCACACCGTCTCTCTCGGCGCGCAATCGATCGCCCTGCCGCCTTTGCCCGGCCAGCGCGGCTATGCCGGAGAAACGGTCGAACTCACCCATCACTTGGATGGCATGCTGCGCGTCTATCGCGGAGATCAGCTTCTTTTCGCGCTGCCTCTGCCGCTCGAAGAACACGCCGAGCCCCGTCCCCAGTTCCTCACCGCGGCGCAGAAAAGAAAAGCACCACTGCCCCGCATCTACAATCTCTCCGGCCGCCCCGCTTTAGCGGCCGTTACTTAATCGATCAGGGGGTGACAGAGTCTGGTTGCAGTTCCTACGACATTTTCTCGTTGCAACAACATGCTCTAATCTCAAGGATGACGTCAAGCTGCGTGTGTAAATGGGTTGAGGGCGCGGGTTTTCCATTCCAGATTGAATCCCTGGAAGATGGAGTAAATGATTCGATCCATGCTTTCTACGTTCACAAAGCACACCATCGGACGGGTCCGGCGGCGCGCTTCCACGAAGCAGCGCTCGATCACGTTGGTGGTGCGCAGTTTCAGCTACAGGTGCCGGGCAAGACGAAGAAGTTCAGCAGTTCCGGTAAATCGCGCTCCAGTCGCCGCACCATGCGCCCGTACTCCCGCCGGCACCGCGCCCGAAAATGGCGAAAGGCCTGTTCCGCCGGGCGCGGCTTTCTGCCAGGTACATGGCCTGAGCATCGACCTTCACTTGGTCGTAGTCGGACTTCCGCACTTTTTCCAGAATATTGCGCATCTTATGCACCCCGTGGTATCGTGACCTGCCCCCTGGTTCCGTTCACGGGATAATACGACAAGTTAGTTGAACCACGTTACTACTCCCAGTAGCGGTAGTCGGAGCGGTGGGAATGTATGGTCCGCCGCTCGATTGCAAGCAGAATCTTTGTCGTGGGTGGTTTGGTCTGCTCAAATGTATCCGGCCTGTTTGTGGAGCCAAGCTCCTGGCCATAATGGAGTCCGCGCGTCGCTGGTCTATTAAGTGGGACGAACTCAAAGGGTTCTTATTCCCACGCAGGCTTGAGCCACGCCGGTTGTGACCGTTCACTCACGCATTGATTTTGTCTCGCAAACCTGAGAAGAAAACAATAACAAGGATCGTCGTAGCAGCGGGTTTGAAAAAGTGGGAATCCTGCGCGGTTTGCAGGATTTCCAAACGAGGTGGGAAAGTCAGTTCTTATGACTTTTCCACGGAGTGGCTTTTCCAAGCCCGCAGTTCATGCTGCTACCACTGCAGGTGTGTAGTAGCGGGTTCCCTTGCTTAGGATCGCCCATGCCATCCGAGCCATCTTGTTGGCTAAAGCCACCACCGCCACATTGCGATGACTTCGTGCCGACAGATTCGCCAGCCATAATCCAAGCGGCGAGGGGTTTCGTCCGATTTGCGCCACCACGGAGCGAGCCCCGTGCAGGAACATTCGTCGCAGATATTCGTTACCCAGTTTGCTGATGCCCAGCAGCCTGGTCTTGCCACCGGTGGAGTATTGGCGGGGAACCAGTCCCAACCATGCTGCCAGATCTCTGCCTTTGCGAAAGGTAATCCCGTTGCCGATTGAAGCCACGAGCGCGGTCGAAACCAGCGGTCCGAAACCGGGGATTTCCATCAGACGGCGACAGGCATCATCCTGTTTTGCGATGCGTCGCAGTTCGGTGTTGGCTTCCTCGATCCGCTGGTCCAATTCGTCCCATTCGTGCTTGAGCTCCAGAATCAACAGGCGTAGTCTGCCAGACAAGAGCGTACCGGTGTCTTCGAGTATCTCCTGCAAGTGCGTTGTTAGGTGAGAAGGCCCTCTGGCGATCGTGATTCCGCGTTCTAGAAGAAAGCCACGCATCTGGTTCATCACCGCCGTGCGCCTGGCCACCCAGCGATCCCGCACTCGGTGTAAAGCCTGTAAGTCCAACTGATCGTCAGTTTTGATCGGAACAAAGCGCATGGTTGGTCGCTGTACAGCTTCCGCAATCGCCTCGGCATCCAGATAGTCGTTCTTGTTCGATTTGCGGAACGCTTTCACAAACTGCGCAGCCATCAGTCTGGCATCATGCCCTTGAGTTCTTAGCACACGACCGAGAAAGTGTGCGCCCCCACAGGCCTCCATGCCGATGAGCATTGGTTGCCGGTTCGAAGTGAAATGAAGCAGTTGCTTGCGAGAGAACTTCCTGCGCAATACAATCTCGCCTCCTGCGTCGAATCCAATTACGTGAAACGTAGTTTTGCTCAGGTCGATGCCAAGCGTGGAAATATCCATGATGAATCTCCTCCTGCCCACCAAGATAGTCCGTCCAGTGAAACAAGCGGCGGACCATTCCAGTAGTGGGAAACGCGCTCTTCAGCGTTTTCCAAGCTTGCCGTGTTTTGGCAAGCGTCTTTTCCATAGCTCGTTCTCTCCTGGGCGGCAAACTCGGTTGGCGTCAGATAGCCCAGGCTGCTGTGCGGACGCTCTTCGTTGTACTCCGTCCTCCACCCGGCGATCTTGCGCTTGGCATCGAACAGATTCTGAAACCAACTTAGGTTCAAACACTCTTCTCG
This sequence comes from uncultured Acidobacteriaceae bacterium, assembly GCA_963810955.1. Classification (GTDB taxonomy): domain Bacteria; phylum Acidobacteriota; class Terriglobia; order Terriglobales; family Acidobacteriaceae; genus Acidiflorens. The sequence goes on along the minus strand of CAWEPW010000003.1, from coordinate 51,910 downwards.
CAACCTTCCGTGAAAGCTCTCGACTCGCGCGTTCTGCGTCGGCTTGCCGGGTTGAATATGCACCACCTCGATCTTCTGCTCTATGCCCCACGCCAGAAAATGCCGACTGGTGAACTCGGGACCGTTGTCGCAGCGGATCGAACCGGGTTGGCCCCGCTCTGCCATGATCGCCTCCAGCACACGCGTCACTCTGCGGCTGGCAAAACTTGTATCTACTTCCAGCGCCAGGCATTCGCGCGTATAGGCATCGACCACGCTCAACACCCGGATCACCCGTCCGCACTCGACCGCATCGTGCACAAAATCCAGCGCCCACTCCTGGTTCGCCGCCGTCCGCAACTGCAGCGGCTGTCCCACGCGTACGCAGTGGTTCCTCTTCTTTCGTCGAATGCTCAGACCGGCCTCTCGATACACCCGATGCACGCGCTTATGATTCACTGCTTCTCCCGACCGGAACAACAGCACGTGCAAACGCCGATATCCGAACCGCGGCTTCTCCCGTGCTAACTCCACCAGTCGCGTGCGCAACTCGTCATCGCGGCGCGTTGTCTGATAGCGGCAACTCGATACCGCCATGCCCAGCAGCCCGCAAACCCGGCGCTCGCTCGCTGCATACTTCGCACGCAGCCAACCCGCGTCCGACCGCTGGTTTACGAGCTCCACCCGTTTTTTGCGATGACCGCTTTCAGCATCTCTTTGTCCAGACTGAGATCCACCACCAGTTTTTTCAACTTCGTGTTCTCGTCACGCAACTGTTTCGCTTCTTGTGCCTCACTCACATCCATCTCACCGTATTTTGCTTTCCAGGCGTAGATCGTGGGTTTGGAAACCCCCACTTCTCGCGCCACATCTTCTACCTTGCGCCCCGTTTCCAACTGCTTCAGCGCCCCGATCATCTGCGCCTCCGTGTGCCTGCTCTTCGACATATCTTCTTCCCCTTTCTTTCGCACAAATCATACTCAGCTTTGTGCGGAAACAGGGGAGCAGGTCAATCGGGGAAGTGGGCGCCGGGGGAAGGGGCAGCGCCTGGAGTGCACCCGAAAACTGAGACAGGAAATTAAAGGTGAGCTGGCGTTTCCCGGCAAAAGCGCCCGTCCCAGTCCCGGCTGGACAGCGAGCGCATTGCTGTGCTGGAACGCAAGATCGGGCAGCAGACCATGGAGATCGATTTCTTAAAAAAATCTTGCGGCGTTTCAAGGAGCTTCCCTTGGGGGCCGGCGCCAGTGGCGGCGCCGCATCTAGGAACAGATCCAGGAAGCCGGCGAAGCGGAGGCCGGCGTGAATCGACTTTGCCAAATTACCGGAGTGAGCCGAGCCGAGTACTACTGTTTTCGGCGGGGTCATAGAGCGAAGCCATGGCCATGACTCTGCGCCATCAGATCCAGCACATCGCGCTGCGCTGGCCGGTGTATGGCTATCGTGGCGTGTATGCTGAAACCCGGCAAAGGCTTGCAGGTTTTATGTTCGAAGATCTGCTGGGCACAAACCGCATGTTCGGACAGCTCACCGCTTCGCAGATCGCCTCTGCATGTAGGATGCTTCACCTCGACGATCAACGCCATGGACTTGAAACAACATTTTTTGCAACGTCCAACCCAACCACTCTCATCTCGATTGCCATGAACCCTCCTGCCTCGACACTAGCAAACTGCTAGTTGTCGGGATGGGTTCCATTCCATCAGGTCAGGAGCGGCTTACTTCGAGTCGGGGGACGCGAGACGGCGGGACCAACCGTCAGCGAGATTGCTGAAGTTGATAAGGAAGGGAATGTCTTTAGCGATGTCGCCTACCTGATGGCCAGCGAAGATTTAAAGCTGCCCCTTTTCTTGGATTACGCGAAGGAAGCGGTGCGGCAGAGGAATCGTAGAAAATCTACTTACTGCCGTCGTCCGCCTGTTTTTCTTGGCTCTCTTTGGTGAGTCGCTCTGATCGTCGTCTCTCCTCCTCCGCAGTCCGCTGCTGAAGCTGTCGCACCGATATGTTCGTTCCCTTCAAATACGGCGAGCCGTCAGGGCTGGCTACAAGCGGGACAGTTTTGGTTGGTCCTGCCGCTGCCACACCGTTACGCCCCGGCGACTGCACAACAACAACATATGACGTTGGCGCCGCTCCATCGCTCCCACTTTTCACAGTTGCCGCCGTCGCCGTCGTTGTGCCGGTTGCCGCAGCGGCCGGTGCAGGCCCTGCGGACTCTGCGCTTTTCTCCGCTGGTATATCCGCGACGGAACGCAAACTCAAAACTACCTTCGTTACCGAGTATGGTGTACCGTCGCTCACCATCTTGTACTGGTAGCTAGTCGGGTCAAGCAACTTCTTGAGCACTACCCGCGGATATCCCGGACCATACTGGCCCATCACCGGGTCGTGCAGCACGTTGCCTTCGATCACAATCCCCATCTTGCCCCGAATCTGTTCCAATATTTTCGACAGACTCGAACCATTGGCAATGACCGTTAGCCGGCCACTCTCATACGTAACTTGCGCCGGCTTGGCCTCCCCAACGCTTGCCGACCCCCGCGCGTGGGGCGAGGCCTGTCCAAACGCCACAGCCCAGGGCAGCACCAACAAACAGAAAATCATTGCTGGCAATTTACACCCATGCTTAACACCATTTCCATCTTCGCGTGCCTGTGTGCTGCAATCTTTCGAACTGTCCATTACGGTGTTCATGGGTTCTTCTCCGTTTCTGTTTTTCGCTTAATCAGCTAGGTCGGCAATCTTGTTTCCGCTTGACGCTCCTGCTTCTTCCCAGTCGTCGCCGCCATTTATCAGCGGCCGAGACTTTACTCCCTTAATTCTATCTCTTAATTCCTAGCCCCTTATGGATTATTGGTGTAGGTGTAGGCATTGCTCTCCCACTGTCCCCCGACCAGCGAATACAGCGTCACATAGATCATGCCGCCATTGGCGGGCAGACTGTTCACGGTCGTGGTCAGCGCATTCCCCAGATTGCCGGATTGATAGACATCGTTTCCACCGGGTTCTATTGCGCTGATATCCAGCCAGTAAGCCGTGCCGCTCCCCGCACTCCAGGTAAACGTCGCCGTATTCCCAACGATCGTCGAACTCGGAATTGGCGTTTGCATCGTCGCCAAGACCGCTCCCGATAGGTTGTAGGCGTAGTAGGTGTAGGCGTTCGGCGTCCATTGTCCACCAATCATCGAGTACAAGGTGGCATAGATCTCGCTGCCATCTTGCGGCAGTCCGTTGACCGTCGTTGTCAGAACATTGCCCAAGTTCCCGGATTGAGAGTAGTTGTTTGCGCCCGGGGAGCTGCCCACATCGAGCCAGTAGGCGGTTGCGCCCGAACCCGCGAGCCAAGTGAAGGTGACGCTGCTACCGCTCAATGTAGAGCCATTGACTGGCGTTTGCATGACTCCAGCCGCCGTCGCCGCATTGAGTGCCGTATAGGTGTAGGTGTTGCTGTAGTAGACGCCACCCAACTCCGTGTACAGCGTCGCGTAGACCGCGCTGCCATTGGTGGGCAGTCCGGTCACCTTCTCGCTCAGCACAGTTGTCTTTAACGACTTGGATTGGTAGTACTGGCTGCCGCCCGGCGTACTTCCCACATCAAGCCAGTAGGCAGCTTCACCCGTGCCAGCATTCCACGTGAAGGTTACCGTACTGCCGGTCAGAATCGAGGACTGCGCAGGCGTGGCCATAGTGGCGAGGCCGGTTTGGCCGTTCCACGCCGTGTAGGTATATGCGTTGCTGAACAACTGGCCATTCAGCACGGTGTAGAGAGTCACGTAAAGCGTTTCCCCGTTAGTCGGCAGTCCGCTCACTGCCTGGACCACAGGGTAACCATCATTGCCGAGAGAATTATCCAGGTATCCCGACGAATACACATCGGTTCCACCCGGACCAATCGCACTGATAGTCAAAGCGTAGGTGACGGCTTGATAATCTTCCGACCAGACAAAGCTGACCGTGCCGCCGGGCAAAGTCGAGGACGGCAGCGGGTAGACGAGGACGGCCGCCGCACTCTGCGCATTGTATGCCGTATAGCTGTAGCTGTTGGGAACCCACTGCCCCCCAATCAGTGAGTACAACGTTACGTAGATCGTGGAGCCGTTCACCGGCAAGCCAGACACCGTGGCCGACTGCGCGGTCGCCGAAAGGCTTCCGGACTGATAGTAATTGTTGCTCCCCGCGCTGCTTCCCACGTCGATCCAATAAGCGGTGGCTCCGGTACTGGCGGCCCATTGGAAAACCGCCGTAGGGCCGGTTAACGTTGAGCCGGTAGCTGGGCTGGTCATAAACGCTGGGGCCGAGTTCGTGCAGTCCACCGTCACCGGGACCGGCGACGACGAGATGCCATTGGCAATCACTACCATGGTCGCCGAACCGCACTCCAGATTGGCCGGGGTGTCCACATATGTGGAAACAACTAGAGATCCAGTCTGTACCCCCATGTTGCTGTGGTCGTGTGTACGACCGAATTGCACGTCTCCAGTGGTTTGGTTGGTAAAATTGATAAGCGGATAGTTCGTAGCGTTCTGCCCGTCGTCGCCATAGTAGTTTTGCGCCGAGATGCCGTTGAACTGTGTTCCGGAAACAATGTAAGTATTGGCAATGCCTGGCGAGACCGTCGTCGGGTATGAAGTGATGGTCGGCGCCCAAGCCGGATTCGGAGTGTTGTTCGTAGGTGCGAAAATATACGTCTCAAACCCGTCGTCATTGCCATAAAGGATGTTTCCATCGGGAAGAACGACGAATTTGGAATAGTACGATGCAATCACGCTGCTCACGTTAGTCCCTGCTTCAGGATCATAGGGACTGATGACCTGCACTAGGCTAGGGTTTCCTGGAACGTATTCAAAGTATTCACCGGGGGAGTCGTAGCAGGCTTGGCCGTTACCGGTAAAGAACACGTTGCCGTTCGGCAGCAAAGATGCCGCACCGTCGCACTCGGAGAAGAATCCCCCATTCGGCGATGCGGGGAAATTTGGCGCCGCCGCCCACGCGCCCGTTCCCAGAAGCGTGGTTGGCGGCGTATAGATCGCATTCACTCCTCCGCCCGATGCGGCGGGATTGCCTGATAGGACCAACACGGTACCGTTCGGCAACAGGACGTTCGGCCCATCTTCGGTGGCGCTCTTATCCACTGAAACGCCGATCGAGGCAGGTTCGTTGCCCGCCTGGATCCATTGCCCGGTGGTGGGATAGGCGGTAGACAAGTAAGGCGGTATATATCGCTCCGACTCGGGCTCCTTTGAGATATCGAGGGCCCAGATCGTTCCGTCGGGCAGCAGCACCCAGTTTTCTTCACTGCTGCCTTCGGCTTTGCCTGGAGGGGCGAGTGTCGTCCACGTCAACGGACCAAAATTCCCCGGCGATCCTTCGGGGCTCATGATCGCGACGTTTCCGGTTCCTCCCGAATTCCGGGTCAGTATGTACTGGCCGTTGGGCAGAACGATAGAGTCGGCATCGCCAACACGGGTCCAGCCAGTGGGCGGAGTGAGTACAGACCACGTATTCGTTTGCCAGTTCCAGACCGCGCCCTCCGTCGTCTCCGAACTGTAATCGTTATACGCGTAGTCATAGGTGTACTCGCCGCCGGTCACGACTAGCCGCCCGTCCATGAGTACGGCCGAGGCAAAGTACTGGGCAGCATAAGGGCAACCATTGGCGTTCGTGGCCGTAGGCGTATCGTTGCACGTGCCCGTCGTCTGCACAGGCATGTTGCCCATTGGAACCCAGGTGCCATGCAGATAATGTCCGGTCTGGTCCGGCACCAACCTCCACCAGTCGCTGGATGCGTAGTCGTTGACCGCAATAGACCCGTCAGTCAGAACCAGCATAAAGTCCGGATTTAGCGGGACGTTCGACAGCTGCGTCCACGTTCCATTCGAATCGCTCTGTGAGAATGCCAAGCCTGCGGTGAGAACCACGCATACCAGCAAGACTCCACGACCAAGCCTCGTGAAACGCATCAACTCCTCCTGGGAACAAAACAACGGTGACTCTGGACTCGGAAGGAACCGCTCAATTTAGGCGGTTTTATGGTTTTTTTTGTTGTCTACGAAATCTAAATGTAACTTATAGAGATCTGTACCGGGAGGTGTCAAGCAGATTTTATATTTTATATATTTATTTTTTTTGATGGCGACCAAGTTCATTATGCAGCTTAAGACTTTGTTGTCCCAAACCCCGGCTTCCGTCTGCGGATTTGGTTGCTGGAAGCTTTGTTGAGGGCTTGACATGGCAGGGAAACTGCTTTTAACTGGTCCGATTCTACTGATTTTCGAAAATAATCAATTCGCTACGGCTCAGAGCACAGGTTCGACCGGCTACTTGATTACAAATGACGACTATACTCCTGCGGGAATTCCTGACAGTGCCACTTTGTTCACCATCGCGACCGACGGCACGTTGAGCAACCCCAACCAAGTCAAAACCATCGGCACTGGAGCCGGAGGCGGGTATTTTGCCTCAAAGCGGTTTGTGCCGCTGAACAGTTTCACTTCGCCGTGTGTCTATCTTTCTGCGCTGCGCAACAATTCGATTATTTCCAGGAGGTTATTGCTTTGAATCCATTCTTGAATACCGCCCTTGTTCTGGTCTTTGCTGGTGGAGTTGCGACCGCGCAAACGAATTCTGTTTCTCCTGAGAATTCCACTAGGACTATTAAGCCAGATTCGGCCTACACCGACCGTTTGCCAAAACTCTCTACTCCTGAGGATGAGGTCGTGATCACGGTGGGGGCGTGCGAGCCGCCCGCCACTGACCCGTGCCAGACCCGACTCACCCGGGAGCAGTTCGAAAAGCGATTTCGGACGGCCTATGCGGGCCCAAGGCTTCCTAACGAGCACTACCCAAATACAAATGCCCGTGCTGATCAGTATGTTCGGCTACTTGCGTATTCGGAGGAAGCCAGGAAGGAGGGCCTGGATAAGGATCCGGAGATCCAACAAGAGATGCGGCAAGTTGAGATGCAGTTGTTGTTCACAGCCTTGCAAAAGAAACTCAAGGCTGAGACGGCGAATCCCCCCGAACAGGTTCTGCAGGATTATTACAACAAAATTATCAAACAGTATGAAGAGATCACGGTCCGCAGTGTTTTTATACCTCGTCCGCCGCGATCCAAGGCAGCTCAAGCCGCAGAGACTCCAGAGGGCGCGGCTCCTTGGCCTGAGGGAGAAGACGTGGAGACACAAAAAATCGGGGATGAAGCGCGTCGGCAACTGGCTGCGGGCGAAGATCCGGACGAGGTAGAGAAATCAGCATTCGCAGCAGCCAAATCCACGGACCAGCTTCCCTCAACCAAACCCATCACGTGGCGGCATAGTGCGAATTTCCCGGCTAGTGAAGAAGCGTTGTTATTTGCGCTAAAACCGGGAGACGTTTCCCCTCCCGTGCCCAATGGCAGCGGACTTACTATCTACCGGCTGGAATCGAGGAGAACTATCCCTCTTGCTGAAGTAACACAGGAGGTTAAGGCTCTCTATCAGATGGACAGGCTCAAGGAACAGCTCAACACCTTCCTGGATAATGTGCACCCGGTATTCAATAAGGAGTATTTCGAGACGGAAAAGGAAGCGGAAGCTAAAGCCCGTGAAATGGATAAGCAGCGGGAAGAATTGAGAGAAAAGGGCGTTTCGCCCGGCGTAAAATCGCAGTAAATTCAAAGTGCGCAATGCGCAAAACGGAGGTGGCAAGCAAATGAGAAGCGGCACTGGCGCTCATTTCGTTGCCGCCTTGCATTGCGGATGGTGTTCGTGTTCGCGTCCGGTTAGTCGATCACCTCAAAGGGTCTCATCATGTCATTATCTTCGTGCTCCAGCATGTGGCAGTGGAATACGTACTTGCCGGGATAGCCGTCGAATCGGACAACGACGCTGAGCATCTGGCCGGCGTCAGCTCTGACCGTATCCTTCCATCCGCCTTCTGTGGCCCGGGGATAATTTGGCGGTCCCGTCAGATTGAGCTTCTTCTTATCCAAAAATAGATTTACGTCGAAGGGCGTGCGATCGATAATTTGAAACTGCACCAGGTGAATGTGGATCGGGTGAGCATCATCCGTGGTATTGATGAACCGCCAGATTTCAGTGGTTCCGAGTCGTGGACGTTCGGTGACGGGCTCGTGATAGCCCTTGCCGTTGATGCGCAGTCCGAGCGATTTCTGATTGTTATCCAAATCCTCTGTCAGCACCAGGTCGCGCGTCACCACGGCGGAGGCAGGATCAAGATGTTCCACAGGAATCGTCCACGTTTTTCTTTCTGCGCTACCTTCGAGAGGCAGGTTCACTCGTACCTTGAGGAGGTGTGGAAGCCGGGGAGCAATCTGGGGCATACCTGCTTCTTCACCCGGAAAGGGCGCGGGCGCATTATTGGCGAAGATGAACTCCTCCCCCTCCATGTTCGTGAAGTCCACTAGAATGTCGGCCCGCTCTGCGGGACCAAGCAGCAGCGATGGAACAACTACAGGCGAGGAGAGCAATCCGCCGTCAGCGCCAATTACGGTGAATGCAAATGCCACAAAGTCTGCACTCGTCTTTGCAAAGAAGAATCTGAAAAAACGCGAGTTGGCGGCATTCAGCACGCGGAACCGGTAGACCCGCGGTTCCACATCGAGGACCGGATAGATCGCTCCATTTACAACGGGGAGATTGCCAAAGAATTCAGGGCCCCAACTGCCGTCGGGATGCGGCGTGCCGTCCATTTCGGTCGGGATGTATTGCAACCGGGCATCATCGTCGAGCCTGCGATCCTGAAGGACGAGCGGAATTTCATACTTGCCCTGTGGCAGATCGAGTTGGGATTCTTCCTCGCCCCGCAGAAAGTAAATTCCTGATAGGCCCGCGTAATTGTTGAGCCGGGTGATACCGATCGCATGGTCGTGATACCACAGCATCGTGGGCCGCTGTTCGTTTGGATAGTGATACGTGACCGATTTGCCGCTCCCGAACCACCGTTCCGGGAGCCCGTCATCAGCGGATCGAGTGCGCGACCCGTGCAGGTGAGGCACTGTTCTGACGTGCGGATTGGGATGGTTGGCCCCGTGAATATGTTCGTCGACCGGGAGCAGATGACGTTTAGGAAGACGATTTTCCCATCGAATGGAAACCGGCTGCCCAACCGTGGCTTCAATCACCGGTCCGGGATAGGATCCCTCATAGCCCCACACTTTAGTGGCGGGGAGCTGGGAGTGAAGCCGCTTGGAGAATTGCGTCATCCGCATCACATACTCCACTCCGCTTTTCGCGATCTTCGAGGGCTTGAGTTTCCGGGGAATCGGCAAAGGGTCGATGTATGGCGTAATATTCGCGGGCTTGACTAAGGGCACATAACGGACTGCACGAGCGAAAGGACGACGGGAAAGGCAAAACGCCGGCGCCCCTAATATTGAAAGCCTAAGGAAATCGCGTCGATCTATGGGCATACTGCGGGCATATTGCGCTGTCTCATGTTACCTAATCGAAGCAAAATGACCAAATATGAAACCGGCGCCGTCGAAGGAGCACTGCGGAATGGCCATGTTGTGTGCATCGATTAATAACGCGAGCGCGGGGTGGATTCCGTCGAAGGGCAACTCCGTCGGCTGAAGCGTTCGCTTTGTAACCCGCGAGAGTGCTGCGGCAAGTCGCGCGTGGCAGTAGCGCTAGTATTTTCTCCGCATCGATCAGAGCTCCGTTCATTTAGGACCAACACGGCGGTACCAAAAGCGGATTGTCTTCTCGATCCAATTCGGCCTTGCGTCCGCGGCGAAGACCAAATAATGCCGTAAGCTTCCCGGTAGAAACGCTGCGCGCGTTCATAATCTTCCCACGTGCCTTGGGCAGTAGACTCAATAAACAAACAGAAACCATGCAGCCGTGACCCACCGCCCAAGGATCAAGTCCATCTTTTTCCCTCAGAGCAATCATCGTTGAGCGGATCCATCCGGAACAGTGCAGACCGCGCCTTCTCGCTTCGGTTTTTGCGCGCGATACTCTTCCGAGCTGTGCTGTCGTGAGCTTGCGAATGGTCACTCGATCTGACCTGCGAGACGGGTTGGATCGCGAGAATTCTACGGGAAGGGAGAACTATGTATGTTCTCGCATGTCCCCTCCTTCCCGTATGTCGCCCCCTCTCCTTAAGGGTCGATTCGGACAAACCTTTTTGAATTACCGTTTAGAATGCAATTTGTAGCCGGAACTGAATGTTCCGGGGCGTAAGCCATCCGCCAACGCCAGTACCGCGACAAGGTCCTCAACCATTGACACAATGCTCCTCCGGCTTCGTTTGGAAGAAGGAGCACGCTGCGTTTTCTGACAAAACAAGCAATAGAACCCCGAGGGTGTGGGGGAGCCCTAAACGAAAACGTATATAACATACGATATCCTGTCGTCAACAATTATCTTACCAATCAACTATGGGGAGGCTAAGAGCACTAGCGACTCCCCTAGCATTGCGATTACGAGGTGAGATATTTCCGGTTCAAGCGAGGTCTTTTCGGCCTTCTTGTTTGGTCTGTGTGGCAATTCAGAATCTGGCTCGCAAGATCAAATTCTGAAGAGAGGGCTGTCGCTCGGCGACCGGAATCGGTCAGTCTACTTCTCCCGAATCTTCACAAGGACCACACATCACGGGGAACGTATGCGCTGTAACTATTCTTAAACGTACCTCGTTCCTTCTTCAGTCATAGATCGCGAACGCTTGGCGTCCCATTCACACCGATCTGAGAAAAATTGACCGCAATTTGCTCGATGCTGCGCTGGCGGTTGAACAAACCTATAACTTTGGTGCCATCTGCCATGGGCTTCATCCAGATTTCGAATGGCCCCTCCTGCATTACGCGAAAACCGTGTCTACCGAGCGGATCCTGGTCAACCGCAATTACTTCGCGAGTTGTCAGCACGGCAACCGTATACGGGGTCATTTTGGTCAGGTCGTTTCCCGCGATCAGGGGCTGCAAGAATAGTCCAGAGGCTGAAGTGCGTGCGGCATTCGTCTTCGTCCATTCCGCCGTGACCGACTTCGAGCATGTCGGGATCATTCCAGTGCCCCGGGCCGGCGAACTTTTCTAATCCCTTCTGGTTGAACCCGATCTCTCTGCCATCAGCCGGTATTCATCGTTGATATCGCCGGTAGTGCGCCACAGGTTTCCGCCAACCGCCGCGCCCCCCATTCCCAGACTTTGTGCCAGCCGTATTGGCATAAGCTTAAGAACGATAGCGCGGCCGGCTTTCTTCAAGGCATCGTGCATCTTGGTATACGCGGCTTTCATTCCCTCAAGGCTGCCGGTCGATTAGCACCAGTCGTACTTCAAATAGTCGATTCCCCATTTCGCATGAGTCCGCGCATCCTGCTCCCCAGACTGCCTTCGTAACCTGCACAGGTCCTCGCGGCAGGGGACGAGTAAATTCCAAGTCTTCGCCGTTTGCTGTGGACGTAATCGGCCAAGCGTCTCAACAATTGACCTAATGTCAGTGACGATTCGATAGAATCTCCGGGTGGATATGCGCATCATCAAACTCGATTATGGCTGGAATACTGAGCCAAAGCTCCGGCCCCCGTGGTTGCTCGTTCGTGAAGTGTTCGGAGGCTTTCATGGAATCCTTATTTCAAGATATGCGCTATGCGTTGCGACAGCTGAGCAGGTCGCCCGGATTCACACTGACCGCGGTGCTCACGCTGGCCTTCGGCATCGGCGCCACCACGGCCATCTTCTCCATCGTGGAAGGTGTGCTGCTCCGGCCGTTGCCGTTTCCCAATCAAGCCCAACTGGTCACGCTCGGCGATATCCTGGAGGGCGTGAAATACGGCGCCGAAACGCCCGGCGTCACCGCACCCGGCATTCGAACCTACATGCGCGAGACGCGCGCCTTCTCCAGCCTCGGCGGTTACCAGCCTTTCACTTATGAACTCTCCGGCCATCGGCGACCCGGCACAAATCAATGCCGCGCGGCTCACGGCAAGCATGTTCTCGGTGCTCGGCGTGTCACCCTTGAAAGGCCGCGCCTTTACCCAGCAGGAAGATGAAGAAAGCCAGCAACTCGCGCTTCTCAGCTATCAGACCTGGCAAAGCCGTTTCCATGGCGACGTCGGCATCGTGGGCCAGAAGATTCTTCTCGATCGCAAGCCCTACGAAATTATCGGCGTCATGCCGCGTGAATTCGAGTTTCCTCTGGTTCCCGGCCAGTTGAACCGCAGCGAACTTTGGGTGCCCATGAGCTTCACTCAGGCGGAACTGATTCAGGGCGCGGGAGCCTGGGCCTACTCTATGGTCGGGCGGCTGAAGCCAGGTGTGACCCCAGCTCAGGCCCAGCAGGACGCCGTCAATGCGGCCCAGGAAATCATGCGCAACTTTCCGCCAGCGCTCTCCAGCCGCCGCATTCATCCAGCCGTCAAGCCGCTCGACGAGGCCACCGTGGCGGAGGCTCGGCCGCTGGTCCGCACGCTGTTCGTTGCGGTCACCGTGGTTCTGTTTATCGCCTGCGCCAATCTCGCCGGCCTGTTATTAGTGCGCGTCATCCGTCGGAGACGCGAGATCTCAGTACGCCTCGCGCTCGGCGCTCGCCGGGCTGCCATTCTTCGCCAATCTCTGGTCGAGGCGCTGGTGCTCAGCCTCTCCGGCGGTTTACTCGGGTTGGCGCTGGCATCCGTTGCCCTTTACGCTGGGGTGAGCTTTCTGCCCGAAACGCTGCCTCGCGTCAGCTCCATCGGTCTGAACTGGCCGGTAGTATCTTTCGCTCTAGGATTGGCTGTGCTTACCGGCCTGCTCTGCGGAATGGTTCCCGCCTTTGCCGCCGCGCGCACCGGAGTCAATGAGGCACTGAAAGAAGGTGGACGCACCGGCACCGCCGGCGGCGGTCACGCGCGCCTGCGCTCAGCCCTCGTGGTTGCCGAACTCGCAGTCGCTCTGGTGCTGCTTACCGCCTCCGGCCTCCTGTTGCGCAGTTTCGAGAAGATGCGCTCCGTCGGATCTAGGCTTCCGCACCGATCACACGCTGACTGCCAGATATAGCCTGCCCCGCCAGCAATACTCCACCCAAGCTGCCATCGACGGATTTAATCTCGCCCTCGATTCCCGGCTGGAGCAGTTGCCCGGCGTTGAGGCCGTCGGCGCCACGAACATGCTGCCCGCGGCTGACGTAGAGTTCCAGGGCACCTTTACTCCCGATGGGTACGTCCCACCCAAGGGAGCCGGCTTGAATCTGGCCTGGATTCCGCAGGTCATGGGGAATTACTTCCGGGCGCAGGGCATTCCGGTGATCCGCGGTCGCGACTTCACTCCGGCCGATCGCGACGGCGCTCCGCAAGTCGTCATCGTCAACCGCACTCTGGCGGAACATTATTGGCCTGGTCAAGACCCAATCAGCAAACGCCTGCACCGCGGTCCAGCGGAAGCAAATTTACCGTGGCTGACCGTGGTAGGAGAAATCGGCGATGTCAGACAGCTGGCAGCCGATGTGCCTACAGGAGAACAGTTCTACATTCCCTCGGCCCAAACCAAGGCCGACGCCGGATCATTTGCGCCGCCCGGCATGCTCACTGGCAATGCCGGTTCCATCGTGGTGCGCGGCCAACTGCCACCCGAGCAAATGGCGGAGTCCCTTCTCGTCGCCGTGCACTCCATCGACCCGCAACTGCCACTCACCCATCTCGAATCCATGGATCGCGTGGTCTCGGAAGGTCAGGCGCCGCGCCGCTTCAACACGGCGATCATCTCCGCGTTTGCCGGTGCGGCCGTTCTGCTGGCTGTGCTCGGCATCTACAGCGTGATCGCGTTTTCCACGGCGTTGCGCACTCAGGAAATGGCCATCCGCCTGGCACTCGGGTCGCAGCGCTCCAGCGTCATGCGGCTGATTCTAGTTTCCGGCGTCAAACTCGGCCTAGCCGGCTGCGGTATCGGAGCCATCGCTGCCATCTTTACCACTCGCCTGTTGCGCTCGCTCCTGTTCCAAGTTGATTTTCTTGACCCGATCGTGCTCGTGGGCGCGACCGTATCCATTCTCTTGCTCGCACTCGCGGCCTCGGTCATTCCCGCCTATCGCGCTGCCGTTATATATCCGATGGAGGCGTTACGCACCGAGTAGCCCACCAGTGTTCAACGGGGCGCTTCCCGACCGAGATCGTTGCATGGCCCATCCAGTCAGTTTTAAGCGGATTACGCTCAAAGCCCCCGGCTGAGCTCAACGAGTGAGTGTTTTCTTATTCACGCTTGTCTCGCCAGGAATTACGAAAATCCGCCCAGACAATCTCTGTCGCCCGCAATGATGCCGGGGATTGCGACAGACGCCTAAGAAACATGGTCGTTCGAATGCGCGTCCGACAAGGGTTTGCGCTGTGTAACGGGTTGCTGTACTCTGTCACGTGGTCTGATGAATATTACATATAATATACATTTGTAACGCAGATTATGGCTAACATCGAAGATATCCAGGCTGCAATGCGCGACCGCTCTATCGATTCGTGGCTGTTTTGCGACCATCATCACCGCGACGCAATCGCTTATCGAATCCTAGGTTTGCCCGAATCCCTGATGGTTTCCAGGCGATGGTTTTACTTGATCCCCGCCCAAGGCGACCCGGTCAAGTTGGTGCATCGGATCGAGCCTTTCCAACTGGATTCTCTGCCGGGCAACAAGCGGCTTTACGCAGCCTGGCAGGAACTCCTAGAAAACTTGGACGCGATGCTTTCCGGAGTGCGGAACATTGCCATGCAATTCTCGCCCAACAATATGATATTCACGATGTCGGTCGTCGATGGGGGAACTGTCGATCTAATCCGCAGCCTTGGTAAAAACGTCGTCAGTTCCGCCGATCTTGTTGCGAGATTTGAAGCAACGTGGACGGAGGGCCAAATTCGCTCTCACTTCGCTGCGCGCGACTCGATTGACGCCATCATGGCCAACATTTTCCCCGAGATCGGCCGACGACTAAGAAGCGGTGGCACGAACGAGTTCGATATCCAGCAGTGGCTGATGGAGGCGTTCGAGCGCGAGAATCTGGTCGCGGACGGACCTCCAATCGTAGCGGTCAACGAAAATAGCAGCAATCCCCATTACGTGCCCAGCTCCGATCATTCCGACCAACTTGAGGAAGGCGACTTCGTGCTGCTTGATGTCTGGGCTAAGAAGAAAATGCCAGGAGCGGTCTACTACGACATCAGCTGGACTGGTTTTGTGGGACATTCACTGCCGGGTCGTATACGAGATATCTTCGAAATTGTCCGACGCTCGCGCGACGCGGGCGTCAATAAGGTACGTACTTCGATTATGGCCGGAAAAAGACTTTGTGGTTGGGAAGTTGACAAAGCTGCCCGCGACGTACTGGAGGCCGCGGGCTACGGACAGTACCTCAACAACCGTGTTGGACATTCTATTGGGACGGAGGTCCATGGAAACGGCGCCAATATGGACAATTTCGAATCGCACGATGAGCGCGAAGTGATCCCCAACACCTGTTTCTCCATCGAGCCCGGCATTTATCTTCCGGAGTTTGGGTTGCGCAGCGAGGTCAACATGCTTGTGGGGGCGACCGCGGCCGAGGTGACGGGTCGCATACAACAGGAAGTCGTTCTCATCTAGACAGACTGTCTTCCACAGTCTGACGCCGTTCATCAGGAGCACAATTGATCCTTTCCGAACGCTTGCATGAGATCCGGACCGGCTTCGAACGCCCTTTCTGGATCGCCAACCTCAGCGAGATCTTCGAACGTCTTTCCTACTACGGCGCATTTGCTTCGCTTGCGCTGTATCTGCAGGAACGGCTGAATTTTTCCACCCAGCAAACCGGAACTCTGACTGGCCTCTTTGGCGGGATGGTCTGGTTTTTGGCTATCTTTGGCGGAGCCGCCGCCGACCGTCTGGGCTTCCGCCGCGCTCTTTCGATCGCGTACCTTATCCTGGCCGCTGCATATTTCTTGGTTGGCTCGATCGGGGCCTCCTGGTTGGCTCCCATACGCAGCGCTGTCCCTCTAGGCTTGTTTGTCGGCTGTATTCTGATTCTTCCCGCTCTCGGTGTCTCGCTCGTGAAGCCATGCGTAGCCGCTACGACCGCGCGCTCTTCTAAGGAGAATGTGCGCGCCATCGGCTATTCGATCTATTACACGATGGTCAACATTGGCGGCGCTGCGGGGCCTTATGTCGCTTCGTGGACCCATCGCCATCTGGGCATCGGGAATGTTTACCGCGTCGCGGCGCTCAGTGTGTTCGCGATGTTCTTTGTGGTTCTATTCTTCTTCCGGGAACCACGCCAGACCGGGGATGTGTCCACACCTTCGGTTGCGACGGTCGCGCGAAATTTCTGTGTGGTGGTGGGCAACTATCGACTGGTGCTGCCGACATTCCTGATCGCATTGCTGCTGCGGCTCGGGTTGCTGCTTCATCCGCGCTACCGAATGCCCTTGTGGATCTGGTTCGTGCTTGGGGTGCTCATCCTCGCAGGGTTCAGCCGCTTCATGTGGTTTCTTGCGCTTTTCAGTGGCTACTATGTCGTCTTCTGGCAGATGTATATCAGTCTGCCCGGCTACATTCACGGCTATATCAACGCGAATGCTGATGCCGAAATCGTGTTGGTAACGGAGGGCCTGACAGTAATCTGTCTTACCCTTCTAATGAATTTTCTGACGCGCCGGATTCCCGCTTTTCAAGCCATCATTTTAGGCACTGTGATCACATCCGTTTCGTGGTTGATTCTCGCCTTTCGACCGACGGTTTGGGGTGCGGTGCTTGCATTGTTTGTCCTGGCGTTGGGTGAGGTCATCCAGGCGCCGCGATATTATGAATACATTTCCGAGCTCGCGCCTACCGGACAACAGGGGACATATATGGGTTTTGCGTTCTTGCCAATTGGCATTGGATCGCTGATCGGTGGCTGGTTTGGCGGCACGCTGGTTCACCATTTCGGAGAAGTTACCCATCAGCCAGCGCGGATCTGGTGGAGTGTTACAGCAGTCGGATTAGCCACGGCGGCTTTGCTTTGGATTTACGACAAGATGCTAAGGGAACTAGCACGCCGCCAGGACAACAGGAGAATCCCTAGTCGATCCTTATCAGGTAGCGCTTAGCGCGGGCTAGGTGAAAAGTGGCAGTAGGAAACGTCGTAAATCTCGGACATCGATGAGGTGTTTATGCGGCCAAAGAGTCTGGCAATCGTAATTTTGTTCATCCTTATTTGCGTGCTTGACGCTGCAGCCGGTATCGCCCCGACGATGCGGCTAGACTATTTCCACACCGGGAACGTCATGCAGGAGTTATTCAGCGTAGACCGCGTTGTTATTGAACCTCTACCTTGGCCTGGGAACCCTGACAAGCCGATCGACGCCACCAACCGAGGCACATATTTCTTCGAAGTGAGGGACCTGCGCAGCAAGCGTGTCTTGTACTCGCGTGGCTTTTCATCAATTTACGGCGAATGGGTGACCACCGACGAAGCGAAAACGGCAACCCGCACCTTCCACGAATCGCTTCGTTTCCCGGCTCCAGAAGCTCCGGTGCAAATCGTCGTGAAAAAACGCGACCCGCTGAACGCGTTCCGTGAGATTTGGTCAACCAACATCGATCCGAAAGACAAGAACATCGATACTTCAAAGGCGCCTTTCTCCGGGCGCGTGCTCGAAATCGAGAAAAATGGCAACTCTGCGCAGAAGGTGGATCTGCTGTTTCTGGGGGAAGGTTACACCGCCGGCGAGCAGGATAAATGCGAGAAAGACATACGCCGCTTAACAGCGGGAGTTTTCATGTTTTCCCCATTCAAGGAGCGGCGTAAAGATTTTAATGTTTGGGCGATCTGCTCTCCTTCGCCGGATTCGGGTGTGTCGCACCCTCTCCATGGCATTCACCGCAACACCCTTTTCGGCTCACAGTTCGATGTTTTCGGCGAAGACCGTTACGCGCTTTCGTTCGACAACCGGGCGATTCGCAATCTGGCGTCTTTCGCTCCTTACGATGTGATGGGAATTGTGATGAATGAAAAGGAGTATGGCAATGGAGGCATATTCGGTCTCTATGCCAGTGTGAGCATTGACTACCCGGGCGCGGTTCGCGTGTTCGTTCATGAGTTCGGCCATCATTTTGCCGATCTCGGAGATGAGTATTATTTCAATGCGAACGTATCCTACTCGCCGGCGAACATTCGCGTCGAACCCTGGGAACCAAACATCACCGCGCTGCTCGACGCGCACGATCTAAAGTGGAAAGCTTTGGTTGCCCCTGGCACGCCGATTCCCACTCCGTGGCCGAAGGAGGACTATGAGAACAGCAGTCGCGATGCGCAGAAGCTAGTCGAGCGCATGCGCGCGGCGGGCCGGCCCGCGGCCGAGATCGACGTAGCGCGGCGTAAGGCGCGCGAAGCACAAGATCGCTATCTCTCGGAGGGGCCATACGCCGACAAGGTCGGAGCATTCGCCGGGGCCATGTACGAAAACGGCTACTATCGGCCGCAGCAGCGCTGCATCATGATTTCAGGGCCGGAATTTTGCGCCGTGTGCCAGCATGCGATTGAGGAAATCGTCGATCTCTATTCACGGCCGTGAGACCGCCGTCTTGGATGAATTCTCACCAAGTTTGCTCCCCGGAACCCTCATTGTGGACTCACCATCATGGATGCACGGCGTCCGGTAGTTGTCGGCCAGTAGTCGATCCATTGGGAGCGAATGCCGCTGGCTCGGTCGACCAGATCGCGGCTTGGCCTTTGCCCGTGCTCGACAATGACCACGGTCCCTGTGTTGAGATTCCTTTGCCAATGATCGACGTCCCGCGTCCGGGCCCCTGCACGGCTATTACGTCTTCGAGGTTCAACTTTGTTCGGTCGGCGTTGAAAATCGGTTGGCTGTTTGCTTCTTTGCCGGCCGGCACAAGGTTCCTGAGAATAAGAAATCTGGTTGGCCGCTGATAAGCTTGGGCGGAAAGGCCGTTCGACAGCCAACAGCTGGTATTCCTCGGCGATTACGCGTGCTTCACTGCATACCACGATAAGGTATACGGCGCCAGGACTTCAGTGCTTCCCGCAGACGAGAACCCGCCTCAAGAATGGCGCAAACCCGTGCCAAATGGCACGATAGTTGTTGGCTTCGCCGATTTCTCGGACACAAAGTGATCGGTGCGGCACATTGACGCGCAAGCGGCCTTGGCCATTGCAGTGACGAGGTTCACCGCGCGATTTGCAGTTCGCGCGTTTGTAAGACCGGTCCTCTCGTCATTTCGCCATCCAGTATTCGCCAGATGCCCAAAGGATTGTTGTCCTTTAACTCGTTAGGCAATACTGCTTCAGGAAATTCCTGGTAGCAGACGGGTCGCGAAAACCGGAAGATAGCTTGACTGCCGACGGAAGTAGAACGTCCGTCGGAGGTGGCTGGGTAGGGTCCTCCATGCACCATAGCGTGGGAAACTTCCACTCCTGTTGGGAAACCGTTAAAGACGAGGCGGCCTACCTTTCGCTCGAGAGCCGTGATCAAATCTCTGAATTCGTGCAGATCTTGCTCCGTACCATGAATAGTCGCGGTGAGGTGTCCTTCTAAATTGCGCGCGGCCTCTAACACTTCATCGCGGTTGGAGTGCCTGACCAGCAAAGTTGCCGGGCCGAAAATCTCGTCGGCGAGGTGCGGATCTCTCAGGAAAGTCTGGCCATCTGTTTCGAAGAGCGCGGCACCAACGCTCATCTCCTGGCCACTGATCGATGTGGCTTTTTCCGCGACAAGCCTCACGCCTTCTTTGGTCTTGCGTTCCGCAATACCTGAACAATAGGAGGACCTTATGACTTCGGTCAGCAAATGGAATGGCGCAGATTCGGTGACCGCTTGCTGCAGCCCGCCCACAAACCTGGAAGCGTCTGCCCCCTCAGGCAGGAATACTATTCCTGGTTTGGTGCAAAACTGACCGGCTCCCAGAGTGAACGAGGCATGCAGTCCGGCCGCAATGCTGTCAGCGCGTTCGCGCAAAGCCCCAGGCAAAATAAAAACAGGGTTAGTGCTGCTCATCTCGGCATAAAACGGGATCGGCTCCGGACGCGCGGCCGCAGTGTCCATCAATAGCCTACCCGCGCTCCGTGAACCCGTAAAACCAGCAGCCTTCACCAGAGAATTTTTCATCAAGGCAATACCCACTTGCGCGCCGCGGCCAAACAGAAGGGAAAAAACGCCTTCGGGCAAGTCGCATTGCCGGACCGCTTCTTGCACCGCGTGACCAACAAGCTCGCCCGTACCGGGGTGCGCCGAATGCGCTTTGACTATAACCGGATTACCCGCGGCTAACGCGGATGCTGTGTCCCCACCTGCCACCGAGAATGCCAAAGGAAAGTTACTCGCGCCGAAAACCACGACCGGACCTAACGGACGCAGCATGGAGCGAAGATCTGGCTTAGGCGCAGGCTTACGTTCCGGATCGGCGCGGTCGATACGAGCCATGAGCCAAGAACCTTCCTCGACGACCTCTGCAAACAAGCGTAGCTGATTGCAGGTCCGCGCAGTCTCGCCTTGCAAACGAGCCTTCGGCAGGGCAGTTTCTCGTTCGGCGCGTTCGATCAATTCGACGGAAATGGATTCGATGTTGGCCGCAATACGGCGTAAGAATATTGCTTTCTCACGACCTGTGGCTTGACCGTAGATTGCAAAAGCCTGGTGCGCCAGCAGCGCAGCCGCATTTACTTCCTCTGGCGTCGCGGAGAAGAAGTCTGGCTCTAAGTGTTCAGCAGTGCGGGGGTTCGTGGCCCGGAAGACTTCTTTCGTGGCCGCGCCCAGATGAAAACCGATGCTTGATCGTCCCGAAAATTTCATGGTTTTTACTCCCAACTATGTTGCCGTCGGCGCCGCTTGGCTGGCCAGTGCCTGCGGCCGGTTGCGTAGAGCATCATGGATGATCGATCGTGCCAGGTCCAGTTCTGTACCGGTCAACTCGAGCCGCGGCGCCCGAACGCGCCCGTTTCCAATACCAACCTCCGCCTGCACGAGTTTGATCAGCTGTACAAAATTGGGGACGGTGTCCATCCGCAGTAACGGCAGAAACCAACGATATAGGTTAAATCTCTTCTCACGTTTGCCGTCCAGCGATAGATTGAAGAGTTCGACCGATTCGCGCGGCAGCGCATTGGCCAACCCCGCGATCCAACCCGTTGCCCCTACCGCGACCCCCTCCACGATCAGGTCGTCCACACCGACGAAGATATCCATGCGATCTCCGAGGAGCGCGCGAATCGCGCTCACCCGTCTCGCATCTGTGCTGGATTCTTTTACTGCGTCCAGGTTTTGGTATTCCGCAGCAAGCTCTTGAATCTGCTCGGGGAGGAAATCCGTGCCATAGGCAACCGGATTGTTATAAAGCATGCAGGAAAGTGGCGTCGCTTTGAGCACAGCCGCAACGTGGGCTTTCATCTCTCGCCAGTTGCCTTGATAAACATAGGGTGGTAACACCATCAAACCATCGCACCCGGCTTCGGCAGCTGATTTCGCCAGGGCGACAGCTTCCGAGGTGGAAAGACCCGAAATCGCGGCTACAACGGGAGCTTGCTGATTCACCGCGCCAATACAGGTACGCAATACGGCGAGCTTTTCGTCGAACGACAGAGTGGCTGCTTCCCCCAAGGACCCGAGGGGAACGATTCCACTACAACCATTGTCCAGAAGCCATCGGCAGTGTCCCGCCATGAAGTTAAGATCCACCGCATAGTTCTCATTAAAACAGGTTGTAATTGCCGGCATAACGCCGTTCCAGTTCATCCGTGTTCTCCTATTGTTTCTTCGTGATATGCAGTGGCAGTAAAGTTTTCGAAACGGGCGGGGAAAATTGGTGGCCGCACTGAATCCGGACACCAATCGAAGAGAAACTGAGCGATTGGTCCGCAAACTCGGCCTTGACATGGCCCCATGCCACAACGCGTGTGGAGTTTTGCGGCGCGCCACGAAGTATACTGTCTCAGGCGATCACATGTTACGTCCTCGCATCGGCAGATTATCGTATCCGGAAGCGCCAAACTTTTCAGTTTATAATGCGGGCTGAACGCACGGTCGAGGGCATGGGCGAATTTGTTTAGCTTCCGGCGCCGACGGTAAAGCTGTTTCGCGCTTTCAGCCCGTCCTGCTGCAGCAAGCCCTGCAATCCGGCCCTCGATCAGCGACAGTTCGAGACCCCCGATGCCAGTAGGCTCGCCAGCACAAAAAATTCCAGGAACGGAGGTTTCTTGAGAGTGGTCCACTCTTACATAATCATCCTCGATCTGACATCCCACTAGCATCGGAAGCTCGATGTTGGGTACCAAATGGAATCCGCAAGCCAAGTAATCACAAGATATTTTTTCTCTCTGGTTGCCGCGTGAAATGATGACCGCATTGATGACCTCTTTGCCCTCGGCCGCGACTGGCCAACAATTTGTGGCAAACCGAACCCTCGCCAGTTCCTTTCCGAGGGAGAGACCCTGCGCGATTTTTCGAGGATCAGACAACACCGCAATGCCAAAATGCAATAAGGAAGTGCGGGATGCCTGCTCACAAATGATGGGAATCGTGGCGCCACGCTTGTGCAGATAGGCTGCAACCGCCAGAAGCAAGGGACCGCTGCCGGCGACCACCACGCGCTTGCCCTCGATGGGTAGCCCGGACTTCACTAAAGCTTGCAAGCCGCCCGCGCCCATCACGTTGGGCAGCGTCCAACCCGGGAAGGGCAAGAAACGCTCTCTTGCTCCCGTTGCCAGCACTAACTTCCGATACCCCAGCTCGAAACAATTCTCCGATTCCTCAGCTAGCAAGGTGCCAGCCTCGGGCTGGTGAAAAACCCGCGCGCCGCAGACCAACTCTACATCGCTGGCGTGCAACTTTTCAGCGCATTGTCCGGCTTCCGATGTGCGATTCGCAGTTTCGCCTCGCCAAATCTGGCCTCCGAGACTTGGATTGTCGTCAACCAGCCCAACCCGCTGCCCGCATTCGGCAGCAGATATAGCGGCCGCCATGCCGGCAGGTCCACCACCAATGACCAGCACATCGAACTGTCTTCTCAGTGCTTCACTCATCGGTGGTCACTTCCATACCAGGACGAACAAGAATCTGGCAGCTACGACTATGCGGATTTCCGCTGATCGCCACACGACATTCAAAGCAAATACCCATCCCACATAATGGAAAACGCTGCTCTCCGGTTACCGACCTGCGGCAAGGAATGCCAGCAAGCAGAACGGCAACAGCCACCGTCGAACCAACAGGTACGGCGACCGGTCGCCCGTCGATCCTAAGGGTGATCGGATCAGGCATGGGCATGCTCCATAAAGACCCTCGATGGCAAGTATGGCTCAATCGGAATGGCAGGATGCTTGCCAGTCAACTGATCCGTCAGGAGACGTGCGCTTGCTAGAGAGGTCGTAATTCCCAACCCTTCGTGTCCGGTTGCTAGGTACAAAGTTGAATCCTCCGGCCAGGGGCCGATGAGCGGAAGATTGTCTGGAGTCGCAGGTCGAAAGCCGGTCCAGATGCGAATCGTCGACATCTGTGCGAGACCGGGCATGTAATGTTGCGCACGTTGCAGCATGCGGGCAAGAATCCTGGTATCTACCTCTTTGTGTTCCACACCATACTGACGTGACGAACCGATAAGAACTTGTCCAGTGCTGCGTGGTTGCACATTGAAAGCGACCGAATCGATGGTATGCAAATGCGCGCTCTTTAGATATCCAAGCTCGACTATTTGGTGGCTTACAAATCGCGGGTACCGGTCTGTAATAACTAGATGACCCTTGCGCTTGTTAATTTTGAGTTCCGGCATCAAAGTCGCAGCCCAGGCTCCCGCAGCATTCACGACAATCCCGGCGGAGAACTCACTTCCATTGGTCATGCGGACGGATCCTCTGGTTATCTTCGAAACCGAGCACCCGGAATGGATTATTGCCCCGCCTGCCCGGGCACGGTCCATCAGGAATCCTGCAGCGCAAGGTGGATACAATACCCCATCCTCTGGAACAAGCAATCCTCCGGCGAGTCCCTTTCGCAAGTTAGGTTCAAGAGCCTCCAGTTTTTCCGGGGCGAGTATCTCAACTGGAACCCTCCGCTTTGAGTAATAGTCCTGCTTACGACGCGCTTCCACCATTTCTTCTTCGTCTTCAGCCACCCAGATAGTGCCGCATTGTTCATACTCAACATCGGGCGTTAACTCAGCTCTTAGTTGTTGCCAAAGCTGCTGAGAATAGCGCGTCAAAGCGAATTGCGCGTCAGAGTCGTCCATAACTACTATGTGCCCCATGCCGGCGCCAGTTGCGCCGCCGGCAATCACATCCTGATCCACTACCGCAACCCGCATCCCTTCACTCACACACGTGTACGCACAGGCCGTACCTACAATCCCCGCGCCAACTATCACCACGTCGTAGGTTGCAGCGCTCATGCTCGAATGCCCATGCAAAACGGGTCCCGCGAATCGAGTACGAGATCGGCCTCGGCGTTCACAAACGCCGAACCTTTAATGCTCGGGTATATCTGACCGTCGCGCACCTTGATACTCCCCTCAAAGATGCTGCCAACAATACTCTCCTGTTTCCATACTTCGCCTTCGTGCAACTTGCCATCTGCGTAAAGACACGCCAGTTTGGCACTGGTACCGGTCCCACAGGGTGAACGATCGTAAGCCTTTCCAGGACACAAGACGAAGTTCTTGCCGTGCACTCCAGCAATCTTTGACGGACCAAATACTTCGATGTGGTCGATTTCATGGCCATCCGTGCCGGTGATCTGAGCCGCACCCAGCGCTTGACGCACTGCCCAAGTAAATGTCGTGAGCGATTCAACATTGTTGAGCGTCAAGTCCATATCTTGATCTTCAATCAGAAAGAACCAGTTGCCCCCCCAGGCGATATCTCCATGCACCTTGCCGAAGCCCGGAACTTCCACAGGCACCTTCGCGGCAATCCTGTGACTTGCCACGTTGTGGACAGTAACTTCCGCATTCTCATGCAAGACGGCAGTTACCGTGCCAACTGGAGTCTCCAGTCGATGCTCCCCCCGCTCAATCTTGCCCATGTAGGCGAGCGTAGCGACGAGCCCAATGGTCCCGTGCCCGCACATTCCGAGATACCCTACGTTATTAAAAAACATGACTCCCGCCGCACAAGTGCGATCCACCGGAACGCATAGAAGCCCGCCCACCATCACATCGGAACCACGTGGCTCATTCACGACAGCGGATCTGAAGTGGTCATATTCATTACGAAAGCGCTGCAAGCGCTCAGACAGTGGACCGGCACCAAGATCTGGGCCGCCACTCACAATCAATCGCGTCGGCTCACCTCCGGTATGCGAATCGATAACTCGCAATTTTTTGCAGCCATTACGGTTCATGGAGATCCTGTATTTTTTTCCGCGCGCAACTTCGAGAGCTTGCTTCCTTTCCCCATAGACGCGCGCCTTATTTTATGGATACAATATCCAGTTAGTCAAGCGCTTCCGTGAACAAGCGGACCACGCGACCAAAACCAAATAAATAAAAGGTGGCCCTTCTTGGTCGATAACGTTCCGGTTCGGTTCTCTCCACCCGTAGCGACAACAAAACCTGAATTTTCGCGCGGTCTAGGACTATTCGACGCCACGATGCTCGTGGTAGGTGTGATGATTGGTTCCGGCATCTTTATTGTATCCGCAGACATGGCGCGGATAATGGGCAGCCCCGGCTGGCTCCTAGTGGCGTGGGCAATCGCCGGAGCACTGACCATTGCAGGCGCGCTCTCATACGGCGAACTTTCGGCCATGATGCCGCAAGCGGGCGGTATGTACATTTACCTGCGAGAAGCGTATTCACCATTGTGGGGTTTTCTATATGGTTGGACGCTATTTACGGTTATCCAGACCGGCACGATCGCCGCGGTGGCCGTCGCTTTTGCCAGATTTTCGGGCGTGCTCTGGCCCTCGATCTCCGAGGACAGGTACCTGATTTTACCTAAACGAATCTTTGCTCATTATGCCTTCTCTCTTTCATCCGCCCAACTACTGGCCATCGCCATAATCGCTTTCCTCACTTTCACCAACACCCGCGGCCTGCGCTACGGCAAAATCATTCAAAATGTGTTTACTGTGGCGAAAATCGGAGCGCTTCTGTCATTGATCTTAGCCGGGATCTTCATAGGCCGGAACGCCATCGCGCTGCATGCAAATTTTGGCAATCCCTGGCACCCCCGTGGGCTCGCACCGCTCGCTCCAGGACTTAATGCAAGCACATCGCTAGGTTTGTTCGTCGCTCTTTGCGTGAGCCAAACCGGTTCCTTATTTGCCGCGGATTCCTGGCACAACATCGCCTTTGCCGCGGGTGAGGTCAAAAGGCCTGAGCGAAATGTAACCCTGGCAATGGTGATCGGTACAACCTTAGTGGTTACCCTTTATCTATTGGCCAACTTTGCCTATTTGGTAACGCTTCCTCTCCCACAAATTCAACACGCAATTGCAGACCGTGTGGGAACTGCAACCTTGCAAGCAATTTTTCCGGGCACGGGAACGACGCTCATGGCGGCGGCAATTATGCTTTCGACCTTTGGAACGATCAACGCGCTGATCTTGACCGGCGCCCGCGTGTACTATGCCATGGCCCAGCAAGGGCTATTCTTTCGGTTCGGCGGTAAACTCAATCGCGCGAAAGTGCCAGCACCTGCTCTGTGGATTCAGGCCCTTTGGGGAATGTTTCTCGTCCTGCCGCGAGTTTATGATCCTGCCTCTGCCCGATGGGGAAATGTTTACAGTAATCTGCTCGACTACATCATTTCTGCTGCTCTAATCTTCTATGTATTGACAGTGGCTGCGGTTTTTCGCCTGCGCAGAACAAGGCCGGGAGCCTCTCGGCCTTATCGCACTTTCGGATATCCGATCATTCCAGGAGCCTATATCGTGGGGGCGGGAATCATTCTACTGACGCTCCTTATCTTCCGCTCCGCCACAACGTGGCCGGGACTTATTATTATGCTGCTTGGAATTCCGGTCTACCTTTTCATCCGGATGATGGGACAACGAGATGCTGCGCCTGATGTTGTTTACCGGCCGCCTGTTCCCGATGCGCAAAGCTGATTCTATTAACTATGGGAACCGTCTCTTGACTTAGGCCTTCGGCTTAAATGGTGAGCTCTCGGAATAGCGTTCTCCTGCAAGAGAACGGGGTGGCAATACCTGTTCAATGTGTTGCAATTTCAGCTTGCGTCAGTCTCACTTCTTGCGCCGCGAGATTCTCTTCGAGATGGGCGATGCATGCAGTTCCACTTACAACAAGAACATCCGGCTGATTTTAAAGGACACGAGAAAAACTATATTTCAATTGGTTTCTTTCGCTTAAAATTGATTTCAACTTTCATATCCAATACATTATATTATATGCATATGGTCCTTTATGTGATAAAGTCTGGTTCAGCCGCGCAAATCAAATGCCATTTTTAGAAAGGGTTGAGATTAAGATGAGAGTTGGGTAACGACAGATCTATAAGATGTTACGATGCCATCGCATCTTCCGAATCTGCCGAAATGCTTCTTTGAAGCCTCTTATCTCTTTATCTCTGGACCGCTGAAAAATGGAAATCGAAACCAAAACTGATTCGGCAATACCCCGACAGTCACTTACTTCCGCTGTGGTTGACAAACTGCGGGATCAGATTATCCGAGGAGAAATCTTGGAAGGAACCCAACTACGCCAGGATGTTATCGCGGCACAGTTCCACGTAAGCCGGATACCAGTGCGGGAAGCCCTGCGGCAACTGGACGCCGAGGGCTTGATCACGATCGTCCCAAACCGTGGCGCGATTGTCCCCCAGCTGTCGCCCGACGACATTGAGGAGCTCTTTGCGATACGAGCGCTGCTCGAGCCGGAGGTTCTAAAACACTCCATCGCCCACCTTACTTTCGAGGACTTTGCCGAAGCGGAGGCCATTTTGAATCAGTATGTCGATGAACTTCAGCGAGAAGAACACGTCGCCACCTGGGGCCACCTCAATTGGAACTTTCACTTCAAGCTATACTCGCGTGCCAAGCGCCCGCATTTCATGTCCATTATCCGCAACGTGAACCACAGCGGCGAGAGGTACACACGGCTGCAGCTATATCTGACGCATGGGATGAAGCGCGCAAACGACGAACACTATGAGATTCTGGAGCTCTGCCGCAAGCGCGAGGTGTCTGGAGCCTGCAAACTATTGCGTCAGCACATCCTACACGCCGGTCAATCTTTGAAGGAGGTCTTGCAAGAAGGCCGTCGTCCCGACATGGCGGTGAGGACTGGGTAGCCGGGCACCTCTGAAATCCTGAAAACCGTTTTCCCACGGAAATAGCGACGTTGGTTTTCCAGCGAGCTGCTGTTCCAAAGAATGTCAGCTCGATTTACGCAAAGCCCTTCTTTTTTCGGTTGGGAGTTGTGGGTCGACGAACGTCGAAAATCAGACTCCGTTTGGTGGGAGGTTCGACCGATGCTTCAGGGAGTGTCCAGAAGAGCATTCATGGCGACAGCTGCTGTTGCCAGCGGGTCTGCCGTCATACCGAAAAGAGCATTTGCGACCTTGCTCCCGAATCCTGTCGAAGACAATCTAGGGACCGAAGGAAAGGCATTCTTTCGCGCAAAGAGACCCTGGAGAGTGCAACCATTTCCGTTGAGACAAGTCCGACTCGGAGACGGGCCATGCAAACAAGCGATGGAGGCCGATCGCCAATTCCTGCGTTCTCTTCCGGTTGACCGCCTTCTGCACACATTCAGGACTAATGCAGGGATTCCGTCTGGCGCCCAAGCGTTAGGCGGATGGGAAGCTCCCGATTGCGAACTTCGCGGCCACTATGCCGGTGGACACTATCTTTCGGCCGCGGCGCTTATGTATGCCAGCACCGGAGACGAACAGCTCAAGGCAAACGCCGATGCGGTTGTGGCAGATTTGGCCAAATGCCAGAAAGCCCTCAAAAGCGGCTATCTGAGTGCCTTTCCCATCGAGTTCTTTGACCGGCTTCGCGATCGCCAAAGGGTCTGGGCGCCCTTCTACACCATTCATAAGATCATGGCCGGCAATCTTGATATGTATGTGCATTGCGGCAACCAGCAAGCGCTCGACATCGTCGAGAAGATGGCGGGATGGACAGCTGGCTATACCCAATCGCTGAGCTACGATCATATGCAACGCGTCCTCGGCACCGAATATGGAGGCATGGGTGAGGTTCTGGCAAATCTCTATGCGGTGACCGGCAAGGACGATTACTTGGAACTCGCGCGCCACTTCGACCACAAGCAATTTTTCGATCCACTGGCCTCACACCGTGATGAGCTGAAAGGACTGCATGCCAACACTCATATCCCGCAAGTGATTGCCGCAGCCCGGCTCTACGAGCTCACCGGAGACCGCCCCTACCGTGAGATCGCCGAGTACTTCTGGGACGAGGTCACGAGTGAGCGTTGCTACTGCACCGGGGGTACGAGCAATAACGAGTCATGGAATACAGATCCTGGCAAGCTTGCAGCCGAGCTCAGCACCAGCACAACGGAAGACTGCTGCGCCTACAACATGATGAAGCTGACTCGGCACCTCTTCGGCTGGACTGCGGACGCGCGCCGCGTGGATTACTACGAACGCCTCCTGTTCAACCACCGTCTCGGCACTATCAACCCCGAGGACGGCACTATGATGTATTACCTCCCGCTCGCCTCTGGCTACTGGAAAACCTTCGGCAAACCGTTCGATGCCTTCTGGTGCTGCACCGGAACTGGCTCCGAAGAGTACGCGAAACTGGCTGACACCATCTATTTCCACGATGACGATTCCCTCTACGTGAATCTCTATATCGACTCGCAGTTGGAGTGGCCCGAAAAGGGAATAAGTTTAAAGCAAAAGACACGCTTCCCCGAGGAACAGGGAAGTACGTTCACTATCTCGGCTGAAAACCAGGCGCGGATGGCGATCAATCTTCGCATCCCATACTGGGTTCAAGGGGGGGCCGTAAGGATCAACGGAGTGCCGGTCACGGCATTCGCTAGCCCCAGCAGCTATTTACTCCTTAACCGCGCTTGGAAAACCGGCGACAAGATCGAAATCGATCTGCCCATGGCTCTGCACATCAGCGGCATGCCAGATGACGAAGCCACACAGGCGGTGATGTATGGTCCCTTGGTCCTGGCTGGACGCTTTGACTCGGTCACAAGAGAAATGCTGTATGGAGATTATGGGCCGAATCGCGACAGCCAACTGAAAGTCCCGGATATCGTTGCCGACCATGCCCCGCCGACAGCATGGGTAGAGCCTGATCCGAAACAACCGCTCACCTTCCATGCTGTCGGACAGACCCAATCATTCACCATGGTTCCTCTCTATCGGGTGATTCGTGAGAGGTATGCGGTTTATTGGAAGATTAACCGCAAAAGCGCATAGCTCCCGATTAGCGCGTTTTGTGATTTTGAAATCGAAGTAAACAGAAGGTGAACGATGCGATTCTCGAACCTGGTATTTTGCTGCTTAATGGGCCTCGTTTTTGGATTACCACTGCTTAGCGGATCGCCTGCAAACTCCGAACACACAACCGGCGCGGCAGGCGCGAGTCAGCAGCTTCAATCCTTGTTCACTGAGGAATGGGAGTCCGAGTTGCGAGACGATCCGGAGATGGCCACGGCGTTGGGCGACAACCGCTACAATGACCGCCTTAGCGATCACTCGTCTAATTTTTACCAATCCCAAGCAGAACAGAGCCGCAAGTTCCTCGCGCGTTTCGAGGCCATAAGTCCCGCAGGACTTTCACCGCAAGACAGTCTGAGCCGCGAATTGATGATCCGCAGGTTACGCGAAGAGATCGAGGGTGTTCAATTCAAGCCCTGGGAGATGCCTGTAAACCAGATGGGAGGTCCCCACCTCTCTCTGGTCGAGTTGGTGACCATAACGCCGTTCAAGAACATTAAAGACTACGATAACTATTTGTCTCGGCTGCATCAGGTCCCACGCGTGCTCGACCAGGTGATGGCTAACATGCGGCGGGGGGTACAGGATCGGCTGATGCCCCCCCGCTATCTGCTCGACAAGGTGACGGTTCAGACCGACGAAATCGCCAGCAAAACCGGCGATGCCAGCCCGTTCGCTAGGCCGGTAGCCAGGTTTTCCGAAGACATTCCGGCCGCCGAACAGGAGCATCTTCGCAATGCGGTGCTAAAGGCGATCAACAGCGAGATCGTTCCCGCTTATCAGAAATTCGCTACGTTCCTTCGTGTTGAATACGTACTGCACGGTCGTACTGAGCCTGGAGTGTGGGCTCTTCCCGATGGTGAAGCTCGGTACCGCTTCGCAATTCATCGTGTGACGACTACCGATCTGTCACCCAATGAAATCCACCAGATCGGGCTCAAACAGATCGCCGAGACTGAAAAAGAAATGCTTACCCTTGCTCACAAGCTCGGGTTCAAAGATCTTGCCAGCTTAAATGATCACATCAAGAGTGATCGTAATCTCTACGCCAAATCAGGTGAACAACTGCTGGAGCTTTACAGCAAATACACACGGCAGATGGAAGCAAAACTACCAGACCTGTTTAAACGCCTTCCCGAGAACAAACTTATCGTCATTCCGATGGACCCGTTCCGCGCCAAAAATGCCGTGCCCGCGGACTATACACCGGGAGCCGCCGACGGTTCTCGCGCCGGTCGCATCAATGTCAATGAGTCGGATCCCGAGCACCGCTTGGTGCTGAACGTGGAGGCAATCGCGTATCACGAAGGAATCCCGGGACATCACTTGCAAATCTCAGTCGCCCAGGAACTGCCAGAGTTGCCGGCGTTCCGCCGCCACGGTGAATATACAGCTTTCGTCGAAGGCTGGGCGCTCTATGCGGAGCGGCTGGGCAAGGAAATTGGCTTCTACGATGATCCCTATAGCGACTATGGAAGACTCGAGAACGAAATGTGGCGCAACATCCGGCTGGTCATCGATACCGGAGTACACCAAGAACACTGGTCTCGGGAGCGTATGGTGGAGTATTTCCATCGTTACACAGCAATGGATGAACCGAATATACAAAATGAGGTAGACCGTTACATAGCATGGCCGGGGCAGGCTCTCGCCTACAAATTAGGTCAACTGGAAATCCTGACACTGCGCGAGGAAGCCCGGCAGAAGCTCGGCAGTAAATTTGATCTTCGTGTTTTTCACGACGAGATCATCGGTAGCGGCGCATTGCCGCTGGACGTCTTACATTCGAAAGTCGAAGCCTGGATCGCCGACCAAGCGAAACGCTGAGAAGCGAGTGCTTAGCGTTGTCTAAAAGATACGGGAACTAAACGGCGCGGAAACTGCAAGGGAAGGAACAATCCGTTCCCCCCAATCGCAGTAGCGACCAGCGAAGAAAAAGTTGGGAACGACGATCTTCCGCAAATCACGCTCTCGAAGCGACAATGTCGCTCCTCCGGTTACTGGTATCGACGCCGAACTGGCGAACGAGGACAGCGTGGACATTCCGCACGCGGTTTGAGGACCACATGGGCTGAGCTTAATAGTCTGTCATTATGGCGCTGCGTTTGACAAACTTGATTTGCCCCCCTTCCTCGATACTTACATTCGGCCCTGAAAACAAAGTTGTTGACAGGGGATATCGTATGTTGTATATCATTCTTGCTCCAAGACAGGGTTTGGGTTCGTTGTTCAAAGGGCTGCGTGCTCTTTAAGTGACCAAGCTAAATCGCAGCATGAGCTAAGGAGAATCGTATGGGAACTTCACTTCGATTAAGCAAATGGCACCTGCTGTCCTTGCTGTTGCTTCTGTTCGCGAGCGGCGTTGGCGCGCTTGGCCAAGCCATTGATGGCAACGTAGTCGGAACAGTGATTGATTCGCAGGGCGCGGCGGTAGTGGGAGCGGACGTTACGGTCACCAAGATAGCGACCGACGTGAGTGCAGCGACCAAAACCAACGAAAGGGGCGAGTACCGTTTTGGCAACTTGCAGGTCGGGACCTACCGTATCACTGTGAAGATGAAGGGATTCAAGTCAATCGAGGAACAGATTGACGTGCAATTGAACGAGACTTCCACCCGCAACGTGACCTTACAGCCAGGCGCGACCACCGAAACGGTGGAAGTCTCGGGAATAGCGCCGGCAATTGATACCACGACCAGCCAACTGCAGACGACCTACGAGAGTGATGTGCTGCAGGATCTGCCGTCGGCCACGGTGGGGACTGCGACTGCGCGCTCTGGCGTATTGAATGCTTCGCTCCTAGAAGCCGGCGTGGGCAGCACGGGTGGGACGGGCGCCGGTTCAGGACCCTCCATTGGCGGGCTGCCAGCGCGTGAGAACAACTTCACCATCGAGGGTACCGACAACAATGATAAAGGTGTTACGGGTCCACTCGCATACATCCCCAACGATGCGGTTGCGGAATTTTCGGTAATCCAGAACAACTTCAGCCCGGAGTTTGGGCACTCGGCTGGCGGTCAGTTCAATCAGGTCGTGAGGAGCGGCACGAACACAATTCACGGTAGAGCCTACGAATATTTCCAGAACCGCGATCTCAACGCCTTGGATACGCAATTAAAGGAAGAGGGAATTACCACAGTACCCCGCTACGACAACAATCGCTTCGGCGGCCAAGTGGGCGGTCCGATCTTCAAAGACAAGTTATTCTACTTTGCCAACTTCGAGTACAACCCGGTCGGCGTAGCGTCGGTGCCTTCCGCGGTGACGGCACCCACTTCAGGAGGCTGGAGCACGATCTCGACGATTCCTGGTATCTCAACCAACAATGTCACTGGTTTTTCTAAGTACGCAACAGCGCCCTCGGCATGCACAGCGGCCCAGATTAATGCACAGGTCTGCCCGATAGGTGGAACCGACCAGAACGGGAACCCCATTGCTCCGGGGAATATTGCAGTCTACGACGATACGACCGCCACGCCCATGCAATACCAGATTCCGGTGGGCGTGATCCCGATCGCTGCGCCGTTCTATACGAATACCCGGGCGCTGGTCACGTCGATGGACTATGATATGAGCGATAAGGATCAGATTCGTGGGCGCTACATTTACAACCGGTTAGTTGAGATTGATAATGGCGCCACACTGCCTGTGTTCTTCACTAGCCTAACAATCCCTTATCATTTGGCCACGATCGGGGAATACCACGCATTCTCTTCCGCCATGACCAATGAATTTCGCATCGGATTCCACCGGACCGGATATAACTACGTTGTTCCTAGTTTCACATTTCCTGGGTTGGACTCTTTTCCGAACCTGACGATTGACGAACTTGATGGCTTGAATGTGGGACCCGACCCCAACGCTCCGCAGTACGCGACGCAGAACACGTATCAGGTCATTGACAACTTCTCCTGGGTCAAAAAAAACCACACCTTTAAGTTCGGTATGGATGCGAGAAAGGACATTTCCCCGCAGTTGTTTATTGAGCGCGCGCGCGGCGACTACGAATGGGACACCATGGACCATTTCGTTCACGACACGTTCCCCACTGGCATTGATGAGCGCAGCTTCGGTTCGGTCGGTTACAACGGCGACGATTACGGGATTAACTGGTATGTAAACGACATCTGGAAAGTGACCCGTAATCTGAGTTTGAACCTGGGCCTGCGCTACGAGTTCCTGAAAGTGCCCTTTGGTTGGATCCCAACATAGCCTGAACTCGCTTGCCAGCGTTCCGGGCTTGATCGACTTTGGCGCGCCGGTATCGCCGAAACATGACTTCATGCCCCGCATCGGTTTTGCCTACTCGCCCGGAAACAGCGGCAGGACCTCCATCCGTGGCGGCTTCGGCATGGGTTATGACGTCCTCTACGACAACATCGGAAGCTTGGAGCGCCCGCCGCAGATTGGTTTTACGGTGGATTGTCCCGGAGAACCGGGCTGCCCGAATCCAGCACATGGGCTTCCTCGCGCAAGACGGAATCCCGTTTCAGAAGGTGAGTGGAATCACTGTTCTCGATCAGGCGACGGCGCGGGCGGACAGCTCAACCGATCTGCCTGTCAATGTGAAATACCCCTATGCCGAATCCTGGAACTTGGGTGTTCAGCATGCCTTCGGCAACTACACTGTCGAGGTGCGGTACGTAGGGTCGCGTGGTATACACCTCAATGCTCAGACTCGGTTGGACAGCATCAATATTGTAAGCGCCACTAACAACGTGCCTGAATTCATCCAGGCCCCGAGCGCCATGGCAGCGAATGCACTAACTACTGTTTGGGCGGTGAACGCCACCACCTGTCCAGCCAGCGTGTGTCCGATGGGAGCAGGAGATGCGCCGGGGACGTTGGCCTATCAGTATTACGATGGCTCACGGGGCTTCGCTCCAGGTCTGGGCGACTATTTCGATCCTAGGTTTGCTGCTGCAGGCTTTGAAAGCGACATCACCGCCTATGAGCCTTGGGGATCCTCCCACTATAACGGATTGCAAACACAAGTACAGCGGCGGTTATCGAAGGGTCTACAGTTCCAGGCGGCGTGGACATGGAGCCATACCCTCGACGACGCTACGGCGGATTTCCACTCCACCGATATTACGCCGCGACGTCCGCAGCAGTTCGGCAATTACAAGGCGGACTACGGCAATTCGCTCCTCGATCACGCTCACCGCGTCACGCTTGAGATGCTCTATGATGCACCCTGGTTCGCGCACGACTCCAACTGGGCATTGAAGAACATCCTCGGGAACTATGAGTTCATCCCAGTTTACACCTGGGAGTCTGGGCAATGGGGAACCGTGCAAAGCGGAATCGATTCAAACCTGAACGGGGACGCCGCCGGCGACCGGGCCATCCTTAACCCAGCGGGCCAAAAAGGTGTGGGCAGCGATGTGGTGGCAGTGACGAACAACACTGCCTGCGCCTATCCGCCTTGCACCGTGGGATGGCAGGCTGCAAACCCTAACGCGCAGTATATTGTGGCCGGATATGGCGTGATCGCTAACTCGAGCCGCGGTAACCTAGAGACCCCGCCGACCAACAACTTCGATGCCACGTTGGCTAAGCATTTCAAGTTTGGGGAGCGTTTCCAAGTCGACTTCCTCGCTCAAGCGTTCAACCTTCTTAACCACGCGCAGTATGTAACGGGCAGGATCAATGACATTGCGAGTTTGGCTCAGACCGGCTCGATTCGCGAGGGATTCATACCCAATTCGTCGAACTTCGATCAATTCAGCGCGCTTCTCAGCAGCAATCCGCGCACAATGCAGTTGGCATTAAAATTCAGCTTTTAGCTAGCTAGTCCTAAACACGGAGGAGATACCCGCTCGCTCCGCTAAACTAACGCGGGACGAGCGGGTTTAGAATCAATCGAGTGCACATTGTCCAGGAAATTATTGAGCTTGTTCCTTGAGCCGGTCCATCTGGTAGAGTCTTAACGCCTGTGTTACTTCAGCCAGAGGGACAGTTTTCCCGGATTGCAGCTGGTAGATTCGCTGCCCGAAAGCCAACCCAGGCAATTGATGAGCCGTGTCAACACGTCTTCGCAAGCTATCACCCAGGGCCGCATACGGCGCAACTCCAAAGCACCTTCGCGAGCCGGATTGTTCCTCACGAGCAAGAACCAGACCATAGCACTTTGCACTACTGCGCTTGTAGCTGCAACACTGGCTCTATACAGCCCAGTCGTGGGATACAGCTTTGTTGTTTTGGATGACGCCGACTACGTCACTGCGAATTCCCACGTCCATCGTGGGCTGGCTTGGAGCACGTTCAAGTGGGCGTTCACGTCTACCGACGCGGCGAATTGGCATCCACTGACTTGGCTCTCGCACGCCCTCGATTACCAGCTCTTTGCCCTAAACCCGATCGGGCATCATCTGGGCAGTGGGTTGATTCATTCCTTAAATGTAGTGCTCTTATTTCTTCTGCTCGCATCCATAACTAAGCGCCTGGGGCCTAGCCTGCTAGTCGCCGCATTGTTCGCCGTGCACCCGCTCAACGTAGAGTCGGTGGCGTGGGTCGCGGAGCGCAAGAACGTGCTCAGCACTCTGTTCTTTCTGTTGGCGCTGATGGCATATGTTCGGTACACCCGATTACCCAATTGGCGGAGATATCTTCTCGTGGGTGTATTTTTTTCAGCTGGATTAATGGCAAAGCCGATGGTAATCACGCTGCCATGTGTACTGGTGTTGCTCGATTATTGGCCACTGCAAAGAATCTCTGGCAGTCCGCACTCCGACACGCATGTGCCACAGTTCACACTTTTTCGGTCGTTACTCGAAAAGATCCCGTTGCTGATGCTTTCGGCCGGAAGCGCGTGGATTACGTTAAAGGCGCAACGCTTGGGATTAGCCTTGCGCAGCTTGCACCGGATTCCATTCGGCCTGCGACTAGAAAATGCCATTGTTTCCTATGGACTTTACCTTTGGAAAATGGTCTGGCCGGCACGTCTTGCTCCACTTTATCCCCATTCCGCGATTGCTCTTCCAGCATGGGAATGGATACTCTCAGCGCTGGTTTTGGTTGGCGTCACAGTGATCGTAAGTATCTTTCGGAGCAAGCGCTATTTGCCGGTCGGATGGTTCTGGTTTCTGGGCACCTTAGTTCCCGTAATCGGTCTCGTTCAGGTCGGCGACGCGGCCATGGCAGATCGCTATTCCTACCTTCCGCTCATCGGGATCTTCATAATAACTGCCTGGGTTATCGCAGATTTGTCCGAAGCCAAAAATGTCAGCACAATTTGGCGAGTTATCCCGGTCATATGTATATTGATAGCGCTCTGTGGAGTCACGCTTCGCCAATTAAGTTACTGGCAAAACAAATACACTTTGTGGGCGCATACGCTTAGGGTCACGGAGCGTAATTCCTTTGCCGAAGATGCAATGGGGTCGGCCCAAATGGATCCTGATCTGGCCATGACCGCCAGCAGCCTGGACGGCTTAAACACGGTAGAGAAACGGATGAACGCAGCTCGGATACACTTCGAGCAGGCGTTGGAACTGCGCCGAGAACTGGCACAATGGAATCAAGCATATCTGCCGGATATGGCCATCACATTGATCAGTTTAGCGAACCAAAACCGCGCCTCGGGACGGTTCGACGAAGCGCGACAACACTATGCAGAAGCGTTACCGGTTTACCGCCAACTCGCTCAACAAAATCCGCGCGACTACATACCCTATGTGGCAATCACGTTGACCGATTTGGGCAAATTGGACAGACTGCAGAACCAAGCCGACGACGGAGTTCGACACTACGAAGAAGCACTGAAGGACTATCGGGAATTGGCGCAACAGAACCCCGAGACTTTCTTGCCCTACTTGGCAATGACCCTGAATGACTTCGGAAACTTGAATAGAGTTCAGAGTCGGCCGCACGATGCACATGACCACTATGAGGCTTCTTGCGTGATCTACAGACAACTGGTGCAACAGGACGCGGAAAAGTATCTGCCCTATCTGGCAAGGACGCTATTTAACCTCGGCGTTTTGGATAGAGACGAAGACCGCGTCGCGGAATCACGATCCGACTACGAGGAAGCGTTAGTCATCTTCCAACAGTTATCTCGCAGTCAGGCCGGTTATGCTAGCGATGTTGCCAGAGTGGAGGCGAGCCTAAAAGGACTCGACGGGAACGCACACTGACGACAGAGGCACCTCTGTCGTGATCAGTGTTTTGATCGTTCAAAGAAGTAGCGATGAAGGGGTTGACGAGAGTCTTTACGGCGTTGCTTGAGCAGTACGACAAAATCCCGTACGCTGTGCGCAGTCGCCTTGGCTTCGTGTTGAAGCGACGCCTCCACCAAGACTCCATCGAACGCCAAACCAGATTTCCCGGTTCGATGTCAACGGAGTGGTGAAGCGTAAACAGACTAGAAGGACGCACACCCCGGCCGCCGGAGGCGACCGGAACATCCCATAACCCTTTCTAGCAAGATTGGTTTTTTTGTCAAGCCCTTTCGAGCCCCGCCCGCCGCACGCCACCAGATCGGTGCTTTTAGCTTGGCTGATGACTCGGCCTTTTTTCTCGATCACAGCTGACAGGCACGTTGATTGGCCCCACGCTAGTAAGCTTCGGCGTGGAGAGTATCTTGCGGCCAACCGGCCTAGCACTGGAGCTTGACTGTTTGGATATTGTATCCATACAATAAAGACCGCGATTGTTCCCGACGGATTTGACTGTGGATGGCAGCCGCGATTCTTGGGGAAGTCCCATTATTTGGGGAGGTTAATAACAGTGAAATCACTTTGGATCAGTGTAATCGTATTGGTGTTTGGAGGAGGAATTCTCGCCGGCCAGACAGAGACGGCTCAAACGCAAAGATCCGCGGGGGCTCCTAACCCAGTTGCCGACTATATGTCCAACTTGCCTAAGCTGCCCGTGGGTAAAGACGAAGTAGTTGTCACAGTCGAAGTGTGCGACCCACCGACAACGGGCAAATGCCAAACGCGACTGACGCGAGAACAGTTCGAAGCGAAGTACCGGACGGCTTATGAGGGGCCCAGGAGACCAAATGAACACTTCCCGAACGCGACTGCCCGCGCCGACCAGTTTATCAAGCTGTTAGCCTATTCAGACGAGGCCAGAAGGGAAGGCCTTGATAAGGAGCCGGAGTTCCAAGAGGAGTTAAAGGGCGTTGAGGAGCAATTATTAGTCTCCGCTTTACAACGGAAACTGAAGGGCGAGGCGGCGAACCCGTCCGAGAAGGACCTGCAGGACTACTACGACAAAATCAGCAAAAAGTACGAAGAGATTACTGTACGAAGTGTTTTTATTCCGCGTCCACCTCAATCTAATGCGATGACCAAGACCACAGAGCCTGCCGAGGGTGCAGCGCCGTGGCCCGAGGGAGAAGACGTGGAGACGCAGAAAATTGGCGATGACGCTCGACGGCAACTGGCCGCAGGCGAAGATCCCGACAAGGTAGAGCAAGCTGCATTTGCAGCCGCCAAGTCGACTGAGAAGCTTCCCTCAACACAAGCGCAAGTATGGCGGCGCAATGGGAGTTTTCCAGCTGCGGAAGGGACGATGTTATTTGGAATGAGAGTAGGCGAAGTTAGTCCTCCCGTGCCAAATGGGGGTGGACTTACTATCTACAAGGTGGAGTCTAAAAGGACTATTCCATTAGAAGAAGTGAAGACGGAAATCCAGGCACTCTACCAGATGGACAAAGTGCAGGGGGAGCTCAATAGTTTTCTGGAGCGGGCGCATCCGGTGTTGAATGTGCAGTATTTTGATACGGAAAAAGAAGCGGAACTTCGCGCGCGAGAGATGGACAAGCAGAAAGAGGAAGCGAGAGAAAAAGCGGTTCAGAACGGTCAGAAGCCGCAGTAGAGTTGGATTCCATTGGGATATTTGTTTTTCGATGAAAGGATTTTTTGCCGATTTGTCGACAATTCTCCAGTTGTCGAGACTAGTAACAATTTTTCTTGATCCCTTTTAAGCAAAGACCTCGAATGGTCTCATCAGGCCGTTGTCTTCATGTTCCAGCATATGGCAGCGGTAACATAGTTGCCGACGCGGTTCGTTAGGTGAGCGAAATCATGACGGGGAATACAGAGCACTGAAACTCCTAACAACGAATGTTTAAGCGAAGGCGCGTTTCAATTTGTTCCATGTACTCGTTGCCACGGCTTTTTCTTTGCTGCTCTGTGCTGCGCTCGCGGTTCAGGGTACTAAGATGGCACCCAACGCGAAGACGATGACGATCGAGGGCGCCGTTCGGGACCTCGCTTGTCCCATCCAAAATCCGGCTGGGACGGCCACCAGCTTCAGTTTGCAGTGCACCCCGGATTGCGTTAAGCGCGGATCACCGATCATCATCCGGCAACGCGCAGATTGCCCAGTTGAACCCTGAAGAAAGGCGGGAGCTTGCGCGCAAAGCGGTTCAGGCGAGATGGGCAGAGGAGAAAACGTGCAAGCAAAAGCATTGACCCATTCGACCGCGCCCGAAGCTGTGGAGGACACTGTGGGTATGTTTATCCAGCCTAGTAGTTGCGGGCAGCTTATTGCATTCGAGTCGAAAATGAAAACACATAGGCACAGGAATAAGGGTAAGCGTCCGGTTATGGCCGTCTGGACATCGTCATAAATGAGAGCCATGCTCGCGAAGTGGACACTTCGGATAGGTGTCCACTTGGAGCGGAGATGGACACTTCCCGGCAAGTAGCAGTCATTCCACAGCAGATAAAAGGGCTCGGTCGCGGCCCCGCGGCAGCGGCGCAGCATCGCGGAGAAGCGGCGGATTGTGGAAGAGACGTTGGTGCCAGGCGCGTCGGTGGCGCGAGTAGCGCGAGCCCACGGTGTGAACGCCAATCAGGTGTTTGGCTGGCGCCGCCTTTACTTGGCCGGACGACTTGGGGAGCAGAAGCCGGGGATCAAGTTGCTGCCGGTTCGCGTGAGCGAGAGTAAGTCGGCACCGGTTGTGGTCGAGCATCGCGTCACGGATTGTTCCCCAACCACAGCCGGGCACGATTCATATCGAGCTGCGGCAGGCGCAGGTGCGGATCGAAGGCAGCGCCGATCCGGCGTTGGTGCGCGTGTTGCTGGAGTGCTTGCGGGGAT
Source organism: uncultured Acidobacteriaceae bacterium (assembly GCA_963810955.1). Lineage (GTDB taxonomy): Bacteria > Acidobacteriota > Terriglobia > Terriglobales > Acidobacteriaceae > Acidiflorens. Next base: position 10,559 of record CAWEPW010000003.1, on the reverse strand, counting down.
GATCGGGCCGCCGACGAACACGCGAGTTTGGATTGCCGCGGGAGTGACCGACTTGCGGCGCGGGTTTCACGGGGCTCAGTGCGCTGGTGGAAAGCAAGCTGGAGCAGAAGCCGTTCTCGGGGCACGTGTTTGTGTTTCGCGGGCGGCGGGGCGATCTGATCAAGGTTCTGTGGTACGACGGCGACGGGTTGTGTTTGTTCGCGAAGCGACTGGAGCGTGGGCGCTTCGTTTGGCCGCAAGCGGCGAGTGGCACGGTTTCGTTGACGCGGGCGCAGTTATCGATGCTGCTGGAAGGCATCGATTGGCGACGGCCGGAGCGCACGTGGGAGCCGCAGTTGTCGGTGTAACGTGCGAGATTCTTTCCACAACTTTTTTCGCGCGCACGGGGATGAGAACGCGCGCGTTCATGCGATACTCCGCGCATGGCAGTGACCGCGCTCCCCGATCTGAACGTTCTTCCCGCAGAGCGACTGCGCGCGCTGATCCTGGCGCAACACGAGCAGTTACTTTCCGCCGAAGCAAGCTCACTACCACCAAGAGCAGTTACTCTCGCGCGAGCGGGAGATCGAGCATCTGAAGCTGCTGCTGGCCAAGCTGCACCGCATGCAGTTTGGGCGGAAGTCGGAGAAGCTGCAGCGGCAGATCGAGCAGTTGGAGCTGCGGCTGGAGGAACTGGAATCCAAGCGCAGCGAGAAAGAATCCAACGCCGCCAGAACCGGCTCCCGCCACCGACTCTTCGACTACCGGCAGCGAAGCCCACGCGCCGCGCTCTGCCCGATCATCTGCCGCGGCAAACGCGCCGGCACGAGCCGAAAGAAACGGTGTGTCCGCAATGCCAGGGCGAGTTGCGCAAGTTAGGTGAGGATGTCTCCGAGATGCTGGAGTACGTGCCCGCCAGTTTCGTGGTGATCCGGCATGTGCGCACAAAGCTGAGCTGCACGAAGTGCGACTGCATTGTGCAGGCGGAAGCGCCGAGCCGACCGATTGAGCGCGGGCATGGCCGGGCCGGGACTGCTGGCGCACGTTCTGGTGAGTAAGTACTGCGATCATCGTGTGTCCCGAAGACGTCGGCTTGTAGGGTGGCGTCGAGCTGTACAAGAGATGAGGGTAGGCCCCTCGCTGGCGGAGATCAGGAGCCGCTATCAAACTACCGTGTGCTGCTGTCGTTAAGAGCGATGGTGGTGAGCGACACGGAAAAGGCGGGACCTGATCCCGTCACGTGTGATTCAGGGAGACGAGCGCAAGCGAACTGTTGATGAAATGCCGAAATAGTAAAGACGATGTCAGAACTGGAGAATGGTGGTCGCTCCAGGAGAAGCAGGGGCGGAGTCCTGAAGCCCGGCCCTTGCGGCATCCGGCTCGAAGGCAGCGTGAACCTGAGTCAGGCTCTTGTAGGGAACGGGAGAACCTGTCGTCCCGGTGCAAAGGGAGAAGGCCAAGTGGTGAACCCCATGAGGCTGTGAGTACCGACACGGGGCACAGGGACAGAACGACTCGTAGTAGGGAAGAAGGCTCTGTAATGGGGCTGGACCAAAGGGGTCGTGGTGTTGGCGCTTGAGTGGCGGCCAACCGGCAACGGGAGGAGTCGCATGATTCAAGCAAAGCCGTTCGATATTCCGAAGCGGGAGGTCTGGCTGGCATGGTTACACATACGTGCCAACCAGGGAGCGGCTGGAGTAGATGACCAGTCGATACAGGACTTTGAGGCCCAGCTTGCTGGGAATCTCTTTAAGCTCTGGAATCGGCTATCTTCGGGAAGCTATCTTCCACCGCCTGTACGCCGGGTGGACATCCCCAAGGCAAATGGTGGAACGAGGCCGTTGGGTATTCCCACGGTCGCCGACCGCGTTGCACAGGAGGTTGTTCGCCGATACCTCGAGCCACTGATGGAACCCGGGTTCCATCCGGACTCATATGGGTATCGACCCGGACGTTCAGCGATCGATGCCATCCGAGTCGCGCGCCAGCGCTGTTGGCGCTACGACTGGGTTTTGGACCTCGATATCAAAGGTTTCTTCGACAACATCGATAGGGAACTTCTCCTCCGTGCGGTGCGCAAGCACACGCCATGTCGGTGGGTTCTGCTCTACATCGAGCGTTGGCTGAAGGCGCCTGTGATGCTGGAGGATGGCAGTCTTATCACGCCGAAACGGGGAACGCCACAGGGTGGTGTTATCAGCCCCTTGCTGGCCAACTTGTTTCTGCACTATGTGTTTGATGTCTGGTTGAAGCGAGGATTTCCCGGCGTTCCGTTTGAGCGGTACGCTGACGATATCATCTGCCACTGCCGCAGCGAACAAGAAGCTGCGAAGTTGCGCGAGGTGCTGAAGCGAAGATTCCTGGAATGCGGGTTGGAACTCCATGCAGAGAAGACGAAGGTTATCTACTGCAAGGACAGTAACCGCAAAGGGAACTATGCAATTCAGCAGTTCGACTTTCTTGGGTATTGTTTTCGACCAAGGAAGGCGAAGTGGCCGAGCGGGCTGTACGGAACTTCTTTTCTTCCGGCAGCCAGCCCCAAGGCGCTCAAAGCAATTCGCAAGACGGTGCGGGACTGGACTCTTCAGAAACGTAGCGACAAGGCACTCGATGATTTGGCTCGGATGTTCAATCCGTACATTCGTGGCTGGATCAACTACTACGGTCACTTCTACAAGTCTGCGTTGTATCCGACATTACGTCGGATTGACGTGGCGCTGGTCCGATGGGCACGCAGGAAGTTCAAACGCCTGGGGCAGAAGCCAAAGGGCGCGAGGGACTGGCTCGCCAAGGTGGCTCATACCTCTCTTGGTCTGTTTGCTCACTGGCCGCTTCTCTATGGTCGAGGCTCAACGCTGGGAGCCGTATGAGCCGAGAGGTTCACGTACGGTTCTGGGAGAGCGCAGGGGTGCAATTCCCCTGCGCTACTCACTTTCCGCTGTATCGGCAATCGGAGATCTACGCGCGTCAAGATGTGGAACTGGAGCGCTCGACGATGGCCGACTGGGTGGGCGGATGCAGCCAGTTACTCAGCCGCATTAGTGGAAGCGCTAAGTCGCTACGTGACGGCCGCGGGTAAGTTGCACGCCGACGACACGCCGGTGCCGGTGTTGGCTCCGGGCCAGGGCAAGACCAAGACGGGACGGTTGTGGACGTATGTTCGCGATGATCGTCCTGCGGGCGACACCGCCGCGCCCGCCGTTTGGTTTGCCTACTCACCCGATCGCAAAGGCGAGCATCCCGCGCAGCATCTGGAAAAGTTTCGTGGCACGCTGCAGGCGGATGCCTATGCGGGATTCAATCAGCTCTATGAAGATGGTCGCATCCAACACAGCGGCGTGCTGGGCGCACGTGCGGCGTCACTTCTACGATCTGGAACAGGCGCACAGTTCGCCGGTGGCACGGGAGGCGTTGCAGCGGATCGGCGCGCTGTATGGAATCGAAGAACCGATTCGCGGTCGACCGCCGGACGAACGCCGAGCAGTCCGCCAGGCGCAGGCGAAGCCACTGCTGGATTCTCTGCGACAGTGGTTCGAGGCGACCTTGTCGAAGCTCTCGCGCAAGTCGGAGACGACGGTGGCGATTCGCTATGCGCTTTCGCGCTGGGACGCGTTGACGCGCTATATAGAAGATGGACACATCGAGATCGACAACAACGCCGCCGAACGCTCTTTGCGTGGCGTGGCCCTGGGCCGGAAGAACTACTTGTTTGCCGGATCGGATGCGGGTGGGGAACGCGCCGCCGCGATCTACAGCCTGATCGGTTCGGCGAAGCTCAACGGCCTCGATCCCGAAGCCTATCTGCGCGAAGTGCTGACCCGCATCGCCGACCATCCCATCAACCGCATCGACGAACTACTGCCTTGGAACATCAATCCATCACCTGCGGAAGTGTCCACTTAACCGATTCGTGGACACTTAGCAATACGGTGCTCGGCGGACGCTTACGAATAAGGAACCGGATTGGTATGAAAGACACGTTTCCAGCGGCCCCGTTTCCAAATTCAGCCAATCAGTCCATCAGGCGCGTCTTCATCCAGCCTGAGGTATTGTGAAAATTGGCGACGGCGCTGCCGGGCGGTACTAATTCATCGCAGGCTGCCCGCATGGCTTCCGTTAGTTTCATTTCCATTACGGGCAGCAGGTGCTCAAGTTGCTCGAGGTTGCGGGGGCCGATCAGGGGCGCGGTGATTCCGGGCTGATCTTTGACCCACGTCATTGCCATTTGGGAAGGGGACATGCCAAATGACCGCGCCAGTTGCACGAACTGGTTGCCGACACGAATGGCTCGGTCGGTCACGCGTTCGGCGTAGATACCGCCGCGCAAGAAGGCGCGCGAATCGGCGGGGCGGGAGGAGTCTTCATGATAGCGGCCAGCTAAAAGGCCCATGGCCAGCGGGGACCAGGCGAGAATGCCGATGCCATAGGCACGAGAGAGCGGCAGCAATTCGTTTTCAATTCTGCGGTCGAGGAGATTGTAGGGAGGCTGCTCTGAGACGAAGCGGGCACACCCTTTGGATTCACTCACCATCAGGGATTCCATCAGCTTCCATGCGGGCGCGGTGGAACTGCCGATGTACCGAACCTTGCCCTGGCGCACGAGATCGGTCAGTGCGCCCAAGGTTTCATCGAGTGGAATGTCGAACGATGGGCGATGGAGTTGATAGAGATCGATATAGTCGGTTTTGAGGCGGCTCAGTGAGTCTTCGCAAGCTCTTATCAGATGTAGTCTGGAGTTGCCTTGATCGTTTGGGCCGGGGCCGGCGGGATAGTGCGCTTTGGTCGCGAGGATGACCTGCTGACGTTGGCCGTTGAGTTCGAGAGCGCGGCCGATGATGCGTTCACACTCTCCCTTGCCGTAGCTATTGCTCGTATCGATGAGATTGATGCCGGCTTCGAGGGAGCGATTGATGATTGCGATCGATTCAAGCGTTGGAGTGGGGTTGCCAAAGTTATCCGTGCCCAAGCAAAGTGGAGAGACTCTAACCCCGGTTCGGCCCAGCATACGATAATCCATTCGAACTTACCTCGCGGTATAACCGGCGTCGACGTTGACCAGCGAACCAGTCATGTAGCTCGCGGCCTCCGATGCCAGAAACAAAACGACACGCGCAATCTCGACCGGGTCGGCCAAGCGACCCAGGGGAACGGTTGCAGCCAGTCGCTCCATCAGATCGGTGGTGACGGGCTCAGCGCGCTCCGAGGCGATCATGGGAGTATTCACCTCGCCTGGGCAGACCGCGTTAATACGAATTCCGTCTTTGACATGGTCGAGTGCCATGGCGCGCGTAATCTGATGGACGGCACCTTTGGAGGCGCAATAGGCGACGACTCCGGCGGCTCCGACGCTGCCCCATATGGAACCGAAATTGACGATAACACCGGATCGCGCGTTCTTCATCTGGCGCACCGCGACTCGACTCATAAAGAAGAGGCCTTTGACGTTTACATCCATGATGCGCTGCCATTGCTGGTCGGAGGTGTGGAGCGCGTCGGCACGGACGATGATCCCGGCGGCGTTGACGAGAATGTCCAGGCGGCCATGGCGCGTTACAGTTGCTTCGATGGCTTGCTCGCAGAAGGAAGCGTCGCTGACATCGCCTACTAGCGGTGGCCCGCTGTTAATGTCGTTGGCTACGCGGGCGGCCAGCGAAGCGTTGCGATCGACGACAACTACGTTTGCGCCCTCAGCGACAAACTCGCGAGCTGTGGCGGCGCCCATTCCTGAGGCTGCGCCGGTTACTATCGCGACCTTTCCTGCGAATCTCATGGACTCACGCTTCAGCGATGTTCGAACAGTGTAACCTTTCTCAAAGAGATTCACGGTATAACAATTTGCGGAAGTACTCCCGGTAACTCTTCTGTGCTCTGCGACAAGTTGCTCTACAGCTGCAATCCAAGCTGTTGCATCCGGGTCGGGACTATCGTACCGTACGCAGGCGCTGACAACGGTTGGTACGGATGCTTAAGAGTGAGGAGAACCCCAGGACGGCGACTCTGACGGCCAGCTCGAAGCGACCCTCGCCGCAAACGGCTAGACAGGAAAGTACCACGAGACAAGAAGACCAAACTTGAATCACACGGGTTGCGCTCTACGCAAGAGTCAGCATCCTTAATAGCCAAGATCCAGAAATGCAACTAGCCGAACTCGTAAAGACAGCTTTTCTGACTACTGGAACCGCGGCAAGGGCGTCGCCGAGGCGACGAATGACGCGCTGATCGGATCCGATCAGTAGCACTGTGACTGACCTGCCCCCAGCTTTCGTTCACGTAAGAATACGACAACTTTCTGCTGCTCCATCTCGGGTTTGAGCCGGGATGGGGGAGCGCGAGGGGCAAGGGACGGCGTTCGTGGAGTGCACCCCAAAACTGAGACAGGCGGTTAAGGGGCCAGCTACAGTGAATGGAGGAGAACGATGCTGGTGCCCCGACAAGAATATTCCCGTGAATTGAAGGTGGCTTGTATGCGCGAGTTGGACTCGGGCAAGGGCCTGGCCGAGGTGGCCCGTCAATATCAGCTCAGTCCCAAACGGTTAGAGACCTGGAAGGGCGAGTGGCGTGCCAAAGGTGAGTTGGCGTTTCCCGGCAAAAGCGCCCGTCCCCAGTCCCGGCTGGACAGCGAGCGTATTGCTGTGCTGGAACGCAAGATCGGACAGCAGACCATGGAGATCGATTTCTTAAAAAAAGTCTTGCGGCGTTTCAAGGAACATCCCCTGGGAGCCGGCGCCAATGGCGACGCCGCATCTACCAGCAAATCCAGGAAGCCGGCGAAGCGGAGGCAGGCGTGAATCGACTCTGCCAGATCACCGGAGTGAGCCGAGCCGGATACTACCGTTTTCGGCGGGGTCATGAAGCGAAGCCCAGGGCCATGACTCTGCGCAATCAGATCCAGCACATTGCGCTGCGCTGGCCGGCGTATGGCTATCGGCGCGTGCATGCTGAACTGACCCGGCATGGCTGGAAGGTGAATCACAAGCGTGTTCTGCGCCTGCTGCGTAACGACAACCTACTTTGTGTGCGGCGGCGGAAGTTCATCTTCACCACCGACTCGCGACACGGCTTGCCGATCTATCCCAACTTAGCCGAGGGCTTGCTCGTCACCGGCATCAATCAGCTCTGGGTGGCCGACATCACTTACATCCGCCTGCAACGGGAGTTTGTTTATCTGGCCGTCCTGCTGGATGCGTTCTCGCGGCGTTGTCTGGGCTGGGCATTGCGGCGGAGCCTGGAAGCAGCTTTGGCATTGGAAGCCTTGCGCATGGCGCTGCGGCATCGCAGGCCGAAACCAGGACTGGTGCACCACTCCGATCGCGGCGTGCAATACGCTTCCTGCGACTACACTGCGCAACTGCAACAGCACGGCATCCGCATCAGCATGAGCCGCACCGCTTCGCCCTATGACAATGCGCAAGCGGAGAGCTTCATGAAAACTCTCAAGTACGAGGAAGTTTATCGCACGGAATATCGCGGCCTGGAAGACGCGCGGGCTTCGATTGGGGAGTTCCTGGAAAAAATCTATAACCGTGAGCGCCTGCATTCGGCGCTCGGTTATCGCCCGCCAATGGAGTTCGAGTACCACCTGCGGCGCGCCGCAGCGATGGGGAGAAAATGAGCATGAGTTTTCTGAGGCATGGGGAATCTATCGCTCCGATGATGTTGGTTCCACTGGGAGCAAGCGGTCTGGCCAGCTCCCAGTGCTCCTCGGAACGCGACGAGTTCCAGCCGGCTATTCCTTGGCAGGTTGCTCTCCAGCAGAGCCTGCCTCCGCTTCGCCGGCCGCGAACGATTCTCCAAAACCAAACCTCGCCGTACAATGCTTTTTCAGCGAACGGCAACAGCCCCCTTAACTCCGTGTCTCACCCCAAGGGTGCACTCCATTCGAGTCCCTTGCCTCTCGCTCAACGCTATAGAAGCCTGCGCCCTGCGCCGCGGCAAACTCTTTCGGGGTTTGATAGCCCAAGCTGCTGTGCGGACGCTCTTCGTTGTACAACCGAGGCACGAAACACCCATAAAACCGATCTTCGAGAGATCACTTACCTTTGGCATCCCTGGCATGGCCAACGAGTGCTGGTTCGTGGCGAGGCACGCCGGAGCGGCATTGTGGTCCTGCAGTGCGTGCGCGATGAACTCAAGGGATTTCCGACGCTGGAGATTCCGGAGTGGATGTTTGATTCCAACCTGTGCGGCCGGATGAAACCAGCCGAGATGCCACGAGTGGATTGTGCCGCACTGTTAGCTCTGAAGCACCTTCTATCAGCGGCGAGGGAATGCAGTCCACAGGACATGGTACAAGCGCAGCATGATTCCAGTAGTTCAGGAGATGCTGATGCGCAAGCCGTGTCTGCCCCGTCAAGGCGAGTTGTTTTCTGTTCCAGCGAAGCTCCCCGAGTTGCCCGCAGAAGTGCGCCAGAAGGTGATTCGACTGTTGGCCAGGATGTTGAACGAACACTGTCTCCACCTCGCCGCGGTCATGACACCGGAGGTGGGCGATGAGTGAGAAGATCAGGCCGCAGCACTTGGCGCGGAAAGCGATTCTCTATGTTCGCCAGTCCTCCCCTTACCAAGTGCTCCACAACTTGGAGAGTCAGAAGTTGCAGTACGCGATGGAAGAGCGTCTGCATCAACTGGGGTGGCACGAGATTGAAGTCGTGGATGACGACCTGGGAAGATCAGCTGCCGGGTTGGTCACTAGAGTCGGATTCGAGCGCATGGTGGCCGAAGTCTGTTTGGGAAAAGTGGGAGCGGTTGCTGCGCGGGAGGTTTCCCGCTTCGCCCGCAACAGTCGCGAGTGGCAGCAGTTGGTGGAGGTTTGCCGGGTGGTGGACACAGTTCTGATCGATCAAGAGATGGTCTACGCACCTAGGCTCAGCAACGACCGGCTTTTGCTTGGCCTCAAGGGTAGCTTAAATGAGTACGAGTTGGACCTGCTGCGGCAGCGTTCGGTGGAAGCGCGCCGGGAGAAGGCACGTCGTGGCGAACTGCTTCAGTCGGCGCCAGTGGGTTACATCAAGACGGAGGACCAGCGTTTGGAAAAAGATCCGAACCTGCGGGTGCAACAGGCCATTCTTCTCGTCTTCCGCAAGTTCATGGAGTTGGGCACGGTGCGGCAGACCCTGATGTGGTTTCTGGAACATGGTCTGCAGGTTCCCGCACAAAACGCACGCGGGGAGACCTTTTGGAAACGGCCCATTTATCGTTCGATGCATCGCATGCTGACCAGCCCCATTTATGGCGGGGCGTACACCTATGGCAAGACTGAACACCTGGTCCGCTATGACGGAGGAAAACCGCGTTATCTGTGTCGCCGCAAGCCCAGGGAGCAGTGGTTGGCTCTCATCCCGGGTGCCCACGAAGGTTATGTAAGCTGGGAAGAGTTCGAACGCATCGCGAGCACGATTCGGGAGAACATGCAAGGAGCCGGCGCGGTCAAGAACGGACCAGCCTTGTTAACAGGACTCTTGCGATGCTCGCGGTGTGGACGTAAGCTGACGGTGCGCTACACGGGCAGCGGCCACGATGTACTGCGCTACTCTTGTTTTCGCGGTTGGCTCGATAACGGCGAACCGCGATGCATTGCGTTTGGCGGTATCAGCGTGGACGAGGCTATCAGCCGAGAGGTTCTACGCGTGGTTCAACCCACAGCCATAGAAGCTTCCGTGCTGGCGAGTCAAGAACTCGGCCGCCAACAGGACGACATTCTGGAGGCTCTCTATCGCGATCTGGAGGCTGCCCGTTATGCAGCCGAGCGTGCACAACGGCAGTACGATGCGTCCGATCCGGAGAACCGTCTCGTGACTGCAGAGTTGGAACGCCGCTGGAACGCAGCTCTGCAACATGTGCGCGAGATCGAACTGCGCATCGAGCAACACGGCGCTGCCGCTGATGCAACTCCAGCTGCTTCCATGGAGGAGCTCTACCAACTCTCCCAGCAACTGGAAACGATCTGGGCTGATCCCGCCACCAGTGTGCGGCTGAAGAAGCGCATTGTTCGCACGTTGATCGAGGAAGTTCTTGTGGACGTGGACAGCGCAGCGAGCGAGCTTGTTCTCACCTTGCACTGGAAAGGCGGTGCACATACAGAACTGCGCCTGCCTCGCCGACGTCGGGGCCAGTGCAGCACACAGACTTCGCGAGAGTTGATCGAAGCCGTTGGGGTTCTGGCTCGCATTTGCGGCGATGACCTCATCGCTGGCATTTTGAACCGCAACGGTCATCTCACCGGACGCGGGAATCGCTGGACGCGAGAGCGAGTCACCGCACTGCGGAGCCATCATCGTATTCCTTGCTATAAGCGAGAGCAGCAACAGCAACCTTGGATGAACTTGACCGATGCCGCTGCTCTGCTTGATGTAAGTTCGAGAACCCTCAGGCTCGCCATCGATCGCGGCGATATCTCGGCCGACCACCCATTTGCAGATGGGCCATGGATTATCAGCAGGGACGTGATGGAAGGCGAATCAGCTCAAGCACTCAAGCGACGCGTATCGCAAGGAACACGTCGACCCGCGGTACCTGATTCCCAACAAGAGGAGAGCTTATTCTCAACAACATAGCGAGGTGGGGCAGTATGGAACCAAGTT
>CAWEPW010000002.1:0-397936 GCA_963810955.1 uncultured Acidobacteriaceae bacterium | reverse complement strand
TCAAAGACCTAGGTGATGTCTGGGCCGTGATGTCTAGGCCGTGACGCCCAGTCCTTGACCTCGTTCCTCCTCCCCTATGGCCTCCGCGTCCTTTTTCATTTGTTCTTCGTACTCGGCCTGTTCTCGCTTTACTTCTCCACGGGCAGAAGTTCCACGTGGCTCGGGGGGAACACAAACGTTTGCACAAAATCCAGTCGATCGAAGTTTAATCTTCGTCCCACGATTTCGGCCCGATGCTGCTTGCAGAACTCACAGAAATCGCCTGCGTCGATTATTTGTTTCTTCAGCGTTCCGGTTTCTACGATTCGGCAGTTCAACCATCCCCGGTCGATCCACTTCTGCACTTCTTCGGCGTAGTATGGAGGGCTTCCGCGAGCGTATATTTCGTGAACCAGTCCTGCCCGATACGCCCGTTCGCGCCCAGCCGCCGCAGCATGGAGTGAACCGATGCCATGGTGCGACGGAGAAGCACGGCCACCTCATGCACGGGATGAGATGCGATCAGGTCTAGTAGTTTCTGCTGCTCCTTGTTGGTCCACGGTCGGTAGGACTGCTTCTCGCGAACGCCCAACTGGCAGGCAAATCTCCGGCATGCGTCGCTGGGATTCCCCGAGACGTCGACCAGTCTGGCGACCAGCGCCTTGAAGTTGTCCGGAACACCTGGACGCGCTTCCTGCGGATACTTCTTGGCATGCAGGTAGGCTCTCGCTGTCTCTCGTGCCGCCCCGGACCAGCGAAATACGCGGCGCTTCCTCGACTCAGAACTCTCCAGCATGCCAAATCACTGATCTGGAGCCCAGACCCCACATTCCCTTCTATCTATATATGGCAGCGAAACCGAAATCTATCTCACGCGTGAGTTGGAATTTTTTCCGTATTACTCTAGAGACCTTTGGCTTGTTGACTGTCGCAAAAAAGGGCGCGCCCACCCGGCGATCCCCTCAATTTTTGCCCAAGGAGGTAGATGTGCAGTAGGATCACCCAAGAAAAGCGATTCTGCCGGCGAGGTAATCAATGAATCTGGAAGAAGAACTATTGGAGGCCTTCGATCGGGTTGTGCACGAGCATCATCCCAACCCCCATCGCATCAACTGTCCCGGCACTTCCGCCCTCCAGCAACTGGCAAGTGAACTGGTTGCTGCTCAATCGGCGTCCGTATTGGCACACATTCGCCAGTGTGCACCCTGCTTCGATCAACTGAGAGAACTCCGCCGAAGGCGCAAGAGTCCCAAATCGTGAATATGAACCCACTCTCCAATCTCGTAATTTCTCTTCCCGTTTTCTTTTGGTTGACCCTTTCCGCAGCTTTCTTTGCCGTCGGAGAATTTCTCTCAAAGAAGTTCGCGATTCATCCGGACTCAAAGGGCCTGTTGCTCGTCTGCGCTGCTTATTTGTTGGGAACGCTCGCATGGCTTCCGCTATCGTTCGCACCAATCAACTCGCGAGCACAGGAACGGCCTGGCTACTCCTCTCCATGATCGCTACGTTAGGAATTGGTTTGGGTGTGTTCCACGAGAAGCTAAATTCGTTCCAGATTGTCGGAGTTGTCTTGGCCGCTGGCGCCCTAATCTTCTCAATTACGGGAACCCGTGATTGTTCAATCGCATTCGGCAAGATTTCACCGGAGATTACGGACATGGCTCAATGGCTTCATCAAATAGCTGAATGGCTCCGTTGCTGGTCCGAGACCATCGAACACGTAACCGTCGCCGCCGCCAGTGTGATCGGCGGCGTATGGGTCCTATTCCGTTTCCTCAATGAACGCGCTCTCGAGTCAGCCCTTACGATCGGCGTTGACACTTCCACCATCGCTTTTGACGGCACACCGCTTACGTTTGTCGACGTAACACTAACCAACGTTGGTAAGGTAAGACTTCAAGCTAAGCCAGTCGATCGCTCCACGGCAGCGTATGACGACGGGGTCGAGAAACTACAACACAGTTGCGATCTTTCGATACGGAAGCTGATCTCCGATGCGAAAGTTACAGACAATCCCATCGATTGGTTCGATGCCAAAAGCTTTGACTCCTCCAAATCTCTCGAATTAAATCTGCTGAACGAATACGAAGATCCCAAGAACAATAATCGCGTCGATTTCTGGATGGAACCCGGCGAAGAGTATCACCTCGGAGTGTCGCTTCGTCTCGACGCCGGTGTCTATCTGGCGAAGGTCACCTTCATCGGCGCTCGCTCAGACGAAGAATTCTGGTCCCGAATCGTAATGGTCGAAGTCTAACTTGCTATTAGCCTGACCGAGACCACTTCAGCCCGCATTAAGACTTTCGGCCTGAGCTTATCAGTCGTAGCAGAATCTAATTGGCAATGTCGGCGGCCCGGCCGGTGCCGCCGCAAACTAGAACGACGCCGAGAATCGTGCCTCCAGAAACTCTCCCACCTTCGCGGTCGCCTTGAACTGAGGAATAGGCTCTGAGTTCCTTGAAGGCTGAGGTGAACGCGTTAGAAAGACTCCAAATTGTTCTCGACCGAAACTCCTCATACTTAGGTTCAAAGTAGAGGTCATGCACTGTCCGAGCGAGATGCTTCGGAGCTTCAAGTTTGCCTTCGACGAATGCCTCGTAGATCACCACCTTGGCCGAAGACATCGGTCAATTCACTCCTCTGCCACGTCTCCACCTGCTCGCATGGGCCCGAAGTTGCGCTGCATCCTGTCCACACCGACTGAAATGCAGTCAATCAGCGAGAACGACTTCGAGTGCTTGGCCAGGACCGGCGTGAAATCGCCTGCTGAACGCCATATTCGAGCAGACGAACACGCGATAGCCGCAGGTCATCGCCAACCGCATGCTCTTGTCATGCGAGTTGCGCAGTCCGATGGAAATCGGCAGCCCTCCATTTCGGTTGCGAGATCGAGGACACCGAACATCTTCATGCCGTCTGGCGATACCGCGTACTCGTCGTGAACGACTCCGATGTGGCGGAACCCCAGGGTCTCAATCAATGCCCGGACGATCTCGCCATGCGGGATCGGGCGGTGCGTTTCGGTCGCCGGTGGCGTAGGCACCAGCACCAGTTCTTCGCGGCCCATGGTTCGGCCGCTGTAGCCAATTAACGTACTAGTTTCTGACATACTTTGTTTTCTCCTTGGTTGATTTGAAATAGAGACTTCGAACTTGAAGATTTTGGGCAGTCGATCACTTCGTTGGGTTGGCTTCGATTAATACTCCTCAGGCAATAGCAGAGTTGTGACCGACCTGTCGGCTTCCGTGATTATCGAAAGCTTTTCGCCAACGGCTGTCGTGTAACTGCTCAGCAGTCGAAAGCCGTGCGCCAAGCTGTACTCGTTTTCCGCGATATCCTCCCGATCAAGTTCACCCCGATCCCGCGCTGCATGGCGCGCTAGGAACTGACTCCAGACTGGTTCGCGCGTTCGAGCGCCCGAAGTACCCCCGGCGTCGCTAGAATTCGCCCAAGCGGAAACATTGCGACCATGAGCTTGCCTCCTTATTGTTGGAATTGGGACGGGGCGGATTGGTGTTGAGAACGGCGGCAGAACGGAGTAGGAATGACGGGAAGGCTAGTTATCGAATACCGTCACTGGAGTCCAAATAGGGAAGCCTGCTCTGGAACCGCAGGTTTCGCGCGGCGCTTTCGGCCGGACATTGGCTCCGGTCGGCGCCCAAAGAGCACGATGGGCGTGGCCTCTAGGAAGTCTCCTGCCAAACTGGCCGGTTCCTCCTGCCTGCCCGGAAGAATGGGCCCTTCGGAGATTGAATCGAACTCGTTCGCGGCATGAGTTGCCGGAAACAGCTTCTGATGTTCCAGATTGAGTCCTTTCCAGACGGCGTCAGCACTTTCGCCAATGCCGTTCCTTTCGACCAGTTCGCGCGCCATCGCCGAGAGCATGTCGTCATCTTCATCGATCGACTGCAATCCTTCACCAGCAAACTTGCCCTCCATGGTGAGCGCCACAAGAAGTTTCTTTCCCATGAGGCGCAAACAGGATGTCTGCATTGTCCCCTCGTAACAGAGAAACTTGACCCGCACCGGCCGCCGCTGCCCGATTCTCCACGACCGCCGACTGGCTTGCCTTAACGTATGCAGCGAATATCCCGACTCGTAGAAGATGATTGTCGGAAAGTCGAGTAGATCGAGGCCGGTCTCGACCAGTTTGGGATGGCAAATCACCACCTGCACGCCATCCTTGACTTGTCTGGCATACCACGTCTCGCGCTTGGAGGTATCAACGCTCGCGCGCAAAACCGCCGTGCGTATTCCTTCATTGCGTAGAATTCGTTCTAGCCGCGCCGTAACGTCGTGCTTGTGCGTGTAGACAGCAAAGACCTGGCATCGGCGTCCCTCCGACAACTCCTTCCTGATCTCTTCGATTAACGTGCGCTCCTTGGAATAGCTTTGGTCTTCGCCGAGTTCGGCGGGATCGGCAATGACGAATTGGACTTTGCGTTTAAACTCGGCATCGAATTCGGTGCCGTATAGTGTTCCAAATCCGTATGGATGATCGGGATATGACAGAAGCGTGTTCAGCATGGTGCTGAGTACAGAGCGATTCCCCCGGTGGGCCTTCAGTGCCTTGCGAATTTCATCTTCCAGTTCGTGGTATGCCTCCCGCATCGGCAGGTCCATCGGAACACTAAGATAGGTTTCTTCGTAGGGCGGGAGTTCCCCGGAGATGTCCTCCAGAAACACAAAGGCGCACAACTGCATGAGGAATTCGCCGAACAGGAGAGGGGACGCTCCCGGCTTTCGCCGAAGGACCGTGGCGGCCTTGGCCTTGGAGCATTTGTTGTCTGCGGGTTCTACCTTGGTAATGGTTTCGAGAACGCCATAGTCCTGCGTAAACGAACTTCGCCCTGTTGTACCCCATTCGTATCCGTGTTCCCTCATCCTTCCGGCTTCGAGCCGGAATAATGTGTTGAACAGATCGTCCGCGTAGCCGCCCAACAGAGTCCCAGTAAGCCCAACGATCCGATCGGAGCAAGCGGCCAGCGTACCCAGAGCATTCCCCTGCGCTGTATCGCCGGCGAGTTGATGAACTTCGTCGCAAATTGCGTAGTCGAACCATCCCGCCATATAGCGCCCGATGAACTCAATCGGTGCCATACGTCGGATCTTGTTGGCGTCGGCTTGCCAGAGTGGGCTATGGAATGGCTTGCAGGACTTGTCGCCTCTCGATTCGATGGTTTCGGAGATCTTGTGTTGCTCAAACTGAGCCGCAGTCAATCGGCTATCGTCCACAATCACGGGCATTCCCGTGTCGGAGTTAACGACGCAACCGAGGTATGGTCCAGAGCGCGGCACGCGGTAGGCATGGCGCCAGAAGTAACCAAGTTTGGCTCGCTCGCGTCCGACGATAAACAGGGATGATCTTCCGCAGAGCGCCAACCAGCGTTTCCGCGAACTCGGTGAATTCTTTCGCAATCGCAACTCACTCAAGGTCGTGTGCAATCCTTCGCGCACGATGCGGCCCTGCCTCAACCGCACCTCGTTCACTCCGTGGAATTTGGTCTCATCGCCGCCATTTCGCAGGTCGTCGATCAAGAAAACACGCAGCCCTGGAATCGTAAGAAACGCTTCCCGTGCCCACTTCTCGACGAGGTGTGGCGGGACCATGGCTAAGGCGGTAAATGGATTTCCTTGGCTGTGAACATGAATCGCGCCGAGTGAAATCAGCGTCTTTCCAGTCCCGCACTCCGCGACCACCATGCTGGTCCGCGCCCACTCCCAGCGTTTGGCCACTCCCATGATGGCGATAGTCTGCGCAGGAAAAGGGCGTCGCAGCAGCCCTTCGATCCGGGGTGAAATCCCATCGTCAATGCGCTGGAGCGCGGGATACTCCTTCAGAATGCGCTCTCCCAAAAGGTTCGCGTGAGCGCGCATGTAGTCGTAGATTGTGGAAAGTTGTGCCATGGAGCCCTCATGGATCGGAGGAAGGATAAAGGCAGGAAGCCAAAAAGGATAGAAAGAGGAGAGAGAAAAGCGAAAGCGTGGATCACTTGTAGCTCGGTCTATGACCAGCGCGGCCGCTGTCCGACCGAATCAGGATTTCATACTCCGTACGTCAACTGACGACTCCTGATTTGCCCGCTACAGAACCAGAATGCAGAAATCGAAAGTATTATGAAGTCTCAATCAGCTCTGACTAGAACTTGCGTCGTGACGCTGCTGATGATGAATCTTCGAGGTTTTGCGCGACAGAGCCTTCCCTAGACTAACGGTCTTGAGCCAGCATACACAGGCTACTATGAAAACGCCGGCTGTCAGAGTCAACCCGATACACCAGGTCAAGAATTCCGTCCCCCATACTCTTCGGAGGAGCAAAGAATTCACGAGCAGAGGGAGCGCGACGATCGAGGTCAGAGTGAGTCCTTTGCTTAGCAAGTCTGGAAACACGCCGATCCATGGGAACATGGCACCAGTGGGAATTTCGGATACCAGTCTCAGCGCGTTGAGGAGATATGACAATAGTCCGAGAACTATCACTAGAGTCGCAAGTGGGCCCAGAACTGTAGCGATCCCTGCCGATACTTTCACTCCGAACAAGGATACAGTTTGTTTTTCAAGCAATTCTCTTCGCTTCTCTGCAACGTATTTGAGTGCCTCCGGTATGTCCATGCTCCTAAGCTCAGTCGCCGAAAGGACGACATCTGGCACAGGTGACTTAGGGATGTTGGCCTTGCGCTCGGATCCTTGCGATTGGAGATTTGCAAGAAGGAAACGGCCGAAGGTTTCACCTTCAATGGGGGTGTAATCTCCATGGATTCGAGCGTCCACATCTCCTGTGACGAAATCTCCGCTATTCGTTATTCGAGGCGTGATTGCCAACTGTTGTGTCTCGGTCTGAATGCGAGACTGGTTCGCGGTATACGTCTGAGCCGGAATCTTTAGATCCCAATAGCATTCGAGTGCTGGTCGGCCAGCTCCTTGTACTCCCGAAAGGCGCACCGCAAAGAGTTCGGCCCCCAGACCTCGGAACGGTTGTAGCCAACTCTGAAGTTCCGCCTGAAAGTTATCCGGCATGAAAACGCGCGCGTTTGCTTCTCCTTCAAAGGAATCAATGATCTGTTGCAGCGTACTGCCCTTTTGCTCAACCACGAACCGCGCAGCGTATTCCACAGGAATCAGAGCGGATGGCTTTATTCTTGTCGGTTCCTTGATGCCAAGTGCGTCCAGGGCGGCCTGGAGTTTCGCGTTGAATTGCGTTTGGCGCTCAATGATTTCATCGACGTGGTTATTCCACTGATTTTCGTTTACGTGAAGGATCGTTTGCAGTTTATCGAGTGAACGAGAGAGTTCATCATAGTGACTCGTTTCATTCGGAGATAAAGCGAATCCAAGAATTGCAGCACAAAGTGCCAACAATACATTGTGGATAAGGCGTATCGATTTTAGAGTTTCTTGCATGCCGCTGGTTCCGAAGATTACTCGCAAATCGCTCGAATGGGGCTCGTAATTGTTTAGGGCAGTTTACCTTATCTCAGTAGAATAGCTGGGTTTGTGGAGCCCACCCTCTCGGCAGTCCAGAGTTATGCAATTGGACCTCGAGTTACCAACCCTCTGTGATCGTCAAGTTGCGAGGGCTTCACCCAAGAAGTGCTTTGCTGGCAGGAAGACATCTCTGAGACTTAAGGCTGGCCAACGGATCGAACCAGTTCCCTTCGGAAAACTGATAGCGCGACTCTCCACACCCCAGCTAAGCCAGTCGAGAAACTGCTCCTTCTCCCCTTTGATTAGCACCGGTTCACATCCGATACCAAGAGCAGGGATGATCGCCTGATGCGTTTCCAGTTCGCTGGCAAACCAGTCAGCCCACTCCGGCATTCCGGGGATCCCGTGGATATGGGCGAGAGAGGCCCAAATGAATCGGTTTTCCGAGCCAGCAAGCAGGGTTCTTCCTGAACCCGCCGACACATTGCTGGAAGAAAACTCTTCCGACAGTGCGATGAGGTGACGCAGCGGCCTCTTGCGTCCGGAAAGCTGTACCGAGCCTTTGAAGCACTGAGCGTTTCGTTCGAGACATACGCGAATCGGCTGTACCTCTGGCCCTTCCACCAGGAACCTGTCTCCCAGGGAGATCGCCGCGCTGATAGCCGCAATTTGTGTGTCGCCGCCGCTCACTGAAATGAGATGGGTTTTCGCCTGTCGCGGTGGATCAGGCAACACCTCTCCTATGAAGCGATCCAAGCGCAGCTTGATGCTGGTGGTCGTCTTCTCCGTGCTCTTCACGTAGGTCAGCCAGCCGAATCGAAGGTGGGCATTTTTCATTCCGACTCCTTCTTTTCGTGAGTGAGAACCTGGGTCTTTCCGTTGGCAAAAACCAGCGTCAACTCATGCGAGAATCGTTCCCGGTCATGCAGGATTTTGGTTCCGTCTTCTTCCTCTTCTTCCCAATGGTCAGTGAATTTCACAGACCGCCAGTGGGCGATGTGACGGCATTCGCCCTCGCCAAATACGCCGTTGAGCATACCTGCAGTGCAAAGCAATCCGACATGTCCACCGTGCAGCGGCGTGAGTGGGGCAACCGATAGCCGCGCGGATCATTTCCTTGGTGCAACCTGCCCAGCACTTGTACTTCCGGGGATCGGCAACCGAGATAGCTAGATTGTCGCCACTTCGATCGCGCCCGTGCTCTGCGCACGATGGGCAACGAGCCCAGTAGTTTCCCGAACGTCTACAGACGGCGCCCACGTGATCGAGAATTCTGAATTCGCGTCGTGCAGGATCGTACGGCGGCAGAACAACGTTTGACTTTCGCTTGAATTCTTCTGGCATAACCAGGCCACTGATGAATTTGGTCATCTCCAGTTCGGTAATCTTCCTGAGCCGTTCCAGGTATTCGAGTTGCGCTTCGATCGCGTAATCGGCGCCGTAGAACCAAAAGCGCTGCCGAGCCGCGCGATGGATGCCGAGAGGCCCGCGCAAGGCGTTCCCGAACTCGGTGCGCCCCAGTTCATCTTGCCTTGGAAAGACCTCAATTCCTTCCGCTAGACCCGCACTACCTTTTACGGGTACCTTCAGGCGTGTTGCGAGGTTGTAGATGTAGACCCGGCAGTCCCGCGCCAACAGCGGCTCGGCGGCGAATATCCATAGGTGTCCGCCGCGGCGCGATTTCTCGAGTGCTGCCTCAACTCCGTCCCGAAGAAGTTCCCATTGCAACTTGAGAAGGTCCTCCACGGCTTTGCCGTAGTCGGCGTCGATGGCCACCCACTTGCTGCGCTGAGTCTCCGGATTGATGGGAAAGACTCCAATCGTGATCTGACCGTTGAGGTGCCGGAGAACCGTCTCGCGCGACAGACGTCGGCCATCTTTTGGCTTGTAGTAGTAGTGCTTGCCATTCTTTCCCGGTTTCTCTGATTGCACGGTGTAGGCCAGGCGATTCACGAACAGCCGCCAGTAGCGGACGGCCAACTCCAGGCTGGCAGCGTTGCTTTTTTCCATGGCACTACCTCGCACGGGTTCCTACTTACGACAGGTTGGAAACTCGGTCAAATCAGCCAAGCAAAAGGCGGGTTTGGCTTCTCGTTCAGGCTCTTGCGGGTTCCTGCAGCGAGGCCCGGAACTGGCTGGGGTTGGACACGCAGTCGAGCAGGCGATACTCACCAAGCAGATCTTCGAACTCCGGTACTGTGAGCGTGTCGTCAGACCCCTGATCGAACGAGACCAGATAGAATTGCTGGCCGGCACGGTCGTAGATGTAGATAGCACCGGAAGCGGGATTGTCGGGTACCATCAACAACACAAGGATTCCTTTGGGCATCTGTATCCACCTGGTCGCGGTGCCCTCGCTTATCTGGACGAACACTTTGACCAAGCGATCAAGGTTGGCTTCCTTTGATACTCCAATCTCTTTGGCATGGAAGAGATGATGGATGGACATGTTTCCTCGGCTGCGTGACATAACTGTTTCTCCTTTCCTTGTCTTCGGGGTAATCTCTCGTCCTAGTTTGAGCATGGGAATTGCTGCGACGGGCAATCAAAATCGCACGCTGCAGGCGGAGCACTTTTTGTTTTGGCCGCAAGATACGGATGGCACCGTACGCGCGACTCCGCTATCGTCTGCGCATGCACAAGACAATCGAGCCGACCATCCTCTACTTCGGAACACCCTTAGCGCTCATCAGCACCTTGAACGCAGACGGCTCGCCGAACTTAGCGCCGATGTCGTCGGTGTGGTGGCTGGGTTGGAGTTGTATGCTTGGCCTGGGCCACTGGGCCAGACCTCCCACGACCCTCAATCACGGCCAACACCGGTGTCCTGACCGCCGTGCTTGCTGCCGATTCCAAACGCGCTCGTAGGCGCGAGCCAGTGGGCAGTCCGAGGTCGATCTCAGGCTCACTGTTGGCCAATTTTGGAGAACCGCCTTGTGAGGCCGAAACGTTGCGCACGTAAGCGACAGAAGATTTCTCCAGTGCCTCCCTTTCGGCTTTGCTCAGATCTCCTGGTTGCATGCTTCCATCAGCCCCAGGTTGATACGGAGGCGCCTGCCATTGCTCAGGAAAAGGGGGTACCGAAGCTAACGTTCCGCTCTGGGTGCTCGGTGACGGCGGCGCCGACTGCCTGGTCGCCGTTCGCTGTAGATCCTGCTCATCAAGGAAGCCTTCGTGGGTTGCTTTTGTTGGGGGCCTGCCGGAATCGGTGATCGGCAAGAGACTTGGTTCAACGGATGAAGATTCACTAGGCTGAGTTGGGTCCTGCTGGCCCGGAACCGTTCCTTTCGGCTTTTGAACTGAGTGCTTATGCGGAACCGAGAGGGCGACAAACAGCAGCAGGGCCACCACCAGGCCACCGGCTCCGATGATCACAAGCTTGTTCTGTTGAAATTGTTGCCGTGCCCGTTGCCGCGTCCGAGTCGCTATGTCAATCGTCTGTCCGGCCGCGGTTGGCACTTCAGGTAGGTCGGCTGCTGCTTCTGGAACCATGTCCCCCACATCCGTCCCGTTTCCATTCCGTCCGTTTTGCGGAATCATCTCGTTTCTCCTTCTGGTGCCACGAATGCGACCGGGACAAGAACTGGTTGATCCACGCCTTCCGCTTGCGCGACCTGGAGCAACATTTGTTCTCTGGATTCTTTGAACGAGGGGCGGTCGAACACCACGACCCCGTCTGCTCTGGCACCCGGCGGCAGACGTCGGATCGTCATCGTATAGTCCTTGATGGGCACGGGTTCCGCCTTTAGCGCTTTTTTGTGCTTTTCGTTAGACTTGCCCGCAAGCTGAATCTGCGGAGGCAGCAGTTCAATCGTTTTCGACGAAGCATTGAGCACCGAGAACTCCACTGTCATCTGCTGATCCTTCTCGGTGATTCGTCCTACGGCAACCTGTAGAAGTTTGCCTTGCCAATGCGGATTCGGATCGCGTTGCGGTCTGACGGGTTCTTGGGTGCTGGTCGCAGGTGCGTTGCTCCCAACAGCGCTTGGCAAGGGATCCGGTACGACACTCTTCGTCTCGCCAATCACGAAAGTGGACTGCGAATTCCCGAGCAGAAAGCTGTGCGGAAGGTCGTACTGCAGTACGAAGTCAACCGCGCCAGTACGATCCGAGTTTCCCACACTGACCAAGTGCAACGAAATCTCATGCCCGGTTCTAGTCGTGATCAATGCGTTGGTTTCGGCGCGACTTGCGGTCGTCGGCTTCAGGAACACCAGTCGAGGCTCAGCCTCGGAATGTTCGGCCTTGAAGGTGCCAGGATTTCCCAAGACCACCGAACTGACATCCTCGGGCAATCGTACGGAACTGACGTAGCCCGGCCGCAGGTGCAGGACGGTCACGCTTTGTGTGTCGAGCGTCAGGCGCACAATTCGCGCATCGGGTAGAAGCCTTGGAGGTGAGTCAGTTTGGGCCACGCAATAGGACAGCGTTATCAAATGCACAAAAATCCAACAAATTTTCATTGGATTACTCTGCTCCTTACCGGCGCGGGATTCGCTCGTCTACTGCCCGCAAGTTGTGGTCGACAATTGGCCCTGATTCGAGATACATAGGTCACGACTTCAGCATTTTGGTAGGCGAGACCACGTCGTGTAACCACGTATTCGCCAGCAATGTAACCGGCTGCAACCAATCGCAGATCTCCTTGGAATCTGTGCATAAGCCAGGCGAGGTAAAGCACACCGCCGGAAACGTTCTCGTTAACGTTGCAACGGTCTCGTACTCCCAGTCGTGCGGCCGTTGAGGGCATTAACTGCATCAGGCCGACCGCGCCCTTGTGCGAGATGGCGCATCGATGCCAACCAGATTCCTGTTGAACAATCGCCCGCACAAACGCTATGGGCACTCCGTAGTGTTGCGCATACACCGCAACGTAGTATTCGGCTTCGAGCCGAGTAGGTGTTCTTGATGGCTGGGCCTGACAGCATAGAACACCGCAAGCAACTACTGCGAAGCCGAGGTACCTGGTCATGCTGCGCTCCTCAGCGCTTCCTGGGTGTATTGCTGGGCGTCGTAGATCAGGCTGGCAAACCCGTCACGCAGCAGCAGTTTTCTGCGGTCGGCCTCTGTCTTGGCCAGGAGGGGCAATAAGATGTCTCGCATTTCTGGTGTGACTCGCTCCGCCCCTAGAACCCTTAACGCCTGCGCTAAATCCAGAATCTCGGACACGGATGGTGGTTTCTCCAGACTCCAGCCGCGTAGCGCCTTGGCCAGCCCGGCCATTCCTGCGTGAAATTCGCGGCTCGAATCCGGCGTTCTCAGGGCCACAATCTCGGCCTCTCGCTCTGCTGTCGGATGTTCGATACGTAGGTAGAAACTGCGCCGCCGCAGGGGATCGCCGATGCGCCTCTCCTCGTTCGAGGTGAGCACAACGAAGGGAATACTCCTAGCTTTGATGGTGCCCAGCTTCGGAATGCTCAACTGCCACACGCTCAGCAATTCCAGCAACAGTGCTTCAAAAGCGTGGTCCACCTTGTCCAATTCGTCGATCAGCAGGACGCAAGGCTTCTCGTACTGCAGCGCCCGTAAGAGCGGACCGGCACTGAAGAACTGTTGGCCATGCAACTCTGCCTGTAAGAATTCCCAATCGGCACCGGCGGACTTGGATCTCAGTTCCACGCAGAGCTTTTGCAGGGACTCATCGAATCTTCCGATTGCCTTCTCTTCGTTGATACCCTCATAGCATTGGAGACGATCGACTGTGGTGTTCGCCGCCTCGGCGACTGCATATGCCAGTTGGGTCTTTCCGCTGCCGGCGGGGCCTTCTAATAGCAGCGGCTTATGCAGTTTCGCCGCCAAGTAAACTGTGGTCGTGGCAATCGAATCGGCGATGTAACCAGTAGACCGAAGCCGTTCGCTGACTTCTTCAAGGGATGAGAACACCCGTGGCTCCCGTGCTCCCGACGAATTTCTCGTACGCGAGCGTCAGAAACCTAACTCCGAAGGAGATCTCGGTCAAATCGTGGTACTGTTCGGAGTCTTGAGTCGGCGATTCTAGGTTGTCCATTGGTCCCCTCCCCGAAATCGCTCGTGCCCATCCGGCACCTTCGATGCCCTCAAGACGCGGAGATCGTAGGCCGCGTCATTGGCTTTGCGCACCGAATCGCTCAGTTGCAACCGAAAGCTGCGGTAAGTGCTTCCGCCGGCCCCGGTTTGCTTTGACTGCTTCCCTACGCAGGTCCGAAATTTCGTATTGAGTCAAGGTTTCGCGAGTTGCATCGACAAGATGGCCATGGCCATGACAATAGTCTTGGCCAAGACATAATTCCTACAGTTTGTGACACGTGCGACGGAATTCGGGTGATACAAAATTGCCTCCTCGTGCGAACAACTGAGGAAGGTCTCGGGAGACCCCGTGCTTGATTCCCCGCGGCACGGGTGGCTGAGGGGGTCTGCCGGGACCTTTACTTGATCGCCCGTTGTACCAAATACACAAGTTCTCGCTACCAGTGTGGCGCCGGTTACGAGTGCCTGACAATAATCACAAGAACGACTGATGAGCCAGACAAGAATTCGCCTAACTCGCGCCGATCTCTATGAGAAAGTCTGGGCCACTCCCATGCGGATACTTGCCAAGGAATTTGGCATGTCCGACGTTGGTTTGGCAAAGGTCTGCCGAAGGCACAACGTTCCTGTGCCGCCAGTGGGATATTGGCGGCGAAAGGAAACCGGCTACAAGGTCACTCGCCCTCTATTGCCCGTGGCAAAGGATGGCGCGGAGCATCTGGACATCTACGTCAGGGAGAGGCTCCGCCCAGAATTCGAGGAACTGACCCGCCAGGTCCCGCCACAGGTCATAGTCACACCTGAAATCTCCCATCCCCTTGCATTGAGGTCTCAGAGACTTCTCGAACGCGGGAAGACCAACCAGCGAGGGTTGCTCACATCGAAGAACGGCGCGTTGGCCCACATCTTTGTGTCCGGAGAGCAAGTGCCGCGCGCGCTCAAAATCCTCAACGCACTGCTTCTGGCCCTTGAAGAACGGGGACAGTCGGCCTCCTGGCCAAAAGAGGAAGGCGCATTGCTGGCGGTGAGCATCGATGGTGAGGCCGTCAGGTTCTCACTATCGGAAGTCACCGATAGCCTGGCGCATGTTCTGACTCCTGCGGAAGCGAAGCATCCATGGTCGGCGCCCAAGCACGATTACAAACTGACCGGCAGGTTGCAGTTACAGATCAGCAATCTCCCGGCCTTCATGGGACCGATCCGACGAACTTGGGCTGATGGAAAACAGCAACGAATAGAAGACTGCATCGGGGACTTCATCATTGGGCTCAGCGTCGCGGCGGCGGCCATCAAGAAACACAAGCAAGAGATGGAAGAACGGGAGCAGCGCTGGGCGGAGGAGCGAAAGCAGGAAGAAGACGAGCGGCGCAAGGCAGAAGAGCACAAACGGAAGGCTGAGTTTGTCACAGAACTCATCGGCGACTGGGAAGAAGCGGCTCGCCTTCGACAATTCATTAAAGCCATCGAGGAACGAACCTCGCAGTCGGATTTCTCCGATGACGAAAAGGGTGATATTCAGCAGGTGGCGGACTGGACTAGGGAATACGCCGATTCTTTGGATCCGCTTTCTGATCTTCCTGAGGCGATCGATGAATTCGTTCGGCCCGAAAGCACGTACGGGTGGCTGAAGTGAAGTCGTTTAGTGCCCGTTCGCTCGCGTAGCGTGTCGGTTCGGACTCACGCGTGTCCAAGTTTTCCACGTGTCCATTACTAATGGACAACGCTGCAACGGCTAAACGTCTCTTTGATCGCAACCTATGCCAAATACATGGTTCACTGCTGATTTCCATCTGGGACATGCCAACATCATCCGCTATTGCGGTCGGCCTTTTCCGACCGTCGGAGAAATGGATCAGGCAATTCTTGAACGCCTGAATGCCTCGGTGAAGGCGAATGACATTCTTTATTTTCTGGGGGACTTCTGCATCGGGAACCAAGCCCGGATTCTCGAATACCGTCGCCGGATTCGATGTAAGAAGATCTTCGCCGTGCCTGGAAATCATGACAAACAGGCTCGCAAGCTGAAAGAGGAATTCTCCTGGCTCGACAATCTGGCGGAAGTTTCGATCAATGGCCAACCAATTGTGCTTTGTCACTACGCCTTGCGCGTCTGGAATCGAAGCAATCGCGGATCATGGCACCTCTACGGGCATTCTCACGGACGCCTACTTGAAGTTCCCCGCTCACTCTCCATGGATGTGGGAGTCGACACGCACGACTTCCGCCCATGGCACTATGACGAAATCGCCGACATCATGAGGAAAAAAGCAGAGGCTCCGGCGTTGGCCTCAGATCATTAGCAATCCCCGCACGTGCGTCCAGTCACAGGCAAGAATCTCGGATCGCGACGCTACTACTTCTGAGAGTTGGGAGTTTCCGGCGCCGCCAAGAGGCGAAGTCGTCCTTTGATTCCTGCTTCGATCGATGAGGCAATCTGATCGGGAAAGTTCTTTGGCAGCTTTGACACAACAGAGTCAACCGCAGCAATTCCTCCCTCTACCAACTCGTGGACCACCGATTCAATCACCTCTTTCCCCACCCCGGCCTGATCTGCCGTCTGAAAAAAGTGACGTGGCGCAATCTGCCTGATCTGGTAGTGCGGCTTTGTACCGAATGCCATGGCCAGCCGAAACTGTTTCCACAAGATCTGCTTTGAATCGACGCTAGGCTGAGCTGAGATGACATCGTAGAGTGGTGTCATGCGAAAACGTCCACCTGGAGAGAGGAAGATGCTGAAGTTTTTCGCATGTCCGTCGGTAGCTCCCATGAGCCAGAAGGCGATGTTCGCTTTCAGAAATGAGCGCTGATCCGAGAGTGGTTCATCACTGCCCCGCAGCATCTTGAGGATGTCGGTTATGCCTGGACCGCCATCGCTCTCGTATTTCAGGGTCGGCGGCACCGAGAGTGCTTGGCAGGAATCCTCTTGCGGCAGACGCAACAGTCTTTGATCGCCAGTCCACAGTCGGTCGAAACGCTCAACAATCAGGACACGTCTATCTCCGAAGGTTTCCATTTCTGCGCTTGCAGCCGGTAGACCCAAAGCATTGAGGATCTTGAGGCAGAGATATTCGTTCTCAACACTTGAGGTGAGGTCCACTCCGTTGGGGAGCTTTCCGATCGTAGGCTTGAAGATGTGCGTCGTCGCAGTTGTGCCGCGGGGTTTGCACCATCTGCCGTTCCAACGCAGAAGAGCGGTCTTCTCTTGAGCGCCGGCGATAGATATTCGGAAGCTCTCATCTTCCGTAATTCCGAGGGGCGCGGTTGCTAGATTGTGAAGAATGGCAGCGATTTCGCGTTCACTGACGGGTACGGCATCGATCACGCCTGCAGGAGTGGGTTCGGAATCCTCAGGAAGGAACTGTAGCGCACCCACACAGTCATGACCGATCGCCCTCAACAGGCTATAAGCGTCGGTTCCTTCGGCGTGCGCGCGCGCCGCGATCTGACGCCGCAGAGTATCGTTGTCCGGCAATAAATTCTCGAAAACGGCCAGCACGGGAGCGCCCAGGTATGCCTGTTCGCGTAGAGGCAAGGAGAGCGATGCGGGCAGGGCCGAGTCCCACTCCAGCCATGACCGGTCGTATTGAAAAGAGATTGCCCCCGAAGTCTCGCGTCGAAGTAGCCCGACAAGACGACTGTTGAGAAAGACTCTTAGACGGTCGTGCGAGGTTCGGCGGGGCATTAGAAGAGTTTCTCAATATCTTGGGATGAGCCCTTGGTGCGCGGCCGAACCACCAATTCCAGGTCAAGCGCGGCAAGCGCACGCAGCACTGTGTCGAAGCGGGCTGCTGCTGACCTCTCAATGTCCGAAATCGTACGCTGCCGCACCCCGGCTTTTGCGGCTAATTGCTCCTGGGTTAGGCCGAGCTCGCGTCGCCGCTCTCGGATGGAATTCCCGAGCTGCAGAGGAGTTCGTGCAATGGCCTGCATGTTGTTCTCTTTTCTGTCGCGTCAATTGGCTTCTTATGCGCTTTTCCGCCTAAAGATGTCTTAGGCGCTTTTTCGCCTGAAAGCATTTTAGGCGGTTTCCCGCCTATTTGCAAGATAGGCGGTTTTCCGCCTAAGGCATTCGGGTATCTTGGTACAAAGACTAACCGGTCCGACTCTTGCTCGGCTCGCAGCGGGCCGCTCCATCGCAATGCCATTCCAGCCAATGCCCCCGGAAAAGTCAGCATGACGGCAGCCCGAATCTCATCACCTACGATCTGCGGGAAGGAATCCCGGAGCAAACCTGCTTCGGATGCTGAACTGGCGATCGACGGCGCTGGATTGTGCGTCTGATTTACAACCTCGCCTCAGATGCTTCCCCGTCGACTCAGCCTTCCTCTTCCTCTTCTTCCTTTCCTTCTCGTTCTCCCTCCGATCCAGGCGTCCGCATGGCTAACGGGACGTATCTTTCGACCGGTGTTTTCCACGAGCAGAAGAAATCCATCGGATCTTGGGTGCCCACAAACTCGCGGGCCAGCGCAAGGCGCTCCAGCACCTCCTGCCGGTGATCTTCGGGCAAATCTCGGGCATGATTCTCAACTAGTTTGAAAAACTGTTCCACACTCGTGACTCTCGCCGATTCCTGGATCACCTCATCAAGTTCGTCACGGCTTTCTTCGATGGACTGAGCGATGCGGCGGCGGTCCTCCTCTTGTCGACGCTTCTCCTGTTCTGCCTCCCACTCTCGACGCCGGGTCTCGGCCTTCCGCTGTGCCTCTTTCACTTTCTCTACCACAACTTCAATAGAGCTCTCGATTGACTTCACAATTTCCGGGATGTCCTTCGTGAGCGTTCTAGCCTCGGTTTCCTGAAACGACAGCGACCAATCGACACCACCGTACGGCGCGTAGACTACGAACCGGAGACGGCCGCAGGGAATATCCTTCGTCGACGTCCAACTGTAATCGCTGTGCCGGGATGCTGTTTTGGCAGGCTTGTAATCGGACTCGCGGATGTACTTTCCATTTACATAGCGAAGGACAATCGACTCTGACATTTCGATGATGGCAAGGCCAAACGCGACCGAGCCGGCATAAACCACGGTGGGACGTTCTGGACACCACAGACGCTCGTATTCATACGAGGGGTTCCCGCGTTGCGCTCCGGAGATTTTCTCATGTTCCTCGATGCGGCTACGCCTGAAGTAATCGCCCAGCCTCGAGATGACGACTCGATGTCCAGCGGATTCCAATGCGTTGAACAGATCATTTGCAAAGGCCAGCGCCTTATCGAGTCCAGCCTTTGATGCAGTAACGTCGACCATCAGCCTCTTGTAAGGCCTGAGATGCTGGCCTTCATCCACCTTGTAACCCGTGCCATAGTATCCCTTCGCATCACGAATCAGCCCGTGAACGCCGGTAACGGGGCACGCCAGTCTGCTGCCTCGCGGGCCAGGTGGGCGCGCGACAGTTCGGGGGCGAGATGGCGACTGCAATCCTCCGTCGCGAGACCAATTGAGCTGGTCACCCGGTTGTGCCTCCGGCAATGGAGGCCTCTCGGGCGCTTTCCCGACCGCGAGTTTAGCCCAGTGGCCTCGCTCCGGGCGTGGAACGCGCAGTGCGGAACACACCCGCGCCATGTAGCTTCCTGAGACCTTGAACTGCTCGGCCACTTTGATCATTGGCATCGACCAGACCATCTCGTAAAGCTCTTGTCTCGAAACCAGGTCTGCCCCCATCAGAGCATTTCTCGAGTGCACAGGGTTTTTGGGAGGTGAGTCCCGCGTAACCTGGCCAGGTGGCCTATTCCGGATTTGCTATGGAGCACTTTCGAGGACGTCACGGTTGCGGCGCCAATCTGGAACGCGAGAATCTGCGAAGAAAGGAGCGACCGAATCCATTCGAAAGTTTTGCATCGTCAACTGCTCTCATCACCAGACAAGTATCGAAACGCAGGGACGCATCCGACAGCGGCATGACAACAAGATGATCTACGCGAAAATCTGGGGCACACGCCTGCGTGAGAATCCCTACGCCAGCACGCTCGAGCACTAACTGAACAGCCTGTTCGTAAGTGAAGGTCTCATGCAGATTCTTCGATAAGATCTTTTCTCGTTTAGCCGTTTCGAGAATCGCATCGTGAATCGTTGGGTGAACTTGCCTGGCATTCAAAATCCAGTCATCGTCTGCCAGATCTCCAAGGACCAGCCCTTTGCGGCAAGCGTATCGGTGAGAATCGGGCAAAACAGCGTATAGCGGTCTTCGCGCAAATGGTACCGCGGTGATGCGGATTTCCTCAGGGGGTGCCGTCACCAGCGCCAGATTCAACTCTCCCACCAAAACACCGCGCACCGAGTCCATCGCAAAGCGGGAGCATAGGCGAATTCTGACATTTGTGTATGAGGGACGCCGCGTAGCCAGGATGCCCGAAACCCAAGCGTGATCGGCATCTGGCGAGTAGCCGATTACAAGCGAGTCGTCGGCCCGACAATCGGCGCGAGCGAGATTAAGAGCACGTTCAGCGTGGAAAATGGCGAGCCGCGCTTCGTCGACGAAAGTGCGACCTGCATCCGTAAGCTCAACGATGCGGCCTTTGTCGCGCGCGAACAGACGCACTCCATGCAAGCGCTCAATCTGCTGGAGTTGCTTGCTGAGGCTGGGCTGGGCGATGCGTAGCCGATGAGATGCCCGAGTAAAGTGCATCTCCTCAGCCAGAACAACCACGGAATACAAATGACGAAGCTCCAGATCCAGGCGCATGGATCTTTCACGCCGGGGCCGCCGCCTCCTTGCGTGCGACGCGAGTGGCCCACGAACGATCGAATACCACTAACTCTAGTACGCACGGGAATAGCGATTCGTATCAATCCGGACGGTCATTTAGAAGAACTGATTTCAGATTTGTCAGGAGGATGGCGCTTCTTGCGAACGGATCTCGTCCCCCTTCAGCGCAAGCTTCAAGAAAGAGGTGGGAGAAGGCAAGACCTAGAGAGCACGACAGTGTTGTCTACCAGCGACCCAATACAAGAATTCTGTGGATGTGCTACTTCGATCAAAGCGGGAAGCGCATCCGGGAATCAACCTTCACCGAGGACTGGCAGGAAGCGAACGAGAAACTCCGCGAACGGCTCGGCGCCCTAGAGGTCCTTGGAAACCTTCGTCCTGAACTGATTCGGCGCGCTCTGCTTTTTCGTCGGCCCTGTTGCATGTGCCCCTCGACTGGAAAAAAGCGACCGTGCACAAACCGTGCCAATATGAGCGGGATTCAAACCATTTGGGTTAACTTTGAACGAAAAGCAGATTCCCCAAATTGTTGGAAACAATAGAAATCAAAAAAAAGAATGGAACGGTTGGAGTAAATCATTCTGCGCCCAAGGCAGGTGCGCTACCAGGCTGCGCTACGCCCCGACTGTCTTCCCGTATGACCAGGAGAATCGATTATAAACGATCCCCGATGGTGACCTTCGTGACACTACCAGAAGGTGGAATCCTCCGATAGGCACCTCAAGAGCTATAATTGGCGTCGTAAGTCATGTCCAGTTCACGTTACGCTTTGGTGACGTACGTAAGGAATCCGGTAGGCGAGTTCGTCACCGAATTGCGCCAGGAACTTCACCCCACCCTGGACCACATGCCGGCCCATCTCACCGTTCTTCCTCCGCGCGAACTGATTGGAAGCGAAGCGTCCGCGCTCGGGTTCCTGGAAGAAGCCTGTAGCCGGGTGGTCCCGTTCAGCGTCGAACTGGGAGACGTCGAAACCTTTTTGCCCACCACTCCCACTGTCTTCATCCAGGTAAAGCGGGCGGCTTATCGGCTGCGGGAGCTGCACGATCAGCTTTGCGGACGGGGGCTGCGCTGCGATGAGAACTGGCCTTATATTCCGCATCTCACGATCATGAAGACGGAAACCGATGCCCAGGCGCAAGCCGCGTTCTTGGTCGCACGCGAACGCTGGACCCAGTTTTCCGGCAAGCGCCAGGTGGATGTCGAGGAATTGGTCTTCGTCCGCGAAATTGGCAAACGGTGGCAGGACCTGGCCCCGGTGCCGCTGGGACGCGGCCAATTGTCCTCCAAGGCTTAATCTTGCGTCAGCATTCAGGCCCCGTCCAATTTCCACACCCAACCCCGCAACCCGCTTGGAATCACCGCTGAAAACCCTTAACCAACGGCCAGTTTCGCTCTCTCTAGGACATGTACCTTTCACCCGTTGCCAACCCCCCAGAACCAATTAACATGGCTTCAACCGGGACGCATCAACTGTGCGCCGGATCCCAGGCTGCGGACTTGGCCGAGAGTTGATCGATAGTCGATCGAAACGAATTCGATAGCAAGATCGAGATTTCGATCAGAATCTCGATCAATATTTCGATCAGAAGAGAGCTTATGCAAATTGGGGTCTATGGGTCCGGCTACCTCGCTACTGTTCTTTCCGCCTGTCTTGCCGATTTCGGCACACCGGTTTGTTGCTGTCACGCTGACGACTCACGCCTCATTGAAGTCGCCAAGGGCAACATTCCTTTCTTTGAGAAAAATCTCCAGGAAGTGATTCGCCGCAACGTGCGTTCGGGGCGCCTGGTCTACTCCTCGGACCCCGAAGAACTGGCGCGAAAGGCGCAAGTGATTTTTCTCGCGGAAGATAGCGCCGATGGATTGGAAGCGCTCGTACTCCGCATGGCAGGCGTGGCTGGCCGTTTTCAGGTGCTGTCGATCGTCACCCCGCAGCAGGTGGGTTCGACGACGAAAATTGAAAAGGCCCTTCGCGAGAAAGGCCTGAAGAGCCTGCTGGTCTGCCAGCCCATGTTCTTCACCAACGGATGCGCGGTTGAAGATTTCAACTGGCCCGACCGGATTATTCTCGGTACACAATCGAGCGAAGCCGTTTCTGCCGTGAAACAGATCTTTCATCCTCTCGTGATGCGCGGCGTTCCGGTGCTGGTTACCAATTACGAAACCGCCGAACTGGCTCGCGAAGCGACGACTGCGTTTGTCGCGACCAAGATTTCTTTCATCAACGAGATTGCCAGCCTTTGCGAACACGTGAACGCCGATGCCGTTAGCCTGTCGCTTGCCCTGGGATTGGACAAAAAGATCGCCCCACGGTGCCTGCAACCGGGCGCGGGCATGGGCGGAATCTTCGCCGAAACTGAAATGGAATCGATCACCGACCTCGCGCAAGAGAATCACGTCGAGCTCAAAGTCTTGAATGCGGCGCGCGAGGTGAATCTGCAACTCGCCGACCGCCTCCTGCAAAAAGTCGCCGCCGTGCTTCACACCGTGCATAACAAAGACGTTGGCATTCTGGGGCTGGCGTTTAAGCCAAACACCAACTCAGTCGCCGGATCGGCGTCGGTGCAACTGGCGCAGAACCTGCTGGCGGGCGGCGCGCGCGTTCGCGCCTACGATCCCGTGGCAATTCCCGACGCGCGGCTGCAACTGAACGGCACCGTGAAATACTGCGAATCCGCCTACGGAGTCGCCGAGGGCGTCGATGCACTCATCATCGCGACCGGCTGGCCCGAGTTCCGCACCCTGGATTTTGCGAAGATTCGCCACCTGGTGAAACACCCGGTCATCATCGACACCAAGAACCTGCTCGACGCATCACGCCTCCGCGCCATGGGGTTCCAATACATGGGCATCGGACGCGCCTAGTGGTCGCGGTCTTTTCTCGGTTGTGTGGCGACGGGCCTTTGGCCCGTCTTAACGGGGCAGACATCCTTCACCACGCATGCATCCAAACAAGTCAAGCCTTCTTGCAATCCCTGAGGATTTCAAAGTTGCGTCATGCCCAAGCGCCCACTATAAAGCCGAGATCCCGCCGCAATTGCTATAATCGTTATCTGTACGAGCATCTCTGCGGTGGGAATAGCTCAACTGGTAGAGCATCGGACTGTGGCTCCGACGGTTGCGGGTTCAATTCCCGTTTCCCACCCCAACGCCTTCCCGTGAACATTTCCAGCTAGACGGGAAGCCCAGTCGCCATCGTTGCTCCCTGCGGTTCAGCCTTTCTCTGATCTAAGCCAGACCCGCCTCAGTCCAAAACCATTCCCCGGTAAAACCCGCGTAGATGCCATCGCGCCAACATGTTTATACCCTCTTTACGAAATGTTTATCCGATCTTTACGCATTCTCAGATGTGATAGAGCTTTCACGACATTGCGAGGAATGTCTCGCGATGACACCAACCCGCAATTTGCCGCGTGACCTGTTTGTCGGAATCGGCCGAGGCCGCATGTGCTAACCGGCAACCGGACTCGAACTGGAAGGGAATCCAACTTGAAAATCCTGAAAGTTTTGATGGGTAACGCAGCCACTTTCTTCATATTGAATCTGTCATTTATTCAAGCTCTGCCCTGTGATGCGCAAACTGACTCTCACCCGGATCCCCCGGCAAAACTGGCGTTGCACAATCCCTCCGCTGCTCCCGACGTGCCTGCCAATGCCGCACACGCTCCCGATCAGGTATCGGCTGATATCGTAAAAGAATTGGAGGCGATGAAGGCCCGCATAGAACAGATCGAGGCCGAGTTGAAGAGCCGGACGCCTGCGCCAAACCCGGCGGCAAACGAAGCAATTAACGGCGCGGCAAATACGGCGACAACTCCAACAACAAATGCATCGCTGGCGCCAGTATTTCCCGCAAAAGCCGCAGTCTCGCCCGTGGAATTGCGGTCTCCTGTCGCAGAGCAGTTGTCGAGCAACACGGCAGCCGCTCCTCCCAAACCCGAAAAGATTGCCCCCTTCTCTGACTGGGATTGGACCTGGCTCAACGGCAACCCGCGCAACAAAGACACCGCCTTCGATTCGAAATTCTTCACCCCCGAGATCCGAGCCGATATCACCTACAACTACGATTTCAACAAGCCCATCGATAACTCGATCGGCGGGTCGAGCGAGATATTTCGCGCCAACGAAATCCAGTTGGAACAACTCGGCCTCGGTGGTGACTTCCACTATGACAACGTTCGCGCCCGCTTCATGACTCAGTTCGGCATGTATTCCACTACCACCGTGCGCAATGACCCCAGCTACGCCAAGGGGCAATGGATCATCAACGAAGCGGATCGTTACCTGGCGGAAGCCTACGGCGGTTATCACATTAACGCGTTGGACGGAATCAACGTTGATGCAGGAATTTTCTTGTCCTACATCGGCCTGTTCAGTTATTACAACTTCGATAATTGGGCCTACCAACCCTCCTACGTCTCCTCCAACACTCCCTGGTTTTTCGAGGGTCTAAGGGTACAGATTTTCCCGACGCCCCACCTTAAGATCGAGCCCTGGGTCATCAACGGATGGCAATCCTACGCGTCGGCCAATTCGAGGAAGGGCTTGGGTGGACAGATCAAATGGACCCCGCGTCCATGGGTGAACATCATCTCCAATAATTACGGCCTCGGTCATGACGACCTGTATATCCCGAAGCGCGGCCGCATCCACACCGACGACAGCATCGAGATCAAGTATTTCGACAAACCGGGACAAACCCTCGACAAAATGGCCTTCTCCTTCACTGGAGACATGGGGTGCGAGTTTGGCGGCGGCGTGAGCTGTTACGGCGATAAATCGGGTGGCCCGAAACAGAGCTTCATCGGCTATATGCTTTACGACCGCACCTGGTTTAAAAAGGATACGTTCGGATTAACTCGTAGGCGGCGGCCAGATTAACAATCCCGGACGCTACCTCGTCCTGCTTCCGCCCATCAACGGCGAGACTGCCCCCTCGGCGGCAATCAGCGCACCTTACTTCACTGGCAACCCCGGTGACCCGTTCAAGGCCTGGGATAGTTCGCTCACCTTCGATTACATGCCTCGGCAGTGGCTAACTTTCCGTTGGGAGTACGACTATCGCCACGCGAGCGCGCCCTATTGGACGGGTCGCGGCGGAATCACCCCGCCCGGGCCCAACCGGAGTGCCTTATACCAACAACGGATTCCCGCAATACTACGCATGCATGAACGGCAATACGTCCGGGCTTCCGTGGGCGGCCTAATGGCGGCAATCTTCCCGCCGCGGAAGCAGACGTGCGGCGGCCCAGCCGGCAGCACCAGCGCCATTTGGTTCCCTGATTTGCGCCGAGACGAGTCGCTGGTCGATATCGACGTCCTGGTCAAGTTCTAACGGGGGCTAGTCCCTTCTTCGAACATGAATCAGGATTCTGATGGACCCAAATCAAATTTCTGATCGGCACATTTACATTTTCCTTATCCGTGACTCTCTAGACTTTTTGAAATGCTGACGATCAGAATTTGGCTGAAGCCCTCTCCGAGATCTCTCTCGTGCGTCGTTGCCCTCGGCGCTGTCCTCTGTTTCGCATCTCACGCCTCTTACGGCCAGACCAATCCTTCCATCGAATCTATTCCTGCGGACCCGCCCGCCCCGGTGGTCGCGCCCGCCCCGACGGCCCCGGCGCCAAACGGGTTTACGGGCCGACTCTTCAAGGCCTATGCCGACGATTGGAAAGGAACTGCCGCCGACAGTGGTCCCGAACCGTCTCACCGAGGTTATAACTCTCCTGAGAGCACTCCCCCGTATCCATTTTCAGACTGGCCTTACGGAGGCTCGGTCGATATCGGCTATCCCTGGACTCAGTCATCTCCGCTGATGCAAGCCATCTGGGGCGGCAAGAGCGGAGACGGATGGAAGAAGAGCGGGGTTCAGATCTATGGCTGGCTCGAGGCCGGGTTTAACGTCAGCACCTCGGACAAGCCGGGATACTCCAACTTGCCCGCGGCCTACGCCGAGAAGCCCAACACCATTCAGCCCGATCAGGAGGTGCTCTACATTGAGCGCCAGCCCGACACGGTACAGACCGACCACTTCGACTGGGGATTCCGCATCGCCAACCTGTGGGGGCTTGACTATCGCTTCACCACTGCCAAAGGAGTGTTCAGCAAACAACTCCTTCAGGACAACAAGGAGTACGGCTACGACCCGGTGATGGTTTACGCCGATCTCTACTTTCCTCACGTAGCAGAAGGGATGAATGTCAGAATTGGGCGCTATATCTCCTTACCTGATATAGAAGCGCAGTTGGCCCCGAATAACTACACTTACACTCACTCGCTGCTCTACACCTATGATTGCTACACGCAGAGCGGGATCAACACCACCACCAAGCTGAATGAGCACTGGATTCTCCAATTGGGGCTCTCGGCGGGGTGCGAGGCGGTCCCTTGGACTCGTCCAGACGCCAAACCAACCTTTAACGGCTGCGCTACTTACTCATGGAACGACGGCAACGACAACATCTATCCCTGTCTGAATGCGTTAAATGACGGCAGGTACGCGTACAACAATTTGCAGGCCATTTACTTCACCTGGTACCACGATTACAAGATAAATAAAAATGGGCACCGCCCACGCGGTGCCCCACCTACCAGCAACTGACTTACTTATTCTCGTTCTGCGATCCGGCACCAAACTCCTTGCGTTGGATCACCGGCCGCGAAGCTCTGGCTGCCGCAACCGCCGGCATAGCCGTTGCCGCCCCGTAACGCTCGAGCAGCACGGGTACCATGGCGCCTTCCGCTTCTTTCACGAAAGTAAGTTTGCTCTCGCCATGCAGATCGACGCGGATGAAATCTCCCAGCTTGACCTGCCCTGT
The DNA here is from genome assembly GCA_963810955.1 of uncultured Acidobacteriaceae bacterium. Lineage (GTDB taxonomy): Bacteria > Acidobacteriota > Terriglobia > Terriglobales > Acidobacteriaceae > Acidiflorens. The sequence goes on along the minus strand of CAWEPW010000002.1, from coordinate 370,992 downwards.
CGCCACCAGATTCGCCAGCGGAAAAACCAGATGCCGTTCAATAGCCCGCTTCAGGTGCCGCGCACCGTACTTTGGGTCAGTGCCTTCAGCGAGCAGGAAGCCCTTCACCTGCGGCGTGCAGTTAAATACAAACTGATGCGCGCCCGCCGCCATAAGAACTCGTTGCTGCACCATCCCCAATTCGATATCGAGGATCTGTTCCAGGTGCTCGGAACGCAGCGTCTTGAAGACCACAACTTTGTCGATGCGGTTCATGAATTCTGGCGCAAACTTGCGCCGCGCCGCATCCACGGCTGAACGGTTGATTTTTTCGTCGAGCGAATTATCCACCTGCACCGCTCTCGGAGCAAAGCCCAGGCCGCCATCGACCAGACCGCTCATCTCCGCTGCCCCAAGGTTCGAGGTCATGATGATAATGCAGCTTGAGAGATCGACGCGCCGATTGTCGCCAAGCGTCAGCGTAGCTTTGTCCAGAATTCCAAGCAGCAGTTGCCAGAGCGAGTCGGAAGCCTTTTCGATTTCGTCAAACAGCAGAATCGAGAGCTTCAGCTTTTCCGTGTGCCACTGGTTGAGCGCTTCCTGCGTCAGCAGCGGATGCGTCTCGCGATGTCCCAGGTATCCCGGAGGCGAACCGATCAACTTCGCAATCTCGTGCGAATGCTGGAACTCCGCGCAATCAATCTTGATGCAGGCCTTGGCATCCCCGAACAGAGACTCGGCCACCGCTTCCACCACCCGCGTCTTGCCGGAGCCGGTTGGGCCCAGGAACAGCAGATTGCCCACGGGACGACCCGGCGCATTCAGACCGGCGAGAAACATCTGATAGATTTCCGCGACCTTTTCGATCGCCTGGTCCTGGCCGACAATCTTGCGGCGCAGAGCGGTCTCAAAATCGCGAGCATCGTTGCTGCGGCGGCTGGGATCCAGCACGGTTGCAAGGTTCGTTCTCATCGTCTCGTTCCCCGGTTTCCTTCCCAAGTTCTGCATGTTTCCTGCTGTGAAAGTGCTGAATTTTGTCATTCGCCGTTAGCCGGCTGTTGGCTGGGTAACCTGTCTCATTTCCCACCCGCACTCTCCTTGTGCAAGCCGCTAGCCATCGCTGTCAACCACCCCTGAGCCCCATTTTTCATCGGTTTAGATGCCACTAGTACGGGTTGCGGCAAGCCGCCCAACCAACCGCCGTTTCCCCAAGAGCAATACTTTGCAGACTCCGGGAAACTAATCTCAGCACCTCGCGAACATGGCCCCCCAGCCGTACCCAACGGTGTCCACACGTAACTGGCGCAGGCGTTACCAGCGTTGCACAGTAGAAACGTCCTCCCCGCTGGAGAAAACCCTTGTTCATATTCTTAAAGTCCAAATCGTTTAAGCCCCAACTCTCGACAACGAACCTTGCCGCCTTCTTATTCCGGCTCGGCATTGCCCCTCTAACCTTGGCCGTCCTCGGCCTGCTTTGTCCTACAGCGGCCGCTGTACAGAATCCCCACGCCGCACAGTTGGTCCAGGCAAAAGCCGACGCCAACAAGAAGCCAACTCTTTCCGCGCCCAGCGTCCTCCCTGCTCCCGAGTTGAAGCTTCCCGCCGCCTCAGATCTCTACGTCGCCCAGCGTGGAGACAGCATCACCTCGGTCGCCCGCAAGAGTCTGAAGCGCACGAAATACCTGACCTCAACCGAATTGGCCGAAGCCATCCGCGCCGCCAACCCAAATCACCAGGGGGTCTTTCTGAAATCCGGAGAGCAGATTATTATTCCCGGAATTCTTGAAGCGCCCATTGTAGAGAAATCGGTGCCGGTTGCAAGAGATTTTGAAGTCCGCGCGATTTATCTCACTGGTGTCATGGCCGGAAGCGATCACGGCGAGCGCATCATCCGTCATTGGCGTGAGGTTGGGGGCAACGCGGTAGTTTTCGACATTAAAGATAGCGACGGCATCGTCAACATCGCCTTCGACCATCCGCTAGCCACCGGACAACGCCACTACATTCCCGATCTGCCGAAGTTCGTTCACTTCCTGCACTCACAAAACATGCACGCCATCGCGCGCATCGCCATTTTCCGCGACGAGCATCTGGTCACAACGCATCCGGAACTCGCGGTAAAGTCGCGCAGCACCGGCCAGCCCTGGCGTGAAAACGGCAAACTCGTCTGGACCGATCCCTCGAATCCCAAGGTGCAGGACTACGACATCGCTCTGGCCAAATTCGTAGCCCAATCGGGAGTCGATGAAGTGCAGTTCGACTACGTCCGCTTTCCTGCCGAAGGCAATCAGAAAGACGCCGAGTTCGCCTACCAGACCGAGCCCTCATCGGATCGTGTACTGACAGATCGTGTGGAAATAGCAACAGATCGTGTGGTGACGGGGCTCCGCCCCGTAAAGGCGGGGCAAAGCCCCGCCACTACACAATCCCAGAAGCAACGTCCGGAGAAGCAGCGCTCCGAGGTCATCGCCGACTTTCTCGCTCGCGCCTACGCCCAGATTCATCCGACTGGCGTTTTGCTCTCGCTCGATGTCTTCGGCGTCATGGCCTGGCAGCGTCCCGTCGACCTCGCTCACACCGGCCAGGACATCGTGGCCATGGCCAAGCATTGCGACGTGCTCTCGCCCATGATCTATCCGTCGCACTTCTTTGGCATGGACGGCATCGCACACCCCGGCGACGCTCCCGAGCATTTCATAGGCGAATCCATGGAGCGATTTAAGCTCATCACCAAAGGCAGCGGAGTCGTGATTCGCCCATGGCTGCAGGCATTCGCGTGGCGTACCAAGACCTACTCGCCGCAATATGTAGAAGTTCAAATCGAGGTAGCAAAGCAGAAAGGCGGAGTAGGATTTCTCTTCTGGAACGCCAACAACGACTACTCGAAGCCCTACACTGCCATGCCAGAAATGCAAGCCGCCAAGAATAAAGGCCGCTACTTCAGAGGCGACGAAGTAGGCGCGAAACAAGAGCCGGCATCAACCCCGCCCGTTGCCTCAACCAATCCACCGGTAGAGTCGGGGCTTGCCCCGTCTCCGGCTGATAGCTCACACCCGGCGCAGAAAAACTGGCGGCACTAGAAGCCCGTTTTGTCTTGTTTAATGGAACGACGGGCGCCTCGCCGTCCAGCTAGGCGCTCTTCTTCTCCCGTTCCCTCGCCGGCTTGTACGTCCCAGCTTCCGTCCGCGCCGAAATCAACAGCCGGTTCCAGCCATTGATGGCAGCCACCGCCAACGTCAGATCCGCCAGCTTTTTCTCCGAAAAATGCTTCCGCGCGCCTTCATACACCTCATCACGCACATGCCCGTCCCGTATATTCGTCACCGCCTCGGTCCAGGCCAGCGCAGCCCTTTCTCGATCGGTGTAATAAGGAGATTCTTCCCAGGCATCCAGCCCATAGAGTCGCTGTTCGCTCTCCCCAAGCGCCCGCAGATCCTTCCAGTGCATGTCGATGCAATAGGCACAACCATTGACCTGCGATGCCCGAAGCTTCACGAGAGCCAGCAGTGATTCTTCCAGCCCGCACTGGTGAAGATATTCCTCCAGTCCCGACATGGCCTTGTATACTCCCGGCGCAACCCTAAGATATGCAATTCGAGTCTCCATGAATCCCCCCTTGATTACGATCGATTAAGAGCCCCATGCTCACTCCCTTTTTTGATGAATCATTCAACCTATCGTCACCATTTTTCGATCTCGTGAGCCAAGAGCTTACGGCCAGGAGCCAAGAACCTTCCATGTTAGATTCGATGAATGCGCTCCATCCTGCAAAAACGCGCGTTGCGATTTGTTTTCGCGGCGAACGTGATCTCCATGCTCGGCAGCGGCATGAACTCCGCCGCCGTTGCCTGGACGATCTTGCAGCGTACTCACTCCGAGATGGCGCTAGGTACGTTTGCCGCGCTCCAAACCATTCCGGCCATGGTGATGCTTCCCTTCACCGGAGTCATTATCGATCGCGAAGACCGGCGGCGCCTGGTGATGTGGCTCGACGCTCTGCGTGCAATCATTATTCTTGCGGTTACTGTGCTGGCCTTTCTTGGCCGCGTCAAAGTGTGGGAACTCTACCTCATGAATACGCTGGTGGCCGCCGGCTTCTGGATGTTCTGGCCGACGATCACCGCGCTCATTCAGGAACTGACCCCCGAAGGCGCGTTCGTGCAGTCCAACACATTTCTGCTGGCCGGCATTCAAGGCGGCTGGCTGATCGCCGGAGCGCTCGTCGGCTTCGTCTATGAACACATCGGCCTCGGCGGAGTGCTGCTCATCGACGTCAGCACCTACGTCATTTCTTTCTCGTGCTACCTAACGGTGCGTCAGGGCCGGCATGTAGTGCCGCGAGTGGTGGAACTTCGGCACGACCTCGAAGCCGCCGAAACCGCTGTCGGGCGATTCCTCCGCGAGATGCGCGAAGGCCTCGCCTTTCTGCGCTCGCATCGCAGCGTGGTTTTTCTGGGCACAAGTTGGGCTTTATTTCTCGGCGCGATGATGACGGGAGTAGTAGTCACAGCTCCGCTCAGCGATCGCGTCTTTCACGCCGGTGCAACCGGTTACGGCTGGTTGAATGGAGGCTGGGGAGTGGGCGCATTCCTGAGCGCTCTCTATGCTCCGATCCTGATCGCGCGAATGGGATCGCGCAATTTGATTGCGTTCTCCATGCTATTGCTCACTCTGAGCATGGCGCTAGCCCCGTTCTCGCCCTGGCTGGCCGCGGCCGTCCTGCTTTATGGACTGATGGGCTCGGCACGCGGCGTCAGTGGCGTAGCCATGAATACCAGCCTGATGGAGCAGGTGCCTCCGCAGTTCATGGGCCGCGTGCAGAACACTTTCTATTTCTTCGGCACGTTCCTGCAGGTGGCGCTGGGCCTGGGCGTAGGCTGGATCGCCTCGCGGATCAGCCTGGCCGCCGGCTTCGGCGTAATCGCCGCCGTGTATGCAGTAGCCTTTGGCAGCGCCAGCTGGCCGATGCGCGCCGAGAAAGCCATAGCCGCGGTAGCGGACTGAAGTCAGATGGAGTGGAGCTCGGATGAAGTGAAGTTAGATGAAGTGCATGAAGTGAAGCCGTCGTGTACCTCCGTGCCCTCCGTGGTAAAGATTTTTCTCGGCCAACGCAACGAATGCGGAGGCTGCTATTCTTAGGAGCTTCGCAGCAGTGAGATCCGCGCGGGAGAGGTTTAAATGTTCGAAGATCTGAAAGGCCGCACCGCGGTAGTCTTCGGAGTAGCAAACAAGCGCTCAATCGCGTGGGCCATCGCGCAAGGCCTGCACGCGGCAGGCGTCAATCTCGCCATCACCTATCAAAATGAGCGCATGGAAATGGAAGCCAAAGACCTCATCCTGTCGCTACCGGGTGCCGAAGCCTACATGTGCGACGTTTCCAAAGACGAAGAAATTACTCAGCTCTTCGAAAAGTTGAAAGCCCGCTACGGCAAACTGAACGCCCTGGTGCACAGCGTGGCCTTCGCTCCGGCCGAGGAATTAAAAGGCGACTTCGTGAACACAACTCGCGAAGGCTTCCGCATGGCTCACGACGTAAGCGTCTATTCCCTCATCGCCGTTTGCCGCGCCGCCGCCCCGCTGATGGAAGATGGCGGCAGCGTCATCACCATGACCTACTACGGCGCGGAAAAAGTCGTCCCCCACTATAACGTCATGGGCGTGGCGAAAGCCGCGTTAGAATGCACGGTTCGTTATCTGGCGCAGGATCTCGGCCGCAAAAACATCCGCGTCAACGCCATCTCCGCCGGACCGGTGAAAACGCTCGCCGCGCGCGGCATCTCCGGCTTTGGCGACATGCTGCACTCGCACTCCGAGCGTGCTCCTCTCCAGCGCAACGTTGAAGTCGCTGAAGTCGGCAGCACCGGAGTGTTCCTCGCTTCCGACGCCAGTTCTGGCATCACCGGCGAGACCATCTACGTCGACTGCGGCTACAACATTATGGGATTCTGAGAAATTGCAGACGTCAGAGGTAGGATTCCAGAAGTCAGAGGTCAGATTGCAGAGGTGAAAACCTAACCCGAGGGTTCTGAACTCTGCAATCTGACTTCTGACCTTAGCCGTCTGGTTACTCCCGTCACTTTTGACAAATTCTTGACAACAATCTCAGAGCCGCCAGCGTTAACCTTATGTTATGAAGTACCGCCCTCTTCTCTGCCTTTGCGCGTTCGTAGCGTTGTCTCTAACGCCCTGTCTTGCACACCACATGGCAGTCGTAGTCAACAAGAATAACGCCGTCCAGAACGTCACTTCTGCTCATCTCGCCAAGATTTTCAAGGGAGAAGTAAAAGCCTGGCCTGATGGCAGAACTATTGTCCTGGTGCTGCACAACGCTTCCCCCGGCGAGATGGCCACGCTGGAGCATCTGAACAAGATGACCGAGCCAGAGATGAAGGCGATGCTCGTTTCTTATAAGGATTCGATCCGCACCGTCAAGTCGGATGCAGAGATAATCGACGCCGTGGCGTCGACCCCAGGAGCGATCGGGTTGGTCGAAGTGCGATCTATTACCGATCGCGTAAGCGTCGTCAAAGTAGACGGCAAGCTTCCGCTTGAGTCCGGATATTTGCCGCACTAAGCCGCGATAGCCCTCTACAGCGAACTTCCCTTTCCCGCGATGTACCAGCCCTCCGCCAGAAACTGCGCGATCGGTCGCTCTTGAACGCCCTCCTGCACCCGAAGTTCGTCATTGAGAAAGTGATAGGAGACGATTTTGCCGCCGCCGTCACTGGCATCGATCCGATCGATGCGAATGCGATTGCCGTCGCGGTCGGCACAGATCAGGCCAACTTCGAGAGTTGATTCCGTAGCTTTCCTGATGCTTGCGTCTGTTTTAGGCATCTCCTGCTTAGATGTGAAAAGTCTGCCCAAGGAGCCGGCGCATGGTTTGCGAACTCGTGATTGCCATATTGGCCGGCATACGTCATCATTTCAATATGAGTTTGCGCTCTCGCGCTTTGGTGTTCGCTCTGTTTGCGGCTGCGATGCTGTTCTCGACGGTCCGGGAATGGAGCGCGCCCATAGGATGCCCGCGGTTTGCGATCATCCGCAACGATTTGCGCCATCGCTAGTGGCGTGCTTCGAGCAGATCTATAAATCCTCTAAAATAAGTCTGTCACTTCGACCGGTCGAAGCGGAGGGACGTTGTGTTTTCACCGGCTTTCATTCTTGGAAATCGGCCATTTCAATATGCCGCCTGTCTACGCGACCACACACCATACGAAATTAATACTTTCCGCGAAATATAGCCTGATCGATATCCGGCCAAAACTCTTTTAATGCGTTGAACACGCCGTCCAGGCCCACCTGTGTTCCCCAGCGTTGATACGTCTTCACCCACGGGTTATGCTGCGCCGGGTAATAGGTATTTCCAATACCTGCGGAGGCTCCCGCCCCGACGATCTCCGACAGATTGAACGTGCTTCTCCCCGTGTTGGTCCTGGTAATAAATAGACGGCTGACCGCATAACTGGTCCGCTTAACGAATCCGCCTTTGCCCAGAGTGTAGTATCTCGGGTCTTCTCTTGTCGCCGCCGGCACGATCGCTTCGGTCATGTAGTTCTCGACGGCGCCGTCGACGAAGACATGCCAGTAGTATCGGCCGTAGCCTGCACCGCCTTGTCCAAAGGACGGCTGCGATTTGCTGGCCATCGCAACTCCCGCGAGCCCTCCCACGAAAATGAAATCGGAGTAGTCGAAAGTATCCTGTGTCGCTAGCCAAAGCTCATTCTTGAAACTCAGCGGAGGCAAATTCGTGTTGGCGCTGACCGCTCGGTAATTGGGGACGAGCCCCAGAATTCGCTTGGGTTGTTTACCATATTGTCCATTGGAGTTACTGGACCCTCCCGGCTCGACCTTGGGTGCCGGCGCATCTGGCGCCGAGGATTGTCCATCCGTTGTGGAGTTCGCTTGCTGAGAGTCCTGACTTGCCGAGACTTGGCTTGGCGAAACTTGAGCGGGCGAAGCATCGCTAAGCAGCGAAACATCGTCCAGCCCCAGCCGGACGTTCACTCCTTGTCCTTCCATGGACCGTTCTCGCGCGCTCCCGAGTCCCTGGGCTTGAACCGGCGAGGTTCCCAATATCCCCGCCAGCCCCACTGCTATGCAAAACGATCGAATCGCTTTCAAATCTTCCCCCACATTCGTATTTTTCGTTTCGGGGCCTATCGGCTGTGTTTTTCACACGCCTCCCTACGAATCTCAAACGTTGGATTGTTCGATCCGCCGTTTGGATGCATTCCGGGAGCAAAAACTGAGGTGCGAAAAGGGATAGGAAAAGATCGCAGTGGCGACGTAGCCGCCGGCGTCGCGCCGGCTATTGCGGAACTGAGAGCAGCCCACTACCGAAAAAATCAGTCGCTAGCTTTCTTCTGGTGGCGGGTGTGTCTCTCTTGCATATACCTGTGAACATCTGGCCAAAACTCTTTCAACTCATTTCCGAAGGCGTCGATGCCCATCTGCACAGCCCAGTTGGTGAAACTCGAAGAAAAACTGCGATCCGCGGCCGGATAATAGACGTTCGAAATGGCAATCGCAGTTGCATTGCCCGCAAACTCGGGAACATTGAACATGCGGCCGCCAGAATCTTTTCGGGCGATGAGAACCCGGCTGAGGGCGTACCCAAAGCGGCGCGACATCCGGCCCTCTCCCAATCGAAAATAGCGAGGATCTGTTTTCAGGATCGTAGGGAAAACTCCGCCCACCATGATATTGCCATCCACCTGATCGGCAAAAGCTGCTCCATACCGCTTCGCATATCCCTCCATCCCTTGCCCGAACGCCGGATAGGAATTCTCCGCCTGGCGAATGCCCGCCACCACCCCCACGATCGCGAATTCATAGGGGTCAAAGGCGCCTTTCGCTGTGATAGCGAACTTCTGTTTCCAGGAGATCGGTTGTGACTGACCATTCACGGTCAAGTAGTTCGGCATCACGTAAAACATCCGGTCGTCTTTCTTCTTTGTATCTTCTTGCTTTGTATCTTTCTGGCTAGAGTCCTTCTTGGCTGCATCTTGCTGAGTTGAATCTTGCTTGACCGGGCCTTTTTGATCCTGAGAACTACTCGGGGCAGCGGGCTGTTCGCCGGCATTGTCTTGCTTCGCGGGGATGGCCGCGGCCGGTTGGGCAGATTGAACAGGGTCCGAAGTTTGAGTTTGTGTCGCGCTTTGGCTCTGACAAAAAGTCGCAGAGGCCAAAATCGACAGGCCCAGAAGGCCCACATGTGCTGAATAACTTGGTCTCAAGTTGATTATGGCTCCGGACTCAGTTGATTGAGATGCGCCGAGGCGATTCTTGGCAGTCTAAATGACGGCAATCCAATTTTCGGAAAAAACAGACTCCGCAACCCCCCGCAATGCTCCTGTCAGGGTAAGCCTGAGATTCAACGGGTGCTCCGCCATATTTTGCGGTCATTCTCCCCAGTTCGCTCCAGCGTAATTTCCGCATTCCGATCGCGTCGCAAGCGCGGGAACTTCTCTCCCCACTCTATCAGTAAGATGCAATTGGGAGCGAGCAGGTCGTCAAGCCCAAGCGTCTCCAGTTCGCGGTCCGTGTCAATGCGGTAAAGGTCTATGTGGTAGAGGGTAACAACCGGCCCGCGATACTCGTGGATGAGTGTAAAGGTAGGACTGGTCACGTTTTCAGCGAGAGCCGCGTCAAAACCTTCGGCAATTCCCTTGACCAGTGTGGTCTTCCCCGCTCCCAGGTCGCCCCGCAGCAGCACTATAAGAGGAGGCGTCAACTCAGAGGCTAGAGTTCGCCCAAAAGCAATTGTCTCCTCAGCGGAGTGAGTATAAGTGATGATCTCGGAAGTCATCCAGAAGCAGACAGTATAGCGAAGGAGCTACGAGCGTCGGGCTGCGAGCGACCAGGTTGGGTTGTTCACAGCCCGCAGCTCGCAGCCGCTTCTAGAATTTCGGCGGCGCATGCAGAGGTTCGGCAACCATCTCGAGAACACTGCTGTCCCGGGCGGAAGCGACCGCCATCCGCAGTTTGCGATGATCATCATCGGCCAGGGCGATGAAGCGGAAAGGCTGCAGACACGCGCTTTGATATTTGCGCGTGGGCTCCAGCATCTCCGCCATGCCGTGAACCGCTCCCGCCCGCGTGTGGAAGACAATTTCGATGAAGTCTCCGGGGGAAAGCTCGCGCGGCAGCACCAGCACGCCGCCGTTGACGGAAATGGATTGGAGTTGTGCGCGCCCATGCCGGCCGCCTTCAGCCGTAAGAGCGGCCGCGATCGATCCGTTGAGTTGCACGCGGTGGGAACGTTCGTTGGCAATGTTCCGGGGGAAGTGACTCATAGCCAACGCTAATATGCCATGCTGCACCCGTTGACGGCAGATTACGAAAGCATGAGCCAGCATCCACAGAAGTACGAGCCCAACATGCGAAACCGTTCACCACCCAGGCCACCCTTCGGCTAAGCTGACGGCAAGCTCCCGCTTTACTAAACAGAACCCTGGAACGAATGCCTTCGTGATACTTCGCGTCCTTGGTGGTTCAAGGTTTCCGTCGCTTCAGCAAGTACCGAACAAGCATGAAGCAGTTGCTCGCAGCTCGCAGCCCGACGCGGCCCCGCCGGACCAAATTTGCGATAATGAAGGCTTACGACAATTGGGCTCGCCATAATTAATAACGGCAGTAACTTTCGTGCGAGCATGCAAGAGAGTACCTTGGAGCTACCGATAAATGCGTGGTGAGGCGCTCAGAAATATGCGTATTTCTAAATTTTTTGGATTTCAATGTGTAGTAGCACTACTTTGCGCCCTGGCGGCGCTGACCGGATGCTCGCGCGACCCCAATGTCCGCAAGCAGAAATACCTCGAGAGCGGCGAGCGCTATTACGATAAAGGAGCCTACCGGGAAGCCGAGATTCAGTTCCAGAACGCCATTCAAGTGGATGCGCGCTTCGCCGAAGCCCACTACAAGCTGGCCCAGACGGCCATGAAGCTTGAGCAATGGCCGCTCGCCTACCAGGAACTGGCGAAGACCATCGAGATTCAGCCCGATCAATACGCCGCGCATCTCGACATGGCCAACCTGCTGATCCTCGGCCGTCAATTCAATGACGCAAGAGAACATCTTGATCTGCTCGTAAAAGAGCAGCCGAACAACCCCGAGGTCTACATCGCGTTGTCCAATTTTCACGCCGCGACCAATAACACCACGGCTGCGCTTGCCGATATGCAAAAGGCGCTAAGTCTCGATCCCTCGCGCTCCGAATCTTACCTGAACCTGGCCTTGCTGCAGATGCACGGGCAACAGTGGGACGCGGCGGAGGCTAGCTTCAAGAAAGCGATCGAACTCGATCCCAAGTCTTCAAGTGCGCTGATCTCGCTTGGAAACTTCTACCAGACTCGCGGCCGCTTTCCCGAAGCCGAGCAGATGTTTCGTCGTGCCATGGACGTTGCCAAAGACGATCCCGCTCCCCGCCTTTCTTTAGCCAGCCTCTACATGGCCGAGAATAAGAACAGCCAGGCCGAAGAATTCCTGCGCCAGTCCAAGAATGACTTCCCCACCAATTCCGTGGGCTACCGCATGCTGGGCGACTTCTACTACGCCAATAACCAGATCGACAAAGCCACCGATGAGTACGCCTCTCTCTACAAGGACCATCCCAGGGACCCGATGGTCAAGAAAAACTACATTCAGTTGCTGATCCTCAAAGATCGGATCGACGAAGCCCGCAAGTTGAACGACGAAGTCTTGAAAGTCAAGCCGGATGACATAGACGCTCAGATTTTCAAGGGCGAAATCGAGAATCGCAGCAAAAAGCCCAACGATGCCGTCAACACGCTTCAAGCTGTGCTCAAGAGCGATCCCGACAATGGCATCGCGCACTACCAGCTCGGCCTGGCCTACGATCAATTGGGCAACATCACCCGCGCCGAATCCGAATGGCGCGACGCGGTTCGCGTGCGCCCCGATATCGTGGAAGCGCACCGCGCCCTGGCGGGCGTCGCCATCCACAAGCGTGATGCTGCGGGGTTGGATCAGGAGGCTGATCAGATCATAAACCTGCAGCCCGGATCCCCAGACGGATACCTGCTCCACGCAATAGCCGACATTGATCGCAAAGATTACGCAACGGCAGACGACTACCTTCATCGGTCGCTGCAAAAAGAACCGAACAATCCTGCTGCGTACGTGCAGGTGGGCAACCTGCGGATTGCCCAGAATCAGTTCGCCGATGCGCAGAAAGCCTACCAGCAGGCGCTTGATCTTGATCCCACTTCAACCGACGCGCTGGGCGGCGTGCTCAACGTCTACCTGCTGCAGAAGCAACCCGATCGGGCGATCGCCGCAGCCAATGCACAACTGGCCAAAGTTCCCAAGAGTGCCGGCTTTCACATCATGCTGGGCCAACTCCTGATGGAGCAGTCGAAAGATTTCCCCGCCGCGGAACAGGAGTTCCAGCAAGCCGCCGACTTGGATAAGAAGAACAGCGAGGCGCTGGTCAAACTCGGCCTGGTGCAAAACATGAGTGGCCACCCCGATCAGGCGCTCCAAACTTTTCTCAATGGAGCAAAGGTTAACCCCAACGAGATCGCTTTCTATCTGCTGGCCGGTGGTATCTATGAGAGCAAGCAGGATTGGGAGGATGCCAAGCAGGAATATCAGAAAGTGCTGGAGATTCAGCGCGATAACCCCTTGGCCTCCAATAATTTGGCCTATGTGATGTTGCAGCAGGGCGGCAACGTCGATGTGGCCTTCGCCATGGCCCAGACCGCGCGGCGCCAGCTTCCCGATAATCCAAACACCGCCGACACCCTGGGCTGGGCTTTCTACAAGAAGAATGTCTACGGCTCGGCGATCACCTTATTCAAGGAAGCGGTAACGAAGCAGCCCCAGAACCCCCTGTTCAACTATCACCTGGGTCTCGCCTACGCCAAGAGTGGCCAGCGCTCGCTAGCCCGGCAACAGCTGGATCGGGTGGTGAAAATCAAGCCGAATTTCCCCGACCTCGATGAACTGCGCGAGGCGTTGGCCGAAGACAAACCTAACGACAAAGGCTAGATGGCTCTGGGTTTCGTATCAGCTGTATCGCTTTTAGCGATATGGCAAGTTCCATGAAATCACCTGCTCCGTTTGCGGGCTGGTATAGCCTGGTTACCCTACAAAACCGGAACCAACCCGGTTACCTCCGAACCGCGCCTGATCGTGCAACAATCCCTTGTGCAAAAACAGGAAATTCAGGGTGAGACAGAGTAAATCTTGCCCCCTGTTCAGCCAGCTTCCCCCTCGACTTTGCCTGAAACCCTTGTCTTTTTAATAAGGTGATTTGGCGATTCAGTTGCCATTCGACAACTAAAGAAGGACTCTCCAATATGGCGGAAGCAGTCGATGAGGCTCGGCACGAGTTTTGGCGCCCCCCCATGCCCACCTCCGTGGCGGTTACCACCCCGGAACGAAGTGCAACCTGCTCTTGCGGAACCGAGTTCATCGTCAGTTCTCTGTTCTGTCATGCTTGTGGCGCCAAGCGCGCCGAGTTGAATCCTGCCCACGTATTCGAAATTCCCGGCTGGGCTGAACTCGTCTCCATGGGCGAGCGGCTGGGATTGACCATGCCCGCCACCATCGCTTTTCTGGTCGGCATGTTATGCGCGACGGGCGCTTTAGCGGTAAGCCTGTTCTTTAGCGCTCGCACCGCGCTCGACTGGCAGGCCATCCAGTTGTGGCGAATTGAGTGGCTGATCGCAGCCATTGCGGCCTTCGCGGCCGGCTGCCTCCTGAAGAAATAGTCCCAGTTATTAAATGTGTAGAGAGGATCGTTTGGTGACGGGGCTTTGCCCCGTTCCAGCTGGCATCCATTCATTTTCTAGAATGGGCATGCTCCGCTTCGGAGACCACAGCGCTCGCCCGCCGTTGCTGGCTCATGCGATAGAGATGATGTAGCGGCCCCACCCCATGCCCCAGCGGATGCGCGTTAGAAATCGCGGCCGACACATATACCTTGGAAAGCAGAACCGCTTCGGGCAATACCCGCCCGTGCGCCAGATGGCAGGCGAGCGCCGTGGCAAACGCACATCCGGTTCCGTGAGTCGCATTCGAGCGTAGACGCTCGGCCTTGAAAACTTCCTGCTCGTGGCTTCGGACGGCACCGCGTCGAGTGGCAAAACTCAGAAGGTCAATCGCTTTCTCCAAGTGCCCTCCGGTGATCACCACGTTGCGCGCTCCAAGCGAGTGCAGCCGTGTAGCCGCTTCACGCATCTGCCCGAGACTCGTGACCTCGAGCCCGGTCAATGCGCTCGCCTCATCAAGGTTAGGAGTGACCACCTCGGCGAGCGGAACCAGCCTCTCGATCAGCAATCGAGTTCCCGCGGCATCCAACAACTCCGCCCCCGAACTCGACTTCAGAATCGGATCCAGCACCACATTCGGCAATTTTGTCTCCAGCGAGAAAATCCGCGACCACCGCCGCCACCTTGCCGTTTGCTAACACGCCGACGTGTACGGCGTCAATCGTAATGTCCGCAACCAGCTCCTGCAACGACTCTGCGACCATCTGCGGATCGACTCCCTCGACCCGCCGAACTCCCCGCGTCGATTGCACCGTGAGTGCCGTGATGCAGGAGATCCCAAAGCATTCATGCGCAGCGATCGTCTTAATATCAGCGGTAATACCAGCGCCAGAAGAAGGATCAAACCCGGCAATCGTCAGCACCACCGGCGGAGTCACAGCCATGCCGTCACTCTAAACCGAAAGCGAAAATAGGGAAACGTTACTTCCAGCTGGCGCGCTCTTATCGGGGCATCGTAAGCGGTCCGAAGTCAATCGCCCCTTGAGGGGCTAGGGCCGTCGCCCACCACCACATCCCTCTCCGGCCTCCGCTACCGTTGTCAAAGCTTCACCAATCCTAAGGCCGCCAGCCATCCATCCACGCTACTTTCCCGATTCCGAATCTCGCATCATTAAAAGAAGACCTGCACAAAAGAAGACCTCCACCCATGGCCACGCCCTCCGCCCACTTTTTTGACTCGTGCCTCATTCGCCAAGGCCGGGCGGATGTCCTCGAAACTCGCCCGGCGGGCGCTGGCGGTGAGCTTGTTTTGCATAGTCCCCGGCGCAGCCTTGCCCAGTTGGGCCACGACCCACAGGAAATCCAGGTGCAGGGCTGAGGTGCGCCGGTCTCCGAAAATGGCCCTCGGGACTGCTTCCGCGCCTGCCGATTTACTCCGAAGTAATCATAATTGGGGTGACGGATGGGTAGTAAAAGTGCCTCCAAAAAATATGGGTTTCAGTATAATTCGGCGCTAAAGCTATCTAAGTCCTTATTGCTAAATACTATGACATTAAGTCCTTATTTCTCAAAGACCGAGCCAAAAATTTCACCCTAAGCCACTGATTTCAATAGACCGATGGGGATAGGGTATTGGTAAACACAAGATGATGGCTTATGAGTAAATAGGGAACAATCCCAGTGACTTTAGGGCCAGAACCGGTTGACACACCCTCCCCACGCCGGTAGCATTTCACAATCGTCTGATGAATGAAAGGAGCATACGACCTAAAAGACTTTCCTAGATTGGGAGGTAACTGAATGCGACGACGTTTAGCCGAAGGTCTGGCGGTGCTTTTATCTATCGCCACTCTGGGGGCCGGAGCCGCATCCGGGCCAAGCAGCCTGGAAGCCGCCAAGGTCACACAGCCACCGGTGATAGCTGCCGGAGGGCACAATACAAGCAGGATCAACAACCCGAAGTCGGGGGTTTCGCAAGGCCGAGTCTCTCAAGCCAAGCCCTATCAGGTAGGCACAGCCTCCTGGTACGGTGAGCAGTTCCAGGGCAAGCAGACAGCCAGCGGAGAACCCTTCGACATGCGCGACTTCACCGCCGCTCATCCCAGCCTGCCGCTGGGCACGTTCGTCAAGGTCACCAACCTGAGGAACGGTAAGGCAGTGGTGGTGCGAGTCAATGACCGCGGTCCCGTTGTGGACGGCCGGATCATCGATCTCTCCTACAATGCAGCGCGCGCATTGGGTTTCAAGGACCGCGGAGTGCAGACCGTGCGCGTGGACATTTATCAGTCCGCGAAGCGTCAGCCCATAACCATGGCGCTGCTGCAGCCCGTGGCCAAATTGAACTAAACCAGATACACTGGGCAACGATCCTTCAAAAATCTGAAGACATGGACCCGCGCCAGCGTCTGATCGTTGCCCTGGATGTATCCAACCCCGAAGCCGCCCAGAGGATCGTGGCGGCCGTCGGCGACTCCGCCCATGCGTACAAAGTCGGCATGCAGCTCTATACCGCCGAAGGTCCGTCCATTGTCCGCGAATTGATAGCTTCCGGACGCAGCGTTTTTCTCGACCTCAAGTATCACGATATTCCAAACACCGTAGCGGCAGCCGTCCGCGAGGCTGCGGAGCTCGGCGTAAGCATGTTGACGGTGCACGCCTCCGGAGGCGGCAAGATGCTGCGAGCAGCCACTAATGCTGCAGCTGCCGCACCAGCAGGTCAGCCGGGTCCGCTCGTGCTGGCGGTCACAGTCCTCACCAGTCTTGACGATATCGAACTCGGCAAGATCGGCCTGCGCTCAAGCGTAGCTGAACAAGTCCTGCGCCTGACCGCCCTGGCGCGTACCAACGGATGCAGAGGAGTGGTGGCATCCGCGCGCGAAGCGGCAGCGATCCGCGAGGAGTTCGGCCGCGATTTAACCATAGTGACCCCGGGAGTGCGCCCCGCGGGCAGCGGACACGACGACCAGATAAGAGTGGTAACTCCAGCCGAAGCGATTGCCGCCGGCGCCTCGCATATAGTAGTGGGCCGTCCAATCACAGAAGCCAAGGACCCCGCAGCCGAAGCAAGAGCAATTCTGGCGCAAATAGGGTAAGCAGTCGCCAGTTGCCGTATTAGTTGCCGTAGAAATAGATCCTAAAGCGACGCGCGCAACCAATGAACGCCGTGGCGCCTCGTCCACGATTCGTATGGCCGGTCTCCTGGACTGGTTACTGGCAACTGGGAACTGGCCTTCAAAGTTTTTCGAAGAATTCACACGCTGAACAAGAAATGTAGATTCCGCCCGGCACGCCGCGCTCGCGGTCCTTCATGCGTTTAACGATTCGGGTGTCTTTGCCGCACTTCGGACACGCGGTCGATTTCGTGGTATCCATAACCTTTTTTCGGTCGGCTGTCTTTGCGATTTTCGCCATCTATTTCTCCTGACAGGAATGTGCCGCCAACCCTGAGGCTGCGGTTCTACCTGGAAATTGGGGAGTAACGTTGGACTACCATTACGCCGATCGACCTTCGATCAGCGCGGCAGGATCAAACACGCGCGGAAGCACTCTACTCGCCTCTAGAATCTTACACGAATTGCACCGGCAACGTGGACCCACCAGCATGGACTAAGAGGCTCCAGAAAAACTCAGGTTTCGGATCCAGGGTCGGTTTCGTATCAGTGTATCGCTTCAGCGATACCGCAAGTCCTTCGAGAGAAGGCCCCCCCTTTAGGGGCGCCGAACGGACGTTCGCGCAAAACAAGAAAAACCCCGCACTTCTGCGGGGCTATAGATTGCTATCATCATAATCGCAGAGATTGTAAATGCACCTGCGGCCTTACTTGCCCGTGCCCGTCAGAGTTGAAGTCTGCGGGGTGGCAATAGCGCTATCGGCCACGCTCAACGATCCCGTCCTCGTGCCCGTCGCAGTTGGTACGAAGACCACGCTGATTTTGCAATTGGTCTTGGCCGCCAGGCTCGTCCCGCATGTCGTCGTGGAGACATTGAAATCGCCTGTCGTCGAGATCACGATGTTATTTAGCGCTACGTTCTGTTTGTTGCTCAGCGTAAACACCTTCGCCGCGCTCGTGGTCGTCGCTTTTTGCGCCGCGTAGGTTGCCGTAACTGGAGTTAACGTAGCTTGCGGTTCACCGGTGCCGGAGAGTGGCACGACTTGCGGACTCGCCGAGGCGTTGTCGGTAAATGTCACGCTTCCGCTGACCGCTCCAAGTTGCTCGGGTATGAAGGTAATTTTCACCACGCAAGTCTTTCCCGGAAGTACCGGAGCCCCGCACGTATTCGAAACGACATGGAAATTCGATCCGCTCTCAGTAACGGTGCTGATGTTCAGGGTTGAAGTTCCGGTGTTCTTGAGAGTTATGCTCTTCGTGGAGCTCGTCATACCCTCAATAACATTGCCAAAAGTCAGAGACGCTGGCGTCAGAGTAACCGCTGGAGCGCCCATGCCCGGCCAATTATTCACCAGATTGTAGGCATTCACGCTGCCGATTCCGGTAGCGAAGTCCCAGCCGGTTTGCGTTCCGTAGGCAGGCTGGTAAGCGCTGTTGGAAGTGGAAAGCACGCCTTGTGTCCCCGACGGTAGGTAGCAATTATGCGAGCCTTTGCAATTCACATCCATGTCGCCCTGCGTCACGTCGTAGAAGATGCACGAACCGGCAACGCGATTTCCGAGGCTTGAATTGCAGGCGCTATTGCCGCTGGTGCCATACTCGGTGGCCGCCAGACTGTAATAGATAGGAGCCGGGTTGCCCTGGCGTTCGCTGGTCGCCTCGTTCACCAAAGCCTGGATGCCGGCCATAATCGGCGAAGAGAACGACGTGCCTCCCGCGCCCTGCCCAGGTATCGGGCGTGCCGGTACACGTATAGCCATAGTCAGGGTCGCTGAAGCAGAAGGGATAGTAGTGT
This sequence comes from uncultured Acidobacteriaceae bacterium, assembly GCA_963810955.1. Classification (GTDB taxonomy): domain Bacteria; phylum Acidobacteriota; class Terriglobia; order Terriglobales; family Acidobacteriaceae; genus Acidiflorens. The sequence goes on along the minus strand of CAWEPW010000002.1, from coordinate 352,369 downwards.
CCCCACACGCCATTCGCGGCAAAAAGCGAGACATCGGGAATGTCGCGAACTCCATCGTTCGGGTTTCCGACCAGCGATTGCCATGTCGGCTTCGGCCACCCTTTGCAGGTTCCGCTGACTACGCCGCTCGTGGTCGCCGTTCCCGTCGCGCAACCGCTCGGCCCGCCGCTGCCGGAGGTCGTGGTCAGGAATTCGTCCATTGACGCCGTGCTGCTGTTGCAAAAACCACCCGATCCGAAGGGTTCACCATAGCCCAGGTAATCCGTGATCAATACGCTGGCGCAAGAATCGTTCCATGGAATTTCATTGATATAGGATAGAGCCGATTCGTAAGTCGACGAGTTATTGGCATTCCAGTAAGTTCCGTTAGTGTTCGCGTAACTATCGCCATAGTCGGTGCCGCCGACCGACACGTTATAAGGAGTCGACGTGAAGCCACTGACTCCGATCCCGTGCGTGGCCCAACTCGCGTCAGCGTCGCAGCTCGCCGCGCCTTCGTCCCCCGAAGAAACGAACACCGAAACGCCCTCGCCAGCCGCCTGTTGATAGGCTGCGTTGTAAGCCGCGTTGGCGGTTGCGCCGTTCATGGCTTCGCAGTATCCATAGCTGATGCTCACCAGTGCCGGTGGCGCGCTGCTTTCGTTCAAGAGGTTTTGCAGCGCAATCAAGCCGCCGAAAGTCGTCTCCGTGTCGCTGCACGAAGCCAGTTCGATCGCGGCGCTCGGCGCGGCGGCGCTGGCATACTCGGCATCCAGGATCGCTTCGATGTCGTCGTCATTCACTCCCGGGTTGGTGCAGTTATTTGTCCCGCTCGGGGGAGCCGGATGGACCTGCTTGAACGAGCCGTTTGTGTAGGACGAAAGGCCGAAAACCGAACGAAACTTAGTCCAGTCTGCAGCGGCGTAGACGTTCGTGTCTTCGATCACCACAATCGTCTGCCCTTTTCCCGAAATGCCCTCCGCGAAAAGCGGGTTGAGATTATAGATGGTAGCCAGGTCGGCGGGAACCACAAGATAATATGGGTACCCGTCGATGGTCGTGGTGAAGTTTGCCCGCGGCTTGAACATGGTATGAGGCTTGAAGTCATGCAGTGACACTACCCCGACGACAGCCGGAGGCAGCGCCGCCGGAATCTGCGGATCGCTCATATTGGCGAAATGCTTTACGCCCTTCACGTTCAACTGGTGAATCTCGGTGTGGAAGGCTTCCCGCACCTGGCCCGCCGTTCCCGAAAAGTCGATCAGGACTCCGTTTGTGTAATCCACATTGATCTTGAGACCATGCGATTGCAACCAGCGTTTGATCGCGCCGCGATCTTGCTCTGCCACTCCGAATCGCTCTCCGAATTCCTTGGCGGTCAGCCAGTGATGAAAATTGGGCGAAGACTTATCCGTAAGCTCGTCGATCAGCTGTTGCAGCTCCCGCTCCTGTTCCGGAGACCGCTTCAGTTGCAGCAGCATGTGGTCGATCGCCATATCGTCCGCCACCAGCCCGCGATCATATTTCGCCTGCGCCTCCACGCGCGTATTCCCCGCGAGCGTGACCAGTTTGCTCCCGTCGACATTCTGCGTAATCAAAATATGCTGGCCGCTTTGCGCCTGCGCCGGGACAATAACAAGCATCGAGAAATATGCCAGAACAGCAAACACTCTATAAGCCAGAGAGAGATCGCGACGCATGGAATTCCCTTTCGGTGGAGGGGGAGAACTGGGTTAACAACCGTAACTGGCGATAGTCGGGCGAAATGCCGAAAGCATAGCCCAACGATTGGACAAAAGTATTACACGAGAAAAGCAGTGAAACAAGGCGAAAGTCCGCCAGACCGGAAGAAATCTTTGCCCGCCACAACTGTTGCCGAACAAGACAGGAAATCAGAAATAATGGTATTTCCGGTGCTCTTCTATGCACGATTTTGCATGTTGCTTGCCACGGCAATGTGCAAGCTCACACCTTCTAGCGGCGTCAACTCGGCATCAGCTCAGTATTGGAGGCGCCGGCCACGGGCCACGCTCCTTTTCAAGTTTCGCAGCCACTGCCAGCACAACTTCCTCTTCCCACGGCCGCCCGACGATCTGCACGCCAATCGGCAGGCCCTGCTCCGAGTAGCCCATCGGAAGGACGACGGCGGGAAAACCAAGAAGATTGAACCACTCGCAATAGCTCCAGGCATCGAGATACTTTACCGTCTTGCCCTCGACCTGCCACTCGCGTTCGCCATGACGAAATGCGGGAATAGACGCGACCGGACAAATCAGCACCGGAAATTTTCGCATCTGCACGAGAATCTTTTCACGCACCGCATCGCGCCCCAGCCAGGCCGCCAGCAACGATTCGCCAGTGTGCGGAGAGGCGGCCTTGGTCCAGCCCAGGAATTCGCGGAGAATCGGGCTCAATTCAGCCTCGCGGCCGCGCGACATCGACATTGCCTTCTGAACCATGGGTTCAAGAATCATTCCTCCAGCAGTGCCGAAAAATTCCCACCAGAGTCGGCGCGCTTCTTCGAGTCCTTCGGGACGAAACGGTTCGACACGAAATCCGCAGCTCATCAAAGTGAACGCTGCATGTTCAACCGCCGATCTGGTTTCTTCCGTGACCGGAGTGCGCCCATCGTCTTCAAAAAAACCGACCGCAGTACCCAGGACCCAGTTGTCAGCATCCGGCTTGTTCTGGCAACTGGCAACCGGCAACTGGCAGCTTGTTTCACGCTTCAGGGTACTGGTTACTGAGTACTGGATACTGACAGGCGCAGACGCAGGATCCCCGTCATCTGGCCCCGCCATGACCTCAAACAAAATCTGCAAGTCGGCCACCGTCCGAGCCAGAGGCCCAACCACGCCAAGCAGCGCAAACGGCCCGCCCGCCTTAGGAAAGTGTCCAGTAGAAGGAATGCGTCCCGGAGTAGGCTTCAACCCGCAAATCCCGCAAAAATGTGCCGGGACGCGAATCGACCCGCCGCCATCGCTCCCCACGCCGCCCGCCGAAAGCCCAGCCGCAATCGCCGCCGCCTCCCCACCGCTCGACCCGCCCGCCGTCCGCGAAAGGTCCCAAGGGTTCTTGGTTCGTCCATATAAAAGATTGTCCGTCTCCCAAGCCATAAGCATTTCCGGAGTATTAGTAACCCCCAGAATCACCGCCCCAGCCGCCCGCAACCACCCCACCAGCGGAGCATCCTCCGCCGCAACATATCCAGCCCGCAACCGCGACCCCGCCTCACAAAGATGCCCAGCCACATCAATCGAAGACTTGATAGAAAGAGGCACTCCATGCAGCGGGCCGAGTTCGTCTTGATTCGCGTGCATAAGCACCTTCTCTGCCGCACGCGCCTGCGCAAGCACGGTCTCCGGCTTGTAATCGACGAAGGCGTTCAGCTTGGGATTCAGGCGGGCGATGCGGTCGAGGTGAGCTTGCGCAACTTCTACTGGAGAGATTTCTGTGCGGCGAATCTGGGCGGCGATTTCGCGTGCGGAAGGGGTTTGGGTAAGTGAGGTCATACTGGACGGAAAGAATAATGCACCAAGTTGCGGATAACAACGAATAGAAACGGGCTCCCAGATGAGATAATCCTCCAAGACAAGGAATGGTATGAAGGCTTTTTCAGATAGGTGCGGAAGAAAGCAAGCCGACCATAATCCCGACGCTTATCAAGGGCGAAGATTCCTCGCGAAATTGTCTTATCCCGTGGGAGCGGGAGCTACTGGAGTCCTTTCGTCGGTTGCGCAATTCCACGAATTGAATGCTCATTTTCTACTCGAGCAAGTTCGACGTAGGTGTTCGAAGTGGGAGATACGAACGGCGAAGTTATGAGTTCCTACGTGTCGAATACTTGAATAATGCGAAGCCAGGAGAAGAATGGCCGGTTTCGAGCCTGCGGCCGCGCCCGCCGCAAAATCAATGGGAGATTGTCGTTCAGCCCGTCCCCCGCGTCCTGCGACACGAAGTCAATCAGTACACTGTGAAGTCGGCGCTGCCAGAAGTTCGACGCTGGCTCACCGAACGGACCCAGCTTTCGCGGCAAGGAAGCGATCTATTGGCTTTCTTCTACGATGAAAGAGCGGAAGAATTTACACCGAAAGCGCTAACCCGCCTCGAACCTCAGAGGAAATGAATGCTAGTCTCGGCGAAGCCAGTCGAAGGTAAGGAGTAGAGGACCATCCAGCGCGTGAAGATCCATCTAGCATGCCCCTTACTTTTAATTTTTCTGGCACTCCCATCCCTGCCCCGCACCCATCCCCACTCCCCCAAGCCGGAAATCCCCACCGACGCCGGCTACGTATTCGCCCTGGCCGCCGCAAACCATTTCCTGCACGCCTGGCAAACCGGAGACCTCGAAAGCGGCATGGTTCTCCTAAGCGATGGCCTCCGCCACTCGCAGAACGCCGACCAGATGGAAGACTTTTTCTCGAACGCAAAAACAAAAATCCGCACCTATCGAGATCGCCACCGGCCACGGAAATCCCGGCCGCTACAACTTCCCCATCGTCCTGGTGACGCCCAAAGGCAACCACCTCACCCGCAAATTTTCAGAAATCACCCTGATCGAGGCTGGCAAGAACGACTGGGTCGTAGATAAACTTCCCTAGGAGCGAAGATGAGCTCGCCTGACGGAACTGTTTATCCGAAAATTTGAATGCTGCGGCTTCGTATCAGGGCATCGCTTTAGCGATGCCACAAAATTCGAAAACCAACGCCCCTTTACGGGCTGCGTCCACTGCATCGAGCGCCTTCTAGCCAGGCGTTGAACTGGCGCGATTTGTGGCACGCCTGAAGGCGCGCCCTGATACAAATCTTAACTTGCGCCACAGAGTCTCGTTAGGCTCATTGAGGAGAAGCATTTATGAAGCGCATCAATAAACTCGCCGTCCTGGGCGCGGGCACCATGGGCGCCCGCATCGCCGCACATTTCGCCAACGCGGGAGTACCATCCCTGCTGCTCGACATGGTTCCTCCAGACGCCGACGGCCCCGCGCGCAACAAAATCGCCGCTGCCGGACTCGAGGGCGCAAAAAAATCCAAGCCCGCCGCATTCTTCGAACCATCCCTTTCGCGCCTAGTCACCGTAGGAAATTTCGACGACGACCTGAAACGTCTGGCCGACGTCGACTGGATCATTGAAGCCATAGTCGAAAATCTCGAAATCAAACGGTCCTTGCTAAAAAAGATGGATGCCGTCCGCAAACCCGGCACCATCATCACCACCAATACCAGCGGCCTTCCTGTAGCCAAAATCGCCGAAGGATTCTCCGAAGATTTCCGCCGGTCGTGGTTTGGCACGCACTTCTTTAATCCGCCGCGCTATATGCGGCTGCTGGAGCTGATTCCCACGCCCGACTCCGACCCTGCACTGATCGCGGCCGTCACCCACTTCTGCGACCAGCAACTAGGCAAAGGTGTAGTGCTGGCAAAAGATACTCCCAACTTCATCGCCAATCGCATTGGCACATTTTCCGTGCTCAACGTGATGCGCCTCATGCAGGAAATGGACCTCAGCGTCGAAGAGATCGACGCGCTCACCGGCCAAGCCGTTGGCTGGCCGCGCTCGGCCACGTTCCGGACGATTGATCTCGTAGGCCTCGACATTCTCGGCCACGTCGTCTCGAACATGACGCAGAACGTGCACGACGAGCGCAGCGAATTGCAGCTTCCCGCTTTCTTTCGCCAGATGATCGAACGGAAATGGCTGGGCGACAAGACCAAAGGCGGTTTCTACAAGAAAGGCGTGGGGCGGGCGCCCGCGGCCGCCGAACCGGGCAAGGAGAAAGACAAATTCAAAGACAAGGAAGCCGAGCGCCTGGCGATCGACTGGAAAACCCTGGAATATCATCCGCGCCAAAAGCCGAAGTTCGCGGCCCTCGACATGGCGAAAAATGTCGAAGAAACGAGAGCCCGCCTGCGGATGCTGCTTGGTCTCGACGGCGGAGGCGCATCGCAAAAGCCCGATAAAGCTACAACCTTTCTATGGTCCTCGCTGTCTGACCTCTGGACTTACTCCGCGAATCGCATTCCAGAAATTTCCGACTCCGTGGTCGAGATTGACGAAGCCATGCGCAACGGCTTCGCCTGGGAACTCGGCCCTTTCGAACTCTGGGACGCCGCCGGAGTGGAAGCAACCGTCGCGCGCATGAAAAAAGAAGGCCGTCCGATCGCGGCCAACGCAGAAAAACTCTTAGCTTCCGGCCATAAATCCTGGTACGCGGACGATCCAAAGACCGCATCGGCCCGTAAGTATTGGGATCTGGCAACTGGCAACTGGCAACCGGTAACTGTTCCCGACGGAGTCTGGTCGGTCGAAGTCGCCAAGAAGTCTAACGGCGTAGTCAAGAAAAATTCCGGCGCATCGCTGGTTGACCTGGGCGATGGTGTGGGTTGCATCGAGTTTCACTCGAAGATGAACGCACTCGGCGCCGACATTATTTCGCTCATCCTACAGACGCTCAAACCGGGCGGACCCGGCGACGCGTTCGACGCATTCGTCATCACCAACGACGCGCAAAATTTCTCCGTCGGCGCCAACCTGATGCTGCTCCTCATGTCGGTTCAAGAAGAAGAATGGGACGATGTCGATCTGGCCATCCGCCAGTTTCAAGGCATGACGCAAGCCATCAAATTTTCTCCGAAGCCGGTAGTGATTGCGCCCTTCGGTCTCGCCCTGGGAGGAGGTTGCGAGATCTCGTTGCACGCCGCCGCTCGCCAACCGCATGCGGAACTCTACATGGGATTGGTCGAAGTCGGAGTCGGCCTGCTTCCCGGCGGCGGAGGCTGCAAAGAAATGCTGCTGCGCGCCGTTGACAGCGCCGCATCCATTCGTCCCGACTGGCCGGGCGAATCGGTCGAACTGATGGAAGCCATGAAGAAGACTTTCGAAACCATCGCCACGGCCAAAGTCTCCACCTCCGCGCATGAAGCCCGCGGCACTCGATTTCCTGTCAAGCTCCGACCGCATTACCATGAACCGCCAGCGCGTGCTCTCCGACGCAAAAGCGCGTGCGCTGGAATTGGCACGCGGCGGGTTATGAGCCGCCCGTGATGCGCACGAGCATCCCCGCTCCCGGCGAGAACATTTTGGCCGCGCTCAAGATGGGCGTTTACCTGATGCGGCAAGGCGAGTTACATCAGCGATCACGAACTGAAGTTGGGCACAAAAATCGCAGAAGTACTCTGCGGCGGAAACGTCACTCCCGGAACGCCAGTCAGCGAACAGTACCTGCTCGACCTGGAGCGCGAAGCCTTCAAATCGCTTTGCGGCGAAAAGAAGACGCAGGAGCGAATTCAGTTCACCCTGAAGACCGGCAAGACGCTGAGAAATTAGGAACTAATACATACATATAAAGGCGTGTTGACAATCACATCAGTCAGTGCATGATATATCTGTTACGAGGTTATGTCAAGTGGCATACGTTGAGCCAGCAACGGTTTGGGCTCCCGAAAGCGTCGATTCGTTCAGTAGAAATTCTCTACAATTCGAGCCCGGGAGGGCCTGGCGGCTGGTCCGTCGCCCAAGTGAACTGGGAAGGCCGACAACAAAATTGGAATTCGCTGGAATGGCGGCAAGATGGTCCTGGTATCGGCAATCCTCAGTCGCGCGGAAACGCGACTTGGTTCATCGTTCCCGACGAGTTGCGAGAGGTGATCCTGGGCAGGATTGACGATCTGGCGGTGAGCGGCCCCGGCGGGCTAATGGAGGGATATGCGGCGATGGCACAGGACGCAAAACGTGAGCGCGAAGCCGAGGAGTGGTCGGAGGGGCTGATCGGCGATGGATCCGCGCAGGGGTGAAGTGTGGTGGGTCTCGTTCGATACCGCAGTCGGAGGAGAGATTCAAAAGACTCGTCCCGCTCTCGTGCTAAGCAACAACGCCGCGAATGCTGCTTTGAACCGCGTGATTGTCGTCCCGCTAACTAGTCGAACGGAGAAACTCTATCCCGGCGAAGCGTTGATCACGCTCAACGGCGAACAGAGTAAGGCGAAAACCGACCAAATTGCGACCGCCTCGAAGCAAAGGCTTCGAAGCAAAATGGGAAGCCTTTCCTCCGCCGATATGGCAGCGGTCGAGAAGGCCGTCCTTCTTCAGCTAGGCATTCGCCGCTAAGAAATCGTCAACTTTACTTCGAGAGCGCATGATCGACTGAGAAGGCGCCCGCACCACGCAAAAACAGCGCTGCGCCGATGGCGATCACCAGCAGATGATACTCGAATCCCTCGCCCTTCTGTGTGCCCGCCCAGTTCATGAAGAAGCCGTTGGGCAGGTGAACGAGGAAGATCGCTCCGACCATCTCGACTGCAATGCCGAGGGCGGCGATGCGCGTCAGCAATCCAACAATCAACCCGAGACTGCCAAAGAATTCGGTGCAGATGATCAGAAACGCCACGGGAGCGGGCATTCCCATGTGCACGAAAAATCCCATGGTGGCGTGAAAGCCAAAGCCTCCAAACCAGCCCAGCATCTTTTGCGCGCCGTGGGCGAAAAATACTATTCCTAGAATCACCCTCAGGATCGTTAACGCGACGTCGTTGCCTGTGCTCATCAACCGTTTTAGCATCTCCCGTTCTCCTCGCTCATCTTTTGTCGATCTCTTGTCGATCTTTACGCGGTTCACGCTCCGTCCGAGAAAACGACCGCGGCACGGAGCGGCGTATAATTTGTCAACAAGATCTTGCGAAGGATGGTACAGACGAAAATGTCCGCAGGCAATGCAGGCGATCAGGGTTCGACCAACGGCGCGAACGGCAACGGATTGGACGCGGTTCTCAAGCCACGAGCGGCGTGGCTGGCCAAACGAAAAGCTGAGAATAAAGATGGTAACTTCTCCCAAATGCACTATGCGCGCCGCGGCGTGATCACCGAAGAAATGCAATACATTGCGTATCGCGAAAAAATCACGCCGGAGCTGGTGCGCGATGAAGTCGCCCGCGGCCGCATGATCATACCCGCAAACATCAACCATCCTGAACTGGAGCCGATGGCGATCGGCGTCGAATCACTCTGCAAAATCAATGCCAACATCGGCAACTCCGCCGTCACATCGAATGTTGACGAAGAACTCAAGAAGCTGCACACCGCAGTCCACTACGGCGCCGACACGGTCATGGATCTTTCCACCGGCGGCGACATTCCCACCATTCGCGAAGCCATCATCCGCCACTCGCCGGTGCCGATCGGTACCGTGCCGATATACGAAGCGATCTCGCGAGTGAAGCGGGTAGAAGATCTCGACAAAAACGTAATGCTCGAAGTCATCGAAGAGCAGGCCCAGCAGGGCGTCGATTACATGACCATCCACGCCGGCGTGCTCATTCAATATTTGCCCATGGTTTCCAAGCGCATCACCGGAATCGTAAGCCGCGGAGGCGCGATTCTCGGTCAGTGGATGGCCTATCACCACAAGCAAAATTTTCTCTACGAATGCTTCGAAGACATCTGCAAGATTTTCGCCAAATACGACGTAAGCTTCTCGCTGGGAGACGGCCTCCGCCCCGGCTGCCTGGCCGACGCCAGCGACGAAGCCCAATTCGCCGAACTGAAAACCCTGGGCGAACTGACGCGCATAGCCTGGAAGCATGACGTGCAAGTAATGATCGAAGGCCCCGGCCACATTCCGATGCACAAAATTAAGGAGCAGGTAGAAAAAGAAAATGCCTGGTGCGACGAAGCCCCGTTCTACACCCTGGGCCCGCTGGTCACCGACATAGCTCCCGGCTACGACCACATCACCTCCGCCATTGGAGCGGCCATGATCGGCTGGTACGGCGCGTCGATGCTCTGCTACGTGACTCCCAAAGAGCACCTGGGCTTGCCCAACGAAAAAGACGTAAAAGACGGAATCATCGCCTACAAAATCGCCGCCCACGCCGCCGACATAGCCCGCCAGCGTCCCGGAGCCCGCGACCGCGACGACGCCCTAAGCTACGCGCGCTACAAATTCGACTGGGAAAAACAATTCGAGTTATCCCTCGACCCTGAAACCGCCCGCTCCATGCACGACGAAACCCTCCCCGAAGAGGGCTATAAAACCGCAGCCTTCTGCTCCATGTGCGGGCCCGAAGTTCTGCTCGATGAATTATTCATCGAAAGTCGATGAGTACAACAAGCAGGTGCATGGGCTGGAGAAGAAAGACTACTCGGAGCTGGTGGAGAAGCTGGTGACGATCAAGTAACGCTGCCGCCCGAGAAACGGCAGGCGATGTAAGATTGTTCGCCGAAATGAAGTGACGGCTGTGGCGATACAAGTCAAAGTCATCCGCGTATTCGTAGGCTCTCCTGCCGAATTAGCTGAGGAACGCGCGCGGCTTGAAGAGGTCGTGGGGGAACTTAATCTCCTATGGGGTAACACCCTGGGCCTGCGACTGGAGCTGGTTAAGTGGGAGACCCACGCGTATCCCGGAATCGGACCCGATCCTCAAACTGTCATCGATGAAGAAGTGGGCGATGAATATGACATTTTCGTAGGAATGCTGTGGACCAAATTCGGGACGCCCACCAACGACGCAGCGTCGGGAACCGAGCACGAGTTTCAAAAGGCCTACCTCCGATACACGAAGTATCCGAAACAGCTAAGAATCATGTTCTATTTCAAGGACGGCCAAGTTTTGCCATCTGAAGCCAAAGAGAGTCGATTCAGAGAAACCCGCTCCGATCGTCGATGATGAAAACGAGGAAACCGTAGCCGCAACCGATGATGGCATTTCAGACGTTGAACTCCACTCCTATCAAGACGCTCTGGTCCGAAAGGGCTAGAAGAAATGCGGAGCGGTCGCCTCGTGAGCCACGATGAAGTCGTAAAGCGGCTCATGCGAAAAGGCCTGGCATGAGTTTTTCATATCGTCTGCTAATGCATTTGACACTCGTTTCCAGTGTCGGATCTTCGAAGACTGGTCCATTAGATGACCCTGGTTGATTTCCGCTGTCCTTTGGGTCAATTTTTGGCCGAGCGTCTCGACGGTTTTTCCCATTCGCTCATCTGCCGTGACCAGTGGAGCGCTTTTGCGCAACGACAGAGGTCAACTTTATACGTGTCCATTTAACCAAACAGCTTCAGTCGTGGGGGAAAGAGTGGGGTGGTGAAGGCACTTCGAGAACGGCATCTCATGATCACTCAGCCGCCAGTGTCTCCGAAGGAAGCGCCGAACTGGAACCCGAGCCTGGGCTACTCGACCTGATGGAGATCGTTCAAGAAAGCGCACGGTTGCCGTCCTCGAAAGCTTAGACCGCGAATATCACAGTATGTACCATACCAGACCAGGGGCACCGTAATGACGCGACCATCACGCTGGGAGCGTCGTCCGTGAACTGAACGTCGAGCACGCGCTCATCACTCATCTGGCGCCAGAGAGAGCCCAACTCTCCGATCTTTTTCTTGAACTGCTGCACCTTGGCCAGTTACTTTAGCGGGGCATTCCCGCCAGGTCTTTGGGGAATAAGGACCTATAGGGTAAAGTCTTTATTCCTCTTTCACTTAGCGACGTTCCTCCGCCGGGTCGGGCTCCGGGATGGGCGCTTTTGCTTTCCCCGGGCACCGCACCCTCATTCCGTCCCGATCCAAAAGTCAAGCTTGACGAGAGCGAGCCACGAGAGAGAGCCATTCCACAGGACCGGAAATAGGGGGTAGCCCCCAGTACCAACCAGTAAACACAAAACTCCCAAAAATCCCTCTCCAACCAATCACCAACCAGAATATTTATTTCCAAGCGAAACAAAGGCGAAACTAAACCCAGAAGAAAATGCCCGACATTCTCGTTCGACAAAATCAAGACCAACGTCAGATTCGCGCGTGCGAACAGCCCTCCACACAGAAACGCCGGTCCCGCGGGACCGGCGTTTAGTGGAAGAATCCAGAAGCTTCTAACTTTCCTTCACGCCCGCATCCAATTCCGATTGCGCGAAGACCTGGTTGGCTCCCATGTGGGCTGGAGCGGGGGCCAGCATCTGCTCTTTTCTGTAGACCAGGTTGCTGGCGTTGAATGTCGCTAGCTCGAATCCATGGCCGTGGGTGATCGCGTCGGTGGGACACGCTTCTACGCAGTAGCCGCAAAATATGCAGCGGTTGTAGTCGATGTTATAGACGCGGGCGTAGCGTTCGGCTCCTGAGATCCGGTTCTCGGCGGTGTTTTCGGCGGCCTCTATGTAGATGCAATTCGCGGGGCAAGCGGCGGCGCAGAGGAAACAGGCTACGCATTTTTCCAGTCCGTTTTCGTCGCGCTGCAGGACGTGCATGCCGCGGAAACGCTCCTGAAACTTCGCGCCTTTCAGTGGGCCGGGACCGTCGGGATAATTTTCGACGATCGTGGGCTGAAACATCTCCTTGAGGGTGATGGACATTCCCTGGGCGATGGCTTCGATGTTTTTGATCACGGACATTGGTTTGATTATAGCGCGATGTTGATGGGCGCGGCTCGGGTCTTAGGTCTCAGGTCTCAGGTCTTCGGGTCTCGGGCTCCCCTACCGGCTGGCTACCAAGGACTGCGGGACTTTCGTGGACGTGGAAATTTTTGGATGATGGTTGAAACTCTACGGATGCGCTGGGTCGCTCCGGCCCTAGAGTGGCGTTTCAATTTATGGCCAGCCGTGGTTTGCCTTCACTTTTCATCTTCATCGCATTCGCAACCGCATTTGCGTTGCTTTCCGGAGTTGCTTTTTCGGAGGGGGCTTTCGGTCAGGCGCCGGCCATCGAGACGGCCCGTTCTCAGGCAAATGGGGGCGGTGGAAACGGGGCAAGCCCCGTCTCTACTGGTGGACCTCGGCCAAAGACTGTTCGACCTCAGGTGGATGGCGGGGATCGGTCTTCTCTTCCTTATGCGTATAGGCGTGGTTATCAGCAACACGACTTGCGCTGGAATTGGAACCGGCGTGGGCGGACTGTGCCTCCGGGGCAATCGGCGGCGGAGCTGCGGTTTCGAGCTTATCGGCAGAAAATGGCGATGCGGGCTGTGCGGGCTGCGGCAAGCGCCAAGTCAACATCCCCACCCAAGCGGAGCTGGGATGGGGCACCCTCCAGCGCGGGGACGGACGCGGCTTCCGGAACAAGCTCGACCTCTGCCTCTTGGGTGGCGGTGGGGCCGGCTCCGCTTGCTTCCGATGCTACCGGAGATGGGATGCAGGATTACAACTGGGTTTCGGGGCGGGCTACGGCTGTGCTCATCGATCCTGCGGACGTCTCGGGTAACACGGTGCTCTTGGGTGGAGCTTATGGCGGTCTTTGGAAATCGACCAATGCGGGCAGTCTAAGTTCGAATCCTGCTTCGGTCAGCTGGCAGGCATTGATTGACGATCAGCCTACGCTGGCGGTGGGAGCGATTGCTCTGCAGCCTGGCAACAGCAACGTGATTCTGGTCGGCACCGGGGAGACGAACAGCTCGACCGATTCTTATTACGGATTGGGGATTCTGCGCTCGGCGGATGGCGGCGCTACGTGGACGCAACCGATTCAGAGCGCGGGAACGGGGCAATCGTTCATGGGAATCGGCTTCAGCAAGATTGCTTTCAGCACGGCGAATCCCAACCTGGTGGTGGCGGCCACGGCCGGTAACAACGGGCTTTATGTTGGACTCGAAGAAGACGGGAATTCAACGGCGCGCGGACTTTATTTCTCGGCGGATGGAGGCTTGAGGTGGAACCGCGTCATCCTTTCCGACGGCGCGGTTCCGGCGTCAGCAACGGCGGTCGTTTATAACGCCAGCGAGGCCACCGGCGGAACCTTCTACGCTTTTATACGACGGCATGGACTCTACTCATCGACGGATGGACAGCATTTCGCGCGGCTGACTACTCAGCCGACGGCGGGACTGGCCTCCGCAAATTGTCCGGCGGGTTCGAACGCATCGAGTTGTCCGATCTATCGTGGCGAATTTGCGGTTGTCCCGGGGCGCAACGAGATGTATGTGTGGGTGGTCGATGTGCAGCCGGATGAAAACGGCGATCCGCAGGCAGTCGACGAGGGCATCTGGCAGACATTGAGTGGAGGGATGAACGGCGGAACTGGGAACGGCGGCACAAGTTGGACACAGATTCCCGACAACGGCATCACGAACTGCGGCGACGACGCCTTTGGACCTGACAGCGGCTGCGGCGTGGAGCAGGGATGGTACAACCTGGCGTTGGCGGCGATCGCGGATGGCGGGGCAACGGATGTTTACGCCGGTGCGGTCAATCTTTATAAGTGCACACTGGAGCCAGGGCAACAGCCTCCCAACACTGCCTGCACGCAAGGCGACTGGATCAATCTGACTCATGTTTATGGTTGCAATCCGGGGCCGCTGGGGGCGCCGGCGCATGTTCATCCCAATCAGCATGGAATCGCTTTCACGGTGGCGAGCGGCACTTCGCTCGGCACTTCGCCCGGGTATTTTGCGCACGATGGCGGAATCAGCCGGACGCTGGATGGGTATTCCGGGCTGAACACTGGCAACTGCTCGGGGACGAATCAGTTCGACAGCCTGAGCCAGCCTCCGAGCGCAGGCAACGCCGCGACTCTGGGTTCGATGACGGAATTTGTTTCGGTGTCGGCGCATCCGATGAACCCAGATATTTTGCTCGGAGGAGCACAGGGTAACGGCTCCCCTAAAACCAGCACTGCGACCAGCAGCAGCACGTTTGGGAATGCGCTGGGCGGGGATGGCGGATTCACGGCCATCAATCCTACGAATCCCAGCGAGTGGTTTGCAGAGAATCCACACGTATCGATCGCCAAGTGCGAACAGGGAACGGCTTGTAACGAAGCTGAATTTGAGCAGGTTGTCGGATCGAACAATCTTGGAGGTGACGAGGGAGCTTTCTTTACCCCCTACATTTTGGATCCTCAGAACAGCAGTCAGATGCTGGTGGGGACGTGCCGCGTGTGGAGGGTCGGCACTGACGGAAGCGCTCCACAGCAGCTCAGCAACGACTTCGACACATTAGGCTTGGGGGTGTGCACCGGCGATGAGATCAACCTGGTGACGGCGCTGGCGACGGGCGGTCCAGCAGGCGCTGACGGCAATTCCGAAACGGTGTACGCGGTAACCGACGGATATGGGCCGCTGAGTGGGTCGCCGGGCGGCGAAGTGTGGGCCACGATCGACGCAGGTCCCAGTCTGATGGCGAATGTAACAGGGGATATGAATCCGAACGGGTATGCGATTTCGTCGGTCGTGATGGAATCGCCAAATCCAGAGGACAACACGGCGTATGTCGGGATCATGGGCTTTAACACATCGCACGTCTTCCAGATTGCAAACGTGGACGGCAGTTGGACGGACGCGGACTGGAGCGGAACGGGGCTGACGGCGCTGCCGCCGGCTCCGGTGAATGCGTTGCTGGTGGACTCGTCGGTCACTCCTTTTCAGATTTATGCAGGCACCGACGTGGGTGTTTTTGTGAGTTCGACAGCTGCGCCGAGTTGGACGGAGGTTGGTCCGGCGCCGGGTTCGGGAGGGTCGGGATATCTGCCAAACGCGCCGGTGACAGCGTTGAAGATATTTAACGATAACGCGGGAACCAAAATGCTGGTGGCCTCGACGTACGGAAGGGGCATTTGGAGTTACGCGCTCCTGCCAAACTTTACGATTCGGGTGGCGGCGACTCCGAATACGACAGTGGTGAAGGAGAACGTGACATGGAATGGGACGCTGACGGCGTTGGACGGATACAGCGGGAGCGTGAGGTTGTCTTGTACGGCGGGCGCTCCGGGAACTTGCATTACGCCGGCTTCATTAACGCCAACGGCGGCGGGAACCCCTTTCGCGGTGACGTTGGGCAACTCGACGATAGGGACATTCAATTTCATGATCCAGGGAACCGACGGGATGTTGACACATGCGACGCCGACCGAGACGCTGACGGTCGGAACGGCGCCGGCGCCGGATTTCTCTATCGCAGTGATGGCGATTCCAAATACTACGGTGGTGAATCAGAATGTGACGTGGAGCGGGACGCTGACGGCGGTGGATGGATACAGCCAGAGCGTGGCGTTGACTTGCACGGCGGGAGCTCCGGCGACGTGCCAGATCGCGCCGAGCACGGTGACGCCCACGGCTGCGGGAGTTGGATTTGCGGTGACACTCGGCAGCGGCACGGCGGGGACTTTTAATTTTTCGATCCAGGGAAGCGATGGGACCCTAACTCATGCCACGGCAATCGAGACGCTCACGGTAACGGGTACAACCACGGTTTTCACGTGGACTGATTCGGGGAGTGCCTCGGCGACGGTGCTTGCAGGACAGAGCACGAATTATACGTTTTCGGCTGCTCCGGTGGGAGACGCGGGGTTCAACTCGGAGGTGACTTTTTCGTGCTCAGGTTTGCCGGCTTCGACTACTGGAGGAACCGGCGCCAGTTGCGTGTTTAGTCCGCGGCGACGATTGGGGCGGGGGCGGAGACGACAGCGGTTACTCTGACAATTTGGACTTGTGGGCCGAATTTGCCAACGCTCTGCCCGCCTGGAACGAGCGCGGACGCCCATCCCTCCAGGGGCGCAACCCGGCCGGCCGGGGGCGGCCGTCGCCACGCGAGCGATCACGCGAGCGATGGGGCGAGCGATCACGCGAGCGATCGTGCGAACGTTTTGCGTTTCTTCACGCTTGCATGGGCGGTGCTGGTGGGCATGGTCGGAGTCGGGCGAAAGAGACGCGGCAAGCCGCGTCTCTACGGAGGATTTGCAGGAACTTTTCTGGCGCTCGGATTGATGGCGGAAATTTCCTGTGGCGGAGTCGCCGGCAGCGTCAACACGACGACGGCGGTTACGGTGAATCCTGCCACGGCGGTTGTGTTGTTTGCAGATGAGCCGGGAATTCGTGGCCGCCGGCGGTTATCCAGGGAAGCAATCAGCAACAATTCATGTCTAACGAAAGCGTAACCTGGGCGGTCACGGGGGGAAGCGCTAATGGCACGATCAGTGGGACTGGACTTTATACGCCGCCTGCGGTCGTTCCGAATCCGGCAACGGTGACGGTGACTGCAACGCCCGCTGCGGGGACCGCAGGATCGGCTTTTGTAACTGTAGCGGCGCCGACAGCGCTGGGGACTTCGCAGATCACCGTGACCGCTACGGCTGCCGGTGGAACGCCGCAGGGAGATATCGTGACGCTGACGGTGCAGTAGGCTGGGCACTTTACCGCCGAGACGCGCCGAGCTGATCTCTTGCCAGAAGTGGGACGCGGAACTCATACCTTGGACGGGCGACGACGCCTGTCTCCACAAAATGCCAATGCTATGCGCAACAGGTCCGCACGGAGCCGGGCGGGCGTCCTGGTGTTAGTCTGGTGAACTATATTCACAGACGAGGTTGGAGAACTTTATGGCGCAAAGTGCTGGCAAGAGGAAAGTGGCGATTCTGGGCGCGGGAAAGATGGGATCGATTCTGCTGCAGTCTTTCTTGCGTGACGGATTGCTGTCACCGGGACAGACCTGGGCAACGGCGGCGCATACGGAGCGGGCGCGGATGCTGAATCAGAAGTTGAAGGTGCATGCCGGAACCGATAACTCCGAAGCGGTCAAGGGCGCCGACGTTATCTTCCTCTGTGTGAAGCCGCAAGTCGTGGCGGAAGTGGTGCGTGAGATTCGCTCGCACCTGAATGAAAAGCAACTGGTGATTTCGGTGGCGGCGTCGGTTCCGACCGAAATGATTGAGCGGGCAATGGAGAAAGAAGTGCCGGTGGTGCGCGCCATGCCGAATACTCCGTGCGTGCTGGGTGCCGGCATGACGGCGCTGTGCAAAGGAAAGTTCGCGAGCAAGCAGCATCTGGAAACGGCGTCGAAGTTTTTCGATGCCGTCGGACGGACGGTGATCCTGGACGAAAAACATATGGACGCGGTCACGGGATTATCGGCGAGCGGTCCGGCGTATATCTACATCATTCTGGAGTCGCTGGCGGAAGCTGGAGTGAAAGTTGGACTGCCGCGCGATGTGGCGACGCTTTTGGCCGCACAAACAACCATGGGTGCGGCGCGGGTGGTGCTCGAGACCGGGGATCATCCGGCGCTGCTGAAGGACGCGGTAACAACTCCGGCGGGATGCACGATTGACGGCATCATGGAACTGGAAGAGGGCAAATTGCGCGTGACTTTGATCAAGGCCGTGGTGAAGGCGGTGCAGCGGGCTAAGGAGTTGGCGTTTTCGTAGTTAGTGCCAGGGTGCGACCCTCCCATTCAAAAAACGCTGGCGGAGCGCCTGCTTTTCATGTAACTTGCGGCGAACAAATTTCAGTCGAAGGAGATACTTCCGGTGAGGCGACTGGTTATCTCGGTCTTACTCTTACTCGCGGGAACGCTGTGTCTGGCCAAAGAGGCACTTACTTTCGACGATGTGAAGATTCATCGTCATAAGAGTTCTACGGATCGGATGCTGGTCGATAAGGTCGGCGTTCTGAAGTTTGATGACGCTGACAGAAAACTCTCGTTCGTTAGCGACGCGGACGACAAGTTCGGCGTGCGTTACGACGATGTCTCAAAGGTTGTCTTTGAAGTGACCACCCGCATGCATGGAGGCACAGCGGCAAGAATCGCTTCAGACATGGGACTTACAGGAGCTTTGGTCGGCAGCCTCGCGTACGGCATGCATGTGCACGATTACTGGTTTTACCTGGAGTATAAAAACGGCGATCAGAACGAACAGGTTCTCCTCGACGTTCCGAAGGAGTCGTCCGAGCAGGTGATTGCCAAAGCCACGAGTCTGTTTGGTACACGCGTCACCATGCCCGAGTTCCAGGAAATGGGTGAGGCGATCGAAAAGGGCGAGGACCTCGATGAGAAACACATTCCCGATCTGCGATCAAAGCACACGGTGGTAATTGACAAGCAATATCACCCGCTTCCCGAGACGAAGTCCGATAAGGCAACTGTGGTCGTGGTTTGTCCCAGATATGCGGGACACCCGGTTCAGTTCAAGCTGCATGCCAATGATCGCGTAGTTGCGGTGAATAAGCCAGGAACTTATAGCTTCGCATATCTTGATCCGGGGCAGTACACCTTAATATCGCAATCGGAAAACGCCAATGGGTTCAAGATCGATTTGGAGGCAGGCAAGTCGTATTACTTTCTTCAAAATACGTTCGAAGGAATCGTAAAGGGACGCACCATGCTGTCGCGCAACAGTCCCGAGATCGTTATGTACGAACTTAACGGCTCTTATTACTCGGACTGGAAGCGCCTGTCTCGGGCTAACGAATCTGTGCCGGATTCAATTGCCGCCGCTACCAGATAGTCGCAAGGTAGCCGGTCCCACTCCAGCGGCCCTCGGAACGTCAATTATGTTGGTCGCTACGCGGATTCCGCCACCACTCTCTGGCTTTGCTGCCCGAGGCCACTAATGGCTAATGTCATGCGATTGCCGGCGCGCAAGTACACCGGCGGCTTCTGGCCGAGGCCGACGCCGGGGGGCGTTCCGGTGGAGATTACGTCGCCAGATTGCAAACTCATGAAGCGGCTCACATAACTGATCAGATAGGCGACGCCGAACACCATGGTTTTCGTGGACCCGTTTTGATAACGGTGACCATCGACCTCCAGCCAGAGATCCAGATTCTGCGGATCGGGAACTTCA
Source organism: uncultured Acidobacteriaceae bacterium (assembly GCA_963810955.1). Classification (GTDB taxonomy): domain Bacteria; phylum Acidobacteriota; class Terriglobia; order Terriglobales; family Acidobacteriaceae; genus Acidiflorens. The sequence goes on along the minus strand of CAWEPW010000002.1, from coordinate 332,861 downwards.
TCGGGAGTGACCAGCCAAGGCCCGATTGGGCCGAAGGTGTCCGCGCTCTTGCCCTTCACCCACTGGCCTGTTCCTTCGAGCTGAAACGCGCGTTCGGAAAGATCGTTGACCACGCAGTAGCCGGCAACATGAGAAAGCGCGTCCTGTTCTTCGATGTACTTTGCGGGCTTGCCGATGATCACTCCGAGTTCGACTTCCCAGTCCATCTTCGTCGATCCTCGCGGGACGATGACCTCGTCGTCGGGTCCGCAGATGGATGAGGTTGCTTTCATAAAGATGACTGGTTCGGCGGGCAGAGTCATACCAGCTTCTTTGGCGTGATCGGAATAGTTCAATCCAATGCAGACGAATTTGCCCACGCTCCCTACGCATGGCCCGATACGAGTACCCGCCCTTACTACGGGCAAACGCGAGATGTCGGTATTTCGCAGTTTCTCTATCGACTCGGGGAGCAACGCGTCTCTGGCAAGGTCTGGGATGATTCCAGACAAATCGCGGATTTCGCCGTCGGGAGCGAGGGCGCCGGGTTTTTCCCGACTGGGTGGACCGTAACGCAACAATTTCATCTTCTGTGTCTCCACTACTGTTTTGTGGAGCGCCGGGCGTCCTGGCCCAGCACAGGCCAGTGGTGGACGGGCGAGGACGCCCGGCGCTCCATTCTGAGAATCGGGCCTGCACGATTTTACAGGCTGAATCCACCGTCAATGATGTGGATCTGGCCCGTGGTGTAGCTGGATTCATCCGATGCCAGGTAAACCGCCAGTGCCGCGATCTCTTCCGGCTGGCCGATGCGCCCCATCGGCTGCCGCCCTACGAACTGTGAGCGAACATTTTCGGCTTCGTCGTGATTCTTGTCCTTGCTTTGCGCAGCGATGCGCTGCTCGAGCGAGGGCGACTGCACGGTTCCAGGACAGATTGCATTGCAACGAATGCCGTCGCGAATGAAATCGGCGGCGATGGCCTTGGTCAGCCCAATCACGGCGGCCTTCGTGCTTCCGTAGACGAACCGGTTCGGCGCCCCCTTGATGCTGGATACGGCGGATGACATATTGATGATGCTTCCCTTCCTAGCTTTTAACATGCCCGGCAGAAAAGCACGGCAGGTGCGGTACATAGACTTGACGTTGAGGTCGAAAGAGAAATCCCAGTCTTTTTCTGAACAGTCGAGAATGGTGCCGTGATGCACATAACCGGCACAATTGATCAACACATCGATCGTGCCCACTTCGGCGGCAAGGCTCGCGATCTGCTCGGATTCGCGAACATCCAGCCGGCGGACCTGAATGCTCGGGTGACTCTTGCCCAGGGCCGCAAGCGACGACTCGTCGATGTCCGTTGCCCACACCACCGCCCCCTCCGCGGCACATGCGATTGCGGTGGCGCGTCCTATGCCTTGGCCCGCGGCGGTGATCAAGGCAATCTTTCCTTCTAGTCTTTTTCCTGCGAGTCTCCCGCTCATTTTCTCAACCGTGGTTCTCAATCCTGGTTCTGAACCTTTGCGCTGCAAGCGCACTCCTAACGTAGCACTTCCGCGACGCCGCGACATTCGCAGGTCGGTTTCGAGATTAGTTAGGTAGAGCGAAGCTTAGGGTTACGTCGGTCTGGAATTGGGCGGGATGGTCATTCTGGCGGTAGGGTTGATAGCGCCAGTTGCGGACGGCTTCTTTCGCAGCTGCGGCGAGCACGGGATCTCCGCTGAGAGTGCGTACTTTAGAGACGGAGCCATCTTCGGCTACCAGCACTTCGAGAACTACATCGCCGGAGCGTCGGGCGGCGCGGGCCTTCGCCGGGTAGTGCGGCTCGGTGCGGCTGAGGAGAAGGGTATCGGCCGCGGCGGGAGAGATCCAGACGCTCGGGGAGGCGCCGGTCTTTATTGTGGACGGCGTTGTGGCCGGCGTTGTGGCTGACGTTGGGGGCGGCTGGGTTGTGGACGGCTGGGTCGGTGGTGTCGCGTCCGTGTCATCGACGCTGCCGGAGTCGGGGTCAGCTTCCTGCTGCTTCGGCGTATCAGCGCTGGCCGGGGAGCTTTTCATGCGGAAGATGACTTTGCCCTTGTCGTAGACTACCAACTCGCCAGCGGCTGGGTCGGCGGGAGCGGGCGCAGGCTGCCTTAACGCTTTTTCTGACGCCTTCGCTGATCGAGAGTGCCTTGGCGGTTGGGCTGCGGGGGCGACTGCTGCTTTCTGCTCGGCCGGTTGTGGCGGAACGGGTTGCGCGGCCTCCAGCCGGGGCTTTGCGCGGGGCGCGGCGAAGCGTAGCCATCCGATGCGGGAGCCGATCAGGAAGCTGACGGAGACGATGGCGACGATGGCCAGCCCTCCGAGGACAAGCGTCCACCCTTCGTAGCGGGGCTGGGAAAGAATTGGAGATGCAGGTTCCGTCAACGCCGGCGCTTCCGCGGGCAGCAGGAATTCGGGCGGCGTCATTTCGAATGCTTCGGGTTCCGAGGCGGTGGTCTCCAACACAGCGCTTTCCGAAGCAGTGGCCTCGGTTTCGGCGGGCGATGTTGCAGCGGGATCGTGGTTCGCGGGCTCCGCGTTGGCCAATTCGGATTCGACCAACTCTGCCCCGACCAACTCTGGCCTGATCAGCCCTGGCTTGACTAGCTCTGGCTTGACTAGCTCTGGCTTGGCTAACTCTGGCTTGGCTAACTCTGGTTTGAACAACTCTGGTTTGGCTAACTCTGGCTTGGGCAACTCTGGTTTAAACAACTCCGGCTTGAGCAATTCCAGTTGAATGGGCCCGACTTCGGACTTACTCTTACCTAGTTCGATTGCCGCCTGGCGGACGTGAGCGCACTCGTCTGCGAAGCCTTCCAGTAGTTTCTGTTCGGAAGATGAGAACGCAGACGGAGAAGTAGAAAAGACTTCCAGGATTCCAGCGAAATTTGCGCTGTTATTATCGAACACCGGTACAACCAAGATCGAACGAATTCCGAGGTAGCGGGAGACGATTGATCCGACGCGCGGATCGGACTCCGTATCGGTGCAAATCTGCGCTTCATGGCTTTTGAGACAGGTGCCGGAGAGTCCATCGCGCAGATTGATGGGGAAACCGAGGTCGGGAGCAGGGTATCCGGTGGCGGCGCGGCAGATCATTTCGCCGTTGCGCAGCAGAGCCAAAGCGCCGGCGGTAGCGTGAGTGGCTTCGACAGCGCGGATGACAAGTTCGTTGAACACCAAATCGACGGCGAGGTCGGAGGGGAACCCGGCACGGAGATGCTGTTCAAGGATTCGAACCGCTTCAGGATGCGAATCGTCAGGGCGAAATTCGGGCCTAGACTTAGGTTGCGGGAACATAATTGTTCCGAAGCCTGCGCGGACACTTCGGATTGCAGGTCTAAATCGAGTTTCCCGCGAAACGGCAGCGAAGTCAATGGACGCTTTGAATATCGCTAGCTTCGCGCGGCCACGGGATGCGTTGTGAGGTAGTGATTCCCATTTCTGGGCTAGCCAGATACAGTAACCGCCAGGATTAGATTGGCGGGAGCAGAAACGCTGTTAAAGTAAGAATGCTGCACGCCGACGAGCCGGAGGTGCAAATGAAAACCTTGAGGAGAGAAGGCTCGCTATGCGCATTGCAGTGGTTGGTTCTGGGTATGTTGGGCTGGTGACAAGCGCGTGTTTTGCCGATCTGGGGCACGAGGTTCTGCTGGTCGATAACGACGAGTCGAAACTTGCGGCGCTGCGGAGTGGCGAAGTGCCGATCCATGAAAAATTTCTGCACGAACTGCTGCAACGGCATCGCGGAGAGCGTATCGAATTTTCCGGCGACCTTCAGGCCGCGACCCGATCCAGCGAAGCAGTATTTATCGCTGTAGGAACGCCGCCGACCGAAACCGGCGACGCCGATCTTTCTTACGTGGAGTCGGTGGCCCGGGAAATTTCTGGCGGCGTCGTTGGCGGCGTCGTTGGCTACAAGGTCGTGGTGGAGAAGAGCACGGTTCCGGTCTATACCAGCGAGTGGATTCGCACTATCCTTTTGAGGAACGGAGCCGATCCATCGCACTTCGATGTGGCTTCGAACCCGGAATTTCTGCGCGAAGGCACGGCGGTCACAGATTTTCTCTATCCCGATCGTATAGTCGTAGGAGTCGAGAGCGAGCAAGCCGCTGAGGTGATGCGCAAGGTCTACGAGCCACTCACGAGCGGATCGTACTACAGGCGTGCAGATGCGATCCCGCGTCCCGAGGGAGTCGAGACCCCGCCGCGGCTGATTATCACCAGCGCGAAAAGCGCGGAGCTCATCAAGCACGCCTGCAACGCATTTCTGGCGATGAAAATTTCTTTTATCAATGCGGTGGCGTCGATCTGCGAGTCGGTGGGGGCGAATGTAGAGCAGGTGCGCGAGGGAATCGGAACAGATTCGCGGATTGGAGCGCGCTTTCTGAATCCGGGGATCGGCTACGGGGGATCGTGCTTTCCCAAAGACCTGATGGCATTTCGTTCCGTCGCCAAGGAACGCGGTTACGACTTCCGCTTGCTGGAGGAAGTGATTCGTATTAATGAAGACCAGCGCCACCGTTTTTTACGCAAAGTGCGGAGCGCCTTGTGGACTTTCCGCGGCAAGCGGGTGGGCGTCTTAGGGTTGGCGTTCAAGGGTGGAACCGACGATATCCGTGAATCGCCGGCGATGCTGCTGGTGCAAGAATTGGTGCGCGAGGGGTGCCGCATTTGCGCCTATGATCCGGCGGCGATGGAGAACGCGAAGCAGATGCTGAAGTCTGGTGTCGACTTTGCGGCGGATTCTTATGAGGCGGCTGCGGGCGCCGATGCGCTGCTGATCCTGACCGATTGGGAAGAGTTTGCCACGCTCGATTTGAAGCGTCTGCGCGATCTGGTGAGATATCCTATCGTGCTCGATGGCCGGAATCTTTACGATCCGGCGATAATGCTGGAGCATGGATTCTCTTATTACAGCGTGGGGCGTCCGGCGGCGTTGGTGGAGGAATTCCCAGCGCTGGCGCTGGCCCTGGCTACGAATCGGGGTAGGAGCCCGGTTCAAATCGCAGTTCAGAAGATGGTTCGGAAGATAGATCAGAACATGTCTGAGAACCGGGCTGAGAGCATAAGTCAGAGCATCACGACGAACAAGGAGAGCGCCTGATTTAATGAATACGCGGGCAGTTCAAACCCAACCCTTGATTCAAGTAACACGACCAGAGAACATTCCCAGGGAACATGACTAAGCGCGCGCTGGTTACAGGAGGGGCTGGCTTTCTGGGGTCGCACTTGTGCGATGGACTGCTGGGCGAAGGCTATCGCGTCGTGGCCGCCGACAATCTGCTGACCGGACGATTGGCGAACATTGAGCATCTACGGAACGATTCTCGATTTGAATTTGTGGAGAAGGATGTTTGCCTGCCGGGCGAGTGGGGCGCACTCGACTATGTTTTTCACTTCGCCAGCCCGGCGAGTCCTGTGGACTATGCCGCGCACGGAGTTGAAACCTTGCGGGTGGGATCGTACGGGACGTTTGAGGCGCTCGAAACGGCGCTGCGAACGGGTGCGAAATTCCTGATGGCATCGACCTCAGAGTGTTACGGAGATGCCCTGGTCCATCCGCAGAATGAGAGTTATTGGGGAAATGTAAATCCGATTGGGCCGCGGTCGGTTTACGACGAGGCCAAGCGCTTTTCGGAGGCGGTCACCATGGCCTACCACCGTTATCACCGTGTGGACTCGCGGATTGTGCGCATTTTTAACACCTACGGGCCGCGGATGCAACCCAACGACGGGCGCGTGATCCCAAATTTTATGTGGCAGGCGCTGCGCGGAGAACGGCTCACGGTATACGGGGACGGCAGCCAGACCCGCAGTTTCTGTTATGTGAGCGATGAAGTGGAAGGAATTCTGCGGCTCGCCCGATCCGCGGAACATGAGCCGGTAAATATTGGAAATCCGACGGAATTCACGATTCTGCAGTGTGCACAGCAGGTGATTGCGACCACCGGCTCGGCAAGCCAGATCAAGTTCGAAGCGCTGCCGCAGGATGATCCGAGACAGAGGCGTCCAGACATTTCGAAGGCAAAGCGGCTGCTCGGGTGGGAACCGAAAGTGGGGTTGGCAAGCGGACTCAAGCTTTCCCTGGAGTATTTTCGCCGGGCCGTGGCCGAGCGGATCGCATCCGAGAAAGAACAGTTGACCTAGCGGGGTTGTTCGTCCAGGGAAGGACCGGCGGCCAGGATTCCGAGCAGGCGCAGAAGCTCTTCGCGAGCCGCAGAATTGCGGAAGATGAAGCGCACGCCCATGCCGAAGCCAGGATGGGTTGTCATCACCTGGCCCCTGATTCTCAATTTCGCGTGAGCGGTGCGGACCAGAATTTCGACGGTTGACTCACCCGTGAGCGGGGTTGGCATTTCAACGTAGCAGCCGCCCTCGCTGATGTCGGAAAGGGTGCAAAAGTTAGGAACACCGCCACTTACGCCGTAAATCTCTGCGCCGAGCTTGCAGGCAAGGCGCGGCTCACCGCGGCGGTTGCCGGCATTGGTCACGAGAGGGGACTTTTTCGTTCCGGTCTTGGGCGCCGGCGGATGTGGGTCCGGCTCCGGGCTGGATTCTCGCGTGGGTTCTGCCTTAGGCTCTGCTGTCTTGGACTCTCGCAAGGATGACTGAACTCTGGAAACCTGGTTAGGCGAAGATTGGGCAGCGGCGTCGACCACCGGCCGGGGGTTATTCTGTTGCAGCCAGGTCTGAATGACGCGCCGCGAAGCCTGGGGCACGTCGAGAAAACGGATTCCGGTTTGGCCGCTTGAATCTTGCCAGGCAACCTCGCCCGATAAGCGCACAAGTTGCTTCTGACCCGGAAGTTCGAATTCAAAATACACTTTGCAGGTCGAAGGCAGACGGTCGTTGGTTTGGAGCAGAGTGCCACCGTCGCTGAGATCGGACAAAATAGCGCTCGTTTCGGGCGCTCCCGGGTAAGCGACGTTGGCCGTGGAATTTACGGGCGTGCGCGGCGCCCGGCGCCGTTCCCTGCGCATGAGGCTTCCCGCCGCGCGCAAACTGATACGGGTGCGCTCGGACGATAGCGGGCGATAAAGAACAAAATTGGCCCCAAGCCCGAACACGGGGCGCGCGTTGAACTCGCTGTCGACCACGGCAATCAGCACGCTGTTGTTGTTTTTGACCGACCGGCGCAAACTTGACAGAAAGTCCTCCGAACCCTGGTCGGCGCGATAGTCGAGAACAATACCATCGTAGTGCCGTGTTTCAAGCAGTTCGATTCCGTCGGCGATCGAGGGCGCATGCTCGACCACCATCCCCAGTTCGGACAGAATGAGGGTGAGCAGGTGGGCGGAATCCTCATCCGGACACACCACGAGGGCGCGTAGATCCATAATGCCTGCATTATGGAAGACGCCCGGCGCCAGCGACAAGTTACCTCTGTCATAGTGCTCTGGCGCTCTTGATTTACGGATTCGTTATTGAACGCTTCTCTCGGGCCCTTCAGCGGGGCTTGCGTGGCGGCGGAACCGGTTCATTTACCTTGCGGGCGGGGGGCTCGGGCGGCGGAGGCGTGCTGACGGTGGCGTCCGAAGACCAGCTGTCGGCGAGAATCTTCCATGTTCCGGCCGGTTGCTTCACCATGACGATGAGATATTTGCCGCGCTCTTCGCGGCGTTTTCCCATGGCAACCGGCACGAGCATTTTGCAGCGGCCAAGATCGAGAGCGATGTCGCCCATAACCTCAAGACGTAGCGATTCCATCTCTACGTCTCCCAGCCCGGCCTCGAGCAGCGAGATGAGAAATTCGCGAATCGCCGGCAGGCTGCGCACTGGCGGAACACTAGAGCGGATCAGAGTGGCGTCCGCGGCGTAAAGCTCGAGCAAATCGTCTATATGCTTGGTGTTGCACGCCTGGGCCCAGTCCTGCACCAGTTGGCGAGCTCCGGCCTCGGCGCGGCCACCGGTTATGTTCCCAGGTGACCCGGGAGCGCGCCCGCGAGGGGTTGATGACGCAGAAGAAGCGGAAGCTTCGGACTCGGTGGCCGGCGCGCCCGGCGCGCCAACTCCAGTGCCAAGGTGATGATGATAGTGGTGGTGAACGTGCGTTTGGCCAGAACGCGGAGCAGCCGTGGCATCGTCGGAGACGGCGATCCCGCACCAGACGCAAAAGCGGGCATTTACGGGCAACAGTCCTCCGCAGACTGAGCATGGGCTCTCGGGCGCGCCATCTGCCGCCAGATCCTGCGCAGCAGAGCCGCCGCCCGACACGCGCTGGATCGCTTCCACCGCCGCAGCTACAGCCTCGGCGTTCGGTTTGGGCCAGCGAAAGTTTGCCGGGAGGCGTTGAAAGAATTCTTCAACCTCTTTGCCTGCGACCGGCTCGGTGTTGAGCCGATCATTCTGCTCTTCTTGACGCGCATTCTGTTGACGCTCATTCTGCTTCGGCCTGAGAGGGTTTGGATTCTCTGGGGTCACGGCAACCTCACGGCTGATATTGTAGGAGAATTTGCAGGCTAGCGGACCATGAATCTTACGCGCGCTTCGGAATCGGTGGGCACCCCGTTGCAGAGCGCAGGGCGATAGCGCCAGAGATTGACGGTTCGCAACACCAGCCGGTCTTCCTCAGGACTGCCGCTATCCAGAATGAAGGCGCTGTGCACGAACCCATCGGCGCCGATGATGAAGCTGACGCGCACATCCAAATCGTCATCCTGACCTTGCAGCAGCGGGTCCGGGGTGAGCAGAGCCTCAGGCGGGCGGACGTCGCCACATTTGGGCAGAGCCAAGGGCTCCGCAACCGGAGAGAATTCAGAGATGTGCGCGGGCACGCGATCCAGAGTCTTTTCTAATTGCGCCAGAGCAGGTCTGTGAGGAAGGCGGTCCGAAGCGGGAATCATGGCGCACCAAATCAGAACACCAGCCACGACCGCCAAAGACACCCCGACCGCAAGTGCCTTGCGATTCATTGTTTTCGGGCTCGGCCAGAGACACCGCATCGGCATCTTGCGGGCAATTGGGCTGCCAGCCCCTTCGCGAACCTGCGATTGTTTATCCTCAGTCGTTTAGTGCGAACTTCTCATCTAGGACCCTTGCCTGGGATGCAATCCGTTGCAAACGAGCCGCAGAACCAACGTCCGGCCGAAGACTATCAGAAGTGCCAGTTCGAACTTTCGAGGGCCCGGTTAAACGAGTTTGCGCGGAGGATAGTCTTACGACGCGAACTGGTCAAGGCAGATGGGGAGTGGATTCCGCGACGGAGTCGGGCAGAGGGATTTTCGGCTTCAGTTCACGCCTGCCGCCCTTTCCGCTTGTTATTACCACGTTGGCCGCGTTCTACAGTCTGGCCGTCTGGCCGTAGGTGCATTATTCCTGTTCGCATCCTTTGGACTATTACCGCCCTTGGGATGAGCTTCTGCGTGGCGCAAGTTATCCCTGAGTCATTCTTGTTTGGTCGACGTTCGCGCAATTATCCGGCGTGGATTGGTCGGTAGATGACGCGGCTTACATAATTACATCAGACACAACTAATAAACCATGACAGAAACCGGGAGTTAGTAATACAATTGCCCACGGTAAATTACCCGAGGGGGAATTGATGACCAATATTGCGAAAGCGATTGACCGGCTCCGCGAGGAACGCCGGGATGCACAAAACCAGGTCCAGAAACTTGGGGAAGCTATTTCGGTTCTGGAGAAGCTTTCCAGGGGATCGGGCTCAACCATACATGCCGTGGCGAACCACCGCGCCAAACGGGTTCTTTCAGCAGCCGGCCGTCGCAGAATTTCTCTGGCCCAGAAAGCACGCTGGGCCAAGATCAGACAGACGAAGAAGGCAGCCTAAACGCCGGGCGGGCCACAGGCTGCGTGACGTTCTCGCACAACACTGAGGCTCGCCGGATTTTTGTCAAGCTTGGAAAACATCTTTCCGTGATCTTTTTTCCTGTTCTGTTTTGTTGCAGGGCTAACTCTATCTTGCTGACTCTCTAGCCGACACAATAGAACCGCGAGCCATACAAACTGTGGTTAGGGCAAAGCTCGCGGCCCGAACTCGCGGCGCGTTTACCCGTGTGCTCCGCCCAATTCGCGCACGATACTACCGACGAACGCCTTGGCATCTCCAAACAACATGAGGTTGTTATCAAGATAGTAGAGCGGGTTATCAATGCCCGCGAAGCCAGGATTCATGCTGCGCTTGATCACCATTACCGTGTGAGCTTTGTCGACGTCGAGAATGGGCATCCCATAGATTGGACTTGAGGCGTCGGTTCGCGCGGCAGGGTTAGTTACGTCGTTCGCGCCGATTACCAGGGCGACGTCGGTCTGCGGGAAGTCGCCGTTAATATCATCCATCTCAATCAGGCGATCGTAGGGGATATTGGCTTCAGCCAGCAGTACATTCATATGCCCCGGCATGCGTCCGGCAACGGGGTGAATAGCGAAGCGCACATCCACGCCGCGCTTGGTGAGAGCATCGTAGAGTTCGCGCACTTTGTGCTGCGCCTGGGCCACGGCCATGCCGTATCCCGGGACGACGATGACGCGGTTCGCGCCAGAAAGAATCGCTGCCGCTTCTTCAGGAGTCGCGCTGCGCACAGGTTTGGCTTCTTCGCCCGTGCCGTGCGCGGCTTGCACCTGGCCGAAGGCTCCAAATAAGACATTCGTAAACGAGCGGTTCATGGCCTTCGACATGATGACGGAAAGAATCAGTCCCGACGATCCGTCAAGCGCGCCGGCGATGATGAGCAACTTGCTGTTGAGAACAAAGCCCATCGCCGCCGCCGACAGGCCGGCGTAGCCGTTCAACAAAGAGATCACGGTTGGCATATCCGCGCCACCGATGGGAATAATCAGTAACACGCCAAAGGTCAGGGCAATCAGGATCATGAATGGATAGAGCGACCGTTCCCCAGGATGCAAAACCAGAGTTATCGCGATCGCCAGCGCGCACGCAAGCAAGAGAAAGTTGACCAGGTTCTGACCTTTGTAAGTCAGAGGCCGCTGCGGGAGAATCTCCTGCAGTTTGCCCGCCGCCATCAAACTCCCGGTCACGGTCAATCCTCCGAGAATGACTTCCAGAGACAGTACCGCCATCACGAAGGGCGAGATATTCGGAGTGCGCAGGTAAAATTCGGCGGAGCCGACCAGGGTGACGCAGAGCGCTCCAAAGGCGTGACTGAGGGCGGTTCGCTGCGGAACTGCCGTCATCGCCACGTTGCCGAGCGGAATGCCGATGATGGTGCCGAGGACGAGTCCCGTCGCGATCCAACGGTAGTCCATGCCATGATTCAGCAGTGTGCCGCCAATCGCCAGCACCATGCCAATTTCGCCCGCCCAGATGCCGTGGCGGGCCGTGGCGGGCGTACTCATCCATTTCAACGAGAGAATAAAGAGAACGCTCGCGATCAGATAGAGAAGTTCGATGACGATCTGCAGGGTTCCGGGTTCGACTGGCATCACTTTTCCACTGTCGGAGCCGCAGCTTTCGGCGCGGGACGGCTGGATTTGAACATCTTCAACATACGGTCGGTAATGAAGAAGCCACCGACAATGTTGCTGGTTGCAGCCACCACGGCGATGAATCCGAAGACGGTAGAGAGCGTGCTCTTGTGCTCGCCGACGAGGACGATCGCGCCCACCACCGCGATTGCGTCCAAAGCGTTGGTGAGCGACATTAACGGCGTGTGCAGCAGGGGCGAGACACGCCTGATCACTTCAAATCCGATGAAACCGGCGAGCACGAAAATAAAGAGTGCGTTGATTAAGGTCGAACTGCTATTCATCTTTGCCTCTCTCCTCTTGCGTCACTGATTTTTCGCCCACTCTTTCGCTCATGGAGCGCCGGGCATCCTCGTCCGGCCGCCGCTCCATAATCATTTTGGCAGCGCGGGCAACTTAAGGAACTCCCGTACCCGAGCCTGCGCGATCTCGCCGCCGTGAGTGAGCAGCGTCTCGCGCACAATCTCATCCTCCAGGTTCAGATTTAATTTCTGATCTTTGATGAGATACGTCAGGAAAGCGGTGATGTTGCGGGCATACATCATGCTGGCATGGTAAGGAACGCCGTTGGCCAGATTGATCGCTCCGACGATAGTAACGCCATGCTTCACAACCGTCTTTGCAGCCTCCGTGATCTCGCAGTTACCCCCGCGTTCGGCGGCTAAGTCGACGAGAACGGAGCCGGGGGCCATTGCCTTCACCATGTCCTCGGTGACGAGCACCGGCGACTTTTTCCCTGGTATCACCGCCGCCGTGATTACCACATCGCTTTCCTGCACTACCTTCCCGAGTAACTCGCGCTGGCGGCGATAAAAATCCTCATCTTGCGCGCGAGCGTATCCGCGCGCGTCCTGGGCATCTTTCGCTTCGATGGGAAGTTCGACGAAACGTCCGCCGAGACTCTGCACCTGCTCTTTCGCCGCCGGCCTGACATCGTAAGCCGAAATCACGGCGCCTAAACGCCGCGCGGTGGCGATAGCCTGCAAGCCGGCAACGCCGCACCCGATTACAAACACGCGAGCGGGAGTGATGGTTCCGGCCGCAGTGGTAAGCATAGGAAAGATGCGCGGGTGGCAGTCGGCCGCGACCAGGACGGCTTTATATCCGCAGGCCGTTCCCATCGAGGAGAGAGCATCCATACTTTGGGCGCGCGTTGTGCGCGGCATCAACTCCATGGAAAACGCAGTGACACCGGAGTTGGCAACCTCCTGCAAAACCTCTTGCGCGCCGAAGGGCCGCAGAAATCCAGCCAGTATCTGGTCGCGGCGATAGAGCGGCACATCGAGCTTTCCGGTCTGATCGTTGGAACCGTAACAGAGAATCTGCACGACAATGTCAGCGGCAAACACACCGGCGCGATCCGCGGCGATCTTTGCGCCTTTTTCCAGATACTGGGAATCAGGATATCCGGCCTCGCTTCCCGCCCCAGATTGTATGTGGACTTCGAACCCAGCCTTGGTTAGGGTCGGGAGCACCGCGGGCACAATGGCAACCCGCCGCTCCCCCGGATAAGTCTCTTTCGGAACACCGATGATCACGAATACCTGCCTGTGTGATTTTCTCGATTCTCTATTTTCTATGCGCGATGATGAAGATTTGGAACTGACCGCGTCCCATCCTACACTTGCGGCAACTTCTTGCGGACAACCTCCAGGGAACTGAAGATTCTAGTTGAGCGCTTCGGCCCGCGCAATCGTCTCCGTGACCTATCGTCTCCATGACCGACAGTAAATGTTATAGCGCGAGGTTTAGTTGAAGGCCTTGCATTCCGTCAATGAAGGCTGTGATGTCTGAGCAATTCTGCACCACCCAATCGGCGCCTGCATCTTCCAGTTCGCGGCGGATCATGGTGGTAAGAAAGGCGATCACTCTGGCCCCCGCGGCCTTGCCCGCGCGAACTCCGGCCGGTGCATCTTCCACCACGATGCAATCGGAGGCAGCAAACCCGAGCTTCGCTGCCGCCTTCAAATAGGGCTCGGGATCAGGCTTCCCGAGCTTCACGTCGCTCGAAGTAACAATCGTGGGTGGTATGGGAAGACCCGCAACCCGCAGACGCACTTCGGCCAGCGGCCGCGTACATGAGGTGGCAATCGTCCAGCGTTCCGGCGGCAGAGCGTCCAGGAGTCTTTGAGCTCCAGGCAGCAGAACCACGCCGTCGAGGTCCTCCATTTCCCGCCGTTCTACTTCTCGATTTTCGAGGTCAATGTCAGAGTTGGGCAAGAGTTCCCGAATCGTAATTCGGCTCGGGCGCCCATGCGCCATATGCACCACAGTTTCCGGATCGAAACCGTGTTCAACCGCCCAACGATGCCAAACCCGTCTTACAGCAGGCGTGGAATCGATCAGGACGCCGTCCAGATCAAACAAAAGAGCGCTACAGCGGATCGCAATCATCCCATCTAATTTACATCGCCGGGAGATTGGCGAGAGGAGGATCGGCTACCGGAAGACACGCCAGAGAGCAAGGGCGCAGAGAAATGAGTGCCGGCGCAATCAGCATCAGGCAATGAGCACCTAGAAATGGCACGACGAGCCCAGCCTGCGTATTGCGTACATTCCAACCGAACCGGCGCTGCCTGTGTGGGTGGAACGCGTCCGTTATCTGCGGACAAGAGCGCGTAATTTGTTTGCGTAACCCGCCTTAACGCATCCCGAATTTATGGTGAGCGCGGCAGGAATCGAACCTGCGACCCACGCCTTAAAAGGGCGTTGCTCTACCAACTGAGCTACGCGCCCTCACCAGTTTCAATCTAACATATTTTCTGGCCGTGTTCGGCCTGCGGCCCGGCTGGCCATCCGTTCCCGGCGTAAAAGTTATACTCTGCTTTTATGCGCAGTTTCTCTTTACTCGGGACAAGGCTTGCCGTCCGGCTGGTCGCGATTTTCGTCTACCTCGTTCTGAACTACGCTCTGATCTGCGTGATTCTTGCTTGCATCATTCTTTCGCCGACGGTTAGTTACGCGAAGAAAAAAGATTTGCCCACCGTGCGCTGGACTGCTGGCGCTCCCGGATGCACGTTCGAACGCCGCGACGACGGCAAATACCTCTGGACGATGACAGGAAGCGATCTCACCGTGACACTTCTCATGGATTCGCAGGAGCTGGGAAAGAGCCGTCACCGCTTCTACCATCTGCTCGCAGCTTATATCAGCGTCACCTATACCGGACACGACAAGTTTGAGTTTCCGGCGGATGTGCGCATAGACTTTGTACGCCATCACGATGTAGTCGAACCCTACGAGGATCCGGGGGAACTCTCCACCAAATTGCAGACCGACGTGGACACGAAAGTCTTCGAAACCGAGCGCCAGATTAAGAAGAATCCCAAGATCGCCGACGAGAAAACTGCGCTCTTACGCCAATATCAAAAAGAAGCAGCCGAGTTCATCGAGTTTCTCAGCACGCAGACCCTGCCATCAGACACGGTCGTGCTAAGCTCGGGCAATCCCGAGTCGCATGGCTGGGTTTTATTCAAGACCACCAACAAGTGGATTGGCCCGTGGAAAGAGCGCGAAGATTTCATCCTCAGCGTCTGGATGAAAGACAAAATCTGGCAATTCCCATTCTCGCTGCCGCCGGCCGAAGGCGACCTGATCCTGCGCAAACCGCCCGAGTAAGACGCGAGTAGGGACGGACGTAGTCGTCCGTCCCGCCGATGACGGGGTGGGAAGCGAGGCCGCGACTGGCGGGAGGTTGCGCGAGAATTGTGTTACAGTTTCGTGCTCGTAGCAGTTTCGCGCTCACGGTTCATGGCTCAGAAGTAATCAGTGTCATAAAGAAGACATGGAGATATCTCCCACGGCAAAGCCCGCACCCAAAACGCCCGCCCCGTTCTACTGCCCGGTCTGCGCCGTGGAGGTCAGCGATCCGCTCACCTGCGGCGATTGTTCGGCCGTCATTTGCCGCCGCTGCGGAACGCCGCTGGAATCTTCCGATGAACTGGGCATGGGATGAAGCCGGTTACAAACTGAGCCCATGGACACTACCGCCCCGGCGACTCAAACCGAAAGCTCGATTCAACAACCCAGTCTCGTTCGCGGGCTCAGTCTGCTCGACTCGGTTTTGCTGCTGGCGAGCGGCATCATTGGTTCTTCCATTTTTCTCACCGCCAAAGATATTGCCGGACCTCTGCCGAACCCGGTGCTGTTTTTTCTGGTGTGGGTTCTCGGCGGCGTCATCTCCCTGTGCGCCTGCGTCGCCTTCGCCGAACTCGGCTCCATGTTTCCTGACTCTGGCGGACAATACATTTATCTTCGCGAAGCTTACGGTGACCTGGTTGCGTTCCTCTACGGCTGGATGTTATTCGCCGTCGCCAATGGCGGCACGATTGCCGCGCTCTGCGTAGCCTCCGCTGCCTACATGGGGAACATCATCCCTGCTATTTCCGAAGAGCATGTGATCTTCTCGCTTGCAGGTATGCCGTTTACGCGGGCGCACGCCGTCGGCCTGGCGTTGATCGTTTTACTGACCTACGTCAACGTTGTCGGCTTGCGCTGGGGCACGCTCATGCAAAACATTTCTACCTGGACGAAGTCCGTCGCCATGGCAGCTTTCGTGATCCTCGGATTCGCCATAGGCAAGGGGCATTGGTCGAATTTCAGCGCGCGTGCTCCCGGGGGTTTAAGTATGGGATTAACCCCTATGCAGTTGATCTCTGCTCTAGGCGTCGGTTTGATTGCCGTCTTCTGGGCCTACGATGGATGGGTCTACATCACCTGGGTCGCGGGAGAAGTGAAAGATCCGCGGCGCAATGTGCCGCTGGCTATGGTGTTGGGCGTGCTCGTGGTCGGTGTGATTTATCTGGCGATGAACCTGACGTACGTCTATGCCCTGCCATTGAGTGAAATCGCTAAGCACGAAACCATTGTCCACGACGCGGCAGCAGTTCTGTTTTCACCCGGCGCGGCCGTTTGGCTGTCGGTGATGATCGCGATCTCGTGTTTCAGCGCGGCTGCAGCTTGCACGCTGTCGGGTTCGCGCGTCTACCTTGCCATGGCGCAGGATGGCGTGTTCTTCCGCCGCATGGCCGCCATTCATCCCAAATGGCGCACGCCAGCCTTCAGCCTCATCGGACAAGGCATCTGGGCCGCCGTGCTCACCATGAGCGGACGCTATGACCAGCTCTACACCTACGTCATCTTTGGCATGGTGCTGTCGTACACGCTGACCGTGATCGGACTTTTTATCTTGCGCTGGAAACGGCCCGACGTTCCGCGCCCCTATCGTTGCACCGGATACCCGTGGCTGCCCGCAATTTATGTGTTGGTCGGTGTCGCCTGGACGCTCAACACGATTATTCAGCGGCCGGCCGAGGCATTCTGGGGCGCTTTAATTGTGCTGATTGGGGTGCCGGGTTATCTGTATTGGAAGCGGCAACGCAGAAGCCTTCGCCTGATGTCATAAACGGATAGAATTGAACAGTCAGCAGTGAGCCGAACATTGTCTGTACATAGATAGGTAAGGGGGTCAACATCATGGCAACTTCCACTGTTCGCGGTTCAGAAAAAGATGCGCCCACAGACAAGGAACTGATTAGCTTCAACGAGGCGATGAGCCAGCTCTCGCGCGAGGAACGTTTTCGGGCCACGGTTTACGCGATGAATACGCTTCTCGTTCAGAAAGGCATCTACTCCCCGGAAGAGTTTGAATTTCAGTTTCGCCAATTCGCACAGAAAAATCTTCACTAGGGCCTGTTCACACTACGTCAACAAACGTCGGGTAAGATGCAGGGCATGGAGATCACCACCGAACAGTACGAACGAATTCAAGATTGCTTGCCGGTGCAACGCGGCAATGTGCGTCACGAGAATTTGATCTTGTTGAATGCGATTCTCTATGTCGCCGAGCACGGATATAAGTGGCGCGGATTGCCCAAGCGGTACGGCAACTGGCACAGCATCTACGTGCGCATGAATCGTTGGGCCAAGAAAGGCGTCTTGGATCAGGTGTTTGCCAAGTTGCAGCAAGAGCAGATTCTGCGCATCAAAATCGAAGCTTTCAGTTTGGACTCGACCTCGGTGAAAGTGCATCCCGACGGGACTGGGGCTTTAAAAAAAACGGACCCCAAGCCATCGGGAAATCGCGCGGCGGATGGAACACCAAGATTCATCTGGTTGCCGCGAATGCTCGAACGGCAATAATTTTCTGCTTGTCGCCGGGAGAAGCGCACGATGCGCCGGTGGGCCGGCAACTACTTCTGGAGTTAGGTCCGCTGCCGGTCGAAGTCCCGCTGTTGATGGACCGGGCCTACGAAGGCGACGAAACCCGGCAACTGGTGCTGGAAATGAACATGATTCCGGTGGTTCCACCCAAATCGAACCGGCGCGAACCCTGGGACTACGATCGCGAACTCTACAAGAAGCGGAACCAAGTGGAGCGCCTGTTTCGGCGGCTGAAAGGCTTCCGCCGCATCTTTTCGCGTTTCGAGAAACTCGATGTTGTGTTTCTCGCCTTTATCTACTTCGCATTCATCATCGAGGCCCTGCGATAGTGTGAACAGGCCCTAGTTATCGATTACCTGTCCGATTTGCGTTTGTTTGTCGCGTTCTTCCATTTCGGCGTATGGCACTTAGGAGACGTACAGCGCTCGTGCGCTCCAATGTCGCAGTCAGAACACTCGCATTCACACCAGTGTTTTGGCGCTTGAGCCTGATCCGGCTCGGGCGGTTTCTATTTCTTTGCCATACTGCCTTCTCCGAAGACCGCGAATCCTGGCGCGAAAAAGGGAAATAGAAATCGAGCGGACACGCGACTTTTGTTATACCATCCGGTTCGTTGTGCTAATCGTTAATGATACGTTCAGGCGTAATTTTCCCATCGCAGCGTGACTGAATCCAAGTCACACCTCGAAGCCCCCGATCCCAACCGCCCCAAGCGCGTCATGGGATTTCGCGATCTGCTTCTCTTCTATGTTGTGACCGGCATCAGCCTGCGCTGGATCGCCACCGCCGCCGCCGCCGGCCCGAGTTCCATCGTCGTCTGGATCGGCGCCTGGCTTGTCTTCTACACGCCGCTCGCGCTCTCGGTCATCGAACTTTCTTCGCGCTATCCCAACGAAGGCGGACTCTACGTCTGGTCGAAGCGTGCTTTCGGCGATTTCTCCGGCTTCATGGCCGCCTGGACTTACTGGACCAGCAATCTTCCCTACTTTCCTGCCGTGCTCTACTTCGCCGCCGGCAACATACTATTCATGCGCCAGGCGCAGTGGTCGCATTTTTCTGCGAATCCCACTTACTACATCGTGTTTGCGTTGGTCACCCTGGCCGCAGCTACGTTGCTGAATGTGGTCGGCCTCGACGTCGGCAAATGGCTGCATAACGCCGGCGCGCTGGCCATGTGGATTCCTGTGCTCATCGTCATCGGAATGGGCCTGCTCGCATATCACCGCTTCGGATCGGCGACCACTTTTTCGCTCCACACAATGACGCCGAGCGTGCGCTTCGACGACATCATTTTCTGGTCGGTGCTGACGTTTGCTTTCGGCGGATGCGAAACGGCCTCGTTCATGGCAGAGGAAATTAAGAACCCACGGCGCACTATTCCCTGGGCCCTATTTTGCGCCGGACTCACCATCGCCTTCTGTTACATCATCGGCACTGTCTGCGTGCTGCTGGCGCTGCCGTCGTCAGAGGCGAGCGGCCTCCAAGGCCTGGTGCAGGCGATCGCTAAAACCTCCGATCGTGTCGGGCTTCCCTTCTTTCTTCCCGTCGCGGCGCTTTTGATTGCGCTCAGCAACATCGGCGCTTCCGGAGCCTATCTTGCCGCCGTCGCCCGTCTGCCCTTCGTAGCCGGCATTGACCGCTATCTGCCGCCCGCGTTTGGCACGCTGCATCGCCGTTGGGGCACGCCCTGGGTCGCGCTGCTGACTCAGGCCGTGATCGGCGCGATCTTCGTCTTTCTAGGCCAGGCAGGCACCTCGGTTAAAGGCGCCTATGACGTGCTGGTCAGCATGGGTGTGATTACATATTTCATTCCGTACTTATATCTATTTGCATCGATGATTAAGTTGCAAAGCGAACCCGCAGGCCCGGAAATAATTCGTGTCCCCGGCGGTAAGCCGGCAGCCTATGCGCTCGCGATTTTGGGCTTTATCACCACAAGCTTGACCATTATTCTCTCCGTCCTGCCGCCGCCTGATGAACCCAACAAGCCGCTGGCCGTCCTCAAAATCGTCGGCGGTTGCGGTGCGCTGGTGCTGATCGGAGTGTGGTTGTACTGGGCTGGAAAGCGCCGAGCACAAAGGAGTCTCGGCCTTTCGCCTTGACAACGGTTGGAGAGCGGACGGACAATTTCAAGCACTTTGTCGCCGGGTCGCGACACAGCCCCCACTCTCTCCGAGGAGGAAATTTCCATGTCGAAAATTCCGCTGCGTATCGTCCTATCCGCCCTATCCGCCGTTCTGATTGCTGCGCTCGGTGGAAGCGCCGCCGCACAGCAGCACATCACCGGCACCCTGCCAGATGGCGCAACTTATGTGATCGATGTTCCGCCTCTCTGGAACGGCACCCTGCTTCTTTACAGCCACGGATATGTCGTCCCCGGATCGGCGAATCCCGCCCTGGATGTGGGCGACCCCATCACGGGCGGTTATATGCTGGCGGCGGGTTACGCGCTGGCGGGATCGTCCTATGCAACCACAGGTTGGGCTGTGCAGCAGGCAATCCCCGATCAGATTGCGACGCTTGACGCTTTTGTAAGTGCAGTTGGAACTCCCTTCCAAACCATCGCCTGGGGACACTCTCTCGGAGGCATGGTCACCGCCGGATTGGTGCAGGAGTTTCCCGACCGCTTCAATGCAGCGCTTCCCATGTGCGGAGTTCTGAGCGGCGGCGTGGCCACTTGGAACGGCTCGCTCAATGTCGCCTTCGCCTTCAACACCCTGGTCGCGGGCGGTTCTCTGCAAGTCGTCGACATCGGCAACCCGGACCAGAATCTTACCAACGCCGAGGAGATACTGGCCGTGGCGCAAACTACGCCGCAAGGGCAAGCGCGGACCGCTCTGGCTGCCGCTCTGGGAGACTTGCCGGGCTGGTTCGACCCTGCATCTCCCGAGCCGGCGCGCACCAATTATGCCGCCCAGATCGCCAATCAGTTTGAATGGTTGTCGCAGGTGGATTTCCCCTTCATCTTTGCACTGCGCGCCGAGTTGGAGGCACGTGCCGGAGGCAATCCCTCATTCAATAATGGTGTGGATTTCGAAACGGCGCTACAGCACTCCGTCGACTATGCGGAGGTGCGAGCGCTCTACGCTAAGGCTGGATTAAGCCTGAAGGCCGATCTTGCGGCGTTAGGGAAGGCCAAGCGGATTAAAGCCGACCCAGCGGCTTTGGCTTACTTGAGCGAGAACATTATTTACAACGGCCAGCTTTCGTTCCCCGTCCTCACGATGCACACTACAGGCGACGGACTCGTGCCCGTGGAAAACGAGAGCGCCTATCGCAGGGTAGTCGGCGAGGCGCATGATAGCTCGTTCTTGCGGCAGATATTCGTGCATCGCGCCGGTCATTGCACTTTCACGCCTGCGGAAACAATTACCGCGCTTCAAACCCTTGACCTGCGGCTGGCGACAGGAAAATGGGAAGACCTTACCGTCCCCGACCTGAATAATGACGCGGATCTTCTGGGCTCTGGCTACAACGTTTATATCAACGGCAGTTCGTTGGCGCCCACGCCGCCGGCTTTTCTGAACTTTCAACCACTGGCGTTCCAAGGCGTTTACGACGCCTTTACAAAATAAGAGGGGGGAGGAGAAACGCGGCGCTGCAATCGTTTCCCGGAAACGACTTGCTGCGCAGTTGCTACACCGGCACTGCCGTCTTCCGCTTCGGGTTAAAGAATGGCATCGGTACCACGGTCGCCGTCGTCTTCATGCGTTGCGCTTCGATCGTCAACTCCATTTGCAGTTTGGTGCCGGGCTTCGAATACTCTGTTCCCACGCTCGCCAGCGCAATGAGCTTTTTCAGCAGCGGAGAGAACGCCGTTGTGGTCGCCTTGCCTACATACCTGTCACCGACATAGACCGGCACCGCCACGCGCGAGGCCTGGCTCGGCGCGGCTGGAGACAGGCCGAACTTGTCGAACTGTTCTTCCACTTCCACCCAATCCACTTCCAGCCCGACCAACTGTCGCGCCACGCCCTGCTTGTGATCTCGCGCCAGCGCCCGCTTGCCGATGAAATTTTCTTTCTCGAGGTGCACCATCTTCCCGAACCCCAATTCATACGGCGAGTACTTCTGCGACGGAATCAGCGCCTTCTTCGAACTGATGTAATCGACCTCGATCAGCAATAGGCCCGCCTCCACCCGCGACACGTCGAGCGCCAGCATTCCGGCGGCATGAATATCGAACTGCTTGCCCTTGTCCATCAAGGCGTCCCAGACTTTGACGGCCTGATCCCCATTGCTGAGAAGGGGAATCCAAATCTCGTAGCCAAGGTCGCCCGTATATCCGGTGCGCGAAATGTCAACGGGCACGCCCGCGATTGTTCCGCTCGTTTTGCGGAAATATTTCAGATTCGTGATGTCAGCCTCGGCGACCGTCTTCAAAAGCTTCGCCGAAGCCGGCCCCTGCAGTGCCAAAGCAGCCGTTTGCTCGGAGATGTCTTTAATCTGAACGTCCATGTTCAGGCCATTCTGCCGGAACCAGCGCAGGCTCGGATCGGCGGCCGTCCAGCGATATTTATTTTCTTCCAGGCGCGTGATCGTGCCGTCGTCGATGACCTTGCCCTCTTCATCGCACCAGCAGGCATAAATGACTTGCCCGGCGGCGACTTTGTTAACGTCGCGCGTGATCACGCGGTTGACGAGTTTCGTCGCGTCTTTGCCAGTGATCAAATATTTATAGAGCGGAGAAATGTCGATCAACGCGCAGGCATTGCGGATGGCGTTGTACTCGTGCTCATGATGCACTTCGTAAACGCTGACCGTGTAGTATCCCGACCACTCGCGATAATTCAGACTCTGGCAGAGGGCGAAAGTTCTCTCGTGAAACGCGGTTCCGATGGGCAAGGTTGTGACCTCGATGCAAAAGTCGGTGCGAAGCCCGGTCATTATATGCGGTATAGTGAACTCCCAGCAATGAAACGACGTTCACCTCTAGACTCGACTGCACTTCGTCTCCGTTTTCAACTCAGAACGCGAATGACGAGTGTACTGACGGTCCCAGCCCTAATGTTGATGTTGCTAACGGGAACGTCGCGGCACGCCTTGGCAGATGCTGGCGTGTTCACGGGGAACGGCCAGGATCTGCGCCAGATAACGTCCAAGACGATCCAGTTGGTGAGCATTGATGTGACCATCGTTCTCGGTCGTGGACCATTCCTCTTCGACGGAACCGTGCCCGGTATGGATCGCGCGAATTATGAATGCGTGTTCTTTCTTCGAAACCTCTCTGACAAGGATGAAGACGTGGAGGTCGGCTTCCCTATCGATTCTCAATTTGCACAAGGCACAGAGGCTGAATCTCCGAAGGAATCAGAAAACTGGGTTCTTGAGTACGGCTTCATCGCAAGGGATGAGAAGACAACTTACAACGTCAAATTCGTCCGCCGCAAACCCCAGAGTGGCCAGGGACAATTCGGATCTGTTTTTGTCTGGGACATGCATTTTTCTCCGACCGAAAACAAAACTCTAACAGTTGACTATCGGATACCGATGTCAATGGGCCTCGTACCGATGGAAAAACAGGAACGCGCCGAATTCGCCACGGGAGTTTTCGGACAGGAATTTCTTAATATCGGACAGCTTGACATGGCCGGCTATATCACTTCCACAGGTTCGTCTTGGGCGGGAGACGTCGAAGCCGCTAAATTCACTGTGTTTACGGAACGGTTCGAGCAGTATTTCGATCGGCGCGGAGTAACCGAAGATAGCGCGGTCGAACCTAGCGCGGAAGGGGCGGATCGTTTTAATTCTACATTTCCGGTTCGCCACCCGTGGTGGTTCCGGCAAATAGAACCTGACGGATGGCAAACTGTGAAAGGAGGAGTGCAATGGCAGTACAACAATTTCAAGCCGAAGGATCCGATTCAGATTCGTTACTACACCACTCCTTTTCCGAGGTTGCCGCAAGAAGTGGATCCGTTTGTGGATCGGTTCATAAAGTCCTTGGGACCTAAGGAGTCACCCAACCTCGAACTCTCACGGCTCAGGCAGATATTGCTTGCGGTATACGGCTGCGAACCGGCTAATCAAGAGGCAAAAGCGTTCGCTTCGCGACAGCTCTGGTATTCACCGAACAAGGATTGTTCCATCGAGAAACTCACTTCTGCGCAACGTGCGGTCCTTCAAAAAATGGGCGCCAGAGTGGCCGCAGCTAAACGCTAGTGTGGTTTTAATCAGCGCAAGGAATCGGCTAGAAGGAATACTCTTTTTCAGTTAGAATCAGCGCACTATGCGCCGCCTTATTCAGTGGAGCGTCCTCCCAAGTGGCCTCTGAGCCGCCTCAGTGGTATCGTACGTTTTCCGCTTTTCACACACCTAAATAAGTGCTTCACTCAATTGCTGTCGCGGATGCTAGGTTCCGAGAAGTTGACGACTGAGAGATAAGAGCTAAAGAACAGGGGTTGGAACTAGTGGCCCATAAGTATGACGTAATCGTGATTGGCGGAGGCCACAATGGCCTCACCAATGCTGCCTATCTCGCAAAAGCGGGGAAGAAAGTGCTCGTGCTCGAGCGCCGGCATATTCTCGGTGGCGCAGCGTGCACGGAAGAAGTGTTTCCCGGCTTCAAGTTTTCCGTCTGCTCCTACGTCGTCTCGCTGCTCCGCCCCGAAATCATTCGCGACCTCGATCTGCCCCGCCACGGGCTTGAGATTCTTCCGCTCGACGGCACTTTCACTCCCATGCCGAATGGCGACCACTTGTGGCGCGTGAACGATCACGGCAAGACGCATCGCGAAATTGCCCGCCACTCGCGTGTGGATGCCGAAGCCTATGACGAATTCGGCAAGGCCATGCAGGCCATGTGCCGCTTCGTAAAGCCGATCCTCAGCATGATTCCGCCCGACCCCGCCACCCTGAATCCGAAAGAACTGATGAAGCTGCTCTTCATCGGCCGCCGTTTTCAAGGAATGTCGAGCGAAGACAAATATAACCAGGTGCAGCTCATGACCATGAGCGCCATCGACTTTCTCGATCAGTGGTTCGAGACGGATGTGCTCAAGGCGACGATGTCGGCGTCTGGCATCATCGGAACTTTTCTGGGCGTGCGCTCTCCCGGCACTGCATATGTTCTGCTGCATCACTACATGGGAGAGATCGATGGAGCGTTCCGGGCCTGGGGATTCGCGCGCGGCGGCACGGGCGCCATCTCGAATGCAATTGCCGACGCTGCACGCGAAGCCGGAGTAGAAATCCGCACCGAGGCTCCGATCGCCAGAATAATCGTCAAGAATGGACGCGCCTCGGGCGTTGTGCTTGCGAATGGCGATGAGATTCACGCTGAGGTCGTTTCTTCGAGCGTTGATCCGCGGCTCACGTTCACGAAAATGATCGAGCCCGGTAATCTCCCCGATGAATTCATGGACGGCGTGAAGCGTTACAAGTTCCGCGGATCTTCGGGCAAGGTAAATATGGCGCTCGACGGCCTGCCGAATTTCAAATGCATGCCTGGAGCGGGCGCTCACCTGCGCGGAGCCATGTCGATCTCGCCCAGCGTCGAGTATATGGAGAAAGCTTACGACGAAGCGAAGTACGGGCACTGGTCTTCGCATCCATACATCGACATGGTGATCCCAACGCTCACCGATACCTCGCTGGCGCCGCCGGGGAAACATATTCTCTCGTGCTTCGTGCAATATGCTCCCTACAAACTTGCGCCCGGCCTCGACTGGGATACGGAAAAAGAAAAGTTCGGCGACAACGTAGTCAATACGATTGCCGAATATGCGCCGAACATTAAAGACATTATTCTGCACCGGCAGGTTGTTACCCCGCTCGATCTAGAACGCGAGTGGGGGCTGAGCGAAGGCAACATCTTCCAGGGCGAACTCTCGCTCGAACAATTGTTCTTTCTGCGCCCGGTTGCGGGATGGGCGCAATTCCGCTCTCCGATCAAGAATTTATACATGTGCGGATCAGCCACGCATCCCGGCGGCGGCATCATGGGCGCCCCCGGACGCCTGGCGGCGCTCGAAATTCTGAAAGACGGGGCGGCCTAACCTTATGGCCGAAACGCGCGATGTGATCATCGTCGGTGGCGGCCACAACGGCCTGGTCGCCGCATTTTACCTTGCCAAGGCCGGCGTCAAACCGCTGGTGCTCGAACGCCGCGTCCAGGTGGGCGGAGCGGCCATCACGGAGGAACTCCATCCCGGCTTTCGTTGCTCCACGCTCGCCCACAACGCGGGTCCGCTGCGCGCCGACATCGTTCGCGACATGCCACTCGAGCGACACGGCCTCAAGCTGACGACTCCCGATGTGAACACAGTCTCGCTGACGCCCGACGGACGAGCGCTCGTGCTCTACTCCGACGCAAAGAAAGCCGCGCAGGAAATCGCGCAGTGGTCGCAGAAAGACTCTGTTGCCTACGCAGACTTCGGCGCCGCGCTCGGAAAGATAGGCAAGGTCATCGGCGAAGCGCTCGCGCTCACGCCACCGAACATCGACAACCCCAGCAGCGGCGACCTCTGGGGAATGCTAAAGACGGGCCGGTCGATACGAAATCTCGGCAAAAAAGATTTGTATCGTGTTCTGCGCTGGGGACCGATGGCTGTCGCCGATCTGGTGGCCGAGTTCTTCGACACCGAACCGCTGCGTGCCACCATCGCTGCCCGTGGCATTTTCGGAACCTTCCTCGGGCCATGGTCGGCAGGCAGTGCTCTTGTATTGCTGTTGCGGGCCGCCGCCGATGCGACTCCCGCTGGGAGCATTCAGTTCCCTGCCGGTGGCGTGGGAGCCATCACTCTCGCGATGGCCGCAGCGGCAAAACGGGCTGGGGCAGAAATTCGCACCAACGCCGAGATCGCTGAGATTCGTGTGAAAGATGGCGTTGCCACTGGCGTCGTCCTTACTTCCGGCGAAGAAATCTCCGCGCGCGCCGTCGTCTCGAACGCCGATCCCAAACGCACGCTGATGCAGTTGGTCGATCCCGCGCACCTCTCACCGGACTTCATCCAGAAAATCAAGAACTACCGCTCGATGGGGACGGTCGCAAAAATCAATCTCGCTCTCTCCGCGCTTGCCTGAATTCACCGCGCTAAAGGCTGCTTCACCTTCTGGTTCGCATTCGACGAGTAACGGCAACTTGCTCAAAGGCCGTATCCAGATCAGCCCCGAAATCGACTACCTGGAGCGCGCCTTCGACGAATCGAAATATGGCAATTTTTCGCGGAACCCCTATATTGAAATTGCCTTTCCTTCGCTCTCCGATCCGTCTCTGGCTCCCGCGGGGCAGCACGTGATGTCCATCTACATGCAGTACGCGCCCTATAAGTTAAAGAACAGCGATTGGGAAACCGAGCGCAAAGCGCTCGGCGAAACTGTAGTCAAGACCATCGCGCAGTATGCGCCGAATCTGCCGCAGCTCATTCTGAGCCATCAAATCATCACGCCCAAAGATCTCGAAGAAACTTACGGCCTCACGGGAGGCCATATCTTCCACGGCGAGTTGGCGCTCGATCAATTTTTCACCATGCGCCCGCTGCTCGACTGGGCGCGCTATCGGACCCCGATTGAACACCTCTATTTATGCGGCAGCGGAACTCATCCCGGGACTGGACTCACCGGCGGCTCCGGCGCCAATGCGGCGCGCGAGATTGCGAAGGCGCTGAAAAAGTAGCGCCGCCGTCCCGGCGGTTTGCGTAGCCGGCGAGGACGCCGGCGCTACACTTGTTTTATGCACAACTCCGCCATCCTTCTTGTCTCCTGCCCTGATCGCAAAGGCGTTGTAGCTTCGATTGCCGATTTCATCTTTCGTCACAACGGCAACATCCTATTCAACGATGAGCACGGCGATGAGGAATCCAATCTATTTCTCACGCGGGTCGAGTTCGACGCGGCGGATTTTGATTTTGATCTTTCTCAGTTTGCCGACCGCTTTGCTCCCATCGCCCGCAAGTTCCAGATGGACTGGCGCCTCGCCCATTCGGCCGATCGCCCCCGTATCGCTATTTTCGTTTCGAAGTATGACCATTGCCTGCAAGACCTGCTCTACCGCCATCAGAGCGGCGAACTCCTCTGCGATATTCCGTTGATCATTTCGAACCACCCCGATAACCAGCGCATTGCCGACTTCCACCGCGTTCCCTACGTCGTCGTGCCGGTGACGAAAGAAAACAAGCGGGAGGCGGAACAGCGCCAGATCGCGCTCATCCGCGAACAGAAATGCAGTCTCGTCGTCCTGGCACGCTACATGCAGGTGCTGTCAAATGAGTTCATCGCCACCCTGGGCTCCGCGAATCTCATTAATATTCACCATTCTTTTCTTCCCGCGTTCATCGGCTCCAAGCCCTACCACCAGGCTTTTCAGCGCGGCGTCAAACTGATCGGCGCCACCGCTCATTACGTCACTCAAATACTCGACGATGGCCCCATCATCGAGCAGGATGTCGTCCGCATCTACCACCGCGACACGATCGACAACCTCGTGCAGAAAGGCCGCGACATTGAGAAGGTTGTCCTTTCGCGCGCCGTGCGCTGGCACGTAGAAAACCGCATCCTGCTGTACGGTAACAAAACCGTAGTATTCCAATAGCTCCACATCTCAAGCTACCGGGTGCAGTCCCTTCCGTAACCACGTAACCAATTGCGCTGCGCTTCCCTTTCGGATTTACTGAAAGGAGGGCCCCACTTTAGGAACGATTCAGGTGCGGTCGCCGGAGGAGTTGATATTGGTTGAAGATCCGCAATGGGAACTGGCGCTGCTGGCCACCGTGCAGAGTTTCTATCAGCGGTTGCTGGGCGCTCAACTCGGCGGCGAACTGCCCGTGCCCGCGGAACTTACCTCTGACGTTCTCAACCGAACTCCTGACGTCCGCGCGACCCTGAACCAAGCGCAGCTTTGGATCCAGGTGCTCGACATGGCCATCACTCCCGCCATGCTGCGGCTGGGAGTGCAATCCGATCTTGACCCTGAGGTTGCCGAAGCGCTGCTGCGCTACTTTGCTCGCCATCGCGACGATTGCGCCGCCAATCGCGACAAGATTGATCTCGTCGCCACTTTTCTGTTTCGCCATCCGCGTGTGGCGGGCCAGTGGGAACGCCGCGGCTATGGCCTCGACGGATCGATTCCTCTGTCTCCGTTTGAAATTGCGCTGGCGGAAATACTCTCTGAGTCCGATGTTCCGGTACTGTCGGAAACCGATCTGCAATTGCTGCGGGAATTCGGCCCCTTGCTCGAACAAGCGAACCGTTTTGCCGATTTTAATTCGCTCATGGACTCGGGCATCATCACGCGGGTTCGGGAGTTGAAAGCCGCGCTGGGCGAATCGATGTATCACCCCGGCGTGCTGGCCACTCTCGCCTCTTACAACAGCGCATTCGGCGACCGCTTCAGCGCGCTGTTTTCCGCGGCCACACAAGAGATAAAAGATTTCGCGATCCAACTGGAAGCGCTGGGCGGCAGCATCCTCGGCACGGTCGACGGAGTTGAAGTCACCGTCGAGCATGTGGCGGCGATGAACCAGGAAGCGTTGCTGAAGCTTGACTACACCGCGGCTCTGGAAAAATTCTGCCGCGTCTCAAGACTCAAGAGGGAATTGGAACGCCGGCCGCCGATCAGGCGCGCAGACTCTGCGAGCGCCGGGCACGCAAACGGAAACCGCGGCGCGGCGGCCGCCCCCGCGCTCGATAAGAGTTTCGTAACGAATTACATTCCTGCCACGATCACTCCACAGGCGGTCTCAGTGGAAGAAGCGAAGTTGCGCAGAGTGGAGGAATCGATTCGCGTCTTCGTGCGCGTGGCCGATGCCAACTCCCGCCAGATCGTGCCCATGCGCTTCTTCAATCTGATGCTTAGTCCTGCCGAGGTCGCCGCTTACACCGCCGATTATCTCGAAGACGCTGGACGGCGCGCAGATTCTGCCCGAATGACTCTCCGCGCGGTCGCGCTGACCGCGCGCATCATGACCGAGATCGAGGAACTCAGGCGCTCGAAGAATTCTCCGACTATCTGGAAGCTTCACGCCGATTCCCTGGCCGTTCTTATCGACCTGAGCAAACGTGTTGTTGACGCCCTCGAAGGGCCAGGCTCAGTCGACGGCAAGGAATCGGAGACGCAGTCGAACATCGAGCCTATCCGCGCATCGTTCGGAAAACTGCGAATGCGCACCGCTGAAGCGGAAACGCTCATTGCCAGTGCCGAAGCGTAAGAACGCCACACGCAGGAAGTCCAGAAATTCATTCACGAAGAAACAGCACACAAACAAAAGGGACAGGGTTGTCGCCCGTCCCTCTATTACTGATGGCATGTTCAGGCGCCCGAAATTCGGCCAGCCTAGTGAATGTCGAACTGCTCCTGATGCAGCGCCGGGTCTGACTTTACGATGATCGTCTTTTTCGTCAGCTCTTCCATTTCATTCAAGAGTTTTGCGTTATTCGCCTTCAGCACTTTCGCAACTTCCGGGTTCACGCGCAACATCACGTCGTTGTGTTCGAGATGGTTCGAGATCTTGCGCATTTCGACATACACCTCATTGCAAACCGTGCCCACCGATTTTACGAAGCCAGTGGCCTGACAATAAGGACAAGGCGATCCAATCGTGCGTTCGAGCGACTGCTTCACCCGTTTGCGAGTGATGGCCACCAAACCGAAATCATTGAACTGCAGCACCTTTGAAGGCGCCCGGTCATAGCGCAAGGCCTCTTCGAGAGCTTGCATCACCTTCTGCCGGTTGCGACGCTCGTCCATGTCGATGAAGTCGATGATGATGATGCCGCCCAGATCGCGCAGCCGAACCTGGCGCACGATCTCCTTGATCGCATCAACGTTGGTTTTTACGATCGTGTCTTCGAGGCGGGCCGTCTTGCCGACGTACTTGCCGGTATTGACGTCGATGGCGACCAGCGCCTCGGTCTGATTGATCACGATGTAGCCGCCGCTCTTCAGCCAGACCTTCGACTTCAGCGCCTTGTTGATTTCTTCGTTCAGCCCGAACTGATCGTAGAGCGGAGTCTCTTTCGTATAGAGCTTTACGCGCTTCACCAGTCCCGGCTGAAACCGGTTCGCAAAGCGCAGAATGCGCTCGTATTCCTGCTCCGTATCGACCCAGATCGCCGAAAACTCCGAACTCACCTGATCGCGGAGCACGCGCTCCACCACGTTCAGATCGTGATAGATCAGCGCCGGAGCTTTGCTATCCTCGGAGCGCGTCTTGATCTCGCTCCACAGATTTTTGAGAAAACGAATGTCGGCGCGCAATTCTTCGTCCGTTGCGCCCGCCGCCGCCGTCCGCACGATGAAGCCGCCACCGCCGTTCTCGCGCTCGCTCTGGATGATTCGCTTCAAGCGTTGCCGCTCTTCTTCCGAAGCGATCTTGCGTGACACGCCGGTGTGATTCACCGTCGGCATGAAGACCAAAAAGCGCCCCGGCAACGCAATATGACTGGTAATGCGCGCGCCCTTCTTCGCAATCGGTTCTTTCGCGATCTGGATCAGCACTTCCTGCCCTTCCTTAAGCAGTTCGCTGATCTGCGGGACCACTGTGTTCTCGCGGCTCCGGAAGCGGCGTCCACCGCGCCGTCCGCGACCGCGATCGAAGCTTCGCTCCGGCCCGCGGCGCTGCGTCCGCTGCAGGAGCATGGCCTCCGGCGCTGGAGCGCGCACGGCAGCGCTCGCATCCACGGTGCCGTCGCCAATCGCTTCCGCCTCCAGCAGCGCTTCAGCTTCCGCCTGCGCCTCTTCGAGTTCCAGTTCTTCTGCTTCCCGCTCTTCGGCTTCGGCCTGGGCTTCGACTTGCGCTTCAAGAGCAGCCTCTGGAACTGCTTCGCCGCTGGCTGCCGGCTCACCGCTGGCCGCGAATCCGGAAGTGACTTCTGTAACCTCTAGAATTTGAGCTCCCGACAACTCTCCGCCGGCTGCTCGCGTCTCTTCTTCCAGTTCCTCGTAGCCCTCATCGTCACCCGGTTCCTCTCCGTAGGAAGCAAGATCGGCTTCTTCCTCCTCGATCTCCTGCTCTTCAACCGCTCCGTGCAGACCCGAACTCATAGGAACTTCGTGAACTTCATCAACTTCAGCGGCCGCCCGCGGAGCTGCTATGAAGTCGTTGTCATTGGCTATTTCACGGGTTGTTTCGGGCACAGGCGACATCTGGCGATTGGTCGCCCCCGGCATCGGGTATGCATCAGCCCCCGGAGCTGCATTCCTGAAGTCCACTGCTTCGGCGGCTGCGCTGGAAGCGGCCGTGTGCGCTTCCTCATCCATCTCGGCGTGCGTTTCGTACTCATGCTGTTCATGAAGCGGCTCGGCAACCTCGGCGGCTGCCTTTTCGGCAAAGATGTGCTCATCATCTGGAAAATTCTTACCGATCGCTGCTGGAGCCAACGGCTCGACGGGAACATTCTCCGCTGGCGACGCTGCCGCCTGGGCTTGCCGCTGATATTTCGAAATCGATTCGCCGGGAAGCACGATTGGCTGATATCCCGGCGGTGGTCCGTAATCATAGTCCCGTCCGGTGCGAGCGCCCGGCGCCGGCCGCGAATATCGCGATTCGGATGTGCCACGCCCGGAACGCTCGCCACGACTGAAGCGGTCATTTCTAGTTTCGCCCCGAGTTTCGTTTCGAGTTTCTCCGCGAGACTCGGCACGAGGTGCGCTCACGGCTTGATTGAACCCTTCAGTGTTAGGCGCGCTGCTCCGAGGTTCAGCGACACCAGGCTCGGAGATGCGAGGCTCGCTTCGGGTCTCGCCGCGCTCAGAACGCTCGCCACCGCGCCCGATCTCACCCCGGCGTCCGCGACGGCGACGGCGTCCGCGAAAATCGCGCCCGGAGCCCGATGCCGCTCCCGGAGTTTCCGCAGTGGCTCCTTCCGGTTGTTCGCCGGCTACCCCCGCGCCGTCAGCCAACCCTTCCTGATGTTCCGCCGAACCAGCATGTTCCAAACCATTGCGTGGACGCGCTTCGCCCACGGGACGATTGGCCGGGATGGCTTCATCCAGGTCTTCATCCTGTTGTTCCAGATCCATGAAATCGGAGACGTAGAGAAACGCGTCACGCTCCAATCCAATGTCCACAAAGGCCGACTGCATGCCTGGCAGCACGCGCGTCACACGGCCCTTATAAATTGAGCCCGCTAAGGTGTATTCGTTTTCTCGTTCGAGGTAAATTTCCGCTAGTTGATCGTCTTCCGTGATCCCGACTTTGGTTTCGTGGGGGGTGGTCGATACATACAGTTCCTTGTTCATTTCTACTCCGGTTTATCTTTACCGGACCAGAAGCGCAAGGCGGACCAAGAGATCGATGGCGTTCAGCACCGTTCCGGGTAGGAGCGGGCGCGGTCATCAGGAAGAACTGCTTCTTCCCGGGACCCACACTGCAGTGAATTGTTTTTACTCGTCTGCACTGATCGCGTTGAGCCTACGTCAGGTCTGTGGCCACACTCTTCGTATCCGAAGGGGCCGTTCCCCGCCTGGCTGGCTTCAATCCTGTCCGGCTTCGACTTCTGCCGGCATTCTGCCCTCCTTTTTCGCGAGGGCCTTCGTAATCTTCGTTACCGCTTAATCTTTTTGATGCCTACTCTTGTTGCCTAATCTTCGCGCGGGCGTCCTTCTTGTCGTTGAACAAACAACTGAAAAAGGACACACACCTCTCTGCCCACCGTATCAATTCACGAAACGGCGCATCCGGACGTTCATAACGATCCCCAGCGCCAAAAACATGAAAAGAACCGACGATCCACCGTAACTCATAAGCGGCAGAGGTATTCCGGTGACCGGCATAAAGCCCACCACCATGCCGACGTTGACCAGAATGTGAAAGCTAAGCACAGCCACCACACCCATCACCAGAAATGCCCCGGCGCGGTCGGGCGCCGTTTGTGCATTCTGAGTCAAACGCATCAGCACTATGAAGTATAACAGCAGAACCGCCAGAGCTCCTACAAACCCGTGTTCCTCGGCGAACGCGGCAAAAATGAAGTCGGTCTGCGGTACCGGAAGAAAAGCCAAATGCGTCTGCGATCCCTGGCTGCTGCCCCAGATGCCGCCCGAGCCCACCGCAATCAGAGATTGGGTAACCTGGTAGCCCGAGCCTTTAGGGTCGGCATCCGGCTCGCGGAAGCTGAGCAACCGCTGCTTCTGGTATTCCTTCATATGGTGCCAGGCCAGGGGCATGCAGAGCGCCCCCAGAAGAAGCACCACCCCTGCCTGCCGCCACCTGAGTCCGCCGAGGAAAAGCCCCATGATGGCAATCGGCAGGTAGGTCAGCGCCGTGCCCAAATCCGGCTGGGCCAATACCATCAGCATCGGAAAGCCAACAATCGCGCCCGCCTTCAGAAAGTCCGGCCACGATAATTCCCGCTCATGCAGATCGGAAAAGTATTTGGCAACCGCCAGAATCAGGATCAGTTTCACCCACTCCGATGGTTGAAAATGCCCTCCGGCCGGCATTTTGATCCAGCGCCGCGCACCGAGATACTTCTGCCCAAACAGAAGCACCGCGATCAACGACGCCAGCGAAGCAATATACATCCAGTGGACTTGTTCGAGAACTGCCTGGTAGTTGAGCAGGCTGACCATGAACATCGCGCCCACGCCGACCAGAATCCAGTAGATTTGCTTGATGTGGGCTCCGGCAAATTTCGTGTGCTCGGTCGCGCTGTGAATCTGCAGCACGCCCAGCGTGCAGATCGCCAGCACGAAGCCCAGCAGGACCCAGTCGAAATCTCTATAGGAAACGTAGCGCGACATGATTTAGTCGCCTACCCCAGAACCCCTGGTGTTGGACCCAGAAGTAGGGAAATCAGAAGTACAAAACTCGGGAGAAAAATTCAAAACAGACAATTTAATGTACAGCATTACTGTGGGCAGTTGTTCGGGCAGACCGGGCTAATCGGGGACCCCGAGCGTGTCAACACCCACACGGTGACCCCACCGATGGCGACCAATCCGCCGATAACAACGGGAGTCGAACTCATAATTCCGCCAGTTGCGGCAGTAGCTGCCCCCTCGCCGTGCCGATGCTTTTTCTTTTTCTTGTCGGTATCGGACGTATCGTCGCGTGTCGTTTGTTGTCCCTGACTGACGGTCGTCGTCCCCTTGTCGTCTTGCACCGTCACGTCGCCCTTGTTGGCCGCGATTTGCACGCGCCCGTCCACATCCGTTACCTGAAACTCGGTCCAGGCATCGGCCGCCGGCTTTACCGTGACATCACCAGCGCGCGCCGCCAAACCTTTGGATGTCGTCACCCGCACCGCGCCGTGCTCCAGTTCCACTGCCGATCCCTGAAACTTCACCAGCGAATCGGTCAACACCATCACGTTCGATCCACTCGATTGAATGCTGGCGGTAGAATCGGCGCGCGTCTGCAATAGGTCTCCGGAGAAAACCGCTGCCGATTTTGGCACGTCGCTCCCGTTCAACCAAGCCGGACCGTTCGTGTACAACATGGCTGACGTGGTGTCGGCGGCCAGCATAATTTGCGCCGGAAACACAATCGCCAGCAAACAGCACACTGCCGACCGAAACGCCGATTGCGACATGATTAGGATCACTCCCGCATTGCAATTTTGCCTATAGTAAGCCCGCAAAGGTTTACGGGTCAATGCGTTTGTTCACTTCAAGGCACTCCGGAGTCACCCCTGAGCTCGGCATAGACCTGGTATCTGAAATTCGCCCAGAAGCATTTCGCCGTCCAGCCTTCTTATGTTCACGGCCATCCACTGGTTGGCTGTGTGGTGACCCGAGATTTTCACCTTTAGATAATTTTCCGTTAGCGCTTCGGTGAATTCCGCGCCACCAGATTGCAGCGTGATCGCCTCGACAGCTGTTCCTACCAGCCACCGCATGAACGTTGCTTTCTTCGCCGAAGCAATCTCGCGCAGCACCCGGTTTCGTTCGCGAGCCACGTTGACCGGAACCTGTCGAGGATGGCCGGCCGCTGGCGTCCCCGGACGCGCCGAATAGGTGAACACATGCAGATAGGTAAACGGCAGCTCTTCGATCATGCGCCGAGTCTCGTCGAACTCCGCTTCCGTCTCGCCTGGAAATCCCACCATCACGTCGGCGCCGATGGCTGCTGTGGGCATGGCCGCCCGAATCTTCAGAATCTTTTCCCGATAATGCCAGGGCCTGTATTTGCGATGCATTCGCCGCAACACCGCGTCGCTCCCCGACTGCATGGGCACATGGGCGTGCTTCGCGATGCGCGAAGAAGAAGCGATCATCGCAATCAGTTCGTCGCTCCAATCCATAGGCTCGATAGAACTGATCCGCAATTTCTGCAGTAATGTTCGGTCAAGGATGGCATGGATCAAGTCGACAAGTCGTCCGTCGTTAGTCGTTGGTCGCTCGCGAGTCTTTGGACGTTCGCCGTTCGACTTCGTTCCCTCGCTTGAGCAAGACATGGATATCGAAGGGCCTCGCTCGCCAACGACTCGCTCGCCAACAACTCGCTCGCCAACGACTAACGACCGACGACCAACGACCAGATCGCGTCCCCACCGCCCCAAATTGATCCCGGAAATCACCACTTCGCGATAGCCGGCCTCGACTAGCGTCCGCACCTCCGCGATGACGCGCTCCATCGGCAGCGAGCGGCTTTGTCCGCGGACATAGGGAATCACGCAGAACGAGCAGCGATTGTCGCATCCATCCTGCACCTTCAGATTCGGACGCGTGCGCTCGTTGGCTGCCTCAAATACGGGAGCGGCGAGCAACTCGGTATGCGCAAAAATGTCGCCGACAACCACATTAGGCGAATCAGTTCCCGAGCGTAAGTCTCCGGAAAGTCTAGCCAGCGGAACAAATGACGTCGAGGAAGAGGCAGCTCCGGCAGACGTTGCAATCTCCGCCGCCTGATGCTTGTGCGAATTCCCCACAACCCAGGTCACGCCGGGCAGCGTCGCCAGTTCTTCCGGTGCGCGCTGCGCATAACACCCGGTCACCAGGATGCGGCAATCCGGATTCACCCTTTGCAAACGCCTGATTGATGCCCGCGCATCCTTGTCTGCGCTGTCGGTCACGGTGCAGGTGTTGAGCACGACAATTTCGGCGTCGCGCGCCGCCGCGGCTCGTTCCAGGCCGCGCTCCAGGAACTGGCGCTCCAATGCGGCTCCGTCCGCTTGCGTAGCGCGGCAGCCAAAGTTTTCTATGTAGAAGCGAGCCACGCTTCTATAGTAACCGAGTCGATGTTGCGGCTGACGCTCCGCTGGCAACTCCGCCAGCGTAGCTCGGCCTTCACGGCGCACGACAACCAGCGCCGCGCGGGACGAGTGCGCTGGTCACGCTTCCATTAACGCTCGTCTACTCGACGATCGTCTTCTCGGATCGTCCTCTCGACGATCATCCTCTCGGCGATCGTTCTCTGGGCGCTGCTCTGACCAACCGTCTTCTAAGGGGCGAGGGTCTATCCGGCGCTTGCCACCTGCTGTCGTCCCTGCTGAAAGCACTCGCGGCACAGCACCGGCCTTCCCTGGGTTGGCCGGAACGGCACGGTAGTCTCTTTCCCGCATCGCGAACAGTTTGTCCGGGTCTCGGTCCTCGCGCTCGAATATCCTCGCGACGATCCGTGAGAAGCCGGCGTCCCACGCGAGGCCGCTCCGAGCACGGCAACCCGCTTATCCTTGCAGTTTTTGCAGCGTTTGGGTTCGTTGGTGAACTTCTTATCGTGGAAAAACTGTTGTTCCCCTGCGGTGAACACGAAGTCCGTTCCACAATCGATGCACTTCAGAAACTTGTCCTGGTATTCCATTGGAGAGGCGCTCCCATTTCGCGTCCCTGCTCTGCACGGGAGACCCGAATAGGGAAGGATCCGGTTCACAACGTGGGCAGGAGATTTACATCCCCCTCATGCTGACCCCTTGGACTCGGCCCGCCATGCGGTGTGCCTCGCATGGTTACTGCTTTCGAAACAACCCCAACATCTCTGTAGAGACGCGGCTTGCCGCGTCTCCCACATTTCGAGGAAAGCAACGGGCCGCCATCGCGAACGGCCCGTTCTTTTCTTCTAGTCCTGCTCCTTACGTGCTTTTTTGCGGCTGCGCTTGCGAGCCAGCGCTTCTTTTACTCTCTTCCTCTCGCCAGGTTTGAGGTAAAACGAGTGACGTTTTACTTCCTTGATTATGTCCTCGGTTTGTACCTTCCGTTTGAATCGCCGCAGCGCGTTTTCGAGGGATTCACCCTCTTGAAGTCGAACTTCCGCCAACGGACTACACCCCCCCACTCGTCCTAAATGGACTCGTTAGTTATGGCAAGCATTGCACCCCAAGTCAAGTGGAATGTGCAGAAATTTTCCGTTCCCATTCAGAAATCCAGGCGCATCGAAAATTGCATCTGTCGCGGAGCAAATGCGCCGAGGGGCTTCATTAAGCTCGTAGGCTGCTGATAATAGGCCGGATAAGGCGCGCCTCCCGCAACCGGATATTGTGTATATTTAACAAACTGCCCGGCTAAGTTGTAGTAGCCATTGTCACTTATCTGGTAAGTCTGATTGTCGCGGTTAAACAGATTAAAGGACTCTGCATTCAGCTGCAGATGCAACCGTTCCCCCAGATTCAGCTTTCTTCCCAACCTTAAATCCACAGTCGCATAGTCCGGGCCGGTAAAAGCATCGCGTCCGTATCCCGACAGCCGGTCGTTGTTCGTATTACCGTCCTGATTCGGATCGCCCTCGACCGTCGCATTCGTCGGCCGCCCGCTGCCAACCGTCACGATCCCAGAAACTTTCCAGTGATCGAATAACGCCGCCAAAACCTTCTGCCCCGCGGAAAAAGGACTCGGCTCCTCGATCGCTGAAACCGACAAGCGCTGCCGCTGATCGGTTACACTCGACGCTTTTTCAAGTTGGGGAGCAAATGGATTCTGCACGGTTGACGTCGCCGTCGTCGGAGCGTCCTGCCCATTATCGATCGCGTGCGCCCAGGTGTAAGCCAGGCGAAAATCCATGCCTTTCGACATGCGGCGGCGCAGCGAAACGGTCGCGCCGTTATAAAAGCTCGAGCCCGCGCTCTCATATTGGTTGATGATCCCCAATTGCGAGATCGGGCGCGCCAGAGAATTGATACACGGAGGGTACGGGCAACTGATGCTGGAGCTCGTCTGCCAGGTGGCAAACGATTCCACGTTATAGAACGAATTTTGAAAAGTGTAACCGGTCGAATCGTAAATCGGATAACTGTAAAAAGTCGGCGGCGGCAAATTGACATCCACCGCCCGGATCAAATCCGCTCCGTGTACATACAAATACGACAGAGTTCCCGTCAATCCCCGCCCCACTTCACGCTCCAGGCTCAGGCTGGCCTGCTGCACTCGAGGCGTCTTGAAGTTGGCCGCAAATGCCGACACCTCGGCCGTGGCGTAGGGCTGCAACCAGGCCGGCAGCGTGCACGCCACCGTACCCCGCGGACAGTTCACCGCCGCATTTGGGTAAGTGGGAAACACCTGATGCTGGTAATAGTCCGCATTGTCCAGGGAAAGAAAGTTATTGCTCAGCCCATTGTTATCGATCACCGCAGACTGATAGATCCCGGGAATGCGGGTATAGAAAATTCCAAATCCCGCCCGCACCATCACCGGCCGCGCCGTGCCGAACGCATATCCAAGTCCCACGCGCGGCGCAAAATTTGTTCCATTCATGGGCATCCTGCCGACCTGCGCCCATAGCGGATTCGTCTGCATTCCCTTCTTTGAAAAAGTCTGCAGGTCGTAGCGCGCTCCCACGCTCAAGGTGAGATGCGGCGTCACCCGCGCCGTATCCTGTATGAACGCCGCATAGTCGACACTGTCCGGATGCGACACCGGATTCCCGAAACTCTGCTCATAATAGCGCGCTAAGTTGGCGGAGGGTCCGGTCCAGCTTCCTGCATCCCAATCCCAGCTGGGCATTACCGTGTGCGCCCACGCACGCAGGGGCGACAGTTTCAGATTCCCCGAATTCGCAGGCTCGGGCACAAACGTGAATGGATCGACATGAATGTCGTCAAAGATATACTTCCCGCTGAACAGCGATGGAAAGAAGTTATAGTCCCAGGTGCGCATCCCATCCGCCCCGAACTTCCACTCGTTGCGCCCGCGACTCCAACTCAACGTCTCCGCCAGATGCAGTCGGTGCTCCCGCGTCTGCCGCGGCAGCGTGGACGATTGGCCCAAGTCCTCCATCCAGCCATAAATATCCCCCTGTGTTCCAATCGTATTCGGAAACAACTGCTCCAGGTCTTGCGAAAACTGCGCCCGCAGATGGCTCGTTAGGCGCGGCGTAATGCCGCTCGACAAGCTGAGTGAAGCAGTTTCCGTAAAGACGTTCTCCTCCCCATTTGCGCTCAGCGCATCATTTGTAATCGGGCTGCCTGAATCAAAGGTGACGTTATTGGTCCCATAAGATTTCGCTCCGCTGATCCGTAGAGAAAGAAATTGACGCGATCCGAACACGCGGTCCAGCTTCAGCGATCCCGTTTCACCCAGCAGCTGCGCGCGCTTCGTCCCTCCATTTTGCGAAAGCAACGTCGCCGCCGGCAACGATCCCGGCCCAACACACGGAGGTCCGCCCTCGCTCGGAGGCGGGCACCCCGGCACAATTGCCTCATCGCAAGCTGACCCGCCGATAGCAGGATTGCAGACCTCGTAATCCAAAATGCTCGGGTAGTCGCCCGCTTGCGGCACCACCGTCGTCGCGCCGTTCAGAAATTCCACCACCGCCGGCAGGTCGAAGATGTGCTGATCGTAGGACGCAAAAAAGAACGTCTTGCTCCGCTGGATCGGCCCTCCAATCGTCGCGCCAAACTGATGCTGCTCATTCTCCGGATTAAATCCCACGAACGGGGGCGCCGCTCCCCCCAGCAAACTATCGCGCAAATAATAAAAAGTATTTCCGTGCCAGTGATTCGTGCCCGACTTGGTCACCACATTCACCACCGCACCGCCGGCGCGTCCCGACTCCGGCCCATAACCGCTCGACTGCACCCGAAACTCTTCCACAGCCTCGTTCGAAAACTGGTAAGGGGAGCGATAGCGCCCCATCGCCTGCCCATAAAAGCCGTTGTTGTTATCTCCTCCATCCACCAGAAAGCTGTTGTTGTATCCGCGAATCCCACCATAAGAAAGATCGCCGTTCGAACCCGCCGTCAAGCCGCGCGGATCCTGCGTGACTCCCGGCTCCAGCAACAACAGATCCGTAAATCGCCTCTCGTTCAAGGGCAGGCTGGCGATCTCCCTGGCATCGACCAGCGCCGAAATGGAACTTGGATTCGTCTCCACCCGCGGAGCCTCCGACACAGTGATCGATTCTTTCGGCCCCGCCACTTTCAACTTGAACATCAGATCCGCTGCCGCCCCTATTTCCACCTGAATCAGCGGCGAAATCTCGGGCAACATCCCCTCCGCCTCCGCCCGCACCGAATAGTGCCCCGGAGGCAGCAAGTCCACCACGAATCTTCCCGCCGAATCCGTGGCCGAGTGATACCGAATTCCAGTCTCCACGCTGATTGCCACAATATCGGCCTTCGTAATCACCGCTCCCTGGGCATCCAACACGACGCCCCGCAACGCCCCCGTGGATGCATCCTGTCCCCATGCGCCCGAAGCAATAAGAATGAGTTGAAACAGAAAGAGCCGAAAAATAGCGATGCGAACAAAATTGCGAACAGAATTGCGAACAGAATTGCGAACTATGACCAAAAATCGCTGACCGCGCACGCCCATACCGATCCCCTCGTGTCCAAGACTTCGGAATCGGAGGGGATTCCAGAGACCCAGGGAATGTATATAGCAAAAACGCAGCGCCTCAGAATGTGACGCAGCGCACCGCCAATATGTTCAGTTTTGCGGGGGTAGGGGTGCTGATCCGATTCGGTGGAGCGCCGGGCGTCCCCGCCCGGCCACCGTGAATCTGACGGGCGAGACGCCCGTCGCTCCAACACAAGACTCGGTCTAGTGTGAAACCGCCGCAAACAGCGGCGTATTCATCAGCGACTGAAACTTCTGGTCGTCGCTCTTGAAGTGCAGCAGGAAGTTCGAGCTGTCGGAGTCGACCGTAGCCGAGTCATAGGCCGTCTTCTCGATGGGGCTGGCGCTCATCTTCTTATAAAGGATGACGCCCTTGAGCAGCGTGGAGAGCGTAGCCGCCGTCATCGAGTCGGCGGTTTGTACCGTCAGATCGAAATTCACTCCGTTCTGAAAGGTCATGGTGTAACGCGAAGCCAAAATTCGCTTCTTGAGGTTATCGAAGTCAGGCACCTTCGACGCCGCATCGCCGATAGCAGAAAACATCATCGCCTGCGTCCCCTTTTGGTCAAGAATGCTCCACAGCGGGCCACCATCGACATCAGTCATCTGCTCGGTCATTACCGGATTCGAATCCATCGAAGGCCGCTTGCCGTCCATGGTGTCGAGCGCGCTTTTCAGCGACGCCTCCTCGCCAAAAGCCAGAGTGTTGTCATCGAGGAAGACCATCACCAGCCCGCTATCCATCGGATAAATTCTGTAGTTGCCATATTTCGTGCCCGTGATCTTCTTGACCTTAAACTTCTTGAGCACCGCCTTGGCGGAGAACGATCCCTGCGCCACGCCAATGGTTTGAATACCCTTCTTGTCCGTGCGGAAAGAAGCGAAATCAAGCTGATCGAGATCGCGAGCCGAGCTGATGCCAACCCCCTTCAGTGCGGTCTCCAGATCCTTGAGATTTTGCGGCAGAACTTTGTCTTTGAGCGCCTGCGCGGTAGGCGAATCCTTAAGCGCGCGGTAGTCGACGCCAATCAGTTGCTGGACCTCGGAAGGCACCATGGCGCGCGCCGAAGAAGCGATAGGCATGGCGAAACCTGCCGTAGCGCAGAGAAGCAAAGAAGCAAGACACAGATTCTTCATAGAATTCCTCAAAACTTATTCCTCAAACGCAGTCTCAAAACGAAGCTTGGAAGCAGGTATGCGTCAGTTAGATGCAAACCCCAAACCGTACGTTGGTGGTCTTAGCCGTCCTCAGGCTATTTTAGTCTCTAATTCGCACGATGGGATCGTGACTAAAGTGTTTCCGTCCCCGGCATGGTGTTAGAACGCTCGGATTCGCTGATTTTGCGTAACAAGGGGAGAGCGGATTGATCGCTGTTCACGTTCAGAGAACTAACACTCATGTTAACCCTGTCCCTCTGGCATTGCGGCGGCAGATTCGACGCCACAGGCGAGGGTTCCAATCGCCCCTCGAAAATGCAAAACTACAGTCTTAATGTAGCCTAAGGGTTCACCATTTGCTTCACCGTTCCCGAGCTCGCCTTGAAGAACCCGC
The DNA here is from genome assembly GCA_963810955.1 of uncultured Acidobacteriaceae bacterium. Classification (GTDB taxonomy): domain Bacteria; phylum Acidobacteriota; class Terriglobia; order Terriglobales; family Acidobacteriaceae; genus Acidiflorens. Next base: position 290,053 of record CAWEPW010000002.1, on the reverse strand, counting down.
CACCTGCGTATGCGGCCTTGATGGCGTAGTTTTTTGCTATGGGAAAGGATGTGATCAGAGTGGCAACTCCATCGGTCGTCGTGCTCGTTCCGATCTGGCTGGTACCACTGTAGAACAAAACCGTGGAGCCATCTGGAATCGATTCGAATGATGTAACTGTCGCGGTGAGTTCAACTGATTGGTTAACTAGCGATGGATTAGGTGAAGAAGAGACCGACGTGGTTGTCTTGGCGTCCGTGAGGTTCAGCAGCACCCCAACCGTACCCGAATCTTGGTTGCTCACAACCAAATCCGGCCTGCCATCACGGTTGAAATCTCCGACGGCCAAGCCAGCGGAATCCATGCCGCCGCTCTTATAATGCAAAGGCGACTGGAAGGTTCCATCGCCCTTGCCCAACAGAATGCCCAAAGCTCCGTCAAGGGACTGGCCACAACTCCCGCAGGCCGTAGCGACGGTCACATCCGGAAGTCCATCTCCATTCAGGTCGGCGACCGCAATCGTCCATGAAGCGCCTCCTGTAGTGGCGTAAGCGACATCAGGTTGGAAAGTTCCATCGCCATTGCCCAGCAGGACGTCCACCGAGCCGCCGTTTTCCTTGCCGACGACCAGGTCCGAGTACCCATCTCCGTTGAAGTCTGCAATCGCCAGTGAGTGAGGATACGCAGGCGAGTTGTAGGGACAGCCAATCCGAACGTGCCATTGCCATTATTCAGCAACACTCCGACTGTGCCGGACGTAAAGTTAGCTACCGCTAAATCCGGAAACCCGCCCGCCTTCAGGTTCCCGATCACGCAAGAGATGGCGCGCACACCTCCGGAATCGTAGGTTACGGGTGCTTTAAATGTCCCACCGCCTTTGCCGAACAGTACGCTGACGCTGCCATTGCCGGTGCAGCCAACGTTCTGGCACGCATTGGTTACAACCAAATCCGGCCAACCGTCGCCATTTACATCCCCAACTGCCACGAAATCGGTATCGACTCCGCCAGAGTGGTAACTGACGGGCTTCTTGAAGGTGCCGTCACCTTTTCCGAGCATCACGTTAACTGTGCCGTTGTTACAGTCGCTGGCACTCTGGCATGCGACGCTGAACACGATATCGGGATGGCGATCACCGTTCACGTCGGCGATTGCGACGGAAATGTATCCATACCCACCAGAGAGGTAGTTAACCGGCGCCTGGAAGGTGCCGTCGCCGTTACCGAGCAGAACGCTCAGATCAGCATCGCCGTATCCGGCGGCGGTAGCTGCGCCCCCAACTACCAGATCGAGGTTGCCGTCGCCATTCAGGTCCCCGACCGCAATAGAAAAGGGAGAAACAAGATTCGTGTCATAGGTAACTGCCTTCGCAAAGGCCAACTCGGGCGCCTCTGGCGCGAGAGCCGTACGGGATACCGCAGGCCGCTGTTGCGCCTTCAGAATGGCACTCAACTGATCGGTGCGGCCAACCGGCACTCGACAGCAATGCCGCCAAGAAAACGAGTTGTAGCATCGCGACCACAGCACCGAAAAAATGAATGCGAATGAGATCGTCTATATTGCTCCTGATAGGCAGTCCATTCGTTTTCTCGACGTAAGTTATGGCGCAAACGGGCCGATTTCAGCTCAATTGAGACCACTGCGACCTTGGAGTTTTTCCGATTTGGGCGCCGACCCGCAACGGTCTGACTCTGAAGTAGTTTGCCTGCTGACAGCAGATGCTTCTGAGCCAGTTACAACTTCAGCGCGGAGGCCCTCGCTTTGTGCCGCAGTCCTCATCTTTCAGCGAACCCCTCGTCCTTCAGCGAATCGAGATTAATCTCGACATTCGCCAATGCCCCTTCAAGCGCGGCTTTCGCCAGAGCAATGGCGGTCGTCAAATCCGAACTCATATTCGGATTGGTAATTGGCTTCAGCTCACCCGCAATCTTCGCCACTTCGACCACTTTCTCCGCGACGCCCAACGGAACGCTGGTAGCCTGCTTGAGCGCTCGCGCCAATCGCAGCGCCGCCGTCGTCAGCGTTGCCACCGGATTCCTTCGCCGACTTGTAGGCCTTCATCACCAGATTGTAGGACTCGGCATCGGCGTCAATCGCAGACTTGAGTTCTTCGCGCAGTTGCCCGAGCCGGGCAATTGCTTCGCTAAGCTGACTCTCGTATTGCAGATACGCTTTCTTCCCGCGCGACATCGAAGCGACCATAGCCGCCAGTGCCGCGGCCATCGCGCCACTAGCCGCCGCAGCGCTCCCACCCCCCGGAGTCGCCGTCGGCGCAGCCAGTTGTTCTATAAAAGGCTCGACGCCGGCGCGCAATCCGCCGACTGCCATCTTTCCGCCCATCACGGCCGTCAAGCCGATTTTCCAGGATTAGCGAAGAATCGAAATTTTCAATTTGCAGAAACCATTCCGCCGCCTGCTCGAGCGCCTTCTTCGGGATCAGCCCCACAATCTCGCTCGAGACCGGAGTAACGCCATAGCGCGCCGCCTCGCGCTTCACAAATTCAAAGACGCGATGAATGGGAGTCTGCTCGAAATCGGTCAGGTTCATCGAGACCTGGGCCAATCCGCGCACCAGAAATCCAGCACCCTTCACAAACCGCAGCCCGCCGCTCGAAAAGCGCACGGCCTTGGCAATTTTCTTGGCGATGTCGACATCGGGCGTATTCAGAAAGACGTTGTAAGCCACCAGAAATTTGCGCGCTCCAACGACCGTCGCCCCCGCCGTAGGATGGACTCAGCACTCGCCGAAATCAGGCTTGCGCGCGGGATTGGTCGCAATGTCGGCGCGAATGCCCTCAAATTGTCCCCGCCGAATATTCTCCAGATTCTGCCGTTCCGGCGTAGTCGCCGCCGCTTCGTAAAGATAAACTGGAATCTGAAAGCGCTTCGCAATTTCGGCTCCCACGTGCCGCGCCATGGCCACGCAGTCTTCAATCGTCACGCCATCAATCGGGATAAAAGGCACCACATCGGCCGCGCCCATGCGCGGATGCGCGCCCTGATGCTTCGTCAGATCGATCAACTCGGCAGCCTTTCCCACGCCGCGAATCGCCGCTTCCTGAATCGCTTCTCGCTCGCCGACCAGCGTGATCACCGAGCGGTTATGGTCGGAATCCATCTCGCGGTCGAGCAGATAGACCCCGGGAATCTTCATGGCATCGACAATGGCATCTACTTTGGCCGGATCGCGGCCTTCAGAAAAATTAGGAACGCATTCGACAAGAGTGCTAGGCATGGCGAGAAGGATAACGGGCGGCAGATCGGTCAGGCAACTAGGGACGCGAACAAGCAAAACGGAGCCGACTCGCCGTCTGCGCCCGTCCCAGGGCATGTGCCCAGCCGGCGAGGACGCCCGGCGCTCCATTAACCGCTCTACAACCCAATTTGACAATCTGCCTTGGCAAGAGGCAGACTGCGTATCGATTGAAAGGATGCGCTATGCTGCGTCGATCTCTGCCTTTCGTGTTCGCTTGCACTCTCGTCACTACCCGCTCTCGGCCAAGTCGGCCCAACGCACAACGCGCGTCACTTCACCTTCCGCTACGCCTTCACCGTGAAGAATGTCAGCCCCGGCGAGCGGGTGCGCGTCTGGATTCCGCTCGCCCACTCCGACTCTTTTCAGGAGGTGAAGGTGCTTTCCCAGAAGGGCGACCTCCCGCTGAAGCAGGTTCGCCAGCCCGAGTATGGCAACGAGGTTCTCTATGCCGAGACCTCAACCCCAGACAAAGCCGAATACAAATTTTCCGTAGATTACGACATTGTGCGCAAAGAGCACGTAGTGCTGGTGAATGGAAAGCCGCTCACCGACAAACCGGCTGCAAAAACGCCGCACGTCGAGTTGGCGCAATTTCTCCAGCCCGACCGCCTGGTTCCGGTCACCGGAGTTCCCGCCCAACTCGCCGCGCAAGAAACGAAAGGCGCGGACACGCCGCTTGAAAAAGCGCAAAGACATTTACGACTACGTTTTTCGCACCATGAAATACGACAAAACCGGCCAAGGCTGGGGGCACGGCGACACTCTCTGGGCTTGCGACTCCAAGCACGGCAACTGCACCGACTTCCACTCGGTTTTTATTTCCATGGCGCGCGCCGAAAAAATTCCGGCGCGATTCGAGATCGGCTTCCCGATTCCTGCTGATAAACATTCCGCCGAAATTCCCGGCTACCATTGCTGGGCCGAGTTCTATCTCGATTCAGCCGGCTGGGTTCCAGTAGACATTTCAGAGGCCTGGAAGCATCCCGACAAACACGACTACTTTTTCGGCGCGCACGACGTGAACCGCGTCCAGTTCACCGTGGGACGCGATCTGAAACTCAAGCCCGCTCAGGATGGTCCGCCGCTGAACTATTTTGTGTATCCCTATGTCGAGGTCGGCGGGAAAGAATATCCCAATGTTTCGATTGCGTTCTCATTCGAGGATGTCGGCTCGACGCCGACGGCGGTCATCTCTATGCGCTAGCCATTTTTTTAGGATCTGTCGGGTCTACGCTGAGTCCGCGCAGTGCTAGAATCCGCGGTGGTGCCAACATGTCAGACCTTCAAAAAACCAGCATGAGCGTATCAATGCCGAAATATGTTATCGAGCGCGAGATTCCCGATGCGCGGGCAAATTGAGCCCGCAGGAACTCCATGCCATCTCGCAGAAATCCTGCAGCGTCCTGCAGAAGATTGGTCCACAGGTTCAGTGGCTAGAAAGCTTCGTTACCGACGACAAAATCTACTGCATCTACATCGCTCCCAATGAGGAGATGGTCCGCGAACACGCCCGCCAGGGAGGGTTCCCCGCCAATCGAATCTCCGCAGTCCGGTCGGTCATCGGTCCCACCACCGCAGAAGGTTGAACCTGCCCACTCTGCCCAATTCCCGCCAGTCTGGAATATCGCCTCGAAGATCGTCGCCACTCGGATCGTCGCTCCACATCGACCAACCATCGGCGTCTTCGACTCCGGCGTCGGCGGCCTCACCGTGCTGCGCGCGCTCATCGACCGCATCCCCGGCGTCGACTATCTCTACTTCGGCGACACTGCCCGACTGCCCTACGGATCAAAATCCGCAGCCACCGTCGCCCATTACGCTGTCGATGCCGTGCGCTACCTGCAGGATCATGGGGCGGAATTGCTCGTGATCGCGTGCAACACGGCCACTGCCCTGGCGCTTGACGAGATCAAAGCAAGCTGCCGGCGTGAAAGTCATCGGCGTAGTCGAGCCGGGAGCGGCAGCCGCAGCCGCAGCCTGCCGCAAACATCAAGTGGTCGTGATTGGCACGGAAGCAACCGTCAGCAGCCACGCTTACCGCCGCGCGCTCGAGGCCCGCAAAGACAATGTTAAGATCAAGGTGCGCGAGAAGGGCTGCCCTTTGTTTGTGCCGCTCGTGGAAGAGGGCTGGTTAGACCATCCGGTGACCGAGCAGGTGGCGAAGAATCTATCTGTCGGAGGCATTCTCCAAGCGTTTCTCGTGACGACGATTCTGCGACGACGCTCACGACGCCGACGTGCTGGTGCTGGGCTGTACGCACTATCCCCTGATCAAGCCCCTGTTGCGGCGAATCGTGCCGGAACATGTCACCATCGTAGACTCCGCCGAATCAACCGCCCACGATGTAGCGCGCCAGCTTGGACGCCAACTGAAGTCCGAGCCGCGTCGTCAGCTAAGCTGAGTCACCTGAACAGAAGGCCAACCGGGAAGATTCCGCAGCTCAATTTTTTCGCCACCGATTCAGCGGAAAAATTCAGCGGATGGGAACGCGATTCCTCGGACTTCCGGTTGAGGATGTGGTGCACGTGGACCTAAGGAATAGCGAGCCGGCACGAGCTAGTTGCGTCAAGCGCACAAATAAGACGGCCGCTTTACCGGCCGCCCTTGGTACTCCCATTCGAACCATCTCCGTCGCCCATTTCTCTAGCGGGACTGTTTAAAGACGCCGAGTCGGCCCCAACAAAAACGGCCGCTCGCGCGGCCGTCTTCTCGGCTCCTAAACTTTGTCTGATCAGTACAAGCGGAAGCTGACCTCCACATTAATCGGCACCGACACCGGCTTGCCATCCTTATAAGCCGGCTCGAAGCGCCAGTTCTTTACCGCTTCAATCGCCTTTTCATCCAGACCCAATCCTAAGGTGCGAGCCACGCGCACATCGCGCGGCCTGCCATCCGGACCGACGATCAGCCAGAGCACGCACGTTCCTTGAAACTTGGCCTTGCGCGCCTCCTCCGAATATTCAGGATCGGGCTGATAGATCACTTTCGGCGCCGAAACGCCCCCGCCCACATGGAACAATCCGCCCCCCGTGCCGCCGCCCTCACCCGGCCCATATCCCGGACCCGTGCCTGAGCCGACGCCGCCCCCGCTGCCAGACCCAATGCCGCCGCCAGATCCGGTGCCATTCGAAGGCACAGACGGCAAGTGCGACAGCGGGTTCCCCAGGTCGGGAACATTCGGTTGCTGCAGCTTGATATCGGGAGGAACCACAATCGTCGGCTCCATCGGCAGCTTCGGCGCCGGATTGCGTATCACCGCCACCGGTGGTGTGAACTGCTGCATCGACTGCTTCGGCAAGCGGCCCAACGACGCCTGCAACTTGTCGCGGTCGCCGCCACCACCGCCGCCGCCGCTCATAGTCTTGGAAGGGGGCAGCATGGGAAGATCGTCGGGTGCTATCAGCACCACGGTTTCCTTCGGCTTAACCACGTCGACGGCTCTTTTCGCCAGATAGGTGCCCGCAATGATCAATGCCACGGCGAGAACATGGATAGCAGTCGAGCCTGCAACTCCCTGGCCTTTGTTGTTGTAGAAGCCCCAGATGTCGCGCACCGCGACCGGCTTCGAGGTCAGCACCAGCGGCGGAAGCTTCTTGGGAAAGAAAAATTCGTCGACGTTGCGGAACAGCGATCGCCACAACGGCTCATCCAGGGTCTGATTCGTCAGGAGGAGATGCAGTTCCGGCTCTGAGCCTAGAGTTTGCGGATTCTGCGGCGCTTCAAATTCTGCCATATTTTCCCAGGGCGGTAACCAAATTCACTTAGCGCGATTCACAAAAACCTGATCGGCGAAACATGATCTGCAGAAAACGATCCACGGAACGTGATGGTTTAGATGCGCGACCGGTCCCCAAAGGTCGCATGCGAAAACCAACGATGCGAAAACCAACGAGCTTCGCCGCCCGATCATGCCCCGTCTGTTTGGATGCGCGCAGGAGTTCGATCTACAGGAAATTGTACACTTTTCCCGGGACGCGAGGCAGTACTTTTCGCATTCTCGGCACCCCGCCGCAACCACCCCGGCGCGCCCTTCGCAGCTGCCTATATAATGAAAAGATTCAATCAGTTGGGAGAACCTGTGCCGCTTGCAGATGGAGTACAGATGGATCTTAAATCCACCATCAATTTGCCAAAAACCAACTTCCCCATGAAGGCAGGGCTGCCTCAGAACGAGCCCAAAATTCTCGAGCGCTGGCAGCAGATGGGCCTCTACGAGCGCATCCGCCAGACTCGCCAGGGCAGGCCAAAATACATTCTCCACGACGGCCCTCCCTACACCAGCGGACCCATCCACCTCGGCACCGCGATGAACAAGTGCCTCAAGGATTTCATCGTCAAGTCGAAGACCATGTCCGGCTATGACGCCCCCTACGTCCCCGGCTGGGACTGCCACGGCCTGCCCATAGAAATCAAGGTCGACAAAGAACTCGGCGGCAAGAAGCTTCAAATGCGCCCCACCGACGTCCGCGCCGAATGCCGCAAATATGCGCAGAAGTTCCTCGACCTGCAGCGCCAGCAGTTCAAGCGCATCGGCGTCTTCGGCCGCTTCGACAAGCCATATGCCACGATGAATCCACAATACGAGTCGGTGGTGCTCTCCACCTTCTTTTCGTTCTACGAAAACGGATTCGTCTATAAAGGACTGCGCGCCGTCTACTGGTGCATGCACGACGAGACCGCCCTGGCCGAGGCCGAAGTCGAATACGAAAATCACACTAGTCCCACTGTTTGGGTGAAGTACGCGCTGCTTGACGATCCGGCGGCCATCGATCCCGCGCTAGCAGGCAAGAAGGTTAATACCATCATCTGGACTACCACTCCCTGGACTCTGCCCGCTTCCATGGCCGTGGCCTTTCATCCCGACGAAGACTACGTAGCGGTCGAATCCGGCGGCGAAGTCTACATAGTCGCCTCCAAACTCGCGAAAGACGTGGCCGACAAATGCGCGCTCGCCAACACGCGCGAACTCGCCCACTTTCCCGGCCGCAAACTGGAGCGCCTCAACTTCCAGCATCCCTTCCTCGACCGCAAAATTTTAGGCGTCATCGCCGACTACGTCACCATGGACACCGGCACCGGCGTAGTGCACACCGCGCCATCGCACGGCGCCGAAGACTTCCTCACCGGCGTCAAATACGGCCTCGACGCCACCAGCAACGTCGACGAAAAAGGCATCCTGCGCAACGGGCTTCCCGAATACACCGGCAAGCGCGTGTGGGACGCCAACCAGCCCATCATCGACCTGGTCAAAAGCCGAGGCGCTCTGCTGCACTCCGAGAAGACCGAACATTCTTATCCTCACTGCTGGCGCTGCCACAATCCGGTGATCTTCCGCGCCACCGAGCAGTGGTTCATCTCCATGGAAACGCCCATGCCCGGCGGACAGGGTAAAGACGACACTCTCCGCACGCGAACGCTCGCCGAAATCAAAACCGTCAAATGGGACCCCGCCTGGGGCGAAGAGCGTCTTTCCAACATGATTCAGACCCGCCCCGACTGGTGCATCTCGCGCCAGCGCGTATGGGGCGTACCCATCGCCGTCTTTCTCTGCGAAGCCTGTGGCAAGCCGCTCAACGACCACGCCATCAATCGCAAGGTCGTCGAACTCTTCGCCCGCTCCGGAGCCGATGCCTGGTTTACGGATGAGACCAACACCATCGTTCCCGCCGGAACAAAGTGCCCGCATTGCGGCGGCACGAAGTTCGAGAAAGAATTCGACATCTTCGACGTCTGGCTGGAATCGGGTGCGAGTTACTTAGCATTAATCGCCGACGAACCCGATTATCAATATCCGTGGCCCTCCGATCTCTATCTCGAAGGCGGCGATCAATATCGCGGATGGTTTCAGTCGTCGCTCCTCTGCGCCATGGGAACTCGCGCCGCGCCTCCCTATCGCGGCGTGGTCACTCCTGGCTGGACGCTCGACGAAAAAGGCCAGGCCATGTCGAAATCGCGCGGCAACGACGTTGACCCGGTCGATATCGCCGGACGCCTGGGCGGAGAAATCGTCCGCCTCTGGACCGCGTCGGTCGACTTCCGCGAAGACGTAGTCGGCTCCGAAGCCCTGATGCAGCGCGTAGGCGACAACTACAAAAAGATTCGCAACACCTTTCGCTACATCCTGAGCAACCTCTACGATTTCGACCCGTCAAAAGACGCAGTTCCCTTCGAGAAAATGCAGGAACTCGACCAGTACATGCTGCGCCAGACCTCCGCCTTTGCCGCCGACGTGCGCAGCGGCTACGACGACTTCGCTTTCCACAAGATCTATCACCGCGTAAATCACTTCTGCATCGTCGACTTGAGCGCTTTCTATTTCGATGTGCTCAAAGATCGCCTCTACATTTCCGCCCCGAAGTCGCAATCTCCGCCGCTCCGCTCAGACCGCGGTCTGGCGAATCGGAGAAGCATTAGTCCGGTTACTAGCGCCGATCATGAGCTTTACCTGCGAGGAAATCTGGCAATATCTGCCGCAGACTGCGCGACGTGAGGAGAGCGTTCACCTGGCTTTATTCCCAGCTCCGACCGAAATTACCGCGCAAGCTAACTCCAAATCGGATGACGATTGGACCACGCTGCGCTCCGTCCGCGACGACGTGCTGAAGGCTCTCGAAGAGGCCCGCAACAGCAAACTGATCGGCACCGGCCTCGAAGCCCAGGTCCTTGTTACCGCCTCCGATCCGCTATACACGCTTCTAAAGCGCCACGAGTCCGAACTCCGCTACCTGTTCATAGTCTCTGCTGTGGAGACGCGGCCTGCCGCGTCTCCCGACGGCGCAACCGCCATCCAAGTAGAAGTCAAAAAAGCCGACGGCCAGAAATGCGAGCGCTGCTGGAACTACTCCGTCCACGTGGGCGAAGACAAGAACTACCCCACCATCTGCGAGCGCTGCAGCGCCGTGCTGAAAGAACTTGGCGGAGATATTGACGGCTAATGATCGCACCCGCCGCAAAACGCGATAAGCTATAGGGAACAGCCTGCGGTGATTTAGAAAAGCGGTAAGGGTAGTGACAATTCAAGAATTGTCATCCCGAACAAAGTGAGGGATCTGCAGTTCGCCGCAAAATGCAGATCCCTCACTTTGTTCGGGATGACAAAATCTTGAAGTGAGTAGCGAGGCTCGCCTCGACGCACCCCGGAATAAGAGAAGCTTTGGAGTCATGCGCAAATATCATTTTCTGATCGCACTCTTCGTCATCGCTCTCGATCGTATTACCAAGATTGCGATTGCGCGCAATCTTTCCCTGCATGACAGTGTTCTCGTCATCCCCGGATTCTTTCGCATCATCCACGCCGAAAACCCCGGCGCAGCCTTTGGCATCTTTGCCGATTCTCCTTCCGAATGGAAGGTCGGACTGCTGATCGGCTTTTCCATCATCGCGCTGCTGATTGTCTCGACCCTCCTCTGGAAAAACAGCCACACCCTCACCTCCACCGGAATCGGCCTGTCGTTGATTCTCGGAGGCGCGGTCGGCAACCTGTGGGACCGCCTCGTCAGCCGCCACGTGGTCGATTTTCTTCTCTTCTATATAGGCCCTCATCAGTGGCCGGCCTTCAACGTGGCCGACAGCGCGATTGTCGTGGGAGCGGGGCTGCTGGTATTCGAAATCGTCTTTGCCAAGTCGCCCAGCCAGCAATCGGCTTAGATTAGGCACGATTTCATCAACCGGCATCGAACGACCGGCGCGAGCAACCGGCGGCGATGCAGACGGAGGCAAGCACACGTGACCACCGACAACTCTGGGATGCTGAATCCCCAACAAGCCGCCGCCGCAGTAGCAACGACAATAACAACAATGACAGGTAAACAACTACTGCAGGCCATCGTCGATGGCCGCATCCCACAGCCGTCGATTTCAAAGCCCATGTCCTTCCGGCTGGTCGAAGTCGGCGATGGCTTCGCTGCGTTCGAGGGCGAGCCCAGCGCCGACCTCCTCAATCCGATGGGGTCTGTCCACGGCGGCTGGGCGCTCACCCTGATCGATAGCGCCGCCGCCTGCGCCTGTCACTCCCTGCTGCCGGCCGGCACAAGCTACACCACCATCGAGACCAAAGCCAACTTCTCCCGGCCGATCAAGCCCGATACCGGACGCGTCCGCGTCGAGGGCCGGGTTATCTCCCAGGGCAGGCAGATCATGTCTTCCGAAGCACGGCTGATCGCGCCGGATGGCCGCGTGCTGGCGCATGGCACTTCGACCATCATGGTTCTGGCCCCGCGCTAGCCAAGCCTCCTGAGATTCTCGCCGCCCGCCCGAAAACCCCGCGCAAGTTCAGAACCGCGCTCCGTTCCTTTACAGGAACGTTCCGCGACCCGGCGACCCAGCACCAAGGTACGTGCCCTTCCTTGTACTAATGGCCATCGGGCGCAGGACTAACGTTCTGCTAAAATTAAATTTTCCGAGGCGATTATCTATGTTCGTTGGGCGCAAACTGTGGTTGACTCTTGCTTTTACGGTTCTGATGGCACTGGCCTTTGGGGTCAGCTGCCAGGGATTCTTCGTTAAGCCCACGCTGACATCGATAACGATCAGCCCAACCGCTCCCGCCGTGCAGGTGGGAACCAGCGCCACGTTGCAGGCTTTCGGCGTTTACAACGACGGTTCGTCGGCTTATTTAACCAGCAATGTATCCTGGTCAAGTAGCGATCCCACGATCGCAACCATCACCGGCACTGGCAGCGCCACATTCGATGCGCTTACCGTCGGCACAACCACCATCACCGCCGGCTCTCAAGCCGTCACCTCCACCGCTACCGCCACCGTATTCGTCACCATCTCGGCAATTGGCATCACTCCGATGAGCATCAGTTTGACGGAAACCGACAGCGAGGGCGCACCAGTTACGGTATATGCGAACAACGATCCGACCCTATCCAACCCGAACGACGATCTAAGTCCCACAGCGACTATTACGGTGTATCAGGCCGGGACTGTTGCAACTGGAGTCTTCGGCTCCTATCCAGGTACCGGTACCACCCAACTTTGCACGACCACCGATGCCACACCGGGCACGTATTCGGCGGTTGCGACCTACCCGGGTTCGACGCTTCAGGCCACGGCCACGATAACCGTCACCACTTCGCCCTAATGAGCCGGCCGGGTGACGTGGTCGAGAAGTTCTTCTCGAAACACGAGGGTGCCCCTCGCCAAAGGTAGAGTGAGTCTCCAAATCACTGCCCCCTAACGCGCCCTCGCGCTATAGTGGATAGTGAGCCCGTGAAACTTTCTTTCCATCGATTTTTGCCGTTAACTCCAATCCTCTGTCTCGTGTTTCTGCCCGCCTGTAATCGCGACCGCGGTCGCGTGCTTGAGACGGCCTACGTTTCCAATCCTCAGGCCATCTTGCGCGACCATGTCGCGCAGGTCTTCGAAAAAACCGGAGTAGTAAAAAACGGCGAACGCGTCGAAGTGCTCGACCATGACCGCCGCTTCGTCAAGGTGCGCACCGCCGCCGGCGTCACGGGATGGGTCGAGCAACGCTTTCTTGTCAGCCAGCAAGTTTACGATCAGATCCAGAAGTTAGCCGCGGACAATGAGAACGACCCTGTTCAGGCGCAGGGCACGACGCGCAACGATACAAATCTGCACGTCGAGCCGGGCCGCGAAACGGAACACCTATATCAGATCTCTTCGGGAGAAAAGCTGTCGCTGCTAAAGCGAGGTACGGCCGAGAAGCCGGGTGCGGTTGCGACTTCGCCCCACGTCACCGCCACGGCCAGCAACGAGACCGCCGGCAATAAGAATGAGCCGGCACGCCCTGCTCCGCTAAAATCCGCCCCGCCAAAACCCGCCTCCCCAAAAGAAGACTGGTGGCTCGTGCGCGACTCCCACAACCGCGTCGGATGGGTGCTCGGTCGCATGGTCGATCTCGACGTCCCGCTCGATGTCGCGCAATACGCCGAAGGCCAGCGCATCGTCGCCTATTTCGTGCTGGATCAAGTTCAGGATGGCGACAAGAAAGTTCCCCAGTATCTAACCGTCCTCTCCGAGCCGAAAGACGGCCTGCCCTTCGACTTCAACCAGATTCGCGTCTTCACCTGGAACGTAAGGCGTCATCGCTATGAAACCGCCTATCGCGAGCGCATGGAGGGCGTGCTGCCAGTGACCGTTGGCCAAGAAAATTTCGACAAGGAAGGCATGCTGCCCGTCTTCACGATTCGCGTGCAGGACGAGAACGGGAACATCAGCGAGCGCAAGTACAAGCTCAACACTCCAATCGTGCGGCGAGTGCTCGCTGCCGGAGAACAACCGGCGCGGCCGACGGCCAGAAAAGCTGAGGGCAGAAAAACGAAGCGGACGCGTCCGAAACAAAAGTCCTGAACCGCATCAGCGTTAAATCAACTGTAAAACTCGGCAACGATCTCGACCACTCGCCGAATCTCGCGGTCGGTCAACTCCGGAAACATCGGCAACGCCAGCACTTCCTGCGCAGCTTTCTCGGCGACGGGCAAGTCTCCCGCCTTCAGCCCAAGATAAGAAAAAACCGGTTGCAAGTGCAGCGGCAGCGGGTAATAGACCTCCGACCCGATTTTCCGTTCCGCCAGAAAATTCCGCAGTTCGTTGCGGCGCTGCGCGCGAATCACATACTGATGAAACACATGCGTAGCCTGCGGACTCCGCGCCAGCAACCGCACGGGTGCGCCGCCTCCGCTCGTGTTTTCCGAAGTCAGCCCGGATTCCGCAAACAATCGATCATAAGTGGCAGCGTGCTGCCGCCGTCTCCGATTCCAATCGGCGACATGAGGCACCTTCACGCGCAACACTGCCGCCTGGATTGCATCGATGCGCCCATTCCAGCCGAATTCGTGATGATAGTAGCGCCGTGCGCTGCCATGGTTGCGCAACCGCCGCATGTGTTCGGCCATTTGCTGCGAGCTGGTGGTTACGATTCCCGCGTCTCCGTAAGCGCTCAGATTCTTGGTGGGATAAAAACTGAACGCCGCGGTTACACCGAGCGAACCCGCGACGCGCCCGTTCCATTCGGCGCCGATCGCCTGGGCGGCGTCTTCCACAATTGCCAAGCCGAATTCCTGGCCGATGCGACCGAAGCGCTCCATATCGGCGCACTGCCCATAAAGATGTACGGGAAGAACGGCGCGAACGGCCTCCGGTTGCTTTGCAAGTTGGCCGTCATTATCGGAGAGCTTTCCGCGCAGCAGTTGATCGACGAGCGCGGCATCAAGGTTCAGCGTCTCGGCATCGACATCGACAAAAATCGGCGTCGCTCCCGCCCGCACAATCGCGCTAGCCGACGCAAAGAAGCTGAACGGAGTGGTGATAACCGAATCTCCCGGCTTCACTCCGGCGGCGACAAGGGCCAGCCACAGAGCTTCTGTTCCCGATGCGCAACCCACCGCGAAAGCCGCGCCCGTCAGCGCAGCGATCTCACTCTCAAGCCCCTCCACCTCCGGACCAAGAATAAAGCTCTGCGAATCGCACACCCGCGCGATGGCCGCCAGCATCTCTTCGCGAATGCCCGCATACTGCCGGCGCAAATCAAGAAGGGGAACCGATGCAGGTGTGTCGTGCAGCGGCGTCTCCTGCGACAGCAGCGGTTTGACTGCCGATTTAACCGGCGATTTAACTGACGATTTACCTGATGCTGAGAGAGGCACTTTCACAACCACAAAAGTTTAGCAGGAGTGCGCAGACGCGAAGCGGCGCGCGCCGGCCTAGCGCCGCAACTCAATCTTGGGCAGAGCCGCCGGCCTCTTGGCGGCGATCTCTCGCTCTTCGCCAGCAGCATCGCCCGCAGCGCCGCTCGCTAAGTCGGTTGCGCGCTGCCGCCCGTCCAGATATCGCCGCCACGGCGCCAAATCAGCACGCAACTGTTCGAGATCGACATGAGGAAGCGAGTACTCTGCGCCGATAAGATTGCGCAGGGCGCGCTCCAGCACCGAGTGCGCACCCACATGGTTTCCAGTCGACTCGTGATGAAAAGCGACCGCCAATTGCACCATACCCTGCAGATGCCGCCGCAGAGGCGAGTGGCGAGGCACGGAGTTCCACACGTCCTCAAGCACTTCATGAGCGTCGAAAAAATGCGCGCGATTAAAAAGACTGAGCCCCTTATTGAACTCCGCGCCATTCTTGCTTGGCAGCACTGTCATGTTGAACCGGCCTTCCCAAAAATGCGGCAGCACTGCTTCATTCGGTAACCAAATCCGAGGTTACCAAAGTTTGGTACATCGGTAACTTGCGCGGGACATTACCTCGCTCCCGATGTAAAACTCCAGTTTGCAACAACTCCCCTAGGACAAACCAGCGAAGGAAAAAAGTGAGAATTATTATGTCGCAGAAGCTTGTCTGTTTTGCCGCAGCTGCGAGCTTAACGCTGATTCTGGCATGCGCAGCCGGCGCGCAAACCGCGTCGCTCAACGGAACGGTGACCGACCCGTCCGCAGCCGTCGTCCAACATGCGAGAGTGACGGCCACCAACACCGCGACCAACCTTGCGCGCACCACCACGACCGGAAGCGCCGGCGTCTACAGCCTCACTGAACTCGCGCCCGGACCCTACCACCTGACGATCGAGAAAGACGGCTTTCGCGCGCTGACGTTCGCCGCCTTGATCCTCACAGTGGGCCAGACGGTGACTCTCAACGCAAAACTGGAAATAGGCGACAACAGCGAACAGATCACAGTCGACAGCCCAGCCGCGCTGGTGGATGTCACCGACGCTCAACTCAGCAACGTGGTCGAACACCAGCAGATGACTGAATTGCCGCTCATCCTGCGCGATCCCTATCAACTCGTCCTGCTGTCGCCAGGCGTCACCCAATCGGACGGCCTCGGCGGAGTCTCGGTGAATGGCGGGCGCGAGCGCAACAACAATTTCCTGCTCGATGGCGCGGACAACAACGAAACCGATGTTCCAGGCTCGCTCGGCGGAATCACCGAGCAAAATCCGGACTCGACCGAAGAGTTCCGTATCATCACCAACAACTTCGCGCCGGAGCACGGGCGCAACAACGGCGCCATCATCGATGTGATCACGCGCAGCGGAACCAACGACTTTCACGGCAACGCTTTTTATTTTGGGCGCTGGGATGCGCTCGGCGCGCGCGACTTCTTCAATCACGAGGTCGACCCCAACTCCGGCACGCTGGCGCCAAAGGACCCTTACGTGCGGAACCTCTACGGCGCGTCGCTCGGCGGTCCCATCGTCAAGGACAAGACATTTTTCTTCATCAACTATCAGGGAGACCGCTTCGTTACCAACCTGACCAACGACTCCACCGTTCCCACAGCGGCGTTCAAAACCGGTATTTTCACCTATACCAATCCCGAGCCAGGCGGGAGCACGCAGACGCTCAACGTGACTGAGGCAGGCAAGCACAACAATGGCACCGGCGTTGGCCTTGATCCGGTGATGCAACAGATACTGGCGCTCTATCCCGCGCCCACGGTTCCGAGCGGCGACGGCGTTACCGGAACGCTATTTTTTCCCAGCGAGTCGCGGGAAAAACACGAAGACGCCACCATCAAGATCGACCAGAAACTCACCCGGAACAACAGCTTTTCCGCGCGTTACATCTATAACTGGTTTTCCGATCCTAATCCCTATCACAGCGACTTTCTCCCCGGCGGGTTGGGCGCCATCTACACTTCGCAGCGCACGCAGGGTTTGGCCTTGTCGCTGACCTCCACTCCCAACGCGACGCTGGTGAACGAACTACGCGCGAGCGCAAATCGCACCCATCTGCCCTATGGCTGCACGGGCGTCAGCACATTCGACAGTTTTGGATTCATCGACGGTGTCGGCCGGGGTTCGGATTACACGCTGCCGACCTTCAGCGGATCGTCTGAGACGAACGGCTTCGGTTGCCAGGCAATCGGCGACCTCGACCACGAAGACACGATGAGCGGTACTTACCAATACCGCGACACGCTGTCCAAAGTGCGAGGCAGGCACACCATGAAGTTTGGCGGCGAGTTCCGCAACGTCTATTCCAACAATTATTACGACTTCTATTCGCGGGCGCTCTTCACCTTCGACATCAACAGTCAGGATGGAATTCCGGTGCTGAAAAACGTTCTACCGAACGTGGACAACTTCACAATCGAAGACATGGCGAGCGCGCTGCTGGGCCTGGTCAACACCCAGTCACAAACACAGTTCTTCACGCGCACCGGCGCGCGCAGAGCCAACGACGAAATGGATTTTCGCCAGCGCGAATACGCCGCTTTCGCCCAGGATGAATGGAAAGCCCTCCCCAATCTCACACTCACCTACGGCTTGCGCTGGGAGTATTACGCCGTGCCCTTCGAGGCGAATGGCAACTTGTCAAATTTGTTCACCGATCCAAGCGGCCCGGCGCCGTTCACATTTACTCCAGTCGGGCCGGGCACGGGACATCAACTCTACCAGCCCTACTATCGCAATTTTGAGCCGCGGGTGGGCTTTGCCTGGGATCCGCTGAAGGACGGCAAAACCTCGATTCGCGGCGGCATCGGCGTCTTCAGCGATCGTGTATACGGCAACCTGATCAATGACGTGCGCGGCAATCCGCCCTTCGAGCCCAGCGTCTCGAACTATCTCGCTTACTATTCCGGGCCAACTTCAGCGGCGCAGTTGCAAAATCAAATAGCTCCGCCACCGCTCACGCCCTCGCCCGTGGTCACGGACTATGATCCTGCCACCGGTGTAGGCGGCCTGATTTTTCCCGACATTTTCGCGAACAACATAAAGCCTCCGAGCGTCGTAGCCTGGAATTTC
This sequence comes from uncultured Acidobacteriaceae bacterium, assembly GCA_963810955.1. Lineage (GTDB taxonomy): Bacteria > Acidobacteriota > Terriglobia > Terriglobales > Acidobacteriaceae > Acidiflorens. Next base: position 272,098 of record CAWEPW010000002.1, on the reverse strand, counting down.
GGCATCCAGCGCGAAATAGCTTCGCGCGTTACGATGGAAGCCAACTACGTCGGGAACCACGGCACTCGCATCTTGCGCGTGGTCGACGGGAACGCTCCGCAGCCCGCTCTGGTTCAAGGCTTGGTGAATTATTGCGCGAATCCCTCGAATATCTACGGTTGCTCGAATTCCACGCTGCAATACAACAGCCTCTACCTTGGCGCTGAGTACGGCGAGTTGCCGAACGACGCCGTCAACAACAACGCCTTCGCGCACACCTTCAACGACCAGACCTCGGGACGCTCCTTCTATAACGGTTTGCAGGCGAAACTGACGGCGCGAAATTTCCACGGTCTGCAGTTTCAACTTTCTTACACCTGGTCGCATGCCCTCGACGATTCTTCCGATCCTCTGTCAGCGACTCTCAACAACACCGTCTATCCCATCGACTCCTTCGCCTTGAACCGGGAGTATGGCAATTCCGGCTTCGATACGCGCCAGCGGGCAGTCATGAACTTTATTTACCAGCCGAACATTGGCCGCGGGAAAGATTTCCTGAGCCAGGGCGTTGCCGGCCGCGTGCTGGAAGGCTGGCAGATCAGCGGCATCGCCGCATTTCAAACCGGCCTGCCCTATGACATCTTCGGACCGCTCGATACCCTGCACACCGGCATTGCCGATCGCGCGACCGTGATCGATCCATCCGTTCTGAAAACCATCCCCTATACAGGCAAGTACTTTAATGGCGGAGCATTTACGGGAGTCAATCCCGCCGCGTTTAATCTCGAGGATGGCGTGAGCGCTCCGATTCCGTGGGGAATACCTGCGAACGTGGTGCGCAACCAGTGGTATGGCCCGGGAGTTAATAACTGGGACGTGTCTTTATCCAAGACCACGGCTCTGACCGAGCGCCTCAAATTTCAACTGCGCTTGGAGACCTACAACCTCTTCAATCGGGTGCAGTTCGCCAAGCCCAACAACTTTACGGAATATGCCGGGTCTTACTTCGGCTATTCGTTTTCGCAAGTCGGCCAGAACGATGGCACGACGGGAGCAAGGCAGATCCAGCTCGGCGCCAAACTTACCTTCTAAGCGGTCTCTGATTTCCAGCTTGTTGAGACGACCCGCTTAAAGCATCCTTCCATTGCTCTTGCGGCTGCGTGAATCCTCGCGCCGCAAGCCATGCCGTGGCGGCCAGCATTCCGCACCATCCCATGAAATTGACAACGGCCGCGATCGCAGTGTCATAATCCAAAATCCCGAGATCCGAGAAGATCGTATTCCAGTCGTGCTTGGCGAACTCGGGATCTCCCGTAGTCACGAGCGGCAAGACCATGGCGCGGGCATCGGCCATATAGGTTGCCGTGTAGAGCCAGTTTTCGAAGAAGAAAAACAGGCAGAAGACAAAGGCCGCCGGCTGCCGTTCGCGAAAGAAATAGGCTGCCAGCAGAAGCGGTACGAGCCACTGCAGAATGGTTCCTCCCCAGAGGCCAATCGTTCGGCCGAACCAACCGAAGAGCAAGTGCCCGCCTTCATGCACAACAAGATTTGCCGAGTCTATGAAAAGAAAACCGCCGTGTTTATTGAATGCATAGATCAGAAAAAGAACGTAAAAAATAAGCCACGCTAGGATGGCCCAACGGGATACGGGACGCCAATCCTCTCCCGCGCCGGACCAATCAACGAGTGCATCCACCCATTCGCGCATGACGACTTTATTGTAGGCAGGGGTGCCGCTCCGGGCGAGATTACGGCGGTGCGCGAGTTGGGAATCGTCCCTGTTTGTGAAGTGAGCGCGCTTCGATTAATTCTTGCCGGAGCCTTCTGTACTCGCCGGTTCCTTCAGATAGCCCGGCGCGAGCGTGCCCTTTTTCTTCGCAATTTCCAGCAACGTGGGATAGAACTGCACGAACGTCGTATCGACGGCGCCGTGCTGTTCGTGGCACGAGTAGCACACGGCTTCTTTCGGAATCTGCTTGGAAGGCTGGCCCTCGTCAAAGTCGAAGAAGGCCCAATTGCCAGGAAACCGCGCGTCTTTAATATGAACGGACTGCGCCATGACGTCGCCGGTCTGAAAATGTCCGGCCTTGTTGATCGAACCCTTGCTGGCGGCCATGCGGCCTTCGAGCACGAGCATGGTCTTGTCGGGCCAGGTTCCGGTCGCGACAAAAGCTTTGTAGGCTTCCGGATTGACGAAAACGTTGTCAAACATGGAATGCCCCGCCATAGCGGGATCGGGGTTGTAATCCATATCAAAGCCCGTAGTCAGATAAATCCATTCGCGATAGTTTGCCGGGAAAACGAGACGTCCGTCCGGCGTATAGACCGGGGTGGTCGAGTTATTCGTGGACACCCTGGAGGGATCCTGCGCAACCAGCAAAGCAGTCAAACAAAGCAAAAAGCAAAAGCGGATCATGGCAAGGTTCCAAGAAACGAAGCGCAAACAGCCACAAGCTCCACCGAAGCGAGCAAGCGGCCCTCTCGCACGCTACTCAACAACGCTATTTGCCGAACATCGGATAGTGACTCGCCGCCCCCATCAGAAACAGCATCGGGAACGACAGCACAAAGTTCGCGCGAGAAATAAGAAAACTTTGCCGCGCCAGATACTTTGCCTTCTCTGGCATCGCCGTTCCATTGGCCGCATTGTCAGCCGTCCAGCGAATGATTTTTTTCTGCACGCGCCAGATTACGCCCCAGACGTTCAGCATCATCACCCAGCCGATTCCGCCGCCAATGCCAATGGCCAGCAGGCGATTGCTCTCCCAGCCGTGCGTGTTGAAGCGCAGGAACAGCCACGCCGCCACGATCACGATTACGGTATAAATCGCCGACAGCACCGGCCCTTTATCAAGCGCGCCTTTGCCGGGGATGGTGCAGGCATACATCAGCGCCCAGACCACAGTCCAGATTCCAAAGAATGTTCCCATGGGAGCTCCGGAACTGGCATGGAACGCCAGGTCGGCGTTCTTGACATCGGAGGCGACAATGTTTCCCCAGTATGCCAATCCCGCCAATACCGTGAGCACCGATGCCCAGCGAAACCACCAAAGAGCGCGAGACATGAGGCTGGGCAGGACTTTGCCCTTAGTCGCCGAATCAAGTTCCTTCATGAACGGCACGTTAACGAGATTGAAAAAATACAACAGTCCGAGCCATGTTATGCCGCCAATAAAATGCAGCCAACGAAACAGCATCAGAAGGTTAGTGTTGAAGTCGGTGGGAAAATTGATGTCCGTCAAGCGCAGCTCCTGTTCTGACGACTCTGTTATGGAAGTGACGATTGTAGACGGCTGACAAGCGAAATGAAACCAGCTCGATCTTCCGCGGCAGTGATGGCGTTCGAATTCCTGGTAGTGTGTATGTCGTGCTCGCGTGGTGACGGGCCTCTGGCCCGTAACGGGGCGCAGCCCCGTCCCCCAGACTGCCCGGTCACCGCAATGCAGAATTCCCACGCAATAAGTTGAAAAGCGCGAGCCAAGGACGTATTGTAGGAGCCGACAGGAAGAGAGCTGCCGCCTATTTCCCCACCTTAAATGCACGGCGCAGCATCGAATCGGCAGCAAAAGGAGATCGGCAAATGGAACCCAAGCCGGCGCAACAGAATATTCAGGATTCCTTCCTTAACACGGCGCGTAAGGAACGGCACAATATCACGATCTATTTGGTCAGTGGCGTGAAACTGACCGGCCGCATCCGGTCGTTCGACAAGTATTCCGTGGTGCTTGAAACCAGCAATCAGGAGCAGCTCATTTTCAAGCACGCAATTTCGACAGTGGTCATTTCGCGCGCCACGCACGGCCACTCCGAGGCAAAGCCGACGGCGGTTGCGTCCCCGGCCGATGCAGCTCATCCGAACGCTGACTCCGGCACTGGCACCGAAGGATGAAATGAGTTTGCTTGCGTCACGATGACTCCAGTCTGGACAGCCGCGATTCTTCCGAGGACAGTTCGCGAGATCGTTCAAACGATGGTTCGCGGGATCGTTCTAAAGATAGTTCGCTAGATCGCGCGCGAAATCGTTCGCGGGGCGGTTCCCCAAAAAGTTTGCGGAAGCAGCCGAAGCCGGTTCCGAACCCTGCCGAGCGCGAGGAGCGGGCGTTCCTCGTGGGAGTAGAGTTTCGCAGCCAAAGCCGCGCCTCGAAGAAACACGCAGCGAGCCTTACTCCCGGAGCCCAGGCAGCGCGGGATTATGCCGCCAGCGTAGCCGCTTCGTCGGCGTCATTGCCGGGTGGCTCACCGGACGCCGGCTCCGACTCGGCATCCGATTTTGCTTCCGATTTTACATATAAAGACTCGCTCGACGAATTGCGTTCCCTGGCCTCGAGCGCGGGCGCAACCATTGCCGGAGAATTCACCCAGCGCAAGGATCGCCCCGATCCGGCGACTCTGATCGGCAAAGGCAAGCTGGAGGAAATCGCCGGTGCGGCGGCCTCGGTTTCCGCCGATGTAATTCTGTTCGATCACGACCTCTCGCCCTCTCAGCAGCGCAATATCGAGCGGGTTCTGCACACGCGCGTCATCGATCGCACGCAGTTGATCCTCGATATCTTCGCGCGCCACGCCCGCACCCGTGAAGGCCAGTTGCAGGTGGAGCTTGCCCAACTCGAATACATGCTTCCACGTCTCGCCGGCCGCGGCGTGGAAATGTCGCAACTCGGCGGCGGCATCGGCACGCGCGGACCGGGCGAAACACAACTCGAAACCGACCGCCGAAAAATCTACCGCCGCGTCCGCCACGTCAAACAGCAAATCGAAAACGTGCGCCGCATTCGCGCGCAGCAGAGGCGGCGGCGCGAGTCGGTTCCGGTAGCTACCGTGGCGCTGGTGGGTTATACGAACGCGGGAAAGTCCACGCTGTTTAACGTTCTCACCAAGTCGAACGTGGTCGCATCCTCGCGCATGTTTGCCACGCTAGACCCGACTATTCGCGGCGCTGAACTGCCCTCGAAACGCAAGGTTCTCTTCTCCGACACGGTAGGTTTCATAAGGAATCTTCCCCATACGCTCGTGTCTGCATTCCGCGCCACGCTCGAAGAAGTGCAACGCGCTACCCTTATCCTGCAGGTTTCCGATGCCAGCAGCCCAATCTCTGCCGAGCAGGACGCGCAGGTGGAAAACGTTCTGAAGGAACTCGAAGCCGACAAGAAGCCGCGGCTGCGCGTGATGAATAAGATCGATTTGCTGCTTCCTAAACAACGCGAGTCGTTGAGAGATAGCGATATCCGTGACAACGATGTGCATGACAACGCGCAGACCATCCACGTCTCCGCCGCCAAAGCAGTTGGACTAACCACGCTGCTTGATCGTATCGATTCCCTGCTCGATGAAGACCGCCCCAGCCGCGTCCGGCTGCGCATCCCACAAAAAGAGGGTAAGATGCTGGCCCAGTTGCAGGCCGGCGCCCGCATCTATTCCCGCCAGTATCAGGACGGACTGGTAGTGCTGGAAGCGGAAGCGCCCGCATCGCTATTGCGGCGGATGCGCGAATGGGTCGTGGAGTAATGGGTGGTGGAGTGAAGAGTAAACAGGTGGCGATTTCTGTAAGCGATGTTTGTAAGCGGATTTTGTAAGCGTTTTTTGCACCGCTGAGTCTCCCAGGAGGAACGATGGGCAACTATGCCGTAACCGCGGGGCGTATGGTCCCGCATAACATGGTGACCACGCAGTTCGAGCTCGATGGCTTTCGCGTGGTGCGCACGCTGGGCGTCGTGCGCGGAATCACGGTGCGCTCGCGTTCGATCTTCGGAACCATTGGAGCCAGTCTGCAGACGCTGGTCGGTGGCAACATCACCCTGCTGACCAATCTCTGCGAGCGCACCCGCGCCGAAGCCTTCGACCTGATGCTGCAACACGCCGCCGAAATGGGCGGCAATGCCGTAGTCGGCGCCCGCTACGACGCCACCGAAATTATGCAGGGCGTCACCGAAGTGCTCGCTTACGGCACCGCCGTAGTAGTGGAAGCCGCGAGGTAGATGGTTCCGCCCGTGTCAGGAACGCCTTACTCCTTGTACAAAAACCCTGCGACCAGGGCGGCCAGGATCGAGCCTACCCACAAATCCAGCATCCATCCCAGGGGCAACATAACCGGAACCGGCGACCACGCGGCTTGCCCGAAGTTGCCCGGCACTCCCGCGCAGAAGCCAACGATCATCCCGACTTTGAGAGCCGTCTTTGGCCCCGGGCCGGCGGTCGCGCGAGCCCACGCATAGAGATGTGCGATGAGAATCGACATCACGAAGATCAGGAGAATCCAAATCGGTGTGAACAGAGAATAACGAGGTTCTTTGAGAAACAATCCTTGTTTTTGCATGGCTTCATAGAGCGGAGCCTGCCGCATGCCGACAACGAAGCCCCACGCGATCCAAACAACACCGCCAGCAATTCCGCCGAGCCATACGCGAGCCGTATTCAGCTTCATTGTTCCCTCCGTTTAATTGGTTTTAAATTCGGCGCAAAGTGCAGGCCAGTGGAATGAAGTGGAGTGGCAACCCGGACCTTGAAATGAGAGTAACTGCCAGGTTTTCCGCAGAAAAATACATCGCGACGCAAAATGCAAGAAAAATCGTAGCGAATGAATAGCGAAGGCACCTGGAGCGTAAACGCAACCCCTAGTGGTTCTCTTTCTGGTTAACCCCAACATTTCGCGCTCCGCACCGTTAGTACCAAAACGGACCCCCAACCTTCAACTTTCTTATTGACAACAAACGATTTAGGCGTAGGATGTGGACAAAAGTGGTTGAAAGTGGACAAAACATAAGAGGTAGTGGGCAAGAGACTTAACTTTCGAGGGGCCAGTGGTTTCCGAGACTGACACCAACAAAAACGAGCCCGATCCCAACTTACCCGAGTCCATTGCTGTTTCGACCGCTTTTATCCCCCTCGTGCTGGCTGCGATAGCAGCCAAAAATAAACGGACCCCGTCGTCTTCATCAAGAGCAAGCAAGGCACATGTTTCGCGGAAATCATCCAACGCGCGTCGACGAAAAAGGCCGGCTCAAAATTCCGGCGGAATTCAAGCGCGTGATCGACGAGAAATATGCGCAGAAATTCTACATCACCAGCGTCGACGGGCATATTGCTCAACTGTATCCCTTCGAGGAATGGGAACGGATCGAGCAGAAGCTGGCGGCGTTGTCGACATACAACCCGACCAAGAAAAAGTTTTTGACGCGCACGAATTATTACGGGCAGGTCGTAGAGATGGACGGGCAGGGGCGCCTGCTGATCCCGCAGATTCTGCGTGAGGCAGCGCAGATTCGCGGTGAGGTGGCAGTGCTCGGCAATCTGACCTACCTGGAAGTCCGGAACATGGAAGCGCTCGACAAGGAGATCACAGAGCCGTTCACGGATGACGACACGAAGACGCTCGACGACCTGGGTATCTAGTGGAAGCGGAATCAGATTCGGATGCAAACACTCCCGAGCGGGGTGGGCATGGAACAGAAACGAAAGTTGGCCATGTCCCGGTTCTTTTAAAAGAAGCGATCGATTTTCTAGCCATAAAGCGTGGCGGAACCTATCTGGATGCCACGGTCGGCTTAGGCGGGCACAGTTACGAAATCGCAAAACGCCTGGGCGCACCGGGACATTTGATTGGCTTCGATAAGGATGCGGCGGCGCTGGAGAGAGCGCGAAAAAGGCTGGCGCCAGTCGGTGATGAGCAGGTCGATAGTCGTCAGTCGCTAGTCGTTAGCGAACCGATTTCCGAACGACCAACGACTGACGACCAACGACTGGATTCGGATTGGCCGACGATCACATTGCTGCATCGCTCGTTTGCAGAAATCGCGAACGACCGACGACCAGCGACTATCGACGGAATTTTGGCCGACCTGGGCGTCAGCAGCCTGCAACTGGGCGACCCGGCGCGAGGATTTAGTTTTCAGGCGGAAGGACCGCTGGACATGCGGATGAACCCGATGTCCGGCGAGACCGCCGAACAAGTGGTAAACCACATCGACGAGCGCGAGCTGGCCGATGTGATTTACGAATTCGGTGAGGAAAGGAGGTCGCGGAGAATCGCCAGAGCCATTGTCCGGTCGCGGCCAATACGCACGACGACGCAACTTGTCGAGGTGGTATCGGCCGCGGCCCGGTCAATGAAACAGCATGAGCGCATTCGAATTCATCCTGCGACCCGAACTTTTCAAGCTCTCCGAATCTTCGTAAACCGTGAACTGGACGATCTGAAAGCACTGCTGGAGGCGGCGCCCCGCGTGCTGAAGCCGGGCGGAAGGCTGGTGGTGATCAGCTTTCATTCGCTCGAAGACAGAATTGTGAAAGATGCAATGCGCGAGGGCGCGAAGCAAGGCTGGTACCGGTTGCTGACGAAGAAGCCGGTGACCGTGGGCGACGAAGAGATCGAAAGTAATCCGCGGTCGCGCAGCGCGAAGATGCGCGCCGCCGAAAAAGTGTAGCGCCGGCGTCTCGCCGGCAAAAAGATCGAGTTGTCCCGGAGAAACTGCCGGGCTCCCCGGTGCGGTGATAGTAAGGCGTGCCGGGTAAAAGATTAGGTAGGGCGGCGTTCGTTGAGCAGTCGCAACTCTGTGGTGGAGTTTTCCGGAGTGGCCAAGAAAAAATAAACAAGGCTGCGTCCGGAAAGAAAAAATGGAACCTTCGAAAATGAAATTTACCGGCACCCTGATCGAAGATCTGATGGCAACCGTCGAGCGAGCGGAACAAAGAACGCAATCCAGCAAAGCGCCGCTCATCACGCAACAACTGGGTGAATCTTCGGCGATCGAGCCATTCTCCGCCGAGTCATGCTCCGCCGAGCCACTTCCGGTTGAAGCCTGGTTCGCCTCCACGCAGGAAAACCCCGACTACGATTCGAAGTTGATGGGAGTGGCATAAATCATGAGCGCCGTGGCAATGCAAAGCGCAGCTTCGTTCAGGCGTCAGTCCTGCTGGCTGGGAACTCCGGAAATTTATTTTCGCAAAGCCATCGACAACTCTCGCCTGGTGAAGCTGGAGGACCCGCGCCGCGAACGCGAGATGAAGCAATTCGGCATCGCGCTGTGTTGCCTGTTCCTGCTGGTCATGGGATACGCGCTGCAGCACTTCCGCTCCATAGAATATGGATACAAAATCGAGATTCTGCGCTCGCAGCGAGATGACCTCGCAAATATGAACCGGGCTCTGAGGCTGGAAGAGGCCTCCCTGCGCGACCCGGAGCGAATCGACGTCATGGCCAGAAAACTGGGCCTGCAATCGCCGCAGCCCGGGCAAGTGATGCGCATGGATTCCGCCGCCGATGCAACGGCGCCGGTCATGGCCAGCGTGACACCGATTGCGGTGGAATCAGCATGGTAGTAACCCTGGTCGGATGAAGTGACGCTGGTGGTGTGTTGGCGAGCCACTAGCCCGTAAACGGGGCGGAGCCCCGCTGCCACACAAGACTGGATCGCACAGCACGCGGACAAAAGTGTCCGCGCCACATTTTTCGCGGCGGCTCTCCAGAGCCGCCGAAAGTTTCTGAGGACTGCAAGTGTCTGCAAACACCTCTTCGAATCGCGCAAAATTCAGGCTCTACGCCCTGTCCGGATTCCTCTGCCTCTGGCTGGTGGCAATCTGTCTGCGCCTGGTCTATCTCCAGATTTTCTGCTATGGAGACTTCGAGCGCCGCGCCCAGCATCAACAGCAGCGCAGCTTCGACCTCTCTCCGAAGCGCGGCGTAATCTACGACCGCGCGGGCAGAGAACTGGCAATGTCCATTCAAGTGGACTCGGCCTTCGTCGTTCCTTCGGAGACTCCCGACCTTGCCAATACGATCAGCCTGATTACGCGCATCACCAAAGACGATCCTCGTGTCGTGCTCGCCGACTGCAGCGCTCACAAGTTTTGCTGGATTGCGCGCAAGGCCGATGCCGAGGTCATCGAGCGCATACGATCGCTGAACCTGCAAGGCATTCACTTCCAGAAAGAGGCCAAGCGCTTTTATCCCAAGCGGGAACTGGCAGCGCAAGTTCTAGGCTACGTAGGCACCGACGATCAGGGTTTGAGCGGCCTGGAGCGGCAATTCAATCAGCAATTGCAGGGCAAACCCGGCAAGCTGATGATTTCCGTCGACGCGCGCAAGCGCTGGTTCGCCAGCGTTGAAAAAGAACCTGAACCCGGCGACAACCTCGTACTCACCATCGATCAGAACATCCAGTACATTGCCGAACGCGAACTCGAGCGCGGCATGGAAGACACTCATGCCATAGCCGGCACCGTGATCGTGGAAAATCCGCACACCGGCGAGATTCTGGCGCTCACCAACCGGCCCACATTCAATCCGAACAACAAGAAAGAGATTAAGAACGAAGCGCTGAAAGACCGCGCCGTGAGCGACATCTACGAGCCCGGCTCGACTTTTAAAATCGTGACCATCTCCGGCGGCCTCGAAGAGAAGGTCACGCGTCCCGACGAATTGTTCGACTGCCAGATGGGGTCGATCGTCATCAACGGCATGCGCATTCGCGACAGCCGGCCGCACGGCGTGCTCTCCGTGGCCGACATCATCGCGGAGTCGAGCGACGTGGGCGCGATCAAAGTCGCGCTGCGATTGGGCGAAGAGCGCTTCTATAAATACATCCGCGCCTTTGGATTCGGCCAGCAAACCGGCATCGAGCTTCCCGGCGAAACCCGCGGATTGACGAAGCCGGTGGAGCGTTGGTCAAAAGTTTCTATCGGAGCGATCTCGATGGGCCAGGAAATCGGCATCTCGCCGCTGCAACTCGCTTCGCTAATCTCGACCATCGCCAACGACGGCGTGCACGTCCCGCCACGCATTGTGGCCGGCACACTGTCGCCGCAAAGCACGCCGCAGAATGCTCCGCAAACCGTCGCGTTTCAGCCCGCCCAGGGTACGCGGGTAATTTCGTCGCTGACCGCGGCCCAGATGCGAGAGATGCTGCAAGGCGTGGTTCTTCACGGCACCGGACGCAAAGCGATCCTCGAAGGCTACAGTTCGGCGGGGAAAACTGGCACGGCGCAGAAAGTTGATCCCGCCACGGGAGCCTATTCCAAGACAAAGTACGTAGCGTCCTTTGCCGGCTTTGCTCCCATCAACGATCCACAAATCGCGGTCGTGGTAATTCTCGATTCCGCCGTCGGACTGCACCAGGGAGGCCAGGTCTCCGCGCCGGTCTTCCAGCGCGTCATGCAGCAGACATTGGAATATTTGCACGTCCCGCACGATATTCAACTCCCCCCGAGTCGCCAGGTGTTGCTGGCTCGCCGTGACGTTCCCGACGAGAGTCTTGAAGAAAGCTCGCCCGATCACCTGGGCGCAAACCTCGATCTGGCCGATGCCAGTGAAACGCGCACGCTCTCAGCGCCGGCGAAGCCCAGCCCAATCGCCGAGCAGATCGTTCCCGCCGCGCAGGTGGCGAAATTGACGGACCAGTCGGTCCCAGTCGCCCCGTTGCCGACTGCGTCGAATGCGACGAATTCGCCGGCCGCGACTCCATCTCCCGCACAACCAGAAAGCCCGCCCGCGCAGCAGTCGCGGACCGGGACGGTCATTCTCGACGTTGAAGAGGGAGGAATTGAGGTCCCGTCCTTCATCGGCAAGACCCTGCGCGTTGCCGTTGAGGCCGCGCAGGATGCGGGCCTCGACCTGGACGCCATCGGCAGCGGCATTGCCCGCGAGCAGTCGCCCCAACCCGGCGCTCACGTTGCGAGCGGATCGCACATTACGGTGCGTTTCGGCAGGTAAGCTTTTTCCGAAAACGTTCCCTATTTATAATCACTGCAATGAATTTCCAACAGCTTCTGCAAGGTGCCGAGGTTCTCTCTCAGACTGGGAACCCCGCCGTTGCGGGCGTGGAATACGATTCCAGGCGAGTGCGCCCCGGAACTGCTTTCATCGCCATGAACGGCGAGACCAGCGACGGCAATCGCTTCATCGATCAAGCGATCGCTGCTGGAGCGGTCGCCATCGTCACCGACTCCGCTTCCGAAACGCCGCGTCCCGCGGTAGGGTGGGCGCAAGTTGTCGACGGACGGCGCGCCCTCGCTCGCCTGAGCGCAAATTTCTACAAGCGTCCAGCCGAGCGCATTGCGAGCACTGGCATCACCGGAACGAACGGAAAAAGCACCACCGCCTTCCTGGTCGAATCGATATTGCAAGCGGCAGGACGCAAAGCGGCGCTCATCGGAACGATCGAATATCACGTCGCCGGAAAGATTCTCCCAGCCCCGCACACCACCCCCGAGGCCCTGGAGTTGAACCGCCTTTTGTCAGAAGGCCTGCGCGAGGGAGTCACCGAAGCCGTGATGGAAGTCTCTTCGCACGCGCTCGAGCAACAGCGAATTTTCGGCATTCCTTTCGATGTAGCCGTGTTCACCAACCTGACGCGCGACCATCTCGATTACCACGGCACCATGGAAGAATATTTCCGCGCCAAGCAGGTATTGTTCGAAGGCTGCGGCACCGACCCGCCGCGGGCCGCTGTCATAAACACTGACGATGAATACGGACGCCAGCTCCTGAAGCTATGCAAAAAGAAAAGCGCCGTCGTGCTTTCCTATGGCCTCGCGGCCGGTGATTTCCATGCCGAGTCCGTCGAAATCACGCCTCGCGGAACGCGCTTTCAAATGTCGACGCCCTCGGGCAAGCTCGCCATATGGACTCCGCTGATCGGCAATGTAAACGTGTATAACGTGCTCGCCGCCTCCGCCGCCGGCTTTGCGCGCGACTGCTCCGCTGAGGCGATTGCCAAGGGCATCTTCGATCTCGCAAGCGTCCCCGGCCGCTTTGAGCGCGTGGATTGCGGCCAGCCTTTCACCGTGGTAGTCGATTACGCCCACACCGACGACGCGCTTCGCAACCTCACTGCCCTGGCTCGCGATTTTGTGAACCGCGCCGGTCTGAAGGGCAAAGTCATCACGCTCTTCGGATGCGGCGGAGATCGCGATCGCGCCAAACGCCCGCTGATGGGCGAGGCCGCGGCCAAAGGCAGCGACTTCGTCGTGCTCACGTCCGACAATCCGCGCTCCGAAGATCCGCTGGCCATCATGAACGATGCCGTCGTTGGATTACAAAAAGTCGGGTTACAAAAGTCGGGCGCAAAATATTTCATGGAGCCCGATCGCCGCAAAGCCATCGCCTTCGCTCTGCAGCAGGCAGCCCCAGGCGATATCGTGCTGCTGGCGGGCAAAGGACATGAAAAAGTACAGATCACAAAAGATGGGCCGATTCCCTTCGACGATGTGGAGGTCGCACGCGAGAGCCTGAAAGCCATGGGCTACGATTGCGCGAGTTTCGCGAAAGCCGGCGTTGCGGGGAGCACAGCATGAGACTGCCGCTCTTTCGCATTGCCGAATTCATTTCTGCCACCGGCCAGTTCGACGGGAATGCGACCGAGCAGGGATATTCGATCGACTCCCGCACCGTGCAGCCCGGCGAACTTTTCTTCGCCGTGAGAGGTGAACGCCTCGACGGGCACGACTTTGTGGAGCAGGCATTGAGCCGCGGCGCGCTGGCCGCGGTGGTTCGAAAAGATCAACTGCTCCGCTATTCCAATCCCACCGGACTGCTCGCCGTCGACGACACGCTTGTCGCCCTGCAAACGCTGGCCACGGCGGTTCGAAAAATCTGGGGCAAGACCGCCATCGGCATCACCGGCTCGATGGGCAAGACTACAACCAAAGAAGCCGCCGCTCATTTTCTCAGCGTCAAGTATCGTGTGCATCGCACCAGAGGAAACTTCAATAATCATTTCGGTCTGCCACTCGGCCTGCTGACTCTTGAGCCGGAATACGACGTCGCGGTGGTCGAGATGGGTATGTCGCACTCCGGTGAAATCGCCGCGTTAGCGCGAATTGCTTTGCCAAACCAGGGCATAGTGACAAATGTGGCCCCGGTGCATCTGGAGAGCTTTGATTCCGTCGCCGGAATCGCGCGCGCGAAATATGAATTGATCGAAGCTCTTCCGCACGGTGGTACCGCTGTGCTCAATGCCGACGACGAATACGTCTCGCAGTTCGGCCGCGAGTTCAAAGGCAAGGTTGTCTTGTTTGGATTGAAGCCCACTGCCGACGTGCAGGCGGAGAACATAGAATTGCTCGGTTCCGAAGGCGCGTGTTTCGATCTCATCAGCCATATCGTCAGCTGCGAAGCCCGCCAGCCTGTGCGCAGCCCATTGCTCGGCCAGCACAACATCTACAACGTGCTCGCCGCGGCCGCGATTGCGCTCGAGCACGGCATCACTCCTTCGGAGATCGCTGCGGCTCTCCCGTCGCTGCAAGCGGCCGACAAGCGTGGACAGGTGCTCCAACTGGGTAACATCACCGTGCTCTACGATTGTTACAATTCAAGTCCTAAGGCGCTGATGGCCGCTGTCGATACGCTGGCTGCCATGCCCGCCCGCCGCCGCATTGTCGTCGCCGGAGAAATGCTGGAATTAGGCGCCACCAGCGAGCAACTGCATCGCGAATGCGGAGGCTACATCGCAGGCGCTCGCGCCGGAGGCAAGGTCGATTTTCTTCTCGGCGTGAGAGGCATGGCAAAGCCAATGGTGGAAGCGGCGAGCGCAGCGGGAATAAGAGCGGAATTTGTGGTGACGCCAGAAGAGGCGGGCGAGTGGCTGGCGCATGAGACGCGCGATGGCGATGCAATATTAATGAAAGCGTCCCGCGGCGTAAAACTCGAAAAAGCGCTGGAGACGTGGAAACAAAAAATCGGTTTTCCCCAAGCCACAGGCGCAGGGATCTAATAACTGAGAGCTGACAGCTGAGAGCTGACAGCTGGTGTCGGAGGCGGATTGCTCTACTGGCTGCTCTATCTGAAGCTCTACCACTATTTTCCCCCATTCCGAATTTTTCGCTACCTGACCTTCCGCACCGCTTTCGCCAGCCTCACCGCGCTCTTCACCGGCCTGATCATTGGGCCGGTCGTCATCCGGAGATTGCGCGATTTTCAGATCGGGCAATACATTCGCGAAGAGGGTCCGCAGGCGCATCAGAAAAAAGCCGGCACACCGACCATGGGAGGCCTGCTGATCGCAATCGCCATCCTGGTGCCGACTCTGCTCTGGGCCGACCTGAGCAATCCCTTCGTTTGGATTGCCGTCTTCTCCACCGTCGCTTTCGGCGCCATAGGTTTTACCGACGATTACCTCAAGGTCATCCATCGCCGCAACCTGGGCCTGACCGCGCGCGCCAAGATGGGCTATCAGATCGCAGCCAGCATCGTGATTGCGATCGCGTTGATTGCCCTGCAGCACAGCGGCGAATACTCTACCCGTCTGCTGGTTCCGTTCTTCAAGCAGTTCCATCCCGACCTGGTGATCGAACGATGGCTCGTTCATCCTCAACTCTGGCCGCTGGCTTTCGTGCCCTTTGTGGCCTTTGTAGTGTTTGTCATTGTCGCCTCGAGCAACGCCGTCAATCTTACCGACGGCCTCGACGGCCTCGCCATTGGCTGCACCGTGATCGCTGCCGGAGCGCTCGCCGTGCTCACCTATCTCAGCGGCCACGCCACTTTTGCGACCTACCTTGAATTGCAGAAAATGCCGCAGATCGGCGAACTGACAGTTTTTTGCGGAGCCATGGTCGGTTCCGCCATCGGCTTCCTGTGGTACAACGCGCATCCGGCGGAAATTTTTATGGGCGACGTCGGCTCGCTAGCGCTCGGCGGCGCGATCGGCACGGTGGCCGTAATGATCAAGCAGGAACTGCTTCTCCCCTTCATCGGAGGCATTTTCGTAATCGAGGCGCTCTCCGTGATCCTGCAAGTTGGTTCCTACAAGCTGCGCAAGAAACGCATTTTCAAGATGGCGCCCATCCATCATCACTTCGAACTGCTGGGCTGGTCGGAGTCAAAGGTCATCGTGCGCTTCTGGATAGCGTCGCTGGTGTTCGCGTTGTTTGCGCTGACCACGTTGAAACTGAGGTAGGACATTTGTGATTGGTAATTTGTAATTTGTAATTTCAAAACTTAAGACCAATTGTACGGGAAGCTTTTAGATTACAAATTACAAATCACAAATTACCAATTGACCTTGATGGACCTCGCGAACAAACGCGTCCTGGTCGTCGGCCTGGGCAAATCCGGAGTAGCCTCCGCGCTCTTTCTCAAGTCACGCGGCGCCAGCGTCACGGTTTCTGATTCGAAGCCTGCAGCCGAACTGCGCGACGAAATCCTGCTTCTGCTGGAACATGGCATCACCGTCGAAACCGGCGGCCACGGAGAGCGCACTTTTCGCAGCCAGGACTTGATCGTCGTGAGCCCCGGCGTGCCGGTCGACTCGCCGCAGCTGGCGCAGGCACGCAATCTGGGAGAGCCCGTCATCGGTGAGATCGAACTTGCGGCACAATTTCTAGCCGGCCCCATCGTCGCCATTACCGGAGCGAACGGCAAAACCACCACCACCTCGCTGGCCGGCGAAATTATTGCCGCTGGGGGATTCTCCACTCTCATCGGCGGAAACATCGGCACGCCCGCCATCAGCTTTGTCGATCAGGCCACGCCTAAGACCATGGATCGTGCTTGAGGTGTCGAGCTTCCAATTAGAAACCGTTGTTGAATTTCGTCCGAAGATCGCTGTGATTCTCAACATCACCCCCGACCACCTCGATCGCCACAAGACTTTTGCGAATTACATTAACGCCAAAGCCCGCGTCTTTGAGAACCAGCGCAACGACGACTTCACCATTCTCAACGCCGATGATCCCACCACCGCCGCATTGTCGGCCCGCACCCGAGCGCAGTTGTTCTGGTTCAGCCGCAAAAAAGAAGTCGAGCGAGGAGCCTTCGTCCGCGGCGAACAAATCTATTTCCGCGACGCACGGAGCGAACGCGAAATCATGCCGCTCGCAGAACTGCCTCTGAAGGGAGCGCACAACCTCGAGAATGTCCTCGCCGGAATTTCGATTGGCTCGCTAGCCGGATGTCAGCCCAACGCGATCCGCCGAGCCGTAAAGAATTTCGAAGCCGTCGAGCACCGCCTGGAATTCGTAGCCACTATCGCAGGCGTCGATTATTACAACGACTCCAAAGCCACAAACGTAGACGCAACCATCAAGGCCATCGAATCTTTCCCGGCCAATATTCACCTGATTCTGGGCGGCAAGGACAAAGGCAGCGACTACACCGTCCTCAATGATTTGCTGCGCCAGCGAGTGAAGCGCGTCTACACCATCGGAGCCGCAGCCGTCAAGATCGAATCGCAGATCGAAGGCGCAACTGACATCGACCACGCGGAAACGTTAGAGAATGCGGTGCGGCACGCCAGTAGAAGAGCGGTGGCGGGCGATGTGATTCTTCTAGCTCCGGCCTGCGCCAGCTTCGATCAGTTTCAAAGTTATGAACACCGCGGGCGCGTGTTTAAGGGGACGGTTCGCTCCCTGGCGGAAGCGACGACTGCTCCAGATGCAGCTTTTTCGTGATGGCATTCTAGGTCACATCTCACCCGAACCACCAAAGTTATCCCCGCACGAAATTTCCGGCTCTACACTCGTTTCTGCTCTGTCTCCCCCGTGGTGAAATAACACATGGCCAAGCGTGTCAGCGTCGATCGCTGGATGTTCACCGTAACCGCGATCCTCGTCTTCGTCGGCCTGGTCATGATTTTCAGCGCCTCGGCCGTAATGGCCAAGGAGCGCTTCGGCTCGGCCTACGAATTTCTGCTGAAGCAACTCGTCTGGGCCGTAGCAGGCTTCGCCGCGATGGTCGTCGCCATGAAGGTCGACTACAAGCGCCTGAAGCATCCAGCGCTGGTTTTTTCTTTTCTGGGGCTGACCACGGTTCTGCTGGTCTCGGTTTTCTTTCTTGATCGCGCGCACGGCACGCACCGCTGGTTTCACCTCGGCCCCGTCTCGTTGCAGCCTTCCGAGCTTGCCAAGCCTGCGCTCATTCTGTTTCTAGCCTTCTTCCTGGAAAACAAAACCACGGCCATGGACGACGTGCGCAACACGTTGTTGCCAGCCGTTGCTCCCACCGCAGCGTTTCTCGCCCTGATCGTCTTTCAGCCCGATCTCGGCACCGCCATCGCCTGCGCCGGCATTACGGCGTGCGTTTTGTTCGTCGCCGGCCTTCGCCTGCGCTACTTCGGATACGCCTTCGCCGCCGCTCTGCTCCCGCTATATTTCCTCATCTTTCATGTGGCGTACCGAAGAGACCGCATCCTCGCGTTTCTGAATCCTTACGCCGACCCAAAGGGCTTCGGCTTCCACATTATTCAATCGCTGATCGCAGTCGCGACCGGCGGCGTCACTGGTCTGGGCCTGATGGAAGGGAAACAGAAACTTTTCTATCTGCCCGAGCCGCACACGGATTTCATTTTCGCCGTCACCGCCGAAGAATTAGGACTGGTAGGCGCGCTGACGGTCGTTATTCTGTTTGCCATTTTTCTGTGGCGCGGAACCCGCGCCGCGCTGCGCACGCAAGATGATTTCGGCCGCTTTCCTGGCTGTAGGAATCACCAGCATGATCGTCCTCCAGGCCTTCATCAACATCAGCGTAGTTCTAGGCCTTATGCCAACGAAAGGCATCCCGCTGCCCTTCGTTTCCTATGGAGGCTCGTCGCTGTTTGTAACGCTCATGTGTGTAGGAGTCCTGCTGAACATCACCAAGCAAGCGGAGTAAGATCGGACATGCCCCTTCGGGCGCTATACTAACAACCGATGCGGCCCATGCTGCGCTTCCTGTGGAACTCCACCCGCGGCCATCGTCTCGCGCCCTGGCGCAGTCCCTACCTTCTATGGCGCCTCGAGACCTATACGGGCGTCAAGATGACGCAGATAGGCTTCCTGGAATTCTGGGGATTTCTGTGGACGGAGCGAGGCAACCTGTGGCGCTTTCTCAAGTGGACGGCGGAGATGGACCGCTACGTTCATCCCAGAGCAAGAGCAAGAACAAAGAGCGTTTAGCGCCCTTCCATCACCACATTCACTTCGCTTCCCTTCCCCGCGCCGAGCAACTGGAACGCCGACCCCCGGTTGGCGGCAACTTCCAGAAAGCCCATGCTGCCGAGTATCCCGAAAACCTCGCCGGGAGCGCCCTCCGCATAGCTCGCGCACATACGCGTCGCCTGGGCCTTCGTTCCAATCGCGATCCTGAACGCAGGCGGCTCGGCGGCGAAAAGTTGCGGCGCGTCTTCGCGCGTTATGTTGGTGATGAGATTGCCGAAGCGGTCGACCTTCAGAACCACTCCCCGCAGCGTGCGCTCATCCACCGGCTTGGGGCGGGGCGGGGAAAAGCGCACGTAGTCTGTAATCTCTTCGCCAAACCGGCCCGGCTCGATTCCCTTGGCCAGATACGCCGCCACCGGCGAAAAGATATCGCGCCCATGAAACGTATTGCTGCGCGGCTGCAGGAAATAATGCTCAGCCGTGACGTGGCGTACGGAAATCCGCTCCTCGCGATCGTAGATCATGGAAAGCACGCCGTTATCGGGAGCCACAAACAAATGCCGGTCGCTCGCCACAATGATGGGCCGCCGCGCCGTCCCCACGCCCGGATCGACGACCACCATGTGCACCGTGCCCGACGGAAAATAGCTATAGGCCTGAGAAATCGCCAGCGCCCCATCGAGAATGTCGAATGGCTGCACGGCGTGGCTGATATCGACGATCTGCGCCTCCGGAGCAACCTCCAGTATGACGCCCTTCATGGTTCCGACAAAATGGTCTGTGAGTCCGAAATCGGTGGTGAGAGTGATGATGGGAGTGTTTGCCAATCCAACGCCTCGCTGAATCCCCAAGCCAAGGGGAACTCCCCGAAGTATCGGACGGCGCCCAAAGCAACGTCAAGAAAGTTATTGTGGACGGCAGGTTGTTGTGGAAATTTCGTATCAGGGCTGCGTGTCAGGGTGTCGTATCAGCGCCTCGTATCAGCTCCTCGTATCGGCGCTTCGTATCGGGGTATCGCTTTAGCGATACCATGAGACCCTCGAAATCGGCGCCCCTCTAGGGGCCGGACGACAAGACGTTACTCCACCCGCACGTCGCCCGATCCCGTGTGCACAGAAATCATAGGGCCGCCGCCGAGCACCTTGCCCACCACGCTCTTTCGCGACTCCTGCAGCCGCCCCTGCACCGTCGTAGCCACCGGATGCCCCATCGTGACGCTGCCCGAACTCGACGACACATCCACGTCGAAGGCGGTATCCGCCGGCACGCTGAGGGTCACATTCCCCGAGCCCGTGCGGACGCTCCACATGTTCTTCGGCACTCCCTTGCCGTGAATGTCGCCGCTGCCCGCCTCGGCATGAAAGCCGCCATTGATCCCGTCGGCGGTGATGTTGCCAGATCCTGTGCGGATTTCCACGTCGCCCGCACCCACTTCTTCGATGTCAATATCGCCGCTGCCCGCTTTGATTCTCGCCGGCCCCGAAAGTTCGCGCCCGCGAATATTGCCCGATCCGGTCTGGAAACGCATTTCCCCGGTAAGCCGCGCCAGCCGCTGGTCGCCCGACCCGCTCTCAAGATCTACATTGCCTTTCAGGCCTTCGACCGTCTGATCGCCGCTGCCGCTGTGCGCGCGAACCGCTGTGTTCTCTGGAACGGTAACTTCGTAGTCGATCGAAATATTGTTGAGGTTGATGTAATCGATGCGAATGCTGTTGCCATTCTGGCGAATGGGAGGATTCGACTGCAGTTCCTGCACCTCGGCCTTGTGATCGCTGCCAAACAATAAGGAAGTACCTGTGTGAATTTTGGCATGAATCGAGACCGTGCCGGCAGGGCCGTTGCGCACGGTAATATCGCCGGAGCGGGTGAGCACTTCGAGGTCGACCGGTCCGCTGACCTGGAAGGAACGGTCAAAGGTCCCGATGACACCGGCGAACCCAGTCAGTGAGGCAGCCAGAATAAAAATCAGCGTGTGTATCGCGCCGCGAGAGTAAAGATGAGTCATAGAATCCAATCTCCCAGATTGTTGGAGTGGTGTTGCTGAAGTCGTGCAGTTTGACAATGCGCAACCTCGAAACCCTGAACCACCAAGGGCAAGAAGTATCACGAAGTCTTTTGGCCTCAGGTGTTCCCTTCGTGCACCTTCCTGGCCTTGGTGGTCAAACGATTTCGCAGATTGCACCACACTACTGCACTACACTACAGCGAACAAAACCCGATTACTGCAGCACCACCTGATCGCCTTCCTTCAGCCCCGATAGTAACTCAGTCTTGGCGCCGTTAGAAATGCCGATGTTGACGGCAAGTTTCTTCTTTCCATCTTTAGCCTTGGGATCCGGTATCTCGACCGACGCTTTCTTGTCCTTGTCATAGATGATCGATCCCTCCGGAATCTGCAGCACGTTCTTGTGCTCTTCCAGAATGATCTCGGCATTCGCCGTCATCATCGCCTTGAGTATGCCCTCGGGATTGTTGATCGAAACCCGCACTTCGAAAGTCGTAACGTTATCTTTTTCTACTCCCATCGGAGAAATCTTGGTCACCTTGCCGGTAAAGATCTTGTCCTTGTAGGACTCAACCTTGATGCGGGCGGGCTGTCCCAGGTAAACCTTGCCGATATCGCTCTCGTCCACCTTGCCCTTGACATAAACTTCGCTGGTGTCGCCGAGCGTCATGACCAGCGTGGCCGACGAGCCCAGCACAAGAATCGAACTGACCGCATCGCCAATTTCCACGTCGCGCGAAAGAACAATGCCATCGAGCGGCGACTCAATCGTCGTGTAACTCAGTTGCTCTTCGAGTTGTTTGAGGTTGGCCCGATCCTGGCCCAGTTGCCCCTCGGCCTGGCCGATCTTGGCCTGCAAAACCTGCAACTGCGCCTTGGCCACATTCTGCTTGTTCAGCGACATCTCGTAATTTTTTTCCGCATCGTCGAGCGCGGAAGCGGACACCACACCCTCTTTTGCCATGCCTTGCGACCGCTCATAAGCCCGCTTCAACAGCGGCACGTCAGGACTCTCGGCATCGACCTTGGCGCGTGCCAGATCGGCGCGCGTGCCGTTCAAGCTCGCCTCCGACGCCTCGACCTGAGCCCGAGCCTGATCGACGCGAGCCTGAATCTCATCGCGATCCAGTTCGGCCAGCACCTCGCCCTTCTTAACCCTGTCGCCATAATCGACGTAGAGCTTCTTCACAATGCCGCTGGCTTTCGACTTAACCTCAACCTTGGTGATGGGCTCGATCTTGCCGGTCGCCACTACGCTCTTCGCCAGGTCTCCGCGCTCGACCTTGGCCAGCTTCGAGGGATCGATCTTGGTTCCGCCACTGGTGGCCGCAATCAGTGCTCCGGCGACCGTTAGAGACCAAAACCGCCGCGATCGACCCATAAATAATCCGCTTACGCCGCTTTTTCCTGCCGTTAGTATGACCTTCCACACCCGCCTCCCGCCTCATTTTCAAAAATAAGACTCGCTGCACCTGTTGTTACGAGGGAACACCGAGAATAGTTCCGCATGACTTCCGGAGCCTGAAATAGTTGCATCGCTCTCAAAGCATTAGACTACCGCCCAGCAAAAAAGAAAGCGCCCAGAAACACGTAGGACGGACGCATTCGTCCGTACAGCCGAGCCCCGCGGGGCGCCGCGGCTGCAATAGGCGCTTCATCCTCCATCGCCGCCCGCGCCTCCCAAAATCAATTCCTCCCCCCTTTGCAATGTTAGAATTAGGGTTCCATGGTTGCATACGTGCTGCTGCGGGTGTTCGTCATCCTGCTCCTGGTGGCGGCCAATGCCTTCTTCGCCGCAGCCGAGTTCGCCCTCGTCAGCGTGCGCGAAACTCGCATCCAGCAGTTGATCGAGGCCCATCGCGTAGGCGCTCGCACCGTCCTCAAACTCCACCAGCAACTCGGCCGCGTCGTCAACGGCGTGCAACTCGGAATCACCGTAACCAGCCTGACCCTAGGCTGGCTGGGCGAACCCGTTCTGGCGCGCCTGTTCGACTCCTGGATCGGAAGCATCCCCCATGCCACGATCTACGCTCACGCCATCGCCGTAGCGACCGCCTTCGTGCTGATCACCAGCCTCCACGTAATCCTCGGCGAACTGGTCCCGAAATCGCTGGCGTTGCAGCGCGCCGAGCGCGTCGCCTTGGCAGTCGCCGCGCCCATGGATGTATTCCTCACCGTCACCGGCCCTTTGACCATAGGCATGAGCCGCGTGGCAGGCTTCGTTCTCCGCGCCTTCGGGACGCACGAAATTCGCCACGGTTCGGTCCACTCCCCTGACGAACTCAAGCTCATCGTGACCGCCGCCCGCACCTCCGGACAACTTTCTTCCGCGCAGGAAGAAATGCTGCTGAACGCGCTTGAACTCGACAACATCACCGCGCGCCAGGTGATGGTGCCGCGCACCAGAATCTTTTCCTTGCCCGCCGACCTCAATCTCGACGAGGCCTTGTCGCGCGTGGTCGACGAACAGCACTCGCGCGTCCCCGTCTACGATCCCCAGCGCGGCCCCGAACACATCGTGGGCGTGCTCTACGCCAAAGACCTGATGCGCTGGATGCGCCTGCGCCTCGGCTACGCCGCGAACCCGTCCGCCGCCCTGCGCATCTCCCAGATGAAAATCGGCCAGATCATGCATGCCGTGCTCGTCGTGCCCGAAACCAAATCGTTGCTCGACCTGCTCGGCGAATTTCAGCAGCGCCGCCGCCACCTGGCCGTGGTGGTCGATGAATTCGGCTCGACCGCCGGAGTGATCAGCGTGGAGGACGTCCTCGAGCAACTGGTAGGCGAACTGGAAGACGAATTCGACGTGGCTTCGAAGCAACCGGTGGCAACCGACGCGAACGGCCCTTTAATTCTCGATGGGTCGGTCAACATTCGCGATCTGGAAGCGCAGTATGATCTCAAGCTTCCCCAGGACGAAGGCTACGAAACCCTCGCCGGCTTCCTGCTCTCCCGGCTGCAAAAGATGCCCGCCGGAGGCGAAGCCTTCGATTATGAAGGCCGCCGTTTCGTGGTAGAAAAAATAGAAGGCCATCGCATAGCGACGGTCAGGATCGAACCGGAGCCAGCGGTTACAGCAGCACCAGAGGCGGCGGTAGCCGAGCGCGCTGGAGACTAGCATCAAGATTTCTGATTGTGTGGTGGCGGGGCTTTGCCCCGCCGGGCGCGTAGCCCGTCACTAAGAATGGGCATCCTTTGTAAATGCGGTTTACCGACCGCCGGGGCTGCCTGATAAAGTCTTACTTCCGATGCCGCGCTACATCATCTCCCGCGTCCTCTACACCCTGCCCGTAATCTGGCTGGTAGTCTCTACCGTCTTTCTCCTGATCCACTTCGTCCCCGGAGACCCCGTGCAACAAATGCTGGGCGAAGGCGCCGCCGCCGGAGACATTCAGGCCGCCCGACACGCCTACGGCTTAGACGTTCCCCTGGGCGAGCAATATCTCAACTACTGGAAAGGCGTGCTCCACGGAGACCTCGGCAAGTCGCTCCGCTACAACGAGGGAGTAACCCGCCTTATCGCTCAGCGCTATCCCTTCACCTTGCAACTAACTCTGGCGTCATTATTCGTGGCGATCATCTTAGCCATTCCCGCCGGCGTCTACTCCGCCCAGCACCGCAATCAATGGGATGACCGCGCCTTAAGCGTAGTAAGTCTCTTCGGGTTATCGTTCCCTAACTTCGCCCTAGGACCTGTGCTGATCCTCTTCTTCTCCATCGAACTGGGATGGCTCCCCGTCAGCGGCTCCGGCTCTTTGGCGCACTTAGTCCTCCCCGCCATCACCATGGGCGGAGCCTTAGCCGCCATCCTGACCCGCATGGTCCGCACCTCCATGTTAGAAGAGTTGAGCCAGGACTACATCCGCACCGCCCGCGCCAAAGGCCTGCCCGAGCGCACGGTAGTCTACCGCCACGCCCTGCGCAACGCCATGATCCCAATCCTGACCGTCTTAGGATTGCAATTCGGCGCGCTCTTAGCCGGAGCGATAGTAACCGAAACCATCTTCTCCTGGCCCGGCATCGGACGCCTAACTATCCAAGCCATATCTAATCGCGATTACTATCTGGTGCAGGGGTGCATTCTGGCGATAGGATTGACGTATGTGGCGGTGAACTTTCTGACTGACTTACTATACTCGGCGGTGAACCCGAGGATCAGACAATAAGGATCAGACAAGCGAAGGGGATAGAATGCTTCGTGGCCTCGACACTGTAGATTGGTCGAAGATTCGTCATGCCTACGGTCCAGCCATCGACGTTCCCACGCTCATCCAGGACTTGCGATCCATAGATCGGAGCACTCGGGATCACGCATGGCATGAGCTCTACGGCAACATTTGGCACCAAGGGACGATTTACGAAGCAACTTCCTACGCTGTTCCTTTTCTGTGTCAGCTGCCTGAAGAACCGGAAACTCCGGAACGACACAAAGTAATAGTTTTCCTCGCTTTTTTATTCTGTGGGCGTTCCTATTGGGACGTTCACCAACACAACATCCCCGGCCGAAAGACCATCAGTGATGACGAGTTAAGCGAGGCGCTGAGTGCCGAGCTGAGTTGGGTTGAGGCGACAAAGCGAGCCGTCCTGGCCAGTACGGATTTATATTTTCGGCTGCTGAGAGCTGAGGAGTCGGGCGTTAGGACCGCTTCTGCATATCTACTGGGGCTGATTGGCAACAGCGACCTGGAAACCATCGAAGAGGTGTGCAGAGCAACTGAACAATGAAGTTCACACCAACTCCACCACCACCCGCTGGCCCACCAGCGCCGCCGCCCGCTGCAAACTCGACAGCGTAATGTCGCGTTTCGGATCGAGAATGCGATCGACCTGGGAGCGGCTCGCCTTCAGCAAGACCGCCATGCGCGCCTTGGAAATCTTTTTCTTCTTCATGGCCTTGGCCATTGCCAGGCCACGACCTCCTTGATGGCTTGCGCCTGCGCTTCCTCGAAGATATTTTCCTTTGTCAGAAAGTCGTCAATAGTCGATCCCATACTCTTCATGGTCACTTGGTCCTCTTTTTCCGAGCCGAGAGTTCCCGCGGGAGTTCGTCCCCCTCCACAGGCGGATTGCCCTTCCCCACGCGCTTTAGAATGCGTGCAATCTTGCCAGGATCGGCGCGGCGTGCTCGCGCCGTGAAGTACTCCTGCGTTCGCAGAGCAGAAATCTTTTCTGCGACCGCCACGTTGATCAATTGATTGAGGGCGACGCCCTCGGACTCAGCGAGCTTGCGCGCTTCATCCAACAAAGATGGCTGCAGTCGCAATGCAAAATTGCTTCTCCTCATGACCTGCTCCCTGATTCGAACTATCTGGCTTCGAACTACCTGGCTCCAAATTACTTACCTTCATCTAAAAGCATCCGGAGAAATTCTGCAGGCTGCATCACTTGACAACCAAACCGAGCGGCGAACGGGTTGAAATCCCGTCGGTTAAAAGTCACGATCGCATCTGCGTGGCCATTGACGGCGGTTTCCAGGACCATATCGTCATTCGGGTCGGGCAATGCGGGTCTCCAACGGAACGCAAACGTTACGCGCTTGGCCACCAGAGCCAGACCGTCGAGAACGGCGCCGACATCCTCTTTACTCGTGCCCGCGGCCTCCAAATGCTGTGGCCGGTTCAAAACAGACTCATACTCCAACATCAGAGGCACCGAGAGCAGCAGTTCAAAACGCCGGTCGAGCGCCGCCATCAAAGTCCGGCGCGAAGCCCCTGCGTCGCTCCGAAAAGCCGCCACTAGAATGTTAGTGTCGAGAACGCAAGCAAACACTGTTCAATGATATTGCCAGCAATATCGCTCGGTCAAGTGCCAAATGGGAGAGCCTGGGCTGGGGACCCCGCATGGCCCACCGACAGGCCACCGCTCTCGACCTCGCCAAACCTCTGGCCGCGCCGCAATTGTCGCCCGATTTTTTTGTCACAAAACTCCCGTACGCCCGTCACAGACGTTCCCCTCCGCAAATGTCACCGTGACGATAACGGCAGCGAAGACGTGTGTCCGTCGCCAGCGACGGATCCCGGCGTTCTTTGACAACTTGAGCCGATCAGAGAAACCTACGTGCGGTTTTCGCATGACGGGTGGAGGAGCGGACTCCCGCTGCCGAAATCCTGAGCGAAGAAGTGGAAGTTTCGCGAATGCGAAGTGAACAAGAAGAAGTGAACGAAAGAAGACCAAAAAGTGAACAAAAAAACGAGTTATTTTCGGCACTTTTCAGCGCCGCCGCCGCCCATCCCAAGTACACGCCAAACGAACGAATTCGAAGATAACTCTTTATTTATGAATACTTTGAAGTTAACATGTTTATTTTTAAACACTTTAGGAGAAAACAGGGGGGAGGGGGGGCACCCCCCCATTTTTTCGACAAAAAACTCGATATTGCTCCTGGCATCCGGTCTCGAATATAAGTGAAGCCACGCCGCCAATGTCCACCCTAGCCATCTCGCTGCCGCGCATAGCCCGCCACAATCCGCTGGCGGCCATCGGAGTCATCTTAGTCGTCATGTTCGCCTTCGCCGCGATCTTCGCGCCCTGGATCTCCCCGCAAGATCCGGCGCACATCGATCTGCCGAACCGGCTGCAACCGCCCAGCGCGCAACACTGGTGCGGAACGGATGAACTCGGCCGCGACATCCTCTCTCGCCTGATTTGGGGCGCGCGCATTTCGCTCTTCGTCGGCAGCAGCGTGGTCGCAGGTTCGCTTGCGCTCGGCTTGATTATCGGCAGCCTCGCCGGATTCTACGGCGGAGGCATCGACCGTTTCGTCAACGTCGTCCTGATGAATGCGTTTCTTTCCTTCCCCGGAATTCTCATTGCAATCGCCTTCGTGGCCTTTCGCGGCCCCGGCATTTTCAATCTCATTCTGGCTCTGTCGATCGGAGGATGGGTAGGTTACGCCCGCCTGGTGCGAGCGCAGGTTCTTGCCGTACGCGAACGCGAATTTGTAGAAGCCGCGCGTGCTCTCGGCGCCGGCGATCTCCACATTGTTACGAGACACATTTTGCCGAATATTATTCAACCCGTGATCGTGCAGGCGGCGATCGGCATGGCAGGCGCGATTCTGGCCGAAGCGACGATGAGTTTCCTGGGCCTCGGCGTCCCGCCCCCAACCGCAAGTTGGGGATCGATGCTCAACGACGCCCGCTCGCATCTTTTCGACGCCCCGCATCTGGTGCTCTTCCCCGCGGTGACGGTGATGCTCGCGGTTCTGGCTTTTAATTTCATCGGCGATGCGTTGCGCGACCTGCTCGACCCCAGATCGCGGATCGAGGCCGGCCTGTGAGTTTAGAGCTGGGTTTGGGGTAGTTCAGAACACAGTTTAGGACAAAATTCGAAACATGAAGTGAAGGTGGGCCCCACCCAGAGCAGAGACGAAAAGGAAAGACCTGCCGGACTCTTTCGAATCCGCAGGTCTTTTTACCGCTTCAATGCGCCACGACGCACGAAGCGTTTATGCAGCCTTGGATGCCAACGCCGCTTTGCGCATGGCAGCAAGACGCTCTTGAGTCTGTTTCAAACGCTCGGGCGCTCCCTGTCGAGGTCGCAATCAGTTTTTCCACGTTGCCGAAGATGTTGGGATTCTGCATTTTTTCGCGCAGCTCTTTCAAGAAAGGCTCAACCTTTCCGAAAAAAACAAACATCTCGCCGGAAAAGCTAGGCTCCAGGAACAGATCTCGATTGAGCGCTCCGTGCAACACGAACGAAGTGGCCATTTCCTAGTATCCGCCCGCTTGCCGCAGCCAGGCATTCTCCTGGGTTCCCAGCGCAGTGGCGATTTTCAGGATGTCGTCCGCGGACTCTGGCCAAAAAACCAGCCACCAGTTGCGCGCTTTTCGGAGTTCAGCTTCGCGGCGCAGGTCATAAAGTTTAACGATCAATTCGGCATCGGCGGTCGTCGGCGTGATAGACATGTCTCTTCTTCTCCTGTCAATTGTTAAGGGTTTGTGACTTGTACAACTTAGGCAGAACTTAACGAGGTGATGGATGATCCAGCGGCAAAAGCGATTCAGGTTATTTGAAGATTCGATGGATTTCGGAGTCCGTCCGATGATAACTATTCCTTTTCTGCCGCGTCCAAATCCTTGACCAGCGATCGCGGAACTTTTTCCAAAGCAGGTTCGTATGAAGAGACATATGGAACTCCAATTTCAAGTCGAATGCTTGCAGGACGTAGCCGTAGTTAACTGCTCCGGACGGATGGTGCGCGGGGCCGCGCTCGACCAGTTCCGGCGTCGGATTGAAGAACTGATGGCGCGACTCGATCACGTTCGCGTGCTCGTGCTGGATGTTTCGGAAGTCGATCAACTCGACGCCGGTGGTTTGGGCACGCTGCTTCTCGTGCGCCGCTGGGCGCTGCAGAAGTGCGCGAAAGTGAAGCTCGTGAATCCGCCGGATTTCTTCCGCCGACTGCTCGACACCACGCACCTGAATTCGGTGTTTGAGGTATCGTCGCTGAAAGAAGCCATCACCATCCTGCGCGGCCGGGAATGCCCGCCGCGCTACGCAGTAGCCTGAACCAGCCAGAGGGCGCGATGCGATATAATTCGCGCCCATGCCTTTATCCTCCCAGATTACACGTAGGGACGGACGCATTCGTCCGTCCAGCCGAGCGAAGTTCGGCAGGTTCGTTGCATCCTCGATAACCAGATCCCGATGATGCAACTCGCACGCAAATTGCGCGTCGCCGATTATTTCTCCCTTGGTTGGGGAGCGATGGTCGGAGTCGGCTGGCTCGTAGTGATGGACGATTGGCTGCTGCGCGGCGGACCGCTCGGCGGCATTCTCGGCTTCGCAATTGGCGGGATTCTCCTGCTACCCATCGGCTACGTGTATGGCAAGCTGGTGATGGCCATGCCCGACGCCTCCGGCGAAGTGGCCTACACCGCGAAAGTTTTTCCGCAACCGGTGAGCTTCTACACAGGATGGATGATGATGCTCTCCTACTTCATTGTCTGTCCCTGGGAAGCCGTTGCTGTAGGCCGCATTGCAGGCTATATCTTTCCCGCGATCAATTGCGTCGAAGTCTACCGCGTCGCCGGCAAGCCGGTGTTCTTGCCACATCTCGCTATCGGATTAGGGCTCACCGCGCTGATCACGGTGGTGAACTATCGCGGCGTCGGGCTGAGCGCCTCGTTTCAAAACTGGAGCACCTTCGGCACACTCGCCCTCTTCGTGATTTTCGTAGCCATCGGAGCCACGCGCGGCTCCCCCGCGAACTTTCCGCCTTTATTCACGCACACTCCTTTCCTGTCAATCTTGCTGGTCTTGCAGATCGTCCCCTATTACATGACAGGATTCGAATCTGTGACCAAGGCGGCCGAAGAAGCCAACCCTCAATTTCGCGCCCAGGGATTCTCACGCGCCATCTACGCGGCGATCGCGGTCGGCGCCGTGTTCTACATCATCGTGATCGCTGCGGTAGGTTTCGTAGCGCCGTGGCGTACGCTGACCGGCGCGCCTTTCATGACCGCAGTTGCTTTCGAGCATGCCGTTGGCGCGCGCTGGATCGTGAGCGTTATTCTGAGCGCCGCGTTGCTCTCGCTATTCAAAGTATTCAACGGAAACTTCATCGCCGCCAGTCGCCTGCTGTTTGCCATGGGACGTCGCGGGCTGGTTGATCCGAGGCTGGCCAGCGTGCATCCGCGGAATCAAACACCGGCGGCTGCTGTTGTCTCGATTGGCGTCGGCACGGGCTTGTGCATGTTCCTCGGCAGCGCGATTCTGGTTCCCATCTCGGAGGTTGGATCGGTCGCATCCGCCACTGGATGGTTCTCCGTTTGCGCCGCCTATCTGTGCATGAAACCCCGCATCGCGGGCCGCCTCATCGCCTTGCTCGGTGCGTTGGTCGGTTTCGCGATGATTCTGATGAAACTTGTGCCGCGTGTGCCAGGAAGTTTCTCGCGCTGGGAGTGGCTCGCGCTCGTGCTCTGGATTATTCTTGGCACTGTCGTTGGCCGTAATATCGTCGGCCGTAAAATCGTCGGTAGCAAATTAGGCCGCGTGCGCGGTTCGCACAACTTGCAGTTGAAAATCAAACAGGAAGAGACTCATGACCGCAACTCGTCGCCTTGTTCCGTTAGTGTTGTTTTTCCTCTCTGTCGCCGCGTTTGCCGCCGACGCTCCTTTTGACCTTGTCATCACAAACGGCCACATCATCGATGGTACCGGCTCGCCGTGGTACTCCGGTGACATCGGAATCCGCAACGGCCGCATCGCGGCCATAGGCAATCTTTCCGCTGCTGCGCGCAAGCGGACGCTCGATGCGCAGGGCAAGATCGTCGCTCCCGGCTTTATCGATATGCTCGGCCAGTCGGAAATTTCCATCCTCGTCGATCCGCGCCTGCCTTCGAAGATCTACCAGGGCATCACTACAGAGATCACAGGAGAGGGCGGATCGGCTGCTCCGTTAAACGACGCGATCATCGCTGCCGATCGGCCCGGCTACGAACACTACAAGATCGACCCCGACTGGCGAACCTTCCGCCAATATTTTGCGCGCCTCGAAAAGCAGGGCATGGGCATCAATCTCGCCAGCTTCGTGGGCGCGACCCAGGTGCGGCGCATGGTGCTCGGCGACGCCGATGTGCAGCCCACGCCCGAACAACTGGAGAAGATGAAGGCTCTGGTTCGCGAGGCCATGCGCGACGGCACGGTGGGAGTGTCCACTGCGCTGATGTATGCTCCCGCTCCTTACGCAAAAACGGAAGAGCTGATTGCGCTGGCTTCCGAAGCCTCGAAGTTCGACGGAATCTACGCGACTCACATGCGCAACGAAAGCGACAGCGCGCTCGAAGCCATTGATGAAGCCGTCCGCATCGGCCGCGAGGCGCACATCCCGGTGGAGATTTGGCACTTCAAAACGGCGGGCAAGGCTAACTTCGGAAAGATGCCCGAGTTGATAGCGAGGGTCAACAAAGCGAGAGCCGAGGGCATTGATGTCGAAGCTGACACCTACGCTTATACCGCGTGGTTCAACGGCATGTCGGCCTTCGTCCCGGCGTGGGCGCACGACGGCGGCGACGCCAAATTGATTGAACGCCTTAAGGACCCCACCACTCGCGCCCGTATCCGCAAAGAAATGGAGACGCCCTCGAAAGATTGGGATAACGAGTGGGACGAGATCACTGGCCCGCAGGATGTGATGATCGGCGTGGTGCAGAATCCCGACCTGAAAAAGTTTCAGGGCAACCGCCTGTCGGAAGTCGCAAAGACTCTGAACGAAGACCCCATAGATGCACTCTTCGACATCCTCATCCAGGACAAAGCCTTCACCGGCTGCGCGGTCTTCGGGATGTCGGAACCTGACGTTGTGCTGGCGTTGCAACAGCCCTGGGTTTCGGTCGATAACGACGCTTCCGGTACCTCGCCAGAAGGTTTGCTCGGCGAAGAGCACCCGCACCCGAGAGCCTACGGCGCCTTCCCGCGCATCTTGCGCAAATATGTGAGAGAAGAGAAGAAGTTGACGCTCGAAGATGCAATCCGCAAGTTCGCGGCGCTGCCCGCCCAACGGATGCGGCTAACGGATCGAGGCGTACTGAAGCAGGGGATCTGGGCCGACGTGGTTGTATTCGATCCGAATACGGTGGGTGACCTGGCAACTTACGACGAGCCCAACCGTTTGTCCGAAGGCATGCAGTATGTGCTCGTCAACGGAGTGCCGGTAATCGAAAATGGAAAGATGACAGGAGCGTTGCCGGGAAAAGTGTTGCGAGGCGGAGGCTATGCGCCGCAAGCCAAAGAGTGACAGGCCCAAAGGGCTGAGGCCAAAATGTGACTGTATAAGGTTCAATCTGCCCTAACCCGTATTGTGCAGACCGGCGGCGATGCCGTTCATAGTTGCGCCGATGGCATAGTCGAGAGAGGGCTCGACTTTTGAGTCGGCAGCGACGGCACGCTTGCGACGCAACAGATCAACCTGAATCAGACTGAGCGGATCGACGTAGGGATTACGTAGGCGCACCGATCGAAAGAGAACGGGATTGTTTTCGAGCAATTCCTGTTGGCCGGTCACGGTGAGAATAAATCGCCGGGTGCGCTCGAATTCCTGGCACAACATTCCAAAGACGCGGTCGCGCAGGCCCGCATCGGTTACGAGATCGGAATAAAGGCGGGCTATAGCGAAGTCGGCCTTCGCCATAGCAATCTCCACGCTGCTGATCAGGCTCGCGAATAATGGGAAGCCGCGCATCATTCCGCGCAGCAGTTGCAGGTGGCTGGAGCCGCGCTGGGCGAAGGATTCAAGAGCATGGCCGACTCCAAACCACGCTGGCACGGCGTGGCGGCTTTGCATCCAGCCGAAGACCCAGGGGATGGCGCGAAGGTCTTCGAGATCCAAGCTGAGATTGCGATTCGCAGCGCGGCGCGCGGGGCGAGAGCCTATGCGGGCATGCTCCAGTTCGTTGACGGGCGTGGCTTGCTCGAAATATTCGAGCAGTTCGGAATTTTCTGCGATGTGTTTTCGATAGAACGCGAAAGCCTCCGCCGACATCGCCTCCATTGCATCGTGCCATTGTTGCCTGGTTGCGGGTGACACTTGTGGCGGCATCGTCAGGGCTTCGAGGCATGCGGCGATCATGATTTCCAGGTTCCACTCGGCGAGCACCGGGTCGGCATATTTCCAGCTCAGCACCTCGCCTTGTTCAGTGATACGTATCTCGCCCGAAAAGTCGCCGGCCGGTTGAGCGAGGATAGCGGCATGGGTCGGGCCTCCCCCGCGGCCCACCGTGCCACCCCGGCCGTGGAAGAGGCGCAGATTGACTCCGCAGTCGCGCGCTGCCTCATGCAACTGATGTTGTGCCTTGTGCAACTCCCAGGTGCTGGTGAGCATGCCTCCGTCTTTATTGGAGTCGGAATAGCCCAGCATCACTTCTTGTGTGCGCCCCCAGGAATCAAGCAGGGGCCGATACTCGTCGGCATTCCAGACTCGCCGCATGATCGCGGCCGAAGACCGCAGCGCCTCGATCGATTCAAACAGAGGCACCGGCATCAGGCCGGGATCGTCACCGTTTTGGCTTGCTGCGACAGGGACTCCACTGCACGCGGCGAGGCGGATGACCGCGAAGATGTCATGTTCGGATTGCGTGTTGCTGATGACAAAATTGCGGATAGCTTTTGGGGAATGACTCTTTTTCAGATCGGCAATGGCGCGGAATGTTGCCAAAACTTCGGCAGATTGGGAAAGCTGAGGCGAAAATCGCGCAGCTTTTGGCAGGGTGCTTCCCGCGGACGAATTTTCAACGAGCGCTTCCGACAGCACGCGGGCGTGCTGCCGAATATCAAGCGCGTGCAGGTGAAAACCAAAAGTTTCGACCCTGCGCAGCAGCGGCGAGACGAGTTCCGCGAGACGCTGGCCCTTGTGGGCACAGAGACTGTCGCGGATGAGGGCGAGGTCTTCTTCAAATTGGCGCGCCGATTTGTAGGAGTGCTCGTGTTTCGACGATCGGCGGGTAAAGCGCAAGCGAGCAATAAGGAACTCGAGGAACTGGCGATACAGTTCGGCGGCGGTTATCTGTTTCCAGCGCGAATACCGTTCTCCGAGTTTGTTTTCATATTCGCGAACCCGCTGGGTGAGGGAATCAGAGACGCCGATGCGGCGCGTCGACATGCTCAGTTGGCCTATCAGGTGCGTGGTTTCGGCGATGTAGTGGTCGATGATCACGTGGCGCGCCATGTCGAGCGCTTCGCGGGTCGAGTCGGCGGTGACGTAGGGATTGCCGTCGCGGTCGCCACCGATCCAATGAACCGAAGGAAAGTAATTGCGGGACCTCAGCGTCGCGTGGTAGACGTTGGCGAGCGATTCTTCGATTTCGGCGAAGAGGCGCGGAAGAGTCTCAAACAGGACCATTGGAAAGTAATCCAGCCCCATGTGAATTTCATCGCGAACGGTTGGTTTGTTGAGCCGCACTTCATCGGTCTGCCAGAGCGCCGTTATCTCCGCAAGAATGAGTGATTCGAATTCGCGGGCGTCGGCGGCGGAAAGCGGCAACTGGTCAAGACGCTCGAGATAACCTGCAATGCGGCGGCGTTTCAAACGAACCGTGTGGCGCGTGATCTCGGTCGGGTGCGCCGTGAAGACTGGCGTGACTTTGATTTTACGCAGCGCTTCGAACATGGCATCGGCGGAGATTGCCGCCGCGCGCATACGGTTAAGCGTGCCCCGGAACGAGCCATCCACGGGACCTTTGCCGGGCGTCTTTCCGGATAACATGCGGGCCGCGCGGCGGCGGCGCTTGCGATGGTTGGTTTCGGCGAGGTTGGTGAGTTCGAAATAAATGGCGAAAGCTTTGGTGACGCGATAGGCATCGTCGACGGACAAGCTGCCGACAATTTTGTGGGCACGCGCCATCAGAGTTGAACCGAGTTCGGATTCGGACGCGGGCTCTTCGCGGCGCTGAATCAGCAGGTGGCGTAACTGTTCCACGACATCGAAAAATGCCTGGCCCTCCTGCTCGACCAGAACTCGGCCGAGCAGAATGCCGAGAGAGCGGACGTCGCGGCGCAGCGGGAGTTCCTTCGCGGGATCGGACGTGTCGGCAGTTAATTCAGCCAGCCGGGCGGCCTGAGCGCCTTCGCTCCAGAGAGGATTGTCAGCCATGGGATATTCTAGCGGAAGTGCGTAAACCTAGCGTTCGAGTCACGTTCGCGCTCTATTCTCGCGCGGTCGAAAACCTTCGAAACTGGCCCCCCGTTTCATCCGCTTCCGGCAGAAAACTCGAACTCACAGCTGAAATCTGATAGCTGAGAGCTGCTTTTTCCACATTCCCTTCCACAAAAAACTCTGTCATAATTGTTCGTGCACCCCTACCCGCACAAAATTCCAAACAAAATCAAAGCGAGGAAGCGATGTCGGCCAAGTACATCTTTGTAACCGGCGGTGTGGTCTCATCATTGGGCAAAGGACTGGCGGCGGCGTCCATCGGATGCCTGCTCGAAAGCCGCGGCCTCAAAGTCAACCTGATGAAGTTCGATCCCTACCTGAATGTCGATCCCGGGACGATGTCGCCGTTTCAGCATGGCGAAGTTTTCGTGACCGATGACGGCGCCGAAACCGATCTCGACCTCGGCCACTACGAACGCTTCACCCACGCCAAACTTTCTCGCGATAATAACTGGACGACCGGCCGCCTCTACGAGCAGATCATCGCCAAGGAACGGCGCGGCGATTACCTGGGCAAAACGGTGCAGGTCATTCCGCATGTCACCAACGAAATCAAGGCCGCCGCAAAGAAAGTCGCGCAGGACGTCGATGTGGCGCTGATCGAAATTGGCGGCACCGTCGGCGACATCGAGTCTTTGCCGTTTATCGAAGCGATCCGCCAGATGCGGCAGGAATTGGGCCGCGATAACACTCTGTTTGTGCACGTGACGCTGGTGCCGTTTATTGCCGCGGCGCAGGAATTGAAGACCAAGCCCACGCAGCACTCCGTGAAAGAACTGCTGAGCGTGGGAATTCAGCCGGACATACTTTTATGCCGCACCGACCGCTTCCTCTCCAAAGAAATCAAGTCGAAGATTGCTTTCTTCTGCAACGTCGAAGAAGAGGCAGTGATCACGGCGAAAGATGTCGCATCCATCTATGAAGTGCCGGTGGTTTTCGCGCATGAAGAAGTGGATACGCTGGTGCTGCGGCGCCTGAAACTGGAAGCGAAAGATCGCGACCTTTCGAAATGGAACGATCTGGTGCATCGCGTCTATAACCCGAAAGACGTTGTCAGGATCGGTATTGTCGGAAAATACGTCGAGTATGAAGACAGCTACAAGTCGCTGAAAGAAGCGCTGGTGCACGGCGCATTCGCGCATAACCTGAAGCTCGAATTGAACTGGATTGAAGCTGAAGGGCTCGAGTCTGCCGATAAATCCGACAAGAGTTCCGACAAAAGCTTTGAAGCGCAATTGGAAGAATATGACGGTTTGCTCGTCCCCGGAGGATTCGGCAAGCGCGGCATCGAAGGCATGCTGCGGGCGATCCAATATGCGCGGGAAAAACATGTGCCCTACTTCGGAATCTGCCTCGGCATGCAGACGGCGTGCATCGAATATGCGCGCAATGTCTGTGGATTGGCGGACGCGAATTCGAGCGAATTCGATCCGGCAACTCCGCATCGCGTGATTTACAAGCTTGCGCGAGTTGCGCGGCGTGGAAGAACTGGGCGGCACCATGCGCCTGGGCGCATGGCCCTGCAAGATCGAGGCGGGAACGCTGGCTTACAAAGTCTATGGCCAGAGCGAAATCAGCGAGCGCCACCGGCATCGTTATGAATTCAACCGCGAATATGAAGAGCCGATGGTCGCGGCGGGACTGCGCATTTCCGGTTCGACTCCCGACGGCACTTATGTGGAGATGGTGGAGATTCCGGGCATCCGTTTTTCATCGGATGCCAGTTCCATCCGGAATTCAAATCAAAGCCGCTGGAGCCGCATCCGCTCTTCAAGTCATTCGTGGGCGCTGCGTATGAACATGGGCAGAAGAAGAAAGAGCAGAAAGGCGCGGCCGAGGTGGAGATGTTTTTGCGGCCGGAAAAAGTGGGGAGGAGATAGAGCAATTTGTAATTTGTGATTGGTAATTTGTAATTTTGGACGCTCAAGGTTTCGGCGCTGAGCTAAATTGCCAATTACAAATTACCAATAACAAATTAGTTGACCCTATCTTTCCAAATCGATAACGTCCGGGTTGGCGCGGGCGACCTCTTCCTCATCGCCGGCCCTTGCGTGATTGAGAGTGAAGATCACGCGCTGCGCATGGCGGAGATCGTCAAGGGCGTGGCGCGCTCGCTGAATTTCCCATTCATTTTCAAAGCTTCTTACGACAAGGCGAATCGCACCTCGATCCGCAGTTATCGCGGCCCGGGGATGAAGGAAGGCCTGCGCATTCTGAAAAAAGTTAAAGATGAAGTGCACATTCCGGTGCTGACCGATGTGCATCAGGCCGTCGACGTGGCCGCTGTGGCCGAGGTGGTAGATGTGCTGCAGATTCCGGCATTTCTCTGCCGGCAGACCGATCTGATCGTGGCCGCCGCGCTCAGCGGCCGTCCGGTGAATATAAAAAAAGGCCAGTTCGTTTCGCCCTGGGATATGAAGCACGCCGTCGCCAAATGCCGCGACGCAGGCAACAGCCAAGTGTTTGTGACGGAGCGCGGATCGAGTTTCGGTTATAACAACCTCGTCGTGGACATGCGATCGCTGGCCATCATGCGCAAGTTCGCTCCGGTCGTTTTTGATGCGACCCACTCCGTGCAATTGCCTTCCGCGTCGCAGGCCAATGACGACGAAGATCGACCCGCGGTGAGCGGAGGCCAGCCTGAATTTATTCCCGTCCTGTCACGCGCGGCCGTGGCGGCGGGCGTGGATGGTGTGTTCATGGAAGTCCACGACAATCCTAAAGAAGCGAAGAGCGATGGAGCGAACGCGCTCGACACCCGCAACCTGCGCGCCGTGCTGAAAGAATTGCAGGCATTGAAAAAGGCGCTGGACGCAGCGCACGCGACACCGTAGCATCGTACGCGAATGCTGCCCTGAATCTGCTACTATTCCGGCGTCATCTCAATCTCTTTCTTATGCATTGGTGGGCAACGATTGCCGGCTTCGTCGTCATCTTCGTCATCCTGATGGATGCGTTTGAGACTGTAGTTCTCCCCCGCCGCATCAAACGACATTTTCGTATTGCGTCAGCGTTCTACAAGAAAACCTGGCGCTTCTGGAGCCGAATAGGGCTGCATATCAAGTCTCCGAACCGCCGCGAAGGTTTCCTTGCTTACTTTGGACCGCTGTCGCTCATCATCCTGTTGGGTTTCTGGGCGGTCGGTCTGATTTTTGGATTTGCGTTCGTACAATATGGACTGGGCGAGCACCTGGCGCTGGGCAACGAAAAAATAACGTTCTGGAAAGTGCTCTACATGAGCGGGGAGACTTTGGCGACGCTGGGCTATGGCGACATCACGCCCACTAACGGAACTGCCCGCGCCCTTGCCGTAATGGAAGCGTTCATGGGCTTCGGGTTTCTCGGAGTCGTGATCGGATATCTGCCGGTTATCTACAATTCCTTTGCCGCGCGCGAGATTGAAATCTCTCTGCTCGATGCCCGCGCCGGATCGCCGCCGACCGCCGCCGAATTTCTCGGACGCCTGGGCTGCTGCCCCGACCAAACCGTTCTTGACGAAATTTTTCGCGGTTGGGAGCGCTGGTGTGCCGATCTTCTCTCCAGTCATATTTCTTATCCGGTGTTGGTATATTTCCGCTCGCAGCACCCTAATCAATCCTGGTTGGGCGCGTTGACTGTGATGCTCGATGTGACGTCGCTGGTCATAATCGGTGTGGGTAAAATTCATTCCGATCAGGCGAAGCTCACGTTTGCCATTGCGCGGCATGCCGCCGTCGATCTTGCCCAGGTGGTGAATGCGCAATATAGCGCCGAAGACGCCGCGCGGCTCACCAGTGACGATCTAGCAAGGTTGCGATCGGAACTGGTGCGGCATGGCGTTACTTTGACATTGACCCCGACATTAACGCCGACATTGCCCCCGGCCGAATCCACGAATGAGGGCACAGACGCCCCGGACCGGTTAGCCGAACTTCGGATGCTGTATGAGCCTTATTTGTATTCGCTTAGCCGCCGTCTTTTGATGACGCTTCCGCCTTGGATTCACACTGATTACAAGAAGGACAACTGGCAAGGCGGCCCGTGGGACCGGGCGATTCAGGCGCGAGCTCTGGAGCATCCGGGGCGTTCGGTGGAGGATCACTTCTGAAATGGGCTCAACCTGCCGATGGTCAAAAGTATGCGCAACTATAGAGGACTCAATCACATCTGTAATCGCGCGTCGTATAGGACGAAAGTAGCATGGCCCAAGGTACGGACTGCCGATAACATTCCTGTTGTGGCGAGCTGCGAACCTCGGTACAGTAAGAGAATCTGCGGGTAATGCTGTTCAGGGATCAACATCAGGGAGACGAATGTTCATGCCTCATCCCAACCTCGGCGACGATATCAACGGAAATATCGTTCAGTCCGAAATCGAGGGAGGCGTATCACTGGAGGGTCTGCCGCCCGACACAGTGCTGCAGATTCAGACGCAGCATCACTTCTATACCGCGCTGCTTCTGGGCGAGGGCGTGGCGCTGATCTCAGGACATCCGGAATATTGCCCGCAACCAGTGCAGGTAACGATCGCTGGCTCGACCTGGGGCGGTTCCATGCTGAAGGTGCGCTTCATCGGCCGCGGCATGCATCTGGAGTTTCATCATCCCGGATATAGCAGGCCGATCATTACCTCACGCATTCAGGAAATCCGCGAGCCCATCAAGTCCGGCAGCAAGCGCCGTATCGGTCAAGTTGCCGCCGCCGACTAAGCGCATCCTTAATTGACATGAAGCGCCGGGCGTCCCCGCCCGGCCACCCGATTGCCGGACGACGACCGTCTACGCAACCGTCCGATCGCAACTCATCTTTTATTTCTGCTTCTTGTCCCAGTCGTCTCGCGAGGTCACTGTAAGCGCCGGCTGCTTATTGCTCTGCAAAGCCGTATTCACCGCCGAAACTTGCGTCGTGATGGACTTGAACTGCGCTCCAGCGTCATCCAATTTCTTCGCCATCAAGGCCGTGCTCTCGATTTGCGATTGCGTTGGACGTCCGGAATAACCGTTCACCGACCCATACAATTCGCCCAGGTGTTCGCGCAGCTTCTTCTCGCCCGTAATCATGCCGCCCTCTTTCACGGATACGAGGGTCGACCGGAAGTCGTCGAGCTTCAGACCGAGCGCGGTGAGCTGTTCCACTGACTGACCAGCCGCGGCTGACGCCTGCCGCTGCCTTACCTGATCGCGAAGATCGTTGGTGGCATCGACGATGTAGGTCAACTGCGCCAGCATGTCGTAGAGTTGCGTCACCGTCTTATGCTGAAGCTGGCGGTCGGCCGGAGTGCTCTTTGACCGCGGATCGGGCACGAGCTTGACCTCGGAAGAATATGTCTCTTTCC
The DNA here is from genome assembly GCA_963810955.1 of uncultured Acidobacteriaceae bacterium. GTDB lineage: Bacteria > Acidobacteriota > Terriglobia > Terriglobales > Acidobacteriaceae > Acidiflorens. The sequence goes on along the minus strand of CAWEPW010000002.1, from coordinate 231,304 downwards.
CCTTGGTCAGCTTGACCGTGTAAGTGCCCTCCTGCTCCTGGGGTCCAAAGAAAACGTATTCGTTCTCCACCAATCCGGCGGCGGGCGGCATCTTCGGAGGCTTTTCGCGCTCGGGCCATTGCACGCGATTCAATCCCCGGCGCTTCTCGCCTTGCAAAGACGTGATCAATTGACCCTTGCTGTCGAAGATCTCCAGCTTCAGGTCGCCGAAAATGTGGCGCTTCTTCTGGTAGTAGACGATGGCCGCCGCTTCGGGAAGCGTCCGTCCGCGAAATTCAGAGTCTCCGTCGGCGCGCTGTTCACCGGCCGGAAGCGCTAGCACTGAGGGCCGCGACGGCAGCATCGCCGCGTCTTTCGCCAGAATCTCCGGCGTAAGCGCGCGAATCGGCGTGAGGTCGTCGAGAATGTAGATGCCGCGGCCGTGGGTTGCCAGAATCAAGTCAGACTCACGCGGTTGAATCGCAATGTCGCGGACAGCCACGTTCGGAAGGCTGCCCTTGAACTGCGCCCAATGCGCGCCGCCATCGATCGAAATAAAAAGGCCGAACTCGGTTCCCACGAATAGAAGATTCTCGTTGACAAGATCTTCGCGCACCACGTGAGCGTAGCCGCTCAACTCAGTGGTGGAGAGCGAGGTCCACGTTTTGCCGTAATCTTTCGTCCGGTAAACATAAGTTTTCATGTCGCCGGTAGCGTGCCCGTCGAAAGTTGCGTAAGCCGTGGCGGGATCAAAATGGCTCGCCTCGATCGTCGAAACCCAGGTCCCAGCAGGCAGGCCGGAAACATTCTTAACGACATTGGTCCAATGTTTGCCGCCGTCGCGCGTTACCTGAACGTTTCCGTCATCCGTTCCTACCCAGATCACGTCGCCGTTCTTCGGGGATTCCGAGATCGTGTAAATGGTTTCGAACTTCTCCGCGTCGGAGTTGTCGATGGTCAGTCCACCCGATAGTTCCTGGTGTTGTCGCGCCGGATCGTTGGTCGTGAGATCGGGAGAAATGCGGTCCCACGATTCTCCGTGATCATGCGAGCGAAAAAGGAACTGCCCGCCCAGGTAAACGGTCCCTGGATGATTCGGGCTCATACCAATTGGGGCGTTCCAATTGAAGCGAAACTCGGGCTCATTCGCTCGGGGCAGAGGCTTGATGTCCTTCGCTTCGCCGGTTGACTTGCGGAAGCGGGCGATCATTGCTCCCTGGTATTCCACATAGACATAGTCGTTATCGGTTGGATCGGGGAAAGCCCAGAAACCGTCGCCAAAATAAAGGTTCCGCCAGTCGCGATTCGCGATGTCATCGATTGCCTGCGACGGTCCCATCCACGTGCCATTGTCTTGCAGGCCACCATAGACGTTATAGGGCTCGGCCATGTCGGCGCTCACGTGGTAGAACTGCGACACCGGAAGGTTCGAGAGAAAACGCCAGTGCGCGGCGCGGTCAAGCGACTGATACACGCCTCCGTCGGTGCCGAGAAGCATCTTGTCGGGGTTCTCAGGGTCGATCCAGAGCGCGTGGAGATCCCCATGCACCTGTTCGCCAAATCCCTCGCTAGCCGAGATGGCGGCGCTGAAACTCTTTCCACCGTCATCGCTGATGGTCAGGAAAAATCCCGGCTTATACACACGATCCGCATTCTTCGGATCGACCGCCAGGCGCGCAAAGTAGAAGGGCCGTCCGCTGATGTTGAACGAGTTGTTGACCTCAGCCCAGCTCTCGCCCGCATCGTCAGAGCGAAAGAGCGCGGTGTGATTTTTCGCCTCGACGACCGCATAAACGCGCGTGTGCTCCGAAGCCGCGACCGCGATGCCGATCCGGCCCAGATCGCCTGCCGGCAGGCCTTTTCTTAATTCGTGCCAGGTGGCGCCCGCGTCTGTGCTTTTGAACAATCCGCTGCCGGGGCCACCGGAGCGGAAGTTATACGGCTCGCGGCGAACGTCCCACATGGCGGCATAGAGCACGTTCGAATCTTTCGGATCCATCGCCATCTCGGCGCATCCGGTGCTGTCATTGCGGTAGAGAAGCTTTGTCCAGCTCTTGCCGCCGTCGGTAGTCTTGAAAACGCCGCGCTCGGTATTCGCATTCCACAGGTGGCCGAGAGCGCACGCATACGACCGTGTTGCCATCCTTCGGATCAATAAGAATACGGCTGATGTGCTCGGAGTCGGGCAATCCGACTGCCTCCCAGTCATCGCCGCCATCGCGTGTACGGTAGACGCCCGTGCCCACCGAAACGCTGTTGCGCACCCACGACTCACCCGTTCCCACCCATACGGTTTGCGGATTCGAAGGATCGACGGCTATTGCGCCAATCGAGAGCGAGGGCTCTTTGTCGAAGATAGGCTTGAAAGTGATGCCGCCATCGACCGACTTCCACACGCCGCCGCCGGCCGAGCCGATGTAGATGGTGAGCCGCTGCCCTTCGTGAACCGCCGTTATGTCGGCGATGCGGCCTCCCATCGCCGCTGGGCCAATGGCGCGAATCGGAAGTCCGCTGAGAGTGTCAGAGTCCAGCGCTACATCTTGAGCGAAGGCAGATGGCGCTAAAGAGGCCGGAACGATGGTGGTTAGAGCGATGACAGAAGCAATCCAGAAAATTCGCACGCAATTGAACATGTTCCCTCGAAGTAAAACGCAAGTCACCAACGAAGAGCCTCGGCGTTCCCGCCGCGGCTACCGAGTCACACGACGGGCGAGAAGTGTCCGTCACTCGCACTTAGTTCTTTGGAGTGTCGGGCTTGGCGGGCGCCGGGGCAGGTGCGGCCACGGGCATCTTGAAAATCGAGTCATCCGCGGGCACATTGAGTTCGATCTTGGCTATCGTCAGCTTTTCTTTCTGCTGGCTGCCCTTGATTCCACTCTCCATGGCAAACGGGAAAATGATTCCGTCTACATCCTTGTAGTCGCCGATCGACTCCTCGATATCCTGCTCGGTTCCGCGGACGGTGCGTTTGGTTTCTTTCTTGATCTCAAGAAAGGAATCCGCATCGATGTACACCGTTTCCACGTCGCCATTCTTGAGCGTGACCTTGAGCTTATAAACGTCGGTGCCTTCAAGCTTGTCTTTGCCCAGCAGCTCGACCTGATTGCCTTTGCTCTTGTATTCAAAAAGCGGGCCGCCAATGTCGGCCATCTCCTCAATATCTTTGGATTCGTCGGCGGACATCAATTCGGGATCCTTCTTGCCCATGAACGGCATGACCTCCCAGGCGCTCTTGCCGTCATAGGCTTGCACCGCAGTCAGGCCCTGGATGGTGAATTCCAGCCGCGCCTGATTTCCCCTCTTCTGGATCAATACTACGGGCGCCTCCATTCCAGGCCCCATCGCCATCGTGGCTGTCGCCTTCATTGTTTTGACGCTTGCCAGTTTGTCGAGCCCCGCCCCGCGCCTGAATGTTTTTCGCAATAATCTCATCGGCGGTTTCCGCCGACACGGCAGCGGTCAACACGGCGACAGCAAAAATCCCGAAACATAACTTTCTGAACATGAATGATCTCCTGAGAATTACCTGGCAAGCCTGAGTGATGTACGTAACGATAGGAGGCTTAGTTCCACGTTGTCAAATAAGGCTGTCAAATCGAGCAGGTCAAATCATCGAGCGGGTCAAAAGAGCGGGAGGATAGCTTTCTCATTTCGCGCGCGTGTGTGGCGCCGCCCTTGTCTAAGGGTTGGCCCGCAAGATGTCGCTGCTACTTAGCGGGCGACCTGCAAATCCGGATACAGCTGTCCTGGCGCTGGGCTACTCCTACTGGGCCAGCGCCGCATTAGAGGGCATCCAGGTGCTCACCGAGCTGCCGCTTAATCTCGCGTTATAGGCGCCACTATCATTTCGATCAAGGTCGAGATTCGAGGCATTGTTCAAACTCGAACTTAAATGATAGTTCGGACTCAGGTTCGCGTCCGGCTCACCTTGCGAGTTGTAGGAATCGGGCCGGTATGGTGGAGGATCATCGCTCCAGTCATAGCTGTAATCGGGGTAGTTATAGTACGCCGCTGGTCCATACCAATAAGGGTTGTACCACCACGGATCCCACCCGAACGCCCAGTACGGGCCCCAGCCGAAGCCGCCCCAGAATGGCCATCCAATGCCGAAGCCGAAGCCCCATCCGCCCCAGCCCCCACGGCCGAAGCCGCAACAACCGTAGCCGACAAAACCGCCTCTGAAACCAACGCCAAACCCTGGGCGAACTCCACCAACAAAGCCGGCGTTGACAGACCGCACGGAACTGGAGTTGCCAAACGAATGCCACTGACCGTCGGCGATAGCGGGTCGAATATTAGACGAACGGCTTGCCATCAACCCGGAAGCTCGACCGGCTCCCATCGAACCGGCTCGGCCGGCGCTTCCGGCCATCCCGCGCGCTGCGCCGCCGTAGGATCCGCCGCGAAAGCCTCCATGATCATTGCTTCCACCGCTATAAGATCGCTCGCCTCCATAAGACCGCTCGCCGCCATAGGATCCGCCGCTATACGAGCCACCACTGCTGTGGAAGCTTCCTCCGCCTGCGCCTCCGCCGCCGTGAAAGCCGCCTCCACCACCGTGTCCGCCTCCACCGCCATGCTGGGCGAACGCCGCAACGGGCATGAAGGCAAGGGCCAGGAACACCGCGAAGCTGGGAAGCAATTTAACCTGAAAACTACCGGGACCGGATGGGCTCATAACCTGTACCTCCCCAAAAACGTTGGGAGAGCATCTTCGAGCGACGAGTCTGTGTGCCAGAACAGCGCGCTTCTACGTCATCAGATTCTACTCGCTAGGCAGCGGGTTGCACAGATTTACATTCTGATTGTGGTGATTCTGGGCGGTGTGGCGACACGGGCCTCTGGCCCGTCCTGACGGGGGGAGAGCCCCGTCACCCCACGTGACTATGCTGACCTACTACTCGTAGCGCAGGGCCTCGACGGGATCCAGATTCGCCGCGCGTGAGGCCGGAATCACTGCGCTCATGACGCCGACCATCAACAACACCAGCGTCGAGATCATGACCGTGAAGAAAGAAATCCTAAGGTGGATGTCGGCTTTGCCCGAGGTGTCCTCGAACAACGGCCCCATCAGCGGAAGGGTTCCGACCGCAACCGCAACCAGGTAGGACACAACGATTCCGATGGCGCCGCCGACCAGCATGATGAGCAGCGTCTCCGCAAGAAACTGCAACTTGATGTGCCACTTCCGCGCCCCGAGAGCGCGGCGCAAGCCGATCTCCCGAATGCGCTCGTCGACCGAAACCAGCATGATATTCATCACGCCCACCCCGCCGATCCCGAGCGTCAAAATGCCTATGAAGATGAGCAGAACCTGCAGACCGATCGTGATGCCGTTAATCACGGGCCGGAATTCTTCGCGGCCAAACATCTGCAGGGCTTTCTTGTCGGTGGGCGAGAATTGCTGGCGCGTCGCAACAGCCGCGAGAACCTGGGCCTCTGCCCGCGCCTCAAACTGCGGCGCAATCGGTTCAAACACCAGCACGTCGGCGTCTTTCGTGTTCCAAAGATCTTTCGCCGCGGAGTAAGGAATCCAGGTCGACTCGTCATCACTGGAAAAATAGTTGCTCAACTGGATCTTCCGGTCCATCGTTCCGATCACCGTAAATCGCACGCCCCCAATCACGACAGTTTCCCCCACCGCGGGACGCCCGCCGAACAATTGTTCGCGCACGCGCGCCCCGAGGAACACGACGCGGCGCCGTTCAAGTTCGTCGAGAGAGTTGATCCAGCGTCCTTCAGATGGCTGTTCGTTGCGCATATCGCCATATTCCGGGCAAACGCCACGCACCGGCGCAGTGCCGACCATGCGGTTTCCGTAGGCGATCCCCGGACGGCGCACGGTCTCGAGGCAGGCGTGGCGCACAAAGCTGGCCGTTTCCTTAATCATGTCGAGGTCGGCTTGCTCGAGAACGACTTTCTTGCCGGCGCGTTGGCCGCCGGGCTGTTCGCTCGTCTGCTGCGGCCAGCAGATGACCGCGCCTTTGCCGAAGGCATCGAAGCCGCTCACCAGAATTTCCCGGAAACTGCCGCCGTAGGCAATCAACAACGTCACCGTGGCAATTCCCCACACGATTCCGAGCATAGTAATAGCGCTGCGAGTGCGGTTGCGCCGCAGCGCCGTCCAGGCCTCATTCAGGATCTGATAAATCATGCCCATTAGAATCTGTCCGTCCGTCCGAGTCTCGTCCAGAGCGTCCGTCCATCTATCTATCTGCCCGTCTAGCCGCCTGCCTCGTGGCGGAGAGCCTCAATCGGATCGATAGCGGCAGCGCGGCGCGCCGGATATAGCGCCGACGCGATGGCAATGATTCCAAGAACGGTCAGCGCGAGCGTTCCTGTCTGCCACGTCGGCAACAAGCCGGCGAAGAAATCGGGCATGGGCAGCAAATCGACCAAAGCGCACAGGCCAAACGCGATCAACAAACCAACACCGCCGCTGATCAGCGCCACGATCAGCGCTTCTAGAAAAAACTGCCGCAAGATGCTCTCCGCCGGAGCGCCGATCGCTTTGCGCACTCCAATCTCGCGGGTCCGCTCCTGCACGGCAACCAGCATCACATTCATCACACCGAGACCGCCCAGAAGCAAAGTCACCGCGCCCACCGCCCCCAGAAAGTACTTCATGCCATCGGTCATCGTGCGGAAGGCTTTTGCTTCCTGAATCGTGTCCCAGATAGGGCAAGCTTCTTTGTCGCTGGGGTCGAACCCGTGCAGTCTGCCGAGCACACGCCGGATCTCTCCCTTGCAGGCTTCGTGGGCTTCCACCGAACGCGGTACGACCAGCAACTGGTCGAATGTCTCCGGTGTACCCGGCGGCTTGTCGGGAAAGTCGCGCCGCATCGCCGGGAACGGGATGAAAATTTTGTTGATGTCCCACCCGTCGTAACTCGAGTTCTGCTTCTTTGACGACATCACGCCGATAACGGTGAAAGGTATGTCGTTAAGGTAGACGAACTGACCCAGGGCGGGACGGCTGCCAAAGAGCTGCTTCTTCGCGTCGGAGCCTAGGAAGGCGACTCGCCGGCTCTCGTTGATATCACTCTGATCGTAGAAACGCCCTTCGCCCACGCCGAGGCTGCGAATCTCGGCAAATTCCGGGGTTGATCCGGTAACCGTGAAAGCGGCAGCGTTATAAGCGGTGTGCGAACGCACCGTGCTTTGTTCGAGCTCCGGAATTGCATATTGGCAATCGGGCGCTTCTTCCTGAAGATGCGGAAGATCGGAATCCACCCATCGCACCAGCCGCCCTGCTCGCGTACCGCCCGCCTGCAGGCTGGTGCGGCCATGGAAGACGATCATCAGATCGCGGCCCAAAGTCTCCGCCTGCTTGGCCTGTCCGACGCGAAGGCCTTCTCCGGCGGCGACCATCAAGACGATCGAAACCACTCCCCATGCGATCCCGAACATAGTCAGCAGCGTGCGAACGCGGTGCGCCCAAAGCGTTCGCAGCACGTCCTGGATAAGATCGCGAAATGACATCTGAGAGTTCGACGGGGCCTGGCTCCAAATGAAAGCGGGGACGCTGGTCCTGGTTTGATATACGTGAATTGACGGGGTTTCGTTCCAGCGGCACACTCCCAGCGACTGGGAAGAAGTCGACAGCAGAGCAGATTCGTCCGAAATTCTGACCGCCGCGCCCCAACGGGAAAGCCCAAGCGCCGATTTTGTTCGCGACACTCAATCGGAGCCAGACGCACTTACGCGGACGTTAGCCGATGAATCTCGTGATGACCGATCAATTCGCGATGAACTGATACACTTTTCCCCATAACTTACCTGTCCGCCCGGATGGCGAAACTGGCAGACGCACGGGACTTAAAATCCCGGGTCCGTAACAGGACGTGACGGTTCGATTCCGTCTCCGGGCACCAACTAACTCTAGCCGGTGCTGCCGTTTCACCTCAGCCGTGCCTTCATAGCTTCCGCCCTCCGGCTGCGCGCTGGAGCCCGAATCACGCCTGAAATCACCGCTGTTTTCAAAGTTTACGGATCAAAGGTTGCGCGACGTTGCGGGGGAGACAACGATTTTGGTTGCTCTAAATCGTTCTTCCTTCACTTGAGCAAGGTCAACTGCCAAAACTCAGGTGGCAAAAGAAGACTAGTAACGCGAGGAAAAGCGAAAAAAAATTAGTAAACCTTTTTCCGGTTATCGGCAACGATAAGAGCAGGCACGTGAATGTTTGGGATCTCTGTAGAGACGCAACACTCTGAGGTCCTGATCAAAGGAGTGATTATGAAACGCTACTTAAAAGCCGCGACGGCAATGTTAGTGGGCCTGCTCTTTGTGATGCTGAGCGCGCCGTCGTCGAATGCCCAGATTGTTAACAATATTCAGGCGCACATCGAGCATAGCTTCGTCATCGGCAACACCACATTGCCGCCCGGGGAATATACCTTCCAAATGATGCAAAATTCGGACAATTCCGTGATGACAGCCACCAACCAAAACGATAAAACCAGCGTGGTATTCCTTGTCAGGTCCGCTACGGACGACCACACCCCCAAGCATTCGGAAGTGTTTTTTCGGGAGTACGGAAATACTGAATTTCTGAGCAAGATTTACGAGGGAGGTTCGAAACTCGGAGCGCAAGTTACCGAACCGAGCCGTCAGGAAGAGCATTTCGCTCAACAGGGCCTGCACGCAACCGAGCATAGCGAAGAACAAAAATAGAGTTGAGGTGCAACGCTGGAAGTGACGGGATTTCCCCGAGTTTTTCTTTGGCCGAGAGCACCGAAGCCACGAATTCGCTGACGCTTTCGATATCACGGTCGATTCCTGTGTAACCGTTGGCCGGGTACCCAGAAAATAGGTAAACCATAGCCAGTTTGCCGTTTACGAAAACCGAACAGGCACTGACGGGGACCACCCCGGACGCTTCGAGCCACTCTGTTCTCTCCGGCCCGCACTGCGTCCTTGCGCTGTAACCGCGCATGTTTAGCCGTTTCAAAATCCGAAACCAGCGTGAGGATCGCATCCGCCCCAAGCCTGGCGCCGGTGGTAGAATGCCCGAGAGGCGGTGGGTTGTGCTATCCAATGGTGGACAGAGGCTGCGCGCGCTGAGAGAGACCCTCGGGTATCGCATGAGGGATGTCGAACTCGCCAGTAATCAGATCGCGCAGAGGCTTGACAGCGAGGAATTCTCCATTCCTCCCAGCCGTTTGTCCGACATCGAAACCAAGGGCATAATCCCCAGCATTTTTCGGCTGTATTCGTTTGCGGCTATTTACCGGCGGGAGTATCGGGAGTTGCTGTCGTTCTACGGCCTCAAACTGGATGGCATCTCGCTGGACATCAATTCTGGCCAGCCCCAGAAATCTCACCTCTCGGAAGCTCTGAGCAATGTTAAAGAAGTGCGGATGCCTACCCGGCTCGACCCAGGATTCTCACTCGAGAAAACCACGGACCTGAGGCGTGTCATCGAGCAATGGGGCACAGTGCCCATGGCCTATCTTGAGATGTTTGCCGATGACCGGTACACCTACGGGCATATCGGATCGGAAGATTTCACGATGTATCCCATTCTCCCCCCGGGCAGTTTCGTGCAAGTGGACGAAAGCAAAAATAAGGTGGGAGAGGGCTTGTGGCGCTCGGAGTTCGAACGCCCTATTTACTTTGTGGAAATGCGCGATGGGTTCACCTGTTGCTGGTGCTCAATCAGGCGCGACACGATCGTGTTGCAACCGCATCCGCTGTCTCCGGTTCCAGTGCGGGTTCTTAAATGCCCGCAGGAGGCCGAGGTTCTTGGGCAGGTGGTGGGGGTTGCGATGCGGTTTGGCGATTGGCAGCATTCCGACTTTCAACCAATGCCGAAAGAGCGCCCAGCACTGCCTTAAGGTGCGCCCGGGCAGATGGGGAAGCGGGCGTAGGCGGACAGAGCGTTGGCGAAGCGAGAAACTCGCTTTCCGTCAAGTGCTCCTGAGAGCACGATGCCTGCGCATCTTTGAGCAGCAGCGCCAGCGGTTTTTTCAGTACCTCGAAGAGAAGCACGCGATGAGAGGCGCGGATGGCCGATTGCGCCGCATCATTGCCATAGACCCGCGTCAATCCCCAGTGTTCGTACGTTCCATTTTCGTCTCGCAATCTGCCCACGTAGGAAAGCTTGCTCAATAAGCCGCGGATAGCGGCCAGGGTATTCGTCTCAAAGTCCTCGAGAGCGGATTTCAGTCGCATGGAATTTACGATTTCCGAAAAGACATCGGATTATAAGTAAATGTAAAAAAGGCCTCAGTTGCAGGCAATCTATCACGGTACGAACTCTTTCGCAAAGGAGAACTACCGTGGGTAATCCTTGGCCGTGGTGACATCTCAACCTCCTGGAAAATGATAGGCTCAGTGGCGCAGCGCGTGGTACGAACTCTTTTGCCAAAAGAGAAGGAGCCGTAGTAACGGTTCGTCATGGCTTTGGCTGCAGTCTCTCCTGGCGACGACCCCCTCCGCGTCGCAGGAGGATTGCAGCCAGTCCAGCTGGGCAGACTGTGGTTCCTAGTTGAACAGAAGCAGTGTCAGGGCTTATAGTGCTCTGCAATGCTCGGCGCAAATTGGCACAAGGTTCTCTTGCTTTGCCTGTGGATCACACCGCATGCGCTGCTTGCGGCGGTCGCGGCTGTCATCTGGAAGAGCCGCTTGTATCGTGAATTCCCGTGCTTTTTTGCCTATGTAGTTTTCCGGATCGCCGTGTTCATTCTGCTGTTCACGTTGTATTCCGTCCAAGGCGTGACCGGGACGCAGTATGCGTATGCTTTTTCCGCCACGCTTCTATTTATCATCGCTCTGAGCTTTGGGGTGATTGATGAGGTTTCCAGAGATTTGTTCCGCGAATCGCAGTTTCTGAAAGCGTCGGCGAGGCGAATGCTGCAAAGCATAGCAGCTTTGCTTTTTGGAGCCGGTGTTCTGCTCGCTGTCTATGCGCCCGGGAACAATAGCGTCAGATGGCACGCCGGAGTCTCCGTGATCAACCGGGGCGCGGCGATGGTTCAGTGCGGCTTGCTCCTCTCTTTGTTGATTCTTTCCGGTTTCTTGGGCCTGTCCTGGCGCCGGCCCGCATTTGGGATTGCGCTGGGTCTGGGCATATTGGCTGGCGTGGATCTTGCCGCCTCCGCTCTCCGCGCGGAATTCACAACTGACGCAGCTCGGGAATTCCTAAACTTGCTGACCACCGGCACCTACCTGGTTTCCGTTTCGGTCTGGCTTCGATATTTGCTGGCGCCCGACCCCGAATCGGCGCCCTCCATCGCTGTTCCCTATAATGAGGTAGAGATTTGGAACAAGGAGTTGCAACACTTTCTCAAGCAATGATTGTCGCTTGGGCTCTTGTCGCCGTTGCGTTCGTCGCGCTGGGAATCGTAACGTATGTTGCTTTCCGCAACCGCACGGGCCAGGTTGACTTAGACAAGGCTGCGCAGGCGTTTCGGTCCCTCGACATTGAGTCCTTCAGAAACCTGGTCGATGCGGACGAGGAATCATTTCTCCGCGAAAATCTGTCGCCCAAGAAGTTCCGCGAGATTAAGCGTCTGCGTGCCTGGGCGGCATTCCTCTACGCATGGGAAGCCGGAGAGGCCGCAGCCGCGCTGGCCATGATCGGTCAAGCCGCGCAACGGAGCCCGGACCCGCAAGCCGCAGCGTCGGGCGCCCAAGTCGCCGAAAGTGCCTTCCGGCTTCGATTGCAAACCATGCGGGCTTGTCTCCACCTGATGACCGAAATCCTGCTGCCCGACTTGCAACGCCGGTCCATTCCGCCGTTGGTCGATCAGTATGAGCGGTCGGTAGAGACACTCTTTCGACTTGGCAGGTTTTCGCCGGCCGCGCCTGAATTAGAGCGCTCGAGGAGGGCGTGACACTGCCGGCTTGATGTCGCCGGCATCCCCCGACAGCGCGGACTTTTCGCCTTTCGTAACAAGAATCTCGCCACTGTCCGGGCTAAGCGGCGGATTCATACAATTCCGATTTATGGGGTCCACGCATCCCGCAAAGGCAAGTCATACCCCGGACGAACGTATCCGCTTCGTCGTTCACCAGGGTAAGCAGATTCTTCTGGTAGACCTGTCCCGCTGTCCGGCCGACCGGATCGAAAAACTTGTACGACAGGTTCCCGAAGTTGTGAGTGCTTTTCCGCGCGGGTCGGTCTTGATACTGTCTGATTTCACGGGAACATCTCTTAACGAGGATGCCCTTCGTGTAGTCAAAGAAGCCGCTGTGTTTGATAAACCCTATATCAAGAAAGCGGCGTTGGTGGGAACGGAGAGCTTTCCACCGCTGTTCACCGAAAACCTGAGTAACTTCTCAAGGCGCGTATTCCTGACTTTCAAGGGCCGTGAAGAAGCTCTGGACTGGCTCGCAAAAGACTAGCGACGTCCGGTCTGCGCGCTTCGCCTAAGTTCGCGCCATCCCGACCAGAGGTTTCCGCTGCTCCCTAAGTCTTTTAGAAGTGCCTGAACGCGCGGCTAGTGTGCAACAAAATCGCGGACAGTTTTCAGAAACTGCTCGGGCTGATCTACGAATGTCATGTGCCCGCTGTTGGGCAAAATGACGAGTTGAGATCCCGCGATCTTTTCGTGCATCTCCCGCGACATCCTGGGATCGCACTCGTCGTGATCGCCCACGATGATCAGAGTTGGCACTTTGATCTGCGAAAGCCGGTCGACATACTCGACTTCCTTCAGATTGCCGTCGACCACGAACTCGCCATCCGAGCCCCACATCTCGCGATACACGTCCCAGGCGGTGCCGGTGTTGGAACTCATGGGGTCGTAATTCGGATCGGGATGGTTGCGATAGACGTAGGGGAAATAACCCTTCCCCCAGGCAAGTTTGGCGTACTCCTCCGAGTAGCGGCCATGCTCCCAGATTTCGCCCTTGTCGAACAAGCCGGCCGCTTCGAGAGTATTGACTCGATCACGATCCTTGGGATTAATCTCGGCCTTCATACTGGCCAGCGCCTTGTTGAGTTCCGTGGTGCTCGCGAACGTGCTGCCGAGAATCAGATGAGAGAGATTTTTCTGATACTTGAATGCGTAAGCCTGCACCAGCGCGCCGCCGAAGGAATGACCGAGGAGGCTCACCTTGCCCAGATCGAGCGCCTGGCGAACGGCCTCGATGTCCTCGACCATGTTGGCGATGGTGTACTGCGCGGGATCCTCAAGCTTGGACGACCTGCCCGAGCCGCGTTCGTCGATAAAAACCAGCCGGCTGGTGCGCATGAGGGGCAACAGATAAGGAAGGAAATAATCGTGTGAAGCGCCTGGGCCGCCGTGGACAATCATCAAGGGCGCACCATGTCCCACGGACTCGTAGTAGATCAGAGCGCCGTGGCTCTCAACGAAGCCCTCCTGGATGGGAAACAAATGCGTGGATTCTGAAGTTTGCGCAGAACAAGTCAGACAGGCGACGCTAATGCAGATAATACTAATGACAAGGCGGACAAGCAGGCGGATTCGCATGCAGGAGATGCTAGCAGAAGAATCCGGAACTCAGCCCAAAGTTCAGTCCAAAGTTCAGCCAGAATTCGGGCCAAAGCCCATGCGGTTCTCAGCAAACGGACAGTGCAGTCTTTGTACACTCGACCATTCTGGAAGCGAACTCCTGAGAGATGTATCGGCCATCGGCTCGCGGTACTTTAATCGAGAGGCTCAAGGGCAGTCTGCCCATGCCAGCCTCTCAACCCACCAGAGGACCACTTATGCCCGGCTCCAACGCTCACGCAATGCGCCGAAGTTCGAGAGTGTCTGTCAAAGTTCCCGTTCGCGTCACCAGCATGGAGCCAAGCGCCCACTTCTCCGAGCTCTGTGAAACGCTGGTGGTCAGCGCGCATGGTTGTGCGCTTCGCTCTCGCCTGAAATTGAACGCCGGAAGCCTGCTTCGCCTGCATGGCCGGGGAGGCCGCGAGGCCACGGCCCGCGTAGTCTTCTGCCAGCCCATGGGGTCCGACGAGCAAGGCTTCCAGCTCGGTGCGCAGCTCGACCGCCCAGAGAATTTCTGGGGATTGCAATCCTTTCCCGATGATTGGCGAGTGCTCGAGATGCCCTCCCCCGGCAAGCAACGCCCTCCCCAGAAGTTGGTTGCAGAATCCATTGCCGTTCAACCCAGAAAACCCAACAACCGCAAACTCCGTCACACGCGTCGCGAGAGATTCTCGACACCATCGAAGAGCACCTCTCCGAAGACCGTTTGCGAGGCGTGCTTGCTTTCCTCGTTCGGCCATTGCAGACTGAAGTCGCCGAACTCCGCGAAAAGGTGGCTGCAAATGCCAAACGCAACCGCTTCGAGGTGTCGCTCGGATCGATTCCTCCTGAGTTGGAGGAGAAGCTATGGGAGCGCTTGCGGCAAAATCTTGGAACGGAAGTTCTAAAGCAGACTCAGGAACAGTCTGCGGCGATACTCGCGTCGGTGAAAATGGCTGTTGAGCAAAAGACCGGCGCCGCCGTCACCGAGTTTCGGCACCGTCTTGCCGGTGAACTGCACACCGTTGAAGAACGCGCACAGGTGTTATCCAAAGACCTGACCGCCACCGCGCAACAGCAAGTTCAGATCGGCCTCGAGAAATTGCAGCGACGCGCGGTAGAGGCGGAATCGCAGCTCGACGACCAGGGCGAAAGACTGCTCAGTTCCTTGCAGGGACAACTGGTAAATTCGCATGATGCTCACCGCCGCGAGATCGAACAGATCCATGCCGAGGTCGCCGCGAAAGCATTTCAACTTCAGTCGGATGTCACCAACCTTGGCGTGAGAATGGCAGTGTTGAACGAGGCCGCGCGCCGGCTGGAATCGGATCTCGATGCGCACCTCGAGAAAGTTGCTGCCGGAATCGTCGCCGCCGCGCGAACTCAACTCGAGGGCGCCGTCATGACGACCCTCAAAGACCTGCGGGCTCGCGGCTCAGCCGAGGTCGAAAACAGAATTAACGAAACTTGCGGCCACCTGCGAACGGTTCAGAATCGGATTGAAAACTCCTGTTCCGGCTCGCTGCAGGCTCAAGGCGAAGCAGCCGTCCAGTCGATTGCGCAACAATTTGAGAAACTGGCCCAGCAGGCGACGGAAAAGTGGCGGCTCGCGCTCGCCAGAGACCTGAACTCGGTGGCCAATAGTCTGGGCCAGCGACTTCGCCAGGAACTCGAACCCGGGGCGAGTCAAAATTAGACAGCAAGGAATCATTAGTGCTGGCTTTGTCTAAGAAACTCTAACCAAGAAGCTCTGACTAAGAAATGATCAATACACTTCCGCCCGCGCCGCCCGCGTCATCAGATCTTCGATAGCCTGCTGCGGCGATTTGCCATCTTCGAGGATGGCATACATCTGTTCCGTGATCGGCATTTCGACATTTTTCTTGCGGGCCAGTCCTATGGCGGCTTTGGTCGTGAAAACGCCTTCAGCGACCGCTCCGTGCATGCCGGCGATTATGTCGGACAGTCGTCGGCCTTTGCCAAGTTCGACGCCGACGCTGCGGTTGCGTGAGAGATCTCCCGTACAGGTCAAGACCAGATCGCCCAGCCCGGCGAGTCCAGCCATGGTGTCAAGACGGCCGCCGCAAGCGACGACCAGGCGCGCCATTTCGGCGAGACCCCGCGTGATGAGCGCGGCGACGGAATTGTGGCCCAGCCCGAGGCCATTGCAAACGCCCGCCGCGATGGCAATGATGTTCTTCAAGGCCCCGCCCAACTCGACTCCGATCACATCGTCGTTGGTGTAGACGCGAAAGCGCGAATCATTGAATGCCTGCTGCACGGCGCGCGTCACTTCTCCGTCGACGGAGGCGACCGTAACCGCGGTCGGGTCGCCGCGCGCCACCTCTTTCGCGAACGACGGGCCGCTGAGCGCTGCGATGCGCGGCGTGAAGTGCCGGCTGCGCAAGACATCGGCGATCACTTCCGTCATGCGCAATAGGGTTCCGTTTTCGAGTCCCTTGGTGCAGCTGACAAACAGAGTATCGGGTCGAAGCGCCGGCGCCATGCGTTCGAATAACGCTCGGCAATGCTGCGAGGGCATGACGCTGACGACGATCTCCGCCCCGTCGAGGGCTGTGTTCAGGTCGCAGGTGGCAACAATCGATTCGGGCAGAATGCAGCCAGGCAGGAACCGTTCGTTGATTCGACCGCTGGCGATGCTCGCGGAAACTTCAGGTTCGTTCGCCCAAAGGCGAACCTCATGCCGGACGCCGTGAGTTCGCTTGCGCCCGAGGACCATAGCCAGCGCAGTGCCCCAGGCGCCGGCCCCGATGACGGCCACGCGGGTTGTGGCCGTTGTTGTTGTCGTCT
The DNA here is from genome assembly GCA_963810955.1 of uncultured Acidobacteriaceae bacterium. GTDB lineage: Bacteria > Acidobacteriota > Terriglobia > Terriglobales > Acidobacteriaceae > Acidiflorens. Next base: position 215,074 of record CAWEPW010000002.1, on the reverse strand, counting down.
TCATGGTCATTGCTATTGTTATTACTATTGCCGGGCGGCTCCCAAATCGCCGGATTCTGTTCCCGCCTTTTTTCCGAGTTTGGATTCCGTTCCCGTGGCGAGGCGGACAATGTTTTGCCGATGCCTCCAGATTACGAGCAACGAAACCAGTGCGATAAGAACCAGCTGCCGCGAATCCGTATATTCGTGCAAAGCCCACGCCAGCAGCGGAAACGCCGCCGCCACGGCCACCGATCCGAGCGACACGTAGCGGAAGGCAACGGCGACGATCAAGAACAACGCCACCATGCACAGAATCGATTTCGGGGTGAGCAGAATGAAAGCTCCGAGGCTGGTGGCAACGCCCTTGCCGCCGCGAAACTTGAGCCAGACGGGGAAGAGATGGCCAAGCACGGCGAAGAAAGCCGCCACAGTCATGATGAGTTGCGAATGAGGCCCGAACAGCGCCCGCGCCACTGCAACCGCCGCCAGACCCTTGGCCGCATCAAGCAACAAAGTCGCAAGGCCAAGCACAGGAGACTTGCGCGCCACGTTAGTCGCGCCAATGTTGCCGCTGCCGCTGGCGCGCACATCCTCGCCTGTGAAAATTCGCACGAGGAGAAAGCCAAAAGGAATGGACCCCAGCAGGTAACCAAGCGCGGCGCTGATAAAATAGGAATTCATGTCCATCAATACAAGCCAGTGGAGCGCTGGGCGTCCCCGCCCGTCCACCCAACCACCTGCGAGTGGAGGCCCCGTGGCTCTACTGTCCTCTGGCCCCTATCCTCGCGCTAAAGAAAATCGCTGCAGCTTCGTATACTTCGATCCTGCTGCTGAAAGCTGGCTCTGATAGAGAATAAACTCGCGCGCCGTTATCGCCCCGAAATCAAGCTCGCCCATAGCGGCCAGCCGCTTATCAAGCACCGCAAAGGTTGCGTTGGGAGCGTCGCCCTTTCGCCATTTCGGCGAACCCGATCTGCCTCCGGCGCGCGCCAGCGTGAGATGCGGACTGTAAGGCCGGTCTTCACGCGGAACACCCAACTCGGCAACAGCCATGTCGACGCGCTCCGCCAGTTCGGCAAGTGGCGGCCCCGCCTGAATTCCGATCCAGAATACTCGCGGAGCCTTCGCCGTGGGAAAGAATCCGTATCCAGCTAAACGGATCTCAAACGCGCTGCCCTCAACCCGCCGCAAGCGTTCTGTGATCGCTTCGACCTGCTCCGGCTTCTGTTCTCCAATAAATTTCAGGGTAATGTGCAGCGACTCCGGACGCACCCAGCGCGCCTCAGGCGCGAATCCTTGCACACCTTCGAGGAAGCGCGAGATGCGGGCGCTAATTTCCGCGTCAAGATCGATGCCGATGAATATTCGCATCACTCAGTTCGCGTGCTATGGAATCGCCCGTTGCTGTACTTGTTAGTAGGTTGTGTGGTGACGGGCCTCTGGCCCGTCCTGACGGGGCAAAGCCCCGTCACCACCCAGACACGAATCTGGTCGTCACAACAACGCCCGCCGGATCATCTCCAGCGCCTGCAGCGTTGAAAACTGGCGAATCCGCTGCCGATCGCCGGGAAAATTGCGCTCGACGACCTGTGTTCCTTCTTCTCCCGCGAGCGCGACGTAAACAAGACCTACCGGCTTCTGCTCGCTTCCGCCGCCCGGGCCCGCCACTCCCGTGATTCCAACCCCATAGCTCGATAAGCAGCGCTTGCGAATGCCTTCGGCCATCGCCGCAGCCACTTCGCGGCTCACCGCTCCGTGCTGGTCGATCAGGGCCTTGGGAACATTCGCAAATTGCGTTTTCAGTTCATTCGAGTAGACCACGGCGCCGCCAATGAAATACCGCGAACTGCCCCCGAGCGAAGTGATGCGTTCAGCCAGCATGCCTCCCGTGCACGACTCGGCGACGGCCAAAGTCATGTTTCGCATCTGCAGCAGATAACTGACGATCTGCTCGATGGTTTCTCCTTTGCGAGAGAAAATCGCGTCGCCCAGTTCGTCCTCGATTTTTTCGGCCAGTTCTTCAACGCGCGCCTCGGCCTCGGCCTGCGACTCTTTCCGGCAGCGCAAGTGGAGTTGGATCTCGCCCGCACCCGCAAGGATCGTGGTTTCGACATCGGTATAAGTTTTGTAGATGGGCGCGACCCTCGCATCCACCTGCGATTCCGCCATCATCGCCATCTTGAGCGTGCGCGTCGCGATATGCTGCGGTGGTATTCGCGCACGCAGCCGCGGGATACACTCCGTTTCAAACAGCGCCTTCAGTTCATGAGGAGGACCGGGAAGCAGCACCAGCATCCTCTCCTGGCCATCATATTTCCCCGCGATCCACTGGCCAGGTGCAGTACCCAGCGGATTCGTCAGCACCATGGCGCTGGAGAGGATGTCTGCCTGTTTGGCGTTGTTGGCGGAGAATTTGTAGCCGCGCTTGGCGAAGCGCTCTTCAAGCTTCGCAATGATCTCGGGATCGCGTTGCAGTTTCAACCCGAGCGCGCCGGCGACCGCTTCGCGCGTCAGATCGTCTTCTGTAGGGCCGAGGCCGCCCGAAAAAATGATGATGTCCGAACGGCGCATAGCGAGTTTGGCAGCCGCAGTCAGGCCCTCAGCATCGTCGCCTACAATGCACTTGAAACGCACTTCAACACCGAGGTCATTGAGCTTTTCGGTGAGATAGAGAGAGTTCGTGTCCTGCCGGTGGGGAGTGAGCAATTCAGAGCCGACGGCGATGATCTCGGCGTTCACGGATAAAAGTGTAAACGATCTCACGTAGCGACAGCCGCCCTCGGCTTTCAAGGCGAGCAAAGCTCGCCGAGGTTTTAGCGGTCTTCAATCTGGTTCCGCTGCACCGCGCTGAAGGCCCTACGAGGCTTCGCCTCGCGGACAGCCGAGGGCAGCTGTCGCTAGGTTGTTGCCGGCTGCTGCTGCGTCATGCAGTGCAGCGCGCCGAATCCCCAGATCAGATCGCCGCAATAGATTGGCACAATTTCGCGATCCGGAAAGACTTCCGCCAGCGTGTTCAACGCAACCCGATCATTCGGATCGTTGAAAACCGGCACCAGCACCACTCCATTCGCAATATAAAAATTGGCGTAGCTCGCCGGCAACTGCCGGCCTTCGAAGACAACCGGACGAGGCATGGGAATCTCGACGATCTCAAGTTTCTGTCCGTCGGCAGTACGTGCGTTTCTCAGCCGCCCCAGGTTCACCTGCAGGGCCGCATAGTTTTCGCTGCGCTCATCCTGTTCGATCATCGTGACCACTGTGTTTGGAGCAACAAAACGTGTGATGTCGTCGACGTGGCCATGCGTATCGTCGCCGGTGATTCCGCTATCGAGCCAGATCACCGAGCGCACTGCCAAATAATCGGCGAACATCTGCTCGTAAGCTGCGCGATCCATAAGCGGGTTGCGTGCTTGCGTGCTGGAGAGCAGGCATTCCTCAGTTGTGATGAGGGTGCCGCAGCCGTTGACATCGATCGATCCGCCTTCGAGCACGACGCGATGCTTCGCGCTCAAGGGCCGCACCACGCGCGCGCCGGCGGCCTTCGCCATGCGCGCGCCGTTTCTTTCGTCGAACTTGTAATTCGGATACTTGGCCCAGGCATTGAACTGAAAATGCAGCGCCAGCAATTCGGACTCCTGCCTGACCGCGGCAGGCGTCACAAAAATACAGCCAGAATCTCGCGTCCATACGCGATCGGTGCGCCAGTGATGGAAGCAAACGTTATCCGAAAGCGCGTCCGCTTTTTCGAGGACCGAGCGAGCACGCGTTTCCCAACTGGCATCATTGACGATCAGATCCACCCGCTCATGCCGCGCCAGGTTTCGGACGATCTCGGCATACACCCACGCGATGGGTTCAAACTTACCCGGCCAGTCGCTGCGAAAGTGCGGCCACGCGAGCCACGTGGATTCGTGAGGCTCCCACTCGGCGGGCATGCGATAGCCCGCGCGGCGGGGAGAATTGCGGCGCGCGCCGGCTGGCTGGCTGTCGTTCGCTTAGGCATCCTCTGCCACATCACTTTCCGTCAAGCATCCTGCTGGTGATGGGAGCGTAGCTATCGATGCGGCGGTCGCGCAGGAAAGGCCAGTTGCGGCGAATGTCCTCGAGATGATGCAGGTCCACCTCGCCCAGCAGAATTTCTTCCCGGTCGTGCGAGCCTTCTGCGAGCACCCGGCCAAAGGGATCGCAGAAAAACGATCCTCCCCAGAATTCGAGCCCCTTGCCGGGCACGGAATTGCCGCGAATGTCGCCGGTCTCGAAGCCCACACGATTCACCACGCCAACATAAACGCCGTTGGCAATCGCATGTGCCCGCTGAATGGTACGCCACGCATCATGCTGCGCCTCGCCGAACTCCGCTTTCTCCGCGGGATGCCATCCGATGGCCGTAGGGTAAAAGAGAATGCTGGCGCCTTGTAGAGCCGTGAGTCGCGCACCCTCCGGGTACCACTGGTCCCAGCAGACAAGCGCGCCAAGTTTTCCCGCGGACGTGTCGAAAGCCTTAAAGCCGAGATCGCCGGGAGTGAAATAAAATTTTTCGTAGTAAAGCGGATCGTCGGGAATATGCATCTTGCGATAGATACCGATGAGCGCATCCGAATCGCCATGACCATCAAACACCGCAGCCGTGTTGTGATAAAGGCCCGGAGCGCGCTTCTCAAAGAGCGATGCGATCAGCACAACTTTATTCTGCCGCGCGGCCGCGGCGAGCTTTGCTGTGGCTGGACCAGGAATCGGCTCTGCCAGATCGAACAGCGCCGCATCTTCACGCTGGCAGAAATACTGCGTCTGAAAAAGTTCAGGCAGGCAGACAACATCGGCGCCCTTGTGTGCCGCTTCCGCAACCCGATCCAGCGCCTTCGCCAGATTATCGGCAGGCTCCGGTCCGCACGACATCTGGATAAGGCCAACGGTGAACTTGTCACGCACTGTCAACACGCGTTCTAGCATATCAAAGCGGTCGATGCAGGAGTGATTGTTACAAGAATGTGAAAGCCGTCCGACCGCGTTCCCCGCACTTCTAGTAAATTGTTTCTTCGGTCAAAATCATTTTGATTCTGGAGGTTCGTCCTTGAAGCACAAGAGTGTCACAAAGCACGGCCATCATCCCGAAGATACTCACGGCGAAGAAACTCACGAAGAAGGCGCGGGCATCGACCGCAAGCTGCACGATCCCGTAGCCGACCGTCTGATCCCGCTCGAGCCGCTCGATCTCGGCAAGATTCGATCGATTGACGATCTAGTTCGAGCCATGGCCAAAACCGCGTTCACCGGACGCCAGCTCGGTGAAGCTGCCGACGTGCTCGAGGCCATGGCTCGCGATCGGGAATGCTTTGTGGTCATGACGCTCGCCGGCGCAATGACTGTAGCAAAGCAGGGCCTGGTGATTGCCGAACTGATCGATCGCGGCATAGTGAATGCGATTGTCTCGACCGGCGCGCTGATGGCCCATGGTTTGGTCGAAGCGACCGGCCGCGCACATTTTCAGCATAACCCGGAGCTCAGTGACGAGGAACTCTACGAGGCGGGATACAACCGCGTCTACGACACGCTCGAACCAGAGCAGAATCTCGATGACGTGGAGCGCGTAATGGCGGCCACATTCGGCGGCTGGGATGCCAACGAGGTAATGTGCTCCTATAAATTGAATCGCGCCATCGGGGCGCACCTTGCCAAGAACGCCAAAGGACAGCGCGGCATCTTGAAATCGGCTTACGAAAAAAATGTACCTGTGTTTGTGCCCGCGTTCTCCGATTCGGAACTTGGCCTCGATTACGCCTTGACGAACCGTGAGCGCGACAAGAAAGGAAAAACGCGCTTTCGCTTCGATCCCTTCGAAGATCTCGAGCACTTTGCCGCAACCCTGCTCAGCCAGAAGCGGCTGGGAATCTTCACCATCGGCGGAGGCGTTCCGCGCAACTGGTCGCAGCAGTTCGGCCCTTTCATCGAATTGCGCCACCGCCGCGGCGGCGAAGACCTGCCGCTAAAGCGCTATCACTACGGACTGCGCATCTGCCCGGAACCGGTTTATTGGGGCGGCCTCTCTGGCAGTCCCTACAGCGAGGCGGTTTCGTGGGGCAAATTCGTGCCTCCGGCGGAAGGCGGAAAGTTTGGCGAGGTTTTTGTGGATGCTACTGTAGGCCTGCCGCTGATCGTGGCCGCGGTGCTGGAGCGGCTGAAGAAAAAGCCAGCAGCGAAAAAGACAGTGAAGCAAATCGCAGAAGAAAAATAGAGACGCGGCTTGCCGCGTCTCCATCCCCGGCTAGGATTACTAGTCGAAAATCAGCACCGCCGACGCAATCACCGTTGTCCACAGACCGCGCTTATCGCCGACCGCCGACTGTGTCACGTTCGCTGTACGCACGATCTTGTTCGAGATGCGATAAATTTCTTTTTTCTCGTCCCACGATCGATCCGAATCGAACTCCACATTCAAAGTAGTCGCGAGCATTTCGGCGGCGAGTTCTTCGGCGTAATCTCCGGCGGAGTCTTCGGTCTCGCCAAACGAATGGTGCTCGCTCAGATAGCCATAGGTATTGCGGTCGGCGGGGATCGCCACGCCAATCGAAGAGGCGAGCAGGCGATGCGGCTCGTGCGTGGAGTTCTCCGCAACGACCGCGAAGACGACTTCTCCCGGGTGCAGATACTTGAGGCCCTGGGAACGCGGCACCAGCTTGCAGTTGGGCGGAAAGATGGATGAGACACGCACTAGATTTTGCGCCGCAATGCCGGCGTCGCGCAAAGCGAGTTCGAAAGAGGTGAGGCGTTCCTTATGTTTTCCGACGCCCTTGGTGAAGAAAATTTTCTTCGGGACCATGTCCTTGCCCAATTCAGTTGCCTCCACGAAAATTTTGCTTTGGTCGTAGTTTTTTGGCCTGAGGGGCAAATCTAACACACTGATTTGTAAACATTGTATGAAAAAAGGCGGCATACACTATTTTCCCGATGCGCGCTCGCTTGCCAGTCAATGGGGATGCACGTCAATGGCGATGCACGTCAATGGAGAGCCGTCGCCCGCCCGGCTGAACGGTTCAACTCAGCGCATCAACAGTCGGCGCGTGAAGTGAAATTTTCGGAGTAGACGCGAGTTTGATCCAACGCGGGAAAAAAAGGAAAAACTCAAAGCAGAAATCGAAGGGTGCAAACGAAGGATGTTCACTTTCAGCCGCGCTGCCCGGAAAAGGCGCTCTAATAAAGTGCCACTCCAGGATAGGTCTTTACTACGCAGCTTCTTTCGTAACCAGCGACCGCGCTAGGTCTCTAAACTGCGATCCGACGATTCTCATTTCCTGCCAGTCGTACCGAAATTCCTTGCCGCAATCCAGGCATACGACGTAGGTGCCCGTGCGCTGCGCCCTTGGCTCACGAACTGAGCCCGCGCGCACAGTGATTGGGAAACTATAGCGAGCATGCCGGCAGCCGAACATGCTATCCATCAGCTTTGCAAACATTGGATTCCCTCCACACAAACCGAGCGACTAACTTCATTCTGAAGATGAAAATCCGCTCTAGAGACTTAGATTCCACTATGCCGCAAAAGGTTCTGAGTTGGGAATAACTGAGTAGTGCCTTGTCCACATCCCCAAGAATAAAGCACTTACCGCAACTTACTCGGAAAACAGCGAGAGTTATGCACAACCGGAAAGAAGGACGGGTTGAGATGTGGGTGGATGGATGACTGGACGATCCGGGATCAAGCCTCAGCTGGTCGGCGGCTGCGATTTCTTGTGCGCCGCGCACTTGCTCATGATCGCCGATCGCAGGCGCGTGCGCAGATCGTCGGGCAATTCGTAGAGTTCCGAGTCGCGATAAATTTCGATAGTTTTGCGAGTGGTATCGCACACCACGTAGCAGTTATGGCACCACGCCAAATGATCGTCGAGTTCGGTCCTGGTCCGGGCATCCAGCGCACCATCGAGGTAGTTGGTCAGTTCGTTGAGAAACTCAGAGCACTTCACTGGTTGCCATCTCCACTCGCCACATCTCCACTCACCTTTTTCTGAAAGAAGCGATTAAGCCGCTCGCGCAATTGTAGGCGCGCCCGCAGCAACCGCGACTTCACTGCCGGGATGCTCAGCTCCAGCGCTTGGGCCGTCTCTTCGGTCGAAAGGCCTTCCACGTCGCGAAGCACGAATACGGTACGAAATCCCGCCGGCAGTCCTTGGATGGTGCGCGTCAGAATGTCGCGCAACTCCGCTTGGTTGTACATCTGCTCCGGATTGGGGCTCCAATCCGCAACCTCGCGGGGCAGCGAGTCATCCTCGGTTTTTACATCTTCATCCAGAGAAACCGTGCGTTCCGGTTTTCTCCGGCGTAACTTCATCAACGCTTCGTTAACCGCTATGCGCACCAGCCAGGTATAAAACTTGGACTGTTCCTGGAACTTAGCCAGGTTGCCATACGCCTTGAGGAACGCTTCCTGCACCACATCTTCAGCGTCCTCGCGATTCTGCGTAATGTGCTGCGCAATGCGGAAAACGTTGCGATCATAGCGCCGAACTAACTCTTCGAACGCTTGATCGTCGCCGCGCTTGGCACGCCGGACCAGCTGCATCTCTTCGCTGACCGGCTCTTCTATGTTGGGTTGGATGGTACTCATTCGTAACTCGATGCAGATTTTTCCGAAAGCTTCACTGATGTCCCGGTGCTATTGTACTTGGTACCGATGGTTTTCGGAGAGCCGTTTTCGCATAGTGGCGGAAAAACTTACGTAGAGACAGCCGCTGTCGGCTGTCCCGTGGGCGCAGTTCGCCGAATCGACCGAAGGAGGGCGATGGCATTGAGGAATACCAAGAGCCTTCGAAGCCGTCCTGGGCTGCATAAGCACCCGGTAGGGCTGGTACCAAGGTGCCCCTGCGATCTCCGCAAGCCATCCTATAATCAGAGGTTAGAAGGCAAAACCCTTCTTCCCCTAAAAGAGTTTCATCAAAATAGTCTCACGCCGGAGTACGAATGAAGGAGCACGGTTGGATTGAGCCAATTGTAGAAAGGGTGGTTGGCCAGGTACTAGAGAGTCATGTAGCCCAACTGCGTCGCGAAATTGTCCACCGGGTCATGGAAGAGGTTGCAACCGTACCCGGCAGCGGCAATGCCGGTCTTGCGTCCCCTTCATTGGATGTTACACGGGATCTGGCGCGCGCCGTCTCCGAAATCCAACTGGGCGCCTCCCAGCGGGAAATCCTGCGCGCCTTGCTTGACGCCAGCGGCCGCTATGCGACGCGGGTCGCACTTTTTGTCGTCAAAGGCAGCCGCGCGACCGGATGGCAGGGGCGCGGTTTTGCCAACAACGATGCGATTAAGGACTTCGCGCTCGATGAAAATGCTCCTGCGGTGACCCAAGCGATCGGTGATCGCATAGCAGCGAACGCGCCCGCGGCTGACATGGATGCGCGGTTTTTCCACGAAATTGGCGCGCCGGCCAGCGGCGAAGCCCGGCTTTTCCCGTTGATCTTGAAAGACAAAGTCGCCGCGCTGGTCTATGCCGACAGCGGAACCGACGCGTCAGGCTTGCTCGACGCCGGCTCATTGGAGCTTCTGGTGCTTTCCACCAGCGCATGGCTCGAGGTCAACTCGCTGCGCAAGCAAGCGCACAAAGAACCGTCTGCAGGGCACATCGAAAACCCGAGCCTGCAGGCTGCAGACGCTGCGACTTATTCCGCTCCGGCGCAGTCGGCGCCGGCTTTCCCGGCTTTCAACGATCCCTTCGCGTCGCATACTCCCGCTTCCTTTGCTCCGCCTCTTGCCAAGGCAGCTGCGGCTTCGGCGGGCGACGGATCGGCTGCTATAAGCGAGGCGTTTGGAGCTCCCGCGTTTGATGCCTCCGCGGTTGAGGTTCCGGCGCTCGACTCCGAGACCTCCCAGGCGGAGATCTCGCAGACGCTGACTTCAGAAACAGAGACGGATGGCCGTTGACTCCGAGAGCGCTTCTTGGCCGTCTGACGTTCAATCTACCGAAATTCAATCTGCGGTAGCTGTAATGGAGCCTGCGCCTGCAGATCCGCTGTCGATCGGCTACGCAGAGCCTGCATTTACTCCTCCTTCAGCGCCAGTGCCAACCCCAGCCCCATCGATCTCACCCGAGGACCAAGAGATTCACCGGAAAGCTCAGCGTTTTGCCCGCCTGCTGGTTGATGAAATTAAACTCTATAATCAGGCGAAGGTTGCCGAAGGCCGGCAGAACAGGGATGTCTACGACCGCCTGAAAGAAGTGATCGAGAAAAGCCGTGCGACGTACCACAAGCGTTACGGAAACACGGTTGCCGCTTCCGCGAACTACTTTGAACATGAAATAATAAGCAGTCTCGCAGAAGACGACCCGTCAATCATGGGTGCCAACTTTCGGCAGTAGGCAGGGTGGAGTGCGCCGTTTCGCAGTCTGGTTTTTCACCGTAATTTTCTTCCTTCTTTGGCTGGGTGTTCCTCGGTTCGGCTCCGTGATAACCGCAGCCGCCCAGTCTCAGCCATCCTCTTCGTCTGAAAGCGCTCCAGCGCAGAAGAAAAGTACGTCGACCCGAAAAACTCAAGCCAGAAAAACAACCGCCAAAAGGAAGTCCGCCGCCTCCACAAGCAGAAGAAGGCACAGAACCCTGTCTCCACGCGTGCGCCGCGTGCGGCAGGCTTTTGTTGCCTCCGCCAGTCTGCGTCCCATGGCGCAGCAGTTGTTGCAGGACCGCACCCCCAGCGCCTATGCCGGAGTCGAAGCCTACGCGCGCCGTCATCCGAAGGAAGACGCCGGAGCGCTGGCCTGGCTCGCCATTGGCTATGCTCGCACCCTCGATCACGACTACGCCAAGGCCATCGACCCGTTCAACCGCGCCAAAGCCGGTCCCAGCGAACTGGGAGACTACGTAGCCTACTATCTCGGAGACGCTTACTTTCAAACCGGCCACAATGCCGAAGCGCTCTCCACCCTGGCGAATTTCAGCAAAAGCTTCCCTGACTCGATTTTGATTCGCGATGCCCATCTCGTATACGCGAACGCGCTGCTCGTGGAAGGCCGCGCCCCGGAAGCCGCGGCTTTGCTCGAAAAGGACCGGTCTCCGGTGCGCAGCGATTTGGAATTCGCCATCGGGCGCGCCTATGAAGCTGCGGGCGATAATGAAAAAGCCGCGCAGAGCCTTCCGCAACCTTTACTTCAACCTTGCCAACACCGCCGAAGCCGATCCGGCGGGAGCGGAATTGCGAAAGCTGGGAGTTTCCGGATCCGTCGCCGAGCGCCGCATTCGCGCCGATCTTTTGTACAAGGGCAAACACTATGAGCGAAGCGGCTCACGATTATCGCGATCTCGTAGCGGAAGTGAGTCCGCCCGAACGTCCGGAAGTGCAATTGGCGCTGGCTGGAGCCCTCGAAAAAAGCGGCCACAGTCACGATGCGCGCCAGTTGCTCACCAATATGGGTATGCAGACCGGGGCCACCGAAGCCGAGCGCCTTTATCTGCTCAGCGAAACGCAGCGTTCGACCAGCGATGAAGATGCCGTGCAGCGCACTCTCGACGAACTGCGGCAATTCGGCCCCGCAAGCCCGTGGCTGGAGCAGGCTCTGCTTTCAGCCGGCAACATGTATCTGCTGAAGCGCGACTACGATCGCGCCATCGACTACTTCCGCGAATTGCAGCAGCGCTTTCCGACCGGCGCGCGCGCATCCTATGCGCACTGGAAGGCCGCGTGGCTGAGCTTCCGGCAGGGCCGAACCGATGAGGCCCGGAAGGGCTTCGAAGATCAACTGGCGCTCTATCCCGATTCCGCGGAAATTCCCGCCGCTCTCTATTGGCGCGCCCGCATCGCCGAAGAAGACAACAATCCAGCCATGGCGCGGGCGTTTTATCAGAAGCTTTCCGACCGCTTTCACAACTACTACTACGCGGAGCTGGGCCGCCAGCGTCTGCAAGCGCTGCCCGGCCCTCCAAAGGAAGAGTCGCCTCGCTACGCCTTGCTCGATCACGTTCCCCCGCTTTCAACCATGGGAAAAATTACCGCCGGCGAACCTCCCGACGACAACCTGCGTGTCGAGCGGGCGCGTCTGCTCTCGAACGGCGGCATGGCGGATCTGGCGGTACGCGAGCTACAGGCCGCAGCCAGCGAGGAAGGCGGAGGCTGGGCTCCGCCCGAGATGGCCCGCGTCTATCAGGACCTCGGCCGCTACGATCGCGGTATCGAGATCATGAAGCGCTCCACACCCAACTATTTCGCCGTGGACATTCCCGACCTACCCCGTCCCTATTGGGAAGCGCTGTTTCCCAAGGCCTATTGGGACGACCTGTGCAAATATTCTGAGCTCAACGGGCTCGACCCGTATCTGGTCGCATCGCTCATAAGGCAGGAGTCTGAGTTCAACGCACAAGCCATCTCGCGCGCCAACGCCGTCGGCCTCATGCAGTTGCTGCCCAAGACCGGCAAGACCGTAGCCAAACAAGTCAAGCTCAAAGGCTACAGCGCGCCGCAGCTCTACACTCCCGCCGTGAATCTGGCGCTCGGCACGCGCTACTTCAAAGACATGGTCGATAAATACAACGGACAGTTCGAATACGCTTTAGCCGCCTACAACGCCGGCAGCGACCGCGTAGGCGACTGGCTGGGACAAGGCCACTACCGCGATCCGCAGGAGTTCGTCGAGTCCATCCCCTTCACCGAAACCCGAGAGTACGTACAAGCCATTCTGCGCAACGCCCACGTCTATCGCCAACTCTACGGAACGCCGTAGCGGCTAACCATCCCTGCGGAGTCGAAGGACTCCTAAACTCCTCCCAGCAGACGCGACAAAAGCTCTGCACCATAATTCACCGAAGGATGAGTGATCGAAAGAGTGATTAACTGAGAGCTGACAACTGAGAGCTTCTCTTCTACTTCGGCCGCTTTTTGCCCGCATTCGCGATCCGCTGGTCGATGACCTTCCTTCCAGCGAAGCCTTCATTGGTACCGTGCCAATGCGTAATGGCCGTCTCTCCCAGCTTCCAGCAGAGCAGGAGAACCTCTCCTTCAACCTTGCACGGAAAATCCAGCAATCCGATGTCGAGGTCCTTCACCTGAACTCCCGGTCGCGTCGATTTCGGCAAGCGCGTCCTTGATCCGGCGAATCGCTTTCTCGCGTTCTGCCTTGCGCCGCGCCAGATGCACGACGTTCAACAACATGCCGCCACTGAGAAAAATACGATGCGCGGTCTGCTGCAGTTCGGCGTCCACATCGTCAATCAGCTTCTTGCCTTGGATCGCCTGCTTGAGCAGCGACTCCAAAATTGGCAGCAGAGTATGCGCCTCATCGAGTGTGAAGGTGCGGTCGGCCATACAACTATTCTACCGGACGCCGGTGCAAAAGGTCTCAGCGCTTGGTAGTAGGCCGGCACGCGACCGTCGATCATCAGGTCACAACGTTCACGAACGAAACTCTGAAACCCGAGCCTTCGTGAAACTTCTTAGCCGTTGTGGTTCGCGGGTTTGTCGCCACGAACGACGTCGCGCCGCAAAGATAGGAGCATCACCGCCCGGCGTCTGAGTTATAAGCCTCCACGCCAACCAACGCCGGCTGCGGCAAGGCCACCACCTCCGAGAGGACGAACGAACTCTCGGACCTGGTTTGCCGCGCTTCGACCGCCAGAAGGTCAAAGCCGATCGCCATTACCGCGATCACCACGAACATGTTCCGAACATCGTCCCAGTAGTTAAAATTAACCCCGAAAAGATCGATTAAGGTCAGAACCAGCACCGATCCCGCCACAGCTATCCCGACTTTCGAGCGCGCTGCCACCGAGCGCGCGAGAATCAGCACCATCGGCAAAGCGACCACGTGCACATCGTATTCCATGATTCGCGGATTCAGAAGAATGACGCCGACGAGCAGAACTGGGATCCAACTTTCGGCAGAGATGCGATGCTGATGATAAAGCCTGCTGAAGTGACAGAGCGCCAGGAAAAGCAGACCACCATACATCAGAAACACCAACGTCGGGATTGCGGTATAAGGCAGCCCGTGCCAGTAAAGCCCGCGCCCGAGATTGCCCGCCGCGCTTTGTCCAAAGTCCGCATTGAAATCGAACTGCAGGCTGACGCTCGTCAGATACTCACGAAATTGAACTGGCCAGAGCAAAGCCTGCATTCCGAAGAGACCGAGTCCAGCCGCGCCCACGCCCGTGGCCTTCATCCACTGTCGCTCCCCGGCCAGAGCAGGAATGGCCAGCAGCGTGAGGAACGGGGTCTTGAAGCAGGAGGCCACCAGCACGGCCAGGTAAAACCAGCGCCAGGAGCCGCGCTTCCAGCCCGCTATGGTTGCGGCGAAGAGCAGTCCGTACAAGATGTAAGCCACGTTCCCGCTGAGAATGACTTCATCCGGCATCAGCGACGGGAAGAAAATCACCAGCGGAACAAAGTACTTCATCACCGCTCTCTCTTGCGGACGGAACAATTGTGTTACCGCCCACAAGAGCGCCGCATAACTGGCGGCATAAGCCGCCCAATAGAGCAGAGCAGCCAGCCAAACCGGAAGCAGATTCAGCGCGCGCAACACGGGCAGCGTCAGCGGGGGATAAACGTAAGTGAAGGCGTGCTTGCCCGCGGCGTGCGCCGCATACTGCCGCGTCAATCCTGTGGCGTATGGATCCAGGCCAGCGTGCACAGCCTGCATCGCCCGGTGATAGATGGCTACATCCCAGAATATTCCCGGAGTCAGCCACACAGGGCCTTCAACTTTGCGCGCGTCCACCATGAGGACGATGAGTGAGATCAATAATCCTAGGTAAACAAAAGCGAGAAAAACTCCACGCTGTTCCAGGCGCTTTAATCTGAGATACGAAAGCAAGTCTGTCTCCTTGTGATCAGAATCTTGCAGACAAACGACTCCTCCCTTACGATGCACTGTTACGGTTCTTCGGTTGGTACAAAGCGAAAATTGAAAGTTCCTTAAAACGAACTTTTAGGACCTGCCTGCCGCATCGAACAGATGAAGGCGTTCGTTTGTACGCTAAGTAACATTTCCCGCACAAAATCCGCCGGACGGCATAGCTCCAGGCGGAATGCAAAATCTGATCAATGCTGTGTAGTGCGCATGGCATCGAGCGCGCGCGGAGTGGCGCTTGGTTCGCCGTGCTATTTTCATTAGACCTCAATGGACATCCCGGCCCCATCGATTTCCCCAACCACCCCGCGCAATGTATATGTTTTCGGTCTGACATCGTTTCTCAACGACACTGCGAGCGAAATGGCCTACTGGGTTCTTCCCGCCTTTCTCGCCTCGCTCGGCGCCGGGCCTGCGCAACTTGGCATCATCGAAGGCATCGCTGAGAGTGTTGCCTCTTTCGCCAAGCTTTTTTCCGGCTACGTCACTGACCGCGTTTCCCATCGCAAGCCCATCGTGGTCGGCGGATACTGCGTAGCCAATGCGGTAAAGCCGCTGCTGGCGCTGGTTTCCTCCTGGTGGCAAATCCTGGCGATTCGTTTTTGCGACCGTTTCGCCAAAGGCGTCCGTGGAACCGCCCGTGACGTGATGGTGGCCGAGTCCGTCGACAAGTCCGCCCTCGGATCCGCCTACGGTCTGATTCAAGCGATGGATTCCGCCGGAGCCATTGCCGGCCCGCTGCTGGCGCTGGCAGTGATCGGCCGCTTCGGCATGAGGGGCGTTTTCGCTTCAGCCGCGATTCCAGGGGCCCTTTGCGGAATAGTGGCCTGGATGGGCATCCGCGAGTCTCATAAACTGGCCCGTGTAGGGACAGCCGCCCCCGGCTGTCTAGCCGAGCGCAGCTCGGCGTTGCTCTCTCCGGCGGACCGCAAGTGGCTGCCAAGCCTCCCGCGAGATTTCTACTATGTGCTAGCGGTAGTGACGCTATTTTCCCTGGGAAACTCCAGCGACATGTTTCTCGTTCTGCGTGCGGGGAGCATCGGCATCCCCGCTTCTCGCGCGCCGCTGCTCGGCCTGGTCTTCAATATCACGTTCACTTTATTTTCCTGGCCCGCCGGCAAATTCAGCGACCGCTTCTCGCGCTCGACCATCGCCGCCGCCGGATACTTCGTCTTCGCCATCGTTTATTTTATTTTTGGGCGCGCGCCGTCGCAGCTGGCAATATGGCTGACCATGGCCTTCTATGGGCTCTTCTATGCCCTCACCAATCCCGTGCTCAAAGCGCTGGTCGTCGAAAGCGTAGCCGGCGAAGTGCGAGGACGTGCCCTGGGAATTTATTCATTTCTAACCAGTGTGACCACACTGCTCTCCAGCATCATCACGGGAGCGCTATGGAAGCTCTACGGCCCGGCGGTCCCGTTCTACCTTTCAGCAGGGATCGCGACGGCTACAGCATGTGCGCTGCTAGCCCACCGCCGGCCGCATCAGAACTGATTTTGTAGAGAGGGTCTTGCCTCGTCTGGAAGTCTCCATCAGCGGCGTTTCTAAGCGGAATCAAGCGCGCTTCCACACGCTCGCCGCAGCCACCAATACGCGATCAGCAGAAACACAAGCCCGGCAAAGCTGTCGAGCACCACATCCTTCCACGTCCCCGTGCGCGACGGAATGTAGCTCTGGTGCCATTCATCCATCGTGGCCACGAATACCGTGCCCAGCCATGAAAAGATTGCCGTGCGCCCCAACTGCGAATTGTCGCGATCTAGCGTAGCCCGCCAGCCCCGCAGCATCAGCACGCTCAACGTTCCATAACCGACAAAGTGTCCAGTCTTGCGCACGACGTGATTAAAGAGGAGGAATGCGTGGAAGCTGAGGTGCGCAAACAGCCGGGATAACAGCGTATACAGCGCAATGCCCGTATTGCGCGAGGAAAACGCGTCCGTCGACTCAATCGCAATGAGGCCGATCCAGACCGCGGCCGGCCACCAGGCGCGCAGAAGATTGGGATGAGACCTATTTATAGCCAAATCGGTCGCAGTCAAATTGGTCTCTCGCCTCACTCCGCCGCGTAGTTCGGAGCTTCGCGCGTAATCATCACATCGTGCACGTGGCTCTCGCGCAGGCCGGCGGCGCTGATGCGCACGAACCGCGCCTTCTGTTGGAGTTCGGCCACGGTCTGGCACCCGCAATACCCCATACCCGATTTCAGGCCGCCCACCATCTGGTGCACGATCATCGCCACAGATCCGCGGTAGGGTACGCGCCCTTCAATTCCTTCCGGCACCAGCTTGCCCAGCCGGTTCGACTCTTCGCCGATCATATTTGGCGTCTCCGTCGACGCGTCTCCATCCGAGTTCTGGAAGTAGCGCTCGCTCGAGCCCTGCGCCATCGCTCCGAGCGATCCCATGCCGCGATAAGCCTTGAAGGTGCGCCCCTGATAAAGAATCATCTCACCCGGGCTTTCATCGGTGCCCGCAAACATCGATCCAATCATCGCCGCGGATGCGCCCGCCGCCAGCGCCTTCACAATGTCGCCCGAATATTTGATCCCTCCATCTGCGATAATCGGAACTCCCGCATCGCGGGCCGCGCGCGCCCCCTCGGCAATCGCCGTGATCTGCGGCACCCCCACGCCGGTAACGATGCGCGTGGTGCAAATCGAGCCCGGACCGATCCCGACCTTCACTCCATCCACCCCAGCGCGGATCAGGTCGCACGAACCGTCAAAAGTCGCCACATTCCCGGCAATCAGTTCGATCTCCGGCAAGTTAGCTTTGATCTTCTTGACCGCGTCAAGCACCAGCGACGAATGTCCATGCGCGCTGTCGATCGCCAGCACATCGACTTTCGCCTTCGCCAGTTCCTGCGCGCGCTCCAGAAAATCGCCCGTGGCCCCGATCGCCGCACTCACCCGCAACCGCCCCTTATCGTCCTTGGCAGCGCCCGGATATTTCAATTTCTTCTGAATATCCTTAACCGTGATCAAGCCCTTCAGGTTGTACTTGTCGTCGACCACCAGCAGCTTCTCAACACGGTGCTCGTGCAGAATCTCTTCAGCCTGCTCCAGCGTAGTCCCAACTGGCACCGTGATCAGATTTTTCTGCGTCATCACTTTGCTGATCGGAATATCGAACCGCGACTCGAAACGCAGATCGCGGTTGGTCAAAATGCCAACCAGTTTTCCATCCTTCTGGGTGATGGGCACGCCAGAAATTTTGTATTTCTGCATGACATCAAGCGCGTCAGAAACCTTGGCATCCGGCGACATGGTGACCGGATCGACAATCATGCCGCTCTCCGACCGTTTCACCTTATCGACTTCGTTAGCCTGCTGCTCGATGGTCAGGTTGCGATGAATAATTCCGAGACCGCCCTGCTGCGCCATAGCAATAGCCATATGCGACTCGGTGACCGTATCCATAGCGGCGCTGATGATCGGAACGTTCAGCCGAATGTTGCGCGTGAGCTGAGTCTGAGTGTTGGTATTGGCCGGGACGACCGCCGACCGCGCCGGCAGAAGTAAAACATCGTCAAATGTAAGAGCTTCGGGAACGGGAAAATGGATCATAGGATTTTTGAATTGAACTTCTATTGTAGGGAGGGCGTGTGGATCAGGCAAATGCGATGGGACCAAGCATGGACTACTTTGGATAGCTACTTTCGTGGGATTGTGCGCAAATCGCATCGCTCCGATGCTGCAAGATGGATCGCGTCTGGAGGGCGTTGCCAGTGGGTACTGGACGCTATCCTTCAAATAGTCGAGTGGCCTTGTCAGCCATTACGGTTCGAGTCCGTCGTCCTCCGCACGTCCGCTCGACGCAAGTTTCTTCCATGTTATAATGGCTGTGTTTGATGGATAGCGTACCGACTGGCAATTTTGCCGAGCCCCGCCTGACTAGCGGGGCTTTTGATTTTTAGAGGATCTGTGGATCCTTGGCCGGAATTGCCGCTTTGTTTCAGGTTAGGGTTACCGACCATAAGGGAATGTACGCTACACTCCTTCCGTGCATAACGAGCAATCACTTATCGCGGCGTTCGTGAAAGGGAGCAAACGCGACCGTTACCGAGAGGTCCTTTCCGACCCCCGCCTGCGTCATAAGTTCACCAGCCGGCTCGCCCACTTTAAAGACTTCGACACCAAATACCGCTCGCCCATTCCCGGGAACAAACTGTTCGTCGAGAAGACCGCAATCGAGTTGCAAAAACGGCATTCTCCCAACATCATCTTTGTCATCTCTGAAGATTCCGCGCTCGATCAGAAAGAGCTCCCCCTCCTCGAAGCTCTTAGGCGGATCATCGGACGCGGTATGGGCACCGTCCTCTCCTGCATTCCCGGACGCCTCGCCTTCGTCGAGACAGAGGACGAGAGATTCATCCTCGAGCGTCCCGATCCATTGGAGAAGCGCGAATACATTCGCTTTGTGATCGACCGCAAAGACGAGGATAGCCATGTTGAGCAGGGTGTCTTTCAGGCAACATCGCAAGCGCTGGAGCGGCGAACCATCACGGGCTCCGACGCCGACGAAATAAATGAACTGCGGATGTGGTTCAACGAGAACCTGGACAAGCCAACTTCCTTCGGACGTGACAAGCTTCGCCTCGGCATCTGTTGGTTCAGGACCGGATCAGCCGAACACATCGCCCGCATATGGGAGATGGTTCGCATCCTCGAGCGGAATGGCATCTACGTGAAGAAAATCAGAACAGACAGACCCGGTTACAAGATTTACGAAGACGAATGGCAGCTAGTGGCCGAACCCTTCCGCAAAGGCACATTGCCGCAACGTTAGCGTGTCAGCTTCATAAAAAAGGCGCCCATTGCGGACGCCCGGGTGCGTATGGGACAGCGGTCCGCCTACTCTTTCTTATCGCTGTTCTCGCCCTTACCCTCAGCCTCATTCGCAGCCATATTTGCCTGCGCCTGATGCTCGGCATCGGCTTGCTCCATCGCCTTGCGATTCTCCTCGGCGCGCTTGGCCCGGATTTCAGCCCGCTTCTGGCGCTTTTCGTCGATTACCTGCTCGCTGCCCAGCAGTTCGATGAACGCCTTTTCCGCGCCGTCGCCCTTGCGCCAAGCGGTACGAACAATGCGCGTATAGCCGCCGTTGCGGTCGCCAAAGCGCGGAGCCACGCTATCGAAAAGCTTGGTGACCGCTTCGCCAGTCATCAAATACGAAGCCGCCTGCCGCCGCGCCGCCAGATCGCCCTTCTTGCCGAGCGTGATCATCTTCTCGACCGACGGACGCACCGCTTTCGCCTTGATCACGGTCGTCTCAATGCGCTCTTCCATGATGATCGACGTAACCATATTGCGCAGCATCGCGCGCCGATGCGAGGTGGTCCGCCCGAGTTTGTATCCCGCAACTTTGTGACGCATGTCTTAAACCCCAGTTGTCAGTTGCCAGTGGCCAGTCGCCAGTGGCTGTCAAGTCAGTTGCCAGTCGCTCGCGTGGTCAGAGCTCTTACTGGCAACTGACCACCGGCAACTGGCAACTGTTCTCTACAGATCGTTATCGCCGTACATCGATGCCGGCAGAATCTGGTTCGAAGTCGGACCGGGCACGGCATTCCCGTGCTCGTCGATCTTCATTCCCAGGCTCAAGCCCATCGAGGAGAGGATCTCCTTGATTTCGTTCAGCGACTTGCGGCCGAAATTCTTCGTCTTCAGCATCTCGGCTTCGGTCTTCTGCACCAGTTCGCCGATGGACTGAATGTTCGCATTCTTCAGGCAGTTATAGCTGCGCACCGAAAGTTCGAGTTCCTCAACCGACCGGTTCAGGTTTTCATTCTTGATCTCGGGACGCCGCTCCTCGCTCGACGACGCCGTCTCGATCTCTTCCTCGAAGTTGATGAAGATATTCATGTGATCCTTCACCAGCTTCGCCGAAAGTCCCAGCGCATCGCCCGGAGTGATCGAACCGTTCGTCCAGACCTCGATCGTCAGCTTGTCGTAATCGGTGATCTGCCCCAGACGCGCCGCTTCGACGGTGTAATTACATTTGCGTACCGGCGTGTGCACGGAATCGATGGGAATGAATCCGATGCCGAGGTCGTCTTCGAAGTTTTTGTCGGCGGAAACGTAGCCGCGCCCGCGTTTCAGGCGCATTTCCATTTCCAGCTTGCCGCCTTCGCTCACCGTCGCAATGTAGATGTCCTTGTCGAGCACTTCCACATCGCCGTCGGCTTCGATCATGCCGCTGGTGACAACTCCCGGCTGATCGGCGCGCAGGTAGATCGCCTTCGGGCCGTCTCCCGCCAGCTTGAACGGAACCTGCTTCATGTTGAGGATGATGTCGGTCGCGTCTTCCACCACTCCCGGAATCGACTGGAATTCGTGCAGCACGCCTTCGATCTTGACCGCGGTGACCGCCGCGCCTTCGATCGAACTCAGCATTACGCGCCGCAGCGCGTTGCCGATGGTGGTGCCAAATCCGCGCTCAAACGGCTGCGCCCAGAACATCCCATATTTATCGGTGAGCGAGTTGACGTCGCTCGCCAGTCGTTTCGGCTTTTGAAAACCTCTCCAAAGCATGTGTTTCTCCTCTCGGCCATGTGGCTCCGCGCGGCTCTCCGAAGCGGCCCAGCTCCGAATCAAACGCCACAGCAGGCTGATCTGGCACGAATAGTAGGCCAAAAATCGGTCGTTAGTCGTTAGTCGTTCGCGGACCGTTGGTTTTGCTTGCCAACGACTAACGACCAACGACGATCGACTATTTACTGTACAACTCGACAATCAGCTGCTCATTCACCGGCAACTGAATATCTTCGCGCTTCGGCAACGCAATCACGCGGCCTTTGTAATTCTCGCGATCGATTTCCAGCCACACCGGAGCTGGCTGATGACTGGCAAAGTCCCGGGCTATTTCGAGAATCGGAACCTTGCGGCTGCTCTCGCGAATCTGAATCTCCTCGCCGACCGCGACTTCATAGGAAGGAATGTTCACCTTCTTGCCATTCACCTGCACGTGCCCGTGACGCACCAACTGGCGCGCCTGGCGGCGGGAAATGCCGAAACCAAGTCGATAGACCACGTTGTCCAGTCGCCGCTCCAGCGACTCCAGCAGCTTCGCGCCAGTCACGCCCTTGGAGCGGACCGCGTTCTCGAAGTAATTCCTGAACTGGCCTTCCTGGGTGAAGTAAATGCGCTTGGCTTTCTGCTTTTCGCGCAACTGCAGACCGTAGCCGACCACTTTGGTCTTCTTGTCTTTCCCGTGTTGCCCGGGAGCAAAGTTGCGTTTCTCAATCGGACATTTGTCGCTGAAGCACTTGGTGCCCTTCAGGAAGAGCTTGATCCCTTCGCGGCGACATAGACGACACACTGCATCGGTATAACGTGCCAAGTTGTTCTCCTTGTGTTAGATGACCGGTTTACAGGTTTCGATCCCGGCGGCTTTCGCTCGGCGGAATACCTTGGCTAACCCTTCGTCCCGGACGAAAAAAACAGGCCTTAGTTGCTAGGTCTCAGGTCGCAGGAAGGTCTCGATTTCCTGAGACCTGAGACCTGACACCTAATACCTGACACCTGGTCCTCTACACTCTTCGCCGTTTCGGTGGCCGGCACCCATTATGCGGAATCGGCGTAGTGTCCTTAATCGACCGCACTTCAATTCCCGACGACGCCAGCGCCCGAACGGCCGATTCCCGTCCCGATCCCGGACCGCTAACTCGAACATCCACGCTACGCACGCCGTGATCGCGAGCCATGCTGGCGGCGTTCGACGCGGCCTGTTGCGCGGCAAACGGAGTTCCCTTACGAGATCCGCGGAAGCCGAGCGACCCTGAACTCTTCCACGACAGCACGTTGCCGGACATATCCGTAATCGTCACGATGGTGTTATTGAAAGAGGCCTGCACATGCACCAGTCCATGCGGAACGTGCTTGCGCTCTTTCTTCTTGAAAGTCTTCTTCTTGCCTTTTTTGTCGGGCGCCGCGGCGCCGCCTGCTGCTGCTGGTTTTGCCATTAATTTAGGTCTCAGTTCTTAGGTCTCAGGTCTTAGGAAGATCTCATGGTTGCTGAGACCCGACACCTAAGACCTGACACCTGATTCTCTTATGCTTTTGCCGTCTTCTTCTTCTGCGCGACCGTACCCTTGCGCGGACCCTTGCGCGTACGGGCGTTCGTGTGCGTACGCTGGCCGCGAACCGGCAGGTTGCGGCGATGCCGGAATCCACGATAGGAGCCGATTTCGATGAGCCGCTTGATGTTCATCGAAACGTCTTTGCGCAGATCGCCTTCCACCGAACCCTCCGCCTCAATCACCTGGCGGATGCGGTTGACCTCGTCTTCTCCAAGGTCGGAAACTTTCTTCATCGGGTCGACTTTCGCCGCGTCCAGAATGCGCGCCGCGCGCGAATTGCCGATGCCATAGATGTAAGTGAGCGCGATATTCGCGTGCTTGTTGCGCGGAAGATCGACGCCTGCAATACGTGCCATTGATCCCTCTCTTGAACCAGTTGCCGGTTGCCGGCGGTCAGTTGCCAGTAAAGGCAACCGCCACAGCTATCCTTGACGCTGTTTATGTTTCGAATTCTCGCAGATCACCCGCACCACTCCCTTGCGGTGTATGACCTTGCACTTGTCGCAAATTTTCTTAACCGATGCTCTGACTTTCATAACTCCTCGTGTGGTGGTAACGGGCTATGCCCCGTTCACCCCTTGTTCAAGCAATAATCTATTTATAGCGGTAAACAATCCGCCCGCGATTCAGGTCGTACGGAGAAAGTTCGACCGCAACCTTATCTCCCGGCAGTATGCGTATAAAATTCTTCCGCATCTTGCCGGAGACATGCGCCAGCACCTGGTGTTTGTTTTCCAGCTCCACCTTGAACATGGCATTGGGCAGCGGCTCAACCACCGTTGCCATCACTTCAATCGCGTCTTCTTTACTCATCGACTCCTTAACACCGCTTTTGGCTTTTAGCTCTTAGCTTTTGGCCGTTAGCCAAAGAGCCAAGGGCTAAAAGCTAATCGCCTCTACTGCGTCAAAATCACCGGCCCTTGCCGCGTTACCGCGACGCAATGCTCAAAATGCGCGCTGTAACTACCGTCTGCCGTTACCGCCGTCCACTTATCGCTCAAAACTCTAGCCCCGGGTCCGCCCGAATTCACCATCGGCTCAATCGCCAGCACCATGCCTTCGGTCAACTCCGCACCCTGGCCCTTCTTGCCAAAGTTCGGAATCTGCGGCGCTTCATGCAGCTTCGTCCCAATGCCGTGCCCGACAAAATCCCGCACCACGCTGAACCCGTTCGCTTCCACATGCTTCTGGATCGCCGATCCAACATGCCCAATCGTGTTGCCGATCTTAACCTGCTCGATTCCCTTGTAGAGCGAAGCCTCGGTCACTTCCAGCAGCTTCTTCAATTCCGCCGTCACCGTCTCGCCCACCGGCAGCGTGATGGCTGCATCCCCGTAATATCCGTCGTAGACCACTCCGCAGTCGATGGAAACGATGTCTCCCGTTTTCAGCGCCCGCTTCTCCGATGGAATGCCGTGCACAATCTCTTCGTTGATCGAGGTGCAGAGCACGCAGGGATAACCGAAATATCCCTTAAACGCCGGCGTGGCCCCGAGATCCGCAATCAGCTTCTCCGCGGCCTTCTCCAGGTCCATCGTAGTGATGCCCGGCGCCACCAAACCTTTCAGGTGGTTCAGTACCTGGCGGACCATATTCCCGCTCCGCCTCATCTTTTCGATCTCTTCCGGCGACTTGCGGATGATCCGGTCTTCTGCGGAACTCATAATTTCCTGGCATCCACTGCGGCTGTGCCGTCCTTATGCTCCTGTATATGCCGGTCGATGATGCCAAAAATCTGCGCCGTCACGTCTTCCACCGGGCGGTCCGCATTCACCGCCACCAGCCGCCGCTGTAACCTGTAGTAATCCGCGACCGGCCTGGTCTGGGTCTCGTAGGCTTCGAGCCGTCCCGCAATAACTTCCCTGCGATCGTCGTCGCGAATCATCAGCTTCGATCCGTCCAGATCGCACAACTCGTCGACGCGGGGTGGCTTTAGGTGAATGTTATAGAGCCGTCCACAGGTGGGACACGAACGCCGCCCGGTAAGCCGCAGCAGCAATTGATTATAGTCTACGAGCAACTGGATCACAACCGGCGGGCACTTCTCCGTCGCCGCATTTTTCGCATTTCCCGACTTGTCAAAGACCTCTTTTTCCAGGAAGGCGTCGAGCCATCCTGCCTGAGCCGCCGTCCTCGGAAAGCCATCCAGCACAAACCCGCGTTCGCAATCGCAATCCCGCAGCCGGCAAGCCACTATGCCGTACATCAATTCGTCCGGCACCAGCTCGCCGCGCGCCATAATCGCCTTGGCCTCAAGCCCCAGCTCGGTGCCGCGCGCCACGTTATCCCGCAACAGATCGCCGGTCGAGATCTGTGGAATCCCGTAACGGTCAACGATCTTCTTAGCCTGCGTGCCCTTTCCCGCCCCGGGTGCGCCAAGAAGAATCACAGGACCTACATTGCTCGCGGTAGCGTTAGCCGGCTCGTTGGCCATCGACTTCTTTTACCCGTATTTCCCATCGCGGAAATACCGCCCTGCTCCGCGCCTGCAAGACTCTTCTTCAGTTGTTGGTCGCAGATCGTGGTCGCCGTTACCCACCGGCGACTATCGACCGCCGACCAACAACCAATGACCAACGACCGCTTTACCAGGTACGTCGTCCCCGAAGCCGGCCGCTCTTCGGCGTAAATCCGTCGTAGTGCCGCATGACCAACTGCGCCTCAATCTGCGTGACCGTGTCCATTGCGACTCCAACCACAATCAGCAGCGAGGTTCCGCCAAAATAAAAATTCACTCCCAGGCCGTTGGTTACCCAGGTAGGCAACGTCTCAAACACTCGCCCTACCAGCCAGAGGTGGTTCAGCTTGATGCCCGCAATCATCCACTCCGGAATCAGCGAAATCAGAATCAGGTAAGCCGCTCCGACCAGCGTGATCCGCGTCAAAACGTCGTTGATAAAGTCCGAAGTCCGCTTCCCTGGCCGTATGCCGGGAATAAATCCTCCCCACTTCCGCATGTTGTCGGCAACCTCGTTCGGATTGAACACGATCGAGATGTAGAAGTAGGCAAAGAAAACAATGCCCACGGCATAAAGCAACGTGTAGAGCGGCTCGCCCCAGCGCATTGCATCCAGAATTGGACCGATCACTTTGTTATTGTGGAACGCCGCGCCCAGCATCTGCGGTAGCGCCAGAATCGAAGACGCGAAAATCACCGGCATCACGCCGCCGGCATTCACGCGCAGGGGCAAGTGCGTGGATTGCCCGCCCATCACCTTGCGTCCCACCACGCGCTTGGCATACTGCACCGGAATCCGCCGTTCGCTGCGTTCGACGTAAACGATGAAGGCGACCACCCCGATCATCAGCACCAGCAGAATCAGGATCGCCGGCGCCGTAAAGACTCCCCAGGCCGCCGTGCTTGCCTTCTGGTACAAGTCGGCGATGCCGCGCGGCAAACCGACAACGATGCCAGCGAAAATCAGCAGCGACATGCCGTTGCCAATGCCGCGGTCGGTAATCTGCTCGCCCAGCCACATGATGAAGGCGCTGCCCGTGGTCAGCGTCAGCATGGTCATCAGGATGAACGCCGGACCGGGAGTATTGACGAAGTCGCCCGCCTTCTGCAAGCTGATGGCAATGCCGAACGACTGCACCGCGCTCAAAATTACCGTGAGATAACGCGTCCACTGGGTAATTTTCTTGCGCCCGAGTTCGCCTTCTTTCTGCAGTTTGGCCAGCGGCTCATACACCACCGTCAGCAACTGCAAAATGATGGAGGCGGTAATGTAGGGCATAATGCCCAGCGCAAAAATCGTGAGCCGCCGCAGGTTGCCGCCGCTGAACAGATCCACAAAGCCCAGCACCGATCCTCGATTTTGCTCGAAGAACGCCGCCAGCCGGTCGCCGTTGATCCCCGGCGTCGGAATGTGCCCGCCGACGCGATACACCGCCAGCAGGCCGAGCGTAAACAGCACGCGCCTGCGCAGGTCTGGAACCCGGAAGATATTCGAAAGCTTTTCGAGCATTACCCTAGGACCTCAAACTATGGACCAAACAACGACCTCAAACTATGACCAAGCGATGACTTCAAACCGCGATCACAAGCAATGGCCGCAAACCATGAACTTAAGCAATGACCTCAAACTTGCCGCCCGCCTTGGTGATTTTATCCTGCGCCGACTTCGAAAACTTGTGCGCATGAATCGTGACCGCCGTAGTCAGTTCTCCATTGCCCAGGATTTTGACCGGCGCCTTGCCGTCGACCATGCCCGCCTTCTTCAGCACTTCCAGAGTGATTTCGGTTTCACCGAGCCCTGCCAGCCGGTCCAGATTCACGACGTCGTATTCTTCGCGGAAAATATTCGTGAAGCCGCGCTTCGGAATGCGCCGGTGCAACGGCATCTGTCCGCCCTCAAACCCGCGGATCAGCCGCGCACCCGTTCGCGACCATTGCCCCTTGTGCCCGCGCGTGGAAGTCTTGCCCATGCCCGACCCCATGCCGCGGCCGACGCGCTTCTTCTTTTCCGTAGACTTCTTAGGTGCACGTATTGTCGATAAATTCATAGCAAATTCCTTAGGTGTCAGGTCTTAGGTCTCAGGTCTCAGGAAAGTCAAAACCCCTTCTTGACTTTGAGGTTTTCCTGAGACCTGAGACCTAACACCTGAGACCTTACCCAACTATCTCCACCAGATGCGGAATCTTCTTGACCATGCCGCGAATCGCCGACGTGTCCGGCCGCACAATCACCTGGTTCAGCCGCGTAAAGCCCAGCCCTTTGACAACTTTCCTGTGCTTCTCCGGAGTGCAGATTATCGACCGCACCCACTTCAACTGAATCTTGCCGCTCTCCACCGATTTTGACGTCTTGGTTGTCATTTCACTTCCCCATCTAGGCATTTGTAATTGGCAATTTGTAATTTGTAATTGCAAAAGCCTTTGGGTTCTAAATTACAAATTACAAATCACCAATTACAAATTGTTCTTACAGTTCCTCCACTGCCTTGCCCCGCAACGCCGCCACCGCTTCCCGGCTCTTGAGCTTCTTCAGCGCCTCGAACGTCGCCTTGATGACATTATGCGGATTGTTTGTCCCAATCGATTTCGTCAGCACGTTCTGAATCCCCGCCGACGTCATCACCGCCCGCACCGCTCCGCCCGCAATCACGCCCGTGCCTTCCGGGGCCGGCTTCAGCAGCACCATGCCCGAGCCAAACCGCCCCAGCACCGTGTGCGGCACCGAGGTTTGCGTCAGGTTGATCCGCATCAGGTTCTTCTTCGCCGATTCAATCCCCTTGCGAATGGCCTGCGGAACTTCTTTGGCCTTGCCCGATCCAAACCCCACCACCGCCGCCGAAGGATCGCCGACAACTACGAGCGCGGCAAACGACATATTCTTGCCGCCCTTGACCACCTTCGTCACCCGGTTAATGGAGACCACCTGATCCTTCAACTGGAACGAACCCGCATCGAGCTTCTTAGTTACTCTTGGCATTCAAAATCCATTTCTAATTTGTAATTGGTAATTTGTAATTGGAAATCCGAAGCTCTGGGGCCTCAAATTACAAATCACCAATCACCAATCACAAATTTCTAGAATTGCAATCCTGCCTCGCGCGCCGCATCGGCCACGGCCTTGACGCGCCCGTGGTAAATGTAACCGCCACGATCGAAGACGACTTTCGTGAAGCCCTTCTCTTTGGCCAGTTCAGCAATCTTCTTTCCCACCATTTTCGCCGATGCCACGTTACCGCCGGTGACGCGCGCATCTTTTCGGTCGTCGGCCGTTGAAGCCGACGCCAGGGTTACCCCCTTGAGGTCGTCGATCAACTGCACGTAAATATGGTTCAGCGACCGGTAAACATTCAGCCGCGGACGCTCCGGCGTGCCCATGACTTTCTTCCGTATGCGATCATGCACCCGCTGCCGCGTCTGATTTTTCGAAGCGATTCTCAGCATAAGCCCTCAGCGATCAGCCGTCAGCCGTCAGCTAAACCGTTCAACCGTCAGCCTTCGTTGGAAGTAGCTGATGGCTGATGGCTGACGGCTGAGAGCTACTTAGCTCCCGTCTTTCCAACCTTCTTCTTCAAGCGCTCGCCCGTATAGCGCACGCCCTTGTTCTTATAAGGATCGGGCGGACGCAGCGACCGCATCTCCGCCGCCACCTGCCCAACCTGTTGCCGGTCAATCCCGTTCAACGTCAGGTGTGTCAGCTTCGCATCCACCGCGCAGTCGACCCCGGTCGGCAGAGGATACTCAATCGGATGCGAATAGCCCAGGCTGAAGACCACCGTGCCTTTGCCCTTCATCTCGGCGCGGTAGCCGATGCCGACGATGTCCAGTTCGCGCGTCCAACCTTTGGTCACGCCTTCGACGGCGTTATTGACCAGCGCGCGCGCCAGCCCATGCACCGCCGCCTGTGAATCGTTCTCGCGGATCGCCACCAGGTTGCCGTCCTGCTGCTCCATCTTGATGCCCGACGGAAGCGGCGTATCCAGCTTGCCCTTCGGCCCCTGCACCAGCACCGTATTGCCTTCAAATTTCACCGTCACGCCCTTAGGGATCGCGATCGGTTTTTTTCCAATTCGTGACATAAGTCAGCTCTTAGCCTTTAGCAATTAGCACTTAGTAACTTCGCGATTAGCACGGCGCTTTAACTAACAGCTAAACGCTACGTGCCAACGGCTGCGTCTCTACCAAACTTCGCAAAGCAATTCGCCGCCCAGACCCTGCCGCCGCGCCTGGCGTCCGGTCATCACGCCCTTCGGCGTGGTCAGGATGTTGATGCCCATGCCGCCGAGCACCCGCGGAATCTCGGTGCGGCGCACATACACTCGGCAGCCCGGACGCGATACCCGCGCCAGGTTCGTGATCACCGCCTCGTTGTTGTTGCCGTACTTCAGATATACGCGGAGAACCTTGTGGCCCTCTTCCTCCGCCGGCTTGAAGTTCGCGATATAGCCCTCTTCTTTAAGAATGCGGGCAATCTCCGTCTTCAGCTTGGAGGCTGGTATATCCACCTTCTGGTGCCGGGCGCGAATCGCGTTGCGGATGCGCGCCAGCATGTCTGCGACCGGATCGGTCAACCTCATCGTTTGCTTCTCCTCGAGCCGCCCGTTCGCTCCGTTCGTTAATTAACGATCAGCGGAGAACCCGCGGCAGCTTACTTCGGTCATTAGTCGTTGGTCGCTAGTCGTCAGTCGCTAGCGGACAATCTCTGCCGAACCGATCTTGCTTCCTCATTGCGACGAACCCAAGCCGTCTTCACCACTCGTCATCGCCGACGAACGACTAGCGACCAACGACCGGTTCTTACCAGGACGACTTCGAAACTCCGGGAATCTCTCCCCGCAGCGCCAATCCGCGGAAACACAAGCCGGCACAGGCCAAACTTCCGCAGAAAAGCCCGCGGACGCCCGCAAATCTTGCAGCGGTTATGCTTGCGCGTCGAAAACTTCGGCTTCTTCACGTTCTGCGGCTTGGTCTTGCTATCCGTGCCGTCCTTCACTCGTTTTGCTGTAGTTGCCAAATTCGCTCCTAGCTACTAACTTCAGTTACCTAACTCTGCCTTCGGTTACCTAACCCGCCTTGAGCTGTCTAACTCCGCCTTGATTGGCGACCTCGCTTCGTATCAGGGCATCGCTTTAGCGATGCCGCAAGACGCCAAGATCCGCCCCTTTAGGCTGCGCTCATCACGCCCTGAACGGCATCCCCAAATGCTTCAACAGACTCCGCGCCTGATCGTCCGACCGGGCCGAGGTCACAATCGTCACGTTCATGCCCTTCAGCTTGTCAACCTTCGCGTAGTCGATTTCCGGAAAAATCAGCTGGTCGTGCAACCCCAGCGTGTAATTGCCGCGCCCATCGAACGACTTCGTCGACACGCCCCGGAAATCGCGCACCCGCGGCAGCACAATCGTCACCAGCCGATCGAAAAATTCATACATGCGGTCGCCGCGCAGCGTCACCATCGCCCCAATCGGCATGCCCTCGCGCACCTTGAACGCCGCAATCGATTTCTTCGCCCGCGTCACCACCGGCTTC
The DNA here is from genome assembly GCA_963810955.1 of uncultured Acidobacteriaceae bacterium. GTDB lineage: Bacteria > Acidobacteriota > Terriglobia > Terriglobales > Acidobacteriaceae > Acidiflorens. The sequence goes on along the minus strand of CAWEPW010000002.1, from coordinate 184,208 downwards.
TGCCCCGTAATCTGTCCCAACTCATTCACCGCCGGGTCGATCAGCTTCGCGTTCTGCGTGGCTTCGCCGACACCCATGTTGACGACAATCTTGTTCAGCCGCGGAACCGCCATCGGATTCTTAAGCTCCAGTTCCTTCATCAGCGCCACGGCCACTTCCTTGTCAAACCGCGCCCGCAGCCGCGGCCGCTCCTTAGCCGCATGCCGCGGAGCCTCCGCACCAGCCTTGGCCTCAATCGGGGCCTGCCCCTTATCGCTCTTGGGAGGTTTCGCCTTCTTTTGCTGCTGCTCGCCTTTTTTCTGTTCGTCTGCCATTGCCTATGCTGCCTTCTCCATCACGGTTTCGGATTGTCGGCTCTCAGCTTCCACCCGACGTATACCGGTTCGTAAGTCCCAAATTTTTCGCCACCGCCGCTCGCATCACGTGCACGAACTGAAAGCTGATAACTGAGGGCTGACGGCTATTTGTCCAGCGTCGTTCCGCACTTCTTGCAAACCCGACCTTGCGCTCGCCGCGCACCTCATGCCCGATCCGCACCGGACCGCACGTCGAACACACCAGCGCCACATTCGACAGCGGAATCGCCCGCTCCTGCTCGGCGATTCCACCCTGTATGTTTTTCTGCGGATTCGGACGCACGTGCTTCTTCACCGTCATCACGTGCTCCACCAGCACCCTGCCCTCGTCCGGAAACACGCGCAGCACGCGCCCTTCTTTTCCCGCATCCTTCCCGGTCATGACCTTCACCGTGTCATTCCGCCGGATATCCACTCGCTTATGTGCAGTCGTAGTTGCCGTTGCCATAAAAACCCCAGGTTTCAAAGTTTCAAGGTTGCAAAGTTTCAAGGTCGCTTCGCCCGGGTCCCCACATTTTCAAGGCACCTTGAAACCTTGAAACGTTGAAACCCTGAAACCTGGCTCTTACAGCACTTCCGGCGCCAGCGACACAATCTTCAAAAACTTCTTCTCGCGCAGTTCGCGCGCCACCGGGCCAAACACGCGCGTCCCCACCGGCTCGCCCGTTTCGTTGATCAGCACCGCCGCATTCTGATCGAAGCGGATATAGGTTCCATCCCGCCGCCGATATTCTTTCCGCGTCCGCACGATCACTGCCTTCACCACTTTGCCCTTCTGCACCTGGCCGTCCGGCGCAGCCTCTTTCACGCTCGCCGTGATCACGTCGCCCAACCCGCATGCAGACCGGTCGAGCCGCCAAGCGGCATGATCATCTGCAGCTTGCGCGCGCCGGAGTTATCGGCGACCTCGAGCATCGATCTCATCATTACGGCCATGTCTGTCTCCTCTTCTCCCCGCGTGCCTGCGCGCCACGCCTTTCACCCGCGCCCCTGATCGCGCCGCTTACTTCGCGGAAACGCCGTCGCGGCGTCAATATCGACGTTCACTTCCGGCACCAGCGCCGTCTTGCGCACAATTTCCTTCAGCGTCCAGCGCTTCAGCTTCGACAACGGCCGCGACTCTTCGATCTTCACCACGTCGCCGGGATGGGTCTCATTTTTCTCGTCGTGCGCGTAAAACTTCTTCCGGATCGAGATCACCCGCCCGTACATGGGATGCGCCTTTTTACGCGTGACTTCGACCACGATCGTCTTCTGCATCTTGTTCGAGATGACCGTGCCGATCAGTTCCTTGTGGTGAGGCTTGCGCGCTTCCGCTTGGCCTGCCGTTGCCGCCATTATTTCTTCTCCGTCTTCGCGGCCGGCCATTTCCTGCTCGCGCAGCACCGTCTGGACGCGCGCAATATCCCGGCGCAGCCCGCGAATCTTCTTCAGGCTCTCCGTCTGTCCCATATTCATCTGGAACTTCAGCTTGAAAAGCTGGTCCGCCAAATCCCGCTCCTGGTGCTTGAGCTCGACATCGGTCAAGTTGCGAATCTTTTCCGCCTTCATAAAAAGTTCTCAGTTCTCAGCCGTCAGCTCTCGGTAAAATCGTTCCGTCAGATGCTCTTAACTTCTGAACAACTCTGACTACTCTGCAACCTAACTTCCGCAATCTCTACAGCACTTCCCGCTTCACAAACGTCGTCCGCAACGGCAGCTTATGCGACGCCAGGCGCATCGCCTCTTTCGCGTCCGTGATCGTCACGCCTTCCATCTCAAACAGAATCTTTCCCGGCTTCACCACCGCGACCCAGTGATCCGGAGCGCCCTTGCCCTTGCCCATACGGGTTTCAGCCGGCTTCTTCGTGACCGGCTTATCCGGAAACAGGCGAATCCAGATCTTGCCGCCGCGCTTGATAAAACGCGTCATGGCCACGCGGCTGGCTTCGATCTGCCGGTCGGTAATCCATCCCGGCTCGAGCACCTTCAGCCCGTACTGGCCAAAAGCCAGCGTGCCCCCGCGCCAGGCTTTGCCTGTCATGCGCCCTCGCTGCTGCTTGCGGTACTTAACTTTCTTCGGCATCAACATAAGAATCAGCTCTCAGCTCTCAGTTGTCAGCTCTCAGGAAAACATTCCCATCAGGTGCCTTACCTCTGCAATCTGACCTCTGACCTCTGCAATCTTCTAAAACGCGCCTGTCGTCGTCACTTCCCGCGCCGGCGTCGCCTCGCGCTTCTTTGTCGGCAGAATCTCGCCCTTATAAACCCAGCACTTCACGCCAATCACGCCATAAGTGGTCCGCGCCTCGGTAAAGCCGTAGTCGATATCGGCGCGCAGCGTGTGCAGCGGCAACCGCCCCTGCAGATACCATTCCGAGCGCGCAATTTCATTCCCATTCAACCGCCCGCTCACCCGGACCTTGATCCCCTTGCAGCCAAAGCGCAGCGCCGAATCCACCGACTTGCGCATCGCCCGCCGGAAGCCCACGCGCTTTTCCAGTTGCAGCGCAATCGATTCCGAGACCAGCTGCGCATCGAGTTCCGGCTTGTGCACTTCCTGGATATCGACATGCACCTCGCGCGTCGTCTTTTTCTGCAGGTCCTGCTTCAGCTTGTCGATTTCCGCGCCCTTGCGCCCGATAATGATTCCCGGCCGCGCCGTCTTGATAATGATCCGCAGCTTGTTGCCCGGACGCTCGATCTCGACCGAACTCACGCCCGCCGACTTGAGCTTGTCCTTCAGCTCAACCTTGAGCTTGTAGTCTTCAAGCAGCAGCTTGTCGTAATCCTTCTCGACAAACCAGCGCGACTTCCACGGCTTGGTATAGCCAAGCCGGAATCCGTAAGGATGAACCTTCTGTCCCATATGTAACTCCTAAATCTTCTTAGTCGTTGGTCGTTAGTCGCTGGTCGTCAGCACGCTGACTCCCCGAACGACTAACGACTATCGACCAACGACTCTCTACTTCTTCGCAGTCGCCTTCTTCCCAACCGCCTTCTTCTTTGCCGGCGCTTTGCCTTTAGCCTTGGCCTTCGCTTTCGGCTTCGACTTAGGAGCCGCAGCCTTCGCCGCAGTCCCGGCCGCCGCCGGAGTCTCGACCGCCGCGCCGTTCTTGTTCTTCTCCGCCAGCACAATCTGCAAATGCGCAATGCGCCGCACGTAATGGTAGGCGCGGCCCATCGGCGCCGGCCGAATCCGCTTCATCCGCGGACCATCGTTCGCGATCGCGTGCTTCACATAGAGGTCGTCGAGATCGACATCCAGTCCCTTTTCGGTGCTCAGAAAGTTCGCATTGTCGATCGCCGACTGCAACAGCTTCCCGACCGTCGCCGCGACGCGCTTCTTGGTAAACGCCAGCGTGTTGCGCGCCTCTTCGACGCGCCGTCCCTTGATCAGGTTCAGCACCAGCCGCGCTTTCTGCGGCGAAACCCGCATGTATCTTGCTTCCGCTCGAAATTCCATAATCTCTTTGCCTTTGGCTCGCAGCCCTCAGCCTCGGTGCCCCAGGTTCGCGCCCGCCTTTGGGCGCTAACCTGGGATTGCCCTCAGGCGCCTTTATGCCTTTGGCGCCGACGGCGTAATCGCTCCCGGTCCGCCCGGCACACCCGCCGGCTTGGCCGCGGTTTCGGTCGCCGCCTTCATCGAGTGCCCTTTGAACTGCCGGGTAAAGCTGAATTCCCCCAGCTTGTGCCCCACCATATTCTCGGTCACATACACCGGAATGAATTTTCGCCCGTTGTGCACCGCAATCGTGTGCCCCACCATCTCCGGAATAATCGTCGAGCGCCGCGACCACGTCCGCAGCACTTTTTTCTCGTTGCGCGCATTCATGCCTTCGACTTTCGTCGCCAGATGCGCATCCACGAACGGTCCCTTTTTTGTCGAACGTGCCATAAAGTCAGCTCTCAGTTCCGGCTGTCAGCCATCAGCCTTCAGCCCTCAGGCGAAACCGGTTTCCCCTGACGGCTGATGGCTGACGGCTGACCGCTCTTTGTCCCTATCCCTTCTTGCGCCGGTTCACGATAAACGTATCCGTCCGCTTGTTGTTCCGCGTCTTAAACCCGCGCGTCGGCTGTCCCCACGGCGTCACCGGATGCCTTCCACCCGAAGTCTTGCCTTCGCCGCCGCCATGCGGATGATCCACTGGGTTCATGGAAACGCCGCGGTTATGCGGACGCTTTCCCACCCAGCGCGTGCGTCCCGCCTTGCCCCAGGTCACGTTCTCGTGATCGGTGTTTCCCAACCTGCCCGATCGTCGCTAAACAGTCGAGCGCCACTTTGCGCGTCTCGCCCGAAGGCAACTTCACCAGGCCGTAGTCGCCTTCTTTGGCAACCAACTGCGCCGAACCGCCCGCCGAACGCACCATCTGCGCGCCCTTGCCCGGACGCAGCTCAATGTTATGAATGGTCGTGCCCGGCGGAATATTCCGCAGCGGCAACGCGTTCCCGATCAGAATGTCGGCCTCGGGACCGCTCAAAATCTTCGCCCCAACCTTCAATCCATCGGGCTGCACAATGTAACGCTTCTCGCCATCGGCATAGCTCAAGAGAGCAATGCGAGCCGAGCGCCCAGGATCGTATTCAATCGTCACGACCGTCGCCGGAATCCCATGCTTGTCGCGCTTGAAATCGATCGTGCGCAGCTTGCGTTTGTTGCCGCCGCCGCGGAAGCGCATCGTCGTGTCGCCCGAATTGCGCCGCCCCCCGGAACGAATCTTGCCCTCAACCAGCGCCTTGTGCGGCGTAGACGAAGTGATGTCGTCAGTCGTAACCGAGGTGCGATAACGCAGCGTCTGGGTTGTCGGTCTGTAAGTTTTTATGGCCATATCGAACTCACTACTCTTCAATCTTGTCGTTGGTCGTTAGTCGTTAGTCGTTGGTCGTTCGCGATTCGATTTTGCCAACGACTAACGACGAACGACCAACGACTGCCTTACAAATTCTGCGCGTACTCCGGCATCTTCTCGCCGCTCTTCAGGCGCACGAACGCCTTCTTCCAATCCGGACGGTAGCCGGTAAACTTCCCCCGCCGCCGCTCTTTTCCCGGATAATTCGCCGTCCGCACCGAAGCCACCTTCACCTTGAAAATCGATTGCACCGCTTCCTTGATCTCGGTCTTCGTCGCCTTCGGCGCCACCTGAAACACCAACGTATTCTGCGTCTCTTTAATGCCCAGGCCCTTTTCCGTGATCACCGGCTTCTGAATAATCTGGTAAGCGGATTTCATCAGGCCACCTCCGGCTGCGCTTTAGTCTTCCGCGTGCGCCGCGCTGGCTTCTTCTTCGGAGCCGCCGCCGCGTCTTCTTCATGTTCATGGTCATGCGAGCGCCGGGTCGCCGATTTCTTCAGCGCGTCCTGCAGCTTTTCGAGTGCCGGCTGGGCGAAGATGACATGGGTGTAGCGCATCAGGTGATAAGGATGCACCTCGTTCGCCCGCACCAGCTCCAGCCCGTCGATGTTGCGCGAACTCAGTTCCAGGTTTCGATTCTCGGAAGACGACAAATCGACCAGCAGCGTCGTGCCCTCGACCTTCAGCTTGCCGAGCGCCTCCTGAAACGCCTTCGTCTTCGGCTCTTTCACGTCGAATGCCTTCACCACTACCAGCTTGCCGTCGGCAAACTTCGCGGCCAGAGCCGAGCGCAACGCGCCCAAAAGTTTCTTCTTCGGGAAGGCATAGTCATAAGAGCGCGGCTGCGGTCCATGCACCGTGCCGCCGTGCCGCCACAGTGGAGAGCGAATCGAGCCGATACGCGCCCGCCCCGTGCCCTTCTGCTTCCATAGCTTCTTGCCCGAGCCGGAAACCCGCCAGCGGTTCTTGGTGGCATGCGTGCCCGCGCGATTTGAGGCGCGGTAATGCGTGATCGCCTCCCAGAGCAGGTCTTCATTGACCGCGCCGAAAACCTCTTCCGCCAGCTCCAGCGTCCCCGCCTTCGCTCCGCTCAAATTGTGAACATCGATAGTTGCCATATTCTCTCTCGCATTACTGGCTACTGGGTACTGGCCACCGCCCTTACCCCTTCTTAGCCGCCCTCTTTGCCGCCTTCAACGGATCGACCGTAGCCGCGCCCGCAAATCCGCGGCGCTCTCGCGGAGGCTTCTTCGCCTTGTTGATCTGAATGTATCCGCCATTCGCTCCCGGAACGCTGCCCTCGACCACCAGCAGATTCTCTTCTTTATCCACGCCGAGAATCCGCAAATTGCGCGTCGTGATCCGCGTATTGCCCATGTGCCCCGACATCCGCATGCCCTTGAACACGCGCGAAGGAAACGCCGAAGAGCCAATCGAGCCCGTAATCTGAAACATCGAGCCGTGCGACTTCGGGCCGCCGCCAAAATGATGGCGCTTCACCACGCCCTGAAACCCGTGCCCCTTGCTGGTTCCGATCACATCGACAAAACGCTCGCCCTCAAAAATATCGACCAGGATGCGGTCGCCGGGCTTGATCACTCCCTCGGTCGTCTCCCCGGGAGCGTCAACCTCGATTGCAACTTCGCGCACAAATTTCACTGGCGGCAAATTATGCTTGGCAAAATGTCCGCGCATCGCCTTGGTCAGCTTCTTTTCTTTCACAAATTCGACCAGCCCGATCTGCGCCGATTCGTAGCCGTCTTTGGTCGAGGTCTTGTGCTGCGTAATCACGCACGGCCCCGCCTGCAACACCGTCGCCGGCCGCACATCGCCCTTCGAATCGAAGAGCTGCGTCATGCCAACCTTCTTGCCCAAAATTCCCGTAACTCTAGCCATTTCCTTCTCCATTCCCAGCATGGCCCGCCGTTCGTTGAACTGCGTCTATTGGCTGGGGCCGCCCAACTCTCAACCACCGCGCCGTACCTGACGGCTGATGGCTGAAGGCTGACGGCTACTTATGCTCTTTCCCGAACGCCTTAATCTCCACATCCACGCCCGCCGGCAGATCGAGCTTCATCAGCGCATCGACCGTCTGCTGCGTCGGCTCCAGAATATCCAGCAGCCGCTTGTGGGTGCGGATCTCAAACTCTTCCCGCGATTTCTTGTCGACGTGCGGCGACCGCAGCACGCAGTATTTGTTCTTCATCGTGGGCAGCGGAATCGGCCCCGCAATCTGCGCGCCGGTGCGTTTCGCCGTTTCCACGATCTCGCCCGTCGACTGATCCAGAATGCGGTAGTCGTAGGCTTTTAACCGGATTCGAATTCTCTCTTTTCCAGTCACGTTTCACTCTCTTTGCCCCTCCCGGCCGATCTTCTATTCGAAGCCCCGGAAGGAAAGATCTGGCGGCAAGTTGCAAGCCGCTTCGTTGGTTTTTTACTTCTGCAATCTGACTTCTTCCTTCTGACTTGCCTTACTTCACAATCTCCGCGATCGTGCCCGCGCCCACCGTGTGCCCGCCTTCGCGGATGGCAAAGCGCAAACCCTTTTCCATCGCCACCGGCGTGATCAGCTCGATCACCAGGCTCACGTTGTCTCCCGGCATCACCATCTCCGTGCCCGCCGGCAACTCCGCAATCCCCGTCACATCCGTCGTCCGCAAATAAAACTGCGGACGATATCCCTTGAAGAACGGCGTATGCCGTCCGCCTTCTTCTTTCGTCAGGATATAAACCTCGGCTTTGAACTTCGTGTGCGGAGTAATCGATCCGCCCTTCGCCAGCACCATCCCGCGCTCCACATCTTCTTTCGCAATGCCGCGCAGCAACAGTCCGGCGTTGTCGCCCGCCATGCCTTCGTCCAGCTGCTTCTTGAACATTTCGACGCCGGTCACAACCGTCTTTCTGCGTCTCGCGGAAGCCCACAATCTCCGACTCCTCGCCGACTTTCACCTTGCCGCGCTCGATGCGGCCCGTGACCACCGTGCCCCGGCCCTGAATCGAAAAGATATCTTCGATCGGCATCAGGAACGGCTTATCCAGATCGCGCGCCGGCTGCGGCACGCTACTTGTCGACCGCCTCCATCAAAGCGTCAATCTGCTTCTCCCACTTCTCTTCTCCGTTCAAAGCCCCAAGAGCCGATAGCCGAATCACCGGCACATCGTCGCCCGGAAACTGATACGTCTTCAGCAACTCGCGCACTTCCAGCTCGACCAGATCGAGCAACTCGGGATCGTCGACCGCGTCGCACTTGTTTAAAGCAACGACGATGTAAGGCACGCCCACCTGCCGCGCCAAAAGCACGTGCTCGCGCGTCTGCGGCATCGGACCATCCGTCGCCGCCACCACCAGAATCGCGCCATCCATCTGCGCCGCGCCCGTGATCATGTTCTTGATGTAATCCGCGTGCCCCGGACAATCCACGTGCGCGTAGTGCCGGTTCGCCGTCTCGTACTCGACGTGCGCCGTGGCAATCGTGATGCCGCGCGCCTTTTCTTCCGGAGCGTTGTCGATCGAATCGAACGACCGGAACACAATCTTCGGATTGTGCTTCTGCAAAACCTTCGTGATGGCCGCCGTCAGCGTGGTCTTGCCATGGTCGATGTGACCAATCGTCCCCACGTTGCAGTGCGGCTTATTCCGTTCAAATTTTTCTTTCGCCATTTCCTGTCCTTTGTAGCGCCGGCGTCCCGCCGGCCACTATCTCAAACCAATACGGAGCTGTCTTCATCCCCGCCCAGCTCTTCGTAGTACGCACCCAAGAATTGCTCTTTCTCAATCAAGCCATCGGAAAGAATCCAGCTTCCGAAGCGCTCGCACTCCAACTGAAACCGCGAACGAAAATTCTCAAAACTTCGATGCCAAGCCCAGTAGTCTCGTACCCGATACTGCCGCGATTCCGGAGCCTCACACCACACCTCGGTTGCCAGGTAGCCATCGGACGGATGCAACAGCCTGGTCCAAACACCGCCCGCACCGAAAACCATTTCAAAGTCTGCCCGCCTGCCGCTCGTCACCCAAAATCTGCGATCAACGACGAACCGCTGGGCGTCCAGTCACCTGGGTGCCGTCTTGCCCTGCGTCTTGGCGATGATCTCGTCCGCCACATGACGCGGAGCCTCCTCATAGCGCGCAAAATGCATCGAGTACTCGGCGCGTCCCTGCGTCGACGACCGCATATGCGTCGCGTAGCCAAACATCTCCGCCAAGGGAACGATCGCCTTGATCACCTGCGAACCGGCGCGATGCTCCATGCCTTCGATGCGTCCGCGGCGCGAACTCAGGTCGCCCATGATCGTTCCCGCGTAATCTTCCGGAGTCACCACTTCGACCGCCATCACCGGCTCGAGAATCACCGGACTCGCCTTGCGGGCCGCTTCTTTGAACGCCATCGACCCGGCAATCTTGAACGCCATTTCGTTCGAATCGACATCGTGATAGCTGCCGTCGTAAAGCGTGGCCTTAATATCGACCATCGGATAGCCGGCGAGAACGCCGCCTTCCATCGCTTCCTGCATGCCCTGGTCGATCGGCTTGATGAATTCCTTCGGCACCGTGCCGCCCACGATTTCATTGACGAACTCGTAGCCCTTGCCCGGCTCGTTCGGATCGAGATAAATCTTCGCGTGCCCGTACTGCCCGCGGCCGCCGGTCTGCCGAATGTACTTGCCTTCCGCCTCGGCGTGCTTGCGAATCGTCTCGCGATACGCCACCTGCGGCTTGCCGACGTTCGCTTCGACTTTGTACTCGCGCATCATGCGGTCGACGATGATCTCGAGATGCAACTCGCCCATGCCGCTGATGATGGTCTGCCCGCTGTCCGGATCGGTGTGAACTTTAAAGGTAGGATCTTCCTGCGCCAGCCGCGCCAGCGCCATGCCCATCTTTTCCTGATCGGCCTTGGTCTTCGGTTCGACCGCCACCGAAATTACCGGCACCGCAAACGAAATCGACTCGAGCGTAATCGGATGCTTCTCCTCGCAGATCGTGTCGCCCGTGCCCACATTGCGCAGACCCACCACGGCGCAGATGTCGCCCGCCAGAATTTCCTGAATGTCCTCGCGCTTGTTGGCATGCATCTTCAGCAGGCGCCCGATGCGCTCGTGCTTTTGCGTGCGCGAGTTCAGCACCGACTCGCCCGACTTCAACTGTCCCGAGTAGACGCGGATAAACGTCAACTGCCCGACAAACGGGTCGGCCATGATCTTGAACGCCAGCGCCGCGAAAGGCTCTTTGTCGTCGGCCTTGCGAATGATTTCCGTTCCTTTATCGGGATCGATGCCGTGCGTCTCTTTCGTGTCGAGCGGCGAAGGCAGGTAATCGACCACCGCATCCAGCAGCGGCTGCACGCCTTTATTCTTGAACGCCGTTCCCACCACCACCGGAAACAGCTTCAACTCAATCGTGGATTTGCGCAGCGACTTCTTCAGTTCGTCCGCTGAAATGGCTTCGCCTTCCAGAAACTTGTGCAGAATCTCGTCATCATTTTCGGCAACGGTCTCGACCAGCTGCGTATGGAACGCCTCCGCCTTTTTCTGCAGGTCCGCCGGAATCTCGCCCACCTGATACTCCGCGCCAATGGTGTCGTCGGGCCAGACGATCGCCTTCATCGCGACCAGATCGACCACGCCGCGGAACTTGTCTTCTTGCCCAATCGGAATCTGAATCGCGACCGGCTTGGCATTCAGGCGCTTGCGAAGAGTATCGACGGCATGCTCGAAATCCGCGCCCATCTTGTCGATCTTGTTGATGAAACAAATTCGCGGAACGCCGTACTTGTCTGCCTGCCGCCAGACTTTTTCCGACTGCGGCTGCACTCCGTGCACCGCGTCAAACACCGCGACCGCGCCGTCGAGCACGCGCAGAGAACGCTCCACCTCGGCCGTAAAGTCGACGTGGCCGGGCGTATCGATAATGTTGATGCGGATATCTTTCCAGGTGCAGGTCGTCGCCGCCGATGTAATCGTGATGCCGCGCTCCTGCTCCTGCTCCATCCAGTCCATGATGGCCGTGCCTTCGTGCACCTCGCCGATACGGTGCGTCTTTCCCGTATAAAACAGGATGCGCTCCGTCGTCGTGGTCTTCCCGGCATCGATGTGGGCCATGATGCCGATGTTCCTGCAACGTTCTAATGGGACTGTTCTGGGCACGACAATTAACTCTTTCTGGGGCTAACGCGCTAATTTTGTAATTTTGCAATCGGGTAATTTGGTAGTTTAAACGTCAAATGCGCCGGGGTTTGAAATTACCAAATTCCCCGATTACCAAATTACAAAATCTCTTCTACCACCGGTAATGCGCGAACGCCTTGTTCGCTTCCGCCATGCGGTGCACATCTTCTTTCTTCTTGATGGCTGCGCCTTTTCCGTTCGAGGCGTCGAGCAACTCGTTGGTCAACTTGTCGATCATTCCCTTTTCGCCGCGCCCGCGCGCATAGCTCACAATCCAGCGAATCGCCAAAGACGTTCTGCGATCGGGAGCGACTTCGATCGGCACCTGGTAGTTCGCGCCGCCAACCCGCCGCGTCTTCACTTCGAGCAGCGGTTTGGCGTTCTCGACCGCTTTGGTGAACAGCTTCAAAGGTTCGTCGCCGCCCTTTTCCTGCAACTTCTCGAGCGATTTATAGAAGATGCCCTCGGCAGTCGACTTCTTTCCCTGCCACATCATCGAGTTGATGAACTTCGTCACCAGATCCGATCCATACACCGGATCGGCCTCAACCGTCCGTTTCGGAGTGTGTCCTTTTCTTGGCATTCCGCTTCTAGCTCCTGGCTGCTAGCTTCTAGCTAGAGCCGCAGACGCGGCAAGCCGCGTCTCTACTGCCCTTTCTCAGCTACGCTTTCTTGGCGCGCTTCGTGCCGTACTTCGAGCGCCCCTGGTTGCGTCCAGCTACGCCGGTTGCATCGAGAGTTCCGCGCACCACGTGATAACGCACGCCCGGCAGATCCTTCACTCTGCCCCCGCGAATCAGCACAATCGAGTGCTCCTGCAGGTTGTGGCCCACGCCGGGGATATACGTCGTCACTTCAATTCCATTCGTCAGCCGAACCCGCGCCACCTTGCGCAATGCCGAATTCGGCTTCTTCGGGGTCTGGGTGTAGACCCGCGTGCAAACTCCGCGCTTCTGCGGACACGACTGCAGCGCCGGACTCGCCGTCTTATAGTTCGTCCGCTCGCGCCCGAATTTCACCAGCTGATTAAAAGTTGGCACTCAAAGCTCCTCAAAGTCGTTGGTCGCTAGTCGTTGGTCGTTAGTCCCTAGCAAACATGGTCGGCAAACCATGCGAACAAAACCATGAATCCCGGACGACTAGCGACCAACGACTAGCGACGCTCCCACATTTACACCTGGCCTAAAGACAGGACTTGCCCCGTCTCAATTTCTGGCACAGGCTGTCGCGCCCAGCCATGCTCTCCGGGCAGCATTACGACGCTGCCGCCGTGAGAATTCGTTCAGTTCCTGCTCCAGACTAATCGCCGACGACGGTGGCGCCACGCCTTACCCTGTTTTCCGGGCTTGGAGGCGTTCCGTTTCGTCTGCTTCTCCCGCATAGCCTCGCGTGTCTTCTCCCTTACTTCGGGCGCAAAGGTTTTCGCAGGATGTTTCAGCGAGGGCGTCTCCGGTCCAGCTTCCAACCGGCTACGTATTTCTTCAAAGCTCAGCCAACATCTTCCCGGCGCCTGTCGCCCGCGCAGGTTGCGCATCCAACAGGATTGCCGTACACAGGCAAGCAAAGACTAAACTCGCGGAACCGTTTGATAATAACAACTCCCCGGCACATCGTCAACCGCTCTTCGTCGCATCGAAGCAAATGCCGGTTCAAAGTCTCAACTTTTCAAAATTTTCAGTGTTCCAATGAGCAGCATCCCTGAAGCCTCGAACTTCTGAAACCTTGAAACTTTGCTACACTGACAGTTTTCCACCCGACTACATTTCACTCGCCCCGGGTAACCGGAGGCGAGGAGGGTTCATGGATCGTTGCCGTTCCGGATTTCTTATTACATTGGTCATTATCTTTGCCTCTGCCCTCAACGGCTGTCTCGGCAAGAGCGCCGGCAATTCCAGCGGTGGAGGCGTCAGTACCGTCACCCTCTCCCCCGCCTCCACTTTCTCCATGAACATCGGCGCCACGCAGCCCTTTTCCGCCACCGCCAAGAATGCCGGCGGCGGCACCGTCCTCGGCCTCGACATTCAGTATGTTGTCACCAGCGGCACTCCAACCACCCCCTCTACCGCGCCCTCGCCGCTTTCCGTCGCCGTAAACGGAAATTCCTGCGCCGGCACCTGGGATTCGACTATCTCCGTTTGCAATGCCGGCACCTCCGGCATCGCCACCGTCTATGCCATAGCCAACGGCGTCTACAGCGCGCCCACCATCGTTTACGTTCATCCGCCCATCGATAGCATCCAGATCAGCCTCCTGCCGCCCGTGGGCCCGCCGCCGCCCAACTATCCCTGCTATTCCCAGGGACAAACCCGACTGTTCCAGGCCACCGCCTACAGCAGCAACCTCGACGTCTCCGACTTCGTCGGACCCATGACCTGGTCCTCAAGCAATAGCAGCGTCCTCGCCGCGACTCCCTACGTGCCTCCCAATCAGATCAATGTGCTCAACCAGGCTCAGGTCACCGCCAAAGTCCCCGGCATCACTCAGCTTGTCGCCAGCGTCTCAGGAGCCAACAGCGCCCCCTACGAGTACACGACCTGCTTCGTCCAGGCCATTTATCTCCAGATCGCCGGCCAGGGCCCGCAGGGAGATTCAATCAGCGTAAATTCCGGTAGCAGCGTGTCCGTGACGGCAACGGCGGTCGACACGTTATACCAGTTCACCGGTGTCCCCATGCCCGCTCCGCCTCTTACATGGAGCACGACGAATCCGGAAGTGGCTTTGTTTAACACCACCACCAATTCCACCGGAGCCAATAACGCGACCGCGCGCGCCAATTCCGGAGGCGCCACTCTCACCGCCTCCTGCGTTCCTCCAACCTGCAACATCGGACTGCCCGGCACCACGCCGTCGAATCCATCTCAAGTTGTTCCGAGCCTGCCGATTTATGCCAGCGACGGATTGCTCCCCAACAAAACCCAGGGATACGGCGCAATTTCAGTCGACGTCCTTCCGTCCGCCACCGCCACGCCACCCACCTATACCGCCTGGGTCGCGACCACCGACTGCCATGACGCTTCAGGCTGCAGCAGCGCCTTGTTCGCGATGGCGCCCACAGCGAAGGCCGGAGCCAATCCGATTAGCACCATTGAGACTTTGCCTCGCACTCCCAATTCCCTCGTCTTCAACCATCAGGCGTCGCCGCGCCTCTACATCGGCAGCGACCAGGGGCTGATGTATGTCGATGTCGCCGGCACCAACCTCGGACTCGCCCTGGTCTCGAACACCACGACCCCCTGCAACGTTTCGCTGTGCGGCACGGTGCTTACCACCTCGAACGACGGCAAACTGGCCGTAATCTCCGACTCGATTTCCAGCCCCAGCCAGGTCTACATCTTTGACGGCGGAATGGCCGCGACTCCCACCGTCGACCTCAAACTCGACAACCCCGCTTTCCCCGGAGAATACGCTACCGCCGCCGCTTTCTCCCCCGATCAGCTAAAGCTCTTCATCCTGACCAGCGCCGGCAATTTGTACGTCTATTCCACGGCAGACGCGTTCGCCCGCGTGCCCGCGTCCTCGGGAAGCGGCCCCACTTTCGCCGCCCCCGCCACCGACCTCGCTTTCTCGGCCGATGGCAGCTTTGCCTACATCGCCGGAGCACCCGCCAGTTCCGTCTCCGCCTATTCCACCTGTGCCGTCCCCGCCACTCCCAGCGTAAACATCGGAACCATCGCAACCGCGAACACGCCTGTAAAGCTTTTCCCCGCGCCCATGATTGCCCCTTTTCAAACTGTTTCCGATTGGATAACGCAAAACATATTCGCTCTCGAAGTCCCTCCCGCAAACAGCGGCCAAAGCACTTCTCTTCAGACCCTGGCCGCCCAGTTCACCCAGGATCCAATCCCCTACCAGGATCCGCTTCAGTTCACCTGCAATCCTCCAATCCCGCCGCCCAGCGAGCCTTTCTTCACCACCGCCACGCCCGTCAATCTGGGCCAGGGCAATTTCACTCCGCTCTACTCCCGTCTGGTCGCCAATGGCACCGAACTCATCATGGTCGCACCCAACATCCCCGCCGTCCTTATCTACAACGTAAGCAACAGAACCACCACCTCAGTCCCGCTGGTGAATAATGCCGTCCCGTTCGCCGCTGACGCCTCCACCGACGGAGGCCAGGTCTACGTAGCCGCCTGCGATCAATATCAGAATGGAACCTGCACCCTGGGCCAGGTACACATCGTAAGCACGAACACATCGAGCGCGCTAGGTCAAGGCGACTTCCAGCAGGTCCCCTACATCAACATCAACGACCAGAACAACAACAACATGTGCAACGGCCTCGGCCCGAACGCCCCGCTATGCATCCCAAATCTGATAGCCATCCGTCCCCAGTAAAAGCTCGGTGTAGGAACGGACGCATTCGTCCGTCCAGCCGAGCGCATCGGGACCCCCGACAAGCCCGGTGTTGGCTTGGCGGGGTCGAGGAGCTCGGCCTCACCACGGACGCCCGCACGCAACCCAAGCCCGTGCCTAAAATTTTGTCACTGGTGGATTCGGCCGATTCAATGACCCAGAAGGTGATTCAAGGAACAGCTGACAGCTGAGAACTGGCAACTGGCAACTGGCAACTGAAATCTAAGATCCCACTTCCTTCCCCACGCTATCCAGCACGCCATTAATAAACTGCACCGACTCCGGAGTAGAAAACTTCCGCGCAATCTCCAACGCCTCATTAATCACCACCGCGTGCGGCGTAGCCGGATACCCCAAAAACTCCGCCACCGCTCCCCGCAGCACATTCCGGTCCACCGTCGCCATCCGGTCCATGCGCCAGTGCTGCGTATGCTTCCCGATCAGCTCGTCGATTTCCGCCAACCGGTCGCTGGCCACGCGAAACAAATCGTCGGCAAAGCCGCGCACTTCTTCTTCAACGTTCGACCGCTCCGCCCAGAACGTCTTCCGGACAAGCTCCGGCGTCTGCTTCCCCATATCCGCCTGAAACAGCATCTGCAGAACCAGTTCGCGGGATTTGCGTCGGGTGCCCAAGATCAGGTCTCAGGTCTCAGTTGTCAGGTCTCCGGAAAATTAAGACCAAGCATGAGACTCACAGCAGTTTACAGGACACCAGCGATTTGCCGAAGCAGGATATTAGGAGCGAGGTTTACGCTTTGCGGGAAACTGAAGCTGGTTTTGCTTTGCCTTTCCTGACACCTGAGACCTGAGACCTGAGACCTGAACTTTAGATTCGCCATCTCCACCGCCGCCAGCGCCGCCTCGAATCCCTTATTGCCCATCTTCAACCCGGCGCGATCGATGGCCTGCTCCAAAGTCTCGCAAGTCAACACGCCAAAAGCGTGCGGAACACCAGTCTCCTGCGCCGACTGCCCAATGCCGCGTGTGACTTCGTTCACAATCACATCGTAATGAGCCGTATCGCCGCGCAGCAGACAGCCGATGCAAATGACCGCGTCATACTTCTTCGTTTCAGCAAGGGTACGGGCAGCCGAGGGGATTTCGAAGGCACCCGGCACACGGACGACTTGGATATTCTTCCTAATTACTCCCGAGCGCATGAGCCCATCGAGCGCGCCCTGGAGGAGCCTCTCAGTGATGAAGGAATTAAAACGCGAAAGCACAACTGCAAAGCTCTTCCCCGCTCCGTTGAGGCCGCCTTCAGTTGCTGCGAGCTGCTCGGAGGTGGGCACGACGCAAATGACAATCTCACCCGGCAGTTTAACCGCAAATCTGTGCTCTCCAGTTTTCTGCGATATGGAATCCCAGACCATCTCGTACCCGCGCTTATTGGCGATAAACCAAACAGTTTCAGGATCGCTCACCTCCAAAAGAATCGCCCGATAATTCTTCATTACCTCCATGAATTCGGGGGAGTGCTGGTCATCGAGCGCGTTAATCCAAACTTTCCCGGCAGGCGCGCCGAAAGCCGTGAAGCTCTCTCCAACTTCCTTGGGGAGCTGCTCAAATCCTATGGCCGTTAAGAAACCTGTTAATGAGCGGAAATCCTTTTTCCGAACATGCCGCACCGTAGATAGCGATTTAATCATTTGACGAGAACCGTAGAAGAGTGATCCCGATGACTTACTTGCCTTTAAACGCCGCCGCGCGCTTCTCCAAAAACGCCGAAGTCCCCTCCGCCTTATCCTCAGTAGCGCAGGACACCCCAAACAACGCAGCCTCCAGAAACAGTCCCTCGGCCAAAGTCATCTCCATCCCCTTATTGACCGCCTCCATGGCATACTGCACCGCCAGCGGAGCATTCGCGATGATCTTAGCCGCAATCGCCTCCGCCCGAGGAATCAGCTCCGCCGCCGCAGTCACTTCATTCACCAGCCCAATGCGATGCGCCTCCGCCGCCGTAATCATCTCCCCGCTCAGCACCATCTGCATCGCCAGCCCCTTGCCCACCAACCGCGGCAGCCGCTGCGTCCCGCCATATCCCGGAATAATCCCCAGCTTAACCTCCGGCTGCCCGAACTTCGCGTTGTCGCTCGCCAAACGCAGAGTGCAAGCCAAAGCCAGTTCGCATCCCCCGCCCAAAGCGAATCCGTTGACGCAGGCAATCACCGGCTTGCCCAGATTCTCAATCAGGTTCAAGACATTCTGCCCCCGAAGCGCCATCTCCTTTCCGGAGACCGGGTCCTGCTTGGCCAGTTCGCCAATATCGGCCCCCGCAACAAAAGCCTTCTCGCCGGCGCCAGTCAAAATAACCACGCGGATCGAAGCATCATGCTTGAGCTCATGAAATGCCGCTCTCAGTTCTTCTACCGTGGCGCCATTGAGCGCATTGAGAACCTTCGGACGGTTGACGGTGACGTAAGCGATCGAGTTTTTCTTTTCGAGAAGTATGTTTTCGTAGGTCATAGATTTAAGCCTGCCACGGATGAATAGGATCGCACGATCTCAGAATGCTGACAAACTTATCAAAGATCGCCCGCACCTCACCAACCGCCGGATAATACTCGGAGTTCGGTCGCACAGATATGTTAACCAGCAAAGGAGACACGGTCGGTGAAGAAAATCGTAATGCTGGGGACTAACCATCAAGTCCAATGGCGCGGCTATTCAGATACGAATCAGTTCAAGAGAATCGTTACTTGTCTCATCGCCAAGCACCACGCACAAGTCCTCGAAGGAATTGTCAATCCACTGCTATTTGAGTGGACTCGGTCAAAGCCTCAGCACGTTATTTCAATCGGGGCAGGACCTTGCCCTGTGCGGCTGCTAAATGCGATTTTCCCCGAACGAATATAGTCGCATCGTTTACATCATTCGGCTGGCCCTCCGAAATCCAAATGGGTGAAAAAACGAATGCTAAATATTGACAGCTCTCATCTCACGACCTCTGTTCATCTAGGACTGGCTGCTTCCTGCGCCCATCTTCGCACGTGGGAAGCGGGAGGCTCCCTGCATCCCAAAAAGCTAACATACCTAAGCCTGCTATAATTGTATAGCAATGACTTTATGCTAGCCATCCGCCTACCCGCATCCATCGAAAAACGCCTCGCCCGCCTAGCCAAGCGCACCGGACGCACCAAGACTTACTACGCCCGCGAAGCCATCCTCCAACATCTGGACGATCTCGAAGACATCTACCTCGCCGAGAAGCGAATGGAAGCGATTGAATCCGGCCGAGTAAAGACCATTTCGCTCGAACAAGTAATGCGTCGACACAAAGTAAGAAAATGAGTCTGTTTTTTCTCCGTGTCTCCGTGCCTCCGTGGTAGCTTCAGAATTTCCCCGCCACCGGCTTACTCCGGGTCCGCATAATCGTAAAACCCGCGCCCCGACTTCCTCCCATACCACCCCGCCATCACCATCCGCTTCAGCAGCGGAGGCGAAGCGAACCGCCGCTCCTTGAACTCGTCATACATCACATGCGTAATGTAGTAAGTAGTATCGAGCCCGACAAAATCCAGCAAAGTAAACGGACCCATCGGATACCCGCACCCCAGCTTCATAGCATTATCGATATCCTCGATCGATCCCACCCCCTCTTCATAAGCCCGGATTGCATCGAGCAAATAAGGCACCAGCAGCCGGTTCACAATGAATCCCGTCTTATCCGAAGTCCGCACCGGAACCTTCCCCACCCGCTCGGCAAAGTCATAAGCCGCTTCATAAACGTCAGGAGAGGTAGCAATAGTCCGAACGACCTCCACCAGCTTCATCAAGGGAACAGGATTAAAAAAGTGCAGACCAATAAACCGCTCTGGCCGCTTCACCGAAGTTAAAAGCTCAGTCACCGAGATAGAAGAAGTATTAGAAGCAAAGATCGCATCCTTCTTAACGACGGAGTCAATCGAGGCATACATCTTCTTCTTCTCTTCAACGTTCTCAATGATGGCCTCAATAACAATGTCGCAATCGGCCAGATCAGCCTTGTTAGTGGTTCCCCGAAGCCGAGCCAGAATCTCGCCCTTCTGCGCCGGAGTGATTCCGCCTTTCTCAGGACCGCGCTCGGCAAACTTAGCCAGCGATTTCTCAATCCCGGCAAACCCCTTGTCAAGATACTTCTGCTCAACTTCGAGCACAGTAACCTCAAACCCAGCCGTAGCACACACCTGCGCAATGCCGGCACCCATCAACCCACAACCGAGAACGCCTACCTTTTTGATTTCCATGAAAGTCCTCTTTATAAACGAGTCGCCCCAGCCGTGTGCATCTCAGACGGCGTAAAGCCAACCTGTGAGTTTACAGGAAGGATAAGGTTTCAAAGTGTGGCGCGGACGCTCTTGTCCGCGAAAGGGTGGGCAGCAATTGTTGGCAGCAATTAACGAGTCGCGGGATTGGAACAGACGCTCAATCAAGGCCATCTGCAAGATCAACGCCAGCGGACAAGGTGTCCGCTCCACACATCGCCAACTCTACGCTACCGCCGCCGCAGCCCCATACTGCGGCGCCTCACTCACAATCTGCCCCGCGCCCTGGGCCACTGCCGCTTCCAGCGCATGATCGGCGCGGTTGGCCGCTTCGGTCACAATATCCACCGGATCGTAATGCTGCCGCATCACCGCCTGCGCCAGCCCCGCATTGAATTCCACTCCCTCGCTCTTGCCCGGCAGGCGCACATCCGCCAGCATCCGCTTCAACTTCTCGACCGCCAGCAGCGCTTCCTTTTCGCCGGTATCGCCCAGCACCAAAGCGACGGTAGTCGCCTCATAACGAAAAGCCAGATCGTTGGTCCGTATATTCGCCGAGACTATTTGCCCCACCTGCTCCATCACCGCCGCCAGAGCCGGTTCGCCATATTCTTTAAGCAGCGCGCTGCGCCGTCCAAACTGCAGCAGCAGGATGGTCACCGCCGTTCCCTGCTGCAGGCCGCGCCGGGTCTCCGCCTGCAGCAGATCGAGATACGAAGCCCGCTTCAGCAGCCCCGATTTCTCGTCGGTCACCGAAAGATTCTTCACCAGCCTCCGCAGCCCGGCATTATTGAGCGCGATCAACACCTGGTCGCTCAACGTGCGGATCACCAGCACCTCCGCCGCCTGCCATATCCGGTTAGTTTGCTGCGTCAGAATCAGCACCCCGATCTGCTCGTTATTATTATTGTCGTTCCCGCCGCCCTCGGTCAGTGGCAGCGCCAGCACCGATTCGATCTGCAACTCCTCAGCCGCCTGGCGCACGCCCATCAACTCCGGCGCGTTGCGCGCATCGCCAACGGTCACCGCCCCGCGCGCCACTGCCAGGTCCTGCAAAGTTTCCACCAGGCTCACCAGCGCCGCTCCGCTTGCCGGGACCAGCCCATCCATGTGATATTCCTGCACGCTTGACGGCGGCAGCCCGGGCTTGCGCAACGCCACTATGCAACGCGCCGTCCGCCAGTTCTCCCCAATCTCGTTGGCCGCGGTTTTCAAAACGCCTTCGGCGTTTCCCTGCTGGTAGAGCTTGCGCGTGATATCCGCCACTCTCGCCAGGCTGCTGACGTCGGCCGACTCGCTCGCCGCCGTGCTCACCGCTGCCGCCGGCTTTGCGGGCGCAGGCGCTGGAGCGGCAGCCGCCGGCTTCGCATATTTCGGTGCGATGCCAGCCGAAAGGTATAACTTCTGCAGTTCCTGGTTGCGCTCTTCTTCCCGCGGATACAGCTCCTGAATGCGCTGCAAACGTTCGATCGCCTTCGAGCGCATCCCATACTGCACCAGG
Source organism: uncultured Acidobacteriaceae bacterium (assembly GCA_963810955.1). Taxonomy (GTDB): domain Bacteria; phylum Acidobacteriota; class Terriglobia; order Terriglobales; family Acidobacteriaceae; genus Acidiflorens. Next base: position 162,754 of record CAWEPW010000002.1, on the reverse strand, counting down.
ATTTCGGCTTGCAGCATCAGATCCTGCAGCGCCGCCGCTCCGAGTGTCGGTTCCGTGATCTTGACTTCGTGTTCTTCTTTCTTCGTTACCGGCGTGAAGCGCGATGAGATAGCGTTGAAACGCTGATCGTCAATCTTGCCCCGCAGCGCTTCCAGCCGTTTCGGATGCCCCGGTTCATAAGGATCCACTTCCGCCGCGCGATCCAGGCATTCGCCCGCTCTCTGGTAATCATGCTTCGCGCAATACAAATCGAAAAGTTTCAGCAGCGCCTGCACGTAGTCGGTTTCGCGATTCGAAGCGTTGAACAGCTCCGCCACAAATTCCAGCATCTCCGTCGACCCACGGTGCGATGCCATCAGCTCCTGCATGGTCGTGATAAACGATCGCCGTTCCCCGCGCTTCCGCTGAAAAGCTTCCAGTTTCCGCGCCAGCGCCACCGCTTCAGGATCAAGCTCCGAGTCGAGCATCTTTCCCAGGAGCGCCACCACCTGGTGAATGCGCGCCGGATTCTGTTCAAACATCTGCCAGATCAGCGGCTCGGAATCCAGGCATCGATTGGCGGCGAACAGCGCCTGCGCATAGAGGTCGCACAATTCGAGCGATGCATCGCCGCATTGCACCAGCGGCTCAAAAATAAAAATTGCCGCGCCCGACTCCCCCCGCGCCAGCAGGCTCTTGCCATAAGCCAGCGCGGTCTTCGCATCCGACGGATCCTCGGCATAGGCCCGCTCGAACCATTGGCTGGCCTTTCCCCCCGCGGCTTCCACGATTTCCCCGACCCGCAGGAACGACTGCGACGCAATCCCATGCTCGCCCAGTTTTGCCGCCAGTTCCGCCAGCCGCAAATAGTTGGGCTGCGTCGGTTCCAGGCTCACGATCCGCCGCAAAACCAGAAACGCCTCTTCGCCCTTGCTCTGCCGCAGCAGATCGTCCAGCGCGTTTTCGTAGGTCCCGACTGCCAGTTTCTTATTGGAATGCTCCAGCAGTTGCCCGAAACGGACTTTCTGTTCCCAGGTTGGATTGGTATATCGCGCCAGCTTCTTATAAGTAAGGCTCGCTCGCGTCGCATCTGTCGACGCTATCTGCCGGTCAAACAACTCCCCCATCAGCTGCACCGCCTGCTCCCGCTGATTTAAGGAGAGGCAAAGGTCGGCCGCCATCTGCCGCACATTATCGTTCTGCGGATCGCTTTCGAGGATTTGCAGATATTCCGACAAAGCGTCCGCGGTCTTCCCTTTTTGCAGCAATTTTTCCGCCTTTTCGACGCGGCGGGAGATGTCGATACGCTGAGGGTTTTCTGGCATGACTGGTCTTGCGACAGAGAGGTCCGCTTCGATTCTAGGATTCGCTTCCGGTGCCAGCAACGCGCTTCGCCCGCCGTGCCGTTACGAAAGTCATTTCATCGCCGCGCCCGGATTGCATAGAATCTAAGGCAGAGAGTTGGGACCGGAACCCGAAACGCTGGAGTTTTCCATCACCCCGCCGATTGCCTCAATGCAGGCCGAGTGCGTAGCCACTGCTCCCCACAATTGGTAGCAATTCGATGTCCAAGGCAGTTCAGTTCGATCGTCCGCGCGTTTTCCGGCTGCGCGAGTTCGCGAACCTTCCCCACGCCTGGTTCGTGGGTCTTCTCTTTGGCGCGCTCATCGCGCTCGAAGCTCTTGCCTTCCTCGTGCTCGGTACCGGACGCGACGGCCTCGGCGTTGCCTTATGCGTCGTTGATGTCGCCAGTGTTCTAACCCTGCTCTGCGTCTGGCGCGCCTTTCGTCGAGGCCAGGGCGTTGCCGCACTTTTCTGGCTCCTGTTCTGCGTCGTTCTGGTGGTCCTGCTCGTTCCCACAGGTTTGCAGACCTACGACACCCTGTTCGATCGCACGACACTTTCCGATTCCACCTGGCGCCTCCTTTATTGCCTCTATGGCGCTCCCATCCTCATGATGCTCTTCCTTCCCGACACGTATCGGCCCGCCGGTGGGAAATCCGAAATCTTTCTCGATCTCTTTCAGGTTGCGATCGTCGTCGCCCTCATCTATTCGACGTTCTTCTTTCTTCCCGCTCAGCGCATGATGCCCAGTCAGGCGCTCCTGCACGACATCAGCATCAGCGATGAGCAGAGCTTCCTCCTGCTGGTGGCAGCCTTGACGCGCTTGCAATTCGTCCGCTCTCGCAGCTCCCGCAATCTGCTGCTCCGCCTTTCGCTCTTCCTGCTCGTCTGCGCGGTTGCAACCTTTATCGGTGACTGGATTGATCTGCACCACTATTGGACCGCAGCCGCATGGTTCACCCTGGGTTGGACCGTTCCCCAGGTCGCCGCCGGGCTCATCGCCTTCACCTGGATCCCCTCACCCGAACGCCTTTCCCCGCCGGAGCCCGCTCGTTTCGTCAGCTTCCTCAGCACCAACCTGGTTCTGGTCGCCATGCTCTCCTGCGTCGCTTTACTTAGAGATCAGTGGAAACAGGCATACGGAGGAATGCTCACCGGTGTCGCCGTCGCCGCTTCCCTGGTCGCCTTCACTTTCCGGCTGGCTCTGACTCAGTTCCGCCAACATCAGGAAATTGCCGAGCGCAAAGCGGCGCAGCGCCAGTTATCGGATTCTCATCAGGAAGTCGGTCGCCTGCTCGCCAACGCCCGCCGCCAGACCGACGAAATCACCCAGATCAGCGAGCTCGGGAGCCTGCTCCATGCCTGCACTTCCCGCGAAGAAGTTTTTCGACTCGTTCCCGAGCGGCTGCGCCGTCTTTTCCCTGGCGCCTCGGGCTGCATCGCACTGCGCAGCGCTTCCGGAAACCGCATCGAGTCCGTCGCCAAATGGGGAATCTCAACCGCAGACCAGATCTTTTCCCCAGAACAATGTTGGGCGATTCGCCGCGGTACCGTCCACGTCCACTCCGGCGGCCGCTCGGACCCTCGTTGCCCCCACTTGATTGGAGAGGGCCCGTCGGTCTGCATTCCTCTCATCGCCAATGGCGTCACCACTGGAATCCTGTCCATTCAGGACGATGACCCTCCGCATCCCATTCCCGATCCCGAGATCGACGCGCAGGCTTTTGCCCGCCGTCGCCATCTCGCCGCCACCGTCGCCGAACACATCTCGCTCGCCATGGCTAACCTGAGCCTTCGCGAATCGCTTCGTTTCCAGGCCGTCCGTGACCCTCTCACCGGCCTCTACAACCGCCGTTACATGCAGGAGTTCCTCGAGCGCGAACTTCACTCCGCTCGCCGCAAGCACCGTCCTCTGTCTGTACTCATGCTCGATCTCGACCACTTCAAACGTTATAACGACAACTTCGGTCACTCCGCGGGAGACAAAGCCCTAGCCGCTGTTGGCGAGGCTCTTCTGCGCTCGGTTCGCGCCGAAGACGTCGCCTGCCGCTATGGCGGCGAAGAATTCACCCTCGTCCTGCCCGAGTGCTCTCTCCAGCAGGCCACCGCCCGCGCCGAGCAAATCCGCACTCGGCTCAGGGAATACCGCCCTCAAAACGACGGCCAGCCCGCTGACTTTCTAAGCGTCTCAATCGGCGTTGCCGCCTTCGATGAAACCACGGACCGCGTCGATCTGCTCCTCAACTTCGCCGACGAAGCTCTCTACGAGGCGAAACGCGCCGGCCGAGATCGTGTAGTAGCCGCCCGCCCCGCAGCCGCGCTGCCCGCGGTGAACTTCTCCGAGCAGACTCCCGTCGCCAAACACGCGACCGAAGGCAACTAACCCTCCGCAACGCGGATAAGAAATTACGTAGGGACAGACGCCCTCGTCTGTCCAGCCGAGCAAAGCTCGGCTCACTCTCCACAATTTCACGCCCCAATGCCCTCTGCCTCTGATATATCAGTACGAGCAATTCATGACCGGTCTCTCGATGAACCCGTCCCCACGCAACTCATCCAGCCCGGAAGCCTCGAACCCCGAGTCCGGCCTCCGCCACCAACTAACCGCCGGCCAAATGACCATGGTCGCCGTGGGCGGCTCCATCGGCACCGGACTCCTGCTTGGCACCGCCGCCGCCATCCAGCTCGCCGGTCCCGCCGTCATCCTCACTTTCGTCCTCGCCGCCTTCATCAGCTGGACCGTCGCTCTCGCCCTCGGCGAACTCGCCAGCACTCATCCCGCCGCCGGCTCCTTCGGCGTCTATGCCGACCTCTACCTCAACCAATGGGCCGGATTCATCTGCCGCTCCGGCTACTGGCTCGCCATCGCCGTCTCCATCGGAGCCGAGATGGTTGCCTCCGCCACCTACATGCAGCTCTGGTTTCCGCGCGTATCTGCCATCCTCTGGGTCTTCGTCTTTTCCGTCTTTCTTCTTTCCATCAACTTCCTCGCCGTCCACAGCTACGGCCGCTTCGAATTCTGGTTTGCCATGATCAAAGTCGCGGTCATCGCCCTCTTCATCGCGCTCGGAGCAGCCCTGCTCCTGACCGGACGCGCCCCATCGCAATACTTCTCTCACGGCGGATTCTTCCCCCTCGGCCACGCCGCCCCGCTGCTGGCCATCACCTTCGCCGTCTATGCCTTCGGCGGCGTCGAGTTCGTGGCCGTAACCTCCGGAGAATCCACCTCGCCCACGGCCGTAGCCCGTGCCGCGCGCATGACCTTCCTCACACTCGCAATTCTCTATCTCGGAGCCATCATCGTCCTCGTCGGCATCATGCCGTGGAACCGCGCCGGCGTTACCGAGAGCCCCTTCGTCACCGTCTTTCGCTCCGTCAATTTCCCCGGCGCCGCCCTTTTCATGAATTTTGTGGTCTTAACCGCCGCTCTCTCCGGATCCAACGCCGCGCTCTACATCTCATCCCGCATGCTCTTCTCGCTGGCCCGCACCGGATGGGCTCCGCGCGCGCTAGGCCGCCTAAGCAAAAATGGCACTCCGACCCTCGCTCTCATCGTTTCGTCCTACGGAATCGTCGTTGCGCTCGCTCTCGAACGCTGGGCTCCGGGCCAGGCCTTCGAAGACATTCTCCGCGGCGCTTTCTTCGGCATGATGCTCTCGTGGATCGTCTCCCTGGCCGCCCACATCAACTTCCGCCGCCGACTCACCCCCGCGCAAGCCGCCAAAATTCCCGCACCTTCGCCGCTAGGCAAATGGGGATCGATCATCGGCCTCATCTTAGTCCTTGCATCCGTCGCCAAAACCTCGTGGGACTCCCGCATCAACCTGATCGCAGGACTGACTTTCCTGATCGCCCTGACCGTCCTTTATTTCCTCCTCCGCCCCGCGAACCACCCCACGTAGCAACAGCTCAGAAATGTTCTCGGTTCGTATCAAGGCATCGCCTCACGGCTCGCGGAAAAATGCCTCGTAAAGACGGGACTTGCTCCGTCTGGGACAGCGATTGATTGGCCGTCCTAATTGCACTTTTCCAGCAAACTATGTGAGCGTGTATTCTTTGATCCGTCCATGTTATCGACTCACGCCCTGACCTTCCGATCACTCGTAGAAGTCGGCGCCACGCTTGGAACCTTGGGCAGTCTTTTTTTTTATTTTCTCTCCTCTCTCGGCCTGGCGAGCTTCCTGAGCGACAAGCGCAAGAAGCTCAAACAACCGCCGGGCTCTGAAACCAAACTTCCGCCAGTTTCAATTCTCAAGCCGCTCAAAGGAGTCGATCCCAATATCTGGGGGAACTTTTGCAGCCACTGCGAGCAGGACTATCCGCAATTTCAATTGATCTTCGGAGTCAGCGATGCCGCCGATCCCGCCATCGAAATCGTGCGCAAGCTTCAGGCAAAATATCCCAAGCTCGCCATTGAACTGATCGTCTGCGATCGCATTCTCGGAACCAATATCAAAGTCAGCAATCTCGCGCAGATGCTGCCGTCCGCGCGCCACGAGATTCTGTTGGTGAACGACAGCGATATTCGCGTACCTTCCAACTACTTGCGGAACGTGGTTTCTCCGCTGGCAGACGATTCCGTCGGCCTGGTGACCTGCCTCTACCGCGGCGCTCCTGCCCCAACTCTCGGCTCGCGGCTAGAAGCATTGGGCATCGGCACCGACTTCATTCCCGGCGTGCTGAGCGCCAGGTTTCTCGAAAAAGGATTGCGCTTCGGATTAGGTTCCACGCTGGCGTTTCGCCGCCGTGATCTCGAAGCCATAGGTGGCTTCGAAACGTTGCTCGATTATCTCGCCGACGACTACGAGCTAGGTCGCCGCATCGCATCGGCAGGAAAGAAAGTCGAACTCAGCACGGCGATCGTCACCACCTTCTTGCCCGCGTATACGATGCGTGAGTTTTTTCGTCATCAACTGCGTTGGTCGCGCACCATTCGCGATGCCCGCCCCTGGGGATACTCCGGTCTGCTCTTCACTTTTGGCCTGCCCTGGGCCCTCGTGACGCTTCTCGCCGCGCGCGGTGCAACGTGGGCATGGATACTGTTGGCGATCACGCTAGTTGTACGCCTGATGACTGGATTCGTCGCCGCGGTGCTCGTGCTCAATGGCCGCAAGGATGATGGGCGCAACAACGATGGTCATGAGAACGACGGCCGCAACGACGACGAGTTTTTCCGCGATGTCGCTCTGCTGCCGTTGCGAGACCTGATCGCGCCGCTCGTCTGGGCAGCAAGTTTTCTGGGCAATCGCATCCACTGGCATGGAGATGTGTTCGATCTGAAAGATGGGCGCCTGACCGTCGTTAAGTAACAACATTTAACGTAAGACTGCTGGCATAGGCCGGTTGGAAAAAATAGTCTTGCCGCCCCGCCGCGCGATGATATAGCTCGTCAATCCTCGCAGGGCCGGCGGATTATCTCGATCGCTCCAGAAGAAAACCCGTCGCGGTCCACTCCACTTCTCTGCGAACGAAGCCTGTGTCTCCCAAACCTGCGGCGCTCCGGGAAATTGCGTACCGTACCACATGTTTCCGCCAGGTGCATGCAGGCTGCGTAGTGGCAGACCCGTATAAAAATTCAGCGTAGACGCATTCTCATACAACCCGCTCACCACGATCTGGTCGCCCGGCTGGTACTGTTCGCGAATGGCCATTGCCAGATCCTTCGATGAGATGATCGGAGAGAAAATGCCAAACGCAATCCGCACGCACCCCAGCACAACAATCATCATCGCCGCCAGCGCCGCGTTGCCCGCCCCCGCCCGCCCGCGCCGTCGCAAAATCCAATTGGCGATCATGCCCAATAAAAATGCGAGCGAGAACCCAAACAGCGGAACACGAAATGCCCCCATCGCTTGCGGTGTCAAATCCAGAAAGTGCCCGAACGAGAGCGCATAATCCTGCGGATTCTTCCTGAGGAGATCTGAAAGATCGGTTCCCGGAGCCGGCGCTTTCGAAAACAAAAGCAGGCCAAATCCAACCACCGCAATGACCGCGCCGATCACCAGCAGCGCGGCCGACGAAATCCGCCCGTTGTGCCGTTCCCTGCTGTCGGCCGCAGAGACTCGCTCTTGTTGCAGCCATCCGCCGACGAGTAAAGCCATCGCCGGAATCGCCGGAATCGTGTAATACTCCTGCCGGGTCGAGAAGCTGAAGAAGCCGACGATCACCAGCGTCCACAATGCGAACAACAAATACGCGCGCTGCCGCCGCGTCATCTGCGAGCGAAATGCCGGGGTCCCCGACGGGCCCGGTTTTGGCCCGTGGGGGTGGAATTCGCGCCACCGCCGCGGCACCTCTTGCAACGATTGCGGAAGAAAAACCGTCCACGGAATCAGCCACAAAACCAGCAAGGCCCAAAACAGCAGCAGCGGCACCGTGTCGTAGTCGCGGGGCACACGCCTGTTCAGGAAACGCAGGATGTGTTCATTGACGAAGTAGAACCACAGGAACCCGCGAACGTGCCCCTGCGCAGGATTGCGCAACGCCGCCAGGATGTGCCAGGGCGCAGCAATCGCCAGAAATACCAAAGCACTCGAAACCAGCCGCAGTCTAAGCAAATGCCGCAAGTTGCCCGTAAGCAACAAGTACAGTCCAATAGCGCCGACCGGAAAGACCAGCCCAATCAGCCCTTTGGTGAGCACGTTGAGCGCGCACACCGCAGCCAGTCCCCAACAAGCCCAGCGCGCCGGCTTCGGTCGTTCAAGCGTCACGAGAAAAAGCCAGAAGGTGAGCGTCAACCAAAGTCCAACCGCCACGTCGGGAATGAGAAACCGCGTAAACAGAAACGGCCCAAGCGCGGTCGCCAGCACCATCCCGGAGAAAAATCCGCCCTCACCGCCCAGCGCCCACCGTCCCAAGCCATAAGTCGAGAGAATCATCGCCAGAACGCACAGCATCAGCGGAAGCCGCGTGCTCCACTCGCTGATACCGAAGAGCTCGTAACTCACGGCCACGCCCCAATACATCAGTGGAGCTTTTTCCAGATAGCGAATGCCGTTTACGTAAAGCGTCACCCAATCGTGCCGCTGCAGCATTTCTTTCGCCGCCTCGGCGTGCACCGTGTCGGCATCGTCAAGCAAGGCGGGACGCGAAAGCCCCACCATGTAAATCACCGCCCACAGCGAAATCAATGCCAAAAAAGAAACGCGCCAGTCCGCCAGCCAACGGTTCGGGCGCGTCTCGCAAGGGCGAATTGGAATCGTCGTCGGAGGAACCATTGCAGGGTGAGTCGAGGTCTGATGTGCCGGAGAATCGAGATGACGGGCGGCGCTGGGATTCATCGCAGAATCCTCTATTATACGGGACTATGGGACCGAGGCTGTTGTGTGGCGACGAGCCAGAGGTTGTGTGGTGACGGGCCTCTGGCCCGTCCGGCGGGGCGAAGCCCCGCCACACACAACCTGCCACCACGCAAAATGTCAGTCTGCCGCCGCCCGCGCAACCCGAGCCCCCGCCACTTCGCGGTAAATCTCAAGGATGCGCGACACCGAGGCAGTCCACGAAAATCGCTGCGCTTGCTCATAGCCGCGCTGCTTCATCTGTGCCCGCAACGCCGGATCCAGCAACACGCGCTGCAGCCCGCGCCGGATCTCAAACACGTTTTCCGGATTCACCAGCAGCGCCGCGTTCCCCGCAACCTCCGGCAGGCTCGATGTATTAGAAGTGACCACCGGCGTTCCATGAGCCATCGCTTCGAGGGGTGGCAGTCCAAAGCCCTCGTAAAGCGAGGGGAAAACAAAAATCTTGGCAACGTCATAAAAAATGCGCAGCACCTCTATCGGCACGAATCCGAGAAATCGAACGTCGTTCTGCACTCCGCTGCGTACCACCGTTCGGCGCAGGCGCGGGTGACTCGAAAGATCGTCCCCGATGATAATCAGCTTCAGGTCGGGATACTGCTGCTCTTTTTGCAGCTCACTTTTCAGCGCCGAAAACGCTTCGATAATCCGCACTACATTCTTGTGTGGCCGTATGGCGCCCGCATACAAGAGAAACGGATAATTCACCAGATAGCGCTGGGCAATCAGTTCGCGATCCGCCGCCGTGGCATGGCCGTGCAGAAAACGTTCGTCAATCGCGTTGTAGACGACCTCGATGCGCGCGTCTGGAATCGCGAGCAGTTTCTCGATTTCATTCTTGGTGAATTGCGATACTGCGATCACGCGCGCCGCCCGGCGCAACACCCGCCGCGTCATATGAAAATGCAAGCTGCGCCGCAAACTCGAAAGATGGCGCGATCCATACATGTGCTCCAGCAGATCGTGCACGGTCAAAACGTAAGGACAGCTCAAGCCGCGCGGAATCCAGAACAGATGTGGAACGTGAACCAGGTCACACTGCAATCGGCGCACGATCGCGCGAAATTCAAGATTACCCTTGAGCGTGTCGTCCCCGCCGCCCAGCGCCACCGCGTGAAAGTTGGGCGGCAGCGGCCCGCATTCGGCCACCCGGTCCAGCGATCCGATCAGGAAATAATCGCTGTCGCGGTCCAGGCGGGCAAGCGTTCGGACCACGTTTCGTATATATGTGCCGACCCCGAATTCCGTCATGCGACGGATGTCGATGGCTACTTTCACGAATGGAATTTAACCACAGGGAGGGTGGAGGGACACAGCGAATTCGGTAGAAGCCCACTAGAGTTTGTCATCCCGAACGGAGTGAGGGATCTGCAGTTTCGCCGCAAGATGCAGATCCCTCGCTTCGTTGAGAATGACAAACCTAATTGAATGTTTACACCCTCACTTCCGCCTGCGCCCGCGCCCGCCGTTCCGCATACAGCGGAAACTCCTCCGCCATCCCGAGCACCTGCTTGCGGATTTTCCCGAGCGCCGCGGCGTCCGTACGGTGATTGAGCGCCTCCGAGATCCAGTGCGCGATCTGCCGCATTTCGCCTTCTTTCATGCCGCGCGTAGTCACTGCCGGGCTGCCAATGCGAATCCCGCTCGGTTTCATCGGCGGATTCGTATCAAATGGAATCGCATTCTTGTTCACCGTAATGCCAGCCTCGCCGAGCGCCTTCTCCGCGTCGCTGCCCAGCATGCCCTTGGCGAACACATCCACCAGCATGAGATGTGTATCCGTTCCACCGGAGACGATGCGATAGCCGTCGGCCGCCAGCGTTTCCGCCATCACCTTGGCGTTAGCCACGACCTGCCGCGCATAGTCTCGAAAACTCGGTTGCGATGCTTCCAGAAAGCACACCGCCTTCGCCGCTATGATGTGCACCAGCGGCCCTCCCTGCATTCCAGGAAAGACGGTCTTATCGATCTCTTTCGCAAATTCCTGCTTGCCCAGGATCATGCCCGAGCGCGGCCCGCGCAGCGTCTTGTGCGTGGTCGAAGTCACAATGTGCGCGTGCGGCACCGGCGATGGATGCGCTCCTCCTGCCACCAGTCCCGCGAAGTGCGCCATATCGACCAGGAAGAGCGCGCCAACTTTGTCGGCAATCTGGCGCATGCGGGCAAAATCGATAATCCGCGGATACGCGCTCCCGCCGCCAATAATCAGCTTGGGATGCTCCGCCGTGGCGATCCTTTCCAGTTCGTCGTAATCGATCGTTTCCGTCTCCTTGGTTACTCCGTACGGAACGATCTTGTAGGTCTTGCCGGAAAAATTCAGAGGATGCCCGTGCGTGAGGTGCCCGCCGTGAGCCAGATTCAATCCCAGAATCGTGTCCCCAGGTTGCTGCACCGCGGCGTACGCCGCCTGATTGGCCTGCGATCCCGAGTGCGGCTGCACGTTGACATATTCCGCCCCAAACAGTTTCTTTGCCCGGTCGCGCGCCAGTTCCTCCACCACATCGGTAAACTCGCATCCGCCGTAATACCGCTTGCCGGGATAACCCTCCGCATACTTGTTAGTGAATACCGAACCGGCAGCCTCAAGCACAGCCTCACTGACAAAGTTTTCCGAAGCGATCAGCTCCAGCCCTTCATGCTGGCGGCGGACTTCGTTGTCAATGGCCTGGGCAATCTGCGGATCAACCTCATAAAGCGGACGAGACATGGCAGAATTTTTCATAGTTAGCACCAGACGGTATTTTACTTTGCCTCCGATACTCCTGTCCGCACCAACCAGAAATCGCGCGATGTCATCCAATATTGCAGCGAGAGAGAAAAGAAGAACACGTGCAAGAAGAGTGTAAACAAGAAGAAGAGCGGAAAGAAGCGACTGAAATGAACTCCCTCAAAGATTGGCACATAATCGCACTGTTGCTGCTGGCTGCGCTCGTGGGTTGTACTCAACAGCAGCAAAGCCCGCAGGAAATCCGCGAAAAAACCGCCGAGGCCACGGCCGAAGCGAAGAGCGATGCCAAAGCCGTAGCGGAAGGGATCCGCGAAGGCTGGGATCGCAATAAGCCTTTAGATATAAACCTGGCGACCAGAGATCAGTTGATGGGCCTACCCGGCATGAGCGCACACGATGCCGATCGCGTCATCTCCGCGCGTCCGTACAACTCATCTGACGATCTCGTGTCGCGGCACATCCTCTCGAAGAGCGAGTACGACCGGATTGCCGACCAGGTCACGGCCAGAAGATGAGCCTCCGCGCCCAGATCGTTACCTCGGCGCAGCCGTCAGACTCTTCCCCGCCTCCAGAAAAGAATCCAGGTTCGTCTTGTCGATCAAGGCTGAGCCTGTATCCACGAAGCTCGGCACCGGCGCGTAGATATCCTTGGCCCAATCGCTCCCAAGCGTAGCTGGCTTGTGATGATAAAGAACGTCGAGCATCTGCATGCCGACATAGGCCATGGTGTAAGGCTTCTGCGCAATCGTGGCCGCGATCCCTCCCTTTTGAATCCAGTCGAGCGTCTCGGGGTCGGTGTCCATCGCCATAACGACCTTCCCCGTCACATGGTAGCGGTCGAGCAATCCCGCGACTTCTTTGGCCGATTGCGCCTCCAGGCAAACAAAGGCGTCAACTTTATCTTTTTCTTTGCCGATGATCTCGCTGGTCGTATCGAACGTAATTCGCGGATCACCCTGTATATCAACCACGCGCGTGATCTTGATGTTCGGCGAGCCTTCAAGCGCGTCTTTGTAGCCGCGTTGGCGATCCTGCAGATTCGGTTGGGCCGGCATCGTGAAAATCACCACATTGCCTTTGCCTTTGAGTTCCTGCGCCAGCCGCTTGCCGCCTATGAAGCCGGCTTGGTAGCTGTTAGTGCCGACGAAAAAAAGCCGCTTGCTGTCGGGTGCGTCCGAATCCATCGTGATGACCGGAATGCCCGCAGCCACCGCCTTGTCAATGCTGTCTTTCAGCAGAGCCGGATCGGTCACGCCCAGCAATATTCCCGTTGCTTTCTTCTGCACCGCTTGATCAAGTGCGTCGCGCTCAGCCTTGGGGTCGTAGTTCTGTGGCCCCACGAAATCAAACTTGACCTTCATCCCTTCCGCTGCCTTGGAAAATCCCAAGCCGGCTGTTCGCCAATAGGGAACCTGGAGGTTGGCGGCGACGAAAACAAAAAATTCATCGGAATCGTGTGCCGAGCCGCAGCTAAGAAAAGTCGCCAGCAGAACAGCAACGCAACAACCTTGAAACAGCTTACGCGAGGGGAACATGGGGATCCTCCTTCGAACATCAGCGAGGGGATTGTAAACGAGGTATCAAGCAAACGCCACAGCGCGAGTGAGGCTGAGGCGGCAAGTGTGGCGCGGACACTCCTGTCCGCGAAAGCCTGCGAGCTATTTTGAAGTAGGCGATTTTGCGGGACGGGGGCCCTCGATAAGAGCAAAGGCCAGAGCGCCAGGGCAGACCCTGCGTTTATGGAAATATGAGTTAGCTTCGCGCTTGCCGCTGGCGTTCCAATGCGACGCTAGGTTTGACGGCGCCTTTGGGATCAAAAGCCTCAGCTAGGCGCTGCAAGACATCGACGACGACGGCTAACATCTGTGCGCCTTGCGTAATCCAAGGCTTACCTCTGTCGACGAAAATCATGGAAAACGCTTCGTCCAAATCGGAGGGTGGCAGATGGGCGTCTGCATGCCGGAGTTCGTAGACTCCGAATAGTGGCGTCATTAGAGAATGGGCGGTCTTCGTTGGAAGGCGCGTTGCCAAGACGCTTTCGAGTGATTTCAAGGAGCCCCGTTTCTCTCCCTTGGGGACAGGCACTATTTTCTGTAAACCGGCAACATCTAAACTGTCTGCCGTCATACGGGCGAGATCCTTTGCCAAAGCATAAAAGCCGGCTTCATCCACCGCTCGAAAGCGATGAGCCAGCCGGATTAAACGCTCATACTCAGGGTGTGGCCTAATCACCTCGAAACCAAATAATTCCGCGCTGTTGCGGTTTAGCATTCTGATCGCGGTTACAAGAAAGGGCTCTGGGGCCTGAGTTTCCGCAGGTTCACCTTCAGCCTGCGCCATTAACAACTCGCGCGAAACCCCACCCTCAGGAGTGACGTTGAAGCCAGCCCAAATCTGCTGCTGCCAGGAAGAGGAATATCGAATGTCCTTCGCATACACGTTCACCAGACCCAGATGGTTGACACCGAATGGCACGCCCCCGTCTGCCGCCATACCAACTCTTCCTGTATTAGCGGTGTACCACGTCAGAAAAGAGCCGCGGTATTCAAGGGCCTTGTTTATAACATCGGGCTTGAACCAAAGCCAACGCCCTTTTCGATTCAGTTCGTCGGCGCTCTCTCTTTTCCCTGAGGCATCCGTATAAAAGTAAATTGATGATGCTAAATCATCACCCCGCAGCCGAACGCTGTGTTCGCCCGCCTCGATAAACTCAACTTTCCAAAGCTCACCCCATATACGGAACAGCCTTTTCCCCTCAAATTTCTTCTTAAAAGTCCGGGTTTCAAAGTCGTCCGTGTGTGCAACCTCCGGCACATCCTGCTCTAGATCAAAATTCTTGCGTCCAATGTGGAAGACGGCCATCTCGCTCCCAAAGGGATGGCCATCCTCTGTGATTTCGGTGATGCTGCCCTGCCATTTCTCGCTCGTCGACTCCTCCACGGTCGGGTTCTCGCTCCAGTTAATTTCGGGTCGATCAGATGCAATAAGTTCGCGGCTTCGATAAGTAGATACACAAAGAAACTCGCCTCTTGCAGCAAGAAAGTCCTTGAGGTGGCTTGATCGAATCTCGATAAGGTTTGGCGAACCGCCGGCATCGCGACACATGCGGATGACGGGAACGTACCCCTCATCCACCGCGACCCAGCTATCGTTTTCCCTTTTCAGGCGCAGTCCGAGGATAAGATCTGGATGAACGATCCAGTCACCGTGATCTATGCCGCTTCCTCGCTGGGATAAAATGAGGTGCGTTCCGCGAAGTCCCCCGGGATACGGCTCGAACTGGTCAGCCGGCTGATACTTCCCATCCTGGACCGAAGGACCGTGGTCGTGCATCGAGCCCAGGTTGCCCCAATTTATGGTTTTCCCAGCATTGTCCCGTGTGTCATTTGGGAATGCGGCGGAGGCGGCTCCAAAGAATTCTTCTTCGTGCCCTTCTCCAAATCTTTGGGCATTACTTTGTGCCGTCTTGCAGGCGCGAAGGACTATCCACGCATCCCGGTCCATCCCTCGGACACGCACATCCCGTAATTCAAACCAGTGCTGATCTCGTGGCATGAGTACTACCGTCCGGTAAGGTTCTTACGTTCCAGCGCGGTGATGCGTTCTCCAAAAAGCCAAGGCGTTCGTCTAGCGTGGGTAAGACTCGAAGGCGGCTTTCGATGGGCTGGCCCCATCCGTAGAACGCAGACAGCAAGCGCGTCTCGGAATCCTGGATTCGCGCCAATATCCGGCCTTCCATTGCGATCATCTGGCCGTCCATTTCGGTAGGGTTTTGCTTTGCCGCCTCGTCCATTTACGGATTTTATTCTCTCGTGCGGTGCCCGTCGAGCGGATCGAGACTTCCAGATAGCAGCGCTGCAATAGTAGAAGTTCATTGGGGCAGTTTCGAGGAGTGTCCGTCGAAAGCCGACGCACCTCGAATCTGCCCCAAAGTATTTTCATATATATTTGCCAAGCTAAGTTGAGGCGTTTAGCGGGCGTGAGCGAAGCGGGAGCCCGCTGCCGAAATCCTGAGCGAAGCGAAGGATCGGAAGTGAGAAGGGAATTCGGATGGGGGAATCAAACCAATCCAGCAAGTCCTTATTCCGGAATATTTTGCGAATTTGCCCTTTAAACTCAAAGATTTGGAAGGAATTTCCTCCTAAACCAATGATTCTTAAAGACCGCGTAAATATTTTTTCGAGTGACGGAAGAGCAATCGGCATGCGGGAAAGCGGAAAGAGCAAAAGAGCACAATTAAGTCTTTAATTATGAATACCTTACAATTAACTCCTTATTTGTTAATACTTTGCGGGAAATAGGGGGGGTGGGGGGGTACCTAGTCCAGGGAGCGCTAGGACCTACTCAAACGCCGTTCTTAGAAAACTAACCAGCTGCCGGGGGTGCCTCACGTCTCGCGGCAGAAAGGCGAGAAAACAGAACTCACAGCCAAAAATAGAGAGTCCCGAGGTGATGTTGTACTCATTCGTCTCGGCCAGTAGCTCGCGTTTAGACCCTCGCTGACCTTATTCTCACAACTCCCTTGCGGGTTCATTGCAAGCCGATCTTGCTTGGGCTCCGGGCTCACCGCCAACCGGATAAATCAGTTCAACGCCTCGGGACTCTATCCTGCCTTCAACATTGGTTCCTGTTCGCCTCGACCAGCGCTTAGCTATAGACCCTTGCTAGCCCTCTCAAACCCACCTCGCGGTTGCTTGAGTGACCTCGCTTGAGCCCCGGACGCCGCACCAACCGGGAAAACTTCAGAACGTGTCAAAGAACGATTATGGTTTTAACACATCTGTTTTTTGCGTCAACGAAATTCCTGCCTCTGTAACTCCTTATTCATCAATCGAGTGCAGCTCATGCACAGCCCCGTGTCACGAAAACTGTGCAGACCTTCGCTTCGCGCCGGAAGATTGGCGCGTTCCCCCCGATTTTCAAGGTTCCAAAGTGGGAAGACTTTAGACATCACGTTCGGCTCTGACTGTGCAAATCGGAGTTTCATCCGCATCAATACTGTGCCCGCGAAATCTGCCAGTTCGCGATGGCGAGCAGATCTTTGGTTGCTGCACTGGCTTACAATTCTCTTTCTTCGCGATCATGGTAGAACGATTCATGCTTTGGAGGCCCTGATCCAGATGAGAGGTTTGCGTTCACCGCGTTTCCCGAGATCGATGGGCATTGTCTGGCTCCTCGTTCTCAGCAACATCGTTCTCGGCTTCACTCAGTTTGGCATAGCCCAAACCGCCAGCGCGCAGAAATCCCGCGCACAGAACCGCGCACAGAACGAAGAGAAGATTGCCAAACACAAGATTGCCGAACAAAAGCTCGCCGAACAAAAGACCGCCGAACAGAAGACCGCAAAGTATCTGGAATCATTGCGGCACCAGCCTGGTCTGCTGCTGGCCTTTCTGCAACAGATGCCGAAAGGCGGAGACTTGCACCTCCACCTGAGCGGAGCGATCTATGCCGAGAGCTTCATCGACTGGGCATCGGAGAACGCGCTCTGCGTCGATCGCAGCACTTCGAAGCTGCTGCACGCGGCATGCGATTCCTGCGAGTCTTACACGAACAAGCCCTCGGTGCGCTGCGCTTATCAGGATCACATTCTCTACGGCCAGCTCGTGGACGCCTGGTCGATGCGCAACTGGCACGCAGCGGACGAGTCGGGACACGACCGCTTCTTCTCCACGTTTGAGAAGTTCGGTCCAGCGATGGAGAAGCACGTCGGCGATGCCTACGCCGAGGTCGGCGTCGCGCGCGGCCGAAGATCATCTGCAGTATGTCGAGGTGATGCACACAGCCGATGGCGGACAAGCGGCGATTCTCGGCACAAAGATGGGTTGGGATGACGACTTCAGTGCGCTGCGCGACAAACTTCTGGCGAGAGGAATGTCGGACATCGTGGCCTCTGTGCGCAGCCAGCTCGATTCCGATGAAGCGCGGGAGAAAGAAGTCTTGCATTGCGGGACCGCGCAGCCTGCTCCCGGATGCGAGGTCACGATTCACTATCTGTACCAGGTGTTGCGGGGCTTGCCGCGCGAGCAGGTGTTCGCGCAGATCTTGCTGGGCTTTGAGCTGACGAAGGCCGATCCGCGCTTTGTGGGGTTCAACCTGGTGATGCCGGAAGATTACTATGTGCCCATGCACGACTTCGATCTGCATATGCGAATCATCGAAGCGCTGCACAAGTTCTATCCCGCAACCCACGTATCGTTGCATGCCGGCGAATTGTGGATGGGGCTGGTTCCACCGGAGGGATTGCGCTTTCATATCCGCGAATCGATTGAGCGCGCACACGCCGAGCGGATCGGGCATGGCGTAGACGTGATGAGCGAAGATGATCCGATCGCGTTGCTGCGCGAAATGGCTACGAAGCATGTGCTGGTAGAGATTTGCCTGACTTCGAATGACGTGATTCTAGGAGTGACCGGAAACCGGCATCCGCTGCCGTTGTATATGAAATACGGCGTACCGGTCGCGCTCGCTACCGACGATGAGGGCGTGTCGCGCAGCGATATGACGCACGAATACCTGAGGGCAGTCGAGACTTATGGCTTGTCATATGGCGATCTGAAGCGCATGGCGCGCGCGAGCCTGGAACACAGCTTTATTCCGGGTGATAGTCTTTGGAGCGATAGGGGGAGCGGCGGGCGCGAGTTGCAGCGGGCGGCGGCTTGCGCGGAGGATCGATCTTCAAATGATCGCGTCTCGGAAAAATGCGAAAAGTTTATGGCGACCAGTGAGCGTGCTCGCGTGCAGTGGCAACTGGAACGCGCTTTCGCTGACTTTGAGAAAAGGTTTTGAGGAGTCCGATCACTGGCTAATTCCTCCTCGGCTGGCGTTTTGGCGCAAAGCTCGTTCCATGTGATGTCGGTTTTATTGAGAACTCTGACCAATGACACCAGACCTGTTTACACGCGCTGAATCCGCAGCCACATTCATCCTTTCGCAGACGAAGCTGCGTCCGCAGATCGGGCTGGTGCTGGGCTCCGGCCTGGGAGCTTTCGCCGACGATCTTACAGACGCTGTGCGCATTCCCTATGCCGACATTCCGACGTTTCCGCGCTCGACCGCGGTGGGTCATGCCGGACAACTTGTAATCGGCACCGCGGCCGATGTGCCCGTGGCTGTAATGCAGGGACGAGTGCATCTTTACGAAGGGTATCCCGCCGCAGAGGTCGCTTTTCCCGCGCGTGTGCTGGGCCGGACTGGCGTGCGCGCTTTGATTCTCACCAACGCCGCCGGAGGCATTAACATCGAGTATGGGCAGGGCGCTCTGGTCATCCTGCGCGATCACATCAATCTTCAGGGGCAGAATCCGCTCACAGGCGCAAATGACGAGCGCTTCGGGCCGCGCTTCCCGGACATGACTTTCACCTACTCCAGGCGTTATCGCGAGATCGCGCTGCGAGGAAGCGGAAAAGCTTTCGATTCCTCCGCGCGAGGGCGTTTATGCGGCGCTGGCCGGCCCGAGTTATGAGACGCCGGCGGAAATTCGCTACCTGCGCACAATCGGCGCCGATCTGGTGGGCATGTCAACCGTGCCAGAAGCGATTGTCGCGCGGCACATGGGGATGAATGTGCTGGCGATTTCATGCGTAACGAATATGGCCGCGGGGATCCTGGATAAGCCGCTGGTTCACGAAGAAGTGCTTGAGGTAGGGCGGCGGGTGATGGGCCAGTTCATCGCGCTGCTGAGAGCAGTGTTGCCAAGGATTGCCGAAGAGTTGAAAACTGCCGGCTAAACTCACTGTGTGGTGACGGGGCTCTGCCCCGTCCAGCGGGGCGAACCCCGCCACCACACAAACCAAAGACAGCTCAGCGAGCCTTGCGGGGGATAAATATTGCCTGCGGTGGCTCGATCTTGTACGCCGCCGCAAAGCTTGCCTGATTGAGCGCGAAGCTGGCTCGTCCGCGCGAGTCGATGTAGAGCAATGGATGCTTGAGCGGCACATCGCTGAACGTCCTGACAAAAGGCATTTCGATTTCGTGGCCGGCGATTGTGACTTTCAACTTATCTCCCCGCTCGTAGCCCAGCTTTAGAAAATCTTCGGCGCTTATATTGGTAACCAGGTTGCCGAATGGGCCATCGAGGGCAATGACTTCGCCAGTCAGAGCTTTGTCGTCAATGCTTGCAGATTTCAGATCGAGGCGAACTAACTCCTTCATCGGCGGCCCGACCTGAGTCCAGTCATCTCCCCGTGCGACATGCGCGCCGACAGGCGAGAAAATATCGCGGCCATGAAAGGTCGATGAAATCTTGGCGCCGACCATCCAGTCAGGATTGGTGATCTCGCGGATGGCCTCAATGCCGTCGCGCTCTTCAACCATCGTCATCAGGCCGTTGTCGGGGAGCACGAAAAATTGTCCGCGCTTCGATTTGATCACCACCGCTTTGCGCGCGCTGCCCACAGTGGGATCAATCACGACGACGAAGACCGTTCCAGCGGGGAAATACGGGGTAGTGCCAAACAGGAAGCGAGCGCCGTCGCGAATCGAAAAGGGAGTAACTTGATGGGTGAGATCGACGATGCGCAGATTGGGCGCAATGCCATACATGACGCCTTTGCAGAGGGCGACCGAGTCATCCACGATGCCGAAGTCCGTCATAAATACGACCGTCGGCGGAGGTTGCACCGTAGATGGCTGCGCTAGAAAAGGAATGGCGGCCAGAAGCAGAAAGACGAACGACAGCCAAAATCGTCGCGTCGACTTTACCGTCGCGCTTGATGTCATCCACATAGGATCAGACTCGCTAAAAGGAATATTAGAGACCAGTATATTTCAAGCATCTCACGCCGCCCGGCGAATCTCGATTCGACAGGTGCGCCCGATGTTTAGTGAATCGTCCAATTTCAGCCCGCGGATGCAACCACGGCCGAGCCGCTAAAAAGGAAAAACGACATCGGTGCACTTTCGGCATCTATAATCGGGTCGGGCAAGAAGTCCTCCCGAAAATAAATGTTTGCAATAAATATAATTATTGAAACGAATCAATCGAGGAGCCGGCAATGTCTCATGTGATTCCTGAAAAGTATACCGACCTTTTCCATAAACGCGCTTTCGCTAGTCTTGGGACGCTCATGCCTGACGGACGGCCGCAGGTCACTCCGGTGTGGTGCGACTTCGACGGGCAGCACGTGATCTTCAATTCTGCGCGGGGACGGCAGAAGGATCGCAACGTGCGCCGCGATCCGCGAGTTGCGCTGGCCATTATCGATCCCGACAATCCCTATCGCTATCTGGAGATTCGCGGCACTGTGGTCGAGATCACCGAAGACGGCGCCGACGCGCACATCGACAAGATGGCCAAGAAGTACCTCGGAGTCGATAAGTATCCCTACGCCAAGCCGGGAGAGGTTCGCGTCATCTACAAAATTCGGCCGGAGCACACGACCGTAATGGGGTAGAAGGCCCAGTGTGGCGCAGACACTCTTGTCCGCGCTGCGGACTCAACAACATTTTGCGCACACTATTTTCCCTCAGACTGCCGGAATAGCGCGAGGGCCGCGGACAGAAGTCGCCGCGCCACACAAACCAACCCTTTTCTTCGATAACCTTTTCTCTCCAAACAAGTCCAACTCTCAACGGAACTTCGCCGGACCGCTTTCCGTATCAGAAGGCAAGATCCCGGGTGATTTTTGTTGTTTGCTGGAGGAGGAAGTATGGAAGTTGATAAAGCCGATGGCGTTGGATTGGCAGCCGTAGATGCGCAAGCCTCGAGTATTTCTGCACAGCAGGTGGTAAGAGCGGCGCATGAAGAACTTCTCCAGCTCGTGCGGCAGCGCGCCGATATTATGAAGCGTATTGGCACGGTGAAGCAGACCATCGCAGGATTGGCAGATCTTTTCGGTGATCAGGTATTGGGCGACGACTTGCTGGAACTCATCGACCGCAAGCCCAACGGCCGTCAGCCGGGATTCACCAAAGCCTGCCGCCGCGTGTTGATGGAAGTGCGGCGTCCGCTCGGAGCGCGCGAGGTTTGCGCGGAGCTGGAACATTATGCGCCTGCAATTTTGGCGCGGCACAAAGATCCGCTGGCCTCCGTCACGACAGTTTTGAATCGTCTGGTGGATTATGGAGAGGCGCGCAGCCTGAGCAATGATCGTGGCCGCCGCGTGTGGGAGTGGATTAGCGAAAACGAGGTCGATGCGATGCCTTCGAGAAGAACAGCCTGACACGGCCCACAGCGGCTAAAAAGCAGTTAAGCAGAACTCGCGAACGATCAACGATCAACGACCAACGACCAACGACAATCAACCAGCGGGCGCTTTACGCCGGCAGCAACCGTCCCTTCTCCAAATGCCGCGTCAGGTGCGCATATTGGGCGGCGTGCGGATCGTGGGTCACCATCACAATCGTCTTGTGAAAACTCTCATTCAACCGCTTCAGGATTTCCAGGATGTCGGTCGCCGACGTGCTGTCGAGGTCGCCGGTTGGTTCGTCGGCGAGAATCAGCGTAGGGTCTCCCACGATAGCGCGGGCAATGGCTACGCGCTGCTCCTGTCCGCCGGATAGCTGCTTGGGCAGGTGGTGGACGCGATCTTCCAGTCCTACCAGTTTGAGCGCGGTCATGACATGATCGCGGCGCTGCTGCGGGGTCATCTTCGTCAGCAGCAGCGGCAACTCGACATTCTCGAACGCCGTCAGCACAGGGATCAGATTGAAAGTCTGGAAAACATAGCCGACATGGGTGTTCCGCCACTTGGCAGACTGGCTATCATTGAGGCTGAAAATATTCTTCTCCATCACGAGAAGCTCGCCGGAGGTGGGACGGTCTATGGCGGCGATCATGTTGAGCAGCGTAGTCTTTCCCGATCCTGAAGGCCCCATCAACGCCAGAAATTCGCCGCCCGCGATGTCGATAGAGACGTTGTCAAGCGCGGCCACCTCGAAGGCATCGCGCTTGAAAATCTTGCTGACGGAACGGGCCTGGACGACCTTGCTGCCCACAGCCGGCTGCGTCGGTGTTTGTGTGAGTGCGTTCATGATTGCCCCTTGATGCGAATCTTTTGCCCGTCCTGCAAATCCGCGGGCCCTGCCGTGATTACGTTTTCGCCGCCTACCAGCGAATCCACCAGATAGCCTCCCGAACGCTGGCCCTCAACATGAACCGCGCGGCGCAGCGCTTTGCCGTTGAAAGCAAGCAGCACGAACTTAGCTCCATCTTTGTCACGCACAGCGGCGGTAGGCACGAAAACGTACGCTTGTTTCGTACTTGCATTTTTGTCATCGTTTGGCCTTTGCCTTGAATTGCACTGTGGCATTCATTTCCGGGCGCAGGTAGGAATCGGGTTGCAGAATCTGAACCTTGACCTGGACGGTCGCTTTCTGCCGATTCGCTTCGGGCGACATTTCGGCAATCTCGCCTTTGTAGGAGCGATCTTTGAAGGCATCGAGCGTGACGATGCCTTCCTGCCTGGGAGACAGTTTGGCGAAGTCGTCTTGCGCGATATCGAGCTCCACCTGAATGTCATTCAGATCCGCCAGCGCGACCACCGATCCGCGCGGACCGCCCTCGGCGCCGCTGGCAAATTGCGCGGTCACCAGTTCACCTTTCTCCGCCGTGCGTTCGAGAATCGTGCCGGTGACGGGCGCGCGAATCACGGTGGCATCGAGTTGAGACTTGGCATAGGCCATTTGGCCTTCGGCCTGCAGCAAGTCGCCCTTGGCGCGCTCAATCTCTTCGGAGCGCGGGCCGAGTTGCATCAGGCGGAAAGCGCGCTCCAGCGAATTCATTCTCTGCTGCGAGGCGTCGTTTTTTGCAATCGGCGTCGTCGAGGTTCTGCTTCGAGGCGACTCCCTGCGCGAATAGATCGCGGGTGCGATCGAGGTTGATCTTGTCATTCACGGCCGTCGCCCGCGCCTCCGACAAATTGTGATCCGCTTGCTCGACTTCCTCGGGGCGCGATCCGTTTTGTTCTTCGAGCAGGCGCGCTTTGGCGCTCTCGACCGCTCCTCTTGCTTGTTCGTACTGGGCGCGGAATTCTTCGTCTTCAAGGCGTACCAGAACTTGCCCTTCTTTTACCTTGTCGCCCTTTTCCACGCCGATCCAGGCCACGCGGCCCGTGACTTTCGAATTCACGCTGATTTTGTGATGCGCAACGATGTATCCGCTGGCCGAGAGCACGGTGCTGCCGGCCGGGTCGCTGCCTTCGGCCGTCGCCCGCGTGACTTCCACTTCCGGCGTTTCGGAGGCGAGCGCGCGATAGGCCAGCGCGGCTATTCCCAGCAGGACGACCATCGCAATTCCACCCATGATGAAGCGGCGCGACCAGGCTGGAGGTTCTCCGCCGCCGGCGCGCAGGGAATGGTCGATGCGCAGACTGCTCAGGTCGTCGTGCCTGCTGTCTGTGTGTCCGATTTCCGTGGGCATTGCTTACAGTACGCTTCCAATCCTTGGGCAGTTCAAAATCGCTTGCCTACAATTGTACGAGCTATGTGCCGGCTCAAGGGCCGCAAAACATTTGAGACCGTCCACAATTCCCTGTAGATACGCGGCTTGCCCCGTCTCCGCAGACAGTGAGACGGGACAAGCCAGATTCTCTAGGCCCGCAGCGAAGTCAGAATATCCTGGCGCGCTGCGTGCCACGCCGGCGCGAAGCCGCCCAGCAGGCCCATGATCAACGCAAAAACAACCGCAGCCATGGCAACAGCCCAAGTCAGATGCAGGCTGAAAACCGTTTCGCTGAAGGTGAGCGAGTTGCCGATTCCGGTGCTCATGCCATTGAACGGCAAAATCAAAACGATGCCGATGGCCGCTCCCAGCAATGAAAGCAGCAAGGCTTCAATCACGAACGATGTGAGAATGCTGGGCCGGGAAAACCCTATGATGCGCAAAGTCGCGATCTCTTTCGAGCGATAAGCCACGGCCGCATACATGGTATTCATGGCGGCAAAACTCGATCCGATGGCCATGATGATGGCGACAAATGTTGCCGATAAATTTGATCGCTCCGCCGGAACTGGTCTGCTTCTCGTAATATTCGGTTTCGAGCACACCGTCTAACTTCAGGCGCTGATCGTCGCCGACGCGATGTTTGAGCGCGTCGGCAGCCACCGGATCAGTCGCCCGCAGATATGCCGAAGCATAGGCCCCCTGGCGGTCGAAATCGGCGGCAATCTGATTAACATCGCCCCAGATTTCGGAATCGTAAGCGGTGCCGCCGGAATCGAACACCCCGACCACCTTCCACTGGCCCTTGGCGAAGTCGAGAGTGTCGCCGACGTTCGCGCCTGAAAAACGATTGTGAATCGAGTTACCGACCACCACTTCGCGCTGTCCCGGGCGTAAACCAGCGGCCTTCGACCAATTTCTGCGCCCGGATCGCAGCGAGTGAGCCCCGCAGGCATCAGGCCGCGAACCGAGACGTTAACTTCTCCCGTGCCGTCCTTGCGTGGCAGCACTATAACAACTACCCACTCCGCGGACGCCATCGGCTCTCCCTGCGCGTCTTTGGCGATGCCGGGAAGCGTCTTCAACGTCGGGAAGAGATTGGCGTCGAAGCCTCCCGAAAGCTCCGCGGTCGAACCCTTGCGCATTACCAGCACGTTGATCGGATCGCCGCTGGTCATGAATGCCTTCTTCAGCCCGGTAAGCAATGCCATCAGGAAAACCGCAGTCGTCACGGTGAGCGCGATGCCCAGAGCCGTCATGATAGTAAGGCCTTTGCGCAACTTCAGATTGCGGATGTTATAGCTGATCGGAATCGCCATAGTATTCCTTCTTGTTTCATGTCAGCGTGCCTTCAGGCACACCGTCGATCTGTTTTGTATCAGCGTATGCCTTCAGGCATACCGTCAATGCTTGTTACAAAAACGCTAACGCGTGCCTGGAGCCATACCCTGATACACGGTATGAGCGATCTCTACCCGATGTAGCGCAAGCCCTCCACAATATCCAATTTTGCCGAGTGGTAGGCGGGAATAATCGCGCTCACGAATCCCACCATCCCCGCCACGATGATGGCGAGCAGCAGAGTGGGAGGAGTCACTTTCATCCCCGAAAGAAATAAACTCATCCCCGGAGCGTGCGACATCGCCGAGACCAGCAGGAGCGCCAGCACGCAACCCAGCGCGCCTCCCGTCAAAGCCACCAGCACAGCTTCGCCAATATAAAGCCGCAAGATCGTCTGCCGGGTGAACCCGAGGGTCTTCAAAACCGCCACTTCGCGCGTCCGTTCGCGGATCGACATGGCCATGGTCGTCGCCGAAACCAGCAGCGTGGCAAACACCACCGCGAAACAGATGCTCAGGATAAATGCCTTTACGTTCCCGATGCTGTTGATGAAATCTAACTGGAACGCTTTTTCACTCTCGGTTTTTGTCGGCTCCGGAGAATTGCGGAACATGTCATCCATCGCGGCTGCGACTTTGGGAACGTCCTCCGGCGAGTCGGCGAGAATATCAAACGTGCCCGCTTTCCCCTTGGCGAAAGCGACCGCCTCTTCAACGTATTTCTGGCTGAAGTAAACCGAGTTGGTGGGCTCCGGGCCTGTGTAAAGGCCGCGAATCGTCAACTCGAGGTCCACGGGATAGATGGTGCCTTTCAGGACGATGCGATCGCCCAGCTTCCATCCGTATTTCTTGGCGAGTTGGTCTGTCGACTATTACTCCCGCACGGTCGCGCTGCCAGGCCAGCAATTGATCCGCGGGCATTTTGAAGTCGGTGAAGATCTTGAAGATTTCGTCCGGATCAGTCCCAAACTGGGCGAAGAAAGTTTTCCGGCTTGTCATCTTTGTATATCCCGCCAAACCAGTTGCTGGGAACGACCGCCACAACGCCCGGAATGGCGCGGATCTTCTCCCGGTAAAACAAGGGCAGGACTGCGTCAGCGATACGCGATGGCGAATGATCAGGCGTTGCGCGGACTGAACGCTGTAGGTATCGATGTAGAAAGCGCGCCAGACGGTCATCATCAGAGTCAGCAGCAACAGCGAGAAAGTAATGCTCACCACGGTCAAGAAGCTCCGCCGCTTGTTACGAAACGCGCTCTTGGTCACGAAGCGAGTTAAGGTCATAGGACTCCTAAAGGCCTGCTGGTTTCGATAAAAGAATTCCCCGAGAGCGACTGCGGCCCCATCCTGCGTCTAGTTCTGAGGATAAAGCAGGGCGACCCTGGGGACAACTCAATCAAGGGCACTTTTTCGTGAACCGCACGGCCAACTAAGCGCCAACTAAGCGAGGACAGACAATATCGACGTGTTGATTGTTATGACTGATGTCGCCGTCTCATGACAGCACAACTGTTCCTGCCCTTCTCAGGAGCCCGCTTGATCGCTCGGGGGTGTGACCTCGGTGTCAAAGCCATCAGCTGGATTTTCGCAGCCTTTTTCAGTACTTTCGTAACTCTCATTTGTGCGGTTGAAGGCGATATTCTAGGTTCAATTCTCCCTGATTCTTGGCCGATTTCACGTTCAGACTGTAGTGCGGCTTGTCACCGCGAGGCGATCGTTCATGGCGACAATGTTTGGCCGTTTCGAAATCCAGAGTGAGCTTTCCAGATCAGACTACCGCCTTGATTTACAAGGCGATGGACTTGAAAGCCAACGATGCCGTCGCGCTCAAGGTGCAGAACCTGGAGCCGCTGGGCACGCGGCTCGACGCGTTCGTGGAAACCCTCATCGCAGAGGGTGAGGGCGCTCGCGATCTGGCCTGCCAGAACATCGTGGTTCTCCACGGAGCCGGCGAGATCGAAGGAAAGTTTTGCGCGGCCATGGAGTATGTGCAGGGCAACAGCATTGCCACCATGGTGGCGCGCAATGAAGGCTTTTCCATCTGGGATCTGGTCGACATCACTCGCCAGATTTGCGCCGGGCTGGAGCAGGCGGCGGCGAAAAATGTGATGCATTGTTCGCTGGAGCCCGCGAAGATCATGGTGCAGTGGGACGGCATGGTCAAAATTCTCGGCTATGGCATCTCCAACATGAGCCTGATCGGCGCCGAATGTGGAAAAGGCTTGGGCCCGCTCATGAGCTATTGTTCTCCGGAGCAGATTCGCGGAGAAACGATTGACCTGCGTTCGAATCTGTTCACGCTGGGCGCGATTCTTTACGAGATGGTGGCTGGGCGCAAGGCCTTCGATGATCCGGATCCGGTCGGATTAGTCAGCCAGATCGAAAATGCGATGCCCGCGGCGCCGTTGTCGGTGAATCCGAAGATTCATCCGCTGATGAGCGATCTGATCATGAAAGCCTTAGCCAAAGACCCAGGCGAACGCTACCAGCGAGCGCGTGATCTGCTGGAAAACCTCGAAAACTGCAAGGAAAGCGGCACTGGCAAGAAAGCCACCGCGGAGACAACAAAACCCAAATCTGTCGCGAGTGTGGGGGCGAGCGTCGCAGTGAATTCCGCGGCACGAGCGGCGGCCTCCAGAAAATTCGTGTCGTCCGAGTTGAGCGCTGCTGCCGCGGCGCCCTCCGGAGCGCGGGTCACGCCAAAGCCTGTTTCCGCAAAGCCCGCTTCTCCATCTTCGCCGCAAATTAACGCGCCGGCGTTTGCGCCGATGACCCGGCCGGCAGCGGCAACACCGGCGGCCAGCGATTCGAATTCCGGTGCGCGGCTCATCAGCGACTTCGATATGACCGCGGTGGAGTCTCACGCGGCGCGCGGTCCGGTTCTGTCGGCGGCTGCGGCGGAATTTGTGGAATCGGCGCCTGGCTCGGCTGCGACGGGGCACGGCACAGTCAGCACTTCACCCAAGAACGACGGGTATTCTTCCCGGGCAGCAGTTGATCCGCTAATGTCCGAGCCCGCGGCAAACTCTTCGGGCAAGAGTTTTTTTGATCTCGCCGAAATGCCTCCGCTCAAGGAGCCTGTATTTGCCCCGCCGATTTTTCCCGATCCACCCTCCGCGCCGGCGCAGGACGATTTACCAAAATTGGCTCCGAGGAATTCGACAAAAGAACAGAAACCCCAAGCTGCCGCGCGCGAAATGGCCGATAAAGCCATCCATCAGATTGCCACAATTCCGCCGCGACTGATGCTCTATTCGATCCTGGGCGCGGTCGGGCTGATCCTCGTAGTCGTGCTCGCCATCTTCTTTCACGTTCGCTCAGAGGACGATCAGATCACTGCGGCCCCTCAGAAGACGGCGGCCGCGGAGTCAACCACACCTTCAACTTCAAACCAGCCCGCGGTCCAGGCGCCGCCACAAATCGCGCAGTCGGCGCCCTCTCTGGTGGAAGCGCAACCGAAGTTATCCTTACGTGCAGTGCCACGCCACGCGGCAAAAACCAAGCCGGCACCACCGGCCCCGGCGGCAGCGCCGGTCGTAGCGGGGGGTGACGCGCTGATTGACTCCAGCCCCCAGGGAGCTTCGTTTCAAATCGATGCCAAGAGCGATCCATCCTGGGTTACACCATTTACGGTGACGGGCCTAAGTCCCGGCAAGCACATCGTATCTGTCAATAAGTCCGGCTATTCTTCCGACATACACTCGATCGAAGTTGCATCGGGCGGCAAACTCTCTCTGGCAATTCATTTGACGCCCATCAACGCGCTGGTGGTGGTCAACAGTACGCCACTTGGCGCCGAGATCACCATTGACGGCAAATCGACTGGACGAGTCACGCCGGCGCAGTTCGCCGTGGAAAAAGGAAGCCACACCGTTCTACTGCGCAAACACGGCTACCTCGACGAAACTACCACAGCCGACCTCGGCCCGGCCCAGAATTTCCAATTTGCGCCCACGCTCAGGGCGCTGGGTAACACCGAAGACATGCGGCCCCTCGGCGGACTCAACCGGCTGTTTGGGCGCGGCGGCGAGAGTACAGCGGGTATGGGGTCCATCGTCATTCGCACGCAGCCTAAAGGTGCGCAGGTGGCGATCAATCAGCAGGTCATGGAAAAGACATCGCCGCTCGGTGTCGCGGTGGACCCTGGGAACTATATCGTGGACATTACGCTGACCGGGTTCAAAGCGATCCACAAAGTCGTCAACGTCGAGCGCGGCAATCGGACGGCGATCGACGAAATTCTCGAGCGGCAATAGCAGCCAACATCCAACTTCAGACGGACTCTACCGGGGACGACCATTTCCTCTTAATTCCTTTCACCCATCTTCATCCTTCACACCCCCATCTGCAGCGAATGTAGCCGCGTGCCTTTTCGGGAATAACTGATCCGCAATAAATCCGGCAGCGCCCTCCGACGAGGTGTACTCTGATTCTGTCATGATTCGCTTTGAGGAGCGCGTGATCCTCATCACAGGCGAACGGTTCGAATGCATGTAAGACTGGCTGAGCAGACAAGAAGAAGGTAACTTATGTTGTGGCAACCTGCGCCGCGAAAGTTGACTCCTGTTTTTCTTGCCGCGCTCCACGGACCGAAACGAGTTCATCGATTTGCAAAAGGCGCAACGCTGTTTCAGCAGGGTTCCGCAGTGAGGGGCGTTTATCTGGTCGAGAGCGGAGAAGTCCGCCTGCTGCTCGCAGGCGGGGGATGTGTAAGGCAGTTGCTGGAGGCTGCCGGCCCCGGAACCATTCTCGGACTGAGCGAGAGCATGGGTGGGGAGAACTATCAGGTCACCGCCGAAGCAGGCGACCAAACGAGGGCAGTGTTTATTCCGCGCGACGAATTTCTCACACTTCTGCGGGAAAACCTTGATTTCTGCGTACAGATTGTGAAGCTCCTGGGACAGGACTTGAATGGGCTTTACTACAAATTCCGCAGCATCAGCGCACATCCGGGACGTCCCCGGCAACGGGCTTTGGACGAACAGTTGAACTGAGAGTCTGAGGGTTTAGGTCCAGCAGAAATCCGTGTGCATTCAGGTCTGTTGAGATGAGACCTGCTTTTTTCAGTTGGGTCTGAAATTGATCGTGATTTGCGTCTGGATTTCGACCGGCGCGCCATCCAGGTAATATGGCTTGTAGCGCCACTGGCTTACCGCATCGAGTGCGGCGCGCGCGAGAATCGGGTCGCCCTTAAGCACTCTTGGATGAGTGACAAAACCTTCTTTGCTGATAGTTGCTTCAATCTGCACCGCGCCTTGGGAATGGGCCTGGAGCGCGGCTCTAGGATATTTGGGCTGTATCCTCTTGATCAGAAGTCCCTCGGAAACCCCCTGAGAAATCTTTATCGTTGCCGGCGACAACTGGGGGACACTTGCCGGCGCCGAAGACATCACACCGCCTAAGTTGTTTGCATCTGCCGACGCGACGATCAGGGGAAGTTGCGGGGCTGACACATCGTTTTGTGACCTGCCCCTGCCATTCGACTTTTCCGGTACCGGTCTGAAAACTGGCCTCTCGGGTTCCGGAGCAGTGGCAGTGGAAGTGGAATTGACGCCTCCATCGCCAGCGGTTGCGCCCGTGTTCACTGCGATCTTTACCACGGGAAGTTTTCCAGTAACGGTCAGCGGCTCGCCAGAAGTGGCGCTGGGCAAGGCCGAGGGAGGCGGACTGGGTGTGGACGCGGTGGCCAGATTCGGTCCGCCGGTCGAAGGTACTGCCGCTGGTGAAGACTCAGCATTCGGGCCGGTGACTGGGCGCTGTGAATTCTGAGGCAGGTTTACGATCCGGAAACCGCCCACTGAGCCCGGTTTAATGAATACTCCATAAAGCAGGTAGCCGACCGCGGCCAAAACCAGAACGATGAGAGCCGCAATCAGCATCTTTTTGTTCTGGCTCATGCCGCCGGAGTTCTTACTCACTCCCCCAAACGGCAAGCCATCGTTAGCCGCCGCCGAACTGAAGGACGAATCGAGATGGGTATCGTGAGATGGAGCGCTGGATGCATACCTGTGAGATGAACCCGCGGACTGCGATTCAACCGCCCTGCTGCTGCTCTTCGCGGGAACCGTCACTTCCGGTGCCGTAGCCGGCGCCGTTGCCGACCCCGAGGGCGCATGGGAATGGGAAACCGCATTTCGACCCGATAGCGAGGCAGATGCCGCGTGGCTAGTTCCCGCGTCGCCATTCCCCGCCTTTTTGGTTACGCCACTTTCGACGGTGTCGCTGCCGATTGCGGCGTTGATTGTTCCCGGGGAAAGAGACCGCCCTGGAAATGGTGCCTCCGTTGCGGTCGTTTTGTGGTGCAACGTCTGGTGCAACGCTGCTGCGGGCGCATCAAGCCCCGGTTTGTCTTCAGCCAGAGCCACAGGACTCGTTTGAGGAAATGCGGCGGGAGATTCGGTGTGCCCCATATCCGAGGACGAAGAAGATTCGGACTCCGATTCCTCGGCGCGAGTGGAAGCAAAAGTTATCCTGGGAGCGCTCCTGCGATCAGGTTGGCTTAAAGCGGCGGCGGATACAGGAGTTGGATTCGCCGAGGTCGTGGAAACGGCCGCGCTGCCTCCGCCTGCTTCAGAAGTCTTTCGCAAGAGCCCGCGTGCGACCCGAATGGTTCCTTTTGCCTGCTCGACGTTGATAGGCTTGGTGAGCACAAGGTTGGCGCCAATGCGATACGCCTTGGCAATACCGGCTTGTCCTGCCACCAGCGCAATCGCCAAAGAACTGTGATTCGAGTTGGAATTCCTGGCGCTCTTGAGCAACAGAGCGGCGTTCTGTTCGTTCTCATGGTCAACGACTATGGCATCGTAGTGCTGCGCCATCAATTTCTTGACGGCCGCAAACGGTTCGTGCACAAGTTCCACGGCAAAGTCCAGTTCGCCGAAGACCTGACTTACGACCAGAGACAGTTTTTCATCGGGACAAAAAAGTAAAGCTTGGTAGCCCATAATGAGGCCATCCTAGGTAATGCAGGGGGTTACCGGCAAGTTACGGGAGTAATTGTTGGTTGGCAGTCGGCCGGTCGTCTGCCGATGGTTGCTGGTCGTTAGCGTTTCGAGTGCTGTTGATCCCGTGAGTCACGCCGGCAGGGTTGAACATCGATTTTCAATATCGACTTTCAACATCGACTAACGGCAGCTCATCAGGGCCGCTGAAAATCAACGATCACCACCGTCTGAAAAGACTGAGGCTTGCCGTCGCGTACGTACGGCCGATAGCGCCATTGCTTGACAGCCTCGATGGCAGCGTTCGCCAGGCCGGCATTGCCCTCAACCAGGCGCACCCCGTCAACCTTGCCGTTCACGTCCACGACTGCCTTGAGCACGACCGTTCCTTCCGTTTTCGCAGGGAGCGCTTCGGCGGGATATTTCGGCTGGATACTGTACGCCAGCCGCTTTTCAGCGCCTTTGGAAGACAAAATGATTGCGGCGTCCTCCCCAGGCAGCGGTGCGGGGGCAGCGGACGCGGTCGCAACTTTCTTCGTACCGTTCGACTTGTTCTCCGGCTTGCTGACAGATGGCGCCGCCGTGACGGTGTTGCCAGCGAGCGCTGCAGCGGGTCCAGTAGAAGAAGCCGCCGTATGCGCGGGAACCGTCGTCGCGCCGGACTGAGACGATACACCAGTAGTTGAGCCAGTGACTGCCGAACCAGCGACCGTTGGACCAGTGACTAAAGCAATTGTTGAACCGCCCGTTGAACTAGCGGTTGAGCTGGAATCGGAATCCGGGGCCGTTGCCGTCGTCAGATTCGAATTGGTTGGCACTGCCGGCGCTTGCTGCGGCACCGAGCGGGGCTGGGGTTTCGCGGGATTTGGCGAAGAAGTCGCCGGCAGCGCCATGCCGCCAAGTCCCAGCACACGATCAATCTGGGACTGTGCGATCGCCTTGAAGCCGGGCTGATACGTCCATGCTGCATAGAAGCCGCAAGGGGCCAGTACGAGCACTACCAATGCAACAAGTGAAGCCTGCGTTTTCTGCTGGCGCCGCCGCGACGAGTAAGCCGCAATCCCAGACTTGGCAGCCAACTTATTGGGAGTTGCATTGTTGATTTTTTTGTTCGTCGCATTGCTCGTTGCATTGTTCGCTGCGTTGTTCGTTACATTGCTCGTGACATTTTCGTTGCTTGGTTCGCTACTTTGCCGGACTCCGCATTTTTCTGTACTTCATTCTTCTGTGCCGCGGCCAGTTCCAATTCCTCTCTTTCCAGTTCCGCCAGCACAGGATCGTCGGAAGGCGGCATGGGGCGCACAACTCTAGAATTAACAGCGGCTGGCTCGATCGGAGACGACTCGAATAAAGTCGACGCTGCACGAGACGCGGACGCAATCTTCGAGTTCAGACTCGCTGGCATCGCGTCCATTTTCGCGGCATCCGCGACTGACGACTCGCTAGCGCTGATGGCCGGAGCCGAAAGCGTGCCGGTGAAGGTACCGTTCGGAGCCGTACTTGGACGAGCAGCCAAAACAGAGCTAAAAACGTAGCTCGGGGCTGGATCCGCAAAGCTCGTCAGTTGCAAAGATGTGGCAGCCGCCGCAGATGCGTGCGTCTCGCCGCCGGCGGCGCTGCCTGCACCGGCTGCACTAGCTGCGCTAGCCAACTGCGCCGAAGCGCTCTCATTCGCCGGAACATCTTTCCGCACGCGGCTAACGGCCGTGCGGATAGTGCTCCTCGCCTGATCCTTCGCAACCGGCTTGGTGAGAATCAGTTCCGCTCCCAGACGAAACGCGGTGGGCAGCCCGGCGCGGCCGTCGACAATGGCGATGGGCACGGGATTATTCCCGTTGTTCCCCCGCCGGCAAACGTCAAAAATGAGCTTCGCCGCGGGCAGGCTTTCGCAATCGACCAGCACCAGATCAAAGTTGGTGGAGTTCAGTTTATGGGCAGCAGAGACTCCGTCCAACGGGCGCTCGCAGGTCACTGACATTTCTTCCAGAACGCCAGTAATTGCGTTGACAGCCTGATCGTCCGGCGATAACAGCAGAGCATGGGCCATACCCCTAAATGCTAGGAACCGACGGGCAAAGCCGCAAGTTACGGGAGTAAGCGGATTCTCAGAGCTAGCCAGGACGGGAATTCCCTCCCGCTGCCGACTCCGGTGGAGGATAGACAATCGCGCCGCGAAACGCCGATTTATCATCCGCCGCAAAATCTGGAAAGGGCAGCTTGTGCTGATCCCGCCACTGCTGCACCTGCTGCTCCGCCGCCGCGGCCTTTTCCTTGTCGAGGCCGTGATCGCGCGATAAATACAGCGTCTGCGACTGAAAAGCGAAGCCGGTGCCCGATTCTTCAACGATGTTCATGATGCGCAGCAGCAGGTCTTCTCGAATCGCGGCGAATTCGTTGGCGTCTTGAGTAAGGATGTAGCCGGCGATCTCAAGGCGCAGGGCGCTGGCGTCGAAGTTGGCAAAGCGAATGCTCGCGCTCTGGCTTTCGACTTTCGGGTGTTCGTATAACATGCGGCGAACTTCCGCCAGCAGATAGCGCAACTGGTCTGCCGACGTGTCATACCTGATCGCAAGCACGGGGCTGAATAGAATTTTGTCGCGCCGGCTGAAATTCTCGATGCTCATGGTGGCCAGTGTGCCATTAGGAATAGAAAGCTCCGTTCGCGCATCAGTCCGAACGCGAGTGGAGCGCAGGCTGATGTCTGCCACGGTTCCGGTGCGGTCCGCGAAACGGCAGTAGTCGCCGACGCGAATCACTTCGTCGGCCAGAACGGAAATTCCACCAAAAAGATTTTCCAGCGTCTTCTGCGCCGCGAAGGCGATCGCAATGCCACCAATGCCGAGGCCGGCGAGCACAGTAGTCAGGTTGAAGCCCATGATAGCGAGTATCGACAAGATGGCCGCAACCACCACAAAAGCTGTCAGCAGGCGCTCGGCCAGCACCATCAGCGTGCCGGTACCAATGCGGCCCGCGGTGATGGCATGGTTGCGCAGGCGCTGCATGGTGAGGCCTGTGACTCGCAGCAGAAACCAGAAGAACCCGATGCTGATGAGGACGCCGATCGTCCGGTGATAATAAAGACGCGGCAGTATCGGCAGGTCCAGGTAACCGGCAATCGCGCGATGCGCCAGCGCGCTGAATGAGAGCAGGAGCGGTTTGGACACATGGCTGTAACCATGCAGGTTGGGACGATGCCTGAATTTGAGCCAGAGCAGGCGCGGAATCGCCAGCAGCAAAACGAGCGCCCAGCCGATGACGAGCGCTATGGGAACGGCTGCGAAAAGCGCCAGCCATTGCCATAGCGGCAACCCAAGAAACACGTTTCGAACCAGGCTTTGCGGCAGCCTTTTCTCTACCTGATGAGCCTCGACGTTGTTATATAGCTCAGGGACTTTGCTGAGCGTGTCCGCGGAAAAAAGCCAGATCTTTCCGGCATTCGGATCCGTGACCCGTACGAGCACAACAGGAACGTCCGCATCGCGCGTCGAAAAATTTCCGACAGTTTGCTGATCGCTGGTCCCGTATTCGGGATCACCCTCGGGCCGCGTGCTGATCCGTCGCAGGCTGCCCACGAATGCGCTATCCATCAGCAATTTGACCTTGCCGGCCAGGTCGGGCCCCTGCGACATGCGGCGGACGGCGCTCATTTGCAGATAATCGGCGGCGGCTCTTTCATTCCCGGCTTGCGCGGCTTGCAGGAATCCAAACACGGTTCCCGAAGGTGTATCGCGTCCGAGGGGGTCGGTGGACGAAGCGCTTGGCGCGGGAGTCGTTGCTCCCAACACCTTCGTCACCGACTGGGCCACAGACTGCGCCACGCCACCGCGCACAGAAACGAAAACGAAAACGACAAGAATCAATAGCGGCAGTTTTTTCATCGAGATCCAGTAAGAGCGCATAAACAATGGAGAGTCGGGCGTCCTCGCCCGGCCCCCGTCAGCGTAGCGATGGCTACCGTGAGATGCGTTCGGACGAAGAAATGCTATCCCTCCGCTCCAGAAAAAGGCGTCACTGCCTTTTTGGGCGATAGATATCGGTGGCTTGTCCGTAGAAGACCTCCGCCGATTCCATCATCGTCTCCGATAGCGTTGGATGCGGATGGATCGTCATGCCAACGTCGGCCGCCAGCGCGCACATTTCGATCGCCAGAACCCCTTCGGCGATCAACTCGCCCGCGCCCGCGCCGACGATGCCGACGCCGAGCACGTGCTCGGTCTTCGGATCGACCAGCAGCTTGGTGAGGCCTTCGGTGCGGTCGATGGTAGTGGCGCGTCCGGAGGCGGCCCACGGAAATTTGGCTACGGCGACTTCGCGCCCCTGTTCTTTCGCCTGCGTTTCAGTCAATCCCGCCCACGCTATTTCAGGATCGGTGAACACGACCGCAGGAATCGCGTTCGGTTCGAAAGCAACTTTGTGGCCGGCGATGGCTTCAACCGCCGTGCGGCCTTCATGCATGGCTTTGTGCGCCAGCATGGGCTCGCCCGCCACGTCGCCAATGGCGTAGATTGCAGGATCAGCCGTCTGGCGCTGGCCGTTGATTTCGATGAAGCCCTTCTGCGTTGACTTTGACTTTCGTCTGGTCGAGGCCCGGGATTTCGGAATTCGGCCGGCGTCCCACCGACATCAGGACGCGATCGAATACCTGTTCTTTTTCTTTTACGTTCGGGCCTTCGAGGGTCACGCGTATACCCGTCTTTTCATCTTTGAGCGATTTGACAGTAGTGTTGAGCAGGATCGCCGCAAAAAGTTTTTCCAGCCGCTTATGTAAAGGCAGCACCAGGTCGCGATCGGCTCCGGGCAACAGGCCAGACATCATTTCCACGCAGGTCACCTTACGTGCCGAGCGTAGCGTAGACCGAACCCAGTTCGAGTCCGATGTAGCCGCCGCCAATCACCAGCAGCGTCTTCGGAACGTCGGGCAGATCGAGCGCGCTGGTCGAATCCATCAGCCGCGGGCTGTCGAGTTTGAGGCTCGGCACGACCGTCGGACGCGATCCGGTCGCGATGATGATGCGGTCGAAGGTCAGATTCTCTTCGCCGCCCGCGCTCTTCGAAACTTTCAGCGTGGTCGGAATTTACGAACGAGGCCTTCCCCTGGATGAACTGAACCTTGCGCAGTTTCGAGAGCTGGCCCAGTCCGCCGGTCAGTTTGTTGACGACGCCAGATTTCCAATCGCGAAGTTTGTTGAGATCGATTTTGGGCGCGGCAAATTCGATGCCCCAGTTCTTGGCCTGCTCAGCTTCTTCAAGCAATTTCGCAACGTGCAGCAGCGATTTCGACGGGATGCACCCGCGATAGAGGCAAACGCCGCCGGGATTCACTTCCGGATCGATCAGCGTAACTTTCATGCCCAGGTCGGCAGCCAGAAATGCGGCGGCATATCCGCCGGGACCGCCGCCGATCACTGCCACACGGAGATTCGAATTGTTCAGACATTTGTGTATATATCCTTAATTTTGTGAAAAATTACATCCGCGCGATTGACCTGCTCGGATTGTTCGGGTCGACGCGCAATTCTATCTTTGCCCCAACTCGTAAGCGAGATGTGATCTTCTCGGTTGCCACTTCGACTGATGATGATAGCTGAAAAGCAACCAAGTACGCCACTCGCCGGAGAAACTCTGACCGCCGAACGTATAACTGTAATAGATGACAAGCCGTCCGTTATTGCTAGTCCGACAAAAACTCGTAGCCTTCAATAGTTCGGGCTTGCGCCCATCGAGACGACTTTCGCTTAATGAGGAATTGGCGATTAACGACCAGAAATATTTCCCCGTAGCCGAGGACGTTTCTAATTGGAATCGCTGCCGCAGTCATATAGGGAAACGGGAACGCCCACGTCGTTCTTTTTGAACTCTGCTCGGCGCGCTCGAGCAGGTGAAAATTCGACTGAATGCTGCCCACCGGCCACTTTCTATCCCTGAACCGAAAGCAAGAACGGCTGCTCAAACGCCTCCGCGATCCAGCGCAAAAAGCGCGCGGCATCGGCTCCATCGATCAACCGGTGATCGTACGAGAGCGAGAGCGGAAGAATCAAGCGCGGCTCGAATTTACTTCTTCTTGCACCCACTCCGGCTCCATGCGCGAACGCGACAGGCCGAGAATCGCAACCTCGGGATAATTCACAATCGGAGAAAACCCCGTCCCGCCGATCCCGCCAAGATTGGTGATAGTAAACGTGCCGCCTTCCATCTCTTCCGGCGTAAGTTTGCGGTCTTTCGCCTTTTTCGACATTTGCGTCATCTCAGCCGCCAGTTCCACTATGTTCTTCTTGTCGACGTCGCGAATCACCGGCACCAGCAAGCCGCGATCCGTGTCGACCGCCACGCCGATGTTGATGTACTGCTTGTAAATGATTTCCTCTTTCCCCATGTCGATCGACGCATTGAACTGGGGAAACACCTTCAGCGCAGACGCGCAGACCTTCAGCGCAATCGCGGTCACGGTCATCTTGCCGCCCGGCTTCTTCGGCTCGCGGCGCGAAGCGGGCGCGCAGCTGTTCCAGTTCGGTGATGTCGGCGCGGTCCTGTTGCGTGACGTGCGGAATCGTGTTCCAGGCCTGGCGAAGATGCTCAGCCGTCTTGCGCCGCACGCCGCGGATCGAAACCCGTTCAGTCTTGCCCCACTTGCCGAAGTCGGGCAGTTCGGGTTCAACAAAGCCTCCGCGCGGAGCTTGCGCCGCCGCAGTCGCCGCTGCCAGAGCATTCTTCGCGCACAGTTTCACATCGTCTTCGCTGATGCGTCCGCCGGGACCGCTCCCTTGCACCGAGTGAATATCCACTCCAATTTCACGCGCCAAACGCCGCACATGGGGCGCAGCGGGAACAGGATCGCGATGCTCGGTGCCCGCAACTTTGCCCAGTTGCACCGGCATACTGAATTGCTGTATAGCGGCTTGCGGCTGATCGGGCGGCAACGCCTGTTCTTCGGTTTTGCCCTCGGCGCGCATAGCCAACTGAAAGGCAAGACGCGCGCCCTGCTGCCCTGACATATGTTCGACCGGCTCATGCCTGCGCAGCAGATTCCACCGGCGCGGCTGCGCTTCCCTCCAAAGTAAAGATGACCTCGCCCACCTTCACCTTCTGTCCCTCTTTCACCTTGACCTCGCGCACCACGCCGCTGACCGTGGAGGGCACTTCGACCACAGCTTTGTCGGTCTCAAGTTCCATCACCGGCTGCCCTTCAGCAACGCTGGCGCCCGGCGAAATCAGCAACCGCACCAGATCGCCGGAATCGATGTTCTCTCCAAGTTCAGGAAGCTTGAACTCCGCGCTAGCAGCGGAAGAAATAACAGAATCTGCTCGACGCTGCGGAGGAGTCGATACCGCCGAGGCCGACTCAGTCCGTGTTCCAGAAGTTGAAGTTCCCGAAGTTAGAGCTGCGGAAGTCGGAGTTGCGGCGGCCGCCGCAGCAGCTTGCGCCGGCCTCTTCTTTTTCGCAGCAGATGCGACACTCGTTCCGTTTTCAACCGTGAAGATAACCTGCCCAACCCGCAGCTTGTCGCCTTCCTTTACCCGGATTTCCCCGATGGTGCCCGTCACCGACGACGGCACCTCGACCACCGCCTTGTCGGTTTCGAGTTCCATCACCGGTTCCCCTTCGGCAATGCTGGCGCCGGGTTTGATCATCAAGCGGACCAAATCTCCGCTCTCGATATTCTCGCCCAGTTCGGGCAGCTTGAATTCCGTCGCCATTCTTCCCTTGTCCCTCGTGCTTTGTGTCCGGTATACGCCTTGCCGTGGAGCGCCGGGCGTCCCCGCCCGGCCACCACGATATTGGACCGGCAAGACGCCCGTCACTCCATTTAACTGGTGGCCGGGTTCCGTTTTTCCGGATCGATCCCCAGATCGCGGATCGCCTTTTCCATGACTTTCGCCTCGACCCCCAAAGCGTGCAACGTCGCCAGCACAATGTGCTTCGCATCCACTTCAAAAAAATCTCTGAGAGAAGCACGGTTCTCGCTGCGTCCAAAACCATCCGTCCCCAGCGCCACCAGCTTTCCCGGAACCCACTGCGCAATACTCTCAGGCAGCACCTTCATGTAATCCGATGCCGCAATGAATGGACCGGATGCGCCCTGGAGCGCTCGCGTAACATACGGCGCCTTCGCCTTCTCGGTTGGATGCAGCATATTCCAGCGCGCGCAGTCGTTGGCCTCCCGGTAGAGCTCTTTGTAACTGGTCACGCTCCACACATCGGCCGCGACGCCATAATCTTTTTCCAGAATCGCCTGTGCCTTGAGCACCTCAAACATAATCGTGCCGCTGCCAAACAATTGCGCGTGCAGCTTTGCGTTCTTCTTCTCGGAAGCGCGATAGCGATACAGCCCTTTCAGAATGCCCTCGCGAATGCCCGCCTGGCTTGGCATCTCGGGCATCGGCAGCGGCTCGTTGGTTACCGTCAAATAATAGAAGATAGACTCGCCATCGACGTACATGCGCTTGATGCCATCCTGAATAATGATGGCGATCTCATAGGCGAACGCCGGATCATAAGCCATCAGGTTCGGCACCGACAGAGCCAGCACATGGCTGTGCCCGTCCTGATGCTGCAGCCCCTCGCCCGCCAGCGTGGTTCTGCCCGCCGTGCCTCCGATAAGAAAGCCCCGGCAACGCATGTCAGCCGCAGCCCAGATCAGGTCGCCGATGCGTTGCAGCCCAAACATCGAGTAATAAATAAAGAAAGGAATCGTGTTGATGCCGTGATTGGCGTAGGCGGTCCCAGCGGCGATGAAAGAGCACATCGATCCCGCTTCGGTGATGCCTTCTTCAAGAATCTGCCCATTCTTCGCCTCCTTGTAATAAAGGAGAGTATCCATATCAACCGGCTCGTAGAGCTGCCCGACGCTGGAGTAGATCCCAACCTGGCGGAAAAGCGCCTCCATGCCAAAAGTGCGGGCCTCATCCGGAACCACGGGAACGACAAGCGGCCCGACTTCAGGGTCGCGCAGCAACTTCGAAAGCATGCGCACGAAGACCATGGTGGTTGACGCTTCGCGCCCTTCGGTGCCCTTATAAAACTCTTCGAAAACGGCCTCTGAAACCGGCTTCAGCGGAGTGGCGCGCACTTTTCGCACCGGCATATACCCGCCCAATTGCTTCCGCCGCTCCTGCATGTATTTGATTTCCGCGCTATCGTCGGCGGGGCGATAGAAAGGAGCGTTATGAAGCTCGCCGTCGGGAATCGGAATGCCGAAGCGCGAGCGGAAGATCTGCAACTCGTCGTCGTTCAGCTTCTTCTGCTGGTGCGTAATGTTCTTGCCTTCGCCCGCTTCGCCGAGTCCGTATCCTTTAATAGTCTTGGCAAGAATGATCGTCGGAGATCCGGTGTGCTCCACTGCCACTTTGTAGGCGGCGTGCACTTTGATCGGGTCGTGACCGCCGAGCCTCATGCGGGCCAGTTGCTCGTCCGAAAGATGCTCCACCATCTTCAGCAGCCGCGGATCGGTGCCAAAAAAGTTCTGTCGAAAATATGCCCCGCTCTCGACAAAATATTTCTGATACTGTCCGTCGGTGATCTCGCCCATGCGCCGCACCAGCAGCCCGTCGCGATCCCGCTGAATCAGCGGATCCCAATCGCCGCCCCAGATCACTTTGATAACGTTCCATCCCGCGCCCCGGAAAATCGCCTCCAGTTCCTGAATAATCTTGCCATTACCGCGCACGGGCCCGTCGAGCCGCTGCAGGTTGCAGTTGACAACGAAGATCAGATTGTCGAGACGCTCGCGCGATGCCAGCGTAATCGAGCCCAGTGACTCCGGCTCATCCATCTCGCCATCGCCAAGAAAGGCCCACACTTTGCCGCCGGTGGAAGTCTTCAATCCGCGATTTTCCAGATACTTGATGAAGCGCGCATGATAGATCGCCTGAATCGGCCCCAGCCCCATCGAGACCGTCGGAAATTCCCAGAACTCCGGCATCAGCCACGGATGCGGATAAGACGACAGTCCGCCGCCAGCTTTTAACTCGCGCCGAAAGTTCTCCAGCTTCTCTTTCGGT
The DNA here is from genome assembly GCA_963810955.1 of uncultured Acidobacteriaceae bacterium. Lineage (GTDB taxonomy): Bacteria > Acidobacteriota > Terriglobia > Terriglobales > Acidobacteriaceae > Acidiflorens. Next base: position 120,743 of record CAWEPW010000002.1, on the reverse strand, counting down.
ATGCGCCCCTCGAGATAAGCGCGGGCATAGATTCCCGGTGCCGCGTGTCCCTGGAAGTAGACGACATCGCGGTCGCCCGATTCGGTCGCTGCCTGAAAAAAGTGATTGAAGGCGACTTCATAGAGCGTCGCCGCCGAAGCAAAAGTGGAAATATGTCCGCCAATCCCCTCCTGCAACTTATTGGCGCGGACGACCATCGCCATGGCGTTCCAGCGCACCAGGCTCTTGATGCGTCGCTCCATTTCCTGGCTGCCCGGAAACGGAGGCTGCTGCTGCGGGGCAATCGTATTCTGATAAGGAGTAGTCGCCGAAAACGGCAGGTTGATTCCGGCCTGCCGCCGGGCATGAAGCGCCAGTTGCTGCAAGAGCCGCCCCGCACGCTCCGGCCCCCCACGCGACAGCACATAGTCCAGCGAGTCCAGCCACTCCCGCGTTTCCAGGACTTCGATTCCGTTGGTATTCGTCTGCGCCTGCGTCGGTTGCGTCAAAGCCTGTTGCGTCTGAGCCACTCTGCCCCCACAAATGATGCGATTCTCCCATCATAAAGAATTGAGAGGAATTTTGCTGGGGAGCAACCGACGTTTGGTGTCGGATTGTAGGCCTCAGCTTGGTTCATCACCAAGAAGTGTCATCCTGAGAGCCGATGACTAACTCCGCTGTGCCCCAGGTTCGCGCCCGTTTTTTGGGCGCTAACCTGGGCGCCGCCGAAGCCGCCGAGACGCTCGTCATTGATCGCTGTCTTCCTGAGCGAAGCATGGACTTCACGAGGTGAAGTCCACGCGCAGTCGAAGGACCCCTACCCCGCAACAATTGCATTCTGGGCCCGCCTCGGTGAGCTGCTGAAAAACCCGTGTGGTGACGGGGCTCTCCCCGTCCAGGATCATCGCAGAACGATGTTGGAGCAAGAACGGGAGGGCCGAGAGCCTTCGGGTGGCGCAGCGGTTCACCGCGATTAGGCTGAAAAGATGGCGCCGTGCCCCAGGTTCGCGCCCGTTCTTTGGGCGCTAACCTGGGCTCCGCCGAAGCCGCCGAAACGTTCATTGCCAAAGCTGTGACGCCCTACTCGAATCATCACGGCGGTGGCGAGTTGACTCTAAGTGTGCACCGTGAACAGGGCGACGGGGTTACGCTAAGAGGCCGAAAACGCCGTCTCGATTCTGATGTCACGGCTCCATCGGTAGATGAAATGCTGGAGCATATCGCTGCTGAGATGGATCGGCGGCGGCCACGAGACTGGAAAGCCATATTCATTCGGCCAAAATTCCGTTGCGGATTTTGCATCCCAAGGGACGTCGAGCTCGACACGCGGAAAGGCGCGGCTTTGCTTGTGGAGCGTTGTTTGTCTTGTCGCGTGTACCTGGAAAGCAAGATGGCCAGCGAGAAAGGTGAACACATAGAACTCAAGATCACGAAACATGTCATCCTTAGGGCTGGAGCGATAGCTGGTGAAAATTCCACGGCGACCGAGGGGATCATGGAAGGAGGAAATCCACATACGAATTCCCCTAGGAATTGAAGCGACTCCCGAAATCGGTAACGATCAAACGACGAAAAGAACGGGCCACCCCTCGCATCACCGTGATCGGCAACAACGGCACACTTAAACGCAAAGGCGGCAAGTAGTGCGATCCCTCTCGACAAAAGACAGATTTCGGTTCCGTCGCGGATCATCCCAGAGAACGCGGCCTTTGCTCTCGCTTCGAGGTCGCTCATCCAACCGTTGTTACACCCGCGGCAAACGACCCTGCTCTTCCCATCTAGCGTCGGCAAGCGCCATTTTTTCAGGCCGCCAGTCCCAATGTTGAAGCGACTGAAGTTATAACCGGGGGAGTTGAAGAGATCGCCAATCCATGCGCTCCAACTGTGCTCTCTACTGTTCGCCTCTCGCGGGCAAAACGCGCAACTCCTCACGATCCCAGCGTAGCAGAAGTCTGTATCATGCAAATAATCCAGGGTTTTCCCCTTGACACCCCGCGTTATAATGGAAGTAGCAGTCAAATCTGCATCCGCTCTTTGACAACTGAAAAGAATCCCGCCGCAGCCGCGAAGCGGCGGAAGAATGCAGCCTCATGCGCACCGGATGAGTACCGGCAACAGACGCGGAAGTTCCGAAAGGAAGTCTCCTCAGCTAAGTTGTTAATCATGAATACTTTGCGAATAATGTCATTTGTAATCAATACTTTGCGAGGGTGACCAGCCCAATCATTCACCGTAAGTCCTTATTCCGTAATATTTTACGAATAAGTCCTTTAAACTCAAAGATTCAGCGGAAATTTTCTCCTAACTGCTTCAGCGAATCCGAGAGGTAATGAAAAAGCACAAATCTGACTTCTTACCAAGATCGGCGGCGAAGGGAGCCAATTGGAAGTGGATGAGACTTTTGTCGGCGGCAAGGTTAGGAACATGCACCGTTCGCGCCGTGCCCGGTTCGCTGCTGTCGAAGGCTTTGTAGGAGCTCTCGACAGGTAAGACGATTGTGCAGGGAATCCTTGACCGCAATCTGCGTGAAGGTTCGCGCCACTGTGGTTCCGAATGTGACGCGGGAAACTTTCCAGAACGAGATTCTGCCAATGATTCTAAAAGACAGAATATAAAATTTTTTCAGCGCCGATAGTCGCGACATCATGGGCTGTACCGCATTTCCAAGGGCTAACTCCCACACTCTCAAGACTTTGCCTATAAGTCCATTACTTTGAATACTTTGAGGCATTATTCGCTAAACAAATGATTTTAAAAGACATAGTTAGCGGTAGGGGGGTGGGGGGGTGGGGGGGCTGAGAACTGAGAACCGGGAACTGAGAACTACTCAGAGCATTCCACGCCGCCGATGAAGGTCCGCATCACTTCACCTTGAGGATTCAGCACCAGGAAGTCGGCGTCAGCGCCCACCGCCAGAACCCCCTTGTTCGCGATCTGCGCCACACGCGCCGGATTTTGGGTCGCGGCCGCCACGGCAAGAGACAAATCCCATTCCGCAAAGCGCGCCAGATCCCGTACAGCTCGATCCATGGTCAAAACGCTTCCCGCAAGTTTTCCGTCGAGAGTGCATTGGCCGTCGCGGAGTTCCACTTCGAACGACCCCAGTCGATAGCGGCCATCGGGCATTCCTGTTGCCGAAATCGCATCCGTGATGAGCACGGTTCTCTCCGGGCCTTTTGCGGCCGCAACCAGCTTCACGATTGTAGGATCAAGATGAACGCTATCGGCAATGATGTCGGCGCTCACGCGATTATCCGTAAGCACAGCGCCCAAAATTCCGGGGCTGCGATGATCCAGCGGGCGCATGGCATTAAACGTATGCGTAGCGTGCCGCGCTCCCGCCGCAATTCCCTGTTCGGCGGCGGCAAAGTCGGCGTCAGAATGTCCCAGGCTCACGCAAACACCGCGCCGCGCCGCCTCTGTAATCACTTCAAGCGCGCCCTCCAATTCAGGAGCGATCGTCATCATGCGAATGCGCCCGCGGGAAGCCTGCCAGAACTGCTCGAACATGGGCAGTGTCGGCGGCAACAAGTGCTCGGGAGGATGGGCGCCTCGGCGCACATGACTGATGAATGGACCCTCGAGATGAATTCCAAGCGGAAGGGCAACAGCCGCGCCATCCTTATTACCATCGCCATGAGTCTTCGCCGCCAGTTCTCCCCTTTCGACCGCGCCGGCAAGCCGTTCCAGCGCACGCAAAGTCACATCGATCGGAGCGGTCACAGTGGTAGGGAAATAACTCGTGACGCCGTGCCGGGCGAGCAGTCGCCCGACCGCCGGCAGCGCTTCAGGATCGTCGTCCATCACGTCATATCCGGCGCCGCCATGAATGTGCAGATCGACGAACCCCGGCACGATCACGCCGTCGACGAAATCAGTGAGAGCCACTCCCGCGGGAGCCTGCCGGATGCTCCGGGATGAAACTTCGCTGAGCTGTCCCTGCTCGACGAGCAAAAGAGGATGCTCAATAGCGTTCGTCGGAGTCAACAGCCTTTGAGCGGTAAAAGCCAACATAGCAAGGTCTTGGTTGAGGCAGGAAAAAATACGAAGCTGCGACCCAGATTGTAGCAGTCTTACGCAAGCCCAATCCTGTGGTTCGTGGAATTGTTTTGTCAGGCGCGGAAAGACTCCGCGCCAGACCCGGCAGTAGCCAAAGCTGGGAATAAGCCTTCTGTCGCAGCCGTGAACCATTGCACCACCCGCAAACCGGCTGGATTTGCCAATAGGATGACGCGCAATCGTCGGGCGGGCATGAGGCGGACGGCCCGCTGCTTTTGCCTTACAATGGGTGCGACACGAGACGTAAGTCCCATGGTTTTTCGGCATTGGCTATACGTGGTAACAAGGCACTGGTTTCGCGAGCTACGCGAGAAGTGGGACGGGCCTTTTGAGTCGACGCTCAAATTTCTCGTGCTCGCTTCTCTTATGCTCGCTCCGACCGTTTGCTTGAGCCAGCAGAGTGCGCTTGATCTTGACGGGAAGAGTGTGGATCCGCTCAGGACGAACGCCGGACAACTGGTGGTATTGGTATTTGTGCGCGGAGATTGTCCAGTCTCCGCACGCTACGCTCCCACGATTCAGCGAATGAGCGAGGAACATCAGAAGGACGTACGGTTCTATCTCATCTTCCCCGATAAATCTGAATCGCCGGCAGATATTCGCAAGTATCTGCGCGATTACCGCTATTCGATTCAGGGCTTGCGGGATCCTGAACACGCGCTGGTCAAAGAAGCACACGCGGAAATCACTCCTGAAACGGCGGTATTCGACGCGAAGGGCGCTCTTGTTTATCACGGACGCATCGATAACCTCTATCAGTCTTTTGGACGCGCGCGTTCTGCGCCTACCACCCACGAACTGGAAGACGCTATACAGGCAGCGCTGGCGGGCCGCGCTCCCTTCAATAAGGAAGTCGCGGGCGTGGGCTGCTACATTTCGGACCTGCAATGAAGCGGCGGTATTCACTGCCTGGGATTGCTTTCGCGGCGTTGGTGATCGCTCTCGCGCTTCGCCCCCCTGCACCAGTTAGCGCCCAATCGTCGCCCGGCCCTGAGCGGGACACTCAGGTCACGTTCAATCGCGATATCGCCCCCATCGTTTTTCGATCTTGCGCGCGCTGCCATCGTCCCGGAGAAGCAGGCCCCTTCCCTTTGCTTACTTATAACGACGTGAGAAAACATGCGCGGCAGATTGAAGTTGTCACGCGCACGCGTTTCATGCCGCCCTGGCTGCCGGAAGAGCAAGCTCAGAAATTCGCCGATGAGCCGCGGCTTTCGGAGGAGCAGATCGCAACCATAAAGAAATGGGTTGAAGCAGGAGCGCCGGAAGGAAATCCGTCGGACTTGCCGCCGCAACCGAAGTTCGTGCAAGGTTGGCAACTCGGGCAGCCCGATCTCGTGCTCAAGGCAGCGGCGCCTTATCAATTGCCGGCCAGCGGCTCAGACCTCTACTGGAATTTCATTTTTCCTGTGCCAATTGACCGCACACGCTGGGTCAGGGCCGTGGAAATTCGTCCTGGCGACAAACGCTTTGTCCACCACGCGAATATTCTGGTCGACCGCCTGCAGAACTCCCGCCAGCGGGAGAAGCGGCCGGGCGCGGGCTTTGAGGGCATGGAGATCAAAATTGAATCGGAAACTTTTGATCCCGACAGCCACTTCTTGTTTTGGAAGCCGGGAACGGTTCCTTACGTCGAGCCGGAAGGAATGGCTTTACGCCTCGACAAGGGCACGGACCTTGTGCTGAATGTCCACATGCAACCGTCGGGCAAGCCGGAGACGCTGCAGCCTACCATCGGCCTCTACTTCACCGACCAGCCGGCGACGGAATTTCCCATGCTGGTGCAACTGGAAAACGATGGCAAGCTCGATATTCCGGCGGGCGATAAGAACTTTGTGGTCGGCGATGAACTTACTCTTCCTGTCGACGTCGACCTGCTGGCCGTTTATCCTCATGCCCACTATCTGGGCAAGGACTTGCTGGCCACAGCAACTTTGCCAGACGGCAGCACGAAGACCCTGATTCATATTCCACAATGGGACCTGAATTGGCAGGGTGTATATCGCTATGAGCAGCCGCTATTTCTACCCAAGGGAACCACGGTCCACATGCGCTACGTCTACGACAACTCCGCGGACAATGCGTTGAATCCTAATCATCCTCCGGAGCGTGTGCGGGGAGGAAACCGGTCGAAGGATGAAATGGCTCATCTTTGGCTGCAGATGCTGCCGCGTAATTTCGATGCGCGAGCCGGCGACCCTCGAATGCAACTGCAGGAGGCAGTGGCGCGGCACGACACACGGAACAATCCTGCAGACTTCGCGGCGCACTATAACCTTGCATCCATGCTTCAGGCGCGTGGCGATGCCGCCGAGGCGATTGCTGAATACCAGGCGGCCTTGCGTCTTCGTCCGCAGGACGCTACCGCGAATAATGCGCTTGGGGCTGCACTGATTGCTGCTGGACAGCCGGATCGGGCGATGGCCTTTCTCCGGTTGGCGGCGCGGATTTCGCCCGAATATTTTGACGCGCACTACAACTTGGGAAACGCACTGGCTTCGGCGGGAGATTTTCCCGGAGCGGCAGAGCAGTTCGGCGCGGCGGCTCGGTTAAGGCCAGACGATGCCGACGCACATGCAAACCTGGGGAGCGCGCTCGCGGAATTGGGGAGATTTGCCGAAGCCAAGGCGCAGTTCGAGCGCGCGCTGGCGATCAATCCTTCGCATGCGCTCGCGCAGGAGAACCTGCAGCAGTTGCAGAGCGCGATGGGCAATCACTGATGTGACTGCATGAGAAATTTATTTCAATGCCTGTTGACGGGTGTTGTGTTGGCGGCGGCGGTTAGTTCCCTAGCCCAGACGTCCTCTCGGTCATCAGAGCGATACCCTGATACGAAGCCAAATACAACATTACGTGCTGCACCAAGCACAACGGTGAGCGCAACGCTGAGTGTTTCGGCTGTTTCTTCAGTCCACACCGGAGCTCAAGTTGAAAGTCCCGATGCCGGCGGCTACGTTGGAAATCAGGCTTGCGCTGGCTGCCATTCGTCCATCTATGAATCGTATGTGAAGACTTCCATGGCGAATGCCAGCGGACCGGCCAGCGAGAATCTCATCCCCGCCGATTTTGTGGATCAGAAATCCGACGTTCACTACAGCATTTACTCCGAGGATGGCAAGAGCAAGGCCTCAGACAAGGTTTGGCTTAGTTTTGAGCGGCCGAACGATGCCGAAGTAAAGGGCAAGCGTCAGTTGCTCTATTACATTGGCTCGGGGCGGCGCGGGCGTAGTTATCTGTTTGCCGTGGATGGCTTTCTGTTTGAGTCTCCGGTGAACTGGTACATGGACCGGCGCGTATGGGATATGGCGCCTGCTTACGGCGACGCCAGGAACATCCCCATGAATCTGCCGGCTTTCACTAGCTGCCTGCATTGCCACGTCAGCGGAATGCAGCAGCCCGTCGCGGGAACGCAGAACAAATATCCCAGTCCGCCTTTTTCCCACGCGGGCGTTACATGCGAACGCTGCCACGGGCCCGGAGCTGCGCATACGAAAGGCGGGGCTATTGTGAACCCCGCAAAGCTCGCTCCGGCGCGGCGCGACGATATTTGCATGCAATGCCATCTCGAAGGCAAGGCAGCAATTGAACGACCCGGACGGCATGTTTATGACTTTCGGCCGGGACAGGATCTCTCGGATTACGTCCGCTACTTTGTATTTGCGGAACAGCAACGCGGGCTGGGGGCGGTCAGCCAGGTTGAGGCGCTGGCGACAAGTGTGTGCAAAAAAAAATCAAGGGATGCCATGTCATGCACTAGTTGTCACGATCCGCACTACGAACCTTCGGCTGCCGAGCGCGTGGGTTACTACCGGCGGAAGTGTTTGGGCTGTCACGGCGCCGAGTTTGGGACGAAACATCACGCCGACAAACCCGACTGCGCCGGCTGCCACATGCCTGCTTCTTTGAGTACGGACGTCGCTCATACAGAGGTGACTGACCATCGGATTCTGCGGCGGCCGCCGATTTCTCCTCAGCTGTTGCTCGATGTGAATTCGCAGACGGCGTTGCCGCGATTGGTTCGCTTTCCGAATGCCCAGAAAACCGAGGATGATCCGCGAGACCTTGCACTGGCATGGGAATCGCTAGTGAACGGCGGCATGACGGCCGCGGCTACGGAGACGGAACGGTTGCTTCGCTCGGCGCTTGAAAAATCGCCCGATGACCCTGCTCTGCTCTCAGCGCTGGGATATGCGGCACAGAAGAAAGGAGACACTGATCATGCACGCGAGTTTTATGAGAAGGCTCTGGGCATCGACCCCACATTGATCGATGCGGCGACGAATCTGGGTGTGATCGAGGCTAAACGCGGACACGTGCGCGAAGCTGTGCGGCTGTGGAAGGACGCCTTTCAGCGGGCGCCCGGCCAAAGCAATATTGGCATGAATATCGCTCGAGTTCTCTGTTACACCGGACAGTCCGGCAGCGCGCGCGACTATGTTCTGCGGGTGCTGGAGTTCAACCCCGATCTGCCGGAGGCGAAGAACCTGCTACAGGATCTGAATGCGAGTCCGACAAATTGCGGGCATTAGGCGACTTTTCGTAGGAGTATGATATTGAATCGATTTCGACCTGACTATGACAACCACAAGATTCTCTCCGTCGCGGGTCTGGCTGATCATTTTACTGTTCACGGCATTCGCGGCAACCGCCCAAGGGCAACCTGCCGCAGGCGCGGGGCTGGCTCCCATCCGCCAGTACATCGCCTCCGGTTGGGACCGCCTCACTCGCTCGATGACTGACTGCGCCTCTATTGTCGATCCGAAAATGAAGGAAAACCCCGTACTCTATGTTCCTGCTGGGTTTGCCATTCCTCCCGCCGTCGAAAAGCTTCATGCCGAATGCAACGTCGAGATCGAGCACTTGCCCAAGCCGATCCATCAACTGGGGGAGATCGATACTTCCACGTTTCATCCTCAGGGGTTGCTCTATCTGCCGAATAAGTACGTTGTTCCAGGCGGCCGCTTCAACGAAATGTATGGGTGGGACAGTTACTTCATCATTGTTGGCCTGCTGCGCGACGGGCGCACCGAGTTAGCGCGCGGCATGGTCGAGAACTTCTTCTTTGAGATCGAGAATTACGGAGCTTTGCTTAATGCCAACCGCACTTACTATCTGACGCGGTCGCAACCTCCTTTTCTGAGTTCCATGGTGCTGGGAGTTTATGAGGCGGAGAAACGTGCCGGACGTACCGACTCGGAGTGGCTGGCGCGGGCGTACCCATACCTGGAGAAAGACTACTCGATGTGGGCACGCGAGCCGCACCTGGCTGGCAACACCGGCTTGGCTCGCTATTACGATTTTGGCGAGGGTCCGCCGCCTGAGGGATTGCAGGACGAAGGCGGCTTCTACCGCAAGGTGATCAGCCACTTTATGGTTCATCCCGAACAGGCTGACCACTACCTGGTGGAACAAGAAGGGGGCAAAGCGAATACCGGTGCGGGATCAAGCTATAGCATCAGGGTGTGCGATGCTCCTGCTACCATGGCTAAGCCAGAATGCGAGCCTCCGCGCACTGTTCGGCTTAGCGCGGACTATTACAAGGGCGATCGGTCCATGCGTGAGTCCGGCTTCGATGTGTCGTTTCGTTTTGGCCCTTATGGCGCGGCTACGCATCACTATGCTCCAGTAGGCCTCAACAGCTTGCTCTATAAGACCGAGAAAGACATGGAGAAGATCAGCGAATTACTGGGCAAGGGCTCTGATGTGACTACATGGCGCGACCTCGCGGAAGCCCGCAAGCGCAATGTTGACAAATATCTTTGGGATGGCGAACACGGAATGTTTTTTGATTATGACTTCGTGGACGGAAAACGATCGACTTATCGCTATCTCACGACTTACTACCCACTGTGGGCAGCACTGGCGACTCCGGAGCAGGCTAAAGCTGTCGTAATGAACCTCTCCGTGTTTGAACAGCCCGATGGCCTGGCGATGAGCGACGTAGACTCCGGAACGCAATGGGATTACCCGTATGGCTGGGCGCCGGTGGAGATGCTCGCGATTCAGGGAATCCGCCGCTACGGTTTTGATGGCGATGCAAACCGGCTGTCGTTGAAGTTTCTTTCTACTGTGCTGGAGAATTTCGATCGCGATGGAACGATCCGGGAAAAATACAACGTGGTCACCGGATCCTCCGAAGCCCGTGTGGAAGTGGGCTATCAGGCGAATGTGATTGGCTTCGGGTGGACTAACGGAGCTTTCCTCGAGTTGCTGCACGAGTTACCGAAGGCTGCGGTCGAAGCTTTGGAGAAGAGCGCACCGGCAAAAACTAACTGAAGTGCGGAAGCTTGGCTCTTGCCCGTAACGGGCCGAAAGCCCGTCACCACCCAACCAGAACAGAACCACGCTACTACACTGCTAAGTCAGGGATGCGCATCCTGCTTTACGCGTAGATCCTCCGCTAGCTTCAACTCGCTTTCCGCTTCTTCTTTTCTGCCCATGTCGCGGTAAGTCTGCCCCAGCAGATGGTGCGTCATGGGATTGTTTGGGTCCATGGCGGCGGCATGGCGCAGCGCTCGCACTGCAAGTTCGAACTCGCCTTTTTTCTCCAGAACTTTTCCCATCAGGATGTACGGTCCGGTCGAGGTTGCGTCGAGCCAGATGGAGCGCTGTAGGAGGCGCTCGGCGTCGTCAAATTTCTGGATTCGCGAGTAGGCATCGGCCAGTCTGTAATACGTGGCTGCGCTCGCTGGATTTAGACTTAGTTCTTTTTGTAATTGCTCGATTGCCTCGGGAACGCGGGACTTATAGAGATATAACTCGCCGAGCATCTCGTGCGCTCCAGGCAGTTTAGGGTCGAGCGTCTCCGCCTTCAGTGCGTATTCTTCGGCTACGGGATCGAATTCCTGCCGGAATAACATGCGTGCGGTAAACAGATAACTGGCCGCGGAGTCTGGCGGCACGTCGAACATGCGCGCGAAGGCCGTGCGCGCTTCCGGGTAATCCTTGCTCTGGAGGTAGCAGATGCCGAGGATATAAGCCGCGTCCACGTTGGCGCGCGGATACCAGGACTGGACTTTCTCAAGATAGGGGATGGCTTCGGCTGGACGGCCGGCGAGGTAATACGAAAGGCCGAGCAACTGGATGGATTCATTGTCTTTGGGGTCTTCGGATTGAGCGGCCTTTAGATACTCGGCCGCCTTCATGTAATCGCCTTTCTGGTAGTAAGCGGCGCCCAGTTCTTTTGCGATGTTTTTTGGCGCGGGACTTTTTGCGGCTAGAGCCTGTAGTTCCGCGATGGCTTCGTCGTATTTGCCCTGATGGAGCAGGATTTCAGCCGAGCCGAACTCTGAAGATGAGGCCGGGGTTGAATCGGCTGTAAGTGGCTTCTGATCCCGCGCACCCTGCGCAAGACATATCGTCGCTGCCAGAAGCGATGTATATAAGGATTTAAACACAAACCTCAAAGCATCACCGTTAAGAATTCGTAGACTATTAGAGCACAAAAAAGAAGGAGTCTCGGGAGACTCCCTCTGGAAAGCGATTTGACAGATTCTAGAAATCGAACCGCAACGCGAACTGAAGCTGGCGCATATTAGTGCCATCTTCGATGTTGGTAATTTTCCCGTTGTTGCCACCGGAGCAATCGATACAGGTTTGGGCACCGTTGTTCGCGCTGAAGGCGTAGACGGCATGATTGAAGACGTTGAAGGCGTCCACGCGGAATTGCGCACTGAACCTCTCGTTGACCTGGAACTTCTTCACCAAAGAAAGGTCGGAATAGAACCCTCTTGGCCCCTCCTGTGAATTTATTCCGATGTTGCCCAGTTGCCCATAGCCGGGATCGGCGAAAGGTCCCGGGGTGGTTGTGATGATGGGAACGGGAGTGAAGTACGTGAGGTTGTGAGCAGACGTGTCAATACCTCCCGACACACCTGTATGAAACGATCCAGTCAGACCTTTACTGGGACGGCAGACGCCCACATCTTCTTCACTGCCGCACTCGCCGAAACTGGGTGTCCAGGGCAAACCGCTGCTCCAGTTGGTGGTGTTACTCAGCTGCCATCCCCCCACGATGTAGTCCACAGCACGGCCATTATCCGCCATGTAGGGCTTGCCTTTGCCGAATGGAAGCTCATAGACGGTGTTGATTAAGAAGACCTGGTCGCGGTTGAAATCGACCGGCCCATAGGCATACTTATGGTCGATCGCGTAATAGTTGCTGTCGCCGCTGGTATAGCCGTCGGCGTGCGAGAAGGTGTAGTGAGAAATAAACTGCAGCCCGCGTGCGAACCGTTTCTCAACCTTCACCTCAAACGCGTTATAGTTGCTGGCGGCGTCGTTGCCGTAGTAATTACCGAGGTCGTAGGGAAGTCGAGAGCAATCCCCTAGAGTCGGGCCAGGCGTAGTGATTTCCGCTCCGCAAAGCGGCCTGCGTTCGCTCTGTGTAAAGAGCACAGGGTTTCCGGGAGTACTTGTTAGGGGGTTGATTGCTCCGAAATTATTCAAGCCGACCGGGTTGATGTCATAGTTCGGCCCGTCGCCACTGGCGAACCCATGCGTACCCTTGCTGCCAACATAGGAGACCTCCAGTGCGATCGTGTTGGTGATCTGGTGCTGCACCGTGGCGTTCCATGCGTCCACCGCCGGCAACGTCTGCCTGATGGGACGGATGTGTATGCCGGAGACCGCTCCGCCCAGGGCTGTAAAGGGGATCAGGCCCTGCGCGTTAATATCTCCCGTTCCGAAATCTGGCGAAATTGGCGCAGGTCCGGTTGGCCCATCATCCAGCGTGAAGCCCGGGATGGGATCACGGTCTTGCGATAAAGCGGTGTTGACACTATTGGCGTAGATATTCTGCTTCAGCAGCACCGGCAAGTTCTGAGTTACCGTGTGTCCGAAGTTCGAACCGAAGACGCCGATGTCATAACTGCGGCCGTAGCCGGCGCGCAGCACCGTCTTAGGCTCGATCTGGTACGCGACGCCAAAGCGGGGCGCAAAGGCTTTAAAGTTGTTGTCGATATTGCCGTTTGTCCCAATTCCGCCATAGCCGGCTACCCGTATCGCACCAGTTCCCCCCAAGTCGACGATATTGGCGAAACCGCCGGCGCCCTTGCCATTTACGGTTTCGGGGAAGTAGATTTCCCACCGCAGCCCATAGTTAATCGTCAATTTAGTTGTTGCTCTCCACGTGTCCTGCCCGTAGAAAAACCACCGCTTCTGACGTTCCGCGGGCGCCGATCCCGCGGCTGGGTCGTTTATATAGCGCTGGAACTCGGTAACATCGCCCAACAGGAAGGTGGCTATATCCAAGCCGCCATTTCCCGCCAGTGACGTGGCTTCCGGACTGAAGTTATATTCACCGGTACGGTTATTGTCGCTGGGAAGCCGCAGGTTCATGGCGTAGCGAATGTCGCCGCCAAACTTGAATATGTGGTTGCCCCGAATCTTCGTCCAGTTGTTGACAAACTGAAACTGCTGTTCGCTTTCGGTAAGCGGGCAATTGCAGCGACCGACGCCCAATCCATCACCAAAGCTAGATACTGCCTGTCCCTGGCCACCGTTGGTGTTAGCACCGCCATTGCCACTGATCTGATCTGGGCCAAGCGCGAAGTAGCCCAATCCAGCGGTCTTTGGGTCGCTGGTATTGGCGCCAGGGATTCCGAAGGTCGTCATGGGATCGCCGCCGTCGGGCTTCATGGTCTGTGGATTGTACTTGAAATAACCGAAGCGGAAATCAGTCAACAACGTGGCGCTGAACGTCTTGGTAAAGCCAGTTGCCAGGCTGTAGTTGTGGACGTCAGAACTGCCCGATAAACCCAACAAGCCATCGCCCGGGGCCTCCCAACGCCCCAAACACTCCCGCACCCGAAAGCGAGTAGTGCGCCCGGCTAAAGCGGCCGAAAACGTTCACCGTCGGCCTGGCAGTGTAATCAATGCGAACATCAAAGCTATCCTGATTGTATGGACCCGAACCGGAACCGGCAAAGTTATTGAGTACGTTGGTATTCTGCGGGGCAGGCAGGGCGGCGAGAATGTTCGCTGCGGCAGGTGAAATTCTACCGATCGGAATGCAATTGCCGGCGCATCCAGGCTGCGGGCCAAACATGGCTCGACCGCTCCCGTCTGCAGCTCCGGTATTTGGATCGTAGATCTGGCCGCCGCCCGCGACAACGGTGAGGTAGTCGCTGAGATCACAGTACCCTGTGGTGTTAGTAGCCGGGTTGCACGTGCTGCGAACCAGAGCCGTCGGCATGGTGAATTGACCGCTGACGCCGTTGGTCTGCCGGGTGCCCTGGTAATCGCCAAAATAGAACAGTTTGTCTTTGATGATCGCGCCGCCAACGGTGCCGCCAAACTGCACATAACGGGATGCCGGGAGATCGCGGCCACTGACAGGGCTGGCCTGATCCGGGCTTTGCGTGAATGGGTTGCGCGCCTCTTCCGCGTCAGAACGGCGGAAAAAGAAACCGCTGCCGTGAATCTGGTTGCTTCCCGATTTTGTCTGGGCGGTCACCACGCTCGAAACGGCCTTGCCGAATTCCGCGTCGTAGTTTTGTAACGCGACTTTGGCTTCTGTGATCGCATCCAGGTTCGGATTGATAACGATAATGCCGAGGATGGGATCCTGGTTATCGGTTCCATCGAGTGCGAACGCGGTGCCGCTGAAGTGCTGGCCCTGAGTGAAGATCTGCTGGCTGCCCTGGGGATTTTCTGTCGCAGCGTGGCTCCACCCCAGCAGCTTCTGTGAACCGGGGGACAACAACTGCAGGGTGGTGAAGTTGCGATTGAGGATCGGGAGATCCTCGACGTACCTTTCATTGAACGTCGTCGACACATCGGCGCGATCAGTCTTCAGTTCGGGAGTTTCGGCGGTGACCTCCACGGTCTCGCTCGCGCCCCCCACCTCGAATTGCATATCGACACGCGCGGCGGCATCGGCTTGGACGATGATGTCTTTCTGCTCGCTGGTCTTGAAACCTTGCGATTCGACACGAACGGTGTAGGTGTCCGGAATTAAGTGGGTGACGGAATAATTCCCACTTTCATTCGTTGTCGCGGTGTCCGACGTACCTTTGCTTTCATCGATAACGGTTACCTTGGCATTCGGGACGGCTGCTCCCTGCGGATCAGTGACGGTGCCCAGGATGCTGCCATAGACCGCCTGCGCTTGAGCCCTTGGGAGAGTGAATGTCGCCAGACAGATACATAGGCTAACTACGACGGCGGTGGTAACCTGCTTCGTCATTTTTATCGCCTCGCGTGTTTCATTGGCTCGTGCCGGATACGTCGCCCGGAGATGCCTTTTTTGTTGGGGAGATGTTCTGGAGTTCGACCGTCGAGGAGGAGCGCAGAGTCCGAGAGACCCGGGCTGATCGCAACTGTTGACGTCAAACTTAACAAGGTTTCTCCGGCGCTACGGGGGCCGAACCGCTTCACCTTTGCTAAGGAGGCTTCGTGGCCCCTCATATAAAACCATTAGTAACTGATGACCCGAGAAGTTAATGAATGGAAGCGGCGATGTCAAGATTAAAGTGCAATGTAGCGTTAATATGAAACTTGGTAGGTGGACCCCCACTTCCATATGTTTTTTCGGAGGTATTCCCGCGCCGTGAGATCGAAGAAAACCGGTGCCTAGGGTTTTTGGATTCTAAAGCTAGGTTCTAAATCGGTTGCCTTCTGAAATTCATAACCTGCTTCCTTGGTCAATCCCTTACTCACCAAAGCTTGGCCGAGGTAGAAGTGAGCTGGCGCATAGGTGGGAACCTGTTGGATCGCGGATCGGAACTGGGAGATTGCCCCGTCGAGGTCGCCGGTATTTAGCAACCGGCGTCCGGAGTTAGTCGAGAAGGTTGCTGCTTGCAGTGCGTTCGCTTCTTTGGCGATCTCAGCGCCGGACTTGCTTTCGCTCGCAGCCCCTTCCGTGTCGCCGAGTTGCCGCAGCACGGCGGCGAGAGTGGTGTGGGCACCGGCAAAATCGGGCTGCAGTCGGATGGCCTCGCGCAAAGCTTCGGCAGCTTCCGGCAACTTTCCTTGTTGTTTCAGAACGGTTCCTAGCGTGTAGTGAGCTTCGGCATAGTCGGGGCGAGCCTTGATGGCGGCTTGCAGTTCATCGGCGGCGTGGGCAAAGTCTCCTTGCTGCCAGAAGATGACTCCCAGCGTGTAATGAACGTCGGCCTGCTTAGGATCAAGCTGGGCGGCCTTTTGTAACTCGACAATAGCCGCGGAGAGGTCGTCCTTAAGCTTCAAAGCCAGACCTAGGTTGTAATGGAGCGTCACATCGTTGGGAGCGCTTTGAAGCGCGGCTCGTAATTCGCGGATGGCGGATTCGAAGTCGGCGCGCTGCAGATAGGCGATGCCGAGGTTGCCGCGATAATCGCTGTCTTCGGGCTTGAGGCGCAGGGCGGCTTCGAATTCGGGGACGGCGGCTGGAAGCGTCGCCGGATTGAATCAACGCCAGGCCTAAATTGTTGTGCGCATCGGCATTATCTGGCTCAGTTTTTGTGACTTGGTCAAAGGCGGAGATGGCTCCTACGGCATCTCCTTTTCTTTGCAGCGCGAGACCGAGCTTGGTTTGGGCTTCGGAGAAGTCGGGGCGAAGTTTGACGGCGGCCATCCACTCTTGAATCGCGCCGTCGCGATCGCCCTTCTCTGCACAGACGTCGGCGAGATAGAAATGCGCTTGGGCATTTTCCGGGGCGAGCTCGACAGCGCTTTTTAGCAATTGCTCGGCGCCATCGAGCGCGTGCTGCTTCCAGCGCAGCAATCCAAGATGAAGCTTCGCGGATGCCGATTGCGGCTGGAGTCGGAGCGCTTCGGCAAATTCGGTGCTGGCTGCATCGAGTTGCGCGTTCTGGGCTAGCAGGACGCCGAGTTCATCGTGCAGATCGGAGCGTTTAGGATCAAGGTGAGTGGCTGTGCGCAATTCGGCTATGGCGGCTTCCAGTTCATGATGGAAACTCAGGGCGCGGCCAAGGGTGCGGTGGGCTTCGGCTGTGCTGGGCGCGAGTTTGACGGCGATGCGCGCTTCCTCGATCGCCTCACTGACGACCGATTCAGCGATCGCGGCATTGTCTTTCTTCGCCAACAGCGCGTTGGCCAGATTGACGTGCGCGTCGACGAAGTCTGCGTTCAGCTTGAGTGCGGTGCGGAATTGCTGAATCGCTTCATCGATCTTGCCGCTGGACATCAGCACCCAGCCTAGAGAGTTGTGTCCCTCGGGAGCGCTCGGCGCGAGCCGTATTACGTTTTCGAAGTCGCTGCGTGCCGCATCGAAATCGCCGCGTTGCAGAGCTTGGATGCCTTGCTTATAGATGTTGTTGACGGCCGATTTGTCAGGTGGTTTCTGCGCCGCGGCGGGACTGTTTAACGTCACGGGCATTGCGAAGATCACGAGAAAGAGCGACGCCTGCCGGAAGCGCATTTTTCGGAAATTAGAAGAACCAACGAGTGCCCGCAAAGTCCGCAACGGAGACCGCTTGCACAAATCTTACTACGTCTCCGATGTCTTGACCCCTCTCTTCGTGAGCCATACCATGCAGGTGGGGTAAGACGTTTGGCGCGGTATTTTCGTTTTCACTACAAGTGTTTTTCGTGGGCGGCTTTGCTGGTCCTGTTGTGGTTGTGCGGATCCGCGTCTTTTCAGGGGGGAGTGTCCGCTCCCGCGAAGTCCGCCGCCTATTTTACGGACGTTGCCCAAAAGGCGGGGCTGACGATGATGAACGTGTTTGGCGGCGTGGACACGAAGAAATACATCATTGAAACTACGGGGACCGGGATCGCCATCTTCGATTACGACAACGACGGCTGGCCCGACATTTTCATCGTTAACGGCACGCGGCTCGATGGCTTCCCTCACGGAGAAGCTCCGACCAACCATCTTTATCACAATAATCATGATGGGACATTTACCGACGTCACAGTGCAGGCGGGGCTCGGCGGGACGGGGTGGGGGCAAGGTGTTTGCGTCGGCGATTACGACAACGATGGCTGGGAAGATCTCTACGTCACTTACTACGGGAAGAACCGCCTCTATCACAACGAGCATGGCGTATTCAAAGAGGTCGCGGGAAAAGCCGGCGTCGCAGGTACGGGCAAGGCTTGGGGCACGGGATGCGCGTGGGTCGATTACGATCGCGACGGCCATCTCGATCTGATGGTGGCGAACTATGTCGACTTCGATCTATCTACCGCGCCCGCGCCGGGAGATCGGCCCTCGTGCATCTGGAAGGGAGTGCCGGTGATGTGCGGGCCGCGCGGACTTCCGGGGGCGAAGAATATTCTCTACCGCAACCGCGGCGACGGAACGTTCGAGGACGTCACCAAAAAAGCCCATATCGATCAGACTGAGGGGCACTACGCGTTCAGCGTTTCGACCTTCGACTTTAACGACGATGGCTGGCCCGATATTTATATCGCTTGCGACAGCACTCCAAGCATTCTCTATCGCAACAACAGGGACGGCACTTTTACCGATGTCGCCGTCACTGCGGGCGCGGCCTTCAATGAAGATGGGCGCGAGCAGGCCGGTATGGGAACTACGATCGGGGATTATAACGGCGACGGGCGCCTCGACATTTTCAAGACCAACTTTTCCGATGACACTTCGACTCTCTATCGCAACAATGGCGATGGAACGTTTGACGATGTGACTACGGCGGCCGGCCTGGGCCTCTACACGAAGTACCTGGGATGGGGCACGATGTTTTTCGACTTCGACAACGATGGATGGCCAGACTTGCTGCTGGTGAATGGCCACGTCTATCCCGAGGTAGATAAGCAGCATCTGGGCAGCGACTACGAAGAACCGCGCATCCTGTATCACAATCTTGGCAACGGCACGTTTGCGGATATCTCGGCTGATGCGGGGCCGGGGATCACCACGCACGCTTCGTCGCGTGGGTTGGCTGTGGGAGATTTGTGGAATGACGGCAAGATGTCGGCGGTGATCAGCAACATGAATGCGCCGCCCAGTCTGCTGGTAAACCAGGTGCGCTCGTCCAACCACTGGATTTCTTTTCGCACGGTGGGAACGAAATCGAATCGCAACGGGATCGGGGCGCGGATTTCGGTAAAGGTTGGGACGCGGACTCTCGTGGATGAAGTGCGCAGCGGATCGAGTTACGACTCGAATAGCGACATGCGCGTTCACTTCGGGCTGGGTTCAGCTACAAAGGTGGATTCCGTTCAGATTCGCTGGCCGAGTGGGTTGATGGAAAGATTTGAAAAGTTGGCCGTGGATTCTATTCACACGTTGAAGGAAGGATCGGGCGTGGCAGTTGCGGCAGAACGAAAAAAGACTTCCTAGACAAAAGCATGCCAGACGGGCGATGAGATCAGCAGCGGATCTTTAGATTTTATTCCTGCTTGAGTCGTGGTCTCCCGACGAACAGGATGAGTAGACTGGCGGCGATCAGCAGCAGCATGACGCGATGGTAGAAATCGTTGCTGGCTGTCCGCGGACCCGCACCGACCGCCAGCGCGACGATGCCTAACAACACACCACCTAAGGCCACGAAGTTGGCGATCAGCGCCGTTCGCCGTTGCGTTCGCGTGTCGCGAAAAAGCGCTATCGAACCCCACAACAACGACAACCCGCAGAGTGTCTCCACAATCGCAGCGGGAATGATGCGCGGTTCGCGGAAAGAGCCAACGGCGAGGCCGGTATGTTGGATAGCACCGAAAAAGAACAGCGCCGCGTTTGCAATCATGATTGATCCGGCAGCAGGTTTCATGCTTTCACCTCGGCCACACACGAGGACGACTCTGCACTTTCGGCAGCAGGGATCCGATAGCGATCAGCCCGATAAACGCGGGAAATCTGACAAGCGGAATCAGAGACACTGCCTTGGGCGCGATAATCTCCTCGCAAAGCACTTGCTTCATTTACAGAATGATTCATGTTATGAATCATTGTCAAGTGATATTATTGCCCGAGTGCGCACAAAGAAAATTCTCGGTGACCATCGCCCGAGTGGCGCCGCCTTCCTCTTAACCCAGGTCGGCGCTCACGGGGGGCGTCGTTTTGCCGAACGCGTGGCGGAGATTGGGTTGACAGCTCCCGATGCGGGGCTGCTGCGAAAGATTGCCTCCGATCCCGGCATCAGCCAGCAAGCGCTGGCGGAACATCTTGGGGTAATGCCCAGCCGCATGGTGCTGCTGGTCGATGAACTCGAAACCAAAGGCATCATCGAGCGGCGCCGTAGCACGGAGGATCGCCGCAATTACGAACTGCACCTCACAGCGCAGGGACGCCAGGTGTTGGGTCAACTTTCCCGGATTGCCGCAGAGCACGAGGAGAGCCTTTGCGCCGCCCTCAGCAAAGAAGAAAGGATACAGCTGAGAGACTTGTGCCGGCGCATCGCCGAGGAGCAAGGGCTTACCCCTGGCGTGCATCCCGGCTACCGTCACCTGGGAACAAAGAGATAACTCGCGGCAGCCAATCGCCATTCCCGCACTCGGAAAGGCGCTATTTTCTGGGTGGGGGCGGCGGAAACTGCATCGTCCGAACTATGCCTTCGCCTTCTTTCAAATATAAAACCTGGTTGGGCCTGATGTCTTTCAGCGTTTCCACTTGGCCGCTCGGCCAGCGAATTTCAAGTAACTCTATTTTCTGGGCTTTCCCCAGGCCGAAGTGAACGCGCAGGTCGCTTTGTGAAAAGTATCCGCCGCCGCTGCGGACTTCGTCGATCTGCTGGTGAGGTTTGGACTCGCCGGGAACGTGCGTTACGCACTTCAGGCGGGCGCCAATACCGCTGCGGTTGGATTTCGTGCCAATCGTTCGAATTTTGATCCAGTTGTTGCCTGTCTGCGAATCACATCGCAAAAGCTGGGGATAATCGTTGATCGTGTTAACGACCACGTCGATATCTCCGTCGTTATCGAAATCGCCGAAAGCGCAGCCGCGCGCGGCGACGGGATCGGAGATGCCAGGCCCAGCTTTCATTGACGCGTCTTCAAACCGGCTGTTGCGGAGGTTTCGATAGAGGAGTTTGCGCTGCGGGTATCCGGCTTCGGTTTTCAATTGTTCGACCTCGGGATAGACATGGCCATTGCAGATCAGGATGTCTGGCCAACCATCGTTATCGAAATCGAAAAAACCACAGCCCCAACCTAGATATTTGGTGTAGAGGCCGAGTCCAGCGGTGAAGGTGGCGTCCTCGAAACTGTCGCCGCCGAGATTGTGATAGAGCGACGGAGTGTCGCCGGCGAAGTTTGTCTTCAAGAGATCGAGGTTGCCGTCGAGATCATAGTCGCCGGCGGAGATGCCCATGCCGGCCTGCGGCTTGCCGTCGGGGCTCAGGGCGCATCCGGCTTCGAGCGCGATGTCGACGAACTTGCCATTTTTCTTGTTCTGGTAGAGAGCGCTGGCGGTGGAGTCGTTGGCTACATAAATGTCAGGCCAGCCATCGTTGTCGAGATCAGCCGTGAGCACGCCAAGACCGTAGGTACCATTGGCGGCGAGAATGCCAGAGCTCTCGGAAACGTCAGTAAAGGTGCCATCGCCGTTGTTGTGATAGAGAATGTTTTTGCCACCGGTGAGTCCGGGCGGGCCGCACGCCACCATCACTCCTTTATAGAGGCAGGGACCGGATTCCGGGACGGGCGCAGTGGCGAGATCCATCTCGATGTAATTCGCGACGAAGAGATCGAGGTGGCCGTCGCGGTCGTAGTCTACGAATGCACAGCCCGTGTTCCACCGCTTGCCGTTGCCGGCCACTCCCACCTTGGCGCCGACCTCGGTGAAGGTGCCGTCGCCGTTGTTGTGATACAGCAAGTTCTTGCCGAAGTAGGTCACGAACAGATCGTCATAGCCGTCGTTATCGTAATCGCCGACGCAGACGGCTTGTCCCCAGCCGGAGTGCGCTACGCCAGCCTTCAGGGTCACGTCGCTGAAAGTGCCGTCGCGATTATTTTTGAATAAGTGGGAAGTGGGCTCTTCTCCGGCGGAAAACGCTTCAAGACGAGTGCCGTTGACGAGAAAGATGTCGAGCCAGCCGTCGTTGTCGTAATCGTAAAATGCCACTCCACAGCCCGTGGTTTCCAGTAGATATTTGTTTTTGTGCTCGCCGCCGAAGATCGTCCTGGCGTTGAGACCGGATTCGCGTCCGACGTTGAGGAAGCTTACTCCCAGGGGTGTTCCCGGCTGCAGCGGTTCGACCGGAGGCTTTGCTGGTGGCGCGGATTGCGACCACAAGGGACGCGCCAGTCCGAGCACGGTCTCGAGCGAGAAGACTAAAGCTGTTCGACAGAGTGACTTCAGGACTTCGCGGCGTGAGGAAGACAAGAGGTGTTACCTGGCGATGGAGGCCGTGCTAGAATTCGCCCCTGAATCCTTATATTGGGTGCGCCAAGACTTTGCAAGCCAGCGGTATTGGACAAGCCTTGGCGCGCCGCTGCATCGGTTCATTTCGAGATGAAGACTGCAGGAGACGGCGGGAAAGGTCGAGTGTTGACGCTGAGCCGTCGCCCAGTCCCGATCGCGGCAATCGATTTCGCGGGATTTGCGGTATCGCTAGAGGGATACCCTGATTCGAAACAGAGTTTCTTCCAAGGTGCGAAGCTTGGTTACTTCTTGACCCGGCTAGCGCCTTTTTTGCCGATCACCGGACGAGGAGCGCGGGTGGCTTGTTTTCTGTTTCTCGCCGCGCTTGCGGCGGCTGCTGATCGGCCTGGTCCTGAATTGGAGCTCTCCCGCCCCGTGCGCTCGTGGGAGTTCCTGCCAATTGTCGGAACGCGCGCAGGCCTGTTCGGCAATGAGAGCGGAGAGATGGAAGCGTGGGTGTATCCGCTCAAGATTTTCCGTGACTTCCGAGTAACGTTTCACGTGGGCGGGCGCGCTCTGCCGGCGGAGAGTTTGGCTCGGACGCTTGTTGTTCACCCTGAATCTGCGACGCTTGTTTACACGGGCGACGATTTTTCGGTGCGCGAAACGTTCTTCGTGCCGGTGCACGAGCCGGGTGCGATCATTTCCTTCGAGCTCGAAACCGGAGAGCCATTAGAAGTCGAAGCAAGTTTTGTGGGCGACTTCCAGTTGGAATGGCCGGCTGGTTTGGGCGGAACGTTTCTCGACTGGGATGACTCACAACACGCGGTCGTCTTCGGCGAAGAGCAGAAGAAGGTGTTCGCACTGGTCGGTTCGCCTTCGGCTTCGGACCACAGCCTTGCCTACCAGACGAATTTTTCCTCATCCGAACGCAATTCGCTGCGTCTGGGCGTGATCGACAAGGGAATGGCCAGAAAAATCATTGTGATTGCGGCCTCGATGCACGGGCGTAGTGAAGCGCAGTCGACTTATCAGCACCTCGCCGCATCTTACCGTGAACTGCTTCGTGAATCTGCGGAGTACTATTCGGATTATCTGAAGCGCACTGTAAATCTCACGCTGCCCGATGCTCAACTCCAGCAGGCATACGACTGGTCGCGCATTAGCGTGATCCAGGGGTTGGTCACTAATCCTTTCCTGGGCACCGGACTGGTTGCGGGTTATCGAACTTCCGGAACTGGCCAGCGTCCGGGCTTCGCGTGGTTCTTTGGACGAGATTCGTTCTGGACTTCGTTCGCGCTAAATTCGGCGGGCGATTTTGCAACCACGCGCACAACGCTCGAGTTCATCGGGAAGTTTCAGCGGCCGGACGGCAAGATTCCCCACGAAATCTCCCAGACCGCCAGCTTTGTCTCGTGGTTCAAGGATTTTCCTTACGGCTACGCCTCTGCCGACGCCACGCCGCTCTACATTATCGCGGCCAACGATTACGTGGTGCGCAGCGGCGATGTCGAGTTTGCGCGGCAGAAATGGGACAGTCTGTGGAAGGCTTACGAATTTCTACGGTCCACCTACGACGCGCAGAACTTTCCGCAGAACTTTGGATTTGGGCACGGGTGGGTGGAGGGCGGGCCGCTTCTTCCGGTGAAGACTGAGTTCTACCAAAGCGGGCTTGGGCTTGAAGCTTTGCGCGCACTCGCCAATCTTGCGGCACTGACCGGGAAGGCAGATATCAGCCGGGAACTTCAGTCGGCGTTTGAGCGGCAGAAACCGGTCTTCAATCAAACTTTCTGGTCTCCCGAAAAGAAGGGCTTCGCGTTCGCGCTTGACCAGCAGAACCGGCGCGTCGATGAACTCTCAGTCCTGACGACCGTGCCGATGTGGTTTGGCCTGACGGACGAGGACAAAAGCGAAGCGACCCTTCACTTATTGGCGGAGCCCGGCCACGAGACCGATTGGGGCATGCGCATCATTTCGAACCAATCGCGCCTCTACAACGGCAGCGGATATCACTTCGGCTCGGTTTGGCCGCTCTTCACGGGCTGGGCTTCGGTCGGGGAATACCGCTACCATCAGGCGTTTCCGGCGTATGCAAATCTGCGAGCCAACGCCTTGCTGGCGCTCGATGGATCGTTGGGCCACGTCGCCGAAGTGCTTTCGGGCGATTACTACCAACCGCTGTCGACCAACTCGCCGCATCAGATCTGGTCGGCGGCTATGGTGGTCAGTCCTATGCTTCGCGGTCTGTTCGGGATTGAGACCGACGCAACGAAGCACACACTCACGTTTGCTCCACACGTGCCGGCCGATTGGAGATCGTTTTCTGTGGATGATTTGCGAGTGGGGACTGTGGCTGTTTCTATCAGCTATCGAAAGACGCCGGGAACCATTAGCGTTGAGGTCAAGCGCACTGGCTCCGGAGACTGTTTGCTGGAGTTGTCGCCTATGCTCAGCATCCGAAGCACGGTGACTTCAGTCGATCTTAACGGGCGCCCGCTGACATTCCATGTGAGCGCGACGACCAGCGATCAACACGTGACCGTGCGCTTTCCGGTGGTGGAAGGCGGCGGCACCGTAAGTATTCATCTGAAGAATGACTTCGGACTTGGATTTTCAAACGAACTCCCGCGGCTCGGCGGTTCGAGCGAGGGGCTGCGCGTTCTCTCGGAGCTGTGGAATGCGAAGCACACGCAGTTGACAGTCGCACTATCAGGTTTTGCGGGAAGGCGTTACGATCTGGCGGTTTGGAATCCGTCGCAGATCGCTTCGGTGCGCGGCGGGAAGCTCGATGAGGGGACTCGGGAGCAGGCGGATTTGACGGTTGACTTCCCTGATGCGAATGCCGGTTCGTATATACAGCAGGATCTGATTATCGATTTTGCGGACTCGCAGTAGCTGGAGGAGGCGGTGACAGACTCTCGCTGGGGGAAAGTCTCTCGACCATCCGAGCCAGGGCAAGCCCCATCTCTACACGAATATTTTCTGGTGTTGCGGGTACACTAAAACACCAGGGCTTTGTGGCTATGGAGAGAAAAATGCCAAAGCGGTTGGTTCTGATTTTCTTGCTGATTTTCGCTCTCGCCTGCTCCAACCTTGCTTTCGCACAGACAAACCCGGTTGACGCAGAAGGCCATCAGTGGTGGCAGCATGCTGTGTTCTATGAAATCTATCCGCGCAGCTATGCGGACAGCAATAACGACGGCTACGGAGATTTGAAGGGGATCACGTCGAAGATGAACTATCTGCACGACCTGGGTGTCGACGCTATCTGGATCACTCCTTGCTTTCCGTCGCCGCAGGTGGACTTCGGCTACGATGTCTCCGATTACGAAAACATCGATCCGGTTTATGGCACTTTGGCGGACTTCGATCGGATGGTAGCCAAGGGAAAGAAGGAGCATGTCAAAATCATTCTTGATTTTGTCGTGAACCATACGTCCGACCAGCATCCGTGGTTTCTGGATTCGAAATCTTCGCGCACTTCTGCCCATCGCGATTGGTATATCTGGCGCGACGGCAAGGGACCGAACCAGCCTCCGAACAATTGGATCTCGATATTTGGCGGTCCGGCGTGGAAGTTTGACCCGACGACTGGCCAATACTACTACCATATCTTTTACGCGGCGCAGCCCGATCTGAACTGGCGCAATCCGGCAGTGGAGAAGGCGATGCTGGATACGACGCGGTGGTGGTACAAGCGCGGGGTTGCGGGTTTCCGCTTGGACGCGGTGGATACGCTGTTTGAAGACCCGAATCTGCGCGACAATCCAATCGAACCTGGATTCACAAAACAGGGCGATCCGAACGAAGAGAACAAATATAACTCCAAGTTTCCGGAAGTACATGAAGCCTTGCAGAAGCTGCGGAAAGTGGCCGACGAATCGAACGCGGTGCTGATCGGCGAAACCTGGACCAAAGACATCTCCGAATTGAAGCAATACTACGGCGGGCACGCGCGCGAACTGCAAATGCCGATGGATTTCATGTTTACAACGGTGAACAAGCTTTCGCCGCCAGAGTTCCGCCGACAGATCGCAGCGGTTGACGGTTCCGGAGGATGGCCTGTCTACGTCGTCAGTAATCACGACATTGTCAGGTCGTATAACCGATACGGGGACGGGAAAGACAATGACGCCATCGCGAAGATGATGGGCGCTTTTTACCTAACCTTGCGCGGGACGCCGATCATGTATTACGGCGAAGAGATCGGAATGGAGAATAACGATCCCAAGCGAAAGGAGGACGTGAAGGATCCGATTGGCCGCACCGGCTGGCCACGGGAAATTGGACGCGATGGTGAACGCACTCCCATGCAATGGAGCACCGAACCAAACGCGGGATTCACCAAGGGGACTCCGTGGCTTCCCGTGCCCCCCAGCTACGCGACTCACAATGTGGCGACCGAATCGAAGGATCCGAATTCAGTTCTGAGTATGTACAAAAAAGTGCTGGCGCTGCGTCATACGAATGAAGCGCTGCTGGAAGGCAGCTACACGGCATTGAACGAAAACGATGCCAACGTAATGTCGTATCTGCGCAGCTACAAGGGGAAAGCCGTGCTGGTGGCGCTGAACATGTCGGCATCGCCGCACTCCGCGAGTTTTGACCTTTCCAGCCAGGGGTTTGCTTCGGCTAATCTGAAGACGCTTGTGGCAACACCTGAATCGACCGCAACGGGCAGTCAAGTTAATCTCGAGCCTTTTGGAGTTTTCGTTGCTGAGGTCGAGAAGTAGAGGGTGATGTTAGGTGGCGGCGAACGCGCTCGATAATTGCTGGCGAGTGCCGAAGGGCGTCCCTGCGGCGCCACTCATCCGGATTTACTCCGTCTCATGAACTCTTGGGAACGCCGCAGACAATATGACCTGCAGAAAGGTGTAGGATTCTCTGCAGATCTTCCGAGACAGTTAGATGACAATGCCGGAGCGTGCCCCCAGCCTTTGGACGAGACTGCCGATTGCGGTGCGGGCCATCATCACAGGCATTCTTATTTTTGCCCCTGCCGCCAACGTCTGGCCGCTATTGCTCCGGAACCTCGGCGTACCCCTGGCTGCGGTCCTTGAGGCGCTATTCCTCGTGCTTTTTCTATGGTGGGCAAGCGGCGGAGGCCCGCCGCGTGCAGCGCAAACCGCCCGCGCCAATGCGTTCCGCCGCGGCAGGCTGACCTCCAGGCAGTGGTTATCGGGTCTGATCGCAGCGTTCTTCTTTGCCGCGACAGTTCATGCCTCGATTGTTTTGCTGTTCCGGTTTATGGCTTTTCCGGCGGCGGCGTTCCGGCACGGTTACGATCTTTCTTTCATTCCCTCGCAGTCTTTAAAGTGGGTTGCGGTGATGGTCTCGGCGGCATCGGCTGGAATTTGCGAAGAAACCGGTTTTCGCGGATTCATGCAGCAGCCGATCGAACAGCGCTACGGCGCGCCACTCGCGATTTTCGCCTGGGCCTTGCTGGGAATGGTGCCCATCGTTTTTGGCGCAGGCGTGTTGCTGGGCCTGATCGCATGGTCCGCTGGATCGCTCATTCCGTGCATCATCGGTCACTTCTTGATGGACGTTGGGCTGTTCGCCTACTGGTGGAGCGGCATTGCTGGCGACTTCACCGCACGACCGCTCTCCGAAACGGGTCTGGATCGTCCTTTCCTCATTGCCGGTTGTGTGTTTGCGGCTTCACTGGTTATCGTTCTGCTCGCGATCTCAAGGCTCCGTAAAGTCGGGACCGCCGATGGTCTGACCCGATCAGTCTGAAGACAGCCCGCCGCTAACTCATACATGGATGTACTTTTCAGTCTTATCGAGTCCAGAAACGCGGAGAAATAAACCGGAAAGCGTCATTTGGCGATGACAGTGCAGAGGTTGGTTGTGTTTCGGCGCCACGAAGGAGGCTCTGGGAAGAGGGCTTATGATGCGAAGCCGCGTCTCCACAGGATTGTTGGGGTTTTACTGAGAGCTACGAGAGCTGAGGACTGAGGACTGAGAGCCGAGAGCTGCTTACCCGCCCTGCTTCAACTCCGTGAGCACTTGCCGTGCGATTTCTTTAAGCGTCTCGAACACGCCTACGCCTTGAAAGGCCACCGCTTCCTGCACCGGCTCATTTTTCTTCCGCAACTCTTTCGACAGGGCATCCACGGGCAGAATATTCGGCAGATCGCGTTTGTTCAGTTGCAGCACGTAGGGAATCTTATTGAAGTCGTAGCCGTGCTCTTTCAGGTTGGTCATCAGGTTCTCGAGCGCTTCGACGTTGGCGTCCATGCGTTCTTCCTGGGAATCGGCTACGAACACCACGCCATCGACGCCGCGCAGAATCAGCTTGCGGCTGGCGTCATAAAATACCTGGCCTGGAACGGTGTAGAGGTGAATGCGCGTCTTGAATCCGCGCACCGTGCCCAAATCGAGCGGCAGGAAGTCGAAGAACAGGGTTCGATCCGTCTCCGTGGCCAGCGAGATCATCTTGCCCTTCTGCTGTTCGGCCGTTTTTTGGAAGATGACCTGCAAATTCGTCGTCTTGCCGCCTAGTCCGGCGCCATAGTAGACGATCTTGCAGTTGATCTCGCGTGCTGCGAAGTTGATGAAACTCAAAAGGCTTCCTCGAAACGCCGGCGAAAAAGGCTCTCGCGAACCGCTCCTCAAGGCGCGAGCCTCTCGCTGAATCCACTTCTACACTTGTATCGGTTACTGCTGGTTTTTATACCACACCGGAAGGCATGGGCGCAGGTTACCCAGGTTACTGATTCAGTTGCCGGTACCCAGTTGCCAACGCCCCGCTGCTCTGGGCAGTCTTCTGCTATTGGGCAGAATCCCGGCGGACAACCAGAAACTAGAACCGAATCATCGCGGCGTCGGCAGGGGATAGTATCCGCGCTTTGCGTAGACCTTCAGACCCTTGCGCCGCACCTGTACTTCGATCTCGCGGTAGCCGCCCACGCCCCATTTGCTGGTGTAGCCGAGCGTATATTGATTGCGCGCGTCCCCAATCGCTTGCGTGTAAGCCTTTGAGATGTCGGCTTGCGTCAACTCGCCGTGGACCGTGCCCCCGCCGGTAGCGTTAACGTATTTCGGCAGAATGTCGCTGTATCCCATAGCCTTGGTTGTTTTCGGCAGGTGGATGCGCTGCAACCGGTCGTACACCGGGATGGCCGCTCCCTCAACGCCCACCGCATACACGGTGATGTTCTGCGTGAGCAATACCTTGAGGGTATCCGCGTAGCTGGCGGTCGAGCCCAGTTCGCGTCCGTCACTCACGATGAAGATAATCTTGCGCCGGTCGCGGCCGCGTTTGGCAAGATCGCGGGCCGCGAGCAGGATAGCGTCATTCAATACGTGCGCGACCTTGGGCGGCGTGCTTACTGGGGTTATCGGAGTATCGATGGGCATGCCGTTGATCATCGGCCCCTGTGGTCCCAGCGGCCCGCTGGTCACAGGCGGACCATTATTCTCTCCGCTATAGGCCTTAACCTCGTTCAGAGCGACCGTTAATTCCTTGCTCACACTGGTGAAGTCGCTTACCCGGCCCGGCCTGGTGCTGTAGGTATAGACTCCCACTTCGTCGAACTGGCTGAACGCTCCCTGCAACGCCGAGAGAGTCTCCTGCACCCTTTTCAAAGCTACATCCGGCATACCAGTATCGATGATCAGCGCCGCCGACAAGGGAAACGGATCACTGGAGAAAAACTTCAATTTCTGCGTCACACCGTTCTCGAGAACGTTGAAGTCCTTGGGCTGCAACCCTCCGACTAGACGCCCGGTAGCGTCAGTGACCATGACAGGGACCATCACCAGGTTGACGGTCACCGGCGGCAGTTTGTAGACATCCTCTCCGGTGTCGGGCACGCTACCGGCAGGAACGGTCTTGACCGGGGGCATCTGCGGCGGCGCAGGCATCGGGTTCGCAGGCGCTGAATCTGCGCTGTGGGGCAGATCTTTCGACGAACTGGTCCCGCTGCTGGAACTATCGTTGCCGGAATTGTCTGGCGGCGCCAACGGAATATCGTCGTCATTCACACCCGGCCGCGGGCTGGGCGGTTCGGGCGGCGGTATCGGACGTGTGGCGGAGGGAGCGTCTGGGATGTCATCAGGCTTCTGCTGCGCCGCCAGCGTCCCCGTCAGCGACTCCAGCATGGAACCGGCCAGGAGCAATGCCAGTCCCACCCTCATTAGCGAGTTGACTCTCGTCGCCATCCGTAAAACCTCTGTCTTTCTCTTTACCGCACCGCTTTACCGCACCGCGACAGCGCAGCCCTGGCCGCCTTTTCAGATAATTCAGATGCCAACCTCGTCCGCGCGGTGCATCTAAGGCGTTAAAAGGTATTTACAGGATAGACTAGCAAAGTCTCGGGATAATAACCTTCATGCTTAAAATATATTGCAAACCTTGCCTGCCTACTAGCCTGATTGGTGCTGTTTTTGCCCTTGCACTCGCGATTCCCGCTGTGTCGCAGAATCCTCCGGCTGCCCAGGGTCAATCGCAGAATGATCAATCCCAGAATAATCAGTCGCAGAATAATCCGCCGCAGAGTCACCTACCCAGCGATCAGTCACAGGACCAGGGTGTAGCCACCCTCAAGGTGAATGTTGACGTTGTCCAGCTGTTCTTCAATGTCAAAGATAAACACGGCGCGCTGATTCCGAATCTGAACAAAGAAAATTTCGACCTCTCCGAGGATGGCCAACCCCAGACCATCAAGTATTTCAAGGCCGAAACCGATCTTCCCCTGACCCTTGGAATGCTCATCGATTCGAGCGGCAGCCAGATGCGCGTACTTGACATGGAAAAAGAAGTGGGAGCGTCCTTCCTCGAAAGCACCTTGCGCCCCAAGGACGAGGCCTTCGTCATCAGTTTTGACGTCGACATTACCCTGTTGCAGGATTTTACCAACTCTGTGAGCCGGCTGAGGCGCGCGCTGAACGAAGCTAAGATCAACACCGGCGGCGTCGGGTGCTCGGGTGGGCCGATTGGCCCGCAGGGGCCGATTCCATGCTCCGCTAGCGGACAACGCGGCACCGCTCTTTATGACGCGGTCTACCTTGCCTCGCATGACGAATTCAGCCATGAAGTTGGACGCAAGGCGATGGTCCTGCTCACCGACGGAGAAGACGAAGGCAGCAAGCTCAAAATTAAAGACGCGATCGAAGCCGCGCAAAAAGCCGACGCGATCTGCTACGTGTTGCTCATTGCCGACCGCGGCTTTTACGGCTTCGGCGGTTATCACGGCGATTCGGAGATGAAAAAGCTCACCCAGGAAACCGGCGGCCGCGTGATAGAAGTCGGCAACAAGATCGAAAAACTGCGCCAGGCCTTTGACCAGATTTCCCAGGAGTTGCGCAGCCAGTACAACATAGGCTATGTGCCAACGAACACCGCGCGCGATGGATCTTTCCGCAAAGTTGAAATCAAGACCAAACAGGGTGATTACAAGATACAAGCACGCAGCGGTTATTACGCTACCCCGCGGCATGAGGATTAGAACTGATGCAAACAAGAAACTCAAAACCTGCTATGCAATAGTTTGCACATTCTCCCGATGTGAGCTTCTACGCCGCGACTGGCTGGTTTTTAGCGGTTGCGTCATGCAGCGCTTAGCGTATAATTCCGGCGATCTTCACTTATCTGTTTCCCTGCTGTACTGTTTCACTTTGCGGTAAATCTTCTTCCCCAAGGTTCCAAACCCACCCAACTCAAATGGAGGAAGAAGACTATGAAGTTCACTCTCGCATTCACGTTCTCTTGTCTGGTTGTGGTCGCGCTGGTTGCGTTCAGCGGACAAGCTTTTGCCGGTTCCACCGCCGTCGGCCTCTGCTCGGCCGCCGGAACTCACTACACCACTATCCAGGCTGCGGTTAACGCAGCAGAGGCGCTCACGCCCCCAAGTACAGTCAGAGTTTGCCCAGGCCCCTACCACGAGCAGGTATTGATCACCAAGAGTTTGACGTTGATGGGGGTTGCAGATGCCACCCATGCCACCGACGCTGCTGTGGTGCTGCCGCCATCTGGTGGCCTCGTCCAAAACGGGTCAGACATCTTTGGCAATCCCGTAGCCGCGCAGATTTTCGTGCAGGGCCCGGGGATCACCGTCACCGTCTCCGGACTCACGGTAGACGGCACGGGTAATAACATCACTGGTTGTGCCGGGCCAGGCTCTCCTACGCCCACGCTGGAGGGAATTTACTTCCAAAACGCTGCCGGAAAGATCACTCAAAACGCCGTTCGAAACCAATATCAGTCTGATTTCGCCGACTACGGCGGGTGTCAGAACGGGTTGGCGATCAACGTTGAAAGCACGAGTTATCCCACAGTAACCGTCTCAAACAATTCAGTGCGGGCATACCAGAAGAACGGGATCACTGCTACCGGATCGGCGGAAGGCGCCGGATCTGCTGGGCCAGAAACCACAATATCGGGCAACTACATCGTGGGCCTAGGCGCAACGGGAATGAACTGGCCAACCTGTCCCGATTATCAGGTATGCGCGGGCAGTCCCAACCCCGAGGTCAACGGAGGCGCGGCCGAGAACGGCATCCAGGTCGGGTTTGGGGCCAGCGGGAGTATTAAGTCAAACACAGTGAACGACAACATCTGGTGGGGCGAATACGAGCAGTACAATTATGCCGGGCTAGGGGGAACTACGACCGGCAACGGGGCCAGCGGTATCCTAATCTACGCCTCGCCTTCAATCTCGGTGACGAGTAATAGTGTTGGCAGCGCTCAGTATGGCATAGTCACCGTCAGTGATCCCAACTACGGCCCGGCGGACAACACCGTCATTGAATCCAATAAAGTTGTCGGTACCCAGGTTTTCGACGGAATCGATTTGTGCAGCAGCTACAACACCGCGCAATCGAACACCGTTTACGGTAGCGCGGAATCCGGCATTCATGTGGATGACACCTGTGGCAGCGGGACCGGGACCAACAACTCCGTGACCAAGAACACGATCAACGAAGCTTGTGCCGGAATTCTTCTGGGTACGGGCGGGGGCAATACAACTGCGCCGAATACGTTTTTCAACGTGGCAAACACAACGCTGGCCGGCGACACGTGCACTCCGCCCATGGATATGGTGAAAAAGTCGATGGGTAAGCATGCCTCGCTTCGGCCCTCACCCTACATCCCAGTCAGGAAGTGACTGCGGAGTTGCAGCATCCTCGCTCACCCGCTTGCCCTAGTCCGACCGAGGGGAGTGGTTGGTAGCTAGCTTTCACAAAAAAGCGCCGGGAGTCTGCCCCGATTCCCGGCTTTTTTCATGCAAACGCTAAAAAAGCCCTAACCACCGGGGCACACAAAATCGCTGGGTTAGGAACGGAATCTACCGCTTATCGCGCCTGCGAAAGATCCTCTACGGCGAAAAACTGCCCATGGCGCTCCACCACGCCGATGCCAATGGAATCCATATCCCGGTCAAGAACGTTGGCGCGATGCGCGGGCGAGTCCATGAATTGGACGTGGATGAATTCCGGCGTCGGACCTTGCGTTACGTTTTCAGAGAGCCATGCGAAATGTCGCGCCCGCCTGTTTGACTCGCGTCGATAGGCTTGGTTCGCCCTCGAAGACATGCTGCGCCGAACCCCGTTCCGCCATGACCTTCGCGTGCCGCCCCGCCGCTGTCGCTAAGGATTCATCCCAGCGCAACGGCTGCAGGCCCTGTGCTCGCCGCGCCTGGTTGGCCGCCGCGAATAGCCCGCGCTCGGCGCGAGGTCGCGATTGTCTGGCTGTACGCCGGCCAACAGAGCACGATTCCGGCCGCTCTACCGCCGCCAGCGCACCCGATTCGCATCGTGATCTTCCCCATCCAAACATGAAACGCGGACCGCGGAAAGCGGCAAGTTACTGACGTCGGATTACCCGTTGTAGTTGCCTTTCCATTGGGACTGCTCGCCCGGCGCTGACAAGGCTCTTACCATCTGCCCCAATAGAGATCGCGCCCTTCGCGGTTCAAGTCGCGATACTCGTGCCGCAACTCTCTTCGGTCATGGGTGCGCCCGCGTAATTCCCATGATAGAGATCGCGCCGTAGATCCCTGCGATCGCGGGCATTCTCGCCTCGTC
The DNA here is from genome assembly GCA_963810955.1 of uncultured Acidobacteriaceae bacterium. Classification (GTDB taxonomy): domain Bacteria; phylum Acidobacteriota; class Terriglobia; order Terriglobales; family Acidobacteriaceae; genus Acidiflorens. Next base: position 86,467 of record CAWEPW010000002.1, on the reverse strand, counting down.
GTGCCGGATGTCCCGCGGGCGCGCAGTCCGTTAGACGTCGTTCCCGCGCCGAGTCAATCACCAACGAATCGCCCGCTATATGCGCTTCTACATTGTCCCTTTATTTCAATCTGCGCCTGGCCCGACTTTGCCACCTAAGGCTCATACTGCCGCATTAATCGCCAGTCTCTGGACTCAAGTTGCGCGGTGAATGTGGCTGGAGGTTTTGCCTTGGAGCCAGTGCGGTTCGCGTGCTCATCATTTCCTTGGACGGTTCTTGACGGGAATCACGAATTTCAATCCCGACCACACTTCGGTGACCGCACAGACTTTGACATCGACCAGGCCAGCGTCGAGGCCGTTCTGGCGAACCACATCTCCGGTGAGGTCAGTGGCGACGCCGGAACTTCTTTTCGGCCATGAGATCCAGAGCATTCCGGCTGGGGCAAGCGCCTTTGCCGCCGGCCAAAGATCGAGTTCCATTCGCGCGCGCGATTTGGCAAAGAGGAAAACGAAATCGAGGTTTCTACACTCACGCGCTGGATTTGACATTGTGCGAATGCATCAGCTAGCTCGGCCTTAACCTCGTCCGGCACATGCAGAAGGGCAACGCGAAAATCGTTTTTGATGCCCAATTTTTTCGCCAGCGGAGTTCCGGAATATCCAGGCATGTAGGGATAATAATTTAACTGCGATTGCGGAGACCGCCTATTGCTTCGGAGCGTAATATCCGCGGCGGGTGCGGACTTTGAGATTTCTGTCCTGAGCCAGGATTTCGATGGTGCGATAGCGTCCGTCGGCGGTGAAATCCGCCGGCTTGTAGGCCACCGCATACTGGCTGCGCAACTCCTCTTGAATGGAGAGGAATGAATCGGACACCTCACGCATCTGGAAGGGGAAAAAGGCGCGGCCACCCGTCGCGTCTGCGATGCGTTCGAGCGTCTTGTCGCCTTTGCCTTTCATGCCGCTGATGTTAGTGCTGATGGTGTAGACGATCACTTCGGCGCGCGCGGCCATATCGATGGCTTCCTCGCGAGTTACGTGGCTCAGGTTATCGTCGCCGTCGCTCAGCAGAATGATGGCGCGGCGCACCGGCCCGGTCTGCGGCTGTTTCATGAGCTTGTCGCGGCACGCAAAGTAAAGCGCGTCATACATGGCAGTGCCTCCACCCGCCCGCAACATCCGCACGCCGGTTGAAAGACGCTCTGTGTTATCGGTGAAATCCTGCGTAACTTCAGGAGTGGCATCGAAGCCGACCACGAAGGCCTTGTCATAGCCCGGGCGAATGATGGAGTTAAGAAATTCGATCGCCGCTTCCTGCTCGAACTTGAAGCGATCGCGCACCGAGTTGCTCGCGTCGACGAGCAGGCCAACTTCCAGCGGCAGATCGGTCTCGCTGTGGAAGCTGCGCAGTTCGGCCGGCCTTTGATCGTCCAGCACTCTGAAGTCGTTTTCCTTGAGATCCTTGATGTAGCGCCCATGCCGGTCGGTCACTGTGAAGACCACGCGAACTTCATTGACTATCTTCTGAACCTTGAAGGCATCATCGGTGCCGGGATTATCTGGCGAGGCGGGGGGCTGTCCCGCTACTGCAGACGACGCCGAACTGCCGGGCGGCACCGAGGCGACTTTGGGGTTGGCGCCCGTCGATGTGGTCGTCGAAGATGCGCTGTTTGCAGAAGAGTTCGGTGGCGCTGCCGCCATAGAAGACTTGGAAGAGGAAGGAGCCGTCTGGCCGAGGAGACAACCAGCCAAACTAAGAAAAACAACCACCGGGGAAATACGCGATTTCATGAGGACGATTACTCAGATCGATTACCTCAATTATATCCCCGCCGCGAAGCTCTGGGACGATCAAAGACGCGGCAAGCCGTCTACAGAGGGTTGTTACTCGGAATGGTCTTGGGGCCGGGTTTTTCCAGGCTTTCGAGGAAATCCTCTAATTCTTTGGGCAGGGGACTCGAGAATTTAAGCAAGTCCTTCGTGCGCGGATGTTTCAAATCGAGTTTCGCCGAATGCAGAAAATTTCGGTCGAGCGTCAACGTCGCGGGCATGCCTGCCGCGCGCCGTTTGTTCGATTGCGAGCGCAATTCTCCGGGCGCGCCATAGAGCGCGTCCCCCACCACCGGATGCCCCAGCGACGACATATGCACACGAATCTGATGCGTGCGTCCCGTCTCGATCTTCAGTTCCACGAGCGCAAACTTGCCGTAAGGCGAATCGATTTTTTGCCGCACCGTATAATGCGTGACCGCCTCGCGCCCGCCGAAGCCTCGCGTTGTCATGCGTGTCCGTTTTTGCGAGTGACGGCTGATGGCGCTTTGAATGGTGCCGCGATCCTGCTTCGGCCATCCGTGGACAAGCGCAACATAAGTCTTGTGCACTTCGCGCCCGCTGAATTGCCTCGCCAGCCGACGGTGAGCTTCATCGTTCTTTGCCACCACCATCAGCCCGCTGGTCGCGCGATCCAGCCGATGCACGATCCCCGGACGCAATTCGCCGCCGACTGCCGACAGTTTTCCAAAGTGATGCAGCAGCGCGTTGACCAGCGTTCCGCGGTTGCGCGCATCGTCGGTGGCCCCGGCTCCCGCATGCACCATCATGCCCGCAGGCTTGTTGACGATGGCAAGATCGTCATCCTCGTAAACGATATCGAGAGCAATCTCTTCGGCCATGGCTCGCAGCGGCGGAGCGTGCGGCGGAGCCAGCACCGTGATCTGCTCTTCGCCGTCGCCCCTCAGTCGCAGCGAGGCCTTCGCCGCCGCGCCGTTCACCAGCACCTCGCCCTTGGCGATAAGCTGCTGGATGCGGGCGCGGCTGATCTCTGTTCCGTTGACTTCAGATAATTGTGCGGCTAGATATTGGTCGAGACGTTGCCCGGCAGTTTCGGGAGATGCGGTCAGAGTTAGGGGAAAGGCAGGCATTCAGCACTCAGCATTTTCGTCGGTAGGCACAAGGAGATGTGTTGGTCGGTCAGTTTGAGTTTCGGATTCCAATTAACGCTAGTACGGAGAGCAATGTCAGGAACGCTCCGAGAAAACGAAACATCCAGGTCATGATTTTCGTGTTCCTTGCCCGCCATTCACGAGTCGGAGGGGCCCGCCGAGCAACCCCATCGGAGAGTCTGCAAGGTTTTGTCCATCAGGCCGCCCCTGATTTCTGAGGGCTGAGTGCTGAGGGCTGACGGCTGCTCTTCAGCCACCAGATCAATCCACCGCCAATGACCAGCAGAATCGAAATCAACTGCGTTCCCGTCATCAGGCCACCGAAGACTTCGCCGCGTCCGGGATCGTCGCGCAGAAACTCTATGAAGTAACGCTCGATGCCATACAGGATCATGAAGCTGCCGAACACCTGCCCATCGAATTTCTTGCGCTTGAGCAGCCACATCAAGAATACGAAATTGAAGAACTCGGCCGCGGCTTCGATCAGCTGCGTGGGCTCAATCCTCACGCCCAGGGGAGTTCCGCTGACCTCGTGAGCCAGAGGATTGGTGAAGACCACGCCCCAAAAATGATTCGTCGGCTTGCCGTAGCAGCATCCGGCCGAAAAGCAGCCAAAGCGCCCGAGGACATGCCCGAAAGCCAACCCCGGCGCGAAGCCGTCGGTCGTGCGCAGCACCGGCATGTGATGGCGCCGCATGTACCAGCCCGCAATGACGAGCGCGGCCAGCAGGCCGCCGGAGAATACGCCTCCTGCCTGCAAGGTGTTGATGCTGAAAATTTCTCGCCAGTTATTGGAGTAGGTGCTCCAGTCGTTGATGACGTAGAGAATCTTTGCGCCGATAATTCCCGCGAGCACCATGAGGATGCTAAGGTTCCAGGCATCGTCTCCGTTGATACCCTGCTTCTCGGAGTTGCGCACGCTGATCCAAAGGCCTAGGAGCACGCCCGTAGCGACGAGGACACCGTAAGTGGGCAGGTAGAAGCTGCCAATCTGAAAAAGTCTGGGGAACACGTTAGTTTAGATGCTCGGAATACCAGTAGAGCACTAAAAGAGTCTAGCAGGAAGGGGCGCCGGAACCGAACAGTTCACGTCGGCAGAGCGCTCGGAAGCGCAGCAAGTGGCTTCCACAAAGAACCTGTTGCCGGCCGCGCCAGCTTTGCGCTTCCCGGCTTCGCGCCTGCCGCATTCGCGCCTGAATGAAAGATTCTCAAATCCCGCCCGATGTAGCGCGATCCTCATACCCCGTTCCGTCTGAAACGATTCCGTCCTCCCTCGGAGAAAACCGGCTGTCCTGCCAGTACAGTGGAACCACAAACCGTTGGTCATGACGTAAAGCCGGAATAAAGTCGCGACAGGCCTGGGGAGGGCATTGTGGAGAAGTTCAGCAAGCGTGAACCCGGGGGAATGCAAGCTGAACGACAAGACGCCGCCGGGAGCAAGGACGCGGCGAATTTCCAAGAGCGTTTTCTGAATGTTCATGTAAGGCAAAGCCACGGAGGAAATGACGCGATCGAAACTCGCCGCCTGGAATGGCAAACACTCACCACGGCACAGCTGATAGGTGCGGTTTGGAAACCGTAGCTGGGCAGTTGCCAGACGCCTCTTGTCGATATCAACTCCAGTAACTTCATCGGAAGCGACGACGCCCCATGAAGCCAGATCCAATCCAGAGCCGCAACCCAAATCGAGGACTCGCATGCCATGCCTCCACTATCAGGGTTGCTATGGCACGCGGATAACCATGGTTGGGCTGTGATTACAAACGCCAGCATGCCGACATGGGCCGGACTTAAGTTGATGAAAGACTTGGCGAGCCTAGTCATCTCCGAAGCGAGTAGCGCGACCCATCGTTTCCGCTGAGGCTTGATCGTTCCGAATTGGAGTCCCAAGAAGCCGCGCCCGGAATCGAAACGGGAAAGAAAAAACTGGCAAAGCAGCGGGGGTGTTCCTAATGGCTGACGACTGATGGCTGAGAGCTAAAAAACAAGCCGACCCACTGGGCCGTGTGGTGGGCCGAGAATGAACCCGTCTCAGACGGTGGGAACCCGCCGCGACCCATTAGGCTTTTCCGCATGGCGGAACATAGCACACCGGATCTTTTTGCGAGTCGAGTCCCCGTTCATTCGGCATTGGTTCAAAAATCGGTTACCACCAACACCAACTCCGCAGGTCGGCTTTCACTCTGGATGCTAGGAAACTCCGGGAAGATTCGCAAGAGGAAAACAGAAAATAGTTGGCAGAAGGTTTGCTAGAGGGCGCTTGCAAGAATCTGACTAAAGATGAATGGGAGGTTACGGTCGATTTCGCAGGCCGCGAAAATGTTTGACTCTGTTTTGAAGAAGCGCGGCTCGCGAATCTGGAAAACTCCGGTTCCCATTTGAAGAAACGCGCTTGGCGAATGCGGAAAACTCGGTTCGTATCAGGGTATCGCTCTAGCGATACCATAAAGTCTCTCGAAGCCAGACGCCCCTGTAGGGGCGAGGTCTCAGCCGGTTCGGCGCGTGTCCTGCAAAATCTCATCGAGCGCGCTGGCAAGTTTGTTGGTGCGCTGCCGCACATCGGGTGAAGGCGTCTCCAGCCTCCGTTTCAATAGATGATATTCGTCCGCTATATTCAGCGCGGCCAGCACCGCCAGTCGCACCGAATCGACCGTGGCCGTCTGCTCGGACACGGCGCGCATCTTGCCGTCCACGTAATCGGCAAGCTTGAGAATGTAGTCGGCATCGGAGCCCCGCAGGTTATAAACCTGGTCGAAGATTTCCACGCGCACGCTGCCGCCGGGGTTGGCTTCGTTTCTAGCCGGCAAGTCATTGGACGAGCCACTTTTCATCGGGCCGTTTTTCGGCAGCGCATCTTTTTCCAACGGATGGGCAGGAGGCTCTTTGCTCGCAGTAGCCATGTTACTCCTAGAGGGCTCACTGACTAATAACTCGGGCAGATCACTTACCGGCAGATCATTGCCCGGTAGAGGGTAGCCCGAAGAATGGTCGCTGTCGTCGAGTGTGCCGCCGGTTTTCAGCTGGCTGCCTGCTCATGCGTCAGGCTATCCATCTGGCTCAACATTTTTTCCACGCGGACGCGAATATCCTCGCGATCCTTGCGGAGTTGCACCAGTTCGCGCCGCATCCTTTCGTTTTCTTCCTCGCGTTCCTCGAGTTGTTCGCGTAGCCGCTTGGCGTCGCGCTCGGCGGTCGCCCGCGCTTCTTTCGCTGCCTTGTATAGCTCTATGGTGCGATAAACTTTCTCTTCCAGGGCCTGAAAATCTTCAGCTGGAACCTCGGCAGATACCTCTTCCACGGTTTTTACAGACATGGACATCGACACTCGCTTTCGGAGAAGGTTTCGTAGTTGAGGCGAAGTATAGCGCAACTCGCTGTGGAAGAGCCGTCACTTTTAGTGCACCTAGGGCAGAGACGGTTGTGTGGTGGCGGGGCTATGCCCCGCCGTCAAAGTCCGAGGCCGTCACTACACAACCATTTCTTCAGTACACACCCATTTCTGTAGACACGGATCCTGCCCCGTCTTAGTTGCAGAGATGCGGCAAGCCGCGTCTCTACAGGCGCGACCGCAGCTTTTCCAGTCGTCGCACAGCCTCATCCAGTGTCTCAGGCTTCTTGCAGAAGGCGAAACGTACCTGTTGGGATCCGTCTTTTGGATGCTGGTAGAAACTCGACCCTGGCACGCACGCTATGCCGACATCCTTGACTAAGTGAGCCGCGAACTCCAGGTCATTCGCGAATCCGAAGCCGCTGATGTCTGTCATCACATAATAGGCGCCCCGCGGGCAGTAGCAACGGAATCCGGCTTTTTCCAGCGCAGGAATCAGATAATCGCGCCGCGAGCGGTACCGATCAGCCAGTTCCTGGTAATAGCTGGCCGGCAGATTCAGCGCGGCTGCACCCGCTTCCTGCAAAGGCGCAGGCGCGCCCACCGTCAGGAAATCATGCACCTTGCGGATAGCATTGGTGATGGCCGCAGGAGCAACCGCCCAACCCACACGCCATCCCGTGACGCTGTAGCTTTTTGATAGGCCATTGATAGTGATGGTCCGTTCGCGCATGCCGTCAAGACTCGCAATCGAAATATGTTTGCAGCCATCATAAAGAATGTGCTCGTAGATTTCATCGGTGATGGCGAGCACGTTGTATTCGACGCACAGGTCGCGAATCAGTTCGAGTTCTTTCCGGCTGAACACCTTGCCCGTAGGATTGTTGGGCGTGTTCAGAATGATTGCTTTGGTTTTAGATTGATCGCCGTGATGCTGGGCGGCGTCATGCTGAAAGGCCGCGCGCAACTCCTGTTCGTCAAAGGACCACTCGCCTCCGCGCTCTCCATTGGATACATGCGGCGGACGCAAGCTGACGAAGCGTGGCTTGGCTCCGCTGAGAATTGAGTCGGGTCCGTAATTTTCGTAGAAGGGCTCGAAGACCACCACCTCGTCGCCCTTATTGCACACCGCCAACAGAGTCGCAATCATCGCTTCGGTCGAGCCGCAGCACACCACAATTTCTTTTTCCGGATCGACCTCGATTCCCTGCCACTGCCGCATCTGGCGGGCGATCGCATGGCGCAGACTCTTCGCTCCCCAGGTGATGGCGTACTGATTCACGTCAGCCGCAATGGCTTCCTGCGCGGCGCGCTTGATTTCAGCGGGTGCGGGGAAATCGGGAAACCCCTGGGCAAGATTTACGGCGCCATATTGCATCGCCTGCCGGGTCATGTCGCGGATTACGGATTCGGTGAAATGCTCGACCTTGTCGCTGAGGAAATGCAGATCTTTCGCGTTCACCGAAACCTCTGTCATGGAAAGTCAGACTAGCACAAGAAATGCCCGGCAGGGGCCATGTCCGGGCCCGCCCCTCGCGCAGTCGTTCGTACCATCAGGATCGCGTTCCCAGCGATTGGTTGAAACGCTACAAAGTCGGGATCCCTTTCAGAAGGCGCGAACATCCTTATAGAAGATACAGTTCCTCTCCAGATAGAGGGAAACAACGAAAAGAACGAGCATAATGCCCGAAGCCCAGTAGAACATCCGCATCGGGAGCATAGCTGCAAGCCGCGCCCTGCGCCCGTAGACTTCCTGCATCCCTTGGCGAAAGACTAGAGCGCCGGCAAGCGAAATGCATGCCGCCAGTCCCAGGAAACGCAGAGACTCATAGACCCTCGCATCCAAATCGTTCGCCGGATTCAGAAACGCAGCGTGAAATACGGCATACAGCGAGAGAATGCAAAGTACCAGCGTCACCGGCTTGGCGCACTCGATCAACATGCCAATCTCCGCATCATCACAAGTATATCCAACCTGTTATTCTTTGGTCTCAACTTTAGCCGTTGGGCGCAGCTCGCCACATTGATTAGAACGATCAGTTCCAGCCTCAAGCATGGAACCAGAGTGGGCAAACCCCGGTTCGTGTAACGAAAATTGGTGAGAACACTTTGGAGAGGGACAGTGCAATGACAAAAGAACTCAAAAAGCTAGGCTGGTGGAGCATCGCGCTCACACTGGTATTTTCGGCAGCGTTGTCACCCCTAAAAGCTGCAGCTCAGAATGAAGAAGCGCAAGACGATCCGCCCACCCGCGTGGCGCGACTCGGCTACATAGAGGGTTCGGTTTCCTTTCAGCCCGCCGGTGAGGACGAATGGGTCCAGGCGGTCCCCAATCGCCCCATGACCACCGGAGACAAGCTCTGGTCCGACAGGGGCTCTCGCGTCGAACTGCAGCTTGGATCGGCCGTGATTCGCTTGGGCGAAAACACCGGCCTTTCCTTCCTGAATCTGGATGACAACACCGTGCAGCTCCAACTTTCTTCGGGAGCCATCAGCGTTCGTGTACGCCGGCTCGACCCGCGATAATGATTTCGAAGTCGATACGCCAAACTTGGCCTTCACTGTTTCCGAGCCCGGAAGCTACCGCTTGAACGCCAGCGAGGACGGCACCTACACCGTTGTCGGCCTGCGCGCCGGAGGTGGCCAGGCGACCGGCAACGGCCAGACCTATACCTTGCATGCCGGACAGCAGGGCACTTTCAGTGGCACCGATTCGCTGAACGCCGACGTGGAAGATATCGGCGGCCCCGACGCACTCGATAACTGGGCCTACGCGCGCGATCGACGTTACGACGAATCGCCCTCGGCACACTATCTCGCCTGGAATGTCGTCGGCTACGAAGACCTGGACGCCAATGGCGACTGGCGCGACGATCCCAGCTACGGCCACATCTGGTACCCGCACATCGAAGCCGGCTGGGCCCCTTATCACACCGGACACTGGGATTGGATTTCACCCTGGGGATACACGTGGGTTGATGATTCCCCGTGGGGCTACGCGCCCTTCCACTACGGGCGCTGGATATCGGTTGGCGGCCGCTGGGGCTGGATAGCCGGACCCCCAACCGTGCAAGCCGTCTACGCGCCGGCGCTCGTCGTCTTCATCGGCGGCGGCCCGGGCGGCTGGGGCGGCAATGTGGGATGGTTCCCGCTCGGTCCACGCGAAGTTTATGTGCCTCCATATTATGTTAGCCGGGGCTACATGAACCAGGTGAACATCAGTAACACCACCGTGAATGTCACGCAAGTGACAAACGTCTACAACACCACCATCATCAATAAGACCACGACCATCACGAACATAACTTACGCGAACCGAAATGTTCAGGGAGCGGTCGTAATAGTTCCGCAACGCGCCTTTGCGAGCGCGCAGCCCGTGGCTCACGCAGCGGTTGCCGTCAACGCGCGGGAGCTGGCCAGCGCGTCCATCAGCGCCCGCGCAGCAGTGGTTCCCACGCCGCAGGCAGTTTTCGGAGCGAGAGCTTCCACTGCCGGCCATGTGATTGCGCCGCCCGCATCGGTTATGAACCGCGCTGTGATCGCTAAGAGGACGCCACCGCCACCGCCCGTTTCGTTTGCCGCGAGAGAACGGGTCCTGGCGGCGCATCCCGGAGAGCCTTTGTCGAGGCAGGAGCTGCAGACCATCCGCCCGACCGGCGCTGCGGCACCCCACCCCATGGTGAGAGTGGCGCCACCCGGCAGGCCCGCCACACCAACGATGGGGCATCCCGCGAACCCTCCCGGTCAGCCAAATGCCGGCCGTCCCGGACAACCTCCGGCCAACCAACCCGGCAACCAACCTACTGAATCGTGCACCGGCTCAACCGGCTCCGAACGAACGCCGCGCCGAACAATGAACGCCCGAACAACCAACGACCGGCCGCTCCAGCTGAACCGAATCGTCCATCGGCAGCGCCGCCGACTCGCCCGACCCCGCCGCCACAGCAGAATCGCCCGGAGAACAATCGTCCCGAAACCAGTCGCCCTGTAGAACCGCCGCAAAACAACCGTCCACCAGCGGCAAAACCGAATCGTCCGACGCCTCCACCGGCGAATAGTCGTCCGGAAAACAAGCGTCCCGGAAAATCGTCCGGAGAACAATAGTCCAGAACCCAACCGTCCGGAGCCGAAACCAAATCAGCCGGCACCGCGGCCCCAAGCGCCGCCTCCGGCTGAGCGCGAACCGCAACGGACGCCTCCGCCTGCGGCAAAGCCCGCGCCTCCTCCTCCGCATCAGCAGCAGAAACAGGAGCAGAAAAAGCAGGAAGACGAAAAAAAGAAAGAAAAGCCGCCGGGCGCGTAGCGGTCCTCTGCAAGAAGTCAGAAATGAAAGGGCATGTCGAGTCTGTCGGGATGCCTTTTTCATCGCAGCCCGCGGAGCAACCATTCCTGCAAGCGCAAGAAATGATCACGTAGGGGCCGACGCCCCCGGCTGTCCGGCGAGGCGAAGCCTCGCAGCAAGCTGCGAGATGGTCAAAAATATGGACCATAGTATGTTACGATGGACCTTCAAGGAAACGGTATGCAGGAAATCGCCATCTCCGAATTCAAAGCCAAATGTCTCGCCGTGCTGGAACAGGTTCGCGCCACGAAAAAGCCGATTCGTATCACCCGCTTTGGCAAGCCAGTGGCCGAAGTAATACCGCCGACGGCGATAGAAGATCGCGCCGCGTGGATCGGATCGATGAAAGGCACATTCGAAATTCTCGGCGACATCGTGTCTCCGGCGAACGACGAGGATGAGTGGGAGGTTTTGCGCGATTGAGGCTGCTGCTGGACACGCACATCTGGCTATGGAATTTCCAGGATCAGCGCCGCCTTGGCCGGCGCGTCTTACGTTATCTCCAGGACAGGCAAAATGAACTCTGGCTTTCGCCGATGAGCACATGGGAAGCGCTCGCCCTCAATCACAAAGGAAGAATTCGCATCAAAGAAGACCTGTCGACATGGCTGGCGCGAGCCACCGCTGGCACCCGAGAAGCTCCGCTAACCCATGAGATTGCGCTCGTAGCGCGGCAATTGCCGATGCATCAGGATCCCGCCGACCGCATTCTCGCCGCTACCGCTGAGGTGTTAGACCTGACACTGGTCACAGCCGATGAACGGTTGCTGGGACTGGGGACGATTCGAACTTTGGCCAACCGCTGATCGCTATTTTGCGGTTACCGAAGAGAATGGCCTCCATCACGACACCGGTATCAAATACCAGTATGGAATCGATTCTCCTGGTCGCGCCCGAATGAGAGCCAAGATCGCGACTGCCGTCATCTTCCTCTGTTCCGCGCTAGTCATAGGTTGGTTATTTCTCAATCTCCAACCGGGCGACCGCCCCACTCCGTGGGCTGCGGTAGCGAGTGCTCTTGGGTTCGTCGTCGCTTCGGAAGGCGCCTTTCAAAGGCCGCGTTTCAGTTACTGGCTGGGGATGGTATCAGGGCTTGTATGCCTGTACTGGTTTTCGCGGATCGAATTCTATTATTTCCCTGCATTAAATTCCTGGATCACATTTAACCTGCCGTCCGACAACCCTCAACTCTTTTCAGAAGTGTTCTTAGCAAAGCTGAAGATTATTCTCGTCATCATAGTTATGACCTCAACCGTCCTTTGCGTTACTCGCCTGCTACCAGCTAGCTGGGTGTGGCGGAAGGTCCCCGTCCGGGAGCGCTCTTGGCCAGCCCTTGCCGTGTGTTTCTTGGTCGTGGCCTCATGGTATGGCGTCTCGGCTAGTCCCTATCGTATCCCTTTGATAGTTGATGGCGCTCCGGCGGAATTGACGGTGTTGCACGTGGAGAAGAGAGGCATTCAATTTAACGAGACCTCCGTCAGCGCCGCCAGAGATGGGAGGTTCCACATCGAGCGAAACAACAGGCGTTTCTACCAATACCGATTCACAAGTCGTGGGGGATCGGGAGTGCTGCCGGAAACAATTACTGCGCACGTTCGTAAGCTGGCACAATCGACTCAACTGAGAGACATGCTTACTGCGCCCGCAGTCGGTTTGCGGAACAGAGATGCTGAGGGCTGGTACGTTCGAACCGGATACAAAGTCTTGGCTTTTACAAGCGAGTATGGGACGGAACCAACAAAAGACGTAGTTGATCTATTTAATGAGCTGGAGTCTGTTGTTCCGACCGAAAAAGAGCTGACAACCATAAACGACATATGCATGGGCTTCTGCTATGACCCGCTGGCTGGATTAGGACTTGAGAACTTGAATGACCGGTGTGCCGAGCATAACGGGACTCGCTGCAAGTAGCCAGTCGCAATTTGTGTCTGCGCAACTATGCCAAACAAGGTCCGGTGGCCGGGCAGTCCTACGCCCTCTGCACTCCGCCCAGCCCTTCCAGCGCCCTAGCAATCTGTCCCGCCCACTGCGCCACCTCGTCGTCCCGCAAAGTCCGCTCGCTGGACTGCAGCTTTGCCCGCAGCAGAGTCGAAAACCTGCCCGCGCCAACTTTCTCGCCGCGGAAAATTTCCACCGCCACAAAACTGCGCAGCTCGGCGATCTCCAATCCCGCAACGCTCTGCCGAATTTTCGCGAACTCCACCCCGTCGTCAAACACAAACGAAAAGTCGCGCTCGACCGCCGGGAAGCGCGGCAGCGCTTCATAACGCACCTGCCGCAGATCATGCTGGTACAACCGGTCGATATAGATTTCGGCGACAAAAACATCCTGCCGCAGTTTGCGCGCCGCAGCTACATCGGGATGAATCTGTCCAAACTGGGCAACGGTGGCCCCATCCAGCACGGCGCGGGCAAAGCGTCCGGGATGATAGTAATCGGCCGTTTTGTCTTTATCCGGCTGGGCATCGTAATAAAGCGTCCACTGGCTGAAAGGAGCGAGCAGTCTTTCTACATCGCCCTTCAAATCGAAGAATGAGAACGGGCGCGCCGCCGCTCCTGGGGCTAATCCGCGAACGACCTCCGCATCGACGTTGCCCGTCGCGCCGATCGAGATGCGCTTCAACTCCCGCGGCATCCCTGCCTGTTTCGCATCCGCGCCCGACGCCTCAAACACATTGCCTGCTTCAAACAGCCGTACATTATCGCTGCCGCGATTCAGGTTGTAGGCCAGCATGTGGAGCATCGACGGAACCATCGAGGTGCGCATCACCGACGCCTCGTCGCTCAGCGGGTTCGCGAGATCGAGTTCGGGAGCGGTCGAAAAACGCCGGGCGTCTTCTTTTGAAATAAATGTCAGCGAGATGGCTTCGTTGTAGCCGAGCGCCAGGAGCGATGACCGCAGCCGCGCATCTTTATGTGCATTGGGCAGGTCGCGAACTTCTCCGCTGTACGCAGGCAGGGTGTTGGGAAACTTGTCATAACCGTGCTGCCGCGCCAGTTCTTCGATGATGTCGATCTCGCGCTCGATATCAAGCCGCCAGCTCGGAATGTGGACCAGGTAACTGTCTTCGCCGCCCGGCAGCATGATGAAGCCGAGACGAGTCAAGATGCGGCTGATCTCAATCATGCTGAGATTTTCGCCAAGAATGCGGCGCACTTCACGCGGGTCGAGCACCACCGGAGCCAGATCAAGTTTGCGCGCAATCACATCGATCGCGTCGCCGATCAGCGTGCCCCCACCTGAATCGACAATCAATTCCGCGACCCGGTTCGCCGAAGGGACGGTCGATTCGAAATCCGCACCGCGTTCAAAGCGGTGCGATGCGTCGGTGTGCAGGCCGTGGCGCTTCGACGTGCGGCGCACGCTGACCGGATCAAACCAGGCAGACTCGATCAGAATGTTCCTGGAGCGCTCAGTAATCATCGTGTCGAAACCGCCCATCACGCCGGCCAACCCGACCGGCTTCTTAGCATCGGCAATGACGAGGTCATCGGTAGAGAGCTTGCGCTCCACGCCATCCAGAGTCTTGAGCGTTTCTCCGGCTTGAGCTTTGCGAATAATCAGCCGCCGCCCTTCGAGCAGATCGAGATCATAGACGTGCGTGGGCTTGCCGCTCTCCCACAAAACGTAATTGGTGGCATCGACGGCGTTGCTGATGGGGCGTTGATCGAGCAACTGCAAACGGCTGACAATATTTGCGGGCGAGGGCTTGATAGTCGCGCCGCGAATCTCGCGCGCTGTGAAGCGCGGACAGAGGTCAGGTTCCTGAATGTCAATGGTAACTTCCGACTTGCCGTGCGACGGCGGCAGCTTCGGCTCGATCGGGCGCAGCGGCAGATCATAAAGGGCCGAAGCCTCGCGCGCCACGCCGTAGTGATTCATCGCGTCGGGACGGTTGGTCGTGATCTCCATCTCGAAGACGGTGCTGTCGCCTTCGCCAGAAATGCCTTCGACGGCAATGCCCGCAAGCGTGAGTTCATCGGCGAGACGCCGGTAATCGACGGGAAGATCGACGAAGTCGCGCAGCCAATGAGGAGAAATTTTCATCGAATATCATTCTGGGTCTGTCAATAATTGAGGTGGCAACAATTAACGATGGGTGCCACCAACGCGTCTCGAACGACCGACGACCGACGACTAACGACCCTACCCAAACTGCTCCAGAAACCTCACATCGCCCTGGAAAAATAACTGAATATCATCCACGCCATACTTCAGAATCGCGATCCGCTCCACGCCCATGCCAAAGGCGAATCCCGAAACTTTTGTCGCGTCATAATCGACAAAGCCATAGCACATTCGGATCGACCATGCCGCAGCCGAGCAATTCAATCCAGCCGCTGGCCTTGCAGTTGCGGCAGGGAGCGCCATCGCGCATGCCTTTGCCATCGCAGAAAATGCAACTGATCTGCACGTCAGCGCTCGGTTCGGTGAAAGGAAAGAACGACGGATAGAAACGCGTCTTCACGCTCGACCCAAACAGCGCTTTCATGGCGTGGTCGAGCGTTCCCTTCAGATCGCAGAAGGTAATGTTGGTATCGACGGCCAGGCCTTCGACCTGATGAAAGATGGGCGAATGGGTAGCATCGAGCGCGTCGTTGCGGTGAACTTTCCCGGACAGACGACGCGCACCGGCGGCTTCATCTTTTGCATTGTTCGTATCTGCACCGGCGAAGTGTGGGTGCGCAGGAGCAAGCGGTCGCGCAGCGGCTTTGATTCCTGTCCCGCGATAAACAGCGTGTCCTGCGTGTCTCTTGCGGGATGGTTGGGCGGGAAATTCAGCGCCTCGAAGTTGTAGTAATCAGTTTCAATCTCCGGGCCTTCTTCGACTGAGTAGCCCAGGTTACGGAAGACGCCGACGATTTCGTTCATCGTCTTGATCACGGGATGCTCCGCGCCGATCGGACGTCGGATGCCGGGCAGAGTGATGTCAAGAGGTTGCAACGGATTGAGGAGAGCTGCCCATTCGGCGGGATAAGAGACGGATTTCTTCGGAAACCTGGCACGAATCCCGAGTCGTGCGACTCCTTTTGTGGCCTCCTCGACTCTTTCCTCGACCTTTACCTTCAGTTCGTTGACGCGCTGGCCGACATCGCGCTTGGCATCTTTCGGCGCACCCTTCAACCATAGGTCGTTCAGTTGCATGAGGACGCCGTTCTTGCGCGCCATCCAGCGATCGCGAAACGCCTTCCAATCGTTCTCGGAAACTACCGCGGCCGACTCTTGATCGAGCGCAGAGAGAAGCTCGCGCACCGCGCTATCGAGCGCCGCGGGCGAGAAGTCGGTCAGTTTGGGGACGGTGTATGGCATCGTTAAGTCAACACCACATTAGAATTGTCGTCCTGAGCGAAGCGAAGGACCTGATTTCTTTTCGGCGCGCGAGACAGCAGGTCCTTCGACTCCGCTCAGGATGACACGATTAAGTGCGGCTGAAAGCTGATTAGCTGATGGCTGACAGCTGATGGCTACGCCGGCACCGCCGCTGCGTTCGCCTTCTTCGCCTGCTCCGCCAGACTGGTGAATCCGGCGGCGTCGTTCACCGCCAAATCCGCCAGAATCTTGCGGTCGAGTTCCACGCCGGCTTTTTTCAGGCCGCTGATAAACTGGTTGTAGTTCAGGCCGTTGAGGCGGGCAGCGGCGCCGATACGCACGATCCAGATGGAGCGGTACTGGCGCTTTTTCTGCTTGCGGCCGGAGTAGGCGAACTTCAGCGCGCGATCGACGGCTTCTTTCGCCGAGCGGTAGAGTTTGGATTTGGTTAGGAAATATCCACTGGCGCGTTCAAGAATCTTTTTGCGCTTGGCGCGGCGTTTGGTTCCGCGTTTTACACGAGGCATTGCTGTTCTCCTTTTATATTTCGTCTTTACTTCTGGCGGCTGGAGGTAAGGAAGCTTCTACCACTTTTCCCGGACGGAAAGGGATTTCTGAAGCCCGGCCTCTTCACGCGCCGCTGCGGAGCGTTTCCGATCCGCAGACTTGGTTGTTGCGTACTCGTTAAGGACGGGCGAGGACGCCCGTCGCTCCATTACATATACGGGATCATGCGCGCGGCTTTTTTGTAATCGCCGTCACTCACCAAAGTCGCCTTGCCCAAGTGTTTCTTGCGCTTCTTGGCTTTGGAGCTGAGGATGTGACGCAAACCGGTCTTATGACGCTTGATCTTTCCCGTACCCGTTTTCTTGAAGCGCTTGGCCGCGCCTTTGTGTGTTTTTAGTTTTGGCATAAAAATCAGTTCCCAGTTCTCAGTTCTCAGTTCCCAGTTAAACCGTTCGGCATCTTCGAAGCGAAAATCTAATTGCGACTCCAGGATCGCACCATAAGCTTTTCCTGACGGCTGTCCTACGCGGTCTGCGCGCCGCCTCGCGACGCTGGAGGTGGTGGCGCGGGCTTTGGCGGCGCCAGCTTTTCTTTTGCTCCGCCTTCTTTCTTGTTCGGCGCCAGAATCAGGTGCAGCGTGTTGCCTTCCTGCCGCGGCCGGAACTCCACCAAGCCTCGCTGGTCGACGTCTTTAATCAGACGTTCCAGAATCTGGCGCCCCAGGCTCTGCCGCGTCATTTCGCGTCCGCGGAAGAAGATGGTCGCTTTGACCTTGTCGCCTTCATCGAGGAAGCGCAGCACGTGATTCTTTTTGGTTTCGTAGTCGTGATCGTCCACGTTGATACGAAACTTCACTTCTTTGACCGTGATAACTTTCTGTTTCTTCTTGGCTTCGCGCTCGCGCTTTTCGTTCTGATAGAGAAATTTCCCGTAGTCCATGATGCGGCAAACCGGAGGTTGCGCGGTCGGGGAAATTTCTACCAGGTCGAGGTTTCTTTCGCGGGCCATCTTGAGCGCCTCGAAGGGAGGCATGACGCCGATCTGTTCCCCTTCGTCCCCGATGACGCGAACTTCACGCGCCCGGATGCGCTCGTTCATGCGGATAAAACGTTTGTCGATACCATCCTCCGTCGTTCTTAACAGGCTGATCCTGCAGAAAAGATGCTTAAAAAGTATAGCATGTGGACCCCTGAAGAGACGGCGGCCCGAGCCCTCTGGATGCAAAGTCACCGCGCCACCACATCAAAGGGCCGCATCATCTCGGTTATCTTCGTGCTCCAGCAGGTGACAGTGCCAAACGTAGCGTCCCGCGAAACCCTCAAAGCGAGCGATGATCCGCGTCACCATCCCAGCATAGGCTGCCACAGTATCTATCCACCCTAGCTCGCCCGACTCCGGAGGCATCAACAGAGCCGGATACATCAGTTCGCCCTTGGTCGTCCAGTAAGCCGAATATGAAGGCGCGGCTGTCGAGAATCTGAATCTTGACCAGATGCAGATGAATCGGATGAGAGTCATCGGTGGTATTGATCAGAACGTTGAGCCGGTTAATGCCCAGCGCATAGGCAGCGCTTGCTAAGCAACAATGCTCTTCGGAGCCCGCAGCCGCCGGTAGAGCCGCAGATAGTCGTCCACCATGCGCCGCGCCGTGAATCGCTCCCGCGCCCGATTGTAGGCGCGTGTTCCGTAGAGACGCGCCAGGTCGCGATCGCCGTCGAGTTGAGCGAGCACTTCGCTCAGGCTCTCGGCGTCGTTGCGCTCGAAGTACAAAGCCGCATCGCCCCACATTTCGCGATACATTTCAGTATCGTTCGCCACCAGCGCGCACCGCGAAAACGCCGCCTCAATCGACGCCAGTCCGGTAGGTTCGTATTGCGAGGTCGCGGCAAAAATCGTTGACTTGCTATAGAGAATTCGCAGTTGCGATTCGGTCTGCGCTCCCTTCACCGAAATTCGTGCTGCCCGGTCGAGACACGCACATCGGCGCGAATGGGCACAGGCGGCACCGGAATCGGGTTGTCCGCTCCCACGATGCACACCGGCAAGCGATGCGTATGCTGGGTCAGGAGGGCCACTTGCTTGCCCGAATCCCAAAGGCGCCCGATCGCGAGCACCGACTCTTCCTTGGTGACAAAGGGATTGAAATAAATCGGATTGCGTCCCGGCGGCACGACGCACCCTGAGAAATCGTCACCGTAGGCCAGACGCAGCAACTCTCCCATCCAGCGCGAAGTGGTAACCACGGCATCGGCCCGCTTCAACCCGGCCAGCGTGGTCTTGCGATACCACTGGACCCACGCCGACATCGCCGGTTCATGCCCATGAATGCTGAGCCACCACGTAATCACATCGCCGTGCGCCACCACCAGACGGGGAGTCGCGACCGGGAGCGCTCCAAAACTGAGCTGGTTCAAATGCAGAAAATCAGGACGCGTATCGCGAATAATGGCGCACAGGTAATCCTGCGCCGCCTGCAGGTCCTGCTCGCCTTCCTGCATCCAGTCAAGGCGAAATGCCGTGGGATGATATTCGAGCCCGTGCAGTCCATCCATCCACGCAATCTGATGCGGGAGCGGAATCTCTCCAAAGCTGACAAGCGTAACGTGCGCGCCCTGCGTCACCAGGCCAGAGACCAGTTCACGCGCGTAAGTCCATACTCCGCTGAAAGTGTCAGCCGTCACCAGTACGCGCACAGAACCCCCGGCTACGAGGGATGGGAGTAACCCCCGGGCCACGCTTATTGACAGTTTATGGGCGAAAGGCGCGAGGAGGGAAGAGTTTTCTTGGGCTTTTCGCAAGCCCAGCCGCAAGCAACCAGCCCCCAGCCGCCTTGCGGAAACGGCCTTGCACTAGATTTCCTATGCGAAGCTGAATTCTTGCACTCGACTTCCCACCAGAGAGCCGCATTTAGGGGCAACTTTGGCTGACCCAGCCCGTCGACCGCTGCGATAAGTACCTTGTTTTCAATGTCGAATTCTATACGCTTACTTCTATACGCTTACCTTAAGGAGGAAACAGCGTAGGGCGACCGCCGCCCGCCTCACAAATTCCTGTCTGTTTTGATAAGAACGGTGTCGTGTCAGGAATCAGATATAGTTATGTTCCCGAGCAACAGCCGGCTAGGTGACTCCAACCCCGTCTGCACCAATCCAAAGAGCTCCTGAAGTGTGTTGCATCCCAGCCGTTACCCCGGCGGTATTTTTCGACGCCACTGGCAATCGAAGTACGGATACCAATCGGCCGCGCGGTTCTGAAAGGTCGCTCTTGCGGAACTCGCCACTTCAGGGGGTCCTTTCCAGCCGAACAGGATTCCGCCATCCCTGCATTCCAGGGCAAAAGGGCAGAGTGAGGGCGTGCGCGTCATCAGACGCGCCACAATTGCCACAGGTTCCACATGGCGGAGGAACCCAACAATCCGCAGAGGCTAGCCGTTACCAATCGTCTTTGCTGAGTCTCGATCAGGTCGGCAAATACTCCACTGACAAAGACGAAAAGGAATATGAGTAACGTAAGCTCAAATCCTCGTCCCGGAAAATTGGGAGCACCCATCGCCAGAATCAGCATCAGCGCCGCGATTGTCAGAGGTGCGGTGTTGCCGAAATAGCGGGTGCGCTTCCATCCGCTATACGCAATCAGCGCCACTGGCAAGGCAATCATCAACGGCGGACTGCCGTTGAAAGTCGATGCCAAAGCGCGGCGGTACGAAAAAGACATCGCCAGCGCCTGGGGCTCGAAGTCGAACCAGCGTGCATGTGCCATCCCTCGCCAAAACACTACAGGTTCGAAAAAGTAAGCGGCAAACAACAAAACCACGGCCACTGCGATTGAGGCGGTCCAGATCGCGAGCACGGCGCGGGGCCTGATTGGCGCGACCCAATACATCAGAGGCAATATCAAAAGCGCCAGCACCGCCAGTGAAAACTGATTGCCTGTCGCCAATGCTAAAGACAAACCCAAAAGCAGGATGCGTCGCCAGTTCCAGAGCACAACTTCACGGGGAGCGTAAAGGGTGTGCGCCAGGGCGATGGCAGTGAAAATGGTTCCGAATGCTCCCCACACGGCGCCCATTTCGCCCAGATTCTGCGCTCCCGCTACGTTTAAGATCATGGCCGGCGAAAAGCAGTAGAGTGCGAGCGCGATGTATCCGCCGGCGTTGCGGTAGAGACGGCGCGTGACGTACCAGAGCGAAGCTCCGAGCATTACCCCGAAGAACAAGTATGGAGACGCGGCGAGGAACGGCTGGAGCGATGACGGAAGCCACAAGTCGGGGCGCCAAAGCAGCGGCGCACCCGCGAGGAGGTAGTAAAGAGGTGAACGATCCTGATCGTAGCCGTCGCGCACTCGCAGATGACCATCTCGCCCGGCGGAAGGCAGGCCCGTGGCTGCTTCTGAACGCATCGACTCGGGAGTTCCGGCGATGGCTTTTCCCCGCCATTGTTCGAGGCCAAGGTAGATGCGCAGAGTCTCGTCGGAACTCGGGGCAGAACCGCGCAATGTTTGCACATGGATCAGCCAGACGCACTGCAGCAGATAGACGAGCAGCAGCGCTGCGGCGGCAAATTGCGGGCCGCGAAACGCGTCGGAATGAAGAAATCCTCGGAACATTTACGCAAGAGTCGGACCGAGTGTTTTACCATGTCCGATACCAGAGTTGGATAACTAAAAAGTTGGATCACTAAATGGATGAGAAACCGTTATCGAGTTCTTCGGTGGAGTCAGAGCGACCGCTGCCGGGCGAGGACGCAAAAAGATCGGTCGCGGTCTCAGACGGTGCGGTGACTTCCGGCCCATCAATAGGCGCTCGGAGCGAGTCTCCTTTGCGCGACGTGTTTCTCGGTCCGGAGGGAATCTATCCGGGAACGCGCTGGTTGATTTACCTGGCGTTGGCGTTTTGTATTTTTCAAGTGGAGGGTTGGCTCGCGGTATCGCTCCGTTCGCATCTGGGCGTCCTCTGGTGGCGCATGATGGTCGAAGCCAGCATGATGCTGGCCGCGATCTTGCCTGCTTTCGTTATGGCTCGCATTGAAGGCTGTCCATTTGGCGCCTTCGGTCTGCCCGCGCGCTATGCCTTCCGGCGGAACTTCTGGGTCGGGATGCTTTGGGGACTTGTGTCCCTGAGCGTGCTGATGCTGGCCTTGCGCGTGACGAATGCGTTCGAGTTCGGATCGCTCGCGCTGCACGGCGCTCGCATCGGGAAATTTGCCGCTTATTACGCCGTATTTTTTCTTCTCACCGGATTTTTTGAAGATTTCCTGTTGCGCGGCTACTCACAGTGGGTGCTGGCCAAGGGAATGAATTTCTGGCCGGCGGCGGCGCTGCTTTCCGCTTCGTTCGGCGCGATCCACGGCACCAATCCGGGTGAAGCCAAGACAGGGCTCGTGGCGGCAGCATTGATTGGCTTCTTCTTCTGCCTCACGCTGCGGCGGACGGGCAATTTGTGGTGGGCCGTCGGCTTCCATATGGCGTGGGATTGGGGCGAAAGTTATCTCTATTCCGTTCGCGACAGCGGAACTCTATTGCCTGGGCACCTGCTCAACTCAAGCTTCCATGGTCCCGACTGGCTCACAGGCGGCTCGGTCGGGCCGGAGGGAAGCTACCTGGTTTTTGTCGTGATCGGAGCGCTTTGGTTCTTCTTTGATCGGGCTTATCCGGAGGTGAAGTACGGCACGCAAGAGTCGTGAAATGGAAGAGCTAAAGGGAAGAGGGGATCCGGTTTCCATCACGCCGCCACGGTAGCGAACGCCTGCTTCGCAGCCGCGATGGTCTGTTGCACATCGCGTTCGGTGTGCGCCGCTCCCAGGAATGCCGCCTCGAATTGCGATGGCGGTAAGTAGATCCCGTTTTCGAGCATCGCGCGGAAGAAACGCGCGAAGGCTTCCGTGTCGCACTTGGCGGCGGATGTCCAGTCGGTCACTGGTCCAGCGGCGAAGAACCAGGTAAACATCGATCCCACTCGGTTGTGACACATGGTCACCCCCGCATCTTTGGCTGTGGCTGCCACTCCCGCGACCACCTCGCCAGCAAGCTGATCGAGTTTGGCGTAAACATCCTTGTGCTCGCGCAAGTAACTCAGCGTGGCATAACCGGCAGCCATCGCTAGAGGATTTCCCGACAACGTTCCGGCTTGGTACACCGGTCCGAGCGGAGCGACCAGATCCATGATTTCGCTCGGGCCGCCATAAGCGCCGACCGGCAAGCCTCCGCCGCTGATTTTGCCCATGGTTGTCAGGTCGGGTTGGACCCCGTAGAGTTCCTGCGCTCCGCCGTAAGCCAGGCGGAATCCTGTCATAACTTCGTCAAAAATCAGCAACGCCTTATCGCGCGCGGTAATCGCCCGCAGAGCTTCGAGATACCCCGGCGCCGGAGGTACGGTTCCCATGTTGCCGACGACCGGCTCCACGATCACGCAGGCAATTTGCTGCTTGAACTTCTCGAAAGCTACTTCGAGAGCGTTTGCGTCGTTGTAAGGCAACGCCAAGGTGAACTGCGTGAATTCTTCTGGCACGCCCGCCGACCCGGGGATGCCGAGCGTCGCCACACCCGATCCAGCTTTCACCAGCAACGCGTCGGAGTGTCCGTGATAACAGCCTTCGAACTTTACGATGTATTTGCGCTTCGTGTAGCCGCGCGCCAAACGGATCGCCGACATGGTCGCCTCGGTGCCCGAACTGACGAAGCGAACTTTCTGCATGTGTGGAAAAGCGGAAATTACCAGTTCAGCGAGATCCGCTTCCGCGGGGGTAGAAGCTCCGAAGCTCGTACCCTTGCGCGCCGCTGCGATCACCGCTTCTATGACGGTGGGCGCAGCGTGCCCCAGAATCAGCGGCCCCCAGGAGCCGATGTAATCCACATATTCGTTGCCGTCGGCATCCCAGATGCGCGAGCCCTCGCCGCGGACGATGAAGGGAGGTTCGCAACCCACGCTGCGGAAGGCGCGCACCGGGGAATTCACGCCTCCCGGAATCAGCTGTTCAGCGCGTTTTTGCAGCTTGCGGGATTGCTCGGTCTTGCGGGTCATCGCTTCTCCAATCAATATAGCAGCGGCGGGAAGGCGGGAAAGTATGAAGTATGAAGTATGAAGTATGAAGTCAGAAGTCAGAAGTCAGAAGTCAGATTGCAGAAGTAAGACCCCTGCGTTATCGTCGCCTTTCACCTCTGCAATCTGACTTCTTACCTCTGACCTCGGCTCAGCGGATGTGATAGTAACCGTCGTGGCGGCCGAGTTCCACTTCGAGCCCGAACAGCTTGCTCAATCGCTTCGGCCTGCAGAACTTCGTGCTTGGGTCCGTCGGCCACAATCCTCCCCTTCGACATGAGCACCACCCGTTCGATCTCGGGCACGATGTCGGGAAGTTCATGTGTGACCAGAATAATGCCGATTCCAGACTGCGCCAGGGTCCGCATCGTCTCCCGCAAGCCGTGCTGCGCGAGAATGTCCAGCGAATTGCAGGGCTCATCGAACAACAGCGCGCGTGGTTTGTGGACCAGCGCCCGCGCGATCAGAACTCGCTTGGCTTCGCCCGATGACATCTCCTCGACCGCACGCTCGCGCCAGATGCGAGACGCCCAGTTGGGCCAAGCGCGGCCTCGGCCAGTTTTATCTGTTGGGAATCGAAACTGTGATTCGGGAAAACGCGTGTGCTGCTGAAGAAGCCGGACAGCACAACGTCGATCCCACTCGCGTCGCCGGTGCACGAAGACATCAGATCGTTTGACACGATGCCGAGCAGTGAGCGCAGATCAAACACGTTCCAACTCTTCTGGCCGAGAATGGTCATGCTCGACCCTTCGCGCGCCATTGGGTAACACTCGCGGGTAATAGTTTTGATCAGCGTCGACTTGCCGCAACCGTTCGGCCCGAGAACGGCGACGTGTTCGTCCGCCTGGACGCGAAGGTGAAGATCGTCGAGAACGATATTTCTTCCGCGCATCACGCGGACGTTTCGCAGATCGAGTAATGGAGCCTGCGGGCGAACCGGATTCGAATTCATCGGACTTTCACGAAATTGCAATATTCCTGCAATCTCTCGCGGCTATGTTGACGCCAGTTGCCCTTCTAACCGGGAGGGTTTATCAGGACGGCCTTGGGGGGCTCCGGGCTGTCCTTTTTAATTTTTGCCAGCTCTTTGCGTTCACCTCATTTGGCGAAGCTCCTGCCCGCCGTGGCTGCATGGCCTTCCAGTTGCGCAGCTTACACCCAGACAAAAGTGTAACTTCTTATTCATCAACCCCAGCGCATAATAGTGGATCGTGCTGTGGACGAAGGGCTCGCAGGGGATAGGCTCTTCCGGCTTACGAGATCGAATTGAAATTCATTTTCACTATGGACGGCTTGATCTTAAGCCACAACTCCGACCGTCACGTCGCGCCGCGGGTCCTGGTCCTGGCTCTGTTCTGCATATTGAGCGCAAGCGTCTCCATCAGTTGGGCGCAGGAGCAATCCCCTGGTTCAGCGCCACCTGCCACTGCTTCGGCCGAAGCTAAAGATCCCCTCGGGCCGCCGAACGATGCCGATGCCGACACCGAAGCGATGTTCCCGCATTTCAAGGACACACGCTTCTGGCTCTCCGGGCAGGCGAATTTCATCTTCCAGGCGCACCCTGATTTTCCCGCCGACTATAGCGGCCCGCACAGCCTCAGTCCGAACTATGACAAAGCCACTTCGCGAGTGATGACGCTCTACACCGGCGTACGCCTCAACGACTCCACAGAGCTTTTAGTGGACATCGAAGAAGCAGGCGGCGCGGCGCTGAGCCAGGGCTTTGGCCTCGCCGGAAATACTGACCTCGACATCGTGCGCAATCCGCTGTTAAGCAAAGCGCCCTACCTGGGGCGCGGCATGATCCACAAAGTGTTCGCGTTGAGCAAGGATAAGGTCGAGAACCAGCGCAGTTTCCTGTCTCTGTTTGACCAATTGCCGCGCCGCCGCCTGGAGATCCGCTTCGGCAAGTTCAGTATGCCGGATTTCTTCGATGTGAACTCGGTAGGCTCCGACACACATTTTCAGTTCGACAACTGGACGGTAGACAACAACGGCGCATGGGATTACGCCGCCGATACGCGCGGCTATACCGTGGGGGTGGTAGCGGACTTTGAAGACCGCAATTGGGGATTCCGCTTCGCCGAAGTTCTCATGCCGAAGGTCGCGAATGGAATCGATCTCGTATGGCGGCCGTGGCAGGTTCATGCCGAAAATTGGGAATATGAACTGCGACATGGCATCGTGCCGAAAAGAGCGGGCATTGTGCGTCTGCTCGCTTACACGAACTATGCCAACATGGGTATCTATCGCGACGCGATCGCGCAGTTTCAGGATGGCTTAGTCCCGGTGCCGGACATAACGAACCACCCCTGGCATATCACGCGGAAATACGGCTTCGGCGTCAACCTGCAGCAGGATCTGACGCGTTACGTCACCGCCTTCGCGCGCTGGGGATGGGACAACGGAAAGACCGAGTCCTTCGCCTACACCGAAGTCGATTCCACGTTCGATCAGGGCGTCGGCGTGAATGGGGCGCCATGGCACCGCAAACAGGATCGTGCCGGCCTTGCCTTCGTGTCGAACGGCATCAAAAAAGATCATCAGATATATCTTGCGGATGGCGGACAGGGCTTTCTGCTTGGGGATGGCGGGCTGAGTTACGGACGGGAGAAGATCGTCGAATCGTATTACACGGCGCACGTCTGGCGCGGAATCTATATCGCTCCCGGAGTGCAGCACATCAATAACCCCGGATACAACCGCGATCGCGGACCGGTTGTGGTGCCGACCCTGAGGGCGCATGTCGAGTTCTGAAGTCAGCCGACAGCTCTCAGTTCTCAGTAAAATCCGGGAATCCGAGCCACCACACAATCGCGAATCGCTCGTGTCAAACGAGTTCCTGATTTTCCGCAATTGCCTAGGGCTGAGACTTTGCCGGAGCCGCATCCGCCAGCGAAAGCGGCCGATCCAACATTATGTTCATCTCGGTAAATCGGGGGAGAACTACGTCGCGTCCATGGCGCGTGAGGATAAATAACCCCGAGGCGCAGGTTGCGACAATCCTGCCGACTCCCGCCGTGGAAGCGTCAGTGGCGGTGGAGACAAAGGCCTCGATGATCAGTTGGATGGTGTCGTCCGCCTCTTTGGCTATCCCCGCGGTCACTCCGATGTTGATGGCCATCCAGGCGCGGCCCGGCCGATCTCCGTGCATTTTGCCCTCGGGATC
Organism: uncultured Acidobacteriaceae bacterium; assembly: GCA_963810955.1. GTDB lineage: Bacteria > Acidobacteriota > Terriglobia > Terriglobales > Acidobacteriaceae > Acidiflorens. The sequence continues at coordinate 59,847 of CAWEPW010000002.1, read as the reverse complement.
GATCTTCGTATGAGATCGCTGATCCAACTCCGCTGCGGTCACTGAGGCTGCCATAGGAATCTCCGCCTTTCCCGGCAGACTCATGTCAGTGAAGACCAGCAGAATCGATCCCGCCCGGCTCAACATGCGGGGAGGTGTCCGGCTTACCACTTTGCCTCGAAGCAGCGTGCCCTCGGGCAACACCACCTTCGAATCCACCCGAACCGGTTCGACCAGACGCGCCTGAAAGGAATCACCCGGCCGGCTCTTCGAAGCGCTTACCCCGCCCAGCAGGACGATCTGAGCCTGGGTCCCGGCCGCTAGCGTCACAGGGCCTGGTGACGCGCTTCCTGAAACTTCTCCCGGTGTCGCGGCTGATGTTGTCGTTGTTAATGCTTCGCTCGGAGTCGACGCCTCCAAATTTACAACGGCGCCGAGCGATTTCTTCGCGGATCCAGCGGATCCAGCATCCTTCGATTCGGCAGGCGTCGGCACAGTGCTCAGACTGGCATTCGCAACTGGTGCAGCGGCGTTCTTCTTGGTTTTCGTCTTGGCTCGTGCGTGGATTTCCATCTCACGATTGATGAAGATCAGAGAAACCCGCAACGGGACCTGGCGGCCGGCGGGCAAGCTGACAGTGGCCGACTGAAACGTAGGATAGTTCTCATGGCGAGGCGTGAAGGCCTTGATCACCCACGGCCAGTGATCGTTGGGCATCCGGCGCCGCCGCCCCAATTTGTCGACGGTCAAATGTACCGCGCATCCCGCAGGGAAGAGCTCATGGTTTCCGGAATATACGTCCTGCAAGAGTTTCCCCTCGATTACGTCGCCGGTCCTTAAATGCGAGACCTTCACGCTGTTGGGCAGTTGCACTTTGACGTAGACACTGGATTGCAGGGCAAGGTCAGGCCCCGGTGGCGGCGACTGGGCGTAGGCCGTGCAGCAGGCGATCAGAAACCAGACCAAGGGCCGAAGAATTCGCATGGGCGATAGCCTACGTATTCAATATCAAAACTTGAAGACTAACTGACGATTCGGAGTCTCCGCACTCTGTTTAGAAATTTTAGAAATAAAAGTCAAGATACTATGGGCTGCCCACGTTAGCCTAGCGTTCGGGCTCGAAGTCCCTGAGTCTCGAGTTACAGGGCTAAGCGGAACGTTGGACTCCCGCCTCTTCCTTGTCCACCGTATGTATCGCCCAAGCCATGCGCGGAGTATTGTGTGCGATTCCGATGCGGCCTTGCGCATCGAGCAGAATGATTCCACCGTGGCCGTTGAGGCGCTGCCTGAGATAATTGATCGCTTCTTTCGCTACCCATTCCGGCAGGTTGCCCGATTCAACCCGATCTGCAGCCCATTTCGCCAGCACCAGCTTCATAATCGGTTCGCCCCAACCAGTAGTGGACGCCGCCGCGCTGAGATTATCGGCGTAGCAGCCGCAGCCTATGAGCGAGGAGTCGCCGAGACGTCCGGGAGCCTTGTTGAGCGTGCCGCCGGTTGAAGTCGAAGCTGCGATATTGCCATCGCGGTCGAGGGCCACGGCTCCCACCGTGTCGTGCGAAAGCATGTCTTCCGAAACTTCAGCAACAAACAGATCGTTGCCGTCGGTTGAGGCCTGCGCCTGATATTCGCGCAAACGCGCCACCTCGCGCGGAATGACAAGGTCTTCGTTGCGGCATAGAGCGATGCCGTGCTCGGCGGCAAACCGCTCGGCGCCTTCGGCGACAAAATAAACGTGCGGGCTGTCGCTGAGAATTTTCCGGGCGGCGCGAACCGGATTGCGCAGCCGCTCCACGCAGCCAACGCCCCCACCGCGCAGAGTTGCGCCATCCATGATGAATGCGTCGAGTTGAACCTTACCGTCGCGATTCAGGAAGCTGCCGCGGCCGGCGTCGAAGGTTTTGTCGTCTTCGAGAATAACCACGGCTTCTTCGACCGCATCGAGAGCCGAACCGCCGTGCTCGAGGACTGCCAGCCAGCGGCGGCGGCATTGCGCACACCGTTGAGGTGCGCCTCGACCATATTGTCGGGAATGGCCCAGGCGCCGCCGTGAACTACTAGAACCGGGTTGGTTGGCACTTTCAGTCCTTACGTGAGGTTGCGGGAGATAGTTTAGCAGGGTGTGGTTGGAACGATCGGGATTGCGAGATGGGGATCGATTGCTACAAGACCTTCAGCGTGCGCTGCGTATCAGGCCAACGCTTCAGCGATTCTACGTTTATGCGGCGCGCGCAGTGGTGTCCATCTCCGTGGTCCGCTGCCAGGTGTAAATCACGCGGTGAATCACGGTGATGGTCGAAAGCACGGCGATCACCCAGAGTACTGGTGCCATGACGTTGAATACCGCGCCGATGATCAGCAGGACGAGGCGCTCGGGGCGTTCCATGAAACCGACCTTGCAGCCACCGATAAGAGACTCGGCGCGGGCGCGGGCGTAACTCACCATGATGGCGCTGATCATGGCTAGCGCGGCCAGGACCACATAGAAGAATCGATTGCCTCGACCATAGAAAACGAGCAGTCCGAGGAAGAGGGATGCATCGCTGTAGCGATCGACGATGGAATCGAAAAACCCTCCGAATCGGGTGACTTGATTTGAGGCGCGTGCGACGCGGCCGTCTACGAGATCGAAGAATCCAGAGCCGATGATGACGAGTCCGGCGTAGAAAAACATGCGGCGCTGGTTGTCGCCGTTGGCGTAGCCGAATAAAAACGCGGCGTAGGTGTTGACTACCAGGCCCATGAGCGTCAGAACATTGGGATTGATTCGCGAGAGGGCAAGCAGGCGCACGATGGCATCGAGTAACACGCCGCAGGCACGCCCGACGCCGCTAGTCCAGGTCATATACTCCTGGGTGTGTCGCTGGAAGTAACATGGAATTCACTCTGACTTCCTCTCCGTGTCCTGTTTGGCTTCGGCGAGATCGTGCATAGTAGAGAGCTTCAGGATTTCCATTTCGCGGCTTCCGCCGGGCGTAACGACCGTAGCCACGTCGCCCACTTTCTTATTCAGCAGGGCGCGGCCGATCGGAGAGGTAGTCGATATCTTCCCGGCAGCCACGTCAGACTGCTCGCTGGCCACCAACTCGTACTTCATCTCTTCATTCTTGGTGCCGTCGAAAATCGTGACCAGCGATCCCAGGCCGACTTTATCCTTGGGGATATTGTTCATGTTCACCAAAGACAGGTCGGCAAGGCGTTGGCCCAACTGACGGACGCGCGCCTTCAGATATTCCTGGCGCTGCTTGGCCGTGTGATACTCGGCATTTTCGCTAAGGTCGCCCAGGGCGACCGCTTTCTTAAGCTCTCTGGGGATATCGAACGCCAACTCATGCTCCAGGGTGTTGAGTTCGTCCCGAAGCTTCTTTTTGATGTCTTCCGTCATCGCTTTCGAATTATAACCCTCCTGTATCGGGGCTGCACGACGGTTCGGAACGATAGACCTCCCAAGCCAACCCACTAACGGGTAACAACTTAGCCTGGTAGTCGCCTGAAATCGCAGAGAGCGGTGATGCGTCCGCCGGTTAACGGCCGCTTCTCCATTGCCTTCGGCTCGCCACTCGGCTAGACTTAAAGTCAGATCAGCGCTCCTCTCGCGCAAAGGCCCCTCCATGACCGGAAACGGCGTTTTCCACATCGGCGATAAGGTCGTCTACCCCAATCACGGTGTCGGCATAGTAGAGCAGATTGCGAGCCTTACCATAGGCGCCCAAGTCGAAAAATTTTACGTGCTCAGTATCGCAGCCAGCAACCTGAAGGTTAGAGTGCCGTTTTCCAATGTCGCGCAGCGTCGGGATGCGTCCGGTGGTGCGCAATGGCGAGGTAGAGAAGATCGTAGAGTTTCTCTCCTCGGGCGAGTCGATCAGCGTCGCGGACTGGAAGGACCGTTTCAAAGAAAACTCCGACCGCATGCGTACCGGATCGTTGTCTGACGTGGCTGCGGTGTTGAAGAGCCTGCTCATCCTCGGGCAGGTCAAGTCGCTCTCCTTCCGCGAGAAAAAGATGCTGGAGCGCGCCCGCTATCTGCTGGTGAGCGAAATTGCCATCTCGCGCAACTGCGAAGAGAGTCTGATCGAGCAGGCGCTCACCAAAGCGCTGACCAAATGCAATCTGCGCTTCCCGGAAATTGCGGAACTGGCCTCCTAGCGCGCACCAAACAAATTCCCTGTAGAGACGCGGCGTGCCGCGTCTTTCCGCAGCGCGCGAAATGCTGCACGCAAAGACGGGGCAAGCCCTGTCTGCTACGAGGTCGGTTAGGGTGAGCTTCCATCCACGATTGCAGAATCAAAATAGCCGCCATCCGATCGACCGCCTGTCCACGCTTCTTGATCGAAAGATCGGTTTCCCGCAATAGCCTGTTGGCTTCAGTCGACGTCCAACGCTCGTCCCACAGATGGACGGTCAAACCGAAGTGCTTGTGAAGATCGTCTGCGAAACGGCGCATCTTTTCCGATTGCGTTCCTTCGGCGCCGCTTAAGCGCAAAGGCAGGCCAACCACAATCTCGCGGACGCCGTATTTCGCCAGCACCTGGCCCAGCGCTTCCAGATCGCGCCGCTTATTCTGGCGCTGGATCGTATCCAGTCCCTGCGCGGTGATGTCCAGCGGGTCCGTGACCGCAACTCCGATTCTTTTCGAGCCTACGTCGAGAGCCATGACGCGGCCGCCGGACGTCGCGTTAGCATCCATCGGTTCATTGTAGATTGCACAACCGTCGACCGTATCGTGGCCGGCCGGGGACGGCCCGGCGCTCCACCTCCCCGACGAAATCGTCTGTGGTCTGGGGCTGCCCGATTCCGTGAGTGCAATTCTTGCGGCAGTAAGGCAGAATTGTTGGCCAGCGGGAAAGGCGGAGGTCGGCAACTGCACCGTATGGATACCACGGAAACACAACTTGGGCATCACTGGTCGCAAACCCTGCTCGGCATGGCGCTGATTGTCATGTTTGCTTATTACGGCGAGTCTGTATTTGCAGTGCTGTTCTTTGCCATCCTGCTGACCTTTATGCTCTCTCCGGTGGTGCAGGCGCTGGAGTATCTGCACATCCCAAGAGCCCTCGCCGCGCTGATCACCATGGTCGCGCTGCTGGCCGTGCTGTATGGCGTATCCGTTACGTCATACAACCAGGCTCTCATTTTCGCGGACAACCTCCCAAAATATTCGCAGAAAATCCGTTCCATGCTGCGACCGTACCAGCAACAGGCGGAAAAGCTGGAGAAGACGGGCGAGGTCGTGGGGCCGGACGACAAGAACATAGTGCCGGTGAGGCAGGTTCAGAGTTGGACGGACGTGCTCACCCACGGAGCCGGCACCGTGACCGACATCGTGCTCGCGGCGTCGTTTGTTCCCTTCCTGGCTTTTTTTCTGCTGACGTGGCACAGCCATGCGCGTTCGGCCACGGTGATGCTGTTTCCGATGCATCACCGGCATACGGCGTTTGTCACGCTAGGGCTGATCGGGCAGATGTTGCAGAGCTTTATTGTGGGCAATCTATTGATCGGGCTGATGATTTCGGCTATGAGCGTGGGCGTTTTCGGTTTGCTCCACGTGCCATTTTTCTACTTCGTCGGCTTTCTCAGTGGATTTCTAAGCCTGGTTCCATACCTTGGAATCGTGCTGGCCATGGTGCCGCCGATCCTGGTCGGTCTCGGCCAGCTCGAGCCCGGAGAACTGGTCATGGTTGCATTTTGTGCGATCGGAATGCATCTGTTGGCGCTCAATGTTCTTTATCCGAAGATGCTGGGCGGCCGTCTAAGGATCAATCCGCTGGCGGTGACGATTGCGCTGCTATTTTGGGGAGCGGTTTGGGGAGCGGTCGGGCTGATACTCGCGATCCCAATCACAGGAGCGATCAAGATCGTGTGTGACCACGTAGAGTCGATGAAGCCCTATGCCGATTGGTTGGGCGAGTAAAATGAGCGTCCCCGTAATACCAGCAATTCGTTTCGGCTGAAGGCCTGCTTCTACAAGGTCTGGTCCTAAAAAAGGCCGGCGTGGTTCCTAAAAGTCTTGGTCCTCCGGAGTGCAGCTGCAGACTCCCCAGCCGCTGCCCAGATAATTGACCCAACCGCACAGGATCTCCAGATTGCTTTTTTCCGTCGACCCGAGGTTCGAGTCGGCTGCGTCGGTTTCGGTAACGGTAAAACCGCCGGATCCGTTGTTCTTGGCTTGAGTGTGCGTGGCCCAGACCCTCAGTCCCGGCGCCAGCGTGTTCGTGTAGTTCGTTGACTCAATGGCGGGGACAGAAGACGAGATGATCTTGATAACGCCGCGTGAAACTTCGCTCCTGGCGCTGAAGGTGGTCGCGGTGAGCTCTTGGTTCACGGATTCCGAGAGCAGGCCGTCCGGCGATACTTCGCAGCTGCAGCACTCCTCCATCTCTTCGCTGTCATCAAAGACATAGAAGCTCGCCCACAGGGGTGCCGCGGTGTCTCCATCGTTGACGACACGGATGGTTTGATCCGGCGCGCTCCTCGTATTCCCATTGGAAAAATAGGTGACGAAGTAGACAGAATTGTCGCCAACATTCTGCGCTAGCGCAGCGCATCCTAAAATCAGGACGACGGCCGGCAACTGGAACAGCAACCATTTAAATTTCATGACGGAACACTCCTTCCGCAATTGTGAGGCGCCTGGCAGCTTGGGGGAGGAGTCAGTTTCTCAGCGCACGTTTGCAAGCTTTGTACGCTTTAGTCGCTTCCCGTGCAATTACCCACGTGGATTAGTCCGCGATCGGAAAGGCCGGGAGTACTTCTTTTGGATTGGATTTTGTTGAGGCGGCGCGTCACATGCCCTCCAGTCGACAGGCAGGAAAGCAAAAGCCCGGCTGTATACAGCCGGGCTTTTGCTTTACTTTACTAGGGCCTGTTCACACTATCGCAGGGCCTCGATGATGAATGCGAAGTAGATAAAGGCGAGAAACACAACATCGAGTTTCTCGAAACGCGAAAAGATGCGGCGGAAGCCTTTCAGCCGCCGAAACAGGCGCTCCACTTGGTTCCGCTTCTTGTAGAGTTCGCGATCGTAGTCCCAGGGTTCGCGCCGGTTCGATTTGGGTGGAACCACCGGAATCATGTTCATTTCCAGCACCAGTTGCCGGGTTTCGTCGCCTTCGTAGGCCCGGTCCATCAACAGCGGGACTTCGACCGGCAGCGGACCTAACTCCAGAAGTAGTTGCCGGCCCACCGGCGCATCGTGCGCTTCTCCCGGCGACAAGCAGAAAATTATTGCCGTTCGAGCATTCGCGGCAACCAGATGAATCTTGGTGTTCCATCCGCCGCGCGATTTCCCGATGGCTTGGGGTCCGTTTTTTTTAAAGCCCCAGTCCCGTCGGGATGCACTTTCACCGAGGTCGAGTCCAAACTGAAAGCTTCGATTTTGATGCGCAGAATCTGCTCTTGCTGCAACTTGGCAAACACCTGATCCAAGACGCCTTTCTTGGCCCAACGATTCATGCGCACGTAGATGCTGTGCCAGTTGCCGTACCGCTTGGGCAATCCGCGCCACTTACATCCGTGCTCGGCGACATAGAGAATCGCATTCAACAAAATCAAATTCTCGTGACGCACATTGCCGCGTTGCACCGGCAAGCAATCTTGAATTCGTTCGTACTGTTCGGTGGTGATCTCCATGCCCTGCATCTTACCCGACGTTTGTTGACGTAGTGTGAACAGGCCCTAGTAGGGGTCGCCTTGGTTAGGCGGCCACGGATCTCTTGGTGCGTCCCTCCGAGGCGACAGGTTGCGCTACCTTGCGCACCAGGAAGGGCTGAAGATTCTGCTCACCGCCAGCCCACTCGATGCTGCTGATCGAGTGCCCAGGTTGGCAAGTGACGTAATAGCGTTCTCCAGTCGGGCTGGTCACTTCAAATTTGCCGTTCTCGCCCTGCATAGCTTCGGCAATGTCATAGGTGGTGATGCTATCGTTCAACTTCATGGGGACCTCCTTCAGTCTCCAACAGCGTTACTGGTTGAGGTTGTCCCCTCTAGGGGTATGTATGACTCTATGATAGAACCGCGAAATGTCGAGTCAAGCTGGAAACGTTATTTTTTTGTAAATTCGATTCTCGCCTACAGCGTTTACTGTATGTGCCATTTTGGAATCTGTTCGCCGCGGCTGAACTGCTGAACTAAGGTATCGAGTCCTACGGCCCTGTACTCTGGCCACTTTGAGACAATGCGGAAAGGCTTCTACACTGAAACCTTGCGCACGTTGATCACACTGTTCCTCGTCGCAATTGTCGCCATCGGCGGTTGGGCCGCCTGGCAGGTGTATGCCCCCGTGTCGCCCCCCGCTGGCCCTTCATTAATGCTTCATTCCGGCTACTCGACGCGGAAGATCGCGGCGGAGTTGAAAAAGGCGGGCGTGATCCGCAGCGAACTCGCCTTTGGGCTCTGGCACGCATTGCATCCCAAACCATCGTTGAAGGCGGGCGAGTATCGATTCGAGCGCGCCGCCACTCTTCCGCAGGTTTACCAGCGGATCGCACGCGGCGATATCTACTTTCACGTGGTCACGATTCCCGAAGGCTTCACGATGTTCGACATCGCCCAGGCCATCGAAGAGGCCGGCTTGGGATCGGCAGCCGATTTTTTGCAGGTTGCGGAAACTCAAACCCAGCTCATCTCGGACCTCGCGCCAGACGCGAAGTCTCTCGAGGGCTATCTCTTTCCTAACACCTACGAGTTCACACGCACCCAAAGTCTCGAGGAAATGGCCGCGGAGATGGTTCACCAGTTCCGGCAGGTGGCGCAGCAAATCGGCCTCGATTCCAACATTCCGAATGTCGTGACCATGGCTTCCATCGTGGAAAAAGAGACGGCGGCTCCGGAAGAACGCCCGCGGGTAGCCAGCGTCTACTACAACCGCCTGGAACAGAATATGGCACTCGATGCCGACCCGAGCGTGATCTACGCGGAATTACTGTCCGGCACCTATCAGGGAACTCTTCATCATGCCGACATGTCGGTCAGCTCGCCTTATAACACTTATCGTTTCCCGGGGCTGCCGCCGGGGCCCATCGATAATCCGGGGCGAAGCGCCCTGCAAGCCGCTTTGCACCCCGACAATACAAACTTTCTTTACTTTGTAAGCGACGCCAACGGCCACCACCGTTTTTCCCGCAGCATTAAAGAACACAATCGCAATGTCGCCGCCTATCGCCACGCGCTTGGACTGCGGTAAAGATTCGGGCAGAGTCGCATCTTGCGCTCTTTGATTTCGGCTCTTCCGGCATCCACGTGTTTTCTTCGTGTACCTTGGCGCCCTCGGTGGTCAAGGGTTCTTGTCGCAAATTGAACCACAACTTGCACGCACCGCTGCTAAACTCTGAACCCTTGGGTGTCTTATACTAATCTGATACCCATGTGCCGAAGGTTTGCCAGGTACTGACATAGGAATGTCTCGCCCTCATCTGCGTTTTTTTTGGCCATTAATTCTGTCGGTCGCAACGGTTCCGCTGAGTGGGTGTCTGTTCCGGACACGTACCTTGGACCGCCAGTTGTCGAACCAGCCACTGAAGACCGCACCCCAACAGCAACTCATCGATTACGTCAATACCCAGGCTGCTAAGATTCAGTCTCTGCTTGCGACCGTGGATATTGACGCTTCTGTGGGAGACGTCAAAAACGGCCGAATTACCGATTACAAAGAGATTCGCGGTTACGTGCTCTTGCGCAAACCGGCTATGATTCGCATGAAGGGCCTGATGCCAGTCGTGCGGAACACGGCCTTCGATATGGTGAGCGACGGAAAGGAATTCAAGCTTTGGATTCCTCCGAAAAATAAGTTCGTTATCGGCTCGAGCGATGCCACCTCCCACAATACTGACACTGACCCGGCCGACAAGCGGCTGGAGAACATGCAGCCGCAATACATTTACGATGCGCTGCTGATACCAGCGATCAGTCCGGATGAGATTGCGGTGCTTGAAAACGGCTATCAAGTCGTGCTGGACTCAAGAAAGCATCGGGTGGAGCAACCCGACTACGAACTGGCAGTCATCCGGAAGGGCCCCGAGGGTTGGTATTTAGCGCGCCGCATCGAGTTCAGCCGCACCGACCTGCTGCCGCACCGGCAAAGGATCTATGACCAGCAGGGCAACGTTGTCACTGACGTACGCTACCAGGATTACAAAGACTACGACGGCACTAATTTCCCGAGTCTGATTCAGATCGAACGTCCGAAGGAGAGTTACGACATCACCCTCAGCATCATCAAACTGGAAATCAATAAACCCTTGACGGACGACCAGTTTGCGCTGGAGCAGCCGGCAGGGGCTGAGGTCGTCCACCTTGATCAGCCCAGTGCCAGTGTGCCGAAACTGTCGGAAACCCAAAGCAAGTAGCGGCCACGCAGTCAGCTTCTGAGAAAACACATGATGAATCGCATGATCGTCGGGAATCTGGTGCATCGCCCCTTGCGCTCGCTCATCAGCGTGGTGGCGATAGCCCTCGAAGTCACCATGATTCTCCTGATCGTCGGCCTTTCTCTGGGAATGCTGCAAGACAGCCGCACCCGAACCGCCGGCATAGGAGCCGACGTGCTGGTGCTGCCCCCGGGGTCTTCTTTCATCGTCGGGCTGACGGGCGCGCCCATGCCCATCAAGATTGGCGATGTGCTGGCCAAGCTGCCCCACGTGAAGAGCGTCGCCCCGGTCGTAACGCAGATCAGTTCGGCGGGCAGTCTCGAGGTCATTGCAGGAATCGATCTGCACTCGTATGAGAGTTTGTCCCAGGGATTTCGCTATCTGGAGGGCGGCCCTTTCCAGGGGCCATATGACGTGCTGGTCGACGATCTTTTCGCCAAGTCGAAGCATGTGAAGGTGGGTGACACGATTGAGATCCTGAACAACAAATTCCGCATCTCCGGGATCGTGGAACAAGGCAAGGGTGCCCGCAAATTTATTCCGCTGAGCACGATGCAGGATCTGATCGGCGCCAAGGACAAGGCCAGCATCTTCTACCTCAAACTCGACAATCCGGCCAACGCCGACGCCGTGGTCAATGAAATCAAGCATATTCCCGGTATGGAGCATTACGTCGCAAGCTCCATGGCTTCCTACCTGGCGATGATGACCACCAGCAATTATCCGGGCCTTTCCACTTTCATCGATGTCGTGGTCGGGATTTCCGTGGTCATCGGATTCATCGTGATCTTCCAGGCCATGTACACCGCCGTGATGGAGCGGACCCGCGAAATTGGCATTCTCAAGTCGATGGGCGCTTCAAGGTTGTACATCGTGAATGTAGTGCTCAGGGAGACGGTGCTGCTAGCCTTGGGCGGAATCGTGCTGGGCATCGTGGTGAGTCTGGTAGCTCGAATCGTTCTGGCCCAGAAGTTTCCTCTGTTGCAGGTGGTGGTGGCTGGCGGCTGGATGGTCCGCGCCACGCTGATTGCAATCGCTGGGGCAATTGCCGGCGCTCTGTACCCGGCCTTCAAGGCGGCGCAGAAGGATCCTATCGACGCCCTGGCCTACGAATAAACGCACTCAATGGAGCGACGGGCGCCCTCGCCCGTCCTGCAGGGACAGGACCGCGCCCTCCAAACCAGCCGCCCCGGATTCCAACAGGGTGGCCCTGCGCCAGCTGCGCTTTTTCTTCGCCCGGCCGTGAACGCGGTTTTCCTGCCTGCAATTTTCTGCATGATTTTCCTCGCAAATCTAGAGAGAATGCACGATACTGCCCCGGTGTAACTGTCCATGCTATAATCACGCGCCGTTCCTTAGAGCAGGTACAGTTTCGCGGTTAGTTGTCCTAATTTCTCAGGCTGCGTCGCCTCTCGCGTGCGTGGCCGCAAATATTGCTAGGAGGAGATATGCGCTTCGATGATCCGACTCTATACAGTCGGGACGATGAGACGGATGAATACAGTGACAGCGGCGCCTACGGCGAATCGCTCGAAGAGGATCTGGACGAAGAGGAAGAGGAGGAAGAAGAGCCCGTCATGGTGGAGGAAGAGGACGAGGTCAGCGCGCCTCCATTGGAACATGAACCCGAACCGGTAGCGCCTTCGGGTGGTGGCGAGGGTGGACCTCCGAAAAAGAAGACGCCGGCCAAGAAAGCTCCAGCCAAGAAAGCGCCGGCGAAGAAAAAAGCGGCGCAAAAGCCCGCCAAGAAAGCAGCCAAGAAACCGGCAAAAAAGAAAGCAGCCAAAAAGAAGCCCGCAGCTAAGAAGAAAGCGGCCAAGAAAAAAGGCGCAACGACGAAGAAGAAAGCGACAAAGAAGAAAGTTACTCGCAAGAAGGGCCGGCGCTAGCCGACCTTTCGGCTGGCGCAATTCGTTACGATCGCGGGGAGCCGATTCTGTTTCCGGCTCCCGCCCAGCCTTGATTTATTCTTCCGTGGAAACGATCGCTTCCGCTTCGATTTCCAGCAACATCTCCGGAGACACCAGCGCGGTAATCGCCATCATGGTGCTCGCGGGACGAATGTCACCGAAGAACTCTCCGTGGGCTTTTCCTGCCTTCTCCCAATCCGCAATGTTGGTCAGGAACACCCGCGTGCGCACCACGTCTTTCAGGGATGCACCGGCGCGCGCCAGTGCGCCGTCAATGTTTTTCAGAATCTGAACCGCCTGCGCATAGGCATCGCCGGCGATGATTTTCCCATCCGCTCCAGTTGCGGTTGTACCTGCAACGTGGACGTGCGCGCCCACGCGAACTGCACGCGAGTAACCGACAATCGGTTCCCACGGGGTGCCGCTCGAAATGTTGATTCGCTCCACCTCGCCTCCTCATAGCCCGACTTATCCGTGTAAATAAGTTCGGGCAACCACGTAGATAGCCACAGTAAATCATGTAAGTCGATTCGATGAATCGTATTTTTCGATTCATAACAGTGAGTTAGCAGTCGCACTCATTGGCTGCCAGCAAAATCTCCGCAAACCCGGCGCCCCGCGTGTGCTTCTAAACCCAATAGTGGCTCAACAGTGCCGTTGCATTCGATACGAATCCGCGGTATCTAATGCGCACGGGTAATTATTCCGATAAGGAACACAAAGGTCGCGAGCCACGGGGGAACAAGTTATGGAGATTCCGGAAAAGCATCCGCTGCAACAGTTTTTTCTTGAACTGGTCGGACGTCATTATGCCCAGGAACTCGGGATTCGCGATCCGCAACTGGTGAGCTACGTCGCGCATCTGCTCTCGGAGTTTTGCGATGTCGAACAGCTGTTGAAGATCCGCAATACGGCGGGAAGGCCGCTGAACGACGTGGGTGAGATGCTGATCGAATCGGATCCGATCTATGGGCCGGCGCCATCCTTTGATCGCGAGCGCCAGGTTCGCAAACATATTGGCGACTACACGCTTTTCTACGCCGGCATGTTTCCGGAAAGCATCAATCATTTGCGGCTCCGCCGTCAGCGAGTGGAGAATTTCGTGGATTGGGTGAAAGCCGGAAAAGAAAGCTACTATATCGTTTCGAAGTTCGAGCACTTCGAATACACCAAGGTCGCCCCGCTTTTCGCTCAGCTCTCACAACGATTCGAGCAGTGCGTCTACGGTCTGAATCTGGTGAAAAATGAACTCGAAGTAATGCAGCACCCGATCGCGCGCAGAGCGAACGAGCTCATCATGTAGGGAAGTCAAAAGTCAGAAGTCAATTTGAAGAAGTAAACCCGGTTTTACTTCTTCAATTTGACTTTTGACTTTTCACCCTCCTCCTGCCGTCGATTGTAAATTTCCCTTCCAGCACAATCTTGATCGCTTCGCTATAGGCAACGTGTTCCTGTTCGAGGATTCGAGTGGCAAGCGTGCGCTCGTCGTCGGAGTCGAGTACAGATACGGCCTTCTGCACAATGATGGCGCCGTGATCCAGTTCCTCATCTACAAAATGCACGGTGCACCCGGTGGTCTTAACGCCGTAAGCGAACGCTTGTTGCTGTGCTTCCAATCCCGGAAAGGAAGGAAGCAACGACGGATGTATGTTGAGAATTCTCTGCGGAAACTGCTGGACGAACCAGGGCGAGAGCAGGCGCATGTAGCCGGCGAGGCAGATGAGATCGACTCTTTGTTCCCGCAGCGCCGCGACAACTTCGCGATCATGCTGCTCGCGCGGCTTGTCTTTCGATGGGATGACGAGCACATCAAATCCTCGCTGGCGGGCAACTTCAAGACCGGGAGCATCGGCGCGGTTCGAGATCACGATCGCAATGCGAGCGTCGGGTATCCGGCCAGCCGCGATGCTGTCGGCGATGGCCACAAAATTTGAGCCGCGCCCGGAGAGCAGAATGCCGAGATTTTTCATCTTATGATTGCTGATTTGTAATTGGTAATTTAAAAAGACCAAGGTTACTAGCGCAACCACGCACGAGGTGAGGACCTGTCTTAAATTGCAAATTACCAATTACAAATTATTAACGCTAGCTGAATACAACCTTGCGATCGCCCTTGGCGATGCGCCCGACACTGTAAAACTTTTCTCCAGCGCGCTCCAGCAGCGTCTGCGCCTTCTTGAATTTTGCGGCGGGCACGACGATTAACATACCGATACCCATGTTGAAGGTACGCAGCATCTCCTCTTCAGCAACATTCCCTAGTTTCTGCAGATGTTCAAAGATGGGCAGCACCGGCCAGGTGCCGAGTTCGATCACGGCCGACGTTCCCTTGGGCAGCACCCGCGGAAGGTTCTCGGTGATACCGCCGCCGGTAACATGCGCTAGGGCCGCCACACAATCGCCCGCAATCATCTTGCGAATGATCGACCAATAGCTGCGATGGGGACGCATGAGTTCGTTGCCGACTTTATTCTTCATCTCGCTGACAAATGTGTCCAGAGAATACCCGGCGACTTCGAAGAGCAATTTGCGAGCGAGTGAGTATCCGTTAGTGTGCAGTCCATTCGAAGGCAAGCCCAGAACGCAATCGCCCACCTGAACATCTTTTCCGCTGATGATGCGTTCGCGCTCGACCACTCCCACAATGAATCCCGCCAGGTCATATTCGCCGTCCGGATAAAAGCCCGGCATTTCCGCGGTTTCGCCGCCAATCAGGGCGCAGCCGTTGTGCTTGCAAGCCTCGGCGAGTCCAGCAACAATTTTCTCCGCAATCTCCGGGTCCAGCGTGCCTGTGGCAAGGTAATCCATAAAAAACAGCGGCGCTGCGCCCTGCACCGCAATGTCGTTTACGCAATGATTCACCAGGTCTCCGCCAACCGTGTGGTGCATTTTCATTTCGAAAGCGACTTTTAACTTGGTGCCCACGCCATCCACGCTCGAAACCAGCACCGGATCCACATACTTTTTGTCGACCGAAAATAAACCGCCGAAGCCGCCAATCTCGCTCAGCACTCCCTTGGTAAAAGTTTTATGGGCCAGATACTTGATGCGCTGCTTGGTTTTGTTGCTGCGATCGATGTTGACGCCGGCATCGGCGTAGGTGATCGAATCGCTCGGGGCGTTGGAATTCTGGGCCACTTCTTCAGTCCGTCGTTGCGAGGATGGAGAGATCTAGTGCGCCACCAAGCCGGTGGATGGGTCTTCAGACGCACCAAATTCTAGCACGTCTGGAGTTGGCTCCGGCGGAACGCGCGAACGCGAGCCGAGCTCGATTCCAGAAAAGGCTATAATGCTCCTCCAATTCTTTTTCTCTCGGAGACAGGCATGAAACTTTTCGCAGCTCTCTTTTTTGTCGTGTTGACACTTCCAATGGCAATGGCGCAACAGAACCAGTCCCCCGATACGACGTCCGAGAGCGCGAAGCCCGCCGCGAGCAAGCCGGCGAATGCGAAAGATAAGAAGCAGACGACCCCGCCTTCCACCGCTTCAGAGAAGTCGGAGGAAAGCGCCAAGCCATCGGAGCCGCCCAAAGCCGAGGCGAACGAAGCTACCGAAAAAGAAGAACACTACGATGTAGCGGAAGTCCCGCCCGTAGTCACTCACCAACAGATCGCGCTGAACGGCAAGACTCTCAATTACACGGCAACGACCGGAAGACTTCCCGTCAAGCGCGGCGACGGCAAGATTGAAGCGGAAATGTTTTTTGTAGCCTACACCCTCGACGGGCAGGATGCCGCGCGGCGTCCTCTGACTTTCTCCTTCAACGGCGGTCCCGGCTCAGCTTCGGTGTGGCTGCACATGGGCGCGATCGGACCTAAGCGCGTGGTGCTGCAACCAAATGGATTCATGCCCGCCGCACCTTATCGATTGGAGAACAATCCCGACACGCTGCTAGATCGCAGTGACATCGTAATGGTCGATGCCATGGCCACCGGATATTCGCGGGCCGCGACCGCCGAACTTACTAAGAAGTTTCTGGGCGTAAAGGGCGACATTCAAGCCTTCGGAGAATTCATACGCCTCTATCTCTCGCGCTACGAGCGCTGGAACTCCCCACTTTTTCTGCTCGGGGAGAGCTACGGAACGACGCGCGCCGCCGGCCTCGCCGGCTATTTAGACGACCATGGCATTGCGTTGAACGGAGTCACCCTGCTCTCCATGGCCGTGGATTTCGGGACTCTCGAATGGAATAAGTCTAACGATCTGCCTTACGAGCTGTTGGTGCCAAGTTTCTACATGATCGCCGGCTACCATCACAAGCTCGCTGCCGACGTTACCCAGGATGTGGCGAAGACACGCGAAGAAGTCGAACGCTGGGCCGCCAACGATTACACGCTGGCTCTCGCCAAAGGCGATGCATTGACGCCAGAAGAACATAAGAAGATTGTCGAGCAATTGTCGAGGTACATCGGGCTGCGTCCGGAAGTTATCGAAACCCACAATCTGCGCATCGACGTTCCTACCTTCACCACGGAGTTATTGCTCGATCAAAAGCTGGTCAGCGGCCGGCTCGACGGCCGCTTCACCAGCCCCAATCCGGGCGAGGACCACTTCTACGACCCCACGAGCGGCGCCATCCTGCCGCCTTACACATCGGCTTTCAACAACTACCTGCGCACCGAACTGAACTACAAATCTGACATGCCCTATAGAGTCTTCGCCTATGACCAACCTGGCTTCCAGACCTGGGAGTGGGGCAATGCCGTCGAGGGTTTTCCCAGCACGGCGGGCGGCTTGCGATCAGCCATGATCAAGAACCCGTATATGAAGGTTTTGGTGATGGAAGGTTACTACGATCTCGCCACCCCTTTCGCTGCGGCAAACCGGACCATGGAACACCTCGACCTCGGCCCTCAGTTCCGCCAGAATATTTCCTATGCCACATACAGCGCCGGGCACATGGTCTACATCGATCGCGCCGAGCACGACAAAATGAAAAAAGATCTGGTGGACTTCATGGAGAAGTGCCTGCCGAAGTAGCGCGGCGACGCCCATGTGGGGACGGACGCATTCGTCCGCCCCGCCAAGCGCAGCGAGGCGCCCTGCGGAGGGTCAGCAACCCCAGACTCACTCTAACTTTGGATTCTCTACACGCAAAGTCCATGCGCGCCGCCGTCATCTTCGGTTTGGGAGCTTCGCCGTCCAACCTGAAGCCGTTTCAAGCGAACTCACCCACGGAATGGCTGGAGGGATTGCCCTCCTCGTCCGCCGACGCCGACGCATTTTAATTTTTGGCGGAGACGGTACGATTCATCGTCATCTGCCTACCTTAGTGCGGCTCCAGCTTCCCGTGCTCATCGTACCGGAGGGAAGCGGCAACGATTTTGCGCGCGCGCTGAAACTACGCTCCGCGCGGGATTCGTTGCAAGCCTGGCGCGATTTCGAATCGGGGAAGATTCAGTCCCGAGCAATCGATCTAGGAGTCATTGTTGAATCCGGCGGGCCGGAGCGCAAGCACTATTTCTGCACTGTAGCCGGCTGCGGATTAGACTCCGCTGTCGCCCGCCGCGCCAGCCAGATGCCGCGCTGGCTGCGCGGACGCGGCGGTTATGCCCTGGCGCTGTTGCCGCTGTTGTTCAAGCTTCCCGCTTTCTCAATGCGGCTTAAACAGGTCAATGGCGCTGTCATTGCCAACGACCATTGCGAAGCGGAAAAGCTCACCCTGCTCGCCGCATTTGCCAACACGCAATTCTACGGCGACGGAATGCGCATCGCGCCCGAAGCAGACTTCGCCGACGGCAGGCTGGATATCTGCCGCGTCGACGCACTGAATCCCATGAAGCTGCTTTATATGTTTCCCACCGTATATTTCGGCAAGCATCTGCTTTCCTCAAAAGTCGATTACTCGAAAGCGGAAAGCGTGAAAGTAGAAACAAAGACTCCGCAAGAGATTTACGCCGATGGAGAGCTCGTCTGCGAGACGCCCGCCGAGATTTCAGTGGCCGCCGGTAAACTCCGGGTAATTACGCCCACGTAGGGCCAAACGCACTCGTCCGCCCGAGTCTGAGCGAAGCTGCGCGATTCCAACGTACTTACACCTGGTCTCGTGCCTCGCCCAGCGTCACCGATACTTCCATCCGCTTCTTGCCACGGAAGATGGTTATTTTCACCGTGTCGCCTGCATGATGCCGGTTCATAATCTGTGCGAGGTCTTGCTGGCTTTCAACTTTTTCTCCGTCGATCGCGACAATCAGGTCTCCTCCGATCGTTATGGGAATGTTGCCCAGATAGGCGCGCTCGTTGCCGCCGCGGAGTCCGGCGCGATCGGCCGAGCCTCCGGGAACAGTTTGCACGATCAGAAGGCCGTAATCTGCGGCCAGACCGAGTTCGTCGGCGATATCGGGATCGATGGGAATGGTGCGGACTCCAAGCGCTGGACGGCGCACGCGTCCGAGAGTGACCAGATCGTTGACCACAGCCTTGGCGGTATTGATGGGGATGGCAAAACCGATGCCGGCGCTTTGTCCGACGCTCGAGGCGATCATCGTATTGATGCCGATCACTTCGCCGTGCCAGTTGAGCAGTGGGCCTCCGGAGTTGCCGGGGTTGATGGCGGCGTCCGTCTGAATAGCTTCGTCGATCACAAGACCGTCAGGCTCCCGCACCGAGCGGATGGAACTGACGATACCGCGGGTGAGGGTTCCGGCGAGGCCAAACGGATTGCCGATGGCGTAGACCTTCTGACCGACTTGCAGATTAGCCGAATCGCCGAGCACCATGGGCTGCAAATCTGAGGCTTTGATCTGCAGCACGGCCAGGTCGTGGGACTTGTCGGTGCCCACGATGCTGGCCCGATATTTCTTCCGGTCGTGGAGCGTCACCCAGACCTCCTGGGCTTCGGCGATGACGTGAAAGTTCGTGAGGATGTGTCCTTCCTTGTCTATGACGAACCCCGATCCCTGCCCGTCCTGTGAATAGAGGCCGTAAAAAAAGTCGAAGGCCTGCACTCGTGAGGTGATGTTCACGACCGATCCGATGTTTTTTCGGTAAACGCTGATGTTGTTCTGCTCTTCAGGGTCGAGCGCCGGGCTGCCAGCGGCTTCGGTGATTTCCACATGCTGCGGATGGCTGATCCAACTCGGTGGATGGAGGCGTCCGCTGCGGTAAGTGGTGAAGTAGAAGAAGGCCGACGCCAGAACGACGCCGAAAAGAAAAGAGCGCATGAATCTCATCGTGGTTTCCCTAGAGCCCCAACTTGAATTCTAGCGAAATGTGGAGTTTGCCGCAGGTTGTGAGGTTTGGTACGGGACTTCGAGGTCAGAGGTTCGAGGTCAGATTGCAGAGGTCAGATTGCAGAGGTCAGATTGCAGAGATAAGGCTGCAGAAGTGCAAGCACTCCGAGCCGGTTTCACTTCTGCAATCTGACCTCTGACCTCTGACCTCTCCTGCGGCAGCCCTCATCGCACAGGTTTTCCCCAACCGCCGCCGCCGGGCGATTCGATGCGGACTCGTTCTCCCGCACGCAGCCTTACGCTCGTCTTGCCGGCGATTTCTTCCTCAGAGCCATCGAGTCGGATGACGAGCGTGCGCCCCGGCGCCCCGTCAGCTCCGCCGGCCAGGCCGTAGGGTCCGCGACTGCGGCGGTCGGCGAGCACTGTCACCTGGGCGTCGGTCAAGACTTCGATTTCACGAACGATTCCGTCGCCGCCAGCGTGCAAACCTGCGCCCCCGCTATTGGGCCGAAAAGAATATCGCCGCAGCCGAATCGGGTAAGCGTATTCGAGCGCCTCGGCCGGAGTATTCAGAGAGTTGGTCATATGCGTGTGAACGCCGGAGACTCCGCTTTTGGTCGGACGCGCGCCCATACCTCCGGCAATAGTTTCGTAATAAGTGAATGGATCACCGCCTTGCCGGCTAACGCTGCGCGGGTCGATCCCGCCAATTGTGAGGTTATTCATAGTGCCGGCAGCGGCCGCGGGAATGCGATCTGGAATCGCCTGTGCCAGCGCTTTAAGAAGCACGTCGACAATACGCTGCGACGTCTCCACATTGCCGCCCGCCACGGCGGCCGGAGGCCTGGCGTTGACCACCGTTCCCGCCGGAGCTATAACCCGGATCGGCCGCATAAGGCCGGAAGTGGCGGGCACATCGTCTCGTAACAGGCAGCGAAAAACGTAAAAGCAAGCTGAGTATGTGATGGCTTCAACCGCGTTGATCGCGCCCTGCGCCTGCGGGTCGCTCCCGGTGAAGTCAATCATAACTTGTGCTGAGGTCTTCTCTGAAACCCCACGTAGAGACTCGACTTGCCGCGTCTTTCTCCGCGTCGAAGGTAAAGCCTCGACCCGAACGGTCACCGCTATGCGTACGGGTTTAGCATCCACTCCATCATCGTCAAGAAAGTCCTCAGCCTGATATCGGCCAGGCGGAATCGTCCGCAGAAGAGCAAGCATCATTTTCTCGGAATAGACGAGAAGATCAGCCGCGGCTCGGCGGGTGCGTGCGACTCCGTAGCGATCGCAGATTTCACGGAGACGTTGCGCGCCCGTCTGGCAGGCTGCGATCTGCGCGCCCAGATCGCCCTCGCGTTCTTCGGGCGTCCGGACATTGTTGAGCAGAAGGGCCAACACATCGGCGACGATTTTTCCGCCGCGCATGATCTTGACCGGCGGAATTCGCAGGCCTTCCTGGTAGATCTCGCGGCAAGGTCCCATGGAGCCCGGATAAGTTCCGCCCATATCAGCGTGGTGAGCGCGCGATGCGACGTAGAAGTCGGGGGGATGGTCGTGTGGTGGCGGGCCGCAGCGGAGCAGACGGGCGTCTCGCCGGTCCGGCCGTCGGATAGCCGGGCGCAGACGCCCGGCGCTCCACTTTCCGCGAAGACTCGACACGTAAACCGGCATCACCAGCGTTATATCAGGGAGGTGGGTGCCACCGCGGAAGGGATCGTTGAGCATGACGATGTCGCCGGGCCCCAGTTCGCTCGACTCCGCCTTTTCCTTCTCGATCACCGCCGCGACCGACATGGGCATCGATCCGAGGTGCACCGGCATGTGATCGCCCATGGCGATCACCTCTCCCGCGGAATCAAACACGGCGCAGGAATAGTCCCTGCGCTCCTTAATATTGGGCGAGAACGAAGTCCGGCGCAACGCCGCTCCCATCTCCTCCGCAATCGAGTGGTAAAGGTTCTGGAAGACCGCGAGTTCAATGGGATCAGGCATTTTAAAGAAGAGTGTACGCCCAGAGTTGAACAAGGTCAGAGGTTAGAGGTCAGATTGCAGAAGTGGGAAACTGCTATCCCCTGGGGAAACCACCATCTGTGGCAATGCGGCGGGCGGGGCTCTGCAACTCTGACCTCTCACCTCCAGTGCTACACTTCTCTGATTATGGCTGAAGGACGTTCGCGGATTTGGATTTGGCTTCTCGTGGGCGGCGGATTGTTTGCGCTGTTCGTGGTCGCGGTGTTTACGCTGGTCTACTTCAGTTTCGGCGGCCAGGAGGAAGAAACATTCTCCGGCTTCGGTCCCAAGATTGGCGTGGTTGAACTCAATGGCGTAATTTTCGCTCCCAAGCAGGTCGTTCCCCAGCTGAAGAAATTTGCCGACGACGACTCGATCAAGGCCATCATCCTTCATGTGAATTCGCCCGGCGGCGGCGTGGCTGCATCGGAGGAGATCTATCGGGAAGTGAAGCGGATTCGGGATGAAAAGAAGAAACGGATCGTGGCTTCGATCGAAAGCGTGGGCGCGAGCGGAGCTTACTACGTATCTTCAGCGACCAACAAAATCTACGCGGACAAAGGCAGCATAGTGGGATCGATCGGCGTGATTGCCGAGTGGGCCAACTATGGCGAACTGCTGCGCTGGGCGAAAATCCAGCCCATCACCATGAAGGCGGGAGAATTCAAAGACACGGGCAGCCCCACGCGCGATATGACGCCCGCGGAACGCCAATACTTTCAAGCCCTGATTGATAACATGCATACGCAGTTCATACAGGCTGTGGCTGAAGGAAGGCATCAAAAAGAAGCGGACATTCGCGCCATCGCCGACGGAAAAGTCTGGACCGGCGAGCAGGCCGTCCCGCTGAAACTGGTCGATCAGATTGCCGATTTCGAAGGCGCTGTAAAAGATACAGCGCAGGCCGTGAATATCTCCGGCGAACCGAATCTGGTGTGGCCACCGAAAGAAAGGCGGTCCGGGCTGGATTTGCTGTTTGGCGACATTTCAGACTATTTGCCGACGCGAGAGAAATTGCTGGAGCAGCAGGTAGGCTTTTACTATCTCTGGAAATAGACCCGAGTTGTCAGCCGTCGGCCATCAGCTAAAACCGCTGTGCCTGATGGCTGACGGCTGACGGCCAAGAAGTTCCTGCTTCCCTACTTGCGCAGAACCCCTTAAATTTGAGAAGGTTGTAGGCAGGCGCAGGAAGCGGTTCACAGGACGGCAGTATGCTCGGCGCGATTCCATCAAAGAACTGGCCGCCAAAGGAGTGTAGAGGCTTATGACGAAAGCTGACCTCATCGAAGAAGTTTCCCGGCTGGCGGAACTCACCCGCAAAGACAGCGAAGTGATCGTGGATACGATCTTTGACAGCGTAGTGCGCTCGCTGCGGGTGGGCGACAAGATTGAGATACGAGGCTTCGGCAGCTTCCGCACGCGCCAGCGCCAGCCGCGTGTCGGCCGCAACCCGAAAACGGGTGACCGCGTGGAAGTTCCGGCAAAGAAGATTCCATTCTTCAAGCCGAGCAAGGAATTGAAAGATCTGGTCAATAGCGGCGCGGCAGCGGGCGCGCCGGCCGCCCCGCCGGCCCCGGCGGCTCCATCAGCCGCGCAGTAAGTAATTAAAGATGCGGTGGAGCGACGGGCGTCCTCGCCCGTCCAAGTGGGTGCATGCCGGAGCGAGGACGCCCGGCACTCCATAAAACAAACGGGCCCGTAGCTCAACGGTTAGAGCAGCAGACTCATAATCTGTTGGTTCTAGGTTCGAATCCTAGCGGGCCCACCAATATTAATATTAATGACAAGAACCATAGTGTCGCGCCCGAAGCATCAGCCGGCATCGCCGTGCGCACTACGCGCATTTTCGTCCCAAGTTTTCCTTCGTGTGCCTTCGTGTCCTTGGTGGTGATGGGTCTCGCTGACTGCCCCGCTACAGTAAGGTGGACCCGTTTGACTCCCGCGATTCGCTGGGCTAGCCTCTTAGTTTCGCTGCGGGAAGTCTTGCCGCCCAATTCATGCGCAGTCCAGATCGTCCTCTAATCCGATCTCTGATCATCTACAGTCTGGGCGCTCTCTGCTCTGTCAGCGTCGTGGCCGCGCCGATGCGGCCGACTCATGCTCAGCATGCCATCGTAGCCAGCATCCACGAGTTAGCCTCGCAGGCGGGCGTCGAGATGCTACGCGCGGGAGGCAACGCCTTCGATGCCGCCGTCGCCACCGGCTTCGCGCTCGCCGTTGTCTACCCGCTAGCTGGAAATCTTGGCGGTGGCGGATTTCTGCTGCTCCGCAACGCCGATGGCAAAACTCACTTCATCGACTTTCGCGAAAAAGCTCCAGCCGCAGCTACGGAAAACATGTATCTCGACGCCCAGGGCAACGTCCTTCCCAAATCCAGCAAGGAATCGAGCTTGGTTGGATATAGAGCTGTCGGCGTTCCCGGCACCGTGGCCGGACTGGTCTACGCAGAAAAACAATATGGCAAACTCTCGATCGATAAAGTAATCGCGCCCGCCATAAAGCTGGCGCGCGATGGTTTTGCGCTGGCCTACGAAGATACTCAGGATCTAAAGAACGATGAGTACCTGGCGCAGTTTCCAGAATCCAGGCGCATCTTCCTGCGCGACGGCAACTACTATCAGCCCGGAGAGATATTCAGGCAGCCCGAACTGGCTCGCACCCTTGAACGCTTGGCCAAAGACCCCGACGAGTTCTACCACGGTGCCATGGCACGCGAAATCGCCGCCGCCGTTCAGAAAGGCGGAGGACTTATTACTGCCAAGGATCTGGCCGCCTACGAAGTCAAAGAACGCGAGCCCATTCGCGGGTCCTATCGCGGCTACGACATTATCAGCGCTCCGCCACCGTCATCGGGCGGCATCGCGCTCGTCGAGATCCTTAATATCCTGGAAGGCTTCGACCTTGCGAAACTTGGCAACCGGTCTGGCGCCGAAATTCACCTCGAGGCTGAGGCGTTTCGCCGGGCTTTTTATGATCGCGCCGAATTTCTGGGCGATCCCGACTACGCGAGGATTCCGGTCGCGCAACTCATCGACAAAAAGTACGCTGCCGCATGGCGCGAATCCATTGACCCCAATCACGCGAGCGCAAGCCAAGACTTAAAGCGCCCATCGTTTGCCGAATTGGAGCGGGTCGCGCACCTGCGGCCCGCCGCGATTCGCGAACCGCAGAATACTACGCATTATTCCGTCGTCGATGCCGAAGGCAACGCGGTTGCCGTGACCACGACACTGAATGACGCATTCGGATCGCGCGTTACGGCTGGCGGCCTGGGCTTCCTGCTCAACGACGAGATGGACGACTTCGCCGCCAAGCAAGGGGTCCCCAACGTCTACGGACTTATTCAGGGCCCTGCCAACGCCATCGGGCCGGGCAAGCGCCCGCTATCGGCCATGACTCCGACCATCGTGCTCAAAGATGGCAAGCTCTTTCTCGTTCTCGGCTCGCCGGGCGGCCCCAGAATCATCACCATCGTTGCCAACATTCTGATCGGAGTGGTCGATTTCTCGCTCGACATTGAAGAAGCCGTCAATGCGCCCAGGTTTCATCATCAGTGGCTCCCCGATCAGATTGTCGTCGAAGACCGCCTTTCTCCCGATACAATGAATGTTCTGCGATCCAAGGGACACAAACTGAAAGTTGATTATTCCTGGGGAGACTGGGGAGACGGCGAGTGCATCATGATTGACCCCAGGACCGGCGAGCGCCTCGGTGCCAGCGACGGACGCAACAACGGGAAGGCGGTGGGCTACTGATGCTGAAGGCGGTATCAACATACGTCTACGTCAAGGAACGCCTCCATCCAGGCTTGCTCGATGAACTCGTCAAAGCGGGGGCGCAGTCGATCGAAATCTTTGCCGCCCGCCAGCACTTCGATTACGGCAATCGCAAGCAGCATGTCCGCGAAATTGCCGATTGGTTCCGCGCCACTGGCATTCCCCTCAATTCCCTGCACGCGCCATTATTTTCAGATTACGAGTGGGGACGCAGCGGTTCGCCGCCCGTCAATATCGCCGCCACCGACCGCGCCCATCGCATTGATGCCATGGATGAGATCAAACGCGCGCTCGAAGTCGCCGAGCAAATTCCGTTCCGCTTTCTCGTTCAGCACATGGGTAATTTCAACGACGCTTATGACGACAAGAAATTCGAAGCGGCGATGACCTCAGTCGAGCACCTGCGAGCCTTCGCCAAACCACTGGGCGTGAGAGTGCTGGTGGAAAATATTCCCAATGAATTGTCCACCCCCGATCGCTTGGTTGAGTTCATCAAGACTATGCACTTCGACGATATCGGCGTCTGTTTCGATTGTGGGCACGCTCATTTGATGGATGGCATTCCCGCAGGTTTCGCCGTCTTGAAGAACCACATCTGTTCGACCCACGTCCACGACAATAACCAGGATAAAGACTCACACCTCTGGCCCGGCAAAGGATCCATCGACTGGAAACAGACCATGGAATTGTTGCGTACAGCGCCGTTAAAGCCGCCCCTGTTGCTCGAAATCGATGGCGAAGATGCCAAAAGCTCCAGCCAGGAAGTGAGCGCAACGTTCCAGAAGCTGGAAGGCGCCTAGGCGAGGTTAGAAGTGAGAGGTCAGATTGCCGAGGCTGACTCGCGGATTTTACGTCTGCAATCTGACCTCTTACCTCTGACCTTCGGCACCAAGAACCGACGATCTTATGTCCACCCCCGTTACCACCATCGCAGAAATCGGTAAGCACGAAGGCCAGTCCGTCACCATCCGCGGATGGCTTTACAATCTCCGCGAAAGCGGCAAGCTTCTCTTCCCCCAATTTCGCGACGGCTCCGGCGTCATCCAGGGAGTAGTTCCGAAGAACGCGGTCCCTCCCGAGGTCTTCGATGCCGTCAAAGGCCTGACCCAGGAATCGAGCGTCATCGTCGAAGGCAAGGTCCGCGCCGACAAGCGCGCCCCCGGCGGTTATGAACTCGATGTATCGAACGTCGAAGTCGTGCAGCGCGTGCCCGAATCGACCCCCTACCCCATCACACCCAAAGAACACGGCGTCGACTTCCTGATGGAACACCGCCATCTATGGCTCCGCTCTCAGCGCCAGGCCTCCATCTTGCGGGTCCGCGCCGAAATCATCCGCGCCGCCAGAGATTTTTTCGACAGCAACGGATTCACCCTTACCGATCCGCCCATCCTGACGCCCGCCGCCTGCGAAGGCACCTCCACTCTATTCCCCGTCGATTACTTCGAGGAGCAAGCCTACCTCACCCAGTCCGGCCAGCTCTATATCGAAGCCACAGCCATGGCGCTCGGCAAGGTCTATTCCTTCGGTCCAACCTTCCGCGCGGAAAAGTCGAAGACCCGCCGTCACCTAACCGAATTCTGGATGGTCGAACCCGAAGTAGCCTACGGCACGCTCGACGATCTGATGGAATTAGCGGAAGGCCTGCTGACTTTCCTGGTCAAGCGCTGCCTCGAACGTCGCCGCGCCGACCTGCAAACCATCGGACGCGACGTAACGAAGCTCGAAAAGATCGACGCACCATTCCCGCGCATTACCTACGACGAAGCCGTAACGAAATTGCAGGAAGGTCATGCGCAAGGCAAACTGGAAAACAAATTCGAATGGGGCGGAGACCTGGGATCTCCCGACGAGACCTATCTCTCATCCCTCTACGACCGCCCAGTAATGGTCCATCGTTATCCCGCCAGCGTAAAGGCGTTTTACATGGAGCCCGATCCCCAGCGTCCTGAACTAGCTCTCTGCGTGGATGTCCTGGCTCCCGAAGGTTATGGCGAGATCATCGGAGGGTCGCAGCGCATGGCCTCGCACGACTTACTCCTCCAGCGCATTCACGAGCACAATCTGCCGGAAGAAGCCTTCAAGTGGTACCTCGATCTCCGCAAATACGGCAGCGTCCCCCACTCCGGATTCGGCATGGGCATCGAGCGAGCCGTAGCGTGGATCTGCGGATTAGAGCACGTACGCGAGACCATCCCCTTCCCACGCATGCTGCATCGTCTCTATCCGTAAAGAGTTAACGACAGATGGATGGATAGATGGATAGACAGACAGCGCCCCGCTCTGTCATCCCGACCGGAGCAGATCATCGCGAAGGCGATGCCGAGCGGAGGGACCTTGCGTTTAGCACTCGGCCGTCGTTCGTTGAAGGCGCTACTTGCCCTTCTCTAACGAGCAATGGCTCGCAGCGGTTTTCCATGTGCCAGAATCATCGACCCAGGTGTCGCTGCAGATGACCGTGCGCGCCCGATGCGTGCCATTCATCTCCGCATCATAGGCGAACTTATAATGTGAAACTGCGACGTTTGGACCGAAAGTCGCCACATGCACATCGCTGATCTCGCCGCTCTTCCACTTGGTCGACTTGTCCTGCAGATCCTTGATGAACTCATCCTTCGTCTGCCAAGCCCCCCAGCTCTCTCCCGCTATGAATCCGTCGGCCAAATGCTCCCGCGTCCATGCCGCATCGTTCTTCATTTGCGCTTTTGCGGACTCCTCTTGCAGTTGTTTGATCTTCTGGGCGACGTCGTCGTCAGCCCGGGCTTGAGGGTTAATGGTTAGGGTGAGACAACAGAGCAGGGTGATCACAGCGAAAGCCGTTGCTTTTGTCAATGTACGCTCCTCCATAGAGTCGCCGTCATTCTACACCTCGGTCACCTATAGTGCATGCGTTGCCTCCAGGCCGGAAGAGGTGCAGTTTGAATCATTTTTGAAAGGGCGAGGGGGTGCGCCACTTCTCGCCTTTGAGGACAGCAACGTTGTTCCACGCTACCGTTCGCCGCCGCCTTGACTCCACGCGGTACAATGAGAATAGTCGAGAACGTTACAACGAATCATGGCAGCCTTCTCGGTGGCAGCCAGTCTTTTGTGACATTTTCATTCTAGGCGGGCGCTATGTGCATCGATGATAACGGAGTCATAATCACCGATAAACCTTGCGTTTTGAATATTTTGCGATTGTGTATCTTTAAAATCAATAGTTTACAAAGGCAAACCGAGCTAAAACTCGCAAAATTCGATACTAAGTCTTTTTCCTTGAACATTTTGGCTATAACTCTTTTCCCATGAGGAATTTGCCAGGAATTTCCTTCTAAGTTTATGATTGCAAAAGACTGGCCAACATATTAAAGGGGGGTAGGGGGTACCCACTTATCTCCCATTTGCAATTCCCAATCCCGCAAAGACCAGAGTTCCGGGAACTGAAAAACTGACTATGCCCCTGCGAACCACGACGTTCAGCAGCATCAGTCCGCGTCAAATCCGCGTCATCGGAGTTCCTCTCGACCTCGGCCAATCCCGCCGCGGCGTCGACATGGGGCCCTCTGCCGTCCGCGTCGCTGGTCTCGAAGCGCGCCTCGAAGCCATCGGACACATTGTCGAAGACGCCGGTAATGTAGCCGTCGCCATCCCCGAGCAGAAAAAAGAAGGCGCAGCCAATTCGAAATACCTCAAGGAAATCACCGCCACGTGCGTGAAGAGCGCCGACCTGGTGCTGAAGACCCTCGAAGCCGGCAAGATTCCTCTTATCCTTGGCGGCGATCATTCGGTCGCGGCGGGGACGGTCTCTGGCGTCGCCGAGTTCTACCGCCGCAAGAACCAGAAGATCGGTGTTCTGTGGATCGACGCCCACACCGACATGAATACGCCAGAATCTTCGCCCAGCGGCAATGTGCATGGCATGCCGCTCGCCGCCCTTATGGGACTCGGGCCCGCCGAACTCGCCAACATCTATGACTTTTCGCCCAAGGTTGCTCCGCAGAATTGCGTGCTCGTCGGTATCCGCGACGTCGACAACTTCGAAAAAGAAAACATACGCAAAGCCGGCGTCGAAGTTTTCACTATGCGCGATATCGACGAACGCGGCATGCGCGCCGTGATGGAGGAAGCTCTCCGCATGGCCTCAGACGGCACCGTCGGCTATCACGTCTCGCTCGACATGGATTGGATTGATCCCGAAGATGCGCCCGGAGTCGGCACGCCTGTCTGGGGCGGAGCCACCTATCGCGAAGCACACCTCGCCATGGAAATCATCGCCGACCACGGACGCATGCTGAGTTTTGAAATCGTGGAAGTAAATCCGGTCATCGACGAGCACAACCAGACCGCCGACTTAGCCGTAGAACTGGCACTCTCGGCCTTTGGGAAGAAGATCCTGTGAAAACCCTCGCAGAGAAGCGGCATGCCGCATTGTCTTATCCAACGATTGAGACGGGTAAGCCCGTCTCTGCAAGCGAGCAACTGCAAACTGGTCACTGCACGTCCGACACTTTTCCGTTAATAAACGTAACCTTTATATCCTTGTAGACGTAAATCTGCTTGGCGCCAAGATTGATGATTTTATCAGGAGCACCGATTGCGGCCTTCACCTGATCGGGCGTTTGCCCTTTCTCTATCTGCACAGGTTCCGGCGGAGGCGCCTGTGGTTGCGCTTGTTCTCCTCCACCTTGAGCGTTGCCTTGCTGGTCGCCGCCTTGTTGATCGCCCTGTTGCGCATTATTGTTGCCGCCCTGATCGCCACCGCTGTCATCGATGGCGAGCAGTCCGCCGATCGTATCCTCAACCTGTCCGGCACTCGTGGTCGCAAGCGACCCTTTCGGAAACTGAAAAACCACATCGGCTTTGTAAAACGTCGTTGGACTCGTGTTGTTACACGAATCGCAAGCGACAATGCCCATGACCACTTGATCCTTGGGCGCATTAACGGTGATCTTGGAGGGATACACTTTCGTGCCGACCTGGAAAAACGCGGTAGTTTGCGTCTTTCCTAGCTTGCCTAAACCGAAGCCGATGCCTTTCATTAGCGCGCCGTTCGGAGAATGAACCGTCCCGTCTTGATACTTGGTGGGAACCACACTCGTGTCCCCATAGGGAACGCTGAGGATCCCACCCTTCTTGATATTCAGGATCGTGCCGGCCTCTATGACGGCTGCTCCGTTCGAATCCGCGCCCATTTTGACCACCGTATATTGCGCAGCCAGTTGCTCCTGCAAAGATGGCGCTTGCGCGTTGGCCAGCGATATCGGGAAGATCGCGGCCGCCAAAACGGCAATCCCCAAAATCAACGCGTGGAATTTCTGTAGCATGGTAAAAACCCTCCGGTTCGGCTCTTTTCCAAAGTTCAACCTAGTGATGCACCCGCAGAACGAGCGCGCAATCCATTCCTGCCTGCTCGGTTTGAAGACGGGAGCGTCTTTGCGGACGCTCCCTTTTTAGTCGGCGACCAAGTCGTGGCGACCATGCTTTGCGGCTTTGCGGCTACACGCCCCTCTGCATATGCGTATTACTGTGCGCCGCTCGACGATCCCGCGATTTCTTGTTTCACCTGAGTGTCGGTCTGGTCGGCCGCTGCCATTTGGTCGTCCAGAGTCTTGCCTGCCGTCTTATCCGGTGGCGGAGGCGGCACGTCCGAAGCCTTTGTGCTCGTATCCGGCGCTTTCGGCATACCGCCCGTGCCTTGCTTCTTGGCCAGTTCGCCCAAGCCGTCGCTGAGTTTTTCCGCAAAGTGGTTTTGCATCTCCTGCAAGTCGTCCACTTTAACGGCGACCGTCTGCCCGGCTGCGCAATCGGACTTCTTGCTGGCCGACACGCTGGCGTTCACCATGTTGTCCCCATCGGGCGTATCAGTGATACGCGTGATTACGTCACCTGCGGTCAGCCCGCACTCCTGGCCGTTCGCCACGACAGAGAGGTCGCTGTCGACGACAAACGTGCGCCTGGCGGGATCCAGCGCCGGCGGTACTTCCCCGGCGTTGGCACTGGCGGGAGCGGCCGCGGGAGCGCCCCACTGCTCGAGCCCGCTGTCTGCGCTTCTGCCTGCTGCTGTGCCAACTGAGCTTTAACTTCGTCGGCAATAGCCTGCTTCACCTCGGGAGTCAGCGCGGCCGGAGCCGAGGCCGCTGCTGGAGCATCTCCGCCTCCGTCGCTAGCCGCTGCGTCCGCAGCCACCTCTGACTGCGCCGCATACGCCGCCTGCAAGTTGGCCGCGATCAGGTAGTCTGTCAACCAGAACGCCGGACCGGCATAAACGGGATAAGGATTCCACCAACCGCCATAGTAGCCATACCACGGCGCTCCGCCCCAACCCCAGGCTCCGACGCCCCAAGCGACCGGCGACGCCCACGGGTTATAGCCCCAGGCATAATATCCGGGATTATAAAAATAGCCGGGATAGTAGCCATAGTAGTTGTAGCCGCCATAGTAGTAGCCGCGATACACGCCGCTCCGGTAGACACCATGGTCATAGTACGTGCGCGAATAATACGCATGGCCGCCGCGATTCACATAGGACCGTTGCACGTATCCTCCATGCCGTCCCGTGTTTACTACGCGCGCTCCGTTGTGTGTGCCCACAACCCTGCGTCCGCCGTGGACGCCATGCTCGATATGCATGCCGTTCCGGTCGATCGAGCGCACAGATCCGTTCTTGCGGACGCTTGCCGCTCCTCCGCCCTTCAGAGAAACTTTCCGGCTTCCCGCCGGCTGATGCGGGGTCGTCGCGTGTCCGCCGGCCGCGGTGTGGCCACCGCCTGCCGCATGACCGCCTGCTGCGGTGTGACCGCCCGCTGCCGTATGACCGCCCGCTGCCGTATGGCCGCCCGCTGCCGTATGACCGCCTGCTGCCGTATGGCCGGCCGCTGCGGTATGGCCGCCCGCTGCCGTATGGCCGCCCGCTGCGGTGTGACCGCCCGCCGCAGTGTGCCCAGCCGTGGCTGTATGCCCGGTCGTCGCTGTGTGTCCCGTCGTCGTGTGGCTGGCGCCGCCCGCGTGCGATGCCGGCGCAGAATGCTGTGCCGGGGCGGAATGCTGGGCTGGAGCGGAATGTTGGGCCGGAGCGGAGTGAGCGGGAGCCGACGCATGCGATGGGGCTGAGCCCTTAGGAGGCGAACTGGCAGCCGGCGAGAAAGCGACCAGTGAAAGAAGAACCAGCAAAACAGACCATTTTGGCAGGACGTACTTACTTCGGTTGCCTGAATTCATAGATCACTCCTGTGAGATGTAACTCTCCTTCTTCATGTATCACCAGCGGAAACTCCCAGGCAAACCAACTGCGCTCAGCCTGCAACGCCGCTCGTGGGCTTCTTTGACGGGAGCTTCTTCGTCCGAGTGCCATAGGGGAAGGGCCGGGCACCGGCTTTCGAAGTCCCAATAATTTCACACCTGTTTCCTCAAGGTGTCAAGGAACTCCTTCAAATTTACATTCGCCCCGTTGACAAAGTAGGGCCGGGCGCGGTCACGGGCATTCGTCTCGTCGAACAGCCTTCGCCCCCACGTCCGATTTAGAAATCGTCGGCCTTCATCCGCTCACCATTTTTGACGAACTGTTTACGTTCGTCTGACAAAACCTTTCCCGCCTCTTCGTAAGCTGCACTCAGTACAACCGAATTTTTGGAGGCTTGCTGTGAAGCACAAATCGATCCTCGTTCCAGTCCTGAAACCGCCGAGCTGTTACACGGGTGGTAAGCGGGCCCGGCCGCGCGTTCCTAGCTGAACCAACGCTGCGATTGACGGAAAACACGCCGAGCGCCAGACTGAAATGTCATGGCAAAGCTTCGGGTTGGCATCCTGTTTGGCGGGCGCAGTGGCGAGCATGAAGTGTCGTTGCTGTCGGCCGCATCCGTTTTGAACGCGATCGACAAAACTAAATATGAAGTGGTTCCCATCGGCATCACGAAAGATGGCCGTTGGCTCACCGCCGAGCACGCCGAGCGCTTGCTGAAGGGCGAACAGCACGCAGGCGAGGCGACGAATAAAGATAAAGAGGCAGTGGAGAAAAATGTCCACGCCACACAGGCAGCGCACCTCCGGGCGGGCGACCCCGAAGCCACTCCATGCGCGGCCGTGCTCGCTACTGGCGAGTCGGTGGTCGTTCCTCCGGAACCCACGCGGAGGGAAGCTGGGCTTGCGCCGTTTCAGAGCGACCCCAACACCGATGCCAGCCGGCGCCGCGCTGCCGATCGCGCCATTAACGTTGATGTCATTTTCCCCGTCCTGCATGGAACGTTCGGCGAAGACGGCACCATCCAGGGCCTGCTCGAACTCGCCGACATCGCTTACGTGGGCGCGGGCGTGCTCGGGTCCGCTGCGGGTATGGATAAAGACATCATGAAGTCTTTGTTTCGCGCGGCGGGGTTGCCCATCGTGAAACATGTGACGGTGCTTCGCAGCCAGTTTGAGCGCGAGCCTAATAAGGTGCGGAAG
The DNA here is from genome assembly GCA_963810955.1 of uncultured Acidobacteriaceae bacterium. Lineage (GTDB taxonomy): Bacteria > Acidobacteriota > Terriglobia > Terriglobales > Acidobacteriaceae > Acidiflorens. Next base: position 26,221 of record CAWEPW010000002.1, on the reverse strand, counting down.
CTGGTCGAGAGCAAGCTGAAGTATCCAGTCTTTGTGAAGCCCGCGAACCTGGGGTCGTCGGTGGGAATCTCGAAGGCGCACGATGGCAAGGAACTAGGTCCGGCCATTGCGGAAGCGGCTAAGTTCGATCGCAAGATCGTGATCGAAGAAGGCGTGGGCGGAAAGAAGCACAAAGCTCGCGAGATCGAATGCGCCGTGCTCGGCAACGACGATCCCAAGGCGTCGATTGCGGGAGAGATCGTTCCCTGCAAGGAGTTCTACGATTACGACGCGAAATATCTGGTTGAGGGCTCGGAGGCGATCATCCCGGCCAAACTAACCAAAACGGAAATGAAGACCGTCCGGCGGCTGGCCATCGCAGCGTTTCAGGCGGTAGATTGCACCGGCTTGGCGCGCGTAGATTTTTTGCTAGACCCCAAATCGCGCAAGATTTTCGTCAATGAGATCAACACCATGCCCGGCTTCACGGCGATCAGCATGTATCCGAAAATGTGGACGGCGTCGGGGCTGGCATACCCTGAATTGATCGACCGTCTGATTCGGCTGGGAATCGAGCGCCACGAAGACAAGAAGAGGAATCAATACAACCGCTAAACCGGTCGACGGCATGTTAGGGTAAATGGCAGATCAATTTTCTGGGTTATCCGGGCTGGCCTCCTTAAGCGCCGATGCAAGAAGGAATAAACGCCATGGCTCAAAATCATTACACCAGCAAAACCAAGCGCCGCCCCAAGAACAGCAAGCGCAAAGATTCCTCCGCGGCCACCATGGCGACCTTGCGTAAACTCGAGGCAGCGGCGAAAAAATAGCCAGTGCGCCAACCAGTGTCGGGCTATCCACATTTATTGGTGAGATCTTCTACTCCGTTATGACTCACCGCGAGAAATTGAGAGCTGCAGGAAATCGTTCACTCCAATGAGGCCGAGGACTACACGCACGAGAAGCGGGTACAGTTTCCGCGCAGGGTCATGCACGATGATTGGCGCGGAGAGTTTATACATCCTGGGGTCTAATGGGGAGCGGGGCCGCGGACGACCTGAACAAAATCCGCGGGACGTACGTGCCGGGAAAATGCGGCTTTCACTTCCTCGGCGTTGAGTTCAAAGTATTTCTTCGCCGCGCGTATCGGTTCGTCCAGAGGAAGGCCAATCTCTGCTCGTCCGAGAAGTCCTCCAGCCACCGCATCTTCACTCGACTCGCTCAGAGGAATCTGGCGGAGAAGCAGGGCTTTGGCCTGATGCAGTTCATCCACAGAGACATCGTCCGTGCGCATTTGGTCAAGATCGCGCTGAATCAGGACTCTCGCCTTGAGAACGTTTTCAGGATTGCAGCCATAGGAGACTGAATAACTGGCTCTGGTCTTCGACGCTTCCAAGCTCACGTCAACGGTATAGACGTAACCTGCGACCTGTCGCAGATCGTGATAAAGGCGCGTGGCGTAGAAACCTCCTCCCAAAACGTGATTGCCAAGTCGCAAAGGATAGTAGTCTGGATCGAAGCGGTTGAGATTCAGTTGCTCGGCAAGCACAACCGAGTCTTGCACCTGTTCCGGGTCAGGCACATTTACAGTCGAAGGCTTGTTCACGGGGACGGTAGGCAAAGTGGTATTGGGTTTGGGGCCAACTGCTTTCCAGTCACCAAACCACTTCTCAATCACTTTTCTCGCCTCCTCCGGTGACACGTCGCCGATCACCACGATGGTGGTCAGATCGGGTCGTATGGTGGCGGCGTGATATTGTTTCACGTCGTTTAGCGTGACCTTGTCGACGGTAGCAGGTATAGCCTCGCGCAATGCCGGATCGCCCGAGGGCAACAACGCCAGATCGAGCGCTCGTGAAGTCCGGTAGCCTGGGCTCTGCAAATTCCCCGCAACAAACTGCGCGGTCTGTTTCTGCACCACCGCAAAGGCCTGCGCCGGCAAGGCGGGATGAAGTTCGTTGTCCGCCAGCAGTTGAACGCCGCGGGAGAAATTGTCTTTCAGAATTTTCACAGAGAAGCTGAAGCCCGCGCTCTCATTCGCCGCGATGTCGTCCAATGCCTTCTGGAAAGCCAGTCGATCAAGCGTCTGCGTTCCATAAGAGAAGAGCCCATCCAGCAGATCAGAAACGCCTTCCTGTCCAACCGGAGTCTGAAGGTCGCCGTCGTGTTTGACAGCGCCGAGGACCGAAACGGTTGGACTGGTCGCATCAGTCTTGACGATTAAACGAATGCCGTTCGGCAGAGTCGTGTCTGACGCCGTGATGTAATCGGCGGGCACTTTCAGTTGGGCCAGAGTACCAGCGGCCCACGAGGGAAGCTGCACCGGTTTGGTGGGAGCGCTCGTAACTTTTTCTCCACCGCCGAATCCCTTTTCGGATACAGGTTCTCCGGTGGGCACTGGTTTCAATGTCGCCGTAATCGAGTTCTGATCGACCAGATATTGCTTGGCTACTCGGTTCACATCCGCAACGGTGACGCGTTTGATCGCTTCGATGTCTTCATCCGGAGAACTACGGCCTTCCGCTGCCAGAGCCTCCGACCACACGTTGGCCAAGCCGGGGATGGAATTCCGTTGAAATTCCGCAGAGGCCACTTCACTGCGTTTCGCTGCCGCCACCAGATCTTCCGGCACGCCCTTTTCCCCATAGTTCGTCAGAATCTTCCTCATCTCATCGATGGCGCTAGTGGCGTCGGTTCCCGAAGGCAGAGCTACCAGTCCGTAGCCGACGCTGGCCTTGGGATAGGTCTCGGCCAGACCAAATTCCGCAGCGAGCGCTTTGCCCGCGGGTACCATTGCATAGAGATCGGCACGCTGGCTTGCCAGCACGTCGGCTAGAATCTGTATCGCCGCGTAATCCGGAGAGCTCGTTCCCGGGAGACGATAGGCGATGAAACCGAGAACGTACGGAAGATTGCTATCGAGGGTGAAGGTCTCCGACTTCACCGGTTTAAGATCCACGGCTGGCCGCGTGGCGAGGGGATGGCTCGGAACATCGCCGAACCACTGTTTGATCTTCGTCATCGTTGAGTCTGGATCTACGTCGCCCACGACCACAAGGATCGCATCGCTCGGGGTGTACCACTTCTTATAGAAATCTTGGAGCATCTCCCCCGTGGTGGCATCGAAAGAACTCTTCGTGCCCAACGGATCGTGGGCATAGGAAGTATCTGCGAACATGTCTTCGTTCAAGCGAGTAATGAATTTGTAGGTAGGATTGGAGAGGTCGCGAGCCACTTCCTGTTCAATTGCGCCTCGTTCCTCCGACCACTCCTGCTGCGTGTCGTCAATCCCGTGGAGGCACGCCGCCTGCGCCTGGAGCGCAACATCGAGATCCGCCGCTGGAACCGTAGCGAAATACTGGGTGATGTTCTGCTGCGTATCGGCGTTGTCCTCGCCTCCAAGCTGCGCATAAATGGCGGCCGTCTGGTCGGCCGTCATCCCGGCGCATCCACGAAAAGCCATGTGTTCCTGCGCATGGGCCATTCCCGGAAATCCCGCGGGAGTCTCATCGCCTCCAACCAAAAAATTCATCTCCACCGTCACCACCGGGGCCAGGGAGTTGCGGATGATCACCACGCGCAACCCGTTAGGCAGCGTGGTGCGCACGACATTCATCTGCTCAGTGGGCGACGCCGCGCAGAGAGACGCCTCGAAGACAGGTAGCAGAAATAGCAGCGGCAGAAGACGTTTCAAGTTCACCGATATTCTCCAGATAGGTCTGCAAAAGCAGACAATGTTCACGAAACTATGAAAATCCGGCAGCGCAGCTGCGCCGGGGGACCAACTCCGAGATTCCTGTGCGATATTTCACATGCCAGTCACGGGCCGTAAGGCAATCATAGAGCTCTAAGACAGCCAGTATAGTGGTAATGGCCGTCTGTGCCACGATTGATATACTCGGACATGCGCCGTGCCCAGTTGGGTTTGTGAACCTTTGAGGCCGATTTTTCCACCAGCCCGATATCGTATCCCGCGGCAGAGTACCGAATCGGAACCGAGTTCACGTGCGGTCGGATCCGATTAGCCTTTTTGATTTCCAGTGTCCAATGGTCGCAAGTTCCGGATTTTCCGCGCACAGGACATGAATTAACGTGTAGTAGAATAAAGAGGCTAACTTTTGTCGGGGAGTGGCTCAGCCTGGTAGAGCACCTGGTTCGGGACACAGTGGAAATTCACTGATTCGGCGTAGCTTAGCTGCAAAAATCCACAGATAAAACCGGCTTTGGTTAGTCCCAATTCTTAGTCCCAACCCTTCGGCTTCTCGTCCCCTGCGCGATAACCGCCGTCTGGCCGGGGAGCGAATCAGTACGAGCGAAGGCAAGCCCTGTTGAAGAATAAATCCGTGTCGAAGATTGCAAAGTGTTGACCCATCACGGTGAGGTCAGTTGGCAGATTGTTAGCACGTGCATGAAAATCTTAGTATCTAGAGCTTGGCTATGAGCCGATGGTGAAGTGTATCGAGGTATCGTCACGGTGAGTTGAGTTGGCAGATTGTAAGCGCGTGCAGGAAAATCTAAGAATCTAGAGCTTGGCTACGAGCCGATGGTGAAGTGTATCGAGGTATCGGAGATCATCCTTAAAATCGAACGCGCCCCCTGAATCGAAGCTAACGACCTGCGACAGTCTTTCCCCAAGTCAGGGAGGAAAACCCCTGGGGAACGTCCGCGGAGCCGCTAAAACCTCTCTAAACGACGCTGTTACCGTCTTTAAGAGTCGATTGTAGGTGTCCCGGAGGAAGGGGAAGCGATGGAGGAGGAAATCGGACGGTGGAGCGGCATTTTAACAATGCTCAGCCGTTCAGTATGTATATAAGCTCAGCCGTTGAGCATGGTAGAATAGTATTAGGAGGGACGATGGCAAACATCGAAGGCACAGAATTTACGTTCCTCTTGGACATAGACCGGCCTTATTTGAGTGGTCTGTCTTTTGCAGGGCGAACAGAATGGCTGGAACAGAGAATCCAACTGACTCTTCTAACCCCGATTGATGTTCTAGTCGAATCACAGCAGAAGCCATTCCCTTGGCTAGCGACGACCGCACTTGTATGTGATGGAATCGAAGCGCTGTCTGGCTTTTTTGGTGACGGACGACACGGAATCGGCAGCGCTTCGGGCACGAGCCCTTTCTGCAGATTCGTCCACGGATTTATGCACAGCAACTTCTCAAGGGAACTTCCGAACGCTAGAGGAGAGTTGTGGACATACTGCCAACATTTGCAGGAATACTTCAGGAACGGTCTCGGCCACGGTTTCTCAGTTGAATGGGGCGGGTTGTGGTATTCGGACGATCCTAATCAACAGCGGGGGTATTTGCGGCCTGCACAGAATGTCAGAGGCATAGCCATTTGTCCACGCACATTAATCGAAGATTTTCGAAGTGCGGTGAAGCTCTATTTCTCGAAGTTGCGGAATGATGGCGAGAATTCATTAGTGGGTCAAAACTTCCAAGACCGGTTCAATGCGATTCTCAAACAACGTGGCAAGATTCGGTAATAGCGGTCCTGCAGAATGTCAGTCCTGAGAAATCACTGTAATGCTCAGCCGTTTAGCATGTTATTATGGTGATGTGATCGATAAGAAGTTGTCAGCATACTTCGCCCAGATGGGCCGCAAGTCAGCCAAAGCCAGAATGGAGAATTTGTCGCCTGAAGAACGGCGAAAGATCGCCCGGAATGCAGCCAAAGCGAGATGGGCCAAGGCCAAGGGTCCGAAGAAGTTGAAGAGCGAAGCTGGGAGGAAACCGTGAGCAATAAGAAAGTGGCCGCGATCTATGTGAGGTGCTCGACGGCAGAGCAGGAGACCGATATGCAGGAAACGGAGCTGCGGGAATACTGCGGACGCCGTGGTTGGGAACAAATCGTGTACCGAGACAAAGGCCAGAGCGGAGCGAAGCAGGATCGTCCGGCATTGAATGTGCTCCTCGGTGATCTGCGCAAGCGGAAAGTGGATGTGATTCTGGTTTGGAGTCTGGATCGATTGGCAAGATCGTTGAAACAGTTGCTCACCATTTCCGAAGAGTGCCGGTCATTGGGAGTGGATCTTGTTTCCCTGCGGCAAAACATCGACACCACGCTGCCAGCAGGAAGATTGACGTTTCAGATTTTGGGGGCAGTCGCTGAGTTTGAAAGAGAACTTCTGCGGGACAGAGTGAAAGCAGGCATGGCGCAGGCCCGGCGTGCAGGTAAGAGGATCGGCCGACCTGCACTGCGACACTTTGGTTCGGCTGACCTAGAACGGATACGGTTATTGCGGAGGGAAGGTGCCAGTGTTCGTAGATTGGCTAAAGAATTGGGAACGACGCAATGGATGGTGGCGAAGATCACAGCACCCATCGCAAATGCGGGATGATCTGCAACGAAAATGAGCATGGGGAGGCGCATGAAGAAGCTGTCGTCCGTCACCAAAAAAGCCAGACAGCGCTTCGATTCCATCACCGTCGGGCACAGCGCAAGTTCAACAGGGTGGACTTTTGTCCAATGCTGTAACTTTCAATGTGACCACCGCAACCATCACAAATGTTGATTTCGGTAGTCTGATCCGGCCCAGTTCGGCGGTTTGATGTGGCCCACCCTCCAAGACGAACGGGTACTCTGATTCGGGCGCAGCCCGAACGGAGGGGACTCGTTGGACTGGAGAGCGAAAGTGGAGTTATTCGAACAGATCCGCCGAGAGTATGAGTTCGGAATCGGGACAATCGCGGGCGTGGCCAAGAAGGTGGGAGTGCACCGTCGGATGGTACGCGAAGCGATCGGCAGCGCGTTACCCAAGCCGCGGAAGAAAACCGAGCGTCCGAGATGGAAACTAAAAGCAGCGGTCGAGTTTATCGATGCGATTCTGGAAGGGGATCGCAAAGCACCGCGGAAGCAGCGGCACACCGCGCATCGGATCTGGGAGCGGATTGGGCAACAGCTACCGGAGTGCAGGATCGGAGAACGGACGGTTCGCCAGTACGTGCACAATCGAAAGATCGTGCTGGGGATGGCGGTGCACGAGATCTGCGTACCACAGAGTTATGGCTGGGGCGTCGAGGCGCAGGTCGATTGGTACGAAGCGTATGCGGATCTGACCGGCGAGCGGGTGAAACTGCAGGTGTTCGCGATGCGCAGCATGGCCAGCGGAGCGGCGTTTCACTGCGCCTACCGGCATGCGACCCAGCAAGCGTTTCTGGAAGCGCATGAGTTGGCATTCGCTTACTTTGGCGGGGTGTTTCGAAAGCTTCGGTACGACAACCTGACCTCTGCGGTAAGGAAGATCCTGCGAGGATCGCGACGGGAACAGACATCCCGGTTTGTTGCCTTCCGTTCGCACTGGCGATTTGAGGCGGAGTTTTGCACGCCGGCCGAGCCCCATGAAAAGGGCGGCATTGAGGGAGAGGTCGGGTATTTTCGGCGGAACCATTGGGTGCCCGTGCCAGAAGCGGAGGACGTGGATGCGCTCAATCGGCAGCTCTTGCAAGCGTGCCAGGAGGACGAACGTCGGCTCATGGCGGGGCGCGAGCGGACCGTTGGCTCCGGCCTGGTCATCGAGCGCGAACATTTGTTGCCGCTGGGAGAAGAGGGATTCGACCTAGCGCAAACGAGTTTCCCGACGGTGAACAGGTTGGGTTGTGCCAAGGTGCTCACCAACCTGTACTCCCTCCCGTTGCCGGCTGGCGCTCAGGTGCAAGCGAAAGCGTACGCCAGCACAGTCGAACTGTGGCACGAGGGGCGGTGTGTAGCGCAGCATGAACGCTGTTACCGGCGTCAACAACAGATCCTCGATCTCGAACATTACTTGGATGTGCTGTATCGAAAGCCTGGTGCCCTGGCGGGATCGAAGCCACTGGAGCAGAGGCGTCATGCGGGATTATGGCCAGCGAGCTTCGACCGGATCTGGGAAGCACTGATAGAGCGTCACGGAAAACAGAGCGGGACCCGGCAGATGATTGATCTGCTCAAACTGTCGCAAAAGCATGGCCAGGAGAAGTTACAGAAGGCGGTGGAAACAGCGCTGTCCAGCGGTTGCTATGATGCCGCCGCGGTCCAACACTTGTTGAGCTCCGAGGATCTGAGGCACACAGCCTGCGAGGCCATCGACGTCGGTGTGCTGGAGCGGTACGCGCGGCCTATGCCGGTCCTGCTTGAGTACGATCAGCTTCTCACCATGGGAGGCGGGCAATGAGCAACCCGATGGTGCAGTTGCAGGAGGCGACGATCAAAGCACAGTGCAAGACTCTACGAATGCCGATGGTCGCCTCGCAGTTCGAAACCCTGGCGGAGCAGGCGATTCGCGAGAAGCAGAGCCATATCGGATATCTCGAAGCACTACTGTTGGCCGAGATCGAAGAGCGGGAACGCAACACGATTGAACGCCGCATCCGGGACGCACATCTTCCACGCCTGAAAACGCTGGAGGAGTTCGATTACACGCAGTCGCCGAATGTGACGGCGGCAAAGATGCGCGACCTGGCCGAAGGCGGCTATATCGATCGGGCCGAACCCGTCCTCTTTATCGGCGAATGCGGCACGGGCAAGACCCATCTGCTCACCGGACTTTGCGTGGCGGCATGCCGGCAGAAGCGACGGGTACGTTTTACCACCGCGGCCGGTCTGGTCAACGAACTGGTGGAGGCCAAGCATCAGTTACAGCTGCGGCGCGTGATGGCTCGCTGGAGTCGCTACGATCTGATTGCCATTGACGAAGTCGGATACGTTCCCTTGGCCGAAGTCGGCGCCGAGTTCCTGTTTCAGATCGTGGCCGATCGAGCTGAGAAAGCCGCAGTGGTGCTGACCACGAACCTGCCCTTTTCCGAGTGGACACAGGTCATACCCAACGCACGACTCTGTAAAGCGTTGCTGGATCGAATTACCGATCGAGCTCACATCCTGGAGACGGGCACGGAATCCTATCGCTTCCGCCGAACTGCGGAAAAGCAAAAGAAGGGAGCCAAGGCGCACGGAGCTGCTTAAGCCGTGGAAATGACGGGCAGTGGAAATCCTGGAAAACCAAAATCAGGTTTTCCAACCTTCCCACCGCCCTTGGAAATCGCTTCGCGATTTCCACATTCCCCCAGCTTCGATGACTCCTTATATATAAGGTGAGGCAAAAACAGGCTGGCCTCGCTAAGGGAATCAAACAACTTAGGGTGGGCCACATTAAAACGCCGAAATGGGCCAAGAGAACTTGCCAAACGCAAATGTGTCCCCGGCCAGCGGCGTGCCAGGAACACAGGTGACCATTACCGGCTCGGGCTTCGGCGCAACGCCCGGCCAGGTGTGGCTCGGAACGGCAAACGGGGTGGTACAAAGTTGGAGCGACACCCAAGTGGTCGCTGAAGTCGCATCGGGATCAATGTCTGGGGTGGCTCAGGTTCTGCAGGGTGGCGTGTGGAGCAACTCTGTTCCTTTTGCGGTGAACTCGTTGTACGTCACCAGTGTGACGCCGACCTCTGGTGGACCGGGAACTTCCGTCACCATAACCGGAACTGGCTTCGGAGGCAGGAATCACGGCACAAGGCCCGCTGTTCATCTACAACGCCATCAATCAACTGACCGCTTCCAACGGTGCCGTGACCACCTTCAGCTCAGGCAATTATGGTGGAGCCCGGATCTTATATAGTTCCTCCGGACCAGGCTGTTCCACCTGCTCAGTGCGGGGCAACGTACTCAATACGTTCGACAACAACGGCAATCTCCTGACCACGACCGATGCCAATGGCAACACCGTTACCTATACCTACGACAGCAACAACAACATGACCTCGAAGACGGCGCAGCTCAACGGACAACCCGTCACCACCAGCTACGCCTACAACAACTTCGCGGAAGCGCTCAGCATGACCGATCCGCTGGGCAACACGACGACCAACACGTACGATGCCAACGGCAATCTGCTCACGGTTATCTCGCCCGCGCCCAACGGTCAAACTCCGCCCAGCGCCACACAATTCTCCTACAACACTCAGGGAGAATTGACCCAGATTCTCGATCCGCTGAATCACGCCACCAGCATCGCGTATTATCCGACCGGACTGATTCAGTCGATCACCGACGCCCAGAACCACGTCACCAGCTACGCTTATGACTCGCGCGGCAACCGCACCAGCGTGATTGACCCGATCAACGGCAGCGCGCATCCAACCACGTTCACCTACGATGCCATGAGCCGGCTCACCGGCATCACCTATCCCGACGGCACCACCGCCAGCTTCGCCTACGACAGCCGCGGACGCCGCATCTCAGCCACTGACCAGAACGGGAAGACCACCACCTACGCCTACGACGGCGCCGATCGTCTGATCTCGGTCACCGACCCGGCCGGCAACCTTACCCAGTACAATTACGACACGGAAGACAACCTGATCGGCGTCACCGACGCCAACAACCACACCACGTCGTTCACCTACGACACGATGGGCCGCGTCATCCAGACCACCTTCCCCTCAACGCTCACCGAAACTTACGCCTACGACCAGCTCTATAATCTGACCTCGAAGACCGACCGCAAGGGCCAGACGATTCAGTACGTCTACGACTCGCTCTACCGGATGATCAGCAAGACCTACCCGGATCAAACCAGCGCGAGCTACGTGTACGATCTGGTGGGCAAGATCCAGTCGGTGACCGATCCCACGGGCACCTACGCTTTCGCCTACGACAACATGGGACGCCTGATCGGGACGAACACGCAGTACGCGTTCCTGCCGGGACACAACTTCCAGAACAGCTACACCTACGACGCGGCGTCGAACCGCACGTCGCTGACTGCGCCCGATGGCTCGACGAACACGTACCAGTACGACACGCTGAACCGGCTCGCGACGCTGACCAACTCGCTGACCGGGCAGTTCGGCTTCGGCTACGATGCGCTGAGCCGGAGAACGCAGCTGACGCGACCGAACGGCGTCAACGCGAATTACAGCTACGACGGGCTGTCGCACCTGCTGAGCGTGCTGCATCAGGCGGGATCGACGACGCTCGATGGAGCCAGCTACGGCTACGACTACGCCGGCAACCGGACGAGCAAGACCAACTATCTCAACGGAATCACGTCGAATTACGGCTATGACGCGATTTACGAGTTGCTGCAGGTAGCTCAGGGTGGCAGTACGACGGAGAGCTATTCTTCTACGATGCGGTCGGAAACAGACTGTCATCGTCCGGAGTGCCGACCTACAGCTACAACACGTCGAACGAGCTGACCTCGAATTCATCGGGCAGCTACACGTATGACGCAAACGGCAATACCCTCTCCGATGCCTCCGGCAAATCCTATACGTGGGACTTCGAGAACCGGCTGGTGTCGGCGGTCGTCCCAGGCACGGGAACCGTGAGCTTCAAGTACGATCCCTTCGGACGGCGCATTTACAAGTCCTCGCCGACTTTCACGGGGATCTTTGTCTACGATGGCCCGAATCTGATCGAAACCGCGAATTCCAGCGGTGCCGAGATAGCCGGATACACGCAGGACCGCGATATCGATTCGCCGTTATCGGAACTTCGTGGTGGCACGACAAGCTACTACGAGGCAGATGAGACGTTGGGTTCGATCACGTCGCTCAGCAACAGCGCTGGTGCGCTCGCCAATACCTACACCTACGACAGTTTCGGGAATCTGACGGCATCCACTGGAACTCTTACAAATCCCTTCCGGTATACCGGTCGCGAGTTTGATTCGGAGACGGGGCTGTACTTCTATAGGGCTCGTTATCTCGATCCCGCTACTGGCAGATTCATCACTGAGGACCCGCTTCGTTTCGGTGGAGGAACAGATTTTTATCCATACGCCGACGACTCGCCGGTTAACGAAATCGATCCCTTGGGATTGACTGCGGGGCCGAAGAATCCGAGGGCGGGTACACGTTGCAGGCCGACCGACTCCTGCAGCCAGTTGAGGGGAAAAATCTTCCTGCTTGAGCAGACCATCAGTTCCCATCAGGGTTGGGATTGGACAATGGGTTGGCCCAGAGGCGGCGGGCGGCATAGTCAGGAGATCGCGGATTTTTGGAACGCATTAGCTCGATGCTTCAACATCTACGAAAAGAACTGCAAGAACAAAGAAAACTGCGATAAGGGCGAGGGCTTCCCAGACCCGCAGCCAACACCGCAGCCTAATCCTCCAATAAACCTTGTGCCGATTCCTATCGATCCGATTGTGCCACCGATGCCAATGCCGGAGCCGTTTCCAGAGCCTATATTCCCGCTCGAACCTGTGTTTCCGTTTTGAGGATCAGCTTGAGGAGTGAAATGGACAGGGACTTTTTATTTGCAATCGCGAGCGATGAGGACCAGGAAGGCCGGATTTCCAAAGCCGACATCGTAGCTGGAATCCTCAGCGATGACACCGAGCTCGCGGGGGCTATCTATGACATCGTCACCACTGACAAACTCAGGAAGAGAATCGAGCCGCCTCTAACGGATGAAGAACTTGAGAATCTCGAAATGCGGTACTTCGAGCGCTGCATACTTACCGATCCCAAAGGTGAATGGACACTAACCAGGTATAGCGCTGCTTGGGAAGCGCAACGGTGCATGTTAGACCTCTGGGACAGCAAAGGTGGAGACAGTCAACCGTTCGTGAAGTGGAAGAAGTGGATGGAGAATCTGTACCGAGTTGGGGAGGAAGCGATCAAGCGAGCGGTAGTGGACGGAATACTGGAGCATCTCTTCGAGGAAAAAGGACTGCGGAAGTTCTTCGCTGATTGGAAAGCCGATTCGGAGCTTAAGACAGCTTACGATGAGGCACAACTGTGGGCCGATACTCAGCCGAAGAATACTCAACCGGCGCGTTAGTTCCCTTGTTTCACATCACAAGTTAGAGTACCGATTCGCTGGTGTTCCCGGCCCTCCTGCGTGTGAGTTCCTAGGAGGTGGAGGGTGAATATCCACGACAGTGTAGTGAGCCAGGATGGGGCGTTGAAAGCAACGTTGGCGGCGTTCGATTCCAAGACCGGCCAGGGCCGGTTGAAGATCGAGGAGCTGAAGGCTGAGCGCGGTCGGTTTTACGTGACGGTGACCTACGGCGATGCTGGACAGACCCGGATCGATTACAAGACCTACGACGTGCACAAGGCGTCCGAGTTTCCCTTCACGACCAACCGGAATGACGCCATCAAAGAGATCACCATCGTCCGGGTCCCCGCCGACTGATCCGGTCCCGTTTGTGCCCAGGAAAGTTTTTCTTTTAGCTGCCCGATTGGAGATGCCAGAGCCGCACGGAAGTGCGGCTCTGGGCTATGGGGTTTAATCCTCACCGTGCTGGGTAATGGCAACGTTCAGGGCTGCGATCTGGTCCACGAGTTGCTGGCGCAGTTCGCCTGCGGGGAGCTGATCGGCTAAAGCGGCAATCTGCTCGACCTTGGTCAAGAGCTGTTCTGTAAAAGCGTCCATGAGTCCTCCTTTCCCTGATCTAATACCGGGTCCGGGCCGAGTCCAGGGTTTCTGGGGAGAATTTTTTTCGGTGCGTACGCAGTCGGGGTTTCGGGTGTCCTGCCTGCCGGAAGTGCGCTGCTGGGGGAAGTTCAAAAGCACGCTGCCTACGGCATCGGGTTGACGCTACGACACGTCACCCCTGAAAGGGTGCTGCGCGGTAACCTGCGGTTACCGTGAGCGAACCTGTTGAAAGCAGAGCAGCTAGAGGAAAATCCCGCTCTTGAGGTTGCTGTAGAGCAACCTGAAGTTAACGCACGTGAACTTGTTGATTCTTAAGCGCGGCTGCTAGTCTCGGCTTGAGATGGCGAGAGAGGAGGCCGATGACATGGTGAAGCCGCCGCTGCGCACGAAATCCATCGGTTTCAAAGTCAGCGAGGAAGAGTACGCGCAGCTGGAAACGGCGGCGCAGGCGAGCGGTCGGACGCTCGGGGAGTGGTGCCGCGAGGTGATCCTGCGGGGAGGGTCGGCCAGCGATGCAGAGAGGCACGACCCGGCGCTAGCCGAGATCGTAGGGGTTCGCTTGCTGCTGGTAAATGTGTTGCGGCCTCTGGCCGCAGGCGAGAAGCTGGCCCCGGAAGCGTTCGACAAAATGCTCGACCAAATCAGCGAAGTGAAGCACGAAGTCGCCGCCAAGTTGCAGCAGCAGGCGGCCCGGAAGAAACCGCAACCCGAAAGAAACGCAGCGGCGAGGGAAGCGGTGACTCCCCATTTTTTCGCTGGAGAGTGATACGGAGCGCGGGAGTCGCGTCAAGGGTCTCGCGCTGCGCTCCGATGAACGCGCAAAAACGCGCGCCCTTGACCCGGCCCCCTCTCCGCTCCTGTTTGCTTCCCGCCATCGAAAAAATGTGATGAAAAAATGGGAGCCGGGGCGCAGCGGAAAGGCAGGAGGAGCTAAGACACCATCCCTTGCGCCAGCGGCGCAACGAGAGGCGCACTGCCGGAAAGCGCGGCGCGTCCGGTGAGCGTCCGGGCTTTGTTCGGTGCCTGTCCGGTCGTTGTCCGGCTGGGATCTGATCAGGATGCTCTACCGGGAGTGTTCTGCAGGAAGGTGTCGATGGTGGTGAGCAGCGCTTCTTGCTTCCGGCGCGGCAGACGCTCGATCTGTTCCAACCGCCGCAACACGTGACGGCTGTGCTTGCGTGGTGGCTCGACCGGGAGAGGCTCGCTGGTATGCAGCAACTTCTGGATCGGCACATCAAGCGCGGCAGCGAAACGCAAAGCCATCTCTGCGCTGAGGCGCAGCTTGCCCGTCTCGTAATCAGAAACCACAACCTGGACGATGCCGACGCGTTGGGCTAACTCACGCTGGTTATAACCGCGCATCTTGCGGAAATCGGCCAGGCGCTTGCCGAGTGCGCGGCTCACTGCCTTGGAATCCGTGTTGGGTTTACGAGCCATGACAAGGGTGAGTGTAAGAGTCATCTGGAATCCCTCTTGACCTAGAAAGTAATTTACTTTACATTCCTGTGGACAAGTTGAACAGAAGAATCCTCTTGACAGGTTTTTTCGAGGAAGCTGGAAAAACGGGAGGAAGGAGCCGAGAGCCGATGCCCTACGTTCCCCCGGAGTTGAAGGAGCGGATCAAGCGGGAAGTCTCCATCCAGCGACTCGCCGAGGCGCGGGGCATCAAGCTGAGGAGCAGCGGCAAGGAACTGATCGGCCTTTGCCCCTTCCACAGAGACACGCGCCCGAGCCTCAACATCGACCCGGTGAAAAACGTTTGGGACTGCAAGGGCGCGTGCGGCGAAGGAGGCGACGTGATTCTGTGGGTGATGCGGGCCGAAGGCATCAGCTTTACGCACGCCGTGGAACTGCTCAAGCGGGACTATCTGCCTTCCCCGGCCAGCGCAGCCGAGCCGCCACCGAAGCAAAGCTCGGTGCCCAAGCTGCCGCCCTTGTTTCAAGGGAACGTGGACGATCAGAAGTTGCTGGGCATCGTGGTCGATTACTACCACCGCACGCTGAAGCAGTCGCCGGGAGCGCAGCAGTATCTCATCAAGCGCGGCCTGCAATCGGCGGAGATGGTCGAACACTTCAAGCTGGGTTTTTCCAATCGCTCGCTGAATTACCACCTGCAGGACAAGAACCGGGCCGAGGGTTTGCGCCAGCGCGCACGGCTGGAGGAGTTGGGCATCTTGCGGGAGAAGAGCGGGCATGAGCACTTCGTGGGATCGTTGGTGATCCCGATCCTCAATCTCAACGGCGACGTGGTGCAGATGTACGGGCGCAAGATCAACGACCGTCTACGGCCTGGAACCGAATATCACTTGTATCTGCCGGGGCCACGGTGCGGGGTATGGAACGAGCAGGCGTTGATTGCGTCGAAAGACATCATCCTGTGCGAAGCGCTGATCGACGCGCTGACGTTCTGGTGCGCGGGCTATCGCAACGTGACGACGAGCTACGGCGTGAACGGCTTCAACGACTCGCATAGGGAGGCGTTTCGCAAGCACGACACGAAGAGAATTTACATCGCCTACGACCGCGACGAGGCGGGAGAAAAAGCGGCGGCGAAACACGCGGAAGAACTCATGCAGATGGGCATCGAGTGTTTCCGGGTGCAGTTTCCGCGCGGCCAGGACGCCAACGAGTTTGCGCGGAAGCAACAGCCTACGGCGAAGTGGCTGGGGATGTCTCTGACCAGCGCGGCATGGCTGGGCAAAGGCCAGCGGCCCACGGTTGCGGTGATGACGCCGACGCCGGCATCGCCGGCGTCACAGGAGGAGCGAAAGCCAGAGCCGATGAAAAAGCAGGAGCCATCCCCAACAGAAGAAAAACCCAAAAGCACAGCTAAAGAAAAAACAGCAAATGAGAGTCCAACTCCGTCTCCAACTTCCTCGACTGCGGGAGAGAGTGTTTTTCCTTTCGCTGCGCCTTTGGAAAGCGTGCAGCGGGAACAACCACGCGCAAGAACAGCGCCCGATGCCGCTGAGCGCGCCCACCGCGCCGCAGATCAAGATCGACAACGGAGAAATCGTAGCGAGCTTCGGGCCGCGCACGTATCGCGTGCTGAATCTGGAGAAATGCACCAGCTTGGGCCGGATGCAGGTCAACGTGAAAGTTTCCGGCACGAACGTGCGCGAGGAGTGGTGCTATCACGGCGACACGTTCGACATGGAGAGCTTTCCGCGCCGCACGGCGTTCATCAAGCAAACGGCGCACGAGCTGGCGGCGAAGGAAGAGACGATCCAGCGCGAGGTCGGCCAACTGTGGGGCGCGCTCGGCGACATGCAGCGGGAGATGCTGCGCAAGACGCTGACGCCAGAGGCGGAAGAAACCATCATGACCGCCGAGGAGAAAACGGCCGCAATGGAACTGCTGCGCGATCCGCGCCTGCTGAAGCGGGTGCTGGAGGACTTCGAGAAATGCGGCGTGGTAGGTGAAGAGACGAACAAGAAAGTAAGCTATCTCGCCGCGGTGTCACGGTTGCTGGGAAAGCCGCTGGCGATTGTGGTGCAGTCGGCATCCTCGGCGGGCAAGAGTTCGCTGATGGAAGCCGTACTGGACTTCATGCCGGAAGAGCAGCGGGAAAGCTACTCGGCGATGACCGGGCAGGCGTTGTTCTACATGGGACAAAAAAATCTGAAGCACAAAATCCTCGCGGTATCGGAAGAAGAAGGCGCGCAGCGCGCGGCCTATGCGCTGAAGCTCTTGCAGTCGGAAGGCAAGTTGAAAATCGCCTCGACCGGCAAAGACCCGGTGAGCGGCAAGCAGGTGACGCACGAATACACCGTAGAAGGCCCGGTGATGATCTTCCTCACCACCACGGCGCAGCAGGTAGACGAGGAGTTGCTGAATCGCTCGATTGTGCTCACGGTGAACGAGGAGCGGGAACAGACGCGGGCGATTCATCGCAAGCAGCGCGAGGCCCGTACGACGGAAGGACTTTGGGCATGGCGGGAACGCGCCCGCATCGTGAAGTTGCATCGCAACGCGCAGCGTCTCTTGCGGCCCATCGCCGTCGCCAATAACCAGCCCGACGCGGACGAAGACTTTCCCGACCACATGACGCGGACACGGCGCGATCACGCGAAACTGCTGACGCTGATCGACTCGATTGCGCTGCTGCATCAGCATCAGCGGGAGATCAAGCGGGACTCGCGCGGCAGCGACACGCTGGAATACATCGAGGCGACGGCGGAGGACGTGGCGCTGGCGAAACAACTCATGCGCCAGGTCATCATGCCTTCGCTCGACGAACTGCCGCCGCATACGCGCCGCCTGCTCGGGGTGATCGAGCAGATGGTGAAGGAAGAGTGTGAACGCTTGCAGATCGAATCTTCGGAATACCGTTTCACGCGGCGCAGCGTGCGGCAATACAGCCAGTGGGGCGACACGCAACTGCGGGTGCATCTGCGGCGGCTGGAAGAGATGGAATATCTGCGGGTGCGCTACGGTGGGCCGGGACAGACGTTCGTCTACCAGTTGCACTCCGAGGAAGAGGAGACAAATCGTAACCATGCGGGGTCGCGGGGGGTGCGCGGGGACCGCGCGGGGGTGAGTGAAAGCGAACTATCGCCAGCAATGACGCGGGTGCAGACGCCAACTGCGCGGTTTGCCGGAAGTATATTAAGGGGCAACGGGACCGAATCCAGTCACATCGTAGTCGTAGCTAAACCGAACGGTGCGGAAAAACCGAACGGCCACGGGCTGGCGAGACACGCGGCGGTGAAGTGATGGCCCGCGTCAGCAAACGTCGTCATCCGCACCTGGAGCCGCACTCGCCGCTGGGCCAGTTCATGGAAGAACATCTGGAATGGCTGTTAATTAACAACTACTCTCAGGACACTGCCGATCATGCGCGCTGGTCCATCGCCGACTTCATCCGCTGGGCCGAGCAGCGCGGGATCGAGCATCCGATGGAAGTGACGCGCCCCATCCTCGAAAGCTACCAGCGATATCTCTACTACTACCGCAAGGGCAACGGACAGCCACTTACGTTCCGCACGCAGCACTCGCGGCTGACGCCGGTGCGCCGCTGGTTTCGCTGGCTGGTGCGGAACAATCACATCCTGCACAACCCGGCTTCCGATCTCGATCTACCGCGCATGGAGAAGCGTCTTCCGCGTACCATCTTCTCCGCTGACGAGGTTGAGCACATCCTGGTCGTGCCCGACATCGGCACGCCGGTGGGCTTGCGCGACCGCGCGATGCTGGAAACGTTCTACTCGACCGGCGTGCGGCGCAAGGAACTCATGCAACTCAAGCTGTACGATGTGGACCGCGAACGGGCCACGCTGACGATCCGCCAGGGCAAGGGCAAGAAGGACCGCATGATCCCGATCGGCGAGCGGGCGCTGGCCTGGGTCGAAAAATATCTTCGCGAAGCGCGGCCATCGCTGGCCGTGGAGCCGGACGACGCCACGCTGTTTCTAACGCAGTATGGAGAGCCGTTCCATCCCGACGCACTGAGCAACCTGGCGCGGGACTTGATCGCGCAGGCGAACCTTGGAAAATCCGGTTCCTGCCACACGTTCCGGCACACGATGGCAACGCTGATGCTCGAAGGCGGCGCCGATATCCGTTACATCCAGCAGATGCTCGGCCACGCCGATCTGAGCACGACGGAAATCTACACGCACGTGGCCATCCGCAAGCTGCAACAAATCCACGCAGCCACACATCCCGGCGCCAAGCTGGAGCGCAAACCATCGGCAGTCACGAACGACAACGGCCAGGGTGAGGAGGAACAGAAAGCCGCACTGCTGGCCGCATTAGAAGCTGAATCTGACGAGGAAGAATGACGGTATAATCGCGCCATGGCCGACCATGTGATCCACATCTCGGAAGCCGAAGCCGCTAGCAACTTCGCGGACGTGCTGGCGCGCGTGCGCGCCGGTGCGGAAGTGGTGATCGAGAGCGGCAAAGTGCCCGTGGCCGTGCTTCGTCCTGTCGGCGAGGAGTTCCGGCCCCGCCTGCTCTCCGAATCCATCGCTCTGGCGAAGAAGCACGCCGAAGAGCTGGGCTACGAGCCTACGCTCGATCCTGACTTCGCCGCCGACCTGGAAGAGATCATCAAGAGCCGCAAGCCCCGCGAAATCTCTTCATGGGAATAATCCTCGATACCAGCGTACTCATTGCCGGAGAACGCCGGGGCGAAGGTGTACAGGCCATCATCCAACGGGTGCTGACGACGCATGGAGAGCAGGACGCCGCGCTCTCGGTGGTGACCTTGGTGGAACTGACGCACGGCATCTACCGCGCCCGCACCGATGCCGACCGTGAGCGGCGGCGGGCTTTTACCCAGGAACTCCGCCGTGATATGGCGGTGGTTCCGGTGACAGCTGAAATCGCAGAACTGGCGGGACGCATCGAAGGCGAGCAGGCGGCGCGTGGGATCAGCATTGCGTTCGAGGACCTGCTGATCGGCGCTACGGCGCTGCACATGAATTACGCCGTGGTCACGCTCAACCTGCGCCACTTCCAGATGATCCCCAGCCTGTCCGTGGTGCAGGCTCGAAGTTGATCGCATATACATAAAGCGTATATCCCCGCGTACCGAAAAATCTTCGCGAAAATCGAAAAAAGCACTTGACAGGTTTTTTCGGAGTGCCCGGAAACTGGCCTGTAGTACCTGTTCCGCGCGTCTCCAAAGTCACTATCTTTGCGACTGCCTTGCTAACTACAATCAGCGGAGATGGCCGCCACAGCCGAAGAACGAATCCCTGCTCTCACGACGAGTGACGAAATTTTTTCTTTAGCTGTGCCTTTCGCTACCTTCGCGTCGGAACCTCGCATCGGCGCAAACGCGGCTAGGGGCAAAAAACCGCATCAGGGGATTTTTTCTAAAAATCGCAGACTTTGTGTCGGCGCAATCTGGCCTAAGTGGCCGGGAACGCATCAGGTTAGCGGGCAGTGGTGGTCGGAAACCGTGTTGGGGATAGTAATAGACGCAAACGGCAATACCCTCTCCGATCCCTCCGGCAAATCCTACTCCTGGGACTTCGAGAACCGGCTGACGCAGGCCGTCATATCTGGCACCGGAACCACAACCTTCCGCTACGATCCGTTTGGCAGAAGAATCCAGAAATCTGGCCCGCTCGGAACTACGAACTACCTCTATGACGGGCTCGAGGTCAGCGCTGGCGTTATCGAAGAGGTGGACAATGCAGGAAATGTTCTGGCGCGGTATACGCAGGGCACACGCATAGATGAGCCACTGGCGCAGTACCTGTCAAGCACCGCGAGTTTTTACGACGCGGATGGGCTGGGCTCAATCACATCGCTAACCAACAGTACAGGAGCGCTGGCCGACAGCTATATCTACAATGCATTCGGTACGCAGGTGGCAACGACGGGAAGCCTTGTCAACCCCTTCCAGTACACTGCGAGAGAGTTGGACAACGAGACGGGTCTCTACTACTACCGCGCCCGATACTACGACCCCCAGGTTGGACGTTTTACGTCCGAGGACCCGATTAAATTCGATGGGGGGATCAACTTCTATCGCTACGTGCGAGACAATCCGACCAATTATGTTGATCCACTGGGCCGAGCTTTTTGTTTCTTCTTCGTTCGCGCTGGACGATTAGTGTGCTACGACAACTCACGGGACAACCTGCTGCTTGATATCCCAGTTGCGAGTGGCAACAACGGCGGAGGGAGCCAGTGCAAGAACAATCCCAAATGCGAACGCGACCGTGACAGAGGGCCAATTCCTTCAGGCTGGTGGGAGTGGACGGACGACCCTACGAGTAAACCTAATGGCAAGGTATTGGTGCCCATGGCTGGAACGGATACATTCGGCCGCGACCTGTTTCGTACGCACAGTTGCAAGAACGCGTTTGGGCCATCTGCGACTTCGCCATTTTGTTCGGCCGGCTGTATTACCGGCTCTGCTGACGACATAAGGCGACTGAATCGTCTTTTAGACTCCGAGCCTTGGAACATCTTAAGCGTGCAGAGCGAGCCATAGTCGCTTCGAAATTTCTTCAACGATGAGTTTCCTCGAAAGGAGCCAAATGAACCGAGGATCCCTACTCATGGTTACTTGCTTTGCACTCATCCTAGCCGCTAGTGCCACGGCGCAGATCCCCCGCGCCGTGGATGAAGCCTCAAAGCCGGAGAGAAAGTCCGTGCAAGTACTCGAATCCATCGCTGTGCTTGTTCGCCCCGTTCTGGATGAACAGGTTCAGATTCTGTCAGGTAAGGGAGGAGATCAGCGTAAGCTCAGCGGGCTGATATACGATCTAACGAAAAAGCAAGGGAGTATAACCGATGAAGCACTGGTTGTGCTCATGTGTTTTTACGTGGGCGAGTCGCAAGAAGAAACCGACGCGGTGATCGCCCGCGGGAAGAAGATGCTGCCCCTTTTGAAGAAGTATCAGGACAAGAATCCCAGCATTACCGGTCGCACTTATCCCGATTCCATGCTGAAGGGTTCTTCCAGCAAAGCCGATACCTTCGAGGGTGCGATCAAGGCGATCAATCACGGTTGGCATAGCACGGCGGACAACCCTGAAGGCTAACTGAGGGGGCGTTTGAACCGAATCCCAAACCAAATACATGCCCAATGTGAGCCTCGCCGACTTGATCCAACAAGGAACGGATAACGCGTGTGCCAACTCCAACACGATCACCGATTTGAAGTTAAGGAGGTGCGTTCAGAAGAGTTGTAACCAGGGCACGATCAAGTGCGATTGTGCGTCGAAGGCGAGTAGTGAAGGAGGCTTCAACTCGAAATTTCCCGGCATAACAAATCGAACTGCTCACGTCTGCACGGAGAGTTGGCCCAACTATACCGATCCCTCATACGCTGCTACATGGTACGGCCAGGCTTCCATTCACGAGTGGGCTCATGGGTGCGGCTGGAACCATGGAGACGGCGGGGGCGTGCCAAACGATCCTGGCCGTGGGCACTAGCGATCCATCTGTGAAACGTGAGGGCAGCAGAAAATGAAAACCCTGATGTTGATGTTGCTAGTTCTGGGATGGGCAACAGTCTGTCCTGCACGCGTCAAGGACTACACGTTCGACGTGACAGGAACGATATCGGCTGATGATGGCACAGCGCTGCAGGATGTGGAGGTGGTGCTCCAGGTCGACACTCCCATTTACGAGGGCATCAAGCCTGTGAATACACAGCGAGTTGTTACCAGCAAAGGAGCATTCATCTTTCGGTGCCTTAGCCACTCTCGACCCACCAAGTACACCGTGACAGTTCGCAAAGATGGTTACGAGCCCCAAACCGTTTCCGGCACGGCTCCTCCCAAT
The DNA here is from genome assembly GCA_963810955.1 of uncultured Acidobacteriaceae bacterium. Taxonomy (GTDB): domain Bacteria; phylum Acidobacteriota; class Terriglobia; order Terriglobales; family Acidobacteriaceae; genus Acidiflorens. The sequence goes on along the minus strand of CAWEPW010000002.1, from coordinate 3,620 downwards.
GGGGACTTCACGATTCGGCTGAAAAAAGCAGGCGGCGGTGAGAAATCCGAAGGCAAGAATCCGTGAGTGGGCGACGGATGGGTTCACCTATGACGCCCTCGCCCACAGTTGCCTATGACGCAAACGGCAATACCCTCTCCGATCCCTCCGGCAAATCCTACACCTGGGACTTCGAGAACCGGCTGACACAGGCTGTCGTCCCGGGCACCGGCGGAACCACAACCTTCAAGTACGATCCCTTCGGACGCAGAATCCAGAAGTCCGGCCCGCTCGGCACCACGAACTACCTCTATGACGGCGCGACAATCGAAGACGAGTGGACAACAGTGGGAGTGTGCTGGCACGATATACACAATCACAGTGTGGATGAGCCTTTGTCAGAACTTCGTGGGAGCACGGGAAGCTACTACGAGCAAGACGGGCTTGGTTCAGTCACGTCCCTGAGCAACGCCTCGGATGCGCTCGCGAATACCTACAACTTTGATTCCTTCGGGAAGTTGAACGCCTCGACCGGGACGCTCACCAACCCCTTCCAGTACACAGGACGCGAATCCGATCAGGAGACCGGGCTCTACTACTACCGCGCCCGATACCACGATCCCAACGTTGGGCGGTTCATGAGCGAAGACCCGATCGTGTTCGTTGGAAGTGGAACGAACTTCTACGCGTACGTATTCAACTCGCCTACAGTGCTTTTTTACCCGTCAGGGTTCGTGGGAATACAAAAGCCTACAACGCAGCAACTAGGCTCCTTAGCAGCTCTCTTCCCTGGTTCCTATGTCGACCCAACCATGGGCAATGTGGTCGTTCCGATGCCATGTGCAGACGTGCAGAAGATACTGGAGCAAAATGGGTTTGCAACAGCAGACAATACCCAAGTTAACTCTATCGAGCGTTACTTTCTTTTTGGCCACACCAGCGATCATCCGAGCGGAACGCAAGTTAGCCATATGCCGACGAGGCCAACGGACCCGGATCCGAACTCCAATGTGCACCTAGTGCTGGAAGACACTCATAAAACTTGCCCAGACAGCTCATGCACGATGACAGGCATTCACAACGATCCACACAACCCGCTGAGCAATTGGTTTACGCACGTGATCATCGACTACATTCCTTACAAGTTGGGATTCGGAGATTGAGATTGTGGAGAGGGCGCCGCGTCAGGCCGAAAAGGGCCCTGCCCATGAGAATGGTTCGGGGAGAATGCGTTCTATGAGCGACCTACCTAAGAAGCGTTGGCTAGAATCCCCTTGGACGAGTGCAATATTTTTGATGGCTACTATGGCGTGTTTCGCATCGGGGACGGCATGCAATCGGCCGAGGTGCCAACCTCGGTCAAGTTATCCGACGGCCCAGCCTTTTCGTTGTCCGGAAGCGGGCGGTTGGCTTCGTTCACCATCTCTGCCCGCTGAATGGTCAGAAGGTCCCAGTTCCTTGTGACACGGCTCTGCTTCCGTGTTCCGGTCTTGCGTCCATTGTTTGGCAGGTTGTACCGGCCCGAGGGCTACTATAAAGGGACTCGCGTTGAAGGATTGCAAATACTCTACGGAAATGTTCCAGGCGGCTACGATCAGACTACGCCAGCCCAATCCTCGCCCGCTCCGCCACTAAACCCTGGTGCAATATACGGATTCTTTGCCGAAACCACCGAAGGCCCAGGACGTGGTGGACACATCTATGTGGATAAAACAGGGGGAATACAGCGTGCAGGTTGATCTCTGTACGACACTGAAGAACGGCCAGTGGTGGAGAATCAACTGCAAAACCCAAGAGCCCTATCAGGAACCCGTGGACCTCGAAAAGTTTGTGCGTGAGCACCAGATCACGCAATGAGGACTTGTGAAGCGAGTCATCTGGACGCTCGCGATGACGGTGGTGGGCTTTGGACTCGGATGGCATAGCCAGGGAGCGCGCTACGAACCCGAGAACGTGGCGTGCCAACGTACAGCTACAATTCGTCGAACGAGCTGACGTCGAATTCGTCGGCAGCTATACGTACGACGCAAACGGCAATACCCTCTCCGACGCCAGCGGCAAATCCTACACCTGGGACTTCGAGAACCGAATGGTGCAAGCGGTCGTGCCAGGCACGAACGGTGGAACGTCGACCTTCAAATACGATCCTTTCGGGCGCCGCATTCAAAATGGGGCCCGGGGTTTGAAAGCCAGCGTAAGAGGTTTTCGCTAGAATTCCCGCAGGTTTAAGCTATCGTCAAGCCGGGTGGCGTCGGTTAGGGACGCGGCCCGCGCAAGTTCTGAAACGAAGTGACGTAAAAGCACTCCTGTCCCAACCGGTGGGGGCAGAGCAACTGCGATCACGGACACGACAAGGACGTGACCGGGTGCAATTCCCAAGCAGTATATGGCTTAAGGCCAAGAGGGCCTATTGTCCCTGATCCATGTGACACATCAAAAAAGCCCGAGCCCTGGATAGTCGCCGCTACGCCGGGGTCAAAAAACCAGTATCCGCTCGTTGGCAATTGGAGGCATTGGCCAAGCGCAGTCCTCACAACCAGAAGGGTGTTGTAAGTTGCATCGGTTGTCGCTGGCAAACCCGATACTTCAACGTTCAGCAAACAATTCTTAGCGTTCGGGCTGTCGCTGATAATTACGTGGTAATCGTTGTCTGAGGCGGAACTAACCGCGAGGATATACGCTTTGAACCGCGCATTGAAATTTTCTAGCGACACTCGCCCGGAGGTAGCAGTTGTCGAAATCGGAATCGGTAGGCTCCTCATCGTCTGGTCTCCTGGCAGCGACGTGAGGAAATGGCATACATCAGAATAGAAGGATAGCGTGCCGCCAGATATACTTAGCTTAGCCGCCTTTCGCGCTGTTCCCACGTAATTGGTTCCTTGCAACAGGCCACGCTTCCGAGGCGGGTGATCGTCGTCCTGTTCGTCGGATTCGACGGCCCAGATTTGGTGTAAGACTCCATCACCGAGAACTGCTTCTCCAATCTTTTTTCTCTGCGACTGCCTGTGGTGCGGTCGCCGCAGCAGGACTTGCTGACCGCAGTTCAAACACGACACAGCCAATCATAATCAATCCAAGGGCGACCTTGTCTCCTGCGCTCATCCCATCCTCCTAGCTTGCTCCGTCCGAGGCTCAACCAAGCCATAAGTCACACAGTTCCCACATCTGAAAAGCACTGCAACAGCAAGGCTTTCCATTCATTGCCAATGCGATACCAGCTAAATGTTGGTTGGGTCGCCAATCGGTAACAATTCCTGGCGGAGCTCTCGTAGATGCCAACGTTCGACTGGAACGAAGGAGGGTATCAACGCACTCTTTCACCGGCACGTCGATTACTTCATCTAAAGGATCACTATTGTTTTGAGGCTGCGGAAAGAGGATTGCCGTACCACCGCAGAGCTCCCTGCTGACCGGGTGTGAGCTCATAATTTGAGGAGCACCCGTCGCAGCGTGTTCGAAACTAACCAGGCCCCACCCCTCAGATGTTGAAGTATTTATTCCGACATCGCAGGCGTTGTAAACGAGGTTGAGATACTCGTCCGCGGAGTCAGAATGGTGAGCCGTAGGACGCGTCAAAATGATGTCGTCCTGGATTCGAAGATTAGCAATCAGACGGTCGACCTCACATCCAATGCCGCACG
>CAWEPW010000001.1:0-147953 GCA_963810955.1 uncultured Acidobacteriaceae bacterium | reverse complement strand
GCACGAGCCTCTTTCCGGGCGCTCTCTTTATATCTTCCCGAACGTTGTTATTGTTATTGTTATTTCTGCGGAGGCGTGGCAAGCGCCGGGCGCGTGGCCACCGTCTCGCCCTTTTCCACAAACGCCTGCATCCAGCCCAGAACGCGCGTCCACCCTTGTGAGTGATTCTTAGCGTCTTCCGGCGGGCCCGCAAAGCCGGTATGCCGTATTTTCACCAGCGTTCCCGTCCCTGCTCGCTTCGGGCCGTTGGACGCATTCCTGCCCCATCGCCGTTCTCAATTCCCAGCGAACGATCGTTTGCTTGGCTGCCGCCCAGCTCTTGATCCAGGTATGCGAGAGCGTGCCGCCGGTGGATCGACTTCCAGGTATTCGCCCTCCGTACGGAAAGGAGGTGCCATCGGCGCCGATGCCAACGCTTGACCACTTGCCTCCCGGCCGCACATCGCCCTTCCATTCGGTGATCCGGTACATGCCCTGTTGTCCCCACCAGCGCGGAACCTGTTCGGGGTCGGTGAGTGCTTGAAATACGCGCGCCGGCGGGGCAGCTACGAAAACTTCTCCAATAATCGCATCCTGATCGGGAGTGATTGCTAACGTTGCCATGGTGAGCGAATCCTTTCTTGGTTATGAATCGTTGCAAACGGTTTGCGGTTATGCTCCATAACCCAGGGGGGTCTTCTAGCTGATAGCCTTGCCGGCATCTTCGAGTTTTTTTACAAAATGGAACATCGAGCATAAGTCCTCTTATCAACTGCGGAGAGGACAGGTCTGGGCGCGTTTGCCACGCCCAGAGTCTTTACTTCACCCGTTCAAGCGTGAACAGTTCTTTCATTTCTTTGCCGTGATCGAGGAAGACCCACTCTTCGACGTGGTGATCCGCGTTGGGCCGGGTGAAAGTGACGTGTTGCATGTGTCCGTCGCCGGGACCGATGTTTGTGCCGTCCATGAATTCGAAGCTGACGGACTTCGGGTCCGCAGCGACGACCTTCATGCGCGGCTGGTTGCCGGCCCCGGAATATGCGTGATCAGCAGCCGGTCGCCATCCATGTGGAACATGGTGATCATGTTTTCCTGGCCCGTGTCCATGGATTTCGCTCATCAGAGCCGAACCGCCAGCCGTCATGCGAAACGTAACCTGACTGGATCACCCTGCTGGGTCTTGCCAGGCCACTCCCCTTCCAATCCCTTCAAGCATATCGAACGTTTTGCGGGAGTCGGAATCGGCCAGAACCGAACCGGCGGAGACAAACGACGACGAGGGTTGAGACAACGAGTGCGAGTTTGCGAGTTTTCATTGTATTTCTCCTGGATTTATTTTGTTTTTTTAGATCCTTTGGTGACGCCTCGCCTGACTCGCGGGCGTACTCCTGTTCTACAAATGACTTCGGATTGCCGAGATTGATCTGCCAGAACCGGCGGTATTGTTCGAGCCATGTCGACCGCTTTGAGCGGCTCGGCGTTGAGGCTGATAGACGCGATGGCGTCCACTGCGGGATTCGATACGAGGCGCGCCTTCCGCAATTGACGCAGGTGTTTGGAAATTGGGGTCGGGACACTGGAAACGCGGCGGCGATTTGACCGGCTGGCCGAGCTCCCGACGCAAGAGATCGAGAACGGCCCGCCGGGTAGGATCGGCAAGCGCCTGAAAAGTTGTCTCCGGAATATGTAACCGAACGGTTCCCATAATGCGTGGCATAATGCGTAACTATAAGGTTACACGTTAGGTCGCGTCAAGAGGAAATTTGGATTCCGCCGCCCAGCTTTTCGCCGATATGAGCGGCGATCAGTTTGCCGTGGAAACGGCCATTTTCTATGAAGATTTCGCTCGTCCGCGATCCGGCGACGATGACGCCGGCCACGTAGACCCCGGGAACGTTGGACTCGAGGCTTTCAGGATCGCACACGGGACGAAGCTGTTCGGGAGAAAGTTCAACGCCGACGCTGCGCAAGAAGTCGTAGTCTGGATGGTAGCCGGTGAGGGCAAACACAAAATCATTCTTGAGGCGAACCGGGCCGGAGGGGGTACGCAGAACGACACAGTCGTCGTTAATCTCGGCCACACTGCTATTAAAGTAAGCTGTGATTTGGCCCGCTTTGATGCGGTTCTCTATATCAGGGCGCACCCAGTATTTGACGTGGGAATGTATCTGCGGCCCGCGATGAACGAGCGTGACGCGTGCGCCATGACGCCACAGGTCCAGAGCGGCTTCCGCCGCTGAATTCTTGCCCCCGATCACTACCACATCGCTGTCGAAATAGGGATGCGGTTCGCGGTAGTAATGGAAAACCTTGTCGAGTTCCTCGCCGGGAATACCGATTTCATTGGCCAGATCGTAATATCCGGTGGCAAGCACGATCTTGCGCGCTTTGTAATCGTGGATGGCATCGCTGCGGTCGGTGGTGGTGACGCGAAAATCGTTGTCCTCGCCCGTAATTGTCTTTACCCATTCGTATTGATGAATATTCAGGTCATAATGCTCGGCCACGCGGCGATAGTATTCGAGCGCTTCCAGGCGCGTAGGCTTCGGCAGGGCCGTGGTGAAGGGAACATTGCCGATCTCGAGCAGTTCGGGCGTGGTGAAGAACACCATGTTGTTGGGATAGTGGTAGATGGAGTTGACGAGGCATCCTTTATCGATGATGAGAGCCTTGAAGCCCGCTTTTTGCGTCTCAATCGCGCAGGCCATGCCGGTGGGGCCAGCGCCGACGATCAGAACATCCGTCGCGGAATCGGGCTGCTCCACTCCTGGGCGCGCGGCAGGGTTTCGGGAATTCGTTCGACCTGCGGGAGTGTGGAGGTTTTCATTGGGCAGGAAAGCGATAATTTTAGCACCCGGAGTGCGTTAGATAATGGGTGATGCCGGCGTGCGGCAGTGGCACATTCGGCGGACGCTAATTACCAGCAAGGTCACGAGGCACACGAAGGAAAATCTGAAAGCAAAATTGCTGGTGATATTTGTGCCCTTTGCGGTCGCGACTGAATCAGCCGACGCGCTGACGGCGCCAAGCCACCAATTCCTACTTCTTCATGCAGACGGCAACGCCATCGCGGATAGGCAGGATGGTGGTAAACAGATCCTTCGATTCGTAAATCATTTTGTTGAATTCGAGAATGGCTTTGGTTTGCGCGTCAGGATTGGGCTGGATTACTTTGCCGCTCCAAAGAACGTTATCGGTGATAAAGAGGCCGCCGCTTTTCAGGCGCGGGAGAGCCAATCGAAAGACCCGCGGATAGTCGACCTTGTCGACGTCGTTAAAGATGATGTCGTATTCTCCCTTTTCTTCGGAGAGAAATTCGAGGGCGTCGCCGACGCGAACCGTGATGCGCTGGCTGACACCGGCGCGCTCGAAATAGCGGCGCGCCTTATCGGCGTTCTTGCGATCGCCGTCGGTGTAGATAACGCGTCCGCCGTCGCCCACCGCGCGCGCCCACCAGATGGTGGAGTAGCCGATGGCCGAGCCCATCTCGAAGATTTTTTTCGCGCCGCTAATCATGGCCAGTTGGTAAAGCACGCGAGCCACGGCGGGGCCGACGATAGGCACGTCGTTTCGGGTGGCCTCGGCTTCGATCTCTGTGAGAACTTCGTCGCGCGGGGGCAGCATGGCGTAGATGTAGTCTTCGACTTCTGGAACTGTGATTCCTCCCATGCGCCATTCGGATTTTGCGGGTTGAGCGGTCATGATGCTCCTTGCGGGATGGTTGCGATGGCCGGGCGATCGCGTTATTTAAACAAAGCGACGGAGCAGTTGAGCGCCGTCGAAAGCAGGTCCTTCGCTTCGCTCAGGATGACAATTCACACATTATTCACGAGATGATTTGCGAGATTGTCATTCACGAGATTGTTTCACGAGATTGTCTGGCCCGGCTTCATCTCCAACACTTTCACATTCGGAACGAGTTTCTGCAACTCGGCCGGCGTCCCTGTGAGTTGCGGAAAGGTGCCGAAGTGCATCGGGATTACCGTTTCCGGTTGCAGCAGCTTACACGCGTAGGCAGCCTCGCGCGGCGACATGGTGAAGTGGTCGCCGATGGGCAACATGCAGATCTTTGGCGCGTAGAGATCGCGAATGATCGCCATGTCACTAAAGACATTGGTGTCGCCCGCGTGGTAAAGCTTGACTCCGTTCGAGAACTCGATCACGTAGCCACAGGCCTCACCGCCGTAGACGATCTGGTCGCCATCTTGAATGCCGCAGGAATGCACGGCGTGGACCATGGTGACCTTCACTCCGGCGACGGATTGAGTGCCGCCCTTGTTCATGGGGGAGATCTGTTTGACTCCTTTTTTTTGCAGCCACAAACAAAGCTCGTAGATGCCGACGGCCAGCGGGTTGAGCTTCTTGCCGACCTCGACGGCGTCTCCTATGTGATCTCCGTGGCCATGAGTGCAGAGCATCACGTCGGCCTTCCTGACGTCTTTTTCGCTCTCCGGACACATCGGATTGCCAGCAATCCACGGATCGATGATGATGGTCTTGCCTTCAGGCGTCTGCACCCGGAAAGTGGCATGGCCAAGCCATGTGAGTTTGATTCCTTCAAGATTCACGAAAGGCTCCTGGGGTAAAAACTAAGAACAGATTTGATTGCGAACCAGTTTAATGCGAAACCGAATCAGCATTCCAGTGAGGCGGGTTAGACCGCGCAATGAGCGACGCCAATGCACAAAATCTGGTCTGAGATGCTTTCCCTCCATGTGCAAATTCTTTCCTCGAACAAGATTCTTTGATGCAGGTTCTTTCACCTTGCAAATTCTCTTTTCTGCAAATTCTTTCGTCTTGACAGCGTTCGGAGGGGCAGGCACACTTAGGCTCGGTCCGGCAGAGGCGCCGGACTGGAAAGATCCTTCCCCGTAATTCCCCCCAAATTTAGTTTCCCTCAAGGTAATTCCCCCAGTTGTGGTTCCGGCTGCCGGAAGGCTCCGGGGATAGTACCGATCAATGTACTGATCAATGTACTGATCAAAGCACCGATTCAGCTCCTACAAAAACCATATCGAGGAAACCTGACCTATGAAGTTGCGCTCCGTGGCGGTTATCACTGCATCGCTCGTTCTAACCAGTCTCGCTCCGGCTCAAATCAGGCCGGTCAGCGGGAAGGTGGTTACTCCCGATTCGAGTATTGAGAAAGCCACTGACCTGGGGAAACGCGCTCACACCAACATCCGCTTATTTATACCCGCGAAGCCCCTGCAGAATGCACAACCGCTGGGCGCGCCGTACTCGGGCTACGCGTACGAGACGCCGGCGTCTCTGGGCTGCGTCTATGGCCTGACCAAAGCGGTGAAGGGGTGCGATCCGAATGCATTAACAGCCAACCCGACCGGCGGCGCGAACATGATTGCTATCGTGGATGCCTACGATGCGCCGAATGCGGCCAGCGATCTGGCAGCTTTTTCGACTCAGTTTGGGCTGCCTGCGCCAAGCTTCCAGGTCGTCTATGCGAGCGGTGCTAAACCGGCGCACGACGACGGATGGGAAATCGAGGAATCGCTGGATGTGCAGTGGGCGCATGCCATGGCTCCCGAGGCGAAGATCGTTCTCGTCGAGGCCGCTTCCAACAGCTTTGCCGACTTGCTAGCCGCGGAAGACATGGCCAGCAAGATGGTCAACGCCGCGGGCGGCGGAGAGGTCTCAAACAGTTGGGGAGGCGACGAGTTTTCCGGTGAAACGGGATATGACTCCCATTTCGTCAAAGCGGGCGTCGTATTCTTTGCCTCTTCTGGAGACAGCCCGGGCACAATCTGGCCAGGCACTTCGTCGAACGTGGTCTCGGCCGGCGGAACCACCGTGCGCCGCAACCCATCGACCGGCCTCTACATGTCGGAGGATCCGTGGGACGAGGCGGGGGGTGGTGTAAGCACGTACGAAGCGCGCCCCAGCTACCAGAGCGCAATCTCTTCGCTGGTTGGGAACTACCGTGGAGTTCCGGACCTCTCGTTTGATGCCAATCCCATTACTGGTGTTTGGGTGCTGGTGTCAGGCCAGGGCGGATGGTATATCGTTGGCGGCACCAGCGTCTCCTCGCCGTCGCTGGCGGGAATTGTCAACTCTACCGGCAGCTTCGCGGCCTCCAGCAATGCGGAGTTGACGACCATTTATGGCAACCTCGGTGTCGGAGCTGACTTACGCGACATCACCGCCGGGTATTGTGGCCCCTACGCGGGCTTTTCGGCGGTTAAAGGTTGGGACTTCTGCACTGGCGTAGGAGTCGACAAGGGCAAGAAGGGCAAATAAACAGCGATTCGCTAGAAACGGCCTATCCATTTTTGGGTAGGCCTTTTTTCTTGCCAGGAAGTCTCCTCCTCAGCGTCACTCGGCTGGCCCTCGCGCTCTTCGGCGGCGTCCCCGCAACTTGATTTAAAGCCATTCCGGTTGCGTTCAAAGTCGTGTATAAGAGGGGGCACGATGCCCGAACTCAAAGTGTTGTTATCCCGCGAAATGATTGCCCAGCGCGTCGCCGAACTGGGAAAAGAGATTGCGCACGATTTCGAAGGCCAATCTATTATTCTGGTTGGCGTTTTAAAAGGCGCAGCCATTTTTTTGAGTGACCTGGCGCGGCAGATTCCGCTCGATGCCACGTTCGACTTCATCGGAGTTTCGAGTTACGGTAACCGGCCGACCGTTAAAGAAGATCCCGCCGGCCACGCCGCCTGGGACTCGCTCGGCGAAGTGCGCCTGACCAAAGATATGGATAGCTCGATGGCCGACCGCAACGTGATTCTGGTGGAGGATATTCTCGATACCGGGCTGACGCTGAACTACATTTCGAAGCTGGTGCGGGCGCATCAACCCCGTTCGCTGCGCATTGCGGCCTTGCTCGACAAGCCATCACGCCGCAAAGAGCCGATCGAGGCGCACTACATCGGCTTCACGATTCCCGATGCCTACGTGGTCGGCTACGGCCTGGACTACGCCGAGCGCTATCGCAATGTTCCGGATGTTTGCGTGTTGGAGAATTTGTAATTGGCGATTTGTAATTTGTAATTGTGAGCGCGCGTTAGATTTTTTTAATTTGCCAATTACAAATCACCAATTACAAATTTAACGGCTGCTATCATGAAGCCTGTGGACACGACCGCTTCGCCAACCTTGCGACCTTCTGAGGTGGAACCACTTCTGCTCGAGGTCGCGGATGTTGTCAACACTACGCTCGACCTGGAAACCACGCTGCGCCGGGTTGCAGAGGTCGTTCGCAAAGTCATCGACTATGAGATTTTCGCGATCCTGCTGCTCAACGAGCATCGCCAGGAATTATACGTACGCTTTCATGTGGGCTATCCGCCAGCGGTTGCCGAACGCCTGCGCGTGAAGGTGGGCCAGGGCGTTACCGGACGCGCTGCGCAGACGCGTCAAGCCGTCCTCGTTGCCGACGCAACCAAGGAGGACTTCTATCTAGAGGCTCTGCCCAACGTTCACTCGGAGCTGGCCATCCCGCTGATCTACAAGAACCGGCTGATTGGCGTGATCGATATTGAGGCGCGCGAAAAGGGTTACTTCACCGAAGAACACAAGCGCCTGCTGACGCTGATCGCATCGCGCATGGCCGTGGGCATTGAGAACGCGCGCCTGCACACGCGCGTCACGCGCCAGGCCCGCACCCTGCTGCTGCTCAACGAGATTGCCCGCGAACTCACTTCGATTCTGAATCTGGATCAACTGCTCAAGCGCATTGCCGAATTGCTCAGCCGCTTGATCGATTACCAGATGTTCAGCATTCTGCTGCTGGACCAGACCGGTGAGAAACTGCAGCATCGCTTTGCCCAGCGCTTTGAGGAGCGGCTGCATCTGAAACACGACATTCCGCTCGGCCGCGGCGTAGTCGGTTACGCCGCGCAGGCCAAGGAAGCGGTGCTCGTGCCGGACGTCAGCAAAAGCTCGATTTACATCGCTGCGAATCCCGATACACGCTCGGAGCTGGCGGTTCCACTGATTTACCAGGAAAAGGTAATCGGTGTTCTCGATCTGGAACACACACGGCGCGGCTATTTCACCGACGATCACAAGCGCACGCTGACCACACTCGCGGCGCAGCTTGCCATTGCCATCGAAAATGCGCGCTTGTATGAAGAGGTTGCGCGGCAGGAGCAGCGGCTGGAACGCGATCTCGCGCTGGCACGGGAACTGCAATTCCGCTTGCTGCCACATTCGCGGCCCAAGATGCCGCATCTCGACGTCGAGGCCAAGTTTGCTCCCGCCCGCGCCATCGGCGGCGATCTCTACGACTTTGTTCCCTATTCGTTGTCGCGGCTGGGAATCGCAGTGGGAGACGTGAGCGGCAAGGGTGCGCCGGCGGCCATCTATGCAGCGCTGGTCAGCGGCATTCTGCGCTCGCACGCGCCGATTGAGCCGGGCCCGGCGGAAATGCTATCGGCGGTGAATTTGTCGCTCGCCGAACGCAGGATTGCAGCGCAATTTGTGTCGATCATCTATGCGGTCTGGGACGACGAGAAACGCACGCTGCTGGTCGCGAATTCCGGCTTGCCGAAGCCTATCTATTGCCATGATGGCAAGATCGAGTTGATCGAGATCACTGGCCTGCCGCTCGGATTGTTCGACGAGGTCGATTATGACGAGGTCAGTTTTAAGGCGAAGCCAGGTGACTTGTTCGTCTTCATCAGCGACGGAATTCTCGACGCCCGCAACCGCCACGGCCACTCCTTTGGGCAGGAGCGCGTGGAGGCCATCGTCGCCGGATGCGCCTCAAAATCGGCAGACTGCGTGGTGAACGAAATCTTCAAAGCGGTTACCGAGCACGCCGCTGGGGTAGACACTTTCGACGATCAGACCGTGGTCGCCATCAAGGTGAAAAGCGATTCGGGCAAGCGCAAGTGAAGAGCCGGCGCGCACCGCGAGTCTTGCGCGAGCCCGCATTTGAATATAAGGGCGGCGCGACTTCGAAGACCTCAGAACTCTGCTGCGAAAGCGTCTCACTCGAAGAACTTGCGGCGCGACATGGAACTCCACTGTATGTGTATTCCACAGCGATGATCCGGGCTCGACTGGATGCATTCGCCCGGGCGTTTCATTCCATTCCTCACACATTGTGCTATTCGGTCAAAGCCAATTCGACGCTGGCGATTTTGCGGCTTGGTGGCCGGCGAAGGTGCTGGCTTTGACGTTGTTTCCGGCGGAGAACTGCAAAGAGTTTTGCGGGCGAGCCCTAAGGCCGCAAGCAAAGTTGTATTTTCGGGAGTCGGCAAAACCACAGCAGAGATGGAATTGGCCCTGCGCTCAGGGATCCTGTTGTTCAACATCGAAAGCGCCTCGGAGTTGCAATTTGCTCGCAGCCACCGCGGCCCGGTTAAAGAAGCGGGCGGCCATCGCCGTGCGGGTCAATCCCGATGTCTCGGCGAAAACTCATCCCTATATATCGACCGGCTTGCATCGGCACAAATTCGGCGTACCGATTCCAGAAGCTAAAGCGCTCTACGCTCAGGCAGCGCAGCTTTCAGCATTGAAAGTCGCTGGAGTCAGCGTACACATTGGCTCGCAGATCACTGACGTTGACACGTTTCGCGAAGCCCTCGAACGCGTGGTCAACTGGTTGCGGTCCTGCGCCAGAAGGGACACGACATCCGCTATATCGATGCCGGAGGCGGCCTGGGAATTTCCTACACTAACGATGGAGAGCCGAAGAAGGCCGATTTCGAGAAGCAGATTGCCTCCTACGCCAGAGCGGTGCTGGGCCCGTTGCGTGGGTTGAACCTGCATCTGCTGCTCGAGCCGGGCCGTTCGATTGTGGGGGCGGCGGGGGTGTTGCTGACCCGTGTTTTATATCGCAAAACAAATCGTCGTAAACGCTTTTTGATTGTCGATGCGGCGATGAACGATCTGCTGCGGCCCTCCCTGTATGACGCGTATCACGAGATTGTTCCGGTGCGCCGCGACTCGCGCGAGAGCGAGATTACCGATGTCGTCGGTCCGATCTGCGAGACTGGCGACTTCTTTGCCCGCGACAGAAAACTTCCCCGGGTTGGCGAGGGGGATCTGCTGGCCGTTCTAGACGTCGGCGCTTATGGTTCGGTGCTAGGGTCGAACTACAACACGCGCGGCCGCGCGGCGGAGGTGCTGGTGGAGGGCGCTAAGGCTAGGGTGATCCGGCGACGCGAGAGTTGGGAAGATCAGATCAGGATGGAGAAGTTTTAGCTAGCGCCGGGTTGACCTCGACTGCGATCCAGTTACGAGCAGGACAGGCGAGGACGCCCCTCGCTCCACAACCCTGCGCTATGTTAGCGAGTCATTAGCGAGTCCAGAAAATTCGTTACGGCACGCAACACCGGGTCGGGCTGCTGAATGAATAATGCATGTCCCAGGTCGCGGAATTTAACATGCTCGTGACGCGGTAATAACCGCGTGGCCAGCGCAACGTCCGCGTCGGACATCAGGCCGCCTAATTCCTGGCTCGCCTGCAAAAGCAATGTCGGACAATTAATTCCACGCAACAGCATTTCCCCGTCCCAACCTTCGAGCGACGATCCGTCAAGCGTCATGTCGTAAACCTCAGGATCGGCTTGCTGCACGCAGCGCGCCCAGGAGAGCAGATAGGCCTCATCATTGCCGGGAAGCCGGCGAATGGCCATGGAGTCATCGCTGCCGGCGATTGGCAGCGCGATCATTCCGATGCCATCGGCAATTTGTTCGACCGAGCCGCCCCGTCGCGCCAGATCGCGCAGCCCCGAAAATAGCGCTTTATACATGGGATGGCGAAGCTGCCGGATTGCGATCATGTTGTCGCCCAGAATCAGGGCGCGCACAAGTTCCGGATGTTGCGAAGCGACCTGCATGCTCAACATGCCGCCGAGGGAATGCCCGAACAGCACGGCGGGTGCGGGAACTCGTTCGCGCAGAAGAGCTGCGATGTCTTTCGTATATTCCGGCCCATGGTATCCGCGGACAACACGGGAAGACTTGCCGTGTCCGCGAAGGTCGGGCGCGAAGATGTGCCAGCGCAAGCTTAGCGCAGGGATCAGCTGCCGAAAAACCTGCCAGCGCCGTCCGAGTCCATGAAGCAGCATTAGCGGCGGGCCATTGGGAGGGCCTTCGGCGTAGTTTAATTGAACGTCAACGGTATCGACGGTGCGTTCGACCAGGCCCGGACAAACGTCGTTCATTATCATCTTTGTTGGGCGCCGACAGAGACAGGGACTTCAGCGTTCTCCCCACTTCAGCTTGGTTCCGAGCACTTCGAAAAACGTCTTCTGAAAACGTACGAGATTGGCCACATGCTCCGCTTTAACGCAACGCACAATGTCGCCGTCCATCACCGGGAGCCCGATTTGTCCATCGAAGCTCAAATAGGCTTCTTCCTTTCCGGTTTTGACGTGGATTTCAACCTCGACGGTATCGCGCACCACCACAGGCCGATGTGTTAATCCATGGGGCGAGACCGGAGTTATAACGAAGGCACTCACATCGGGGTTTAGAATCGGTCCGCCGGCTCCGAGAGAATACGCAGTCGAACCTGTGGGCGTGGCGATGATCAGGGCATCCGCGCGGTAGCTGGAAACAAACTCCTTGTCTACGTAGAGCTCGAAATAATTCAGGCGGGCGATGGCGCTCTTGCTCACCACCACCTCGTTCAAGGCCTCGTGCCTGGCTATGAGACCGCTGCTCCGAATCAGCGATCCGATGAGCATCGAGCGGCTTTCCACGACATAATGCCCTTGCTCGATTGCCTCCAGTGAAGAATAGAGATCGGATAACGCCAACTCGGTCAGAAATCCGAGAGTGCCGAGGTTGACGCCCAGGATCAATGTTCCGACTTTTGCAACCGCGCGCACCGCCGACAGCAACGTTCCGTCGCCGCCGAGAACCAGAGCCAGGTCGGGCGAGCGCTGGGCCAACTGCTCTCGCGGCATGGCGTCGGCCGCGGAAAAATAAACCGCGCTCTCTTCGTCCATCAGCACAGAAAAGTTGAGCTGAACCAGGCGTTTTTCCAGCGTCGGCAGCAACTCACGCAACTCCGGGCGCCCAGGCTTGGAAATGATGGCAACGATTTTTGGGCGGGTTGGGTTCTGGAGAGACTCAGTCATTTCTTCGGGCTTCTTGCTTTTCTCATCTACGCCGTATCGCCGGACCAAATGAGCGCCGGATCGAATGATTGTACAGAATCAACCGACAGGAATCTGCGGAAGCTTCGCGTGCAGCAGAAACTCGCGGTTACCCTCGCCCCCTAGAATGGGAGACTCGATCCATTCCATCCGTTCGCAGCCGAGTTGCAAGAGCGCCGCTTCCACCTTGGCGACGGCTGCCCGCTGCACCGATTCGTCGCGTACGATGCCGCCTTTGCCGACCAGTTCCCTGCCCGCTTCAAACTGCGGCTTCACCAGAACCACAATCTGGCAAACGTTCTGCTGATTCGCAGCGGCGTAGAATGACGCCGCTCGAATCACCGCTGGCAGCACCAGAGTGGCTGAGATAAATGAAACATCCATAGCGATGAAGTCGACAGACTCGCCGATGTCGGAGGGTTCGAGATAGCGGGCGTTAGTTTTCTCCAGAAGCCGAACTCGCGGATCTTTGCGCAAAGCGAAATCCATCTGCCCATAACCGGTATCCACGGCAATCGTTTTGGCTGCGCCGTGTTGCAACATGCAGTCGGTGAAGCCTCCGGTGGAAGCGCCGATGTCGAGACAGACTTTGCCACGAAGGTCGATGTGCCAATGCTCGAGAGCCTTCTCCAACTTGAGGCCTCCGCGGCTGACGTAACGAAGATCCCCGCCCAGCAGGCGCAAGGTTGAACTCGAATCAATCGGGGCGCCGGCCTTTTCAATCTTTTGTTCATCTACCAGAACTTTTCCGGCGAGGATGAGCGCGTGCGCACGCTCGCGCGATGACGCCAGTCCTCGATCGACGAGCAACTTGTCCAGACGCATCTTCACAAAATTTAAGTTTTTCAACGGAGGTCAATACAGCGCGCACCCGATGCAGTGCAGAATGCTGAAGGTATTGTCTAGCAGCAGGTTACAGGATTGAGATCCCCATTTTCCACAAACTTTTCCACCATCGTGTTGAAAAAGCGGCGAGCGAACTGGTGATCGGGTAAACAAAATACAAGATCAAAAAATGGATGCCAGAGATTCTCGCCGTTCACATCGCCGACGACCCGATGACCAGATCGCCCGATTGCTCTATCCTGCAACCTCTTCAAGAACTTTCTGGTCGATATCGAAGTTGGCGTGGACGTTTTGCACGTCGTCATGATCTTCAAGCGCTTCCATCAGCCGGATCATTTGCGCTGCCTGCTGCCCTTCCAACTTGATGAATGTGTCCGGGACCATCGCGACACTCGACGATGCGGGAGTGATGCCAGCCTTCTTTAGCGCCTCCAGCATGCTTCGTAGGCAGAAGGCGGCGTTAAAATTTCCCAATTCTCGCCATCGTCAATCGGCTCATCCTCGCCGCCCGCTTCGATGATGATGTTCATCAGATCATCCACTTTGGCCGCCGACTTGGGGATGATGATGTCGCCCTTCTTTTTGAACATATACGACACGGCGCCCGCTGAGGCCATGTTGCCATTGTTCTTCCCGAAGACATGGCGAATTTCGCTCACCGTGCGATTGCGGTTGTCGGTAGAAATTTCAGCGAGCAACGCAACTCCTCCCGGACCGTAGCCTTCAAGGACAAATTCTTCATAAGTCAAGCCGGGCAATTCTCCGGTACCGCGCTGGATGGCGCGCTTGATGTTATCGGCGGGCATGTTCTCGGATTTCGCTGCCAGGATCGCCGTTCGCAGGCGTGGGTTCATATCGGGATCGCCGCCCGACTTCGCCGCCATCGCGATTTCCTTGATGAGACGGGTAAAGATCTTGCCGCGCTTAGCGTCGAGCGCGCCCTTTTTGTGTTTGATGGTTGCCCATTTCGAATGGCCGGACATAGCTCTACCTCGTCTCTAGAATACCTGAATTGCGCAGAATCTCGGAATTATGGGTCCGAATTATGAATCCGCCCGCGGAGGAAATCACAGGATCAGCCTCGACCGTCAACACGTTCAGGCGAAACGAAATTATAGCATGGGCGATTGCGTCTCAATGCCTAATGTAGAAGGGGTTTCCGTCTGGATCCTCGAGCGCGAGAACTCTTGCCGGATAACCCGAGGCGCGGATAACGTGCTGTAAACCCAACCGAGCCAGGCCTCGTGGTTGAGCGGTTCCGTTCGCAACCACCCTCATGCCGGCGCCTCTTTCTCCCTGCACCAGATTATCCGCCGCGAGATCGTCATAGGCGGCCAGCACGGTGTTCCTGGAGACGTCTAAGAGTTTTGCCATCACTCGTGTTGACGGCAGGCGCGCTTCGCCCTGAATCGCGCCGCTCCCGATCGCAGACGCAATCTGCCGATAGATCTGGCGGTTCATCGGAACTGGAGAGGTTCGATCCAGATGAATTGGCGGCACGAAGAATTCGCGACTGCGATTCACGGGACCCTCCAAGTGGCCCTCTCGCTTGGCTCTTTCCATTATATTCGGAGGAGGGTATATAAGAAGTAGAAAGTGAGGAGGAACACTATGATCTCAGGTGGAAACGCAACCGTATTTGTCTCGAACATGGACGCTGCGGTCCATTTTTACACCCAGGTTCTGGATCTGAAGCTGACCAACCGCTTCAGCAATGATTGGGCTACGGTCGATGCCGGCAAAGGACTCACCATCGGTCTGCACCCGGCATCGCCGAAGTATCCAGCGCCCGGAACCAAGGGCGCAATCACGCTCGGCCTGGAAATCGATGAACCCATCGAGAATGTGGTGGCGCGCCTCAGCAAAAAAGGAGTGCGCATGAACGGCTCAGTCGAGCGGGCAGAGGCCGGCAACTTCGTCCATCTCCATGACCCCGACGGCAACGAAATTTACTTGTGGGAGGTAAATCCCGAAGTCGTTCCGGAAACCGAGCTTGCACAGTCCGGAGCGCGAACCTCTGAGTAGTAAAGGGATAGGGCGTTGCGCCACCCAAAATCGCTCAGTTTGCATTGCAGCGGCAGTAGGGGCGCGATATCGGGCCGGTCGAAATCATTCCAGACTTCTTTGCGATCCTAGTCGACGGGGATCTTCGAACAGACGAGCGGTGACAGCTCCGAAGATGAAGCCGCCGATGTGCGCCAGGTACGCTACGCCTCCGGTTTGCACTCGCGCGACCGCGCCGGCACTGAAGAGTTGGATGAGAAACCAGAAGCCGATCAAAAGCGCGGCGGGGATGAAAGTGACGCGAAAAAACACAAAGATAAATAGCACCGACCGGATCCGATCGCGAGGATAGGTGACCAGAAACGCGCCCATCACCGCGGCAATCGCGCCGCTGGCACCGAGGTTGGGGATGGTGGAATTGGGATTGGCTGCTATCTGGGCCACCATGGCCACCAACCCTCCGACAATGTAGAAAACCAAATAGCGGCCACGCCCCATGGCGTCTTCGATCTCAGGTCCGAAGGCCCATAAGAAGATCATGTTGCCAATGATGTGCGACCAACTGGCGTGCATGAACATCGCGGTCAGAATCGTGATCCAGTTGTGGCCGGAGGTAATTTGGGAAGGGATCGCCGACCATGCAGTCACGAAGGCGTCGCCTCCGATCAACTCCTGAATAAAAACGAAACCGTTCACGAGGATGATCAGGATCGTGACGATGGCGGTGCGAGTGGTACGCCGCGATATATCCCCTAGCGGGATCATTCCTCCCATTCGGTCTTCTCCATTCGTAAGAAAGGGGCGACTTCAGCTGCCACGGTTCTTCCTTGGGCGTCCGGCGCTTCGACGCCTTGCCAGGAAGCTTGCAACCCCAGAACAGACCTATTTAGACCAGTACGCTGTTAGACCAGTGCTATGCGGCTAATGACGACGTTACGTCAGGCTTAGCCTTGCGCACCGCCAGCGACAGCATCACGCGCGCGACGCCGCTGATGATCATGCTCACGCCAACCAGAATTCCGATTGCCCAGAGGGAACTCGACGGCCATTGCACGTAGATCATCAGTCCTAACGCCAGGGTAATGATCCCGTCGACCAGCACCCAGGTTGATCCTCCTAACGAGCGCATCTTGAAAAACATGATGATGCTCAGGATGCCCTCGATCAGAAAGAGCGATGCCAGGATTATGGTCAGAGAGGCCACACCCAGCACGGGATGCATGATCAGGTATGCTCCGAAGAACAAATAGGCGAGACCGACCAGCAGCTTCCAGATCATGCTGCCAGCACCGTGAGTGCGAAAGGCGAGCATGATATGGACGATGCCTGCCAGGACGATGAGCCAGGCGATGGCGATATTAACCGCCACGGCGGCGAGAAATGGCGAACCGATCGCGACCATGCCGAAGACGATCAGCAAAATTCCCCACACGATGGATAACTTCGAGCCCTGACGTACGATGTCGACCGAAACGTTCTGTGCCATGGAAACCTCCTTGGGAAGGCGCATCAATCCTACCTCAAAACAGCCGACTTGGTTGAAGGCTCGTTCTGCATCAATGGGGAACGTGGTAGGACATTCTTTCGCCGTGTCTTGAGCACCGTGAAGGACCGGGCCTGCGCCACGCAGAGACTCGGCATGGTGCCCGCAATCAAGCGCGACGTTTTAAGAACACAGATGCCGGGTACGCGCCTGCGGTTTTTGGTCTGTTCATTTATGATCTGTTCGAGCCGCGATCTTTTCGACCCCAGGGGGTCGCATCCAAGCAGTCAGGGGAGGTGCGTCGTGAACGTACTGTTACTCTCCATGCCGGATTCCTTCGAGCACATGCCACCAGTCGCAATTCGTATGCCCAATGGTGCGCTCACGTCGCTCGCGGGCAACATTGATCCGCAGCACCGCGTGGCCGTGGCCGATTTGATACTGGTTCATCGCCAGGTTCGCGAGACTGTAACCCGGCTTATCCGCGAAATTGATCCGGAGGTGGTCGGGCTCTCGATCATGACATTTCAGCGGCGCACCGCGGCGCGCATTATTGAACTGGTGCGCGCGCTGCGGCCCGGAGTGAAAATCGTGGTGGGCGGGTACGACCCCAGCCTCGCCCCGGAAGCTTACCAGGGCATGGGCGTCGATTATCTGGTGCGCAGCGAGGGAGAAGTCACTTTCCGCGAATTGTTGCGCGCAGTTGAGCAAGGGTCGGGTGTGGAACGGATCTGCGGTTTGTCGTATCGGCGCCTGGGCGAAGACGGTGAAAGCTGGGTGCACAACCCCGACCGGCCGCCGCATCGACTGGAGGACAGTGAAATCCGCCCGCCCAACCGCGATGCGCGCGTGCTCAAGGGATATACGCTGCTCGGCAGACAGGTGGATGTAATCGAGACATCTCGCGGCTGCACGTTTGATTGCAGCTTCTGCTCCATTATCGAGATGCGGGGCCGCAATTTCCATACCTATTCGTTCGACCGCGTGTTGGCTGACATTCGCGATGCGCGCGACCATGGCGCTCGAACTATCTTCCTCGTGGACGACAACATTACGCTGAATGTGCGGCGCTTCGAGGCGCTTTGCGAGGCCATCATTGCGGCCGGGCTGCACAAGATCGATTACTTCGTGCAGGCCATGACTTCCGCCATCGCGAACCACGGCGAGACTCTCGCCCCGCTGATGCGGCGAGCGGGATTCCGTTATGTTTTTCTCGGCATCGAAAATATCCTGGAAGGCGACCTGGAATTTCTGCGCGCCTCCGCCAAGAACACCGAGCGTACGGACGGACACAACACCGGGAACGCGACACTCAAGGCGATCGACTACCTGCACCGGAACCAGATGTATGTGGTCGGCGGATTGATCGTTGGCAGTCCTAGCGATACACGCGAGTCGATCGAAGCCAACCTCGAATTTGCCCGCCAGTATGTGGACTGGCCCTATATCCAACACCCGACCCCTTACCCGCGCACGCCGATGACGAAGGACTTCCGAGATCAAGGGTTGATCATCAATGAGCGGCTGGAAGAGTATGACGGCACTACGGCGGTAGTGCGCACTGAGCATCTGCCAGCCGAGGAAGTGGAATTCATGCGCTGGAGAGCGGAACGCTGGATGAAGACTCACCACATACCGGCTGCGCTTCGGCATGACCCGAAGTTCGTTCTGTTGCAGGGGTGGCGGATGCTTGCCCACACCTTCCGCGGGAGTTCGATCCGCTCCGCGCTGGGACTGGAGAGCGAGAAGAAAGTGTTTGAGAGATACCGGGCGATTCGGCGGGCCGAGCGCGAGTACGTGTAAGTCGGTCTGATTCTTGAGTACGTCGCCTTTTCAAGGGCGAGCCAAGCCTACCACTGGCCTCAGCTAAGCCTGGGTTTTATAGCTGCCAAACCAACTCGATCGATGGCGCCAGCGGACGTCTCTTGTTTCCGCGACTTACTCATTAATAAGGCAGGAGAAGTCCAAGGGAGCGCGCTGAAACAAATCTCACGAGAACGCGCGCGACTGTCTAGCAATCCTGAAATTCCAAGCTTCGGCCCGCTGATAGCCGCCGGGACGGCGGCGCCACAATCGCTGCGCGAAATCGAGACACTACCGGAACCAGGCTTCGTTGACGTAGGTCCCGAGCGCAGCCTAGCATGGGGCGGGAAAGGAGCAGACTGTGATCGGCCAGGTTCTCGGTCATTGCCGTATTCAAGCGAAGATCGGGGAAGGTGGAATGGGGGTTGTCTATCGCGCGTATGACGAAGTGCTGCATCGCGATGTCGCCCTAAAAGTCGTCAAGAAAGACACTCGCCTCGATCTATCGGCAGGCCAGGGCTTGCTGCAAGAGGCGCGCGCTTCCTCTTCTCTTGCTCATCCCAACATCTGCACAATCTACGAAGTTGGCGAGAATGAGGGCGAGCTCTACATCGTAATGGAACTGGTGGAGGGCAAGTCGCTGGCCGCCCAATGTGCTGTTGCGGGGCTGGCGCCGGAGTCGGTGCTGCGATATGGCGTGCAGATCGCGAGCGCGCTGGCTCGCGCTCACGACCGCGGCATGGTTCATCGAGACCTGAAGACGGCAAATATTGTTATTACCGCCGATGGTTTGGTGAAAGTCCTCGACTTCGGTTTGGCCAAGAAAATAGGCAGTGGAATATTCGAAGCGACTACCCAATCTTTTGCTTCGATACAGGGCGCATCGAGCGTTAGCGGCACTTTGCCCTACATGGCGCCTGAAATCCTGCGTGGAGAGGGTGCCGATTATCGCACTGATCTATGGGCGTTTGGAGTGGTGCTTTATGAAGCGGCTTCGGGACGTCTTCCCTTTGAAGGACGCACCGGGTTTGAGATCAGCTCGGCAATCTTGCGCGAGCTGCCAAATCCGCTCGGGCCTCCCGTGCCCCCGGGCTCTGGGCTATTATCCAACGCTGCCTGGTAAAGGAGCCCATGCAGCGTTATCAGCACGCGGGTGAGGTTCAGGCTGCTCTCGAAGCGGTTCAGTCGGGTGCGATCGTTTCGAAGGATCCGAGCCTCGATGTAAGCCCACCCAAAAGCACGATCTTGCACAGCGTGCGCCACGCGCAGGTCAGGAAGGGAGACTTTCTTCTCTTAGTGGGGACAACGAAGGGAGCGTTCATCCTGCGTTCGAACACCCAGCGCAGACGCTGGGACGTCGGCGGTCCCTACTTCCACGGACACAATGTTTACGCGATGGCTTACGACGGCCGCGGAGGCCAACATCGCATCTGGGCTTCGACCCAGAGTTATTGGGGCACTCTGCTGCGATCAAGCGACGATTTCGGGAAGAGCTGGACCAATCCGCAGCAAGCTCCGATTCGATTCCCTTCCGATACCGGTGTTTCATTGAAAAACATATGGCAGATCGCGCTAGGCCGGCCCGCGGAACCGAACGTGCTTTATTGCGGCGTGGAACCCGCCGCGCTTTTTGAAACGCGCGATTCAGGCGAAACTTGGTCGTTAGTGCGGGGGTTGTTTGATCATCCCCATCGTCCACGATGGATGCCGGGCAATGGAGGTCTTGCGTTGCATACCATTGTGCTCGACCCTGTGGACAAACAGCGCATGTATGTGGCGATCTCATCCGGCGGCGTTTATAGGACCGACGATGGCGGACTTACCTGGACTGCGCAAAACCGTGGCATCCGCGTCATGTTCATGCCGGAGAGATATCCGGAATTCGGGCAATGCGTACACAAAATCGCGATGCATCCCGATCGGCCCGAACGGCTCTTTCTGCAGAACCATTGGGGGTTGTATCGCTCCGACGACTGCGGCGAAAACTGGAAAGACATTGCCAATGGAGTGCCATCGGACTTTGGCTTTGCCGTGACTATGCACCCTAGAAATCCCGATTGCGTGTATATCGTTCCCGTGGAGTCGGATGAGTTTCGCTGCGCTTGCGACGGGCGACTGCGCGTTTATCGCACCCGCAACGCGGGCGCCTCATGGGAGCCTCTTATGCGCGGCTTGCCGCAAAAGCGTGCCTACGAAACGGTTTTGCGTGATGCCATGACGGCGGACTCACTCGATCCGTTCGGGATTTACTTCGGCACGCGAAGTGGCCAACTGTTTGGCTCGCGCGACGAAGGGAAGACATGGCAAAAGATACTCGAGGGACTGCCGGGGGTGGTTTGCGTGCGGGCTGCTATCGTCGAGGATGCCTCCGGTATTTCATCGGCGTTGCCTAAGTCTGCGCACGCGGCTTCGCACCTGGCGAACTCTCTTTCGAAAAACAAGACGCGGCGTTCGAAGTCAGGAGCAGAATCAGGAGCAAAGTCAGATGCAAAATTACGATCGAAGTTAGGGCCGAAGCCAGGGCAGAAGTCACGACCAAAGAGATGATCCATGCCGGTCACTTTTCACATTCCGGGCGCGTTGCGCGAATTTACTGGGGGGCTGAGAAAAGTTGAGATCGAATCTTCGCCCGCCACTCTGGCTGACGCATTGTCGGCGCTCTGTATCCTTTACCCAGGAGTTCGGGATCGAATCGTGACCGAGCAGGGGCAGGTGCGGGAACATATCAATATTTTCCTCGGGAACGAAAATATACGCTACACAGGCGGATTGGCGAGTCCGGTTCTTTCCGGGTCCGAGATTTCTATCGTTCCGGCAGTGAGCGGCGGCTGAGAGAATTTCTCCGGCGAGACCACAACGCTACCGGACGCCTACGGATAGCGTTTGGATGTAGATCAAACTCATCCGCTGTAACTGCTTGCTCATTTTTCTGTTAGTCAAAAGATCGCTTGAACCTTTAGTGTTCCGCAACGATATGGCCGTTGCGAGGTGCCCATTACCTTGGTGATCTGGCTTATCGGGTCGACCCGCCCCACAATCGCGACAGGATGCTCGTCCTATACAGGCACCATGGAAAGAACTTGGGGAAGCGCCTGATGGTGGGACGACTCCACTGGAACACGGCCAAAAGGATTTGCAATGCCGGAGAGCGACCACGCCACTTGGTATCACAGCAACCGCTTCCACGCGGAGGCGGCATGCGAACACTGCCAAGGGATTGTCCGGCATGAACACTGGTGTATATCTTCTGATCCGGAAGTTTATTACGCCTATCAGATAGTGGCGGACCCCACCCGATTGAAGTTCGGCGACATCCTTATACTCCATTCACTGGGAGTGATCTGGGGAGAGAACGCCTGCCGGGGGGATTGCAGATAGAGTTGCGTGATCTTCTCAGGGAGAGAGTTTGCCGCAGCGAAAAACCCTTACATAATCGTTGGCTAGGGCTGGAGTTCGACTCCACACCCACGATGACGGTTCGTGCCATACTCGGTCCAGATCTTCTACCACGACTGCATTGATGCCATACTCACGGCATGCGGCGTCCAGCGCGCTGCCATCAGGAAGTTCAAACAATGGAGCGAGCGTTTGCAGGCGCTGGGCGCAGGTACTCGTGTCGCCTCCAAAATCTGTGCCACATGCGCCGTCACCAGCGGCGGCGTCATGACCGGAATAGAGCATGTGCAGGATGAGATCCGCAGAGAATGGATTGCTTTGCACAACCGCCGATGGAGGCACTTTCGCATCGAGGGCTTCGTAGGCGGACCGCAGAGCGAAGGCCCGTTTGCCGAACTGGCGATTGGGAGCTATCCAACTGGGGCCGGCGATCGTGCCGCTATCGGCGAGGACCGGGAACATGCGCAGCATGAAGACCTGATAGGCCGTCCCGAGTACGCCTAGAATCAACAGCGTTACAAGCGCGGCGCGAACTATCGGACGCAGCATGGGTTTTGCCGCGACGCTGAAACGCTGAAGTTGCCGATCCCGAAACATTTCATAAACCAGCGTTGCTCCCCACAACAGCAGAATTAGTTGCGCCGGAAGGAAACATCTCCAACCCAGGTCGTTGCTGTTGAGCGTGCTTGAACGCAGGCAGGTGCCTACCAGAAAACTGGTGATGACAAGAGTCCAGGCAGCTTGCTCGTTAGCGGTCACCTCGATGCGGCCACGCTTCAGCTGCACCAGGCGCAGAACAGCAACGACGAGAAAAAATCCGAGTTCCAGAGCGTAGTTGATGGGCAGGAAGATCGCGTTGACGACATCTACCTCGAGTTGCGTGTGGAAGGTGATGCCGATCTGTTGGGCGAAAAACACTCCCATAGGAAACGTGCGGAGAGCGACTTCGATGAAGCCATTGCCGCTGGCGGGACCGCGCAGGCCGGAAAGATAGGGCAGTGCCCAGAGGAATGCGACCGCACCCGCAGCCGCGAACATCGCTGCTTCGAGCCAATCTTTTTTTACGACCAACACCAGCAGCCAAATAATGACGGCAATAACAAATGTGAACGTCACGTAGACTGACATGCCTACAGCACTGGCAAATGCGAGCCCTGCCACGATCACGGGCGCGGTCGCCCACTTGCGATGGGAACCAGCCTGGTGACACAGCAGCAGAAAACCTACGAAACATGCGAGCAACGCGCCGACGTGGTGCGGCACCCACAGCACGGAGCCAATCCAGGAAGTGATCTGCGGCTCATTCCACCACTCCATATCGCTGAGCCACAAATGCCGAGCGATACCATAGCCGACAATGGGCAGGATATCCAGACCGGTGACGCAGAGCAGTGCGACCCCGAGCAGAGTTTTCTGTTCGATCTGCGTTTGCACTTGCAACAGAAATTTCAGGCCCAGTGCGATGACGCACATGAGTCCGATTCCGCACCAGACCACGCCGGAGTAGACCACGTGTCGCGGCGACAGATGGATCACTTTCATGGGCAGGCTGCAAAAAAGCAACCATAGATAGTGATAGCGCAAAGGCGCCGCGGCATTGGCAAAGAAAGGATTGCTCGGAGGGATATGACGGGCAATCGCGACCGTCATGGCAGTACGTACGGAATGATCGTAAGCCTCAATTGGTGGGTATAGCTTGTCTCCGATTTGCAGATCTACCGTGGTTCCAATAGCCAGTGCTGCCCACAGCGCCATTACCCCTAGAGCGATCCAGACGTATTTTGAAATTGTTCCCGCACGCGATCGGCGGACTTCCTTTGCCAGAAGCAGCAGGCAGAGCGCGAACACGACGATGAAGAACACCCAGAGGGCCGGCTCGAAGAACCGCGCCAGCAGATACGAGAGCATCGGACAGATGGCGATGCTGAGCGGGACGGCCAGCGCCATTCTCAAAATCGGGCGCCGCTGGCGGAACTCGAAGAGATCGAGCGCCCATGCCGCGACGTAGCCTGGGGCGAACATGAAGGGGAGAAGAGCGAGAGATGCCTTGATGGTCCCCAGCGTGTCTGCCAGCGTAAAATTTTGCATGCGGTTCGGGGAAGCCTGAGCTTGGTCTTTTCTCGCGGGCTTTAAAGCCCGATGTTTATGTGGCTCGTCCTGGTACGGCTGAACTCGTCCTTCCCTCAGCTAACTACGCGAGCTGCGCTCGATGGACAGCCGAAAGTGTCGCTACGTGAGTTTTTTCGCAGTCTGAACTGAAACCGGAACCGGAACCCAGGTCTCGACTTTTGCCGCTTGCTCGCCGGCTGCGCCCGACTCGTGGTATTCGGCGTCCTGATTTACCGCCCAGACGTCATATTTCCGCTCGCCAGCGAGAATATTTCTGGCGGTCAGCATGGCCGTCATCATGGCATGGTCCTGATTGTTGTACTTGTGCATGCCGTTGCGGCCTACCAGATGAACGGTGGGATAGTTTTCTTCAAGCGCTTTGCGAATCGTGCTCACGTGCTGCTGGTATGCATCGTCATAAACCGGATAGGCCTTCGGCTGGCGGATGACGCAGCCATCGACCACATCCGCGCTGGCCGCCAGATTCACTTTTTGAATTTCTTTCTTGGCCAGTTCGATCAGTTCGCGGTCGCTCGTCGTCCACAGACCATCACCCTCGAAGCAAAAATATTCGAGGCCATAGGAGCAATAGCCGGCGTCGGGCACCATCTCGGGTGACCATGATTTGTAATTTTGCACGCGGCCCACCTGCACACTGGGATCGTGGATATAAATCCAGTTATCGGTGAAACGGCCGCGGTCGTGAACGATCAAGCCGACGGTCAGGAAGTCGCGATAGCGCAAAGAGCGCGAGGCCTGGAGCGCGGCTTCGGGAAGCCGAGGTTCGATCTGCGCCACCAGTTCGCGAATGGGCATGGAGGAGATCAGGTGCTCTCCGCGATATTCTTCCTCGTCCCCCTGCGCGTTGCGCGCCTTCACTACCCACAGATTGCTGGCGGAGTCGAAGCGGCAACCAATTACTTTGCGGCCTAGCATTACTTCGCCGCCAAGCTTGCGGACTTTTTCTGTGCATGCTTCCCACATCATTCCGGGCCCCAGGCGCGGATAGCGGAAAGTGTCAATTAGCGTCTTCACTACATTCTTGCGGTCTTTTTCCTTGTCTTTGTCCTTGTTTCTGTCCTTGTTTTTCTTGCTGAAGAGCGCGTGCTTGATGGCCGAACCTAGCGACAGGCCTTTGATCCGCTGTGCGGCCCAATCCGCGGAGATTTCGCTGCAGCTCATCCCCCACACTTTTTCGGTGTAGGTTTTAAAGAAGATGCGGAAGAGGCGCTTGCCAAACTGGTTAGAGACCCACTCCTCGAAAGTTTTGGGATTAGGCGTGGGGTGAAGGCGCGCTCCTGCGAACGAGAGCATGCAGAGTGTCGACTCGATCAAGCCGAGCTTTGACAGCGCCTCGAAAGGCCTCAAGGGATAGGTGTAGAACTGGCCGTTGTAATAAATGCGTGACGATCGCGGGCGATCAAGCATGTTCTCGCCATCGATCTCGGTCCAAAAATCTTCAACTTCACGCGATTTGGAAAAAAAACGGTGTCCGCCGATATCAAACCGGAAGCCCTTGTAGTTCACCGTTCGCGAGATTCCCCCCACGTATTCGGAATCGCGCTCGAGGACAACCACCGGGGCATGCTGCTTTGACAATTCGTAAGCGGACGTCAGACCCGCCGGCCCGGCACCCACAATCACGGCTTTGAAGATCGGTTGTGCCATTTTTTGTTAATTAGCTTGGTCAATTAGAGTCTATCAATTAGCCGTTCATCGCGAAGAGAATAGGTTACTTCCGTACTCCGAAGTGTCACTCCATCGGCAAGCCTTTTGCAGTTATAGTCATACTTGTTGGATTTAGAGGATCAAGCCGCTCAGCGCAGGCCAAGTGCGGTTTTGGCAATTCCCATGCCTTCCGCTTACATTAATCTTCTTGCTCTCCTCCCGGTCAAGGGCCTCGGGAAGACAGCACGAACGCCTGCCAGGAGAATTTCGTGAAAGTCGTGATGCTGTGCGGAGGGCTGGGTACCCGTTTGCGCGAGGAGACGGAATATCGGCCGAAGCCCATGGTCGAAATCGGAGGCCGACCGATTCTGTGGCACATCATGAAGCTGTATGCGCACAATGGCTTCAACGATTTCGTCTTTCTGCCTGGGATACCGCGGCAACATGATCAAGGAATATTTCTTGAACTACGAGGCCATGAATAACGATTTTTCATTGTGCCTCGGCCGACACTCCAAAATTGAATATAAGAACGATCATCGCGAACAGGACTTTCAGGTGACCCTTGTCGATACCGGGCAGACGACGATGACGGGCGGACGGGTGAAGAGGATTCAGAAATACATCGCTGACGATATTTTTATGCTGACCTATGGCGATGGCGTGAGCGATGTGAATATTCGCGAGCTGGTGGAGTTCCACAAGAGCCATGGCAAGCTGGCCACGGTCACGACCATCACGCCGAGCTCCCGCTTCGGAGTTATCGAAGCAAACTCGACGGGCCGCGTGACGCAATTTAAGGAGAAGGCGAAAATTGCCGGCCGCGCCAGCGCTGGATTTTTT
This sequence comes from uncultured Acidobacteriaceae bacterium, assembly GCA_963810955.1. Lineage (GTDB taxonomy): Bacteria > Acidobacteriota > Terriglobia > Terriglobales > Acidobacteriaceae > Acidiflorens. The sequence continues at coordinate 121,751 of CAWEPW010000001.1, read as the reverse complement.
GTGCTCGATGGGCGGGTGTTTGATTATCTCGGCGGCGACGACTGCATCTTCGAAAGGGAGCCGCTGGAGCGGCTGGCCGACGAAGGGCAGTTGATGGCGTATCAGCATGACGGCTTCTTCTATGCCATGGATACCTATCGCGAGTACGAATATTTGAACCAGCTATGGAGCGCGAACCAGGCGCCGTGGAAGGTTTGGCAGGAGTCATAATGAAGAACGGCTTCTGGCGCGATCGGTCGGTTTTTATCACTGGCGCCACAGGATTGGTGGGTGGGTGGCTGACGAAACAGCTGCTGGAGCAGGGCGCGTCGGTGACGGCGCTAGTGCGTGACTGGGTTCCGGCAAGTGAATTTGCGCGCAATCGGTTTGCCGACCGCGTGAACGTGGTGCGCGGGGGACTGAGCAGCCCGTATCTGCTGGAACGCGTGCTTGGCGAGTACGAGATCGAAGTTGTTTTTCACCTGGCGGCACAAACGATTGTCGGAATTGCGAATCGCAATCCGCTTTCGACCTTCGAGAGCAACGTGCGCGGAACCTGGAATCTGCTGGAGGCTTGCCGCCGCTCCCCTGTGGTGAAGTCGGTGGTCCTGGCTTCTTCGGACAAAGCTTACGGCGAGCAGCGGGCGCTTCCATATAAAGAAGATATGCCATTGCAGGGGAAGCATCCTTACGACGTCAGCAAGTCGTGCGCCGATTTGATTGCGCAATCTTACGCGCACACGTTTGGCGTCCCGGTGGCAATCACGCGCTGCGGCAATTTTTATGGCGGCGGAGACTTGAACTGGAACCGGGTGGTGCCGGCGACGATCCGTTCGGTGATTCGCGGCGAGCGGCCGGTTATTCGTTCCGATGGAAAATTTGTGCGCGATTACTTCTACGTGGAAGATGGCGCAGCAGCCTACATGCTGCTGGCAGAGCGGCTTCTGCGGGATGTGAAGCTTCGCGGCGCAGCCTATAACTTTTCGAACGAGGCGCAGATCAGCGTGCTGGAACTGGTGAATGCGATCCTGGAGAAAATGGGATCGAAGTTGAAACCGGAGATTCAGAACCAGGCTTCGAATGAGATTCGGCATCAGTTCCTGAGCGCTGAGCGGGCGCGCGCGGAATTGAACTGGAAGCCCATGTTTACGCTGGATGAAGGGCTGGAAAAGACTATCGCGTGGTACCGGGAGGCGTTGAAGTAGTGTCGCGATCAGATGAATTGCGGACGAACGACTTGCGGCAGCGCATCCGCGGCTTGGTGGGCGAGTATTACCGCGAGGCCTTCCCTGCCCCTGTGTTTGTACCGGGCTCTTCTCCCGTGCCTATTTCAGGGCGCGTGTTTGACGAGCAGGAGCTTGAATTACTGGTTGACTCTTCACTTGATTTCTGGCTGACCACGGGACGTTTCGCCGAGCAGTTTGAACGTGAGTTTGCGAAATTTGTTGGTGTGCGTGAGGCGGTGCTGGTGAACTCGGGCTCGTCGGCTAACTTGTTGACGCTCTCGGCCCTGACTTCGCCGAAATTGGGCGACCGGCGGCTGCGGCCTGGAGACGAGGTCATCACGCTCGCGGCAGGATTCCCTACGACTGTCAATCCCATTCTGCAGAACGGAATGGTCCCTGTTTTTGTCGATGTTTCCATTCCTACCTTTAACGTGGATGTCAGTTATCTTGAGACGGCATTATCGAGCCGCACGCGTGCCGTCATCTTTGCACATACGTTGGGGAATCCCTTCGATCTCGATGCGGTGGCGGCGTTCGCGAAGGAGCACGGCCTGTGGCTCATTGAAGATTGCTGTGACGCGCTTGGTTCGACTTATCGCGGACAGAAAGTCGGAACCTTCGGCGATCTTGCGACTGTAAGTTTCTATCCGGCGCACCACATCACGATGGGTGAAGGCGGGTGCGTTTTGACGGATAAACCGCTGCTGCGGACGCTCGTCGAATCGTTTCGCGATTGGGGCCGGGATTGCTGGTGCGCTCCGGGCAACGAGAATACCTGCGGCAAGCGTTTCGACTGGCAATTAGGCGAACTGCCGCACGGCTACGATCACAAATATATTTATTCGCACGTGGGCTACAACCTCAAAGCCACGGACATGCAAGCTGCAGTGGGCGTCGCGCAGTTAGAGAAACTGCCGGCATTTATCGATGCGCGAAAGCGAAATTTTGCGTATTTGAAGGCAGGGCTAAAGGATGCGGAGGAGTACTTTGTGCTGCCGGAAGCAACTCCGAATTCCGATCCCAGCTGGTTTGGATTTCCGCTCCTGCTGAGGGAGACAGCGCCCTTCTCGCGCCATGCTCTCATTGATTTTCTGCATGGAAGAAAGATCGGCACCCGCCAGCTGTTTGGCGGCAATCTGGTCCGTCAACCAGCCTATGCGGGTCTTAATTATCGTGTGGTTGGCGATCTTGTAAACAGCGACCGCGTGATGAATCAGGCTTTCTGGATTGGCGTCTATCCGGGACTCACGCAGCCTATGCTGGATTACGTTCTCGAATCGATCAACGAAATCGCGTTCAAGGGGGTACTTAGCGATGCCGCAGGCAAATAATAACCACTCCTCTTCGTCCGGCAAACTGCCCGAGGTCCGACTGGGGTCCAAGGTGATTGGACCAGGAAAGCCTTGCTACGTTATTGCTGAAATCGGAATCAACCACAATGGCGATATCGATCTCGCGAAAAAACTTATCAACGTGGCGTCAGGCGCGGGTTGTGACGCGGTCAAGTTTCAGAAGCGGACGATCGACGTTGTCTACTCTCCGGAGGAACTGGCCAAGCCTCGGGAAAGTCCGTTTGGGAACACCAACGGCGAACTGAAACGCGGGCTCGAATTCGAGCGCGAAGAATATCACGAGATTGACCGCTATTGCCGCGAGGTCAAGATCGACTGGTTCGCCTCGTGCTGGGATGAGGCATCGGTCGATTTCATCTGCGCAGTTTCGTGTTCCATGCTTCAAAATCGCTTCGGCGTCGCTCACCGATGACCACCTTTTGCGCCACACGCGTAAGGCCGGCAAGCCGATTCTGTTGTCGACTGGAATGAGCACGCTCCAAGAAGTCGATCACGCGGTGGAAGTTCTGGGCAAGCAGGACCTCGTCCTGCTTCATGCCTGCAGCACGTATCCCGCTTACTATGAAGAATTGAATCTGCACGTTATCGATGTGCTGCGGGAGCGGTATGGCGTGCCGGTCGGTTACTCCGGCCACGAAACGGGATTGCCCTCGAGTATCGCGGCGGCGGTGCTCGGTTCCTGCGTAATCGAGAGGCACATCACGCTCGATCGCTCCATGTGGGGCTCGGACCACGCGGCTTCGCTCGAACCTAACGGGATCACGCGCTTGATTCGCGATATTCGGTTGATCGAAAAGTCGATGGGTGACGGCGTCAAGCGCGTGCTGGAGCGCGAGCAACCGATCATCAAGAAGTTGCGGCGCGTGGGAGCATCCTAGTGGCCGAGGCCTTGCCCGACGTCATAACAAAGATCAAGGCCATCGCCATGGATGTCGATGGCGTGCTCACCGACGGCGGCGTCTGGTGGGGGCCAAACGGCGAAGAATGGAAGCGCTTTCACTTCGCCGACATCATGGGCCTGTCGCTGGCGCGAAAATCGGGCATGACGATTGCTCTGATCTCGGGAGAGAACAGTCCGCTGGTCGACCGGCTTGCCGATAAACTTGGCATCGCCGATGTGCATAAGGATTGCAAAGACAAAGCCGCGGCGCTGCGTAGTTTCGGGCAGAGGCACGGGCTGCGTCTCGAGGAAATCTGCTTTATCGGAGACGATGTGAACGATCTTGCCGCGCTCAACATGGTTGGTCTCAGCGCCTGCCCTGCGGACGCGCGTCCTTCGATTCGAGAGCATTGCCAGGTGGTCAGCAAACTTGGCGGCGGCAACGGAGCGGTCCGCGAGGTCGTGGATCTGTTGCTAGCGTCGGGCAGCAGGGCGGCAGGAGCGGTTCGCTAGAAGATGAGACTCGCCGATTATGTTATGAGCTTCGTTGCGCGGCAGGGCGTGAAGCACGTTTTCCTGATCACGGGCGGCGGGGCCATGCACTTGAACGATGCCCTGGCGCGATGCAGCGATTTGACTTTCGTCTGCAACCATCACGAGCAAGCGAGCGCAATCGCCGCGGAAAACTATTCGAAGGCTACCAACAATCTGGGCGTCGCCCTGGTGACGACGGGGCCGGGAGGCACCAATGCCATTACAGGTGTCGTCGGCGCATGGCTTGATTCGACTCCCATGTTGGTGATTTCGGGACAGGTGAAGCGCGCCGACCGCATGTATCGTCCCGATGGCACTCCTCTCGGAGTGCGGCAGCGCGGCAGTCAAGAGGTTGATATTGTCTCTTTGGTCAAGCCGATCACGAAGTACGCAGTGACCATCGAGGATCCGCACAGCATCCGCTACCACCTTGAAAAAGCGGTGCACCTGGCTCGCACGGGGAGACCGGGGCCGGTTTGGATCGATATTCCGATCGACGTGCAGGCCGCGCCGATTGCACCTGAGTCAGAGAACATGCGCGGCTTTGATCCCGCCGAGCTTTCGCAGCATTCTCAAGACGAATCTGGCGCCAACCTGTCCAGCCGGGTGCGCGATGTAATCGAGCGGCTGAACGGGGCCGAGCGGCCGTTTATCTTTGCGGGAAACGGGGTTCGAGTCTCGGGCGCGGCGGCGGCGTTTGAAAAACTTGTGCGGTTGTTGAATGTGCCCGTCGGGCTTAGCTGGATGGCCATGGATTTGTTGGACGACGATGATCCGCTGTTTGTTGGCCGGCCTGGCACGGTTGCATCTCGTGGCGCGAACTTCGGCCTGCAGAACGCCGATTTCGTTCTCGTAATCGGAACTCGCCTTGATCCGCCGCTGATGGGTTGGGACCCGCGCCAGTTCGCGCGCGGGGCTTACAAAATTGTGGTTGATATCGATCCGGCTGAGTTACGCAAGCTGGAAGGAGCTATCGATAATCCGATCTGCGCCGATGCTCGCGCGTTTATTGAGGAGATGCTGCGGCAGAGCTCTTTGCTGGACAAGCCGAGGGATCGCAGTTCATGGCTGAAGCGCTGCCAGCATTGGAAGGAACGATATCCCCTGGTTTTGCCTGAACACCGCGCTCCGGGACTTGTCAGTCTTTATCATCTGGCGGAGGTTATTGGGCAGGAAGTTGGACCTAACGACCGGGTTGTCTCTGGAAGCTCGGGAAGCGCCATTGAGGTTTTTCTGCTGGCCTATCGGGCGCGCAAAGGGCGGCGCGTGTTTCACACAGCGGGGCTAGGGGCGATGGGCTACGGTCTGCCCGCCAGTATCGGCGTATGCCTTGGCAGCGGCGGCAGGAAAACGGTCTGCGTCGAAGGCGACGGAGGACTTCAGCTGAACATACAGGAATTGGCTACGATCGCGCACCTGCAACTGCCGATTAAGCTTTTTATTCTCAACAATCAAGGATACGCGTCGATCCGGGCCAGTCAGACCAATTATTTTGGCGGGCCCAATATCGGATGCAGTCCGGAGACGGGAGTGTCGATTCCCGATTATCGCAAAGTTGCGCGCGCGTATGGCCTGAAGACAGCGGTGATTGAACGCCAAGGGGCCGATCAGTTGGACTTGCGCGCCTCCGTCCGTCGAGTTCTGCGCACTCGAGGCCCGGTGGTTTGCGATGTGCATGTCATTCCCGACGAGATCAGGGCTCCGCGCGTGACCTCGGTTCAGCGCGCCGATGGATCATTTCTCTCGAAGCCGCTGGAGGATCTGTGGCCCTTTCTGGATCGAGACGAGTTTGCCCAGAATATGATTGTGAAGCCGGTGAGCGAATGACCTCGTGCATCCGATGGGGAATATGACAAAGTTCGGAATCATGGAAGGGAGGCTCGTGCCACCAGAAGATGGCCGGTTTCAATGCTTCCCCCGCAAAGAATGGCAGAACGAATTTGCGAACGCGGCTCATGTTCCTCTGGATTACATCGAGTGGGTTTACGACCTTTATGGGCACGATGTTAATCCACTGGGCGGGGCTGCGGGAATTGAAGAGTTGACGAAGTTTGCGGCATCTACTGGAGTCGGTATCCGTTCTGTGTGTGCCGACTATTTTATGGATAAGCCGCTTTTGCGCTGCGGCGAATGGGAACTTGATGAACGGCTGCAGGAATTGGGACGCATTCTGCGCAATGGCCGCGCCGTCGGAGTGAATCGTGTGGTTATCCCGTTCGTAGATGCCTCAGCTATTCGTTCGAATGATGACCTGGTTGCCGTGAAAGACGCTCTCAAGGCGGCCATGCTGTTTGCCGAGGAGACAGGAGTTGAAATCCATTTGGAGACTTCGCTGGGGCCGGCTGAATTCGCCAAACTGCTCGATGGCATACCCCATCCAAAGCTGAAAGTGAATTACGACTCGGGTAATAGCGCTTCGCTTGGCTACTCTTCCGTAGATGATTTCGCCGCTTACGGAGACCGGATTGGCAGCGTGCATATCAAGGATCGCGTGTTAAACGGCGGGACCGTTCCTCTCGGGACTGGCAATGCAGACTTCGCGGCGCTGTTCTCCTGCTTGGAGAAGATCGAGTATCAAGGTGACTTCACCTTGCAGGTGGCGCGCTCAACTCCGGGAGACGAAGTTGCGTGGGCTAAACAGAACCTCGCGTTTGTTCGCGGCTATTGGCACAATTAACGGTGTGAATCTTTCCCTGCAAAATCGCGTTGCCCTGGTTGCCGGTTCCTCACGCGGCATCGGCAAGGCAATCGCTGCGGCTTTCCTGCGTGAGGGTTGCCGCGTATGCATTACGGGTCGAAGCGAAGCACCATTGTCCGAAGCTCTTTCGGACTTGGAGACCGAATCCGGCAAAGAAAGCGTCATCTCCTTCTGTGGCGATCTTACCGACTCGAGCACCATCGAGCAGTGTCTGCGGAGGACGCACAAACACTGGGGCCGCCTCGACGTCGTTGTAGCAAATGTTGGATCGGGCAGCGGCAAGCCGGGTTGGCAAGTCGAGAGCGGAGAGTGGGAGCGTCTGTTTCGCCTGAATTTCTGGGGAAGCATAAACCTGGCCCAGGCATCGATCCCGTTGCTCGCGGAAAAGCAACATGGGGCACTATTGTTTATCGCGTCGATCACGGGCGTGGAAGCAACTCCAGCGCCTCTTCCCTATAGCGCGGCTAAAGCAGCGCTCGTCAATTATTCAAAGAACCTCGCGAGCCAAGTCGCACGGCTGGGCGTGCGCGTGAACTGCATCGCGCCGGGAAACATATTGTTCGCGGGGGGAACGTGGGAACGTCACCTCGAAAGGGATAAAGATAAGGTGATGAAAATGATTGACTCAAGCGTGCCACTGGCGCGTTTTGGCACGCCCGAGGAAATCGCGGACATGGCGGTGTTCCTTTGTTCGGACGCCGCGACATTCATTACGGGAGCATGTGTCAAGGCCGATGGCGGACAAACTAGAAGTTACTGAAGCCGCGAACCGGGCGCAAACTCTATTCGACCTTACGGGCCGAGTGGCAATCATCACCGGAGGCGCGGGCCTGCTTGGCACCAAACATGCCGAGATCATAGCTGCGGCTGGTGGAACGCCCGTGCTGCTTGATCTTCCGCAGGCCAAGCTGGAACTATCTGCACGCGCTATCGCGACGAAGTATGGGGTCGATGCCACTGGATTAGCCGCCGACATTACCCAGCTGGCAGAGCTTGAGGCCGTCCGAGACACGTTGCTGGCACGCTTCGGACACATTGACATTCTCATCAACAACGCTGCTAATAACCCCAAGGTGGAGTCGGGCGGTCCCGGTACTAATACCAAGGTATGGTCTCGCCTGGAAAACTTCCCGCTTGAGATATGGAATGACGACTTGCGCGTGGGACTCACAGGAGCTTTCTTGTGCAGCCGCGTATTTGGCTCAGAAATGGCCAAGCGAGGGAGTGGCGTCATTCTCAACATCGCTTCCGACCTCGCCGTAATCGCACCTGATCAACGGCTCTATCGTCAGGCTGGCGTTGCCGAGGACGAGCAGCCGGTTAAGCCCGTGACCTACTCGGTGGTAAAGACGGGACTGCTTGGCCTCACGCGCTATCTGGCGACTTATTGGGCTTCTTCGGGCGTCCGCGTGAATGCCATTTCGCCGGGCGGCGTTTTCAACAATCAACCTGAGGCATTTCTGGCTGAACTGCATCAGCGCATCCCTTTGGCTCGCATGGCTGGCGCCGATGAATACCAGGGCGCGATTCTGTTTTTGTGCTCAGACGCGTCTTCCTACATGACTGGGGCGAATCTCATTGTCGATGGAGGAAGAACTTGCTGGTAGGTTCAGATCGTTCGCCGTTGGATCGATCATCGCTTTTTTCCGTCGAGGGCAAGGTTGCCTTGTTGACTGGAGCTTCGGGATTTCTTGGACGAACTTTTGCCGACACGTTGCTTGCTAACGGCGCTGACCTGATTGCCGTCGGCCGGCAGGCAAGGCTATCCAAACAGCAACAGGTATGGACTGAGAAATACGGATCAGGCCGTGTTTCTTGTTACTTCGTAGATATGTATGACCTAGAGGCATTGGCGAAAACTCTGGATGAGGTTGTGGAACACCACGCCGTGGATGTGCTCATCAACAACGCTCACGAATTGGCGCCAGCTTCGGGCTTCAATACGCCCACAGGCTCCCTGGAACAAGGAACCATGGACGTGTGGATGCGAAATTTGAATGCCGGCGTCTGCTGGCCGGCTCTCACCGTGCAGAAAATTGGCGCGGGCATGAAGCAACGCGGGCGCGGTAGCATCATTAACATTGCAACGATGTATGCGATGGTTGCGCCTCGTCCCGCACTCTACGAAGGAACGGCATTCTTGAATCCGCCCGCGTATTCAGCGGCGAAAGCTGCAATGATCGCCTTCACCCGCTACGTCGCTTCATTCTGGGGAAGTTATGGAATACGCGCAAACGCTATTCTTCCCGGGCCCTTTTCTAACACAGAGGACGCCGGTCCGAACTCTGTGCAAGCGGGAGATCCATTCATCGAAAAACTGAAAGCGAATACGTGTCTGGGAAGAATCGGCCGGGCTCCAGAGCTCGCGGGTGCTCTACTATTTCTTGCTTCGGACGCGTCTTCTTACGTTACGGGACAGAGTATTGTCGTGGATGGGGGATGGACGGCCGTATAGGCGGTGTAGAAGGCGCAAAAAGATGAGCCTCTCAGAATCTGCCCGCCGATGGAGCACTAAACTCACGCGCCACATTCCGCCTGGCCAGTTTGGAAGGTATCTATTGGTGGGGACCTGGAATACCCTGTTCGGATATGGCACCTTCGCGCTGTTGACGGCGGTTCTGAATCCTATTGTGCCTTATAGCTACCTATTGGCTTCGTTGCTCTCGAGCCTGCTCAACATTACGGTGGCTTACCTGGGCTACAAGTTATTCGTGTTTAAGACAAAGGGGAATTATCTGCGCGAATGGATGCGGTGCGTCGCAGTTTACGGCAGCGGCATTATTCTTGGCCTGATCGCACTACCGGTACTCGTATTCCTGATTCGGCGGAACACGCGATTTGAGGCGCAAGCTCCCTACATCGCCGGAGCTCTTCTCACGGCATTCATGGTTGTGTATAGCTTTGTAGGACACAAAAGGTTTTCATTTCGGACACCTGCATGATACGCATACTGATCACGGGCGGCTCAGGGTTCATCGGGCGAAATCTGGCGGAGCAATTTGCATCCAGATATGAGGTGTGGGCGCCCTCCTCTACGGAACTGGATCTGCTGAACGAACGAGCGGTGAGCGAATATCTTGACGAACACAGTTTCGACGTGGTCGTGCATGCGGCTACTACGCGATCGAACCGGAGGGTGGCTGCTCCTCTTGATCTGCTCGATCGCAATTGCCGCATGTTTTTCAATCTGGTGCGCAACCTTGCTCCCGAGCAGGAACGATTCGGAAAGATGATTCACTTCGGTTCTGGCGCGGAGTACGAGCGGGTTGAACTGCCGGCGCGGGTGGGCGAAGATTATTTCGATACTCGCGTACCTCGCGATCCCTACGGGTTTTCCAAGTACATTTGCGCCAAGTATATCGAGCGCTCCGACCGAATCGTCGATCTGCGCTTGTTCGGAGTTTTCGGCGCTTACGAGGACTACACCGTGCGCTTCATTTCCAACGCCTGCTGCCGGGCGCTGAAAGGGTTGCCTATCGTGATTCGGCAGGATCTCATATTTGACTACCTGTACGTCAAAGACCTAGTCAAAATTACAAAGTGGTTTATCGACAATAACGCCCGCCACAAGGCATACAACATTTGCTCTGGACGGCCCGTGGCGTTGACCGAGATCGCCCGGGCGGTTGCCCGGGAAGCGGCGCAAATCTCAAGGCGCAATCCCAGTGTAACGGTCATGAACAAGGGCATGGGGCCCGAGTACTCCGCCGACAACTCGCGTATGCTAGCGGAAATGGGGCGGTACCAGTTTTGGGACTTACAGAACGCGATCAGCGACCTCTATGGTTGGTATCGGCGTTACAAGGAGCTTGACGTCGAAGCGCTGAATTTCGACGAGAAGGCTGCAACCCGTGCCTAAGACTCTAACCGTTCTCACACCTTGTTTTAACGAAGAACTCAACGTTCGCGAGGTTTACGTCCAGGTGCGGGCGGCCATCGCGGCGGCCGGGAATTACACGTACGAGCACATCTTTATCGACAATGCTTCAACCGACAACACACTAAACGAACTGAAAGCGATAGCGGCTACGGACAGAAATGTAAAAGTTATTCGCAACACGCGCAACTTCGGCCACATAAGATCACCGCAACATGCGCTGTATCAGGCCAGCGGAGACGCTGTCATAGGAATTGTCGCCGACCTGCAGGATCCTCCAGAGATGATCATCGAGATGATTCACAAATGGGAGGAGGGCTACCCGGTTGTGATCTGCGTCAAGAAGGCGAGCGACGAAAACGGAGTGATGTTCTGGATCCGGAAGCAATATTACAAGCTCGTGAATCGTCTTTCGGGAGTGGAAACCTACGAGAACTATACCGGCTTTGGTTTGTACGATCGCAAAGTAGTGGAGGTGATCAAGAGCTTCGATGATCCCTATCCTTACTTCCGCGGCATGATCGCGGAGGCTGGCTTTCGCCATTACGATATTCCGTATCACCAGCCGGTACGCAAACGCGGCATTACCAAGAATAATTTTTATTCGCTTTATGACATGGCAATGCTGGGGATCACAAACCTCTCCAAGGTGCCGCTGCGGCTCGTGACTTTTTTTGGATTTGTCGGCGCGTTGGTTTCGGTTTTGGTATCGCTCGCCTACCTCACCTACAAACTGATTTTTTGGAGCCGCTTCTCGGTGGGCGTCGCCCCCCTGGTGATTGGCATGTTTTTCTTTATGTCGATCCAGATGTTATTTATGGGGATCATTGGAGAATATATAGGCACCATCCACACCATGGTGCAGAAGCGGCCGCTGGTGGTTGAGCAGGAGCGCATCAATTTCGAATACGGGCCGGGCGAACCCTTGCGGGACGAATTGGAGAGACCAACACATGAGAGTAAGGCCCGATCCAGTGCCACCTCGTGAAGGCTCGCGCTTTCAACTACGCTCGACCGGAGATTCAATATGAAGGCAGATACTGCGCAGACCCTGGCGGTTGCCAGAATTCGGGATTGTGCGTCTCTGATGCAGACGCTGCTGGAATCTTCGGTGTACTTGAGCGCGGTGGTCAAGGTGGCGGAAGCCATGACGAAGTGTCTCCGCTCCGGAAATAAGATTTTGTTCTTTGGCAACGGCGGAAGCGCGGCGGACGCTCAGCACCTCGCCGCTGAACTCAGCGGGCGGTTCTTGAAAGAACGCAAAAGCCTTTCAGGCTGGGCGTTGACCACTAATTCTTCAGTGCTTACGGCGATCGGGAACGATTATTCCTTTGACGACGTGTTTGCGCGGCAGGTGCAGGGGATAGGTTGTGCTGAAGATATGGCGTTTGCTATCAGCACCAGCGGAAATTCTGCCAACGTGCTTCGAGCACTCAACGCGGCGAGAGAGAGAAAACTAGTTACTGTGGGGCTCACCGGGAGAAGCGGCGGAAAGTTGCCGGGCGCGGTCGATCATTGCATCTGCATTCCCAGCGACCAAACACCGCGTATTCAGGAAGCGCACATCTTAACCGGACACATTCTTTGCGAACTGATCGAGGAAGCACTTTTTTGACGGTGATTGAATTGTCCGTGTCCAATTCTAGGAGCCGGCTGTCGCGTGTGCGGCAGCGCGGTCCTCTACAACTGCCTCGGAAGAAACGGGGCCATTTTTCGCCTCGAAATAGCGCTTGTAGTACAGAATTCTTTTCTCGAAGACCTCGTAGCTCAGCGCCGCGACAATAAAAGTCATCGCGGCTAGAACAACAATGTATGTACACTCCAGCATCGGGTATCCCATGGCGCCCAGGCTCCTCACCATTCTTGGATATAGGAAAAACGATGCTGCGCCAATAATTGGGACGTGGAAAACATAGATTCCATAACTGTAAGTACCAATCGGCGCAAGCCAACGCGATTTAAGCAACTTCTGCATCCAGGTTGACTCCGACTCGGTGTACGCGGCAAAAAGAACCAATGCCCCGAACCCCAGCGCGAGCAAGGTGTATCCACCTCGCTCCGAAAACAAAATGATTGCGTCTTCGAGTTGGCGAACGCTGCCAGCCGAACCATAGAGCTGCAAGGCCCCGCGCTGCCGAAAGAACAGCATTTCGGAAAAAGCGAGCAGGAATGACCCAACTCCCAGGCCCGCGATCCACGGAAGCCACTTGCGGATTTTGACCATGTATTCGCGGTCACGGAAAAGAAATGCGCAGAGCGCTCCGACGAAGAGCGCGTCCAGTCTGCTGATCGTGGCAAATGCGATGGCCATCTGTGCGCCGCCGTGTTGTGCCCAAGCCAACCGAATCAGTGCCGATAGCAGAGCAATTGTGCCCGCGATCAACGGTACCGAGCGGGGCCGAACCAGCCAAACGACAAGCGGCCACACAAGATAGAACTGTTCCTCGACGGCAAGGGACCAGAAGTGCCCGAGATAGTTAGGTCCCCAGTGGCCCCTCCACAGGCCGAGCCAGTTGGTCAGATAGCAGAAATACAGCCAGCGATCTTCGGGCAACGGGAGCGAGGCCGAAACCACGGAGGAATTGAGCTTCATTCCGAGGACGATTATCAGGGTGAGGGCAAGATAGTAGAGCGGAAAAATCCGCAAAATACGGCGCGCGTAAAACCCCGTGAAGTAGTTGCTCGCCTCGCGCGTGTCGAGCAGAATCCCAGTAATGAGGAATCCAGAAAGTACGAAGAAGAGATCGACACCCATCCAGCCTTGGTTAGCGTACATTCTGAAAACCCGGGCAGGGAGGTTCATTGCCGGAATGTGGCTCTGGACGTGATGAAGGAAGACTATAAGAATTGCGATGGCCCTTAGTCCATCCAAGGAATGAAGTTTGCGCCTAGCTATTGCGCTTGAAGCGGGGACCGAGATCGGGGCATTCTCCATCAATTCAATCACGGCGCGTTACGTGAGCAACGGGCTGGCAGCCTTTTCCAGTTCGATCCGCAAGGCGAAGAATTCAAGCCCATAGCAAAAACCCGAGCGATTGCAAACGGTGCCCAGAACCCGGATCGTCCTGCCCGTGGTTCGGAACCTGACTTCCATCAGATCTCCACGCTGCAGGTTGACGCCGGCGTAGAGTTCCATGCCGGCGCGGCTTAACTTGGAAACCAATCCCGGGACAACCGTGTTGGCCGCGCCGGGAACCGCGATCGAGACAGGAGTGTGCACGCGATAGCGCAGGTATCGGCGAGTGTTGAGCCAGTCCATTTCGCGGTAGCAACGTCTAACGTAATTTATTTGAGCAAGCCGAAATGGAGCAGGCAGGCCGCAGTCGCCAGACCGATCATGAGCATACCCACCACTTCCGCCGCCTTCAGTCGCCAACGCCGTGGCGCGTTCTGCTGGGCTGACGCTGCTCGCAGCTTCTCAATCCATGCCAACTCGGGTTCCTTCTCAGCCGGCCGCGGCCCGACCAGCGCTCCCAGGCGGCGGTGATCGTCGGCCGCGAGCGAAACAAAGCGGAAGGGCTGCAGTTCTTTGGTGACGGGGGGCAGCATCTCCGCGCCTCCGAGCACTGCGCCGGCTCCAGTCAGGAAGATCAACTTGACCTGCGATCCCTGGACCACGGGCTGAGGAAGCGAAAGCAGACCGCCGCTTTGAGAGATCACCTTAAGGTTGGCCCCGGCGGTCTGGCCGTTCGGAAAGCGAAGGACGGCCGGGTTCAGGCCCTCCAGGTGAGCACGTGGGAGGCGATACGATTGGGGGAGGCTGTTCATAATCTGGAGTCAGTATCCGACGGAAAGGTTACTAACAGAAGATTACGAACGTGCCAGTCCGGTGGTGATGAGCTTTGGTACATAAGCTTCGCGGGCGCTTCCCAGGCGCGGAACCAACATCAGTGACACCCAAATTCCGTCTCAGGTTCAGCCGTTCCCTTAAACTTTAACTTTCGGCGGGCGAATAGAGAGAGAAGACACGAACGCGATTTTCATTCAGTTCAACGCGAACGCGACCACAGCATCGCCAGTCTTCGTTCCCCACAAGCCATGCCCGCCGGCCGCGATCACGACAAACTGTCTCCCACTCACCTCGTAGGTCATGGGCGTCGCCTGTGCTGGAACCGGCAAATCGCCCTGCCACAACTCGGCGCCGTTGGCGGCATCATACGCACGCAACAAGGGCTCCTTTGTTCCCGCGGAAAACACCAGGCCACCGGCCGTGACGATCACGCCACCCAGACTCAGCGATCCCGACTGCTTGCCTGGCACCTGGGTCCCATGCGCCCGCTCCCACAATATCTTTCCCGTTTGCAGGTTGAGCGCCTCCACGGTGCCCCATAGTCCCGGCGTGCACGGTAACCCATGATGATCGACAATCGGATGCCGGTAGAGCCTGTACGGGGCACCGTACTGAGGTGAGTGATCCTCCCCAAACGAAGACCGCATAGCATACTCCACCGTATTCTCTATCTTTTGCTGCACCATCTCCGCGTGCTTTGCCACTGCCCCCAGATGAGCCCCGCCAAGCCCGCCATCATCACCAAACCCGCGACTCGACCCGAGCCCCAACTCCTGCGGCGGGTAAGCCAAAGGGCCGCCCCCACTACGAACACCACATTTAGAACCACAAAGGCCTTATCTCCGGCGAGGAGTTGACCGATTCTTTCCAGGAATGAGGGCTCGATCAACTGAACGAAATACGGCAGCCGGTTGGTGTTCGCGTAGAGAATTCCGCTCTCGGGATCATAGGCAGCCGATCCCCAGTTCACCCCGCCTATAGCGCCTGGAAACACCAGTGAGCCTTTGAGCGACGGGGGAGTATACATTCCGTCGTAACGCAGACCCGCCATCTGCTCACGGCAGAAGTCAGCGTCCTCCTTGTCCCTCTCGAGGTTTGGTCCGGCCGTCGGCATGGTAAGCGGGGATAGCGGCGGCAGACTGGAGAAGGGCTGTGTCGCCGACGCCACTTCGCCCTGCACGTCGCTCTTCGGCACCGGCCTCTCTTCCACTGGGAACAACGGCGTTCCGGTTCGGCGGTCGAGCACGAAGACCATGCCCATCTTCGTCGTTATAGCGACTGCCGGCACTTTGCCATGCCACGCGAAAAGAAGCGGCTCGCTGGGAACGTCATAATCCCAGAGGTCATGATGCACCAGTTGGAATGCCCAGACTTTACGGCCCGTCTTTGCCTCCAGAGCCACGATTGAATCGGCATCGCGTCCATCTCCCGGCCGCATGCCGCCGTAGTAATCTGGCGAGGCGCTGCCGGTCGGCAGATACAACAGCCCGAGCGATGGATCCGCAGCGATTGTGCTCCACACGTTTCCTGCTCCCGTCGGCACCCTCTGCTGCGCGCCCCACGGGATGGGCTCCCACTTCCAAAGCTGCTGGCCCGTCCTTGCGTCATACGCCCTTACTGTTCCTTTCGCCATGTCGACCCGGGTGTTGTCCGGGATCGAAGAGCCGATCGCGACCACGTTGCCTAGCACCGTTGGAGCCGAGGTAACGTGAAAGTCGCGGTCATTTCCCGTCAACCCCATCTTCAGATCGATGCGGCCATGCTCTCCGAATCCATCGCAGGGTCGTCCTGTCGCCGCGTCCACAGCGACCAGCCGCCCGTCGTCAGTCCCGACAAAAACGCGCGTCCCACACTCTTCTGAGCCTCCGCCATCCCACGTTGCAACTCCCCGCGAAGTGATCATGGATCCTTCCTGGAGCGCAACCGATGGCGGCTGATATTTCCACCGCTCGGCGCCGGTGGCGGGATCGAGCGCAATGATCTCGTCGAACGGAGTCGTCAAATAAAGCGAGCCGCGAAAGAGCACCGGAGTCGTCTCGAATGATGCCGAATAGATTCCGGGCCGGTATGAATCCAACGCATGGGTGTGATAAGTCCAAACCGGATGCAATTGCACCACATTGCTGCGATCGATCTGTTTTGCGGTCGAATATCTCTGCCCACCCGCATCGCCGCCATAAGTCGGCCACCCATTCCCGCTCTGTACCGCAGCCCAGGCGACGGCGCCGGCAAGCAACCAAACAACTACCGCGCTACGCCACATGCAAACTCCAGTTCATGCTGGGACCAAGTCTATGAAGCACCAATTGGAAAAGCTATTCTAATCAGAGATTGCGTTGCGGCTCGAAGATACTACCGAATCGGCTGTTCTTGACGGCAGTGACAGCCAACTTCGGTCCGCCCAGCGTGGCGCCGCTCAGTTCGGGGCGTGACCTGATTCGGGAGCTGGCTGGCTGTGCGCCGAGGCTCGATTGCGTTCGCTTGCCGGAACGGAAGTTGTCTTGGCAGAACTTCGTGCTTCTTTGTTTTCGCTGAGGTCGATGATGAGATTGTTACCGGTGGAACTAAGACCGACTACCAGCTTGTTTCCGGGAGTCGCCTTCTGATGACCCCGCGCCGACCGCAGTTCTATGACCACTCTTGCGCTGGGCGTGGCGCCCACTGCCTCGGTTGTCACGGCAACGACAGATCCACTATTCACAACGAAGCGCTCACCTGGGCCCGCCAGATCGCATCCGGGAAAATCGAAGACCAGGCGATCGGGGCGCTCTTGCCTGCTTACCTCGGGTTGCACCAACTGCGTGAACGCGACTTCCACATCGACTCGATCCGGATATTCAGCAACCGACAGGCTGGTAATGGCCGGCCGCGAATTGCGCGATGCGAGGGCCGCCGGGTTTTGAGCGTTGATGGCGGGCACGGCTAAGCCGATCAAAACGAGCATGACAATTACAGCCGAATCGATACGCATGGCTGCGATAGCACCTTTAGCTGCGCCGCGCCGGGCACTCCGCGTTCGTGATCCTAGCGGTGATGCCATCTAGCGTCGCACGCCCTACCTGAGCAATCAAGTTGCCTTCGGTGAGTTGGGCGCGGCTTCGCGTCAGACTCCGCAAAACCATAACCACCAAAGGCACAAAATGGCACGAAGGTCTTGGTGCTCACTCTTCATCGCAGCTGCAGCATCATCTCTTGCCTAACAGACGTATGCGGGATGTAAAGGCGCGTCCCTCATAGGCGCTGAAGGTGAGGAACTTTGCGGAGCTGACGTTGTTGTCGACCACAGAAGGGTTGTCGTGGTTAGTAATGTTATCGAGGCCGCCGCGCAACTCCCAGTAGTATCCGAAGAGATGGAAGCGCTTCTCTAGTTGCAGGTTCAGCGAAAAATAGTCGGGGAAACGATGCGACCCTGGCAGGCCGACCAACTGCTGTTGATCGGTGACTACGTTAAAAGGAAAACCCGTGCGCGTCTCCATCGAATAGGCAACCTCAGTTTGGTGGAGAACGGGCAACTTGAACATCGGGACGTATCCCCAGGATAAGAAACGATTGGGCGTATCCCACGGATAAGGGCCCGGCCGTTGTGGACTAAGAAGCGGGTTATCGACATTAAAATCGAGTACCTGATTGGAGTGGGCGCGGGAATGGGTGTAAGAACCCATCAACATGTAACTTCCCCGGAAGTTATGTCGCAGGGTTACTTCCAGGGCGTCGTCGCGGTCGTCGCGCGTATTGTCAAGAATAAAATTGCCGCCAGTGCCGCTGAGCGAGTTGTAGACAAAGCCGCGCGAGCCACGTTTCTCGAGGAATTCTGCCTTGAGGTAGATGGCCGCCGGCAGTTTTTTCTCAAGGCCAACGCTCCAATTGATGAAACGCGGAGCTTCGAGGGCATTGCGGTCGACGGAAAATGTAGTTGCTACAGGCGTGGGCGCGGGGGTCGGATTTCCATTGGCATCGGTGGGCATACCTTGCGAGTTAAAAAAATAGTCGGTCCGCTGGCCAGCGAGCGGGCGGGCGATCAGAAACAGTATGGAAGGATCGTAGACCAACCCCATGCCTGCCGAAAGCTTTGTGCCGCCAGAGTTATCTAGAATGTAAGTTCCCGCGAGACGTGGAGAAACCAGAGGGGTGCGGATGATCTCGTCCCAGTCGAGGCGAATGCCGGGCTCTACAAGAAAACGATCGTTGATCAGCCAGCGGTCTTCGGCATAAGCGCTCGATTCGAAATTGTAAGTGGCGGAAGGCAGACCTCCGGAGAAAGTGGAATAGCGCGAACAGGGCGACGGCAAGGGAGGCGTCAGGCAGGTATTCGGAGCCGTCGGCGGACTGAACGTCTCGCGCAGAAAAGATATCGGCTGGCGCGCGAATTGAGCGTCATAGAGAATGCGGTCGACGTCCACTCCGATTTTGAAATCGTGTCCGCCATGCCACCGCCGTGGCGGGAGAAACAAATTGGCTACAGCTTGCCAACGGCGGGCACGCGTCGCATCGGCAAGATAATAATTTCCGCCAGCAGTCTCGGGGGTAATGTAATAGGGCGACATTCCATAGGGAGTAAATTTCTGAGTGTATTCCGTTAGCGCCGCGCCAGCGTCCAGCAATTCGCCTCCACGGAAGTAATACTGATCTTTGATGCTGGCCACGTAGCCGGATTCGATATCGAGGGGGTTCGCCAGTTGCGGACTTTGCGGCGACACCCCAGCGTACTTGTCATGGAGATGATTCACCAACAAGCTGGTGGTGACGATGTGACGGTTGGTGGCGTGGGCCTGCGCCTTTGCCAGGTTGCCAATGCGTAGAATCTTATCGTCGTCGGCATTGGCGGGAAGTTCGGTATAGACAACGTTGTCATATTCGCCGTCAAGGCCATCGTAGAACCACGCTTTTCCTTTCTTGATCGGTCCGGAAAGAGTCAGACGAGGCAAAAGCTGGTCGAACCTTATGCCTCCCTTATCTTGAAACGACGGCGTGAAATCGGTCGCCGTGAAATGCAGATGGTCGTCGCCGATTCCGGTATTCAGCAGCAGCAGTCCGCCGGAACCCTTGCCGAATTCGGCGGGCTCGCGCGCGGTTTCGACTTTAATGGATCGAAACGCATCGGTGCTGATGCGGGCCAGCAGCGCGCCATTGGCTGGCTGCGTAATGTTGAACCCATCCAGCATGGTCACAGTCTGATAGGTCTCGGAGCCGGCAATATGCGGTTGTCCACTCTGATCCTGCACGACGCCTGGGATGAAGTTGAGCACGTTGCGATAATCGTGGGTCGCGGGATAGGGGATATTGAGCACATCGATCCCGGTGATCGATTGTTGAGCGGCGATTTGAGCGGGATCGATCACAGGCGGGGATTCGATGACATTGACAACTTCATGTACCTCCTGCTGGTGGGAAAGAGTGACATCGACATTCGCAGCGCCGGCTTGAATCGCGGGCAGGGTGACCGAATAGAAACCTTCCTTCTCGAGGCGGAGCCGGTAAGTTATCGGCGGAGAGGTTCGAGAACTCACAATGGCCGGCGAAATCGGTGGCGCAGCGCTGCCCAGCCGTTTGCGAGGATGACTGCGAAGCCAATTGCAGAGTCACAAGAGCGGAGGCAACGGCCACACCGTTTTCATCGGTGACCGTTATTAGAATGCCGCGGGATGGGGAGGGCTCCGGCAGTTTCGTGGAGGTCTGAGCTAGAACCGCATGGATAAGAACAATACAGCCTGCCAAACAGATCGCGGGTCTGCTCCATCGATACGGCATAGCAATTCTTTGTTTCTGCACTGAGTTTTGCACTCAGAAAAATTCTAACCTCATCTGCAATCTTTGCGGTGTCTGCTTTCGACGGCTTAGATGCGCGAGGGTGGGGCATGGCCAGGCTTGCGTCGAACTCTGCTAAAATCCAATCAACTCTGAAGCTTCCGGGGGTCTCGCGTGCGCCGATGGTTCGTAGTTCTGACTGGAATTCTTTTGATGGCGATGGCTGTCTCCGTCGCATTGGCTTCTTCTCGCCAGGCAAGCGCCACGGACGCCGAATTGAAGGGTGCTTTCCGGCGTCCCCAGAAAAACGGATGGACTTTCGTGCATCTCGAAGGTACACCGCACCAGCTCGGCTTTCAGAACGGATACCTGCTGGAGCCTGAAATTGAAGACACGCTGAAGGTCATCACGCTCGAAACGACTCACGAGAACAACAAAGACTGGCAGTTCTTTCGCGATGCCGCGCAAAACATGATGTGGCCCCACATTGAGCAGGAGTACCGCGACGAACTGCAGGGAATCGCCGATGGCGTGAATGCCCATGGGGTGAGCTCCGGAACAAAAATCGACCTGTGGGATGTCGTCGCCCTCAATGCCGGCATGGAGTGGAGCTATTACGTCAAGGAATACGATCGCATCCACGGAATCAAGACAGCGTCGGTGGCTACTCCTGAGCATTGCAGCGCGTTTGTCGCGACTGGCAGTTATACGAAAGACGGCAAAGTCGTGATCGCGCACAATAATTGGACGGAATATTTGGACGGCGAGCGATGGACTGTCGTTTTCGATATTGTTCCGGCAAAAGGCAATCGCATGCTCATGGACGGTCTGCCAGGAGTAATCCACAGCGCTGACGATTTCGTAGAAAATTCCGCCGGGATCATCATCACAGAAACGACGATCGGCCACTTCTCCGGTTACGACCCCAACGAGATTCCGGAATTTGTACGGGCGCGGAAGGCTGCGCAATACTCGGGCTCCATTGATGATTTTGCCCGCATTATGAAAGAAGGCAATAACGGCGGCTATGCCAATACGTGGCTGATTGCCGATATACGCAAGAACGAAATTGGCCGGCTCGAACTGGGATTGAAGAACGTTACGCTGGAGCGGAAGACTGACGGTTATTTTGTCGGCTCGAATTTTCCGATCAACGAGAAGCTTATCCGCGAGGAGACCGATTTCGATCCCCACGATATGAGCGTGAGCGCCAACGCGCGCCACGTCCGGTGGGAACAGCTCATGTCCGAGAATAAGGGCAAGATCGACCTGGCGGCGGCGCAGCGTTTTCTCGCCGACCACTATGACACGTACGAAAACAAAGAAGACGCCGATGAACGCACCCTTGACGGCCACATAGACCTTTCGCCGCGCGGTTCGCAGCCCTGGCAGCCTCCTTTTGGAATGGCTGGGGCGGTGCAGAACAAAGCTACTGACGCGAAGATGGCGGCGGAAATGAGTTTCAGCGCTGCCGCGGGGCATGCCTGCGGGATGGATTTCAAGGCTGCCGATTTTATGCGCGCGCATCCGGAGTTCGCCTGGCAGAAAGATCTGCAGCGGGATATGAAGGCGGGCGCGTGGACGACTTTCACCGTCGCTAACCAGCCTTGATGCGTTCCCTAGACGCGATCTGCGAATAACGGGCTGGATCACTCACCGGATAACCGATCAGATAGGTAATGGGCGCTCCTCGTATTGCTCCCGCGCGCTCGCCGATCTGCCATTCATATTGATGCTGGCGAGGGACCAGTTCTGCGACCATCTCCCGCAGTTCTTGCGGACGATAGGCTCGCAGGCACGAAACTACTCCGTCAAATAGTAGAGACGCGGGAATTATCGGGAGCAAGTATGTCCAGAGCAATCGCGACCAGCGAAATGGGCGAATCCATGGAGTGCAGACGAAGAGCAGCAGAACGAACGGAAACACGAGCGCGATGGTTGATGGAGAGCGCCTTGGGGATTCGAATATGGCGATGCCTTCGCCCGCGTCGACTGCGTTTTGCAGGATCGCGCGTGCTTCAGCGGGCGGGAAATGATGGAACGAAGTGAACATGGTTCGCAGGCCTTTTAAGTCGCTGGGAACTTTCATCGCGTCCACAGAATCCGGGTGGAAAGTGAGGCGATCATCTGAAATCGCTCTGATGTTTTCGAATGCTCGCAGGTTGGGATATTTGTCGGTCAGCGAAATTTTAATGTCAGCTTCCGGCGTTTCGCTTTCGATTGCTCTGGGTTTCAATCTTCGAGAAAGATGCAACCAGGGTCCGGCACCGCCGGAACAGAGATCGACGATTGATCGACGGCGTTCTGACGGGTGTGAGTCAGTGCGGCTTCGGGTTGCGTCAAGCGCGCTTTCCAGCAATGGGATGATGGACGCGTACACGCCCAAGAGATCGAATCCAAACTGAAGCGCATCGGTGAGTCCATCTCTGAGGGCGGGCGGAGCCCATGGCTGCTCGTGGAGTTCGATGAACTGGATGCGGCGCATCGGAGATCTGGCCAGGTGGGCGGCATCAGGTACCCCTCCCCCCTCCCCCTGTTTTCCTGCAAAGTATTCAATCTAAAAGACATCACTGTAAAGTATTCAATAATCAACGACTTAGCTTGAATGTTGTCGACCTTGCCCTATTGGAATCATAGAGTTAGCGGGTGTGTTCGGGCAAAGTATTCAATAATAACGACTTATGCTGTCAACTTGCTCCATACCCTGGCAAGTGGTGCTTCCGCCGCGATTTTTTTATTTTTCTGATCTATTAGAATCATTGATTTAGCGGGAAAACTCCGCCAAATCTTTGAGTTTAAATTACTTATATGTAAAATATTACGGAATAAGTAGTTAGCTCCGAAACTGCGCTGAAAATGGCTTTGGGGCAGCTTCGAAGGCCGTCTTGGGAGACCGGCACACTTCTCGCTGCCCCAATCAGTTCTTATTGTCGCATTCGGTGGGGTTGGGGGTCAATGAAAATCGGGGATTGTGTAATGACAAAATTCAAAGATGCTCCCACAAAAACTCGCGGAGCATCCTTCATCTGGTGAGTGGGTGGCACGGACAGTTGTCCGCTGTGGCACCCCACTTACTTTGTTTCAGAAGTAGTCTCTCAGGAATTCCTCTCGGGAAATGCAATTCAGTCTGGCCCTGCCAAGCGTCTCTCGAAGAGGATTGTCCGTCGTGACAAGTATGGCCCCCGTCACCGTCAGCAGAGCTTGGATCAAATAGTGATCGTCCTGTTTTGTCGCGTAGGCAAGTTCGTTAGGCAGGTCGGCGATCGCCTCGGGCTTCAGGATTTGACATCGGTCGGAGTTCTGGCGAACAGCGCTCACGTAGAATCCCGCAAGGCGTTGAACTATCAAATTGTTGATGTTCCGACATAGGTTCCACGCCTTTTGGTCGAACGAGCTCCCCTCAATGATTACGATCCGATGGTCGGACACAACGAGGTTGTCGATTAGGCTGGCGGCTTGGAGCTGATTGTCTCTGCCGTTGCTCCCCGACAGGTCGGCCCACAGCCACTCGTTGATGACAAAGACCGCCACGTTTTAGTTATTCATGAACCGAGAGAAAGGACTTTATGTCCTGAAGCTCGCCTTCCATGAAGGAAGACAGGCCACCCGAAATCTGCCCGTCTTCGGTCACCGGCTCCGGGTTAAAGTCCGTGCGCTTTCGTTCCCGTGTAACGTGATAGCACCGCAACTGGTCAGGCCTCAGTAGCTTTTCCTTCACGCAGGCCAATAAAGATAAAAGGAACTGTTCGCTGTGTGTCGTGAAAAGTAGTTGTTTGTTCTCCTCAGTTGCGAGACGAGCCAGAACTCGAGCAAACCGTCGAATGATAGTCGGATGTAGATGTATTTCCGGTTCTTCAATGAGCACAGTTTCTACATCCTGCCTGTGAATCTTCGCCAGCATATAGACAACCTGGTTCACGCCGAAGCCGTCGTTTACCAATAACCCCGGAATACGCGCTCCGGTTTGTTCAGTTGTCTGCAAGAAAGTCGTAGCCGTGCCGGGGGCGGTGTATGTCCGGAAATCACGGTCGAAGATCTCGGCGGTGTCAATCGAAATACGAGGGGGAGCGTTCTGGTCGTTGATGATTAATGTCGCAACTTCGTCCTCGCTTGTTGGCGTCGGAGTGAGAGGAGTGGGAGAGTAGGTCGGTTTGAAGAATCCTCGGCGATGAGGGCACACATCGACTTTCTTGATTGCCTCTACCGGAAAATTTAGAGCTTCTGCGATGCTGACTGCTTTCGCTTGGGCCTCTGGCGTGCCTGATTTCGCGCTCACGGTAGAGGCAAACCCGTTTGTGTTGATAGCAAATTCCTCGTCATTCTCGGAGTACGTTGATGCAAAAGATTGATTGGCAGCGTAAGGGATTGGCACTGTGGCCTGCATTTCTATAACTTCGCTTCGCGCTGCGATAACCGCGGACTGCTTACCCAAATTTACGCCGTAGCTGCGATTCGCGAAGTGGGCCGCGACATTGATGGTCTTTGAGATCGCATGATCAAAAATACACGCTTCGAATCCCCCAAGATTTTGGAAACCCAAATTAAACAACCCATCCAAAGCTGTGTTGGGGGTTAGGACGAAATTTCGAAGGACGAGCAGAGAATAGAAAAGTGTCGATTTGCCAGCGGATGTCGGTCCAAAAAAAACGGTTATCGGAGCCAGGTCCACGTCGCACTTCTGGATGCTCCGAAAATTCTCTACACTCAATTTGCTGAGCATTTCGTCACCCTCATGGCAAGCAAGCTCGCCCTAGTCAAATCACATCGTAACATGGTGATTCAACTGGGCGTGTGGCCGGAACCGGCAGTCGGAGGAGGGCGAAAGTTTTGAAGTTTCGACCGTCGGCAAAAACCGAAGCCTCTGGCCGCTGACAGTTCGGCGTCCCACCTTTCGAAAAGCGCGAAAGGTGGGGCACTCTCTTTTTTTTCTCTGCCCACAGTTAAGGACGCTGATTCCGCGGCGTGTTTATGGCGAAGGATTCGTCGCCGTCTGTGCGCTGAAGATCGGGCGCTCGGGGAGAACTCCATCACGCATTCCGACTCCGGGAGAAGGGTGTAGGGGTTCTTCGACTCCGCGGGGACTTCACTTCGTGAAGTCTCCGCTACGCTCAGGGTGACACGCTCTGATGACACGCTCTGTAGATAGGTTCCGAATTCGTTGAGAGAAGCGGGCGGACGAATGTGTCCGCCGCTACGCGGTTCGTTATAATCGCTGCTTCCAGACTTTAACTTTTTGCTGGGCTGAGGACAGCTCTTCTAAGGACACACATTTAAGGACACACATTGGCACTCGACGAAGACATATATGAAATTCGGCGCGAGAAGCTGAAGAAGATTGAGGCTCTCGGGCATCCGGCTTATCCGCGGAAGTTTAACTATAGCCATACTGTGCGGCAGATTCTGGCGGAGTATGGCGGACAGACGGCGGAGGAGTTGGAATCTCCGCGGGTTACGGTGCGGGTTGCGGGACGCATCATGGCGATTCGGCTGATGGGGAAGGCCGGCTTCGCGCACCTGCAGCAGGATGGGCAGCGGCTGCAGATCTACGTCAAGAAGGATGCGATCGGCGATGCGGGGTACGAGCTTTGGAAGCTGCTGGACCTGGGCGATCACATAGGAGTCCGCGGATATGTGTTTCGCACGCGCACGGGCGAACTCAGCATTCATGCGGAGGAATTGACTTTTCTTTCTAAGGACCTGCTGCCGCTGCCGGAGAAATTTCACGGGCTGACGGACGTCGAATTGCGCTACCGGCAGCGTTATCTCGATCTGGTGATGAATCCGGAGGTGCGCGAGGTGTTTTTGAAGCGCAGCAAGCTGGTGCAATCGCTGCGGCGGTATTTTGATGGGCAGGGATTCATGGAAGTCGAGACGCCGATGATGCATCCGATTGCGGGCGGGGCGGTGGCGCGGCCGTTTAAGACGCATCACAACACGCTCGATATGGATCTGTTTCTGAGGATCGCTCCGGAGCTTTATTTGAAGCGGCTGACGGTGGGCGGGTTTGATCGCGTGTATGAGATCAACCGCAATTTTCGCAATGAGGGGCTGGGGTGGAGATGGAATCCGGAGTTCACTATGCTCGAGGCGTATCAGGCTTACACGGATTATCTGGGGATTCTGGACACTACGCAGGGGTCGATTGAGCAGGCGGTGAAAGACGTAACTGGAGGGATGAAGACGAAGTGGGGCGAGCATGAGATTGACTGGTCGCATGGTAATTGGCGGCGGATGACTATGCGGGAGGCGATTGTGCATTTTTGGCCTGAGGCCGCCGGGGCCAAGCCCGAGCGCAGCGATTTCGCGGGGCGGGAATCGGTGCAAGCGCTGGTGGAGCGGGTGCGCGCGGCGGGAATTGGTCTGTCGTATGATGCAGCGGCGCCCGTGGGCAAAACGATCGCCGCGATTTTTGAGGCGATCGCGGAAGAGCACCTGATGCAGCCGACGATCATTTATGAGTTCCCTACCGCGGTGTCGCCGCTGTCGAAGCAGAAGCCGGATGAGCCGGACTGGACGGAGCGCTTTGAAATCTTTGCCGGGAAGATGGAAATCGCCAACGGGTTCAGCGAACTGAACGATCCTGAAGATCAGCGGCAGCGATTTGAGGCGCAATTAAAAGAGCGGGAACGAGGAGACGAAGAGGCGCATCAGATGGATCTTTCTTACATCAACGCGCTGAGTTATGGCATGCCTCCGGCGGGAGGGGTGGGCGTGGGAGTGGATCGGCTGGCCATGTTGTTCACCGACTCGCATACGATTCGGGATGTGATTCTGTTTCCGCTGCTGCGACCGGAGAGACAGGCGGCGGGAGAGGAAAAAGGGCCAGAAGTGGCGACTTAAACCATTACTTTAAGTCTGGTATCGGCCGGCTCTGGGGCACAATTTGGCGCGCGGCTCGGCTCGGACGGGGCAGAGCCCCGTCACCACACGAGACGACTAATTCGCTGCGGCTCCGGACTTTTTCGGCAGCGCGCCTTTTTCTGGGCCGAAGTTCTTGGTCAAATAACTGAGTAGCGCGGCCCGATCTTCGTCGGGGATGACGGCGCCCAGGCCTTCCATTTTGTCGAGTTCGACGGCCCATCCCTGGCGGGTGAGGTGCTTCTCGGTGATGCGGCTGGTGTTGTGGCAATGGGTGCACTCGGCTTTCACTTTGGCTTGCATCGGTCCGGGCGGAAGCGGCTTGCCGGGAGCGCTGGGCGCTTGCGCGCTGGCCAGAACTATGGATGCGAATAGAAAGATCGCTGGAAATATTTTTTGCAGCAAGGCGGAAATCACCACGCGCTCACGGCTGCTGGAGCCGATCAGAGTCGCCTTTCACGGGCGCTGAGAGATTTTAGCAGGAGCGGAGCTGGATCGTCTAGCTCTGCACGATCGAGCTCACTCAACGGAGATGCGCTCGCGAGGACACTTCGCGCGCTCAGGATGACAACTTTTTAGAGGGCACGCGGCTAGCGCTGGTCCAGCATGTGGATGGTTTCCATGATTGTGTCGCCTACGATTTGCAGGCTCTTGGGGCTTAGCTTGTCCATGGTGTCTTGCGCGGTGTGGTGGAAGACGTTGTTGTAGCCGTAGTCGAGATCGATCACGTCCGCGCTGGGGACGCCGCGTTTGACGAAGGGCAGGTGGTCGTCTTCGATGGGGCCTTGGCGGGCGTAGAAGTGGGACTGATAACCACCGCGCTGGGCGGCGGCGTAAATCAGATCGAGCAACCAGGGCGTGCTATTGCTGTCGCGGTCGATGTTGAGGTCGGCATCGCCGATCATGTCCATTACCATTAGCGCTTTGATTTGCTTTAGGGTGCCGTCTTTCTCCCACTTCTCGGCCAGATGGCGGGTACCGTAGAGGCTGTCGGTGGCGGTCCAGGTCTTGACAGCTTCTTCGCCGTCGGTCCAGACGAGCCAGACGCTGTAGCCATCGCGCTTTTTGCCGGATGCGGGGCGTAGTTGATTGGCGAATTCCAGCAGGATAGCGGTGGAAGAGCCGCCATCGTTGGCGCCTACGAATCCTGCGTTGCGCAGGGGATAGACCGTGTCGTAGTGGCCGAGGATGACGATGATTCCCTCTTTTGTGCCGGGAAATTTCGCGATGATGTTGCGGACGGGGAACTTCCCTTCCACGGTGTCGGAGGTAAAGGCGTCGTCTTCTATGTCATCTGCATTGAGATGGTCGGCTTTTAGATGGTCGATGATGTAGCGCTCGAGCTTTTTATGATTCTCGCTGCCCATGTAGCGCGTGCCGAAGGCGGTGACTTCGCGCGTGTATTCGAAGGCGCGTTTGGCATCGATGTGGGGGAGCGGGGTGTTGTCGGGTGCGCGCAGCGCGGATTCGGGTCGCAGTGGTTGGCTCGGAGCTTGGGGCGGCGCTGGTTGAGGCGGCGGCCGAGGTTCCTTTTGCGCAGGCTACCGTGCTTGCCAGCACTATGGCCAGTGACAGGGCGGCAAAGAGCTTGAACCACCAAGGACACGAAGGGGCACGAAGGCCCTTTGCCAGATGTTTCTTTGTGTGGCTTTGTACGTCTTAGTCGTTTCATGTTCTTCGCTGTGATCTCCGGAACCTGTTACTAGTTCTTTTTCTCTGCGCGCTTCTTGCGCTGATTGGGATGCACCATCCAGGCTATGGCCGTGCTTAGGACGTACAGGCCAATCATGGGAGCGGCGAAAATACACATGTTCAGGATATCGGGAGTGGGCGAGACGATTGCAGCCAACACAAAAATGCCGAGGACCGAATAACGGATGTTGTGCCACATCCAGCCGGCGCTGACTATGCCCATGAGCGCCAGAAAAAATACCAGGATCGGCATTTCGAAAATCATTCCCATGCCGACGATGAGCGTGAGAAACAGCGAACTGTATTCGCTGAGCGTGATCATCGGCTGGAAATCTTTGCCGTAGCCGATCAGGAAGACCAGCGCCTGGGGATGACGACTCTATAGCCGAAATATCCGCCGGCGATGAAACAGGCCGATGGTCGAGACCATGAAGGGGAGGACGTAGCGCTTCTCGTGGCGGTAGAGGCCGGGCGAAATGAAGCACCAGAGCTGATAGAGCACGAAGGGCGAGGCTGACGAACAAGCCGGCCATCATCCCGACTTTTAGATAGAGATTGAAAGGCTCGGTGGGATTGACGTAGACGAGCTTGGCCGAAAGATGTATTCGCGCGAGCGCGTCCATGATAGGACGCTGCATGACTCCGTAGATACGCTCGGCGTATCCCCAGCAGGCGAAGAAACCGATGGCGATGGCGATGACGGAATAAACGATGCGCTTGCGGAGTTCCTCGAGATGATCGAGGAAGCCCATGCTGGGCATCTGATCTTTATCGTTGTCCTTGTCCTTGTCGTTATCCTTGACGGAAAGGGATGAGGAGGCGGCCGCTTCAGGCATCGGGCGCTGCTTTCGGAGCGGCAACCCTCGGAATCGTCAACGCTAACGAGCCTGTAGCTGCGTTAGACGGGGCAAGCCCCGTCTCTACGGCGGAATTTTCGGCAACGGATTCTGCGGCGGCGGCTTTAACGGCCTCGGCCTCGGCATTGGCCTCTGCGACGGCCTCCAACCTTTCGGCAGACGGCGGATTGAAGATGCGGTTGGCCAGCGATCCGAGCGGAGCCTGAAGAGAGGGCAGTAATTGCTGCCGGGGGCCACTGGCAGCGGGTTTACCCATATCCAGGGAGTTGACCTCGGACTCGATCTGCGAGCGGAATTCGTTGGAGGCGCGCCGGAACTCGTTGAGCAGGCGCGCGACCTGGCGACCGATCTCCGGCATCTTCTTGGGGCCGAAAAGGATCAGCACCAGAAGGAAGAGAAAGATCATCTCGCCTGAAACGCCAAACATACCTCTATCATAATGCGGGATGAGGGATAGAGGCTACTGGCGAGGGGGAGAGGACAAATATTTTGCAAAGGCGGCCCGTATTGGTCGACCAAGACCCCATCTGCCCGTCGTTTGATGAGAACCTAGGGGTCCTTCGACTCCGCGCTCAGGAAGACAAAGTTTGATGAGCTGAGAGTTGGCGGGTGCATCTCTTCTACGTCCAGCGGAACCAACGGAGGGCCAGGATGAACGATAGTCCTCCCCATACTGCGAGCACGAGCAGGCGGCCGGATTGCGAGGTCAGGCTTGCGCCTTCGATGATCGTGGATCGCAGCGCGTCGTTGAGCGCGGTGAGCGGAAGCGCTTTGATGAAGGGTTGGGCCATCGCGGGAAATTTGTGGTAGGAAAAGAAGACGCCGGAGAAGATCCACATTGGCATCATGACAACGTTGATGAGGCCGGAGACGCTTTCGATTTTCTGCGCGCGGCAGGCAGTCAAGAGGCCTACGCCGCCGAAGGCTACGGCTCCGATCGATCCCAGCAGGATTACAGAGAGGATCGATCCCTGTATGCGCATGTGAAAGACGAGCACTCCGAAGCCTAAGAGCAAGCCTACCTCGATCACCATCAACACCAGGCGGCTGCTGAGCAGAGCCAGAAGGAAATCGCTGCGCCGCATGGGCGTGGCCACGAAGCGCTTCAGCAATTTGCGCTGGCGCATCTCTACCACGGCAAAACCTACTCCCCACATGCCGGAGTTCATCAAGTTCATGCCCAGCAGGCCGGGGATCAAAAAGTCGATGTAACGCGAGCCGGGTTCGGTGGACGACTCAGAAGACGTGTTGACCACATCTTTGCGTCCGGCGGCGGATTGGAGTTTGGCATCGATTTCGGCGCGGGAAAGGACGCTCTCCGGGCGGGCGGGATCGTAGTAATAGGTGTAACTGCCGTCGGGGTGGGACTCGACAGCCAAGTCATACTTGCCGAAGTGGAAGGCCTTGAGAGCGGATTCGCGATCGAGAATGGCGGCTCGGATCGCGGATTTCTTATCGTTCTGGTCACTCTTATCTGGCGCGCTCTGCAGCATGGCAAGCGTCTTTTGCGCGCCTGCGTTGTCGATCACTGCCACATAGGTGATGTCCGCGGGCTTATTGCGAAAGGCTATGCCGAGGCCTGCCGCCAGCAGCAACGGGAAAACGAAGACCCAGAAGACAACTTCAGGCTCGCGCTTGAGTTCAAGCAGGCGCACCCAGAGCAGGTGACGGTATCCGGACCAGCGGCCATTGCGACGGGGCGCCGGTACAGGCTGCCGCCGCTCGTTTTTTTCGGCATCGATGATGGGCGCGTTGGTTTCTGTGGTGGCCATTAGTCTTAGTCTTCCCGCAGGTGGCGGCCGGTTAGTTGCACGAAGACGTCTTCGAGGCTGGCCTGGCGCGTGCTCAGGTGTTCGAGTCGATGGCCCTGGCTGGCTACCGCGTCCAGCAGCGCGGGGATGGTGAGGTGCGGCTCGCGGACACTTAGGCAGACGGTCGTATCTTCGCGGCGGACGGACTCTACGCTGGGCAGCGGTCGCCAGCGTTTGATGTCGTCATCGCTGTGGTCTTTGTCTTCGTGTGAATTTCCGTCGACGCCTTTACTCACCTGGAACTCAACTACGTGATGGCCACCGAGGCGGTCAATCAAATCCGAGGGAGTGCCTTGGGCGATGATTTCGCCGTGATCGACTATGGCGAGGCGGTCGCAGAGGCGCTCGGCCTCATCCATGTAATGCGTGGTCAGCAGGACGGTGCCACCTTTTTTCTGGAAGGCGCGAATAATTTCCCAGAGCTGGCGGCGGCTTTGGGGATCGAGTCCGGTGGTGGGTTCATCGAGAAAGAGAATGCGCGGATTGCCTACGAGCGCGGTGGCGACGGCCAAGCGTTGCTTCTGGCCGCCGGAAAGCTTGCCCACCCATGCCTCGGATTTTTCGGCGAGTTCGAGTTCTTCAAGAACCGCGTCGGCTGGGCGCGGTTCAGTGTAGAAGCTCGCGAATAGTTCGATAGTTTCGCGGACGTTCAGCTTTTCTGACAGGCGCGTTTCCTGGAGCGAAATGCCGATCCATTCGCGCAACTGGCGAGGGTTGTCGTTCCACGTGTGTCCGAAGATGCGGACTTCGCCGGAGGTTGGCGGCAGGAGGCCTTCGAGGATTTCTATGGTCGTGGTCTTCCCCGCTCCGTTGGGGCCCAGAAGCCCGAAGCATTGGCCGGCTTCGATCTGGAGGCTCAGGCCGCGCACGGCTTCGACTTTTCCGTCGTAGGTCTTGCGCAGGTTGGTGCACTGGATGGGAGAGTCCACTTGCAGATTTTACTTTAGTCGGCGGATCGGCGCGGAGCTGCGCTCCGCTGGACAGCCGGGGGCGGCTGTCACTACGTGATTTGCTTAGGGTCGCCGGTTATTTTGCTGTGGTCGGCATTGGGGCGTTGCCTCTTGCGTCCTGCCATAGGATTGCATTTAGTTTTTTGGCATCGTTCGCATCTGGTCTCGAGAAATTCATCTGCGAGGATTCTTTTGCTCCTGCGGCATTTTTTTCGTTCATTTTGTAGATGAGTCCGTTGCGCAGGTTTTGATCGTCGACCTGATAGGGAGGTTGCGTTCCCGGGCCGGAGAATAGCGGCGCCATCAGCGGCGCGTGGGCGTCGAAGAGGTTCATCGGCGGCAGGCCGAGCAGAGTTTCCATGCTGTGAACCATGCTGACCGTGGTGTAGAAATTATGGTCGACAAAGGGCTGCGGCGTGCGCGGCGAATATTTGCTTATGACCAAGGCGATGGAGCGGTGTGCGTCGACGTGGTCGGCGCCATCCTGAGCATCATCTTCGATGACAAAAATTGCGGTGTCGTCCCAGTAAGGGCTGTGCGAAACGGCATCGACTACTCGGCCGACGGCTAGATCGTTGTCAGCTACAGAGGCCCGCGGGGTCGGCTTGCCGGGAGTGGTGCCTCCGGTGTGATCATCGGGCAGGTAGAGCAGAATAAATTGCGGAAGTTCTTTTGCCGCGTCTCCTCCTGCGCCGGTTGCTTTCGCCTTTACGAACCCGTCGAACTCACGGAGGAATTCGTCGGCGCGGAGTTGGTCGGGATAGCTGGTTTCAAAGTCCGGGAACAGAGGATCGTAGTGATCGCGCAGCGCGGCTTTCGTCGGACGCATGCGCTTCATCTGTGGAATCGCCCATGGCCAGGGACTGGGGCCGCCGGGCGGATTGCCAACATTCTGCGGAAGCGGATCGCCTTTTCTGATTTCGGGTTTAGGACACGTTGCAGAGCTCGGAGAGGGCGTGCCTTCCATCGGCGAATTGACTTTTTCGTTCTTGCACCAGACGGCAGCGATGAATTCTCCGTAGATGCGATAGGAGAGGCCGCGGCGGGCGAGGTTATCCCAGAGGAAGCCGGTGGCTGGGTCGTCGACGTCGGGGATGCCCTGCTCAAGCGGGTATTCGTCAGCCACCGTGCCTCCGGAATCGTAGGTACGCTCTTTGCTGCGATAAGCTATCGGCCACATCTTCTCGTTGTAGTCGGACGTTGTGGCAGCGGTGGACCAGATGTGGCCGTCGCCGGAAACTTCTCCGCTGTCGTAGAAGTTGTCGAGCACTCCGAATTGGAGGGCGAGTTTGTGCTCGTTGGGCGTGATGTCTTTGCCATACATAGTGAGCGACGGGTCGCCGTCGCCTGCGGGCAGATCGCCTAAGAATCTGATCGTAGGTGCGGTTTTCTTTCAGCACGTAGATGATGTGGCGGATGGGATTCTTGTTACCGGCGAACTCGAACTTGCCGCCATCGGAGCGGACGAGATTGTCGTCTTCGACCTGGCGCGTGTAAGCGGCTAAGTTCTTGTCGATATCAGAGAGGCTTATGCGCTGGATCGAGCCTCCGATCAGAGTTGGGATGTAGGGGTGTTCTTTTCTTTTGCGCTCGCCTTTAAGCGTGCCCATCATGTTGTTAGGGCCGCTGCCTTCTCCTTTGGCGGTGGCTATGAGCAAGTCGTTGCCGGCGATGGCGAGTGCGCTGGGATACCACTCGGTGGGGATGAAACCGCGGGGAGACTCGGTGACGGTCGCATCGGACGGGTGTTCGTCATACTTGGCTTCGAAAACTTCAACAGCATCCAGAGAGGCGGCCGCTGCGTAAAGATGCTTTCCATCCGCGGAGACGGCGATGGCCAATGGAACCGAACCACCAGTTCCGTGCTCGCCAAAATTAGTACGATAACGGCGCAACGGAGCCCCGACTCTCAAATCCACCGCAGCAACCCCGTCGGCATTTGCCATCGCTACATACAGCGCGTCTTCGTGGGGGCTGAGAACCATCGCTGTGGGATGTGGTCCAGGTGAGATGCGGTCGTTGGGTTGCGATAGCTCGATCCATCGAGCCACATTGCCGGTCTCAAGGTTCAATTCGGCGAGCGCTGCTGTGTTCCACAGGCTGACCCAGGCTCTGGTCCCTGCCCTGTTGGCAATTACCGTGTATGGATACGCTTCAGGAATATAGCGGCTGCGGCTGAGGTCGAACGACTCCGTGATGTTGCCGGAGTTGACGTCGAGAACGATGGCATTGTCCGAGAGATTATTCGCGATGAGCAGGCGATCGCCGTTTGCTCCCGCCAAAACCGCGAAACCCGCCGGATATGGGAGCGCGGTTCCGGCTGGCGTTTTGCGGTCGCCGAATGCAACTTCTTTGCCTTGGGCTATGGGCTGTGGAGGGATCTTGATGAAGCGTTCGGGCGTAATTTGTCCGTCGGCAAATTTGTAGATTGCGATGCCATTGCCGGTGCTCTTTGGCTTCTCGCCGGTGGGATCGGTGATCGAGCCCATCGAGGCGTAGATATGCCTCCCATCGCTCGAAAAGGCGAGGCCGATGAAATAACTTTGCTGCGTGGAATAGTCGTCGCTCAGGCGGTCGTCGGGAAAATCGTGGAGCTGATTGTTGCTGAGATCGAGAATGGCGATCGATTGGCGCGCGCCACTCTCCTGCGTTCCGTATCCCTGGTTGAGGAGCGCGGCGTAGCGGCCATTGGGGCTGAGAGCGATGGTTGCGGGAAAGCTGTTGGTGCGGGCGAGATAGCCGGGGACGGGGAGGGTGAGAGTCTTGCTTGTCGGAAGATTGATGCGGCGGGAGCGGTCAGCGGCGCGGACGACGACGAAGACGATAAGCAACGAGGAGAAGGCGCATAGTAAAACAATGCCGGCTTTTTTCACGAAGGGAAACCTTGGGAGGGTTTTACCATCGGGACCGTCTGCAAAGCAAACCGGAGACGCGAGTGCGCTCTAGTAGAACGACAACTCTTTCATGGGATAGTGCTTGCGGTTGCGAGTCCAGAGTTCGGCACGATTCATGACTGCGGCAGCCGCGATTAGCGCGTCGCTCATTTGCAGGCCGTGACTCTTGCGATATTGACGGAGATAGTCGCCGGCTTGGCGGCCGGTCTCGTAGTCGATCGGGACACAAAGAAGGGTGCGGAAAAAGTTCGTTAGCGCCTCACCCTCGCGCTGTCGCACTCCACCCCAGAGTTCCGCTGCCGTTACCGGCGAATACAGGATTGCGCGACCGGATCTCGCCAGTTCCATCCATCGCGAATGGATGGCGATATCGCGCTCGCGACAAACTTCAATGACGATGTCGGAATCGACCAGAACGCTCACCTCTTCTCGAGCCTTTCCAATCGAGTGTCACGCCGCAGACTGCGAACGTATTCCTCGGTGGAATCGGGCAGGTCGGTACGATCTTTCCAAATGCCGACGATGCCCTCCATGGCCTTGCGACGCTCATCCAAATTCCCGAGATAGCGCTCGCGCGCGGCTTGGCGCACTAAATCGGAAACGGTTGTTCCTTCGCGCCGGGCTCGCATATGAAGGGCATTCCAGAGATCGTCGTCGAGATATAACTGCGTTCTCCGCATGATGTATAGTATACATCATGGTCCATTTTCCGGCCTCTTTTGTTCGGGGAACGATGCCTCGGAACCAGCGTCAGCGAAGTCCGAGCAGAACCGCAATGTACTGGCGGACCTTGTTAACTAGTTCAGGCTCAGCTTTGGAGTGGAATTTTGTTTGCGACCGGCCCAATCCATGCTCTTCAGGTGATCCACGAGAACAGCTCCCTCCACCTGGTCAACCGTGATCGGCAGAGCGAATGGGTAGGGTTTGCGCTTGCTGGTAAGTGGACAAACAACGGCTAAGCCACTGGCACGGTTGTAGCGCTGATCGGTTAGGATCAAAGCGGGTCGTCGTTTCGCTTGTTCGCGACCGACTTGCGGATCGAAATCCATCATCGCAATATCCCCGGCCTCTGGAACGTAGGAACTCACCGTGTCACCATTCAACTACTTCCTTCCCTACTTCCGCCGCG
Source organism: uncultured Acidobacteriaceae bacterium (assembly GCA_963810955.1). Classification (GTDB taxonomy): domain Bacteria; phylum Acidobacteriota; class Terriglobia; order Terriglobales; family Acidobacteriaceae; genus Acidiflorens. Next base: position 85,479 of record CAWEPW010000001.1, on the reverse strand, counting down.
GTTGAGGTCTCAGCGTAGCGGTTCTCGGCGGTAATCTGGGAAACAAGTTGTGCCAGCGTGGGGATTCTGGTAGGCCGCCGCAGTTCGACGCGGCCCTCAGCGGACACCTCGATCTCGAGCGAATCGCCTTCCTTTAACTTGGCTTCTTCAACCACGGGCTTGGGAATGCGCACCGCCAGACTATTGCCCCATTTGACCATCTGCGTCTTCATGGGAACCTCCTTTCCAGGTAGAGCAACGGATACATTGTATATTCTATTGTATCTACTTTGTCGATACAAGTAGAGATTGGGGAAGTCGCAATCTGCGCTTCTTGATTGTCCCCATTGGGGCGCGCCGATGGGTAAGGGGAAAGCACTGCGCTCAATCGACTGCGCGATAAGTCACGGATTCTGTGCGAGTGCTCGCATCCTGCTGTGATTACCGGCATCGTTTTCATCTGTCGCAATCTATAATGATGGCTACTTTTCCACGCTTTGGAGGCAGTTAATGGCGTCGTACAACGGAGTCCCTCTCCCACCCAACGGGGAGAAGATTGAGTACAGCAACGGCGAATACAAGGTTCCCAATCACCCAGTGATCCCGTTCATTGAAGGAGATGGCACTGGGCGGGATATCTGGAAAGCGTCCGTCCGGGTCTTCGATGCTGCGGTCGAGAGGGCATACCACGGCGAGCGCTCGGTGGCGTGGTACGAAGTCTTTGCCGGGGAGAAGGCTAAGGCTCGTTTTCAGAACTGGCTTCCGGACGACACTATCAGCGCTATTCGTGAATTTCGCGTGGCCATCAAGGGCCCGCTGACTACGCCCGTTGGAGGCGGCATCCGATCGCTCAATGTCGCTTTGCGCCAGATCCTCGATCTCTATGGCTGCGTGCGCCCGGTGAAGTATTATTCTGGCGTGCCTTCGCCGGTGAAGCATCCCGAACGCATGAACATTGTTATCTTCCGCGAAAATACAGAAGACGTTTACATGGGCATCGAGTGGGAACAAGGCACGGCGGATTGTGCGCGGCTGATCGAGTTCCTCAACAAAGACATGCTGAAGGGCGGCAAGAAGCAGATCCGCTTGGATTCCGGGGTCGGCATCAAACCGATTTCCGTGACCGGAACAAAACGTCTGGTGCGCATGGCCATTCTTCATGCTCTTGAAAACAAGAACAAAGCAGTGACGCTCGTCCACAAGGGCAACATCCAGAAGTTCACCGAGGGCGCGTTCCGCAAGTGGGGATATGAACTCGCAACCGAAGAGTTCCGCGACAAGGTGGTCACCGAGCGTGAGAGCTGGATCATCGACAACAAAGATAAGAATCCCAATCTCACCGTCGAAGAGAACGCGAATCTTATCGAACCTGGCCTCGAGTTCGCCACCGACGATTTTCGCCAGGCGCTTTATAAAGAAGTGAAAGATTGTCTCGACTCGATCTATGCCACGCACGGCAAGGGCGCGTGGAAGAAAAAGCTGATGATCAACGACCGCATCGCCGACTCCATCTTCCAGCAGGTTGTGACCCGTGCCGATGAATACAGCGTGCTGGCCACGCCCAATCTGAACGGCGACTACATTTCCGATGCCTGCGCGGCGCAGGTTGGCGGCCTTGGGATTGCGCCGGGAGCGAACGTCGGCGACGGCTATGCGATCTTCGAAGCGACGCACGGAACCGCTCCCAAGTATGCGGACAAGGACGTCATCAACCCCGGCTCGGTTATTCTGTCGGGCGTTATGATGTTTCGGCATCCTCGGATGGGGCGAGGCTGCCGATCTGATCGAGCAGAGCCTGGAGCGCACCATTGAACAGAAAAAAGTGACTTACGATTTCGAGCGCTTGATGGATGGCGCCACCAAAGTGAAGACCAGCGAATTTGCCACTTGCATGATTGAGAATATGAGAGTGGCAGTCGCCGCGGCGTGACGACAAACAACGGGGCTTGCTCCGTCTCTGCTTGCGGCTGTCCAACGCGCCGCGAGTCGCTACTCTGAAACAAGACGCGGCAAGCCGCGTCTCTACAGGAAATTTGTCTTGCCGCTTAATTAGAAAGGAAACTTCATGCGCAACAAAGTAACGATTGTTGGATCGGGAAACGTGGGCGCCACGGCCGCGCACTGGATCGCATCGAAAGAGCTTGCCGATGTCGTGCTGATCGACATCATTGAAGGCGTCCCGCAAGGCAAAGGTCTCGACCTGCTGGAGGCGATGCCCATCGAGAAGCGCGATTCCACGATCATCGGCACGAATGATTATGCCGACACGGCCAACTCCGATATTGTCGTCATCACCGCCGGCATTCCGCGCAAGCCGGGAATGAGCCGCGACGATCTCCTCAACACGAACTACAAGATCATGAGCGACGTGGTCGGCAAGGTGGTGCAGCACTCGCCGAACTGCATTCTCATCATCGTCTCTAACCCGCTGGATGCCATGGCGCAGGCCGCATACAAGATCAGCGGCTTTCCGCGAGAGCGGGTTATCGGCATGGCTGGCGTGCTCGACTCCGCCCGCTTCCGCACTTTTATCGCGCAGGAACTCAAAGTCAGCGTCGAGAACGTGACCGCCTTCGTCCTCGGCGGACATGGCGATACCATGGTTCCGCTGCCGCGCTACTCCACGGTTGCGGGTATTCCGATCACCGAGCTCATGGACCAAGCCACGGTCGAGCGCATCGTTCAGCGCACACGCGATGGCGGCGCCGAGATCGTCAAGTATCTCAAGACCGGATCGGCTTACTACGCGCCGTCGGCTGCTGCTACGGAAATGGTCGAGGCCATTCTCAAGGATAAGAAGAAGATTCTCCCCTGCGCCGCATATCTGAATGGCGAATATGGCATTCATGGACTCTATGTCGGCGTGCCGGCGAAACTCGGCGCCAAGGGGATTGAGCAGATTATCGAGATTAAGCTCACAGCCGGAAGAGAAAGCGGCGCTCGATAAGAGCGCAGCTGCGGTGAAAGAACTGGTGGCGGTGATCAACGTCTAGTCGATAGAGTAATTTGGTAAGGCACAGCTTCAGTCGGGCCAAGAAGCAGCCTTGCTACGAACCGACTTTAGCCGCAGGGATGACGGTTCGAGTACAATTACGCACTAGTTCTATGCGCGCATTCAAGTCTCGTTGAACGGCAAGAATTCTTATGTCTAGGAACTGGCCCATCCGGGGAGCGCGGAGTCCTAACGAAGCGATCGTTGACTGCGTAAGACACGAGAAGCTCATGGGAGACCGTATTGTCTGTGCAAGTTGGTGGCCTCGCCATATGAGGAAACACGCTGAACTGGACGGGGCCAAAGCGCCTTCGTGTCGGCGATGTAGATTCAAGAAGGCCCCACAAGGCTCGTCGAGGCAGCTTCCGCTTGACGGTCTCTCGTGTCTGTAAGGTATTTAATCAGTCGATCAATCCGGACGGAGCGAACGCTCCTGAAGGCTAAAATCAGCGTTCGCTCCGAATTGATCTTTGTCATGATGCGCTCCTTGGATGGAAGATCCAATGCGTGGCAATTGAACATTGTAATACGCTGATTCCTTTGCAGTCGCCTTACCTGCCTAGGGATAATTCGCTTCAAAAACTTCCTCGGACTTGCACCATCCCCTCGGCTCGCTATAGTGTCTGGGGTCAGAACGATGGACTTCGATCAGCTTGAAATCTTTCTGGAAGTGGCGCGCCTCTCCAGTTTCTCGCGCGCGGCGGAGAAGCGGTTTCGCACCCAGCCTGCTGTATCATCCCAGATTCGAGCGCTCGAAGAAGAAGTGGGCGCCCGCCTGCTTGACCGCTCTGGAGGGCGCGTTTCGCTGACTGCTTCCGGCAAATTGTTTTTCAAATATGCCGAGGAAACGATCGAGCAGCGCAAGATCATCCTCAACGAGATTGCCGAGACCGAGCGCGTGCCGCGCGGCGAAATTGTTGTGGGAGCTAATGAAGGCACGTGCCTGCACATTTTGCCGGAGGTGTTTGCGCAATTCAAGCGCGACTATCCTAATGTTGCGGTGAGCATCCGGCGCTCGGACTATGCCAGGATTCTCGACTCGATTATCGAGAATGTGGTGGATTTTGGCGTAGTTTCACTGCCGGTGACCGACAACCGGCTGGAAGCGCAGATGATTCATCGCGATGAACTGGTTGTCATCACGGCTCCGCGTCATACACTGGCTGCGAAGAAGAGCGCGACGGTGGCCGAGATTGCAGCCTATCCGCTCGTGGTGCCGAAGGCTGGCCACACCCGTGACGCCCTGGACGCGCTGTTCTATGATCATCACTTGAAGCCGCGTTTGGCCATGGAACTCGATTCCAGCGAACTGTTGAAGCGTTTTGTAGCTGCCGATGTCGGGGTTGGATTTATCGCACGCTCCAATATCGAAGAGGACATCCGCGCCAAAGCGCTGGTGGCGATCGCCTTCGCCGACGCGCAGATTCGGCGCGATCTTGCGCTGGTGTTCCGCAAAGACAAATCGCTCAGCCGGGCGGCCAAGGCCTTCATGGAGATTGCGTTGAAGCAGAAGAATTTTCCGGCGACTGGGATTGCGAAGCGCGCGAAATGATCCGGGGCCAGAGAAAGACGGCCGCAGGTTTCGCGTTTTGCTTTTGCCTGATCCTTCCATTCGGCGCAGCTCAGAGGCAGCCCTCCGGCGGCAAATCGGCTCCGGTCTCGATCAATAAACTGACAGCCCTGAAGGTGACGGGAACGACGCGCTATACCGACAAAGAAATTCTTGCCGCCAGCGGACTGCAGATCGGCCAGGATGCGACCGATGGCGATTTCAAAGAGGCAGTGCAACTCTTGGGCGATTCGGGGATGTTCAGCAACGTTGTCTATTCGTATTCGTCCAAGGGCGGCACAGGCTTGAAACTTGAGCTGCAACTCGACGATATCGATAGCAGCAAGCAGGTTCCTGCGCATTTCGAAAACTTTGTCTGGTTTACCGATAATGAGTTGCTTGCGGCTCTGCAGAGCCGGGTTCCGTTGTTCAAGGGGATGCTGCCGCTCAGCGGCAATCTTTCCGACCGCGTGTCCGAGGCGTTGCAAGCCATTCTCGCCGACAAGCATTTGCCGGGACGCGTCGAATGTCTGGGCGAGGCACGCGACCAAAACGGAGGGCCGCTGATCGCGGTGTCGTGCCGGGACGACGAAGTGAACATATTCATTCACGGATTCGAATTTCCGGGAGCTACGCCCGAGCAATCCGCGTTACTGACAACTGCAGCACAGCGCGCCATCGGGAGAAGCTACGCGCGCTCGAGTCTCGCCGCCCTCGTCAAGTTCGACCTGCTGCCGGTATACCTGCGGCGCGGATATTTGAAGGCCGCGTTTGGGCCATCCGACGCTCGGGTCGTGCCTCAACCTGCCACGGCGGGTGCGCAAGAGCCGGCCGACATTCAGGTGGATGCGATCCTTCCGGTGACGCCGGGGAAGGTGTATTCAACCTCCGGGGTCGCCTGGAAAGGCAACTCGGCTATCTCGACCAGCGAACTTACGCCGCTGCTCCACCTGCCGACCGGCCAACCCGCCGATGCCGTGCTTCTCAGCGAAGAAGTCGAGGCTGTGACCAAGTTCTATCGCAGCCGCGGATACATGACCGCCCAGATCAAGCCTGAGGCCAAGTTCGACGATGAAAAAAGTACTGTGCATTACGACATGAATATCGTCGAAGGCGACCTCTACAGGATGGGAGAGTTTGACGTGGAAGGCCTCGATACGCAGGCCAAAGCCCAGATGGAGGAGGCGTGGACATTGCGGCAGGGGCAGCCCTACAACGCCGACTATCTCAAGAAATATCTGCGCGACACCGGGGAACTTCTTCCCCGTGGCGTGCGGTGGGGTGTGACAGTCCATGAGACTCCGGACGCCAAGGACAAAACCGTGGACGTGGAGATTCATTTCAAGCAGCAGTAGCGTTTTATGAGGGCAGAAGCGACTTGCCAAGAGAAAGTATTCATGTGACCCTGAAGGTAATGATTCTGGTGTTAACCATTTCACAGAAGAGGGAAGCGGAATGAAAGTGAGTCGAATTGCTGCTGCGGTTCTTGGAATCCAGATGTCGGTGGCGTTGCTGGCGGCGCCCGCGCTGGCAGCCGGGAAGAACCAGACCCTTACCGGCGAAGTCAGCGACGCCATGTGCGGAGCGAAACATGAAATGCCCGGCAACGCCGCGGCGTGCACGCGAGGCTGCGTAAACCATGGATCGAAGTATGCGCTCCTGGTTGGCGATAAGGTCTACACGCTCGAGACCTCAGACGAAGCCGCGCTCAGCAAGCTGAACGATCTGGCGGGAGCGAAGGCGAAGGTAACCGGCGAAGTAGAAGGCAATACGATCACGGTGAAATCGGTAGCCGCGGGCTCGTAACGCCGGTCGCGTCTCGTAACGCAGTCGCGGACGAGATGGGCGTTCGCCCGTCTTTCTCAAACTTTCGGCAGCATCGTGGCCGGGCAGGGACGCCCGGCGCTCCACTGCTAGAGCCGACATCAAATAAAAACCGGCGGCCAAGCCGCCGGTTTCCTTTTCGTCCCGAATGTTCCCTGCTACTGCTGTTGAGTCTGGTTGGGATTGTCGTCGCGCCGCTTTAACGTTGGACGATCATCGTCGCTGTTACTACCGCTGTCGGTGCCGGTCTTGTCGCTGGCGGTCGTGCGGCGGAGAGTGGGCTTGTTGCCTTCCTTCTCGTCCACCACCTTGTGCCGGTTTTCGATGGTGGCGAGCCGCGCTTTTACGTCATCGAACTCCGATGTGGTCACGATGTATTGAGCCTTCGCCGGAAGAATGGTCGCGATTTCCTTTTGCGAGGCCGCTATGCGGTCGGGTGTCTGCGGATGCGAGGCGAAGGCTTTGGCAATCGTCCCCGGTTTCTTCTTCTCTTTGGCCTGAATCTTTTCGAAGAAACTGATGAAAGCCTGCGGATCGTATCCTGTCTTATACATATACTGCAAGCCGAGATAGTCCGCTTCGGCTTCAAAATTCCGCTGGAACTTCATGAACGTGAGCGGCAAGCCCAAGCCGGCTGCTTCGTAGATTCCGTAGCCGATGCCTCCGCCAATAAAGATCGAGCGGCAGCGTACCGATGTTTGCCCATTGCGCGCGCGTCATTTGCCGGGTGCCGTGGCGCGCGGCAACGTGTGAAATTTCGTGTGCCATTACGCCAGCGAGTTCCGCCTCTTCGTCAGCCGCCAGGATCAGCCCCGAGTTGACGTAGAAGAAGCCACCGGGAAGCGCGAACGCGTTCACTTCATCGGAATCGATGACTTTGATGGTAAACGGAACTTTCGCATCGGAATTGCGCACAAGATTCTGGCCGATACGGTTGACGTACTCAGTCACCACCGGGTCCTGGACGAGCTTCACAGTGCTCTCGACCTGCATGGCGTATTGCTTGCCCATTCTGATTTCGCTCTCGAGCGAGTACCAGTTGCCCAGACCACGTCCGCCGATGTTGCGATTGCCGATGGCGTCTACATCGTCTTCTCCGCCATCGTGCTTCACCTTGCTGGCGTCAGGCTCTTGCACGGGAGGCGGCCCGCTGGGGGTTGCGTCTCCGTTGGCGCTTGCAGTGGAGTCTGGGGCCGGAGTCGAAGTCGGTACGGGATCCTTCGGCGGAACGGGCGTTTGACCGGTGGTCGTTTGACTGGCGTTCGTTTGACCCACGGTGGTTTGACCAGCCGGGACGGCCGGCGGAGTGCTTTGAGGCTGCGTTGATTGGGGCTGGGAAGTTGGAGCACTGCCTGGAGCCTGGGAAGTTTGCGTCTGCGCCATCGCAGCCAAACCCAGCAGAACAGGCAAAGTCAGGGAGATCAGCGATTTACGATACAACATTGGACACCCCGCAGGAACCCGGTCGGTTACGGTGATTATACTCCCGATAGCAAGCCGGAATGGACGGACTTTATAGGTACTTGGACGCATCCTGGGGGCAGATGGTTACGGCTTATTTTCCAAAAAGGTTGACGGCTGTGATCCAGTTCGGCGGCTTGGATTAAATGTCCTGGATGGCATGTGGTTTGTTCCAACAAAGAACGGACAACGAGGTCACATTTTCCAAGCGACGTGATTCTGGCAGGCAGGCAATATGAGTACCAGTCAGTAAACATCTCGCCCGTGGCCTACCAGAATCATTGAGTTAGCAGCACCTCGACAGAGCCGGGTTCGCGCGACAAGTCCCAAGGCGATTGGATTGTCCAGCGTCGCGGCGCGAGAACACGTACACAATGTCCCACAGGAAACATTTTGTACCGACACCGACCGCGGACCCCGTCAGAACGAGAGGCGCACGCCGAGTTGGATCTGGCGCTTGGGGAAATCGGAGGTGAAGGCCAACGGCGTACTTGATGTTGCCGTTCCGCCGCCCGTCAGGGCTGTCCCCGGTTTAATCCCGTGCACGGTGAACGATGTGAACCCTGGCTCAAAACCGAAAACAGGGCCGACTTCGTTGTTTACACTGGCAAAATTTGTGCGGTTCGCGAGGTTGAATCCTTCCGCCGTAAATTGCAAGTTCGCTCGCTCGCCCACTTTATGCCGCCAGGTCAGTCGCATATCGAAGTCGATATAGTCAGGGCCGAGTCCGGTGTCGCGCGGGGCTCCGATGGGACGTTCGTTGGTGGTGTGATTGTCGCCGTTGACTTCTCCTCCGGCGAGCAAGTTGAAAGGATGTCCGCTGTGGGCTTCGAAAATCGGCGCCAGCTGAAAACCCGAGAGAGCGCTCTGTCTCCAGGGGCTGTCGACCACCGCCGCGATCACCAGCTTATGCCGCTGATCGAATTCGGAGAGACTGCGATCCAGATTCAGATCAGTGGGATCCTGCGGTCCGTAGTCGGTGTTGTAATCGGTGGCCGTGTCAAAGCCCTTGCTGAAGGTGTAATTACCGAACAGGGTGAAGTGCTCACTGAAGCGCTTCTTGACTTCCACGATTCCACCCTCGTAAAGAGCGTAGGCGCCAGAGGTGTATTGATTGTTCTGCACAATCAGCGGATTGATAAAACATTGTTGGGTATCGCAAGGCAGGCCTTCGACGCCTCCGAGAGGGTCAGCTCCGGCGGCCGTCGTGTTCCAGTTGCGATAAGAAACCTGCTGGCCATTCGCGAGAGTCACGGTGGTGAGTGGCGCGGGCAGCAGATTGGTATCGATCGCGACCGGGAGGTGTTGGGTGTGGGTATAGATGCCGCTCAGAGAGATCGAGAAGCCGGGCCCGAGTTCGCGTTCGATTCCGAAAGAAGCCTGCTGGGCTATCGGGGGACGGTAGCCGGGCTGATTTACGAAGAGAACTTGCAGGGGAGAGAGCGGACCGGAATTGGTTACGTCGATGCCTAGCGGTGCGACAGAAGCCGGCGTGATGCAGGCATTATTCCCGGCCCCAGGGGTGGTGCACTGAATTAATCCCTCCCCAAAGAGCGTCTGGAAAATCGTCGCCGAGCCAGCGATGCCCAAGGCGGAAACACCTCCGAGAGGATCCGCATAAATCGAAATTTCGCGGTTGCACGGGTTAGAGCCCGTACCGGGAATGATTGGAGTTCCGAACTGCGAGACTCCACAGATCGCGGAGACGTTGGGCACCTGACCTGCTGATGTGCTGTTTTCGACGGCCGATCTTCCCTTACCCACAACACCCAGACTCAAGTCGACGTCGGGAATCTGGACGTCCACGGGTCCGTAGAAAATTCCGTAGCCGCCGCGGAAGACGGTCTTGTGATCGGAGAACGGATCCCATGCGAAGGAAATGCGGGGAGCAAAATCTTTCTTGTACGTAGTCAAAGGGGCGAATTGCGTGTCCAGTTCGTAGCGCAGACCGTAGTTCAAGGTGAAGCCTCGCGCTACATTCCAGGAATCTTGCGCGTAGAACGCCGTCAGCGGCCGGGTGTAATTGCCGTAGTTTGGATCTCCGAAGCCCTGCTGGTAAATCTCGGGCGCTCCCAAGGATGCGGCCTGCAGCGGGTTGAGAGTAGCGCCAGCGAGTTGCGGGCTGAGAACAAGTCCGGCAGGCAGAGAACCGAACACAAAACGGCCCGGGAAAAAGGTGTGCGATTCGGTGTGATTGCCGCGGAGCAGTTCGTAGGCGCCGAACTTAAAGGAGTGGTGGCCGCGGATCAGAGTGAAATTGTCCGCGAATTCGTAGCGCCGCAGGATGGTGATGTTGGGCAGGAAAATGTTGGTTCCGAGGTTGTTGATGAAACCGGGAATCTGCAGACCCACCTGCGCCGGTTCGTTGGGAATCACGTTGAAGCTGTTGTAATCCCACTGCACGCGCGCCTCATTCTGCGCGGTTGCGCTGAACTGGTGATACCAGGCGGCTTGCAGATTGTTATCGTAGGTGTGAGTGGAACTGCCAGCTGAGAAAGCGGTCAGAGACTGCACATCCGGCGACTCCTCTAGATCGTGGCCATAGCGGTAGGTCAGGGCAAGCTCGTCGTTCACGCCGAAGCGGTGATCCAGGCGGCCTGAGGCCAGGTATTCGTGCGTGTCGTAGGGGAAAACTCCACCCTCGGTTTCAAACTGCGTCACGAGGTAGCCGTTCAGCGCATCCTGGCCCGCGGTGACAAACGGGTTCCCGGCAGAATTTGGATTCACCGTCAAAATGCTGGCGAGAGCGAAGGCGCACTCTGGCGGAGGCAAGTTTGGAACTCCGGGGAGACAGGGTACGGGAGTGGGATTTGTCGACTGTGCAAGCGCGGAAATGATCGCCTGTTGCGCGAACCTCGGATCGCTCTCGGGAAATGGATTCGTGGTTGCGCTCGCGGAGGGTCCAGCGAAAATCGAACTGTCGGTCAGCAGGGGAACGGAATTCTGCGAGTTCTGACGCAGACCTTCGAAAGAAGCGAACAGGAAAGTTTTGTCTTTCCGGATGGGGAAGCCGATGTTAGCGCCATACTGCTGGCGGCTGAGCGAATTCTTGATCGGAGCGCCAACAGAAGTGGTATCGAAATTGGAGAACGTCGGGTCAGGCGCGAGGGCCGAACTGAAGGCGAATGGATCGCGGGCATCCATGGCATCGTTGCGAAAGAAACCATAGGCGCTGCCATGCACGTCGTTGGTGCCGGATTTAGTGACAATATTGATCGACGCACCGGTGGCATTGCCCAGGTCGGCGGCGTAGTTGCTGCGATTGATCTGGAACTCCTGCACATCATCCTGATTTACGGTCAGGCGAACGCCGCCGCTGTCGCCTGAGGTCTCACCACCGTCAACGGTAATGCTGTTGCCTCGTCCATTGCTGCCGTAGAAAGACAACCCGCTCTGCGGCGTTTGCTTGACTCTGAAGTCCTGGTCGCCTGCCAAGCGGGTGGCGTCGGAGACTCCGGGCGCGAGCAAGGTAAACGTAAGATAGTCGCGCCGGTCAATCGGCAGGTCAGCGACGTACTGTTGTGAGATCGTGTCCGCCTGGCTCCCGCGCTCGGTTTCCACTATGGGCGGCTGGCCGGTCACCTCGATAACGGTTGCAACCTTGGAGAGTTTTAGTTTGAAATCGGTGACCACGGTCTCGCCGATGGCGACGGGTACGCGTCTTCGAATTTCGGTCGCAAAACCGGGCATTTCCGTAGTGATGTCGTAATTGGCCGGCGATAAACCTGTAACGCGGAATTGACCGTTGGCGTTCGTGGTTGCCGTGCGCTTGAGACCAGTCTGGCTATCGACCACATTGACTGTGGCTTTGACCACAACGCCGCCGGAGGAATCGGTTACAGTGCCGGTAACCTCTCCTGAAGTGCCTACGCCCTGCGCGTGCGCCACAACGCTGGCTAACAGGAAGCACCCCAGGGCACATGCGATGAAACTCATGGTGGAGAAGATAGATGCACGTCTCCAGGAATGGACGCGGTAGCGTGAAACCGAGCGAAAATTCGAACTACGCGGTTCGAAAGCCATTTTCCTGCACCTCACCAAGTCTTTGTTTCGCGATGGAAAGAACGGCAATTGCCTGCCTGAGCAGCGAAGGTTGCAAACTGCGAACAAGGCCATGCCGCAGTGTCGACGAGCTTTTCTGTGTTAGTTTGGATCCGCTGAAATGAGGAGCGAACAATTCCCCACGCTCCTACCGCTTCGGGGCGGTGATTCCTCATGATGGGCGAGAGCGTATCCGCCTTCGCTAAATTCATCAAATGAATTGTTTTGATGATCATGTATGCCTGTCGGGAATGTTGCTTTGTGACTGGTTTCGTTCCGTCGACTCCACGCGATTACCTTTCTCCTGGCTGGATTTCTCATTCGCAATGCAAGAAAGGTAAGAAGCGACGTCTGAACAAAGGAATTGTAGTATTGCCTCGCCGGCAGCTTCGGTCTGGTCGGTCAGAAACAAGTGGCTTGCGTGGTCGAGCAGGACCAGCTTTGCGCCAGGAATTCGATTTGCGATCAACTCTCCGTTGGCGCACGGCACAAGCGCGTCAGACTTTCCATGGATGACCAGGGTCGGCGCGGTGATCCGATCGAGCCGGCTGTAGCTTTCGAACGGCAAAACTGCCTGTAGTTGGGCGAGATAGCCCGCCGGAGTTGGCAGCCAGCGCCGGCGCACGGCGCTATCTTCGTCGATTTTCTCTCGCGGCGTGGCCGCGTCGTAGATGTAAGGGAGAATGGCTTCGCGCGCTTGTTCCGGCGTCATATTTCGCGCCAGGAGCACGTCGGCGACTTTGCTCTCCACTTTCACCGCCGTTGGTCCGCCGGCTGCGGTGCAGCCCAGAATCAAGGAGCAGGTCTTCTCCGGATATTGCAGCGCGAATTCCTGCGCAATCATTCCGCCCATGGACACGCCGAACACATGAGCGCGAATGATACCAGATGCATCGAGAACTGCGGCCGCGTCCGACGCCATCGACGTCATCGAATAAGGGCCCGGAGGGACATCGCTTAAGCCAACGCCTCGATTGTCGAAGGCGATCGTGCGGAAATTTTGCGACAGCGCCGGACGTATGCGATGCCACATGGCCGAGGCATAGCCGAGGCCCATGATCAGCAGGAGAGGCGTTCCTTGACCCTGCTCGTCCCAGTAAATCTTTGTGCCTTGATTTTCGACAAATGACATTGATCCCCTCGCAGCGGGCATCATGCCGCTGAGACGTGGCTAGCTGCGTCTACAACGAGTGTTACTTGATCTTCAACATCAGTTTGCCGAAGTTCTCGCCCTTGAAAAGCTTGAGCAGGGTTTCGGGAAAAGTTGCGAGGCCCTCAACGATATCCTCGCGCGACTTCAGCTTGCCAGCGGCCATCCATGCCGCCATTTCCGCTCCGGCTTGTGGATAGCGATCAAAGTAGTCCATCACCAGCATGCCTTTCATGCTGGCGCGATTTGTCAGCAGCGACATGTAGTTGCTCGGTCCCGTAGTGGGACCGGTGCTGCAGTACTGCGAGATCGCTCCGCAGATGACGATGCGGGCGCCGCGAGCCAGATTGGCGAGCGCGGCCTCGAGAATCGTACCGCCCACGTTGTCGAAATAAACGTCAATGCCTTTGGGACAAAGGTCGCGAAGCGACTTGCGCACGTTTTCAGACTTGTAGTCGATGGCTGCGTCAAAGCCCAATTCATCGACGATGTAGCGGCATTTATCTGGGCCGCCAGCAATTCCGACAGCGCGGCAGTTTTTGATCTTGGCGATTTGTCCGACGATCGCGCCAACGGCTCCGGCCGCGGCAGAGACTACAACCGTATCGCCGGCTTGCGGCTGGCCGGTGTCGAGAAGGCCAAAATATGCTGTCATGCCGGTCATGCCAAGCACGCTGAGGAATTTTGGCAAAGGAGCAATTCGCGGATCGACCTTCCTCACTCCCTTGCCGTCGGTCAGGGCGTATTCCTGAACGCCGAATGTTCCGGAGACGTGATCGCCGACTGCGAAGTGGGGATTGCGGGATGCGGTGACGATCCCCAGTGCCAAGGCCCGCATCAGCTCTCCGATCCCAACCGGCGGAATATACGAACGCACGTCATTGAGCCACATGCGCATTGCCGGATCGAGCGAGATGTATAAAACCTGGACCAGCAGTTCGCCATCTTTGGGCTCTGGGACGGGCTCTTCCACGTACGTCCAGTCGCTCGACTTTGGCATGCCTACTGGACGCGCCGCCAGCAGAAATTTGTGATTAGTGAGTGCCATGCTCTTACCTTCTCCTTCGTTTTTTATCGGCGTCAGACCGTATAGCGTTCGCTGGCCAGCAACCGACCGGCAATCTGGCGTCGCAGCGCAATCGCATTCACCGGATCGTGATCCGCGTACTCGCGAACGCGGACGAGATTTCGCCGGAGTTCTTCGCCTTGGGCGCAGGCGCTTAGCACCGTCCTTGAGGAAAGTTCGATGCGGGCAATGGCGTCGCGCAGGTAGACGGCACAGGCATCGGCGGCGTTGGCTCCGCCACCGGCTGCGGCAAGCTTGCGGCTGCGCAAGAGCGCCGACTCCATAGCGAAAACTTCCATGCTGATGTCGGAAAGGTTCATGATGATCTCCTGCTGTTGTTCGAGTTGCGCGGCATATTTCTCGTGCGCCACTCCGAGGGTCAATAGGGCGATTTTTTTTGCGTTGTGAACCAGGCCGAGTTCCGCGTCGACTCTCGCCGACTCGCGAGTCGCATTCGCGCTTCGCCGCTCGGTTTCTTGCAAGACGGCTTGAGCGGCTTCGAATAGAGGAAGAAGTCCACGGGAGGCGCGCTTCAGGGGCATCCCGGTGATCACCAGGCGGTTGATTTCACTGGTACCCTCGAAGAGACGGTTGATGCGGGCGTCGCGATAGGCGCGCTCGACTGCGTAGTCCTGGTGGTAGCCGTAGCCGCCATGAATCTGGACTCCCTCGTCGACCACATAGTCGAGCATCTCGGCCGCGTAAACTTTGACCATGGAGCACTCGGCGGCGAATTCCTCGATTGCTTTGAGCTCTTGAGCAGCGTTCGCGGATTGCGTTGCCGGGCCATGCATTTGATTTTCGATAAGCCCTGCTACTCGCCACGCTATCGACTCGGTCACGAAAATGCGGATCGCCATTTCGGCTAGCTTGTGCTGGATCGCGCCGAATTCGGAGATCGTCGTGCCGAAGGCCTTACGCTGCTTGGCATACTTCAAACTGATTGCGAGCACGTTCTTGGCGGCTCCGACCAGAGCCGGGCCGAGTTTCAGACGGCCGATGTTCAGGATGTTGAAAGCGATTACGTGGCCGCGGCCAATTTCGCCGAGAACGTTCTCCACGGGCACGGCTACGTTGTCGAGATAGACGGCGGTAGTCGAACTGCCGGTGATGCCCATCTTGTGCTCTTCAGCGCCGCTGCTCACACCGGGAAAATTTCGTTCCACCAGAAACGCGGTGAACTTCTCTCCACCGACTTTCGCAAATACGGTGAACAGGTCGGCCGCTCCGCCGTTGGTGATCCACATTTTCTGGCCGTTCAAAATGTAATGCTTGCCATCGGGCGCAAGGTCGGCCCGCGTACGCGCCGCCAGCGCATCAGATCCGGCCAGCGGTTCGGTGAGCGCATAGGCGGCGAGCATCTCGACCTTGGCCAGCTTCGGCAAATATTTTCGTTTCTGTTGCTCATTTCCAAAGTAGACGATAGGAAGCGTGCCGATGCCGGTGTGGGCGGAGTGCCAGCCTCCATACGAGCCATCGCGTCCCATGCGCTCGGCTGTGACCATCAGCGACGGAAGATCCATGGCCATGCCGCCATATTCTTCCGGAATCGTCATCGCTGTCAGGCCAAGGTCCACTGACTTCCGCAACACGCTCATGGCAACGCCCGGTTTCTTTTCGCGGATTGCAGGCAGGTTCGGTTCCACTTCATTGGCCCAGAACTCATCGACCATGCGGCCAACCGCGAGATGATCGTCAGTTAGATCCTCGGCAGTGAAAATGTCCTGGGGTGTTGAGTCTTCGATTAAGAACGCCATACCTTTTGTTGTCTTGCGCGGGGTATCTGTTAGTGTGGTCATGAATTGCTCCTATGCCGCCTTTCGAAATTGAGAATCTGAAATCTTTGAAACAATTTGAGGGACACGAATTCCCCGCGACCGACTGGTTTGTTATCAGCGGGGATCGAATTCAGAAGTTTGCGGAAGCAACCGGGGACTTCCAGTGGATTCACATTGACGAGGAACGCGCGCGCCGCGAATCGCCCTTTGGCGGCGCCATTGCGCACGGCTTTCTGACACTCTCGCTGTTGACTCACTTCATCAAACAGGCGGTCCAAATTCGCTCGGGCCTGGCGATGAGCATCAACTATGGTCTGAATAAGGTTCGATTCCCTGCCCCCGTTCGCGCCGGGTCGCCGGTGCGCGCTTGCGTGACTCTTCTGTCGGCAAAGGAGTCTCCGGGATTTGTGGACGCGACATTCCTTGTACGCGTCGAAAGCCACGGCGATGCGACTCAACCTCCGGGCAAGCCGTGCTGCGTCGCCGAGTGGCTGGTTCGGTATTATTCGAACTGAACTTCGCCGTAAACTTCCCATCATATCGTCGCGCTTTCTGCGCAATGCCATGAGGCGCGAAGCAAAGCGTGGATTCGCTTCGGGAGATCCGCGAAACGCTCGTCTTGCGTCAATCCCTGAGCGTAGCGGTAGTAGATCTGCTGAATAATTACCGCAACTTTGAAACGGGCGAACGTGAGATAGAAAACCATGTCGCGAGGGTCTCGTCCGGTCGCGCCTGCGTAACGTTCGATCAGTTGGCGGCGCGTGAGCGTACCGGGTAAGGTGGTTGGCGCGCTGCGAATGTCCTGGAAGTCTTCCGGATCTTGGGGATCGGTCCAGTACGCGAGCGCCGTCCCCAGATCGGTCAGCGGATCGCCCAAGGTGCACATTTCCCAATCGAGCACGCCCACGATCTTCGTGACATCATCGGGATCGAGCACAATGTTGTCATATTTGTAGTCATTGTGGATCAGCGCCGTGTCGTGGCTGACCGGCATCCGTTCGGTGAGCCACGGAGAGATGCGATCGACCTCCGGCAAGTCGTGGATCTTTGAGTTGTGATAGCGTTCGATCCAACCTTTGACCTGGCGCTCAAGATAGCCTTGAGGCTTGCCTAAATCAGCCAGGCCGACCCCAGCGTAGTCCAGTTGGTGGAGGCGGGCGAGGTTATCGATGAACGCCTCGCTCAAGCGCCGCGCGGTCTCCGGCGGAAACGGCACGCCCGGAGGGGGATTGCGGCGGATGATCATTCCTCGAATCGGCTCCATCAGATAAAAAGGCGAGCTCAAAATGGAAAGATCGTCACAATAGAGGACGGCCTTTGGCGCGACCGGATAGGCAGTGTGCAGTTTCGACAGCACGCGATACTCGCGCACCATGTCATGCGCGGATCGCACCTTGCTGCCGAAGGGGGGACGTCGCAGGATGAGTTCCCTGCTGCCTGATCGCCCGTCACCCATTCGAAGCAGGTAGGTCAGGTTGGAATGGCCGCTGGGAAATTGCTCGACAGATACGGGTCCAGTGTCTCCGAAGTGTTCGAACAGAAATTGCTGCAGACGGGAGATGTCGAGCTCTTCGCCCGCTCTTACCGTTCCCGCTCGATCGCAAATCTCCACCATAATCGCAATTCCTGTATCGGCTAGCGGTACGTCAGCAATCCATCGCCGTCGAGATGCGGGTGCGCGTTGAACGCGCTCAGGATGAAGCGCTCGCCCGAGGCGCGGAACTCAGTGAACGAAGCGTTGCGCGACATCCAGGTTATTTGCAGTGTGTCGGCGGCAGAGAGATGCAGAGCCATGCGCACGGCGGCGCCAATCGCTCCTGCCGACGTGAAGACCGCAGCGCTCGCTGCTGGTGGAGTGTCGCGCACGACTTGGTCCAGGCCTCGCTGCACCCGCAAACAGAAGTCGGACCACGACTCGAGGCCGGGGGCTGTGACTTCTCCTGCCACCCACTTTCTAATGACGGCCTCAAACAGCTTTTGAAATTTTTCCCGCCGGTCGCTTTCTGCCAGGTCATTTTTCGGCAGGTCGCTGGACTCGCCGGATTCGGCCGACGCTTTGTATACTCGGTGCAATTCCTCGATTTCAGAATTTCGCAGCAGCAATTGCGGGAGGCATTCGCGCAAGACCGCCTCGGCCTGATATTCGTCGAATTCACTCATGACTTTTGTCTCGGGAAAATCGGCTCCGGCTTTGCCATACGACTCCGCCACGATCCGCGCTGTCTCCGTTTGTCGCACACGCGGGCCTGAATAGACGCCACCGAACATCACGCCGCGCCGCGACCAATATTCTCCCAGCAACCGCGATTGCGCTTCGCCATTCGGGCACAGCTTGTCGTAATCCCGCTCCAGAAAAGACGCTTGCCCGTGGCGCACGAGAATGATTTGGCTCACGCTCTCCCCTGCAGATCACCGCTACGCGGCCACAACTTGCTCCTTGTCGAACTCGGCAAATGTCTTGCCAGTTTCAGCAAGACGCTTTAATAGAGGAGCCGGCGCCCACAGTTCTCCTTGCTGCTGGTGAAATTCGCAAATGCGCTGATAGACCTTTTGCAATCCAACCGTGTCGGCATACCACATAGGGCCACCGCGATGAGCAGGAAATCCATAACCGTTGATATAGATGATGTCGATGTCGACGGCTCGCAGCGCGTATCCCTCTTCGAGAATTCGCGCGCCTTCGTTGACCAGCGCGAAAATGCAGCGATCGACGATTTCGTCGGCGGAAATTTGCCGCTGCGGAATTCCCGCTTCCGCGCTCCACTTCCGCACCAGCACCGTTACTTCGGGATCGGCGTTCGCGCGCCGGTTCTCGTCGTAGCGGTACCATCCCTTTCCTGTTTTCTGGCCGAAGCGGCCCATTTCGCAAAGACGGTCTTCGGCGAACGGCTGGCGGATGCCGGGTTTTTCGAGATGGCGATACTCTTTGCGAATGCGCCAGCCCACGTCGAGACCTGCCAGATCGCCCGTTGCCAGCGGACCCATAGCATTGCCGAAATCGACGAGCGCCTGATCGACAGCTTCAATGTCCGCGCCTTCCTCTACAAGAAACTGCGCCTCGCGGCGATACGGTCCGAACATGCGGTTGCCTACGAAGCCGCGGCAGTTCCCTACCAGCACTCCGATTTTGCCCAGCTTCTTCGATAGCTGCATGCAGGTAGCAATCACTTCTTTGCTGGTTTTCTTGCCGCGCACAATTTCGAGCAGACGCATCACATTGGCGGGACTGAAGAAGTGCGTTCCGATCACTGCTTCCGGGCGCGGCGTGACGGCAGCGATTTCATCAATATTGAGCGTTGAGGTGTTGCTCGCCAGAATCGCGCCGGGACGGCAGGCGCGGTCCAGTTCGGCAAACACGGTTTTCTTCAGCGCCATGCCTTCGAAAACCGCTTCTATCACCATATCTACCTGAGAGAATTCGTCGTAATTCATCACCGGGGTAATCAACTGCAAGCGTTCGTCGACAAATGCCTGGGTGAAACGCCCGCGCTGAACCGAGTTGGCATAGTTCTTCCGGATTTTTCCCATGCCCAGTTCGAGCGCGGCTTCATCCACATCTTTAAGCAGCACCGGAATGCCCGCGTTCGCAAACACCATCGCGATCCCCCCGCCCATCGTGCCGGAGCCGACGACGGCCATGCGGTTCACGGGGAGTACCAGAGTTTCCTTGGGGATGTCGGGAATCTTCGCTACCTCACGCTCGCCGAAGAAAACGTGAATCAGGGCTTTCGACTGATCGGAGAAGAGGCACTCGGTGAAAAGCTTCGCTTCGATCTGGCAACCTTCGTCGAACGGCAACCGGGTTGCCGCTTCCAGGCCATCGATGGCGGCGAGAGGAGCTTTAAGGCCACGTTGTTTCTTGGCGGCCGTCGCGCGCGCCGCGGCAATGATCGCTGCATTCTCGCCCGGTGGTCCCAGCTTCTCCGTTCGCTCGCGGGTCTTGTGCGCAGGCTTGCCAGCGATTTCGCGCGCGAAAGATATTGCTCCGGCGAGAAGGTCGCCCTCGATCAAACGGTCGATCAATCCAAGAGAGGCAGCCTCACGTGCGGAGATCGGCTTGCCCTCGGCGCACATCTCGACTGCTTTGGCAACGCCGACAAGGCGAGGCAGACGCTGTGTTCCGCCCGCGCCGGGAATGATGCCGAGCTTCACCTCCGGCTGGCCCACCTGTGCCGTGGGCGATGCGACGCGGTAGTGTCCGGCCATGGCGAGTTCCAGTCCACCGCCAAAAGCCTGGCCGTGAATCGCCATCACGACCGGCTTGCCGCTATTTTCGATGCGAAGCAGCAGGGGAAGAAGGGGTGCGAGGCGTTTGCCGCTCGAGGTCATCTTGATGAACTCTTTAATGTCCGCTCCGGCTACGAACGTGCGCCCGGCGCCAATTACGACCGCGGCCTTGACGGCGGGATCGCCGTTCAACTCATCGATGGCTGCGGAGATGGCGTCCGGTATGCCGGGGCTGAGGGCGTTGACTGGAGGATTGTCGATGGTGATGACGGCGACGTCGCTATCTTTACTAAGTCTCACGAGGTTGTTCATAGGGCATCCGAATGAAGCGTCACGGCTCCTGTCTGATATTTCTTGCGCAGATCTCTCTTCAGCACTTTTCCGGTCGCGGTCTTGGGCAGGGCTTCACAGAACTCGATCGATTGCGGACATTTGTAATGAGCGAGGCGCACGCGGCAAAACTCGATCAATTCCACTTCCCCGAGTTGCGCTCCCGGTTTCGCCACCACTATTGCCTTGGGCACTTCGCCCCATTTTTGGTCGGTCACGGGGATCACCGCCGCTTCGTAAACCCCAGGGTGCGCCAGCAACACTTTTTCTACGTCGAGCGACGAGATATTTTCTCCGCCGCTTACGATGATGTCTTTCTTGCGATCCACGATTAGGATGTATCCATTCTCCGCGATCACTGCCATGTCGCCGGTGTGAAACCATCCGCCGCGTAGAGCTTCGGCCGTGGCTTCCGGTTGCTGCCAATAACCGGCCATCACGCCGTCACTGCGGGCGATGATCTCTCCCATGGTTACGCCGTCGCGGGGCACGTCGTTATCGCTGGTGTCGACCACACGCACCTCACACCCGGGAAATGCATAACCGGTCATGGCCTGCAACACGTACCGCTCTTCATCTGAGCACTGCATGCCGGGCTTCAGTTCGGCATTCGCTAAGGAAGGCGCGCATTCGGTCAGTCCGTATCCCGAATAGCACTTGAATCCCAGTTTTGTCTCGACTTCGCGGATCAGCGTTGGAGACGAAGCCGCGCCGCCGATCGTGGCCCACTCCACGCTGCTCAAGTCGTATTTGGATCGCGCCGGCGAGTTGACCAACACGGTGGCCATAATCGGAACTAGCGTCAAGGCACGCACGCGCTCACGCTCCACCAGTCGAAAGACTTCTTCAGGGATGAAGCGCGGAAGCATGACGTGGGTTCCGCCCATTTGCGTGATCGTGTGAGCGGCTCCCCAGCCGTTGGCGTGAAACAACGGAATCGTGTGCAACATCACATCTTCAAAGCGGGTGTGATGGTAGAGAGCGATGCTTAGGGCGTGCAGATAGACGTTCCTGTGGGTGAGCATCACACCTTTGGGGCTGGCGCTGGTTCCGCTGGTATAAAACATTTCCGCCATGGCGTTTTCATCAAAGGCCATGAGATCTTCGCGGTAGGGCGTAGCAGAATCCAACATCTGTTCGTAAGTTTGACCGGCAAGCCACCTGGCTTGCGGCGACCCAACATTTTGCTGGAAATCGAGCTGATGAAACGAGCGGACCGTATGCAGATCGCGCCGGAATGAATCGACGAGGTCAACGAACTCCTGTTCCAGGAAAAGCACCGTCGCTCCGGAATCATTCAGAATATAAGCGAGCTCGGGCCCGGCCAGACGGATGTTGAGAGGAAGCAGGACGGCGCGCGCTTCGAGAACTCCGAAGTAGGCTTCTAGCAGGCGATGGCAGTTGAGGCTGAGGAACGCTACGCGATCACCGGGCTTGACTCCGGCGCTGCGTAATACCCCGGCCAATCGCCACACACGATTGCCAAATTCCGCATAGGTAAAGCGGAGGTTCTGGCACACCACTGCGGTCTTTCGGGGAAACTGTTGCTCGGCGTAGCGAAGGAATCGGACCGGAGTCAGGGGAAGATTCATAAACGTTTCGCTCTTACTTAGTACTTACACCATCGTACTTATAACATCCGTACTTATAACATCGTACTTACCATCAGCTCTTACCAGGCCGTCTGGCCACCATCGACGACCAGCACGTGCCCAGTTACGTATGCTGACGCGTCCGAGGCCAGAAACACCGCCGCGCCTTTCAAGTCGTGATCGCCGCCAAAGCGGCCGAGCGGGATCTTCGCGAGCAGGGAGTCTCGACGATTCTCGATGACCCATCCCGACATATGTGTGGGAAACCATCCTGGGGCGATCGCATTCACCTGGATGTTGTGCGGCGCCCACTTGCACGCCAAATCTTTAGTAAAGGCGATCACTCCGCCTTTGCTCGCGTGATATCCGATCGCCTGCAGATCCGCTGAGGCTCCGCCCAAACCCGCAACCGATGCTATGTTAATGATCTTGCCCGATTGTTGCGCGGCCATGGCCTTGCCCACCGCCTGACAAAACAGGAACGTGCCAGTCAGATTGGTGGAGAGAACTTTGTCCCACTGTTCGAGCGTCATCTCTTCCACTGGGGTTCCCCACGAAATGCCGGCGTTATTGATCAGAATATCGATTCGGCCAAATTTTGTGAGCGTTTCCTTTACGACCTGCTGAATCGACGCCTTGTCTTTGACGTCGACGGCTAAAGCCAGCGTCTCAACGCCCAGACGGCGCAACGCCTCGGCTGCTTCGTCGCAGCGCTCCTTCTTGCGGGCGCACAGGACGAGGTTCGCTCCCATCTCGGCCAGGCCCTCGGCCATCTGGCGTCCCAGCCCCATGGATCCGCCGGAAATAATCGCGACGCGGCCGGTCAGATCGAAAAGCTGTTTGACGTTCACTTTCACGTTCACCCTAAGAGTGCTCTTCCCATGCGGCACCACGCAAAAATGATAGTTAATATCATATTAAAGTCGCTAACGTCAACGCACCGCGAAATCGGGCAGATTCTTATTTAGAACTGCATCTACAGTTGCAGCACCACCCGCCCCGAGACTTCGCCGCGGCTCAGCTGCCCCAGAACTTCTCGCACTTCGCCGAGCGGGCGTGTTGTTACCTGGCAGTGGACGATCCCCGCTGCACCCATGGCCAGAACTTCGCGCAGATCTTCGCGTGTACCCACGGAGGAAGCCTTGATCTGAATCTCGCCCGCCGCCATCATGATCGCCGGAAACGCGATGTCCTCCGCGGGCAATCCGACCGCCAGTAGGGTCCCGGTTGGTCGCACACACGGGAACGCCATGTCATACGCGGATTTGGCCGCCGAAGTGACGAGAGCAACGTGCGCTCCGCCAAGGCCGCGCAGTTCTTTCGCCACTTTACTGGTTGCGGCGTTCAGGGTTCGGGCGGCGCCCAGCGATTTTGCCAACGCGAGTTTCTCTTCCGTAATATCGATTGCAATTACCTCGGCACCCGCTGCTCGGCCAATCTGGATTGCAATGTGGCCGAGTCCACCGACACCAAAAACCGCGAGTCGTTGTCCAGCACAAATCTTGGCCTGCTTTAGTGCGCGATGAACTGTAACCCCCGCACAAAGCAAGGGCGCAGCTTGTTCGGGTGAGAGCGCTGCAGGAACCTTGACCACGTGGCTGGCGGGCGCCTTGGCAAATTCGGCATATCCGCCATCCACCATAACGCCGGTGATGCGCTGCCGCACGCACAGATTCTCGTTGCCTTCGCGGCAAAACTCACATTGGCCGCACGTCCAGTTCACCCATGGCACGCCGACCCGGTCCCCCACTTCGATGCTCTCTTCACTGCCCTTGACCGCCGCGCCGCGCTCGACAACGCTGCCTACTATCTCGTGCCCCAGGATCAACGGCTTCTTGACGATGCCGGCTAGTTGCTTCCAGTCGCCGTCGGCCACGTGAAGATCTGAATGGCACACGCCACAAAACTCGACCTTGATCAAGACTTCGTCCGGGCCAGGCTGCGGACGCGGCACTTCCTCCAGCGACAAGGGAGTCTTGAACTCGCGCAGAACGGCGGCCTTCATCGATTCTCCTCTTTTAGACATCAGTCAGCGGAAACGACGTTACTTGCAGGATCGCGGAGAGCCTCAGGGCCGGATGCCACGCAGGAAAAAATCCACCGCGCTGCGCACACGATCAGTGAGTTTGTGGGGACCCGTCAAATCGACGGCCCACTGCCGCACCACCGTGTTGTAGAGCCCTTCCATGAACTCGGCCAGGTGTACAACCGGAAAGTCGCGCGTGACCTCGCCGCGCTTCTGCCCTTGCGTCAGAATTTCACGCAGCAGGCTGACGGCGGCTTCCTCGTGCCCTCGAAGTTCCGCGGATCGCACGGGATCCATCGCCCCCGAGAGCACTACGGCTTGCCAAAGCTGGCGGTCGGCTTCTACCTCCCGCGCCATGGTCACGTAAAGCCGCCGCAGGCGCTCGCCCGTTGCAGCTTGGCTCGAAAGCTCCGAACGCAGCCTTTCACAAATACAGCCGTACCCGCGCTCCCCAACCTCGCGCAGAACCGCGTCTTTGCTGGGGAAATAGCGGAAGAAAGTCGGCTGACTGATTTCGAGCATTTGCACGATATCGTCGATGCGGGTGTTATCGTATCCGCGTTTGCGAAAAAGCTTGATCGAGGTGTCGATAATCTGTTGCCGCAAGCGTGCCTTCTTGCGCTCGCGAAGCCCGACCTCAGTCCGTTCCTGAACCGTTTCCGCGGACGCACTTCGCGACGCGAGCGCACCTGGCATGATCTTTTCCTCCCACATTGATGACGCGGCTGGTCCCAACCGCGACGTCCATTAAATATGAGGGTAACTATAACAAAAGAGCGACTAACGGGACCCGGTCATGCTGTCTGTTGCTTGCGTTTTCGCCTTTTGTATAGAGTTTGCGCATCCGTGCCATATCATTTCCGATCCTTGCAAGCCGGCTTGCAGTGGCTTGCTTTCGTGAGGGCGGCTAAAGACGTCACTCATCTTTTCCCGCCACCCGACATTCTTGCCGATGCCAAACTAGCCAGCATCGACTGCCAGCGGCGCGAACTGGAACCATTGGTGCTCTCGCGTGAGCAGCATTTTCGCACACCAGATGCTGGAGCCATCCAGTTCATTGGTCTCTGTATGGATGCGCGAGCTCGAGACGAAAACCTACAAACCGCTCCGCCTTCGAGCCTGCGGTATAGTGATCGGAACAATGAACACACTTCGACGATCCCTTTCCCTTCTCGCTTTGTCGCTGGTGGCGAGTTTCGCGCATGGCGGTTCCTATGAATACTTTCGCATCGGAGACAAGAACGATGTACGAACCAAGCCCGATCCCGGCATTGCCATGATGGGGGGCGGCAGCGATCTGGACGAAGCGTTTCGCTGGCTCTGCCAGAAGGGCGACGGCGGCGACTTCTTGATTGTTCGCGCGAGAGGGACCGACGACTACAACTCCTATGTCAACGGATTGTGCAAACTGAACTCAGTTGCAACACTGATCCTCCCAGATCGTCAGTCAGCACAGGACGCGGCGGTGGCGAAGATGATTCGCCAAGCAGCTGTGGTATTTATTTCCGGCGGTGATCAGGCTCATTACATCCGCGACTGGAAGGATACGCCAGTTCAGGACGCGATCAACGCGAATATCGCCGAAGGCAAGCCTATTGGGGGCACTAGCGCGGGCCTCGCCGTACTCGGCGAGTTTGTCTACGGGGCCCTCGGAGACACGCCTGATGGCAATGACCTCGCTTCCAGCGATGTTCTGCCCAATCCTTATTTCAAACGTGTAACCCTCGTTCGAGGGTTCCTCAAGATCCCACTCCTGGAGGGCCTGCTGACGGACTCGCATTTCGTAAAGCGTGATCGCATGGGTCGCACTCTCGGTTTTCTGGCTCGCATCATGCAAGATGGGTGGTCCGAATCTCCGAAGGAAATTGCCATTGACGAAAAGTCGGCGGTGCTGGTCGATTCGGATGGCAAAGCAAGCGTGGTGGGAACGGGAAAGGGCGCATACTTTCTTCGGCCCACGCGACGGCCCGAGCGGTGCAAATCCGGCCAACCTCTCACATTCCTAAACATCGATGTCTACAAAGTTTCAGCTGGAGGTCACTTTAACGTCATTTCATGGCAGGGTAACGGAGGAAGGCCTTATTCGCTTTCGGTACACCAAGGAGAAATCGAGAGCACATTGGTCAACCATTCCGTCTATTGACTGCCTGGTCGAGCGATATGGAACGGAGAAAAGAGAACTGAATTTTTGTTCAGCCGGTTGACTTCGTCCGGATTCCCTGCGAGACTTCGTGCCAAGAAGTTGGGATCGAGGTAGGCCATCCGCAAAGACTGCTGCAATTTCGGTTCGCCGACGAGAACGTTCAAACCGCCGCGATTTCTCGTCGATGCTGGCAAACTCGAAGCCGGCCTATAGATCTCTTCCTGGGACCTCGCTCAGCCCCCCTACTCTTACATCCAGGATGCAAAGCCGCCGAAACTGACTCAATGGAACCCCGATGAACAAAATGCGCAGGGTCATTCTCTTCCTTCTTATCCTCTTGGTTACGCTGCTGTCCCTGGGGTCGTCGCTGGTTGCGCAGACCTCACAGGGCAGAATTCTCGGAACGGTCACTGACCCATCGGGCGCGGTCGTGGCGAATGCCCGGGTGATAGTCACGAACACGCGCACCGGATCGGCCCGATCCATTGCCACAACCGCCGCCGGTGAGTATACGGCTCCAAACCTCGACCCCGGGTACTATGTGGTGGTTGTGGAAGCGCCGGGATTTCGGAAAGCTGAACATACGGCAGTAACGCTCGAAGTGGCCAAGGACATTCGAATCGACTTCAGATTGGCGCCGGGCGTAATTAGCGAAACCATGACCGTTTCGGGGGAGGCGCCGATCGTCGACACCACTTCGGACGTCCTGGGTGGTACGTTCTCTAACGAAGCGATTAACGAGTTACCGCTCCTGGGGCGCGACTTTCAAAACCTCGCCATTCTGCAGCCCGGCGTTCAGCGAACCCCCGGTGGCGGATTCGAATCTATCACGGCGAATGGCAACCGGCCGCAGGACAATAACTTTATTGTCGACGGGATTGACGATAACGACGCCTACTATGGAGTGACGGTTATCAACGCTGAAGGGGTTCAGGGGACTCCCGCCACCCACCTGCCGATCGATGCGATTCAGGAGTTTAACATTGAGTCGAGCCCAGAGGCGGACTATGGTTGGAAGCCAGGTGCCATTATCAACATTGGCATCAAGTCTGGGACAAATGCGCTGCACGGTTCGGCTTATTATTTCAATCGGAACGCGGCCCTCGATGCGCGCAACTATTTCAATCCCGCACCGGATCCTGTTTCAGCGCTTAACCTCCATCAATTTGGAGGTTCGCTAGGCGGTCCCATCGTCAAGAACAAGCTCTTCGTTTTTGGCAACTACGAGGGCGTGCGTGATAAAGTCGGCAACCCACTGGCAGTAAGCACAACGGTCACCGTTCCCATTGGAGATCCGTCGATCAGCATTGCGGACGCTTTTGCCGAGTGTGCTGCCAGCGTAACCTCGCCTTGCAGTTCCATCAGCCAGAAACTCGCGGCCTTTCTGCCTTATAATCCTGGCCCGAGCACGACTCTCAATCTTGATTTTAATAACCTCAATCGAGAGGACAATGGAATCGTCAGTTGGATTATCACCTTTCTCAAAAACATACTCTGACGGGTATGTATTTTGTAGGTGACAGCGTCCAAACCGAAGAAGATACAACGGTCTTAAACCCGCTGTTTCTTTCGCAGGCATACACTCGGGCGCAGGTAGCAGGTGGGGCCTGGATCTGGACGCCTACTCCCCGGCTCACCAACCAATTCCATGTAGGGTACAACCGTTTTTCCCAGCAAGTCGTGGTTGCGGATCATAATCTCAATCCAGCTTCGCTTGGGATTAACACCGGGGTTACAGAGTCGGTGAACTTCGGCATTCCCGAAATCCGGATTTCCGGATTCGAGAGTCATACAATTGGCGGCAATGGCTCTTGGCCCTTATACACCACTCCCAACCAGACGGTGCAGTTCGCGAACAACGCGACCTACGTGATCGGAAGCCATAACCTCCGTTTCGGTGCGGAATTTCGCACCGGCAGTACGGACAACATTCGCAACACCTATGGTCCTGGTTACGTCCGCTTCAACTTCGACGGTCCCGGTAACTCCCCTCTCGAGAACTTCACCACGGGCGATGCTGGTTATGCCTACGTCGCAGTGGGCGACAGCCATCGCCTCGTGAGTCAGAAATCGTTTGGCGCATACCTTCAGGACGATTGGCGAGCGACTCGAAAACTGATGATTACGGCAGGGTTGCGTTATGACCTAAGCCTGCCCATCACCGACCAGCACGATTTATTGGCCAATTTCGATCCAACCCGAGGTTTAGTGCAGGTCGGAAAGCAGATCAGTTCGCCATATAACACGGATTACAACAATTTCGGACCGCGACTAGGTTTTGCTTTTGATCCTTGGGGCTCAGGCAAAACCGTGATTCGCGGCGGTGCGGGAATCATTTACGAAATACCCCATATCACGGTTTACATAGGACAGAACAGCACAGAAGCGCAGGGATTGGCTTTGATTCCGACTGGTCTTCCGTTGATCGGGCCCAATAATACAGTCTATCCGAGTCCGGCAATATCACCGCGACCACCGCAACGCTGGCGGATACCCAGGTGAGTCAAAATTGGCAATCTGGCGGTCCGATTTTCGGCAACCTTTCCCCTGGCGCTGTGGCCTGTGATTATGACCCGCCCGACGGCGTTTACAATCCCTGCCCGGTTTTCGGCGCCAACCGGAATATCGTCACGCCCTACGTGATCAATTGGAACTTCAATGTGGAGCAAGCGCTATGGCGCGACGCTGCACTGACCATCGCTTATGTGGCCAACCACGGCGTCAAGTTGTACAGCATCCGCGATATCAACCAGAACAATTATGGTATTGATCAGCAGAATCTCGGCGATGAGCAATCAGGACGCCCTTACGTGAACCAGTTCCCGTACCTTAGCTACATCGACATGCTCGGCAACGGGGACAATTCCAGCTATAACGGTTTGCAAGTTACATTGCGGCAGCGCACGCACGCCGGTCTCTATTTCGTTGCCGGCTACACTTGGGCGCATTCGATAGACGACTCCAGCGGCAACCGCGAGTTCGTTATTCAAGATAGTACAAATCCTGCCGCTGAGCGTAATAACTCCGATACCGACATACGCCATCGCTTCACACTGGCAATGACTTATGAGCTGCCCTCAAGATCGGGCTATGGACAAATGCTCCGGGGCTGGCGGCTCAACTCAATCTTCACCGTCCAAACTGGCGAACCGCTGCTGTTTTATGACAGCTCCGACGACATCAGTGCATGCGTGCAAAAATCGTCTGGTGACGTTGTCGTCCGGTCTTTAAACTACATCCTGATCAACAATTTGCTATTAGGTGGACCTACGTCTTCAGACATTCTCAACCGCCAATGCAACGGCGGCTCGTCAACTTTATTTCGCGATTGATGGTTGACGCAGATTTGGTGTCAACACTGTCAATTCGCCAACTTGTTCCCGCTTGACGGTACCACGAAGGTGAGCGGCATGATCCATCATCCAAAGCTCGGGAATGATCTCGGCAACTAGTTGTCCATGACAGAACACTCGAACCACGGAACTTTCAGAAACGACAATACCCACCGCCTTGGTGACGGCACTGATGTTGGCTGCAGCAATGTGGCGGCTGCCGAGTCCCAGCGGCACTTGAACTTGTTCGGCCACGGCGTCCAAGTAACGGCACGCGGAGAGCACGAATCCTTCGCGACTCACAACGAACCCGCCGTCTAATTGCGCCAATTCCTTGATGGTCCCGCGGAGATTGAGGTTGGTGACATGTCGCGAAGTCTCAGGGTGCCCCAACAATGGATCCAAGATCAACGGCCTGGACCGCGAGAGCACCGCAGTCTCATCACCGAGGGTGAATAGCGTACCAACACGTCTTCCCTCCCGGCCTTCGCGAGCAATTTCGACGGCGAGCCCAATCAGTGGTTCAAGAACGTCGGGATCGTATTCGGTTACTTCACAAAGAATACTCTCAAACATCCATCGCACTCCTGGCTAGGGTAGACGCTACGCGAGGCACAGCACCAGTCCACTCTGCTTTGGATGAAAGGCTCTGCGGGAAGATTCGGGCTTTTGAGTGATAGGAGTTGCCAAGACCGGAGGCTGGTTAATCGAGTGCCACGGCCGCGGACTGGAGCGGAGATGAGCAGCGACTACTCTTCATCTAGATATTCGCTCGGAACATCGTCTTCCGGAACCTCGTGCGTGTGAACTTCCTCGTCAGTGTCCCCCGCACGTTGCACCCCCGCGACGGCGTCAGCCTCAAATGCATTCCCCTCTTCAAGTAACTCACCCACACTCTCCGAATCAGCAGCTTCGATGTCGGATAACCCCTGCAAATCCCCTGACTGCCCAGCCGCCGGCGATCTCCTTCTCTGGGATGCGAACACCTCCGTCTCCAAGTTCTGAGTCTTGGCTGCAGCCCGGTTCTTCCGTACACCCTCAGTCTCCGCACGGGCCGTTTTTTTTCCGAGCGTCTTGGCTTTTGCAGAGGCCTTTTTCAAAGCAGGCCTCTTCTTCGAGCTTTTCCTTGGGGCTGCCTTCTTGGCAGCCGGGGTCTTGCTCACGACCTTCTTGACTTGTCGTTTCTTATTCGCGGCAGTTTTCTTTCCCGCCTTGGACTTCTTTTTAGTGGCCATAGGCGCAGTCTACCATCGGCACGTCTCCCCACCAAAACCAGGAACGGGTTCAGAGTGGCCTTCTGGCGGCCACTGTCTTCAGCCCTCCGACAGCCGGGATTGCGGTTGAGCTGATGGCTCGATTCATAGCGCGAGGAACCATGCCACCGGTCAGCATAGTGACCGAACCCAAGTCTATTCCGGCCATGGAGGGAGTCGCTAGAAAGGCGCGGGCAACCTCAGACCGATAGTGTGTCGTTGGTCGGACAAAATCAACTGAACCCAATTTCGGAGGGCGCGAACGCCGCCATAATGCACCCTCTGACGTCTTTTCTCCCGACCGAAACCCTACATTCGCTAAGAACATCGCGGCAGCCGCCGAACTGCCGGAACAGATTTGGACCGAACGCCAAACGTAAGGGGTACACTGTACAGTTGCACACCGGAGGCGAGCTTGTAGTCGTACGTGCATTCCAGAATCTTTCGCTGCAGAAATTGAGGGCATCATGGCGGATAGACTCAGAGCACTGGTGAACGGAGGTAAGAGCGCTGTACTTAAGATGCGCCCAAGATGTTTGCAAGCTGCTGGGACTGAACCGTTTGCCAAACTACGCATGGCCGATGCAATAACAAGCCCAGGGTCTTTCCGGGAGGAAGATGCATGGCTGAAAATATCCTAATGCAATTTGCAAAGGCTCTCAGCAATCGAGAAATCCGAGTTGTAGATCTGAGCCAGCCGTTGGACGCGGGCACACCTGTCATTCAGCTTCCTCCCGAGTTTGGGAAGCCTTGGTCGTTTCGTTTGGAGGAGATTTCCAGGTACGACGCGCGAGGCCCTGCATGGTATTGGAACAACTTCTGCTGCTGCGAACACACGGGCACTCATTTTGACGCACCAATCCATTGGGTTACAGGCGCCAAGTTTCCGGAAAACGCCACCGATACAATTCCGCCGGAAAGTTTCTTTGCTCCCGCATGCGTTATCGACGCATCGCGCTGGGTGAGCGACAATCCCGATTTCCTTCTTACTCAAAAGCACGTTGAGACGTGGGAGAGCGAACACGGAAGAATCGAAGCAGGATCCTGGGTTCTGATGCGCACGGATTGGTCGAAGCGGCAAGAAGCCGCGGCCTTTCTAAACATAAAGGAAGATGGAGCACATGTGCCGGGTCCTCATCCTGATCTGGTTTCTTTTCTTGCGCGCGAGCGAAATGTGATTGGATGGGGATCGGAGGGTGTAGGAACCGATGCGGGACAGGCGTTCCGATTCGATCCGCCATTTCCCTGCCACAGCATCATGCACGGAGACGGTAAATTCGGGCTGGCGAGCCTGACCAATCTGGACCAACTGCCCGCAAAAGGGACGGTTTTGGTCACACCGCCACTCAAGATTGTGAACGGATCAGGCAGTCCATGCCGAGTGCTGGCTCTGGTGGCGCGGCAGTAGGAAGGAGCATTCGCGGAGGATGCTTGATATCCAGGCTGTTTCGCAGGCGTCGAGAGATTGAATAAACTTCTTTCCCGCCATGGCCGGCCGAGTGCATTGAGGTAGCAGCAATGGCAGAACGCGCGTTCAAAAAGGAACTAAAGAAGCTGCTTGTTAAGCAGGGTGAAGAATTCCGCGGCGAAGGAATTCTCGCCGTGACCAAAGCGCTTTTGCAGTCGGGGGTTTCCTACGTTGCAGGCTATCAAGGAGCGCCGATCTCACATTTGATGGACGTGCTCTCAGACGCCAACGAAATCCTGGAGCAACTCGGAGTGCACTTTGAGCACAGCGCGTCGGAAGCTACCGCGGCTGCGACGCTTGCGGCGTCCGTTAACTATCCCTTGCGCGGCGCTGTGACATTCAAATCTACGGTCGGCACGAACGTGGCTTCCGACGCTTTGGCAAATCTCGCCTCGGGCGGTGTTACCGGAGGGGCGCTGATCATCGTTGGCGAGGATTACGGCGATGGGTCGAGCATCATGCAGGAGCGTTCGCATGCCTTTGCGATGAAATCACAGATGTGGCTGCTCGATCCGCGTCCCAATCTTCCCTCAATCGTCAACGCGGTTGAGAGAGGATTCGAGCTCTCCGAGGCCACACATACGCCAGTTATGCTGGAATTGCGCATTCGCGCTTGCCACGTGCATGGACGCTTTATTGCAAAAGATAACGTTCGGCCGAAGTTTGGCTTGAAAGACGCTATGGAAAATCCGGTGCGGGACGTTAGCAGAATCGTCCTTCCTCCGTCGAGTTTCTTGCATGAGAGAGAGAAAGTTGAGGAGCGTTGGCCCGCAGCGCAGAAATTTATTAAGGAACATGCCTTGAACGAGTGGTTCGCGGACCGCAGCCAGGACTTCGGGATCATTCTGCAAGGTGGAATGTACAACTCAACCATTCGAGCCCTCGAACTGCTGGGTCTCGCCGATATTTTTGGGGATAGCAAGGTTCCCCTACTGGTGTTGAATGTTACCTATCCTCTGGTCGATGAGGAGATCAAAGGTTTCTGCTCGAGCAAGCGAGCGGTGTTAATGTTGGAGGAAGGACAACCGGATTTCCTTGAGCAAAACCTTCAGACGATTCTGCGCCGTGCGGATCAGACCACCAAAGTGCATGGCAAGGATGTGCTGCCGATGGCCGGCGAGTACACCACAGCAACTATCCTGCAGGGGCTCGTGCAGTTTATCGAGCGCTACGCGCCGCAACTGATTCATCACGATCGCCTGCCTTCCGCCGCCCGCCCCAGGGTGCAGCTGCCAAGCGAACCGTCGATCGAAGCGCAAGTACATCCCCGGCCGCCATCATTTTGTACGGGTTGCCCGGAGCGCCCGATCTTCACGGCCATGAAGTTGGTCGAGCGCGAACTGGGCCCGCACCATGTGAGCTGCGATATTGGCTGCCACTTGTTCTCAATTCTTCCGCCGTTCAATCTGGGAGCCACGACCATGGGCTATGGCTTGGGGTGGGCAGGCGCTGCCGCGTTTAATACCCACGAAAGGAGTAAAAGGACCATCAGCGTAATGGGCGATGGCGGCTTTTGGCATAACGGTCTGACCAGTGGCGTGGGAAACGCCGTCTTCAACCGCCACGACAGCGTGCTGGTGATTATCGATAACAGCTACACGGCCGCTACCGGTGGCCAGGACATTCTGTCCTCGGCGGCGAACAATCCCATTCGGACCACCAAGCTTTCGATCGCCGACGCCGTTCGCGGTGTGGGGGTGAAGTGGGTGCGAACCGTGACAGACACTTTTAGCCTGGCCACGATGCAGGATGTGTTGAAGGAGGCGCTGACCACGGACGAGACAGGTCCCAAAGTCATCGTCGCCCAGAGCGAGTGCATGCTGAACAAACAGCGGCGAGTGAAGCCGTTGGAGCACAAGCTTCAAAGAGAGGGAAAACGCGTGGTGTCGGAGAAATTCGGGGTTGATGCCGAAACCTGCACCGGAGACCACTCCTGTATCAGGCTGTCAGGATGTCCCTCGCTCACCATCAAGCCAAATCCAGATCCCCTACGCATCGACCCAGTGGCAACCGTAGTGGAAAGCTGCGTCGGGTGTGGGCTCTGCGGCGAGGTGTCGCATGCCGCGAGGCTATGCCCATCGTTCTATCGCTCCGAGGTTATTTCGAACCCTAGTGCATGGGACAAATTCAAGTCACATGTAGGGCGAACTGTGATCGAATTTCTGCAACGGCGAATCGACCGCCGACTGGCGGGAATTGCAGCCTGAGGGCACCCCACGATTTCGACCATGAGTACCGGCGCGATCCTCAAAAGCGAGACCCCAAGGGCCATCACAGTGGCGATTCTCGCAATGGGCGGGGAAGGCGGCGGGGTGCTTGCTGATTGGATCGTCGATCTGGCCGAGCATAGCGGATACCTCGCGCAAACCACCTCGGTGCCTGGGGTAGCGCAGCGTACGGGGTCAACAATCTATTACATCGAAATGTTCCCGGAGGCGTTAGCGCGAGCAGCGGAGAAAGAGCCGGTGTTCGCTCTCACGCCGGTCCCAGGCGAAGTTGATATTGTGATCGCGTCTGAATTGATGGAGGCCGGGCGAGCGGTTCAGCGCGGTTTAGTGACGCCGGACCGAACAACGTTAATTGCTTCAACGCATCGCATCTATTCGATGGCGGAAAAGACCGCCATAGGGGATGGGCAGGTCGATTCCGGCAAATTGCTTGACGACTGTAGTGGATCAGCGAAGAAGTTCGTGCAGGGCGATTTTTCCGCAATGGCGAACGATGCGCGGAGCGTGATCAGCAGCGTGCTGTTCGGTGCGCTTGCGGCCACGGACGCTTTGCCATTTGCGCGGGAACAATTCGAGGAGGCTGTGCGGAGAAGCGGAGTTGGAGTCAATTCGAGTCTCACCGCATTCAACGCGGGTTTCGGCGAAGCGGCACAACCTTCTGCATTGAGAGTCAAGAATACAGAACAACCGAAAAGGCGATTCGGCATTCGACTTCAGGAACTCGAGACTAGGATCGAGGCGAGCTTTCCGGTGGCGGCACACAATATTGTTAAGCTGGGCATTGAGCGGCTCTGCGATTACCAGGATGAGTGTTACGCTGCCGAGTACCTGGATCGCCTTGAGCCAGTACGAGATGCGGAAGCTCGATATGGCAACGGCGATGGCTTCCTCCTGCACGAAGCTGCCCGATACCTGGCATTGTGGATGTCTTATGAAGATGCGATCCGGGTGGCCGACTTGAAGACGCGCCACTCACGATTCGAGCGGGTTCAGAAAGAGTCGCGCCACTCGGCAAAGCAAGTATTACGGATCAACGAATTCTTGTATCCGAGAGTTGAGGAAATAACCGACATTATGCCGGCGCGACTTGGCGCCTGGGTCTTGAAAACTGGCTGGGCGAATCGCGGGATATCGCGATTAGCGGGCAACGGCCGGATTCTGGAAACCACTTCCGCACGAGGCTTTTTACAGCTTTACCTGATCGCCGGGTTGCGCCCATGGAGGCGAAAAACTTTGCGCTTTCTGAAAGAGCATAAGAAAATCGGGGAGTGGCTGGAGCAGTTGATTTTGCTGGCGCGGGAAAATTACTTGCTGGCCATAGAGGTGGCGACGCTCCCACGAGCACTAAAAGGATACGGAGATACACTCATTCGCGGTCACAGAAATTTTGATGCCGTGATGCGTACGATTCCATCATTGCTAGCGCATGAGGACGGAGCGCATTGTCTTAAACGGCTGCGTGAAGCGGCACTTGCTGACGAGAGCGGAGAAAAACTAGCTGCGACATTGCGCGAGGTGAAGAGGTGAGAAAGAATATGGGCAGGCTTCCGCACGAACAGGGTTGGGACCTATCGCGGCCGACGGGGAGGAAGAGATGAGAATCGTTTGCCTGGGAGGCGGACCCGCGGGATTGTATTTCTCGATTCTCCTGAAAAAGGCTCAACCCAACTGGGAGATCACGGTGGTGGAACGCAATCGCGCCGACAGCACCTTTGGGTGGGGAGTTGTATTTTCCGATAAGACGATGAGTGGTTTTCAGGAAGCGGACGCCGAAACGCACGCCATCATCACAAAGGCTTTCCGGCACTGGGATGATATCGACGTATTTTTCAAAGAAAAGAAACTAACCTCATCGGGCCATGGATTTTGCGGGATCGCCCGCATGAAGCTTCTGCAAATTCTCCAGCAGCGTGCGGCAGCGCTGGGGGTAAAGCTTGTTTTCCAGACTGAAGTTACCGATCCGGATGCCTATGCGGCTGGATACGATTTAGTCGTCGCATCGGATGGCGCATCTTCCGTCACGCGACGAAAATACGACAGCATTTTCAAACCCAACATTCAGGTGCGCAAGAATCGGTTCATCTGGCTGGGAACGAAGAAGAAGCTTGACGCCTTCACCTTCGATTTTCGGGAAACTAGCGCCGGCTGGTTTAACCTCCACGCCTATCGCTTCGATGACGACTGGTCGACCTTCATTGTCGAGACTCCGGAGGAAACCTGGTGTGAATCTGGACTCGACCGAATGGACACCCAACAATCTATCACGTTCTGCGAGCAGCTTTTCGCGGAGCGCCTGGACGGCAATTCATTGGTGTCGAACGCCAAACACCTCAGCGGTTCCGCAGTCTGGCTGAAGTTTCAACGCATCCTCTGCGAAAAGTGGCACCACAATAACATCGTGCTTATTGGCGACGCCGCCCACACGGCGCACTTCGCCATAGGATCCGGGACAAAGCTTGCCATGGAAGATGCCATCGCTCTGGCGCGCGTGCTCAGTCAAGAAAATAGCAACATACTGACAGGATTGAATCGTTATCAGGAGGAGCGCGAAATCGAAGCGCTCAAGCTCCAAAGCGCGGCCCGTAACCGCATGGAGTGGTTTGAGCAGGTAGGGCACTGTGTGCACCTAGATCCGGTGCAGTTTACCTATAGCTTGCTGACCGGCAGCCAACGAATCGGGCATGCCAACCTCAAGGTCAGGGATGCGGGCTACGTGGAACAAGTCGAGACTTGGTTCGCTTCCCGCTGCGGGATCGACCACGCGGTTCCTCCTATGTTCACGCCCTTCACCACTCGTGGCCTTTCCCTCAAGAATCGGGTGATCGTGTCGCCGATGGCCACGTACATGGCGCAGGATGGCGTGCCCAACGACTTTCACCTGGTACATCTTGGGGCCCGCGCTATGGGCGGTGCGGCGATGGTTGTGGTAGAGATGACATGCGTTTCGCCCGACGCTCGCATTACGCCATTTTGCACGGGCATGTGGAACGACGAACAACAGAATGCGTGGAAACGCATCGTCGATTTCATTCATACGCACACCGATGCCAAGGCTGCGCTACAGTTGGGCCATTCCGGACGAAAAGGTTCTACGCGGCGGGGGTGGGAGGGCATCGATTTGCCGCTGGCCTCGGGCAATTGGCCACTAATCTCCGCCTCGCCGATTCCTTATATCGCGGGTATTTCACAAACGCCACGCGAGGCTACCCACTCCGAATTAGAGCGCATCAAGCGTGACTTTGTCGCGGCAACTGAGCGCGGTCATGCCGCCGGCTTTGACTGGTTGGAACTCCACTGCGCTCACGGATATTTACTGTCCAGTTTCATTTCTCCGCTAACAAACTGGCGCAGCGACGAGTACGGCGGATCGCTGGAGAATCGCTGCCGTTATCCCGTTGAGGTGTTTAAGGCCATGCGCGAGGTTTGGCCGGAAAATAAACCGATGAGCATCCGCATTTCGGCCCACGACTGGGTGCCAGGAGGCCTTACGCCAGAAGAT
Organism: uncultured Acidobacteriaceae bacterium; assembly: GCA_963810955.1. Taxonomy (GTDB): domain Bacteria; phylum Acidobacteriota; class Terriglobia; order Terriglobales; family Acidobacteriaceae; genus Acidiflorens. The sequence continues at coordinate 47,541 of CAWEPW010000001.1, read as the reverse complement.
TCGGAAGAAGTTGCGCGTCTTTTTTGCGCCGCAGGCGCAGACGTGATCGATTGCTCCGCGGGGCAGGTAAGTGCCGATCAGAAGCCCGTATATGGCCGCATGTTTCAGGTTCCTTTCTCGGATCGAATCCGCAATCGGGTCGGCATCGCGACTATAGCGGTGGGAAACATCTTTGAGGGCGATCACGCGAATACGATTATCGCTGCCGGACGCGCCGACTTGTGCGCGATTGCCCGGCCGCACCTTGCCGATCCGGCGTGGACACTGCACGAAGCCGCGAAACAGGGATTCGTGGAAATAAACTGGCCTCCGCAGTATCTGAACGGCAAAGACCAGCTTGAGCACAATACGGCGCGTGCTGCGCTGCTGACGACCCTTGTATGAGAAGCGCGGAAGCCGAACAGACAGTGCGTCTTCTGGCGGGAAGGCACGCATTAGTCACTGGCGGATCGCGCGGCATTGGGGCTGCGATCGCGCGGATTCTCTTAAGCCATGGTGCGCGCGTCACCATGCTTGCGCGCAGCGAAAAAATGCTTGGGGAAACGGCTCAGCAACTGATCGACCTGGGTGAAGTTGGCCATGTTTCAGCCAATGTGTGCGACTCGGATGCGGTCCGTAAGGCTTTCCAGGAAGCACAAAGATGTTTCGACCGGGTCGATATCCTGGTGAATAATGCGGGCCATGCAAGTGCCGCACCATTCTTGCAGACAGACGCCGAACTATGGAGGCAGATGCTAGCAGTGAATCTCGAAGGGACATACCATTGCACGCAAGTCGCATTGCCTGGGATGCTTGCAGCGGGCTGGGGAAGGGTGGTCAACATCGCCAGCACTGCGGGCCTTACAGGCTATGCTTATGTTTCCGCCTATTGTGCGGCAAAACATGCGGTCGTCGGGCTGACGCGGGCGCTAGCCATCGAAGTCGCGACCAAAGGTATCACCGTCAATGCAGTTTGTCCCGGATACACTGATACAGACATGGTGAGCGAGAGCATTGATAACATCGTGGCCAAAACAGGCCATTCCGCAGAAGAAGTGCGTTCGGAATTAATTTCGCGGAATCCTCAAAAACGCCTGGTGCAACCGGAAGAAGCGGCGAATGCGGTTGCGTGGCTTTGCCTGCCGGGGAGTGAGGCGATCAATGGGCAGGCGATTGCAGTGGCCGGCGGCGAGGTCATGTGAATCGCGGCGTTATTAACCTTAGTCCTTGCCTGCGACCTGGGAGAACGTGATGCGAGATTTTTCAGGAGAACCGTCCCAGTTGCCGGGGCAGCGGTGTGCGCTGGCAAACTACCAATCCCGGCACTTTAAATACGAAGCTGTCGGGACAGTTGCGACGATCACTTTGAATCGCCCCGAACGCAAGAATCCGTTGACCTTTGACTCCTATGAAGAGTTGCGCGACCTATTCCGGGCAATGGCACATGCCGAAGATGTAAAGATCATTGTGTTGACCGGCGCTGGGGAGAATTTCTGCTCCGGCGGAGACGTGCACGAAATCATCGGCCCTCTTACGAAACTAGATATGCCGGCGCTTCTGGTTTTCACGCAGATGACCGGGGACCTGGTTAAGGCGATGCGCGTCTGCCCGCAACCTATTATTGCCGCAGTCGACGGTGTGTCGGCCGGCGCCGGAGCAATCCTGGCGATGGCGTCCGATCTCCGTATTGGGACCGCGCGTAGTAAGACTGCTTTTCTCTTTGTGCGTGTGGGGCTGGCGGGTTGCGACATGGGTGCATGCGCTCTACTACCACGTATCATCGGCCAAGGCCGCGCCGCGGAACTGCTCTTAACCGGACGAACCATGAGTGGAGATGAGGCGGAACGGTGGGGCTTCTTCAATCGGCTCTGTTCTCCGGAGTCGCTTCTCACGGAAGTAGGGGCACTGGCGAAAGAATTGTCTTCTGGACCTACTTTCGCGCACGCTATGACCAAAAGAATGCTTCATCAGGAGTGGAGTATGGGAGTAGACGAAGCGATCGATGCGGAGGCTCAGGCACAAGCTCTCTGCATGGCCACCAACGACTTCCATCGCGCCTATCATGCATTCGTTCAAAAACAGAAACCGCAGTTCAAGGGAGATTGAGACTGACGGGCCTAACCCATCTCGACTGGCCGTTCTTCGATGCGCGCCATCGAACCCTCGCGGACGAATTGGGGCAGTGGTCGAAGGCCAACATCCGTCAAGCCCACGGGGAAGATGTGGACGCTGTATGCCGAGGATTGGTGCGCATACTCGGAGACGGGAATTGGCTCCGATATGCAATCGCCGGTACTCGTTTTGGAGCCTCGGCAGAAGTCATCGACACACGCGCAATCTGCATCATTCGCGAAATCTTGGCACAACATTCGGGCCTAGCCGACTTTGCCTTCGCGATGCAAGGACTTGGCTCGGGTGCAATTACTCTGTTTGGAGATGAAACGCAGAAACAAAAATATCTACCGCGTGTATGCCGGGGTTCGGCCATCGCAGCGTTTGCCCTGTCCGAGACGGAAGCCGGTTCAGACGCAGCCGCGCTGCAATGCGCCGCACGTCCCGATGGGGACAGCTATATTTTGAACGGAGAGAAGAACTGGATCTCGAATGGCGGCATCGCAGATTTCTACGTAGTCTTCGCGCGGACCGGCGAGGCACCGGGCGCTCGAGGCATCACCGCGCTGGTGGTCGATTCCGGCACGCCCGGTTTGGAGATCGCCTGTCGTATTGAAGTCATCGCTCCTCACCCGCTCGCTCTTCTTCGTTTCAACGACTGTCGTGTACCCTTCTCGCAACGTCTGGGCGAATCTGGCAAAGGCTTCAAGGTGGCCATGACGACTCTCGATGTGTTTCGTACTTCCGTGGCGGCAGCAGCCCTTGGGTTTGCCCGCAGAGCGATGGAAGAGTCCCTGAAGCGCTCAACCTCGCGCAAAATGTTTGGGCAGATGTTGGCTGACTTCCAAATCACGCAGGCCAAACTGGCTACCATGGCCACGGGTATCGACGGGGCGGCGCTGATGACCTACCGCGCTGCATGGCTGCGTGACATGGGCCACCCGGTCACGGTGGAGGCGGCCATGGCCAAAATGACAGCGACGGAAACAGCACAGCAAGTGATCGATGCTGCGGTACAGATTCTGGGTGCACTGGGAGTCATGAAGGATAAGATTGTCGAGAGTCTTTATCGTGAGATTCGTCCCCTGCGTATTTACGAGGGTGCCACTGAAGTGCAGCAGTTGATCGTTGCGCGAGGCATCATAAAGCTTTTTGAGGAGCGGATTCCTAATGACTGAGGCAAGGAGAGCCTCAACATCCGGGCATGCACTCGTCTACCGGAAGAATATCGTCATGCGCTTCACCGATTGCGATCCAGCGGGGATTGTTTTCTACCCTCGCTATTTGGAGATGTTCAACGATATTGTGGAAAGCTGGTTGCGCGAAGAAATACATTTTTCCTTCAATGAAATCGTCACTCATCGTGGCTGGGGTTTGCCGACGGTTCACCTTGAGGTGGATTTTGCCGCCCCGAGTGTTTTCGGGGATTCACTCTCAGCTGCGCTCTCGGTGCGCAGCCTGGGGACGAGTTCAATGGGCTTGGACATCTCGCTGTACAGCTCCGATGCCGTTGCACGCGTGCGCGGGAAAGTAGTGTTGGTCCTGGTGAACCGTCAACCGCTGCATGCCATTCCGATCCCGGGCGAAGTTCGTGCGCGCATCGCTTTGTTTCGGGAAACCCAATTGCACGTGCCTTCTCCGCCGCATTTGTCTGGAAAGAAGAAAGAGCAAAAGAGAACTAACCGATGAAAATCCTTCAACCTGCAGGTTGGCAGCGCCCAAAAGGTTATGCGAACGGTGTCAGCGCCGAGGGGCTTAGCGTCTTCGTCAGCGGCATGATTGCATGGGACGCTCATGGAAAACTGGTGACGTCGAATTTCGCAGACCAGGTGCGGCAGGCTTTGAGTAATGTCGTCGAGGTCCTGGCGGAGGCAAATGCAAAGCCGGAGCACATCGTGCGCATGACGTGGTACGTGGTGAGCAAGAAGGAATATATCGGGGCGCAGAAAGAGATCGGGGCAGCGTACCGCGAGATTATTGGCCTACACTATCCGGCCATGACGGCAGTCGAAGTATCGAGCCTGATGGAAGATGGGGCACGTGTAGAGATCGAAGTTACTGCGCTGATTCCCGAGTGAACGGAGAAATGCTTGCTAGCGACGCGCCAGCCTTAAGGAGCGTCACCCTCGGAAGATGCTCGGTCCCTGCATTGTAAATGCGGGACTCCCACGCGCCAAGGCTGAGCGTGGAAGTGTTCGCGTCGTGCGAGTTGGGAAGAGCCGACAAAAGCAGCGTCGCTGCCCTCAGTCCCCTGCGCAGCGTGTACTGAATTGGCTGGAGCTGAAATTTTCGACAACCAGATACCGCTCGTTCCCAGCGTCCGTGTGTAGGCAAAGACGTGAGGATCCTGAGGATCGAGATCTTCGAAGTCACATTCGGACCGTTCCTGGGATTCGCGAAGTCACAACGGCCAAGTTTCACCCACTCCCCGCAACGTCGCACCACACCTTATGTTCTCTTTGCCGCCGTAGACGGGGTTCGCTGTTTATCGCCCCTCAATAAACAGATAGCTTGTCGATATTGAGGTTGAGCCGCTCGAGGGTTCTTCTTCCCTTTCCGCCCGCAGCGGCTGTTTTTGTGAATGCACAGATCACGTCGGACTACCTGCATTTTGCACCTTTTCTTTGTTTCCACCGGCCCTGGCTCGTGCTAAGATAAGCCCCCGTTACTCCCCTTCCGAGAGCAAAGGTTCTAGCTGATGCCGTGGTACAACCGTAAACCCTTCTCGTTACTATACTTGTGCCTTCTTTTGGCGGTCGCTCTCCCTGGCCCTTTGGCACAGAATCTGATCGCCCAAGATCAGTCGGAACCCAGTCAAAACACCAGCGATAATAATAGTAATAAGGACATCCAGGAAAACACCCCGATTCCCTCGCCCTCGAACCCGGCGCATGCCGACCGGCAGAGTGATCCGTCCCTGCAACTTGGAGTCGGAGATCTTATCGAAATGACGGTTTACGATGTCCCCGAGCTCTCGGCTAAAACTCGCATCAGCAGTACGGGCGACATCTATTGTGCTCTAATCGGACCTACTCATGTCGCGGGTCTCACCATCGAAGAGGCCGCGCATCTAATCGAGGAACGGCTCTCAGCTTTCGTCAAAGATCCCTATGTCTCGCTGTTCGTGACCGAATACGCGTCGCAGGGCGCGAGCGTGTTGGGAGAGGTTTCCAAGCCCGGCGTCTATCCAGTACTCGGAGAGCAGCACCTTTACGACTTGATCTCAGCGGCGGGCGGCCTCACCGAAAAGGCCGGCCACAGCATCACCGTTACGCATCGCAGCGATCCTGATCATCCCCTGGTTCTGACCGTTTCGCGAAATCTCAGCGATAATCCGCAGAGCAATGTGAAGGTCTTCCCCAGGGATACGGTCATCGTGCGCAAGGCCGACATTGTCTACGTCGTCGGAGACGTCACCAGGCCGAGCGGATTGCTCATGGATGCCAGCGGCCTCACAGTTCTCAAGGCCATTGCCTTATCGGGCGGCACCACCAGGACGGCGAAATTGAACGGGGCCAAGATCCTGCGCAAAGGTCCGTCAGGCCTAACCGAAACTCCGGTCGAGTTGAAAAAAATCCTGCAAGCCAAAGCTCCGGATCTGTCGTTGCAAGCCGACGACATTCTGGTAGTTCCTTCCAGTGCAGGGAAGATTTTGGCGGGACGCACTCTGGAAGCGGCCATGCAGGCCGCGACCATCTTGAGCGTCGCTGCCATTCCGTAGCCACCAACGGCGGGTAGTAATCGAGTATCGCTTCACAAATCAGTGGTAGTGAGGATATCCAATGCAACAAAGAAAACGCGCATCTTTTGCAGGCAAACTCATGCTGATTTTACCTGTCGTGTTGGCGCTCGCCGCGAGCGCCTTCGCCTCTAACGAGACAGTTTTGTACAGCTTCCCCGGCGGCGTCAGTGGCGCGAACCCTTATGCTGGGCTCGTTGCCGACAGCAGCGGATCGCTCTACGGCACAACCGGAGGCGGTGGCAACAGCACGAAATGTAATTTGGGTTCGGGATGCGGAACTGTATTCAAGTTAACCGCTCCCTCCTGGACCGAAACGGTTGTGTACAGTTTTCAGGGACAAACCGCTAACGATGGTTCTGGTCCGCAGGCGGGCTTGATCTTTGACTCCGCAGGGAACCTTTATGGCACGACCGCCAGCGGCGGGAAACTTGGCTATGGCACGGTTTTCATGTTGACTCCGCCTGCCACGCCCGGCGGCGCCTGGACCGAAACGATTCTCTACAGCTTCAAGGGTGCCGCTACAGGAAGCAATCCCGCAAGCGGACTGATTTTTGACGGGACAGCATTAGTGGGAACAACTCCGTATGGCGGAAAAGATAACTTTGGCACAGTTTTCAAATTGACCCCGACGAAAAAAGCTCCCTGGAGCGAGACCATACTCTACAACTTCACCGGGCTGGCCGATGGCGGCCGACCGTACTGCTGGATTGGTGTTGAATGGCAAGATCCTGTACGGCACCACTCTTGACGGCGGTCCATCCTCCCAAGGCGCTGTTTTCCAGCTTTCTCCTCCCGCCGGGACAGTCAAGACATGGACTGAAACCGTGATTTACGGCTTTACCGGGGGTACCGATGGTGGCAAACCCTACTCGGCCGTGATCCTCGGCAAAACCGGGATTCTGTATGGCACGACCGGGCTGGGCGGAACTCACGGATACGGCGCCGTCTTTCAGTTGACCGCAGGTAAAACCGGAGTTCCCTGGACTGAGAGCGTGCTCTACAGTTTCACCGGAGGCACCGATGGAGCATATCCGCGTTACGGTGTTGTTTCCGACGCAGCGGGCAATCTCTATGGCACCACCGGGGTTGGTGCTTCCAACGCTGGCGTGGTTTTTGAAGTGAGCCCGCCTGCCGGAAGTGGCGCGTGGAAGGAGTCCGTACTCTCGACCTTCAACGGAACCACCGAAGGTGGCGACACCACAGCTGGCGTGATATTAAACGAAGGCTTGCTCTACGGCACCACCAGCCTGGGTGGCCAATACAGCGACGGCACGGCGTTTTCCTCCGTTCCGTATCCGCCGCTTCGGAGCTGAGCCCGTCGGTGACGGCCAGGCTCAGCTCGCTCGCCAGACTAACCTGATTCACCTTCCCTGCACGGCCATCGGTTCGGCCATCGGTTCGATCTTCCGGATCGGCCGCGCAAGGAGGTCTGCCCGTTTTGAGCGGTCAGATCCCCAGTTGTGCAACGTCATAGCCCCAGTCGACCCTCAGTGGAGCAAGTCAGCGCGGGCATCGTCGATGCCAAGCACGTCGCCCGCCCAACCGTACTGGCCACACCGTGATCCAGATGTACCCGGGACCCTGCAAATCTTCGGTGTTCAGCGGACCGCCACGGTGAATTGGCGCACACAGTGGTCGGCGTCCGAGACGTTCCTCAGTTTCTTCGATTCCACTCATAACGGTGGTTACGAGGTCGGTGTTCTGCTGCTGATTGGCGCATGACCCGGTCTTTTGGAACGTCATCCGAAAGTTGTACCACCCGGAAGTAGTGATCGTCGCAATACTCGGTTGGCCATCTATATAGACTTCCACCGAAGTTCCAGTGGGGGTCAGGCGGAAATTATGCTCTGCACCATAATTGTTCGACGGTGAGCCGGGAGTCTCGTCGATCCAGACCCCCGGACCCCCGTACAGCGCAACCGGCCAGTTGGCGTTTATGTACATCTTGATGGACTGGCTGAAGTCGCCAGGGTAAGGCGGCTGAGTGGCATACCCGAAGAGGGTGTAGCCGCTATCGCCATAGTAACCTGACATATAGTCATCATCTATATTGTGAACTTCGGCGTAATACCCTCCGTCGGCCGCCTGTAATCCCAAAACTCCCCCGCCCGATGGCACGCGGAATGTGGTTGTAATCGGATCACCATTGGAATCAATCGTCGGGTCCCAGTCTCCGGTGTCTGTTTCAAAGCCCTGAAACGCGATGGATGAAGCGTAGGTATAGGAATTGGACACCCACTGCCCGCCCACATACGAGTACAGGGTCACATAAATGGTGCTGCCATTCTCCGGCAGATTGTTTTCGGGCCATGTTCCCTGCCCCCCTAGGGTCGCCGTCAGCACGTTGCCCAGGTTCCCGGAGGAGTCAAGCTCGTTTCCGCCTGGAGCAATATTGCTGATATCGATCCAGTAGGCCGTTGCGCCGAGGCCCGCCGACCAGGTGAAAGTTACGGTCGTCCCGCTCACCGTCGATCCCGGGGCGGGCGTCTGCATGACCGCCAAAGTGTAGACTGCGTTCAAGGCAGTGTACTGGTACGTATTGCCAACCCACTGGCCACCGATCAGCGAGTACAGTGTGGCGTAGACACTGCTGCCATCGGTAGGCAGTCCGTTTACCGTGACAGTCAGGACGTTGCCCAGGTTTCCCGACGAGTAGTAATTGTTCCCGCCCGACGAGCTTCCCACATCCAGCCAATAAGCCGACGCGCCCGCCCCCGCTGACCAGGTAAAGGTCACGCTGTTGCCCGTCAACGTCGCGCCTCGGGTCGGACTAGTCATAACCGCTGCCGCCGCCGCCACGCTGAAGGCCTTGTAGGTGTATGGGTTGCTCAGCCACGTTCCATTCACCAGCGAATACATGGTCACGTAAACCGTGCTGCCATCTGTCGGCAAGGTGGAGACTGCGGCCGAGCGTGTGTTTGTTGGAATGCGTCCTGAAGAGTAGTAATTGTTGCCACCCGCCGCCGAGCCCACATCGATCCAGTAAGCTGTAGCCGGATCACTCGGTGTCCACTGGAAGGTCACCGAGGAGCCAGTTAACGTGGAGTTGGGAGCCGGGCTGAACACCATCGCCAGTCCGGAGAAAGTCGTGTTACTCAGCAAGATCGATACGTTGTCGCTTCCGCTGTTCGCCGTGACCAAGTCGGGTTTGCCGTCGCCGTTGAAATCCCCAACAGCCACCCAGTAGGGATGGAGGCCCACGCCGAAGCTCGTCGCCGCTGCAAATGTGCCGTCGCCGTTCCCCAGAAGCACGCTTGTGGCGCTGCTATTCCCATCTGCGACGGCAAGGTCGGCTTTTCCGTCGCCGTTAACGTCCGACACCGCCACAAAAGCCGGACCAGGCCCCGCAGCGTAGTTCACCGCTGTCACGAAGGTGCCGTCACCATTCCCAGAAGAATGCTGACATTGTTGCTGTTGTAATTGGCCACTGCCAGGTCGGCCTTGCCATCGCCGTTGAAGTCCGCGATCGCCACTCCGTCGGGGCCTGATCCAGTGTTGTAGTTCACCGCCGTATTGAAGGTTCCGTTGCCGTTGCCCAGAAGCACGCTGACGTTGTTGCCATCGTAGTTTGCCACCACCAAGTCAGGTTTGCCGTCGCCATTGACATCGCCAATCGCCACCGCGTTGGCGTCTTCGCCCGCAGCATAGTTCGCCGCGGCCTGGAAGGTTCCGTCGCCGTTGCCCAGAAGCACGCTGACATTGTCGCTAACCTGGTTTGCCACGACCAAGTCGGGTTTGCCGTCGCCATTGACGTCCCCTATTGCCACACCGGCAGGGTGCGTGCCTACGGTGTAATTCACTGGCGCCTGGAAGGTTCCATCGTCGTTGCCCAGAAGCACGCTAACGGTGTTGCTATTGTAGTTAGCCACTGCCAAGTCGGGCTTGCCGTCGCCGTTGAAATCCCTCACCGCCACAGAGTAGGGTGCGTTGCCGACTGCGTAGTTCACCGCCGTGGCAAAAGTGCCGTCGCCGTTGCCCAGAAGCACGCTGACGTCGTTGCCCGCGAAGTTAGCGACCGCCACGTCGGACTTTCCGTCCCCGTTGAAATCGCCCACAGCCACTCAGTAGGGCTGTGAATCCGCGCCATAGTTCGCCGCCGCCAGAAAAGATACCGGCGATGGAGAACCTTGGACCGGCGAGAACGCCGTGTAGGAGTATGGGTTACTCTGCCAACTCCCATTAATCAGCGAGTACAGGGTGGCGTTGACCGTAGTGCCATTGATGGGCAGTCCGTTCACCATGACGGTGAGCACATTTCCCAGATTCCCCGACGAATAGTAATTGTTCCCGCCGGCTGAGCTTCCGATATCCAGCCAGTAAGCAGTTGCGCCCGCACCTGCCGACCAGACGAACGTCACGCTGCTGCCGTCGGGATCGAATTCGGAGCCGGCGACGTAATCACGCCCTTGGTCGGCGAGACCACGCCAAATGCCGTATAGCTGTAATCGGTAAATTGCCAGGAGCCGGCAATGTTGTAGTACCAGCGCGCCCACACCGTGCTCCCGTTCGTGGGCAAAGTGTAAGCCGTAGTCGACAGAGCGGTGCCCAGGTTGCCCGAACTGTAGTAATTGTTGCTACCCTGCGTCGCCCCAATATCGAGCCAGTACTTCGTGGCGCCGGGATACTCGGTCCACTGGAACGTAACGGTGCCACCGGGCAGCGTCGATCCGTTAGCCGGGCTGTAAAGTGCCGGCTGAATCACATTGAACGACACCGTGTTCGACGCGGCTTGTCGATGTTTGCGGTATATTCACTGAACCATTGCTTTCACCCGTCGCAACGAACGAGAACGTTCCGTTGCCCGGTTGCGTCCCCGCTCGGGACCTCCGTTACCGTTCCCGTGTCGCCGTTTCCCTGCGTGAACGTGACATTTGCGGGAATCAGCCCCGGAGTCAGTGGATCGGCGACCCCAAACAAGCTCGCCGCAAGTGTGAATGTCTGCGCGGTCCCTGCCCCGACAACCCCGGGATTGGTCGGGGTAAGCGCCAAGGTATCGAAGTCCTTCAACAGCGAGTTGTCTACAGCTAACTCTGGAATTTCCATGTTTGCGAACCAGCCATACGCTGGAGAAATGCCACCTGCGGGAGGCTGTTGATTTCCCTGCCATCCATAGATCGTCTGGTCCACTACAGGGCTACCGCTCAGCGGTAGAACCTGAACTCTATCGAAAGATTTTGCGAGTTCGGATCGATCTTGAAGATATGACGGAACGTGTACCATCCACTGGTCGTTATCTTGTATGGAGCGCGGCAATAGTTCCCAATCCCGTCGTTGTCGGGACCGGGGCAAGGATTTTCCGGATAAGTGCTCTGCGGAAAGCATTGGGACTGGTACTTACCCAAAACCCTGGAGTATTATCAGCCCCGAAAGCTGAGTTCCCACGTTGAACACATAGTCAGAAAGGAAGTTTAGTTGAGTGTTGTCTTCTAACGACGAGTCCCAATCAAAACGCCAATCTGGATTTCCGCAGCGCGGGATGGGTCGTCGATATCGGCCTTCGTGATATTCCCGAGCGAAAATAGCGGTCGATATGCAGGGCCCCGCCGTTAACGTTTTCTGTCGCGTAAGTACTTGCCACAGCCGTCGTCGAGTCGGTCACACTGAGAATTGTGGTACCGGGTGAAAAGGCTGAGACGAGTTGGACGCCAAGTCCGACATCAGCGGCAGTGAAGTTCGCTGTGGCTGATGTGATTACGTTTGACCCCTGAGTCGCGAATCCGTCGGTAACATAGATCGCGTTCCAAAATGTAAAGGTCCCCTGGCAGTCATTATTGGCTGGCGCACCTGCTCCGCCGTCCTGGAAGCATTGACTTGGATCGACAACCATGCGGGCATGGTAGTTCCCAGCCGCTGATGCGATGCCGCTGGCATAGCCGCCATTATCTGTGTACCCCGATGGCTCCCGCAGGATTTCCTGGACGTCGCCCGAGTTGAACCACGTGTTTGTATCAGTTTCGTATCCCTGGAACACGATTCCAATTCCACTTGCCAGGCGCCCACTACAAGAAAGACAATAAGGCGGGAGAAAGCAACAGTTGCGAAATGAAACCGCAGATTTTGTGAGCGACATTTGATCCTCCTCAGATGTGGAAACCGATCTCGTCCTTCCCGCAGACATTGCTGTTTAAAAATCTTCACTGGCCTGTCTACGGCTTCTTAGCGGTGCCCTGTTTCCGCACAAGGCTAAGCGGGGTATCGCTATTGCTTTCGGCTTGGGATATTAGGTAACTGCAAGCATCCTGGAAACTCGGAAGGGTATGATGCGCCCAGGATGCCCTAGTCCCCTAGTTACAACTCAGGGACAACTGTCGGCGATCTTCTTGATCGCCATAACTTTCATATAATGGCCGGCGCGCGGAACGTTAGGATCCGCCTCAGCCTGCTTTGGCGAAACCAGTTCGCCCGTGATTTCGACTTCCTCACCGAGATGGGGCGCCAGTTGAGTGCTCGACGACACAATTCCTACTGATCTTGGCGCACCCCTTTGGCGGTCGGCAATCATGTAGGAGTTCGGTGCGCTGCCGGCTCTCAGACAGCCGGTTATACTGTGCTTCGCTGATGTATCTTCCGCCCGGCCCCCGAGCGCGTACAGGCACACGCACACGACGACCAGGATCGAAGTGACCCGTGACTTCATACTGACCTCCCGGATTTTAGGAAATACCCGTTATTGTTACTGCTTTGGGAAGTGTTAGATTGCAGCTTCAGGCTTCTAACTTAACCTGGTGTGATTGACTCGACAGCATGGTAACTCCCTTTCGGCTCGCGTGTCGGGAGTTCTCTCGCCGCAATTAGTACTGGATAGCAGTAGCCCTGTCAAGAAAATAATCACTGGCGGAAGTCCGCCGAATCCGTTTTGAAACGCTTTCAGCAGTCATCGGAGCAGTTACGGATCCAGTGGTCGGTGAAGGTCGAGTGCTGGATGGCGGACTGGTTACCAGGCATGTGGCAGGTTGTACAGTTCTTCGTGCTTACGGGACAGGCGGCGCCCAGCTTACCGCGTGCCAGCGGTTCTCTGGCTCTTCTTGGAAGCCCTTTACCTCAAGTGTCGAGGAGCCTTGGGTCATCTACAGCAATGCAGCCTTCGTCGGACGGCCCGAGACCGGCATGCGCTACTACAATTCGCGCGAGGATTCGAAGAGCAGAGTTTACGACCATTACACCGGCGTGGGAGAAGTGCTGGCGATTCATGCGCTCGACGACGCCTTTGGCACGCTGGGACGCCGCATCCTGGTCAAGCGTGGCAGCTTGTTCACGCTCGACGACATGAAGAATAACAACCTGATCTTCGTCGGTTCCCCGTCTGAGAATCTTTCCCTGCTCGACATTCCCGGAACGCAGGATTTTGTTTTTCAGCGAGTGGCTGTCTGGTCCGCGGCGCGGCGATCTTTCCATCGTCAACAAACATCCGAAGCCGGGCGAAGCCGCTGTCTACCTCGCCAGTCCCTCGAACTCCGAATTAACCGAAGATTATTCGGTCATCGGATTGGTGCCTGGGGTCGGGTCCGGCCGGTATGTCATGATCCTCGCCGGAACAACCACATTCGGAACGCAAGGCGCCGTCGAATTTGTGTGCCGCCCCGACTCAGTCGATAAATTGCTCCACGCGATTCCAAACTCCGGCGCGGGACCGATCAATGCCCTTCGAGGCGTTAATTCACGTCAAGATCGCCCGCGGTGTGCCAGTCGAAACCGAACTCGTCGGCGTGCGCTCCCGATAATCTGCTGGTGGAAAGCCGGCCGCCCACCCGACCCGGCCGCGATTGAGAAAGCGTCTTCTCCGCAGTGAGAATTCAGGGTTTCGCAGCCACCGCATTGCCTGGAATCGAACTGCTGGTATGCCGCAAGTCGTACAAGTCCTCTACGCGTTGCGTCAAGACCGCCGCCAGCATGAAAAAGATCCCGCCGGCGACGACCGCGGAAATCCGGTTGTTGTTCAATAGATGCCCCATCACCCAGCCGAATCCCAGCGATGCCGTAATCTCCGGAATCACAATGAAGAAGTTGAAAATCCCCATATAAACTCCAACCTTGCCATGGGGCAGCGATCCCGCAAGAATCGAATACGGCATTGAGAGCGTGCTCGCCCATGCAATTCCGACTCCGGTCATCGAAAGCAGCAGCAGATATTTGCTGTGAATGATGACCACCGAAAGCAGGCCAAGCCCTCCGCAGATGAGGCACAGACTATGCGTCGTCTGTGCGCCCCCACTGCTCGGGCAAGCGCTGGCAGCAGAAACGAAAATCCGAAGCACACCAGAGAGTACATGCCAAAACAGACGCCCGCCCATTCGACGCCGGCAGAATACAAAGGAGAACTCGTATCGGCCGCCCCAAACACGTTGCGCGCCACGGCCACGGGAAAGTAAAGCCACATGCAAAACAATCCCAGCCATGTGCAGATTTGCACCCACGCCAGTTGCCGCATGGTGCGAGGCATCTCGCGGATCGACGCCAGGATTTCGCGAGCGCTCGCGCCCAAGCCCGCATGCTGGCTCTTCTGTTTTTGAAACTCCGCGAGATTGTCGGGCGGATATTCCTTGGTCGTAAAGATCGTCCAAAGCACCGCGCCCATGAACGCCGCCGCGCCAATGTAAAAAGAAAGCCGCACAGTAAATGGAATCGTTCCCGCCGTCGTTCGTCCCGCCACATGAAAGACATTGGTCAGCAGATAAGGCAGCGCCGAGGCAACCACCGCTCCCAGCCCGATGAACAGGCTCTGCATGGCAAAGCCGCGCGTGCGCTGGAATTCGGGTAGCAAATCGGCCACAAACGCGCGAAACGGTTCCATGCTGATGTTGATGCAGGCATCGAGAACCCACAGCAACCCGGCCGCCATCCAGAGAGTAGAGCTGCGCGGCATCAGGACGAGCGCGATCGAACTTAGAATCGCTCCGCCAAGAAAATAAGGACGCCGCCGGCCCAGCGGTCCCCACGTGCGGTCGCTGGCGTGCCCGATGATCGGTTGCACGATCAGTCCCGTCAGCGGCGCGGCCAGCCACAAAATCGGAATCTGATCGGCCCGCGCGCCCAGATATTCGTAGATGGCGCTCATATTCGCCATCTGCAGTCCCCAGCCAAACTGTATCCCCAGGAACCCGAAGCTCATGTTCCATATCTGCCAGAATGTGCGCGGCGGCTTGTCCATGTATTCCTTCCAGTAATATCAATAGACCGCAGGGCCAGCGACGCAGCATCGCGTTCAAGCCGTTGTTCAACGGCCCGGGTCGATAACCTTTTGGGCGACGTCGCCTTTCCCAATTGGTCGAGGCTGGCTTCAACCCTGGCAACGTCTTCGGCATATCTGTCGTCACTTTCCCATAGCTTCCGGAACACCCCCAGCGCCTCATCATAGTGGGCGCGGGCTTCCGCGATTCGCTGCTGGCTTCTATCCAGGAACCCAAGGTTGTACAGGGTCCTCGCTAGGTAGGGCAGATATTTCTCTGGATCTTGTTGCGCCAGTTTGCGGTAGATCGTCGAAGACTCCTCATAATACTGACGCGCTTCTTCGTTTCGGTTCTGTGTTCCATCCAGATTCGCCATGTCATTCAAAGTTATTGCCAGGTAGGGCAAGTACCCATCTGGATTTTGCTCTGCCAGCTGCCGGTAGAACTTCAACGCTTCCTCATAGTGTCGTCGTGCGTCGCCAGCTCGATTCTGAATTGCGTCCAGGATTCCGAGATCGTTCAGAGTCGTCGCCAGGTAAGGGGTGTAGGCCGACCGAATTCTGATTCGCCAGTTGGCGGTCAATTTCCAAAGCCTCGTCGTAATGCTGGCGAGCTTCGTCGATCCGCCTCCGAGTTCGATCCTGATCCGCCACATTGACCAACGTGTTAGCCAGATCGGGAAGGTATCCCGGATTCCCCCGAGCTAGTTTGCGGCGCAGATCGAGAGCCTGCTCGAAGTGTTGAAGCGCTGCGTCCATTCGTTTCTGTTCTGTATCGAACCCATCCAGATTATTCGCTGTCGCCGCAAAATGTGGGTCCATGAGTGCGGCTCCCATCGCATCATGCGCGAAAGGATTTTGCTCCGTAACCGCGAGCGTGTGCTCCCACAAGGTGTACTCGTTCTCCCAGTAGCTTAACTGTCGAACGGTAATGACACTGAGCACAGCTAGCACGCATACGACCGGTACAACCCGCCAAGGCATGCGGACCTCTTTCTCCTCGGCCCACGCGTCCGCACTCCACGCAATCATTACAAAAATTCCAATCAGCGGGATGTAGGCATAGCGATCCGCCATGGCTCCGTCTCCCACCTGCACCAGGCCGATGACGGGAACCAAAGTGCCGAGAAACCAAAACCATCCGACGGGCAAGTAACTCTTACGGCGAAAACCAATAACGAGAACGGTGACGCTGATTAAAACCAGCGCCGATAAACTCCACTGCCAGGCCGGGAGAGCACTCCCTGAATGGGGATAGAGCGGAGCAAGCGATATTGGCCACATCATCTTCCACAGATAGAGGACGTAGGCCACCAGCGCGTTCTCGAGTCGCAGCGCCAGCGGAAACTGATGCAAGCTGCGCACTGCCATTCCCGACTGTTGCGCCGTCAGCGTGATCCAAGCACTGGCGGCGGAGAGAAACAGTAACGGAACTTTTTCCAGCAGCAATCGCGATATGTTCCATTGCGGCACGGCGGCAGCTCCAGGCTGAGTGCCAGCGATTCTTCCCAGCGGCCAATAATCCAGCAGCAGCAAAACGAAGGGCAACGTTATCACCATCGGCTTGGCCATCAACCCCGCGGCAAACAGCGCCATCACCAGCAGATATCGACGCCAATTTGGCCTTTGCGCATACCACGCGTATGCCCCGATCGCCAGGAGAAAGAAAAGTGTGCAGAGCACGTTCTTCCTCTCCGCCACCCACGCCACCGATTCCACATTGATCGGATGGAGAGCGAATAATGCCGCCACCACCAGGCTTGGTCCCGTGCGCCTTGTGATCCATGCCAACAGCAGAAATAACAACACCACATTCAACGCGTGAATGAGCAAACTATCGAGATGATGGCCAGCAGCATTTAGAGCAAAAAGTTGGTAATCGAGAGCGTGCGACAGCCAAGTCAGCGGATGCCAATTCGCTGCCGTCGTAGACGTGAACGCCCACCTCACCATGCTCCATGTCAGGCCTTGATGTATGTGCGGATTTGTGGTGACGTATTCTTGATCATCCAAGACGACAAATGAGTGCCCGATGACCGGGCTATAGAGCGCTATTGTCCCGACGGCGAGCAGAACGCACAGAATGGCATTCCGATTCTTGCTGGTTAGCGACGTTGTTCTTTCAGCAACTCTTTCGGGATTCGGCCTCTCCTGCGGCCCTTGGCACGTGCTTTTGTCAGAGTCCTGGCGTGGCTCATTTCGTCACGCCATTGGACGGAGTTTCTTCGCAAGCATATTAAGCCTCGCCTCGACTCGGGCGACGTCGCCTGAATACCTGTTGTCGCCGTGCGACAATGTCCGCAGCATCGCTAGAGCTTCTTCGTAGTCGACGCGCGCGGTTGCGATCCGATCCTGGGCTCCATCGAGGAACCCGAGGTTGCTGAAAGTCGCCGCCACATAGGGCATGTATCTGGCTGAGTCTTGTTGCGCCAGTTGGCGGTAAATCGCCAACGCTGCCCGATAGCGCTCGCACGCTTCATCCGGATGGTTCCGGAATTGATTCGCGCTGCCGAGACTGCTTAGTGTCTTGGCCATGTCGGGCAAGAACTTGTCCGGATTCTCACTCGCCAGTTGCCGCTGTATATCTAGGGCGCGCTCGAAGTGCTGGCGCGCGTCGTCGGGCCGCTTCTGAAGCAGATCCACATTCCCCAGATTGTTCAAGGTAGTGGCCGTGTCCGGCAGATAGATAGACGCATCCTGCTGCGCCAGTCGAGGGTAACATTTCAGCGCTTCCTCATAGTGCTGTCGCGCGTCGTCCAACCGGTTCTCGCGTCCATCAAGATTCCCGAGATTATTCAGCATGGTCGCCATATCCAGCAGATAAGCGTCCGGATCCCGCTGCGCTAACTGACGGTAAGTCGTCAACGCTTCCTCATACTGCCGGCGCGCGTCTTCGGGCCGGTTCTGCAGGCGATCCAGCAATCCCAGATTGCTAAGCGTCGTCGCCAGGTAAAACTGGTAGGCATCGGGATTCTGTTGTGCTATCTGCCGGTAAATCTTCAGCGCACCTTCGAAGTGCTGCCGCGCATCGTCGAGCCGGTTCTCCTGTCGATCTACTGTTCCGAGGTTGGTAAGCGACCCTGCGAGATAAGGCAGGTACCGCTCCGGATCTTGCTGCGCGAGCTGACGGCGAATCTCTAAAGCCCGTTCGAAATGTCTGCGGGCTTCATCCATGCGCTTCTGCTCAGTATCGAAGTTCTCCAGATCCTGCCGCGTCATCGCCGAATCGGGATCCATGAGCGCCGCCCCAACGGCATTATGCGCAAAGGGATCGTCAGTTACCGCCACCGTGTGCGACCACACGTCATATTCGCTATTCCAATAGCTCAGTTGGCGCGAAGTGGCGAAGCCGAGCGCAGTCAACACACATACCACTGGAATTACTCGCCAAACCTTGGGAATTTTCATAGTCGCCGCCAGATCATCCAGGCCCCAAACAATCACCACGAAAACTCCAATCAACGAGATGTAGGCATAGCGATCCGCCATCGAGGCTTCCCCGACTTGCACCAGGCCAATGACTGGGACCAAAGTGCCGAGGAACCAAAACCACCCCACTGGCAAGTAGCGCTGGCTGCGAAAGATGACGACGAGCACAGTGATGCCGGCCAAAACCAGCGCTGACAGAATCCATTGCCAGGCCGGAAGCGAGATCACGGAATGCGAATAAAACGCGAGCCGTGCTGGCCAGACTATTTTCCAGAGATACATCCCATAGGCCACTATGGCGTTCTCGACTCTGATAGCGAACGGGAACTCTTCCAGGTCGCGGACTGCTCCTCTTTGTGCCTTTAACGTGATCCATGCGCTCGCAGCCGAGAGCAACAGCAAAGGTATCTTTTCAGCTAGTAATAATGAGTATGGCCGCCGCGGTGCGCTGTAAGCGGAAGCGCACGGTGCTGTGCTATGTGTCTCGTTCTGCGGTGTTCTGTCGAGGGGCCAATAGTCCAACAGCAACAGGACAAATGGCAGCGTGATAACCATCGGCTTGGCCATGAGGCCCGCGGCAAACAGCGCCGCCACCAGCAAATAGCGTCGCCAATTGGGCTTCAGCCCATACCACGCGTACGCACCGATTGCCAAGAAAAAGAAAAGTGTGCTGAGCACATTCTTGCGCTCCGCCACCCATGCCACCGACTCCACATTGATCGGATGCAAAGCAAACAACGCCGCCACCAGCAGGCTCGGTCCCACGCGCTTTGTGATCCAGGCCAACAGCAGAAACAACAACACCGCATTCAGAGCGTGGATAAGAACGCTGTCGAGATGATGTCCCGCCGGGTTCAATGCAAAGAGTTGATAGTCGAGAGCATGAGAGAGCCACGTCAGCGGATGCCAATTCGCCGCCGCCGCCGATGTGAAAGCCCACTTCACCGTGTTCCACGATAGCCCGCCATGAATATAAGGATTTGCGGTGACGTAATCGCGGTCGTCGAAGACGACAAAGGAATGCCCAACCACGGGGCTGTAGAGCGCGACGGTCGTGGCTGCGAGTAGGACGCCGACGAGGGTATTCAGACTTTTGCTCTTGAAGAATCCACTTGCTCCTCGCGTTGTTTTCGCGTTGGGTCGATTGCGGCCCCGGGTTCGCGTCTTGTCGAGAGTCGTGGCGCGGCTCATCTCATCTTCCCTGTTGGGCGGGCACCTTCATTGCCAACTCTCTCAAGCTCGCTTGAACTCTCGCCACATCGCTGGCATATTTGCGATTGCCTTGCGACAGTCTCCGCAGGACGTCCAAGGCCTCTTGATAGGACGCTCGGGATTCTTCGATCTGGTTCTGATTTTCAGCCAGAAAGCCCAGAACGTTGAGCGTCGTTGCCACACTTGGCAGATACGCATCCGGATCTCGCAGCGCCAGTTCACGGTAAGTCTTCAGGCTACCCTGGAAGTGCTGGCGGGCTTCGTCCATCCGCTTCTCACGAAAATCCAGGCTCCCCAGGTCGGTCAGAGTTAGCGCCAAGCCAGATAGGTACGCGTCGGAGTTTTGCCAGGCCATTTGATCGTAAAGCTTCAGCGCCTCCTCATAATGCTGGCGCGCTTCATCCATCTGGTTCAGGAGCTGATCCACGTTCCCCAAATTGTTCAGCGCCGTTGCCAATCGGGGTCGATACATGTTCGGATTCTGCTGCACCGGTTCCCTGCGGATCTTCACAGCCTCTTCGAAGTGCTGTTGGGCCTCGTCCATCCGCTTCTGGTGAAGGTCGAAACTTCCCAGGTCATTTAGAGTTGTCGCTAGGTAAGACATGTACGCATCCGGATTCTGCTGGACCTGTTCCCGTCGAATCTTCAACGCCTCCTCATAGTGCTGGCGGGCTTGATCCATCCGCTTCTGGTCTGTATCCAAGCCTTCCAGGTTATTGAGCGTCATTGCCGCATCGGGGTCGGTTAGCGCAGCTGCCACGACCTCGTGCGCATAAGGATTCCGCTCCGTTACCGCCAACGTATGCGACCACAAGGAGTACTCGCTCTCCCAATAGCTCAGCTGCCGGCTGGCGACCAAGGCGAGCGCCGTCAACGCGCATAATGCCGGGACTACGCGCCAAACAGTCGGACTCCTTTCGCCATCGCCCAATCGTCAAGACCCCAGGCAATCATCACGAAGATTCCGATCAAAGGAACGTAGGCATAGCGATCCGCAATGGCTGCATCTCCGACTTGCACTAGACCGATGACCGGAACCAAAGTGCCGAGAAACCAGAACCACCCAACCGGCAGGTAACGCTTGCGGCGAAAAATTACCACCAACGCGTGACCGCGGTCAAAAGGATCGCGGACAAGATGACCTGCCACCACGGCAACAAACTCGCAGGATGCGGATAGAGCGCGGCGAGCCGCGCTGGCCAGAACATTTTCCCAAGGTATAGCGCGTAGGCCACAACGGCATTCTCGATTCGAATAGCAAGCGGAAACTCTGCGACGGTACGCACTGCAGATCGCTGCGCCTTTAGCGTGATCCAGGCGCTGGCAGCCGACAGAAAGAACAACGGGATTTTCTCCAGGAGCAGCTTCGAAAATGCTAGACGCGGTGTGCCATTCGAAGCGACTCGGGCGTCGCTGCCTCTATTCAGTGGTGTCTCATCGCAGCTGTGTTCTGCCAGCGGCCAATAATCCAGCAGCAATAGAACAAAAGGCAGCGTGATGACCATCGGCTTGGCCATCAGTCCCGCGGCAAACAGCGCCGCCACCAGCAAATATCGTCGCCAATCCGGCCTTTGGGCGTACCACGCGTATGCAGCAATCGCCAAGAAAAAGAACAACGTGCTCAGAACGTTCTTCCGTTCCGCCACCCATGCCACCGACTCGACATTGAGCGGATGCCAGGCGAACAGCGCCGC
Organism: uncultured Acidobacteriaceae bacterium; assembly: GCA_963810955.1. Taxonomy (GTDB): domain Bacteria; phylum Acidobacteriota; class Terriglobia; order Terriglobales; family Acidobacteriaceae; genus Acidiflorens. The sequence goes on along the minus strand of CAWEPW010000001.1, from coordinate 26,207 downwards.
CACCAGCATGCTCGGTCCCACGCGCCTGGTAACCCACGCCAACAGCAGAAACAACAGCACCGCATTCAGCGCGTGAATCAGCACGCTGTCCATATGATGGCCGGCCGGATTCAAGGCAAAGAGTTGATAGTCAAGAGCATGGGAGAGCCAGGTCAGCGGATGCCAGTTCGCCGCCTCGGTAGACGTAAATGCCCACTTGATCGTGCTCCACGACAAACCACATGAATGTGGGGATTTGCAATGACGTAATCGTGATCGTCGACAGCGATAAACGGTGCCCGCCTACTGGGCTGTAGAGCGCGACCGTCACGGCCGCGAGCAAAAAGCAGAGAATGGCACTCCGATTATTACCAGTTAGGAATCGCCCAGTTTTAGGGACTGCCTTCGCGTTCCGGTTGTCGCGGCCCTGGGCGTGTGTTTTTGAGAGCGTCTTGGCGCGGGTCATTTCATCCATTCTATTGGGCGACCTTCATTGTCAGCTCTTTCAAGCTCGTTTCAACTCTGGTCACGTCTCCGGCATACCTGCTGTCCCCTTGGGACAACTCACGGAAGATGCTCAAGGCCTCAATGAAATCAGCGCGGGATTCTTCGATCCGGTACTGATTACGATCCAACATTCCCAGCATGTTCAGGGTTGCTGCCACACTCGGTAAATAAGCGTTCGGATTCTGCCGCGCCAACTGGCGGAAAGACTGCAGAGCATCCTCGTAGTGTTGCCGGGCGTCGTCGGCGCGGTTTTGGAGTCGATCAAGGCTCCCCAAGTCGTTCAGGGTTACGGCCAAGTAGATCAAATACGCGCTGGGATTTTGTTGCGCCAGCGGACGGTAGATCTTCAAGGCCTCCTCATAGTTTTGGCGGGCAACGTCCATCCGATTCTGGAGTTGATTCAGGCGCCCTGAGTTGTACAGCGCCCTCGCTAGCAAAGGTAGATATGCATCTGGATCTTGCTGCGATAGTTGACGGTATATCTTCGAAGATTCTTCATAGTGCTGACGCGCCCCCTCTATCTGGTTTTGCTTTCGTTCGTGGTTTCCCAGGTCAGCCAACGTGCTGGCCACATCGGACAGATATCTGGGCGGGTCCTGCTTCTCCAGCGCCCGGAAATATTTCAGCGCTTCTTCATAGTGTCGGAGGGCTTCGTCGCTCCTGTTCTGAATTCCATCCAGCAGCCCGAGTTGGCGTAGTGCCAGAGCCATGGCGTATGGTTCCTGGCCCCCCCGCGGCAGTTGACGGCGCAGACCTAGAGCTTGCTCATAGTGCCGGCGGGCTTCGTCCATCCGCTTTTGCTCAGTATCAAAGGTCTCCAGGTCATGCCGTGTCATCGAGGTAGCGGGGTTAAGGAGCGCAGCCCCCAGAGCATCATGCACATAGGCGCTATGCTCTGGATCGGTAACCGCCAGCGTGTGCGACAACAAGGTGTACTGGCTCTCCCAATAGCTCACCTGGCGGTGGGCGACTAAGCTCAGCGCCGTCAAAGCACATACTGCCGGGATTACCCGCCAAACAGTGCGGACTCCTTTCGCATCGGCCAAATCGCCGAAGCCCCAGGCAATCATTATGAAGATTCCGATCAGGGGAATATAGGCGTAGCGATCCGCCATGCTAGCTTTCTCCCACCTGCACCAGGCCGATGACAGGAACTAACGTGCCCAGAAACCAGAACCAGCCAACCGGCAAATAGCGCATTCTGCGAAAGGTAACTACGAAGGCGGTGACGCTCATTAACACTGTGGCCGATAGAATCCATTGCCACGCCGGCAGAGCAATTGCTGAATGGGGATAGAGCGCAAGCCGCGCCGGCCAGACCATTTTCCACAGATACAGCCCGTAGCACACGACCGCATTCTCGATGCGAATACCAAGTGGGAACTGTTCTAACGTACGCACTGCCTGACCAGTTCGCTGCGCGACGAGCGTAATCCATGCACTGCCAACTGAGAGCAAGAGCAACGGGATTTTCTCCAGCACCAACCTCGCCCCTGTCAATCGCGGCGCGCTCACAGGGGAAGCCGTACAGCCGCGCCATTCTGCCTAGCGGCCAATAATCCAGCAGCAAGAAGACGAAGGGCAACGTGATAATCATTGGCTTGGCCATTAGTCCCGCGGCGAACAGCGCTCCTACGAGCAAATAGCGACTCCAACCTGGCTTCTGCGCGTACCACGCATACGCACTAATCGCCAAAATAAAGAACAGCGTGCTCAGCACGTTCTTCCGTTCGGCCACCCAGGCCACCGACTCAACATTGATCGGATGCAGAGCGAATAGAGCGGCTACTAGCAAGCTGCGCCCTACACGCTTTGTGATCCATGCCAACAGCAGAAATAGCAGCGCCGCGTTGAGCGCGTGAATCAAAACGCTGTCCAAATGATGGCCGACAGGATTCAAGCCAAAGAGCTGGTAGTCGAGAGTATGGGAAAACCAGGTCAGCGGATGCCAGTTAGCCGCATAGGTGGACGTGAAGGCCCACTTGATCGTGGTCCAGGACAGGCTCTCATGAATGTGGGGGTTTGCGGTTACGTAATCGCGATCGTCTAAGACCACGAAGGAATGGCCAAGCACCGGGATGTAAAGCGCAATGGTCACGCCCGCGAGAAAGAGGCACAGAACGGCGTTGACGCTCTTGCGGCAACGGATGGTCCAGTCGTCGAAAGCGTTTTGGAGTTCGGCGACTTACGGATTTGTGCACGTGTTTTGGAGGCAGTCTTGACGCGGCTCATTCCTTCACTTTGGTCCCGTACGGCCGACGTGATACGAACGCGCCACGAGTCTGGTACGAAGCTCGCTCATTGTGAAAGACCACGTAGGCTCAATTCGTACCTCTTGCCGGTTGCATCGTAGAGCAAGCGCCAGATGAGCTGATCTCCCATGGATGTGACCGTGCTCACCAACAGGACACGAGCCGGCACATCCGTTCCGCCAACGACAACCTGCTTGCGCGCCGCGACGTTGCCGTCAATCGCGCCAACGGTGACCGGAATCTTGCTCTGCGCGCTCACCTGTTCGCAGATGAGTGCAATCGTCCGCTGGGCAGTTCTCGGTTCTTTCGCAAGAGTAATTGGGAGACTAAGAATCGGTCTGCTGGCCCTGCGTCTGACCGCTTCCCTCGCCCCCGCTTATGCCAACCACGTCGAAACGCGGCTCCGGCGGCTTGGAATTTTCATTGTCACTCTGATGATCGCTCTCGTTGCGCAACTCGAATTGCGCAGCGGTATTGCTTTCGTTGTAGGCGTTCACCACCGTCGTAAGCACTGAGTTCTCATCCGGAGGGCTTTCCGGCGTGGGCGCAACCGTAAACTCCACGCTGAAGCCTTGTCTCATGAAATTACGCTCCATCGCGTGGCGGCGTGACGGGAGATTCGGAGCGTTCGTCGTCATCTCGGCCGCATATATAGGATCTTCATAATCCACGATCCATCCATATTTCTCCTGCAGAGCATCCAGCGCGCGCAACAACGGCAGCTCTCCTTCAGCGTTGATGTGGACAACGCTTCCGATCTGATAGATCAGCGGTTTCTTTATGTGCGAGGTCGCTCTCGTGGCTTCAGAAAAGACTCTGGCTGACAACAAGGAAAGAACGATCGGCAGGAAGATGAATATATCGATGTAAGCTGCGCATCTCGTCCGTTGGAATTTTGAAGGCTTCAATTGGGCAGCGGAGCTCCCGGCGCGGCAATTCGAATCCAGTGATCTGTAAAACTGGTGTGCATCGTCTGACTCTTGAATTTTGGCATGTGGCAGGTGACACATAGTTTCACGCCGACAGTGCACGCAGTGCGGTGGTCCTGTGCGCTATCGGCCTTCTTCGTTGCTAGCGGTGGCCGTCGTTGCCGCATCGGTTTCCGCGTCACCGGCCGCCCTGTGACACTGCAGGCACTTTGCATCGTACAATGCCGGGTCTTGCACCGCGGCTGGTGCGGATCATGGCACGCAACGCATGTGATCCGCGCGTCTCCTTTTTTCCAGCAACGGCTGTTTTCCAGGCGGTAAGGCTGAAAGCGAATATTCAGCGTTCCAATCCTCACAGGACCATCCGACACGACGTCCTGCCAGGTGCGGTGGCACGCGCCGCAAAACTCGACTGACTCTTTCGGACTCAGATGCGCCGGGTTCACGATCGAACGCAAAGCAAGATCGACGTCACCCGATTTCATCGCCGCAACATGGCGGGCTCCCGGCCCATGACAAGCTTCACAAGTCACTCCCGGAACCAGCTTCTGCGTATCCAATCGATTGTTGGTCGTCGATGCTGTTGTATGGCAGCCGAAGCAGCGCAGTTTCTCCTCGACCGGAATGCGGCGGCCCAAGCCTTCTGCCAGGCTCGGCGGCTCCGTGCGCGGATGTCCCGGAGTGATATCGAGCGCCTGTATAGAGGTGTAAAACTCACATGGCTTTCATAAAAGTTGCCGCCCTGTTCGTAAACGTAGGTTTGCGCGATGCGTCCCATACCGAACGCCCAAAGCAGCGGCGCAGAACGCGACATGCCTCCCTTACTGATCTTTAAGATTTTGTGCGCGCCGCTATCGCTGATCTGGTAGCGATACGCACCAAGTTGAAAAGCTAAAGGAACCTGCTGGAGACTCTCAGCTTGCGGAGCGCGAGTCGCCGCATGTGCCATGGCTGACTTCGAAGCGCTGCTGACTTCGGAATCATGGCATTCGGCGCATACCGCAGCGCCTACATATTCATCGCGAGAAGTGTCCCGCTTGGTGGGCCACCAACCCGGAGCCTTGAGCCGGTCCGCCGTGGCCGTTGAGGTGATGCTCGCGCCGCCACTCTGAGCCAGCAGGTCGCCGAACGCGAAGAAGAATGTGGCGACCAGCGCTGCCCCACAAATAGCAAAGATACGAACACAATAGGAATTCCGCGGCGGCAGCGCGGCCATAAGTTTACTTCCCACTTCTCTCCCGGGCTGCCCAACCCGCGTTATGCGTCGGGCAATCCCAAAACTGACGTGATTGTACATCGGCGAAGCTGTGTGCCGTTCTCTCCCCCGCTGGTCAAAGAACGCGAATGTGAAGCGGCAAAACAAAGGGCACGGACCGAGGCCCGTGCCCTTTCAGTTTTCGCTTTCGGTTCCTTTACGGACCCGAAGTGTAGGTTACCGGGTTGTTCAGCCACTGCCCACCCACATACGAGTACAGGCTCACGTAGATGGTCGTGCTGTTCGCCGGCAGCGTATACACCGTCGTCGTCAGCGCCGACCCCAGGTTGCCCGACGAATAAACATCGTTTCCACCTGGCGCGGAACCGATATCTACCCAGTACGCCGTTGCGCTCGCATCCGAGCTCCACGTGAACGTTGCCGTTGAACCACTGATCGTCGTTACCAGGTCGGCGTCTGCATCGCCGCCAATCCGCCGGTCGCGTTCAGCGCCGTGTAGGTGTACGCGTTGCCCACCCAGTTTGCGCCGATCAGCGAGTACAGAGTGACGTAGACGGTGCTGCCATCCGTCGGCAGTCCGCTCACCGTAGTGGTCAGCACATTGCCCAGGTTCCCCGACGAATAGTAATTGTTCCCACCCGCCGTGGCGCCGATATCCATCCAGTAGGCCGACGCTCCCGAGCCCGCCGTCCAGCTGAACGTCACCGTGCCGCTGGTCAGGTTCGAACCCGGCATCGGCGTCGTTAACATCCCCGTCGCCGCCGCCGCGTTGAACGCCGTGTACGTGTACGCGTTGCGCATCCAGGTGCCGCTGACCAGCGAGTACAGGGTCGCGTAAACCGTGCTGCCGTTGGTCGGCAGGCCGTTTACCGCAGCGATAGAGTCGCTGGACAGGCTCCCCGAGTGTAATAGTTGTTCCCTCCCGCCGAGCTGCCGATGTCGAGCCAGTACGCCGTCGCGCTCGCATCCGCACTCCAGTTGAAGGTCACACTGCTTCCCGTCAGCGTCGAGTTGTTGGCCGGGGAGGTGATCGCCGCCAACCCTGCCCCTGCGTTGAACGCAGTGTAGGTGAACTTCCACGAACTGCCAGTTGCCGCCCACGATGGGGTAGTAATACAAGCGCACCCACACCGTGCTGCCATTGGTTGGGTAATTGCCGTTGGTGACCGCTTGATCGACAGTACGTTGCCCATGTTGCCGGACGAGTAGTAATTGTTGCCGCCCTGAGTGGAACCAATATCCAGCCAGTAATTGCGCATCCCGCTACCGGGAACCACCTGAAAATCGTGGTCGCGCCAGTCAGCGTGGCACCGCCGAGCGGGGAGTAGATCCCCGCGCACCAACGGTGTTGCCTACGTAGTCCGTCACTGAGTTCGACGTGGAGGAGGTGTAATTCACGTCAACGTACTGGGCCGTGATGACATGCGTCCCAGGAGTGCTGAGTGTGGCTGAGCCGGTTGCGTTCCAAATGCCGTAACCGCCCTGGCCCCAGGAAACTAGATTCGGCACCCCTGTGGCAATCGCCGTGGGGGCACCGCCGTTGACCGCGTCGTAGAACGTCATGACGCCCAGTACCGGACCATAAGCGGTATAGGTGACGCTCGGCGTGTAGGCGCCCGAGAACATGTAAGTCTCGCCGCTTTCGCCGACCGACTTGGTTGACAGTACGATCGTGCCCGCTCCCTTGGTTACCAGTTTCGACCAGAGCCGACGATGTGCTACCCGTGAAGTTGGTTGCGCCCGTCGTGCCTCCATAGCTCGCGACGATGTTGTGCTTACCGCCGACGAACGCCGGTGTTGCGCCCAGCTTTAGCGTTGCGGTGTGAGCCGTGCCGACAGTCCCCGTGCCAAGAACGCTGCCGTAAGTGGCATCGTAGAAAGTAACGGTTCCTGCAGTCGGCCCAGTTGGCGTTGCCCCAATCGTAGCCGTGAAAGTTGGCTCGCCGCGTAGCGTCGTTGGGTTGGCGCTCGACGTCACCGTGGCTGTGGTTGCGGTTCCCGTACCTGGGTCCACCGTGACCGTTGCCGCAGCTGTCGTGGTGCCGATGTAGTTGGAATCACCAGAGTAGGTAGCCGTTATGCTGTTGGCTCCCGACTGGGTTATGCCGGTCACCGAGCCCATTGCAATCGCCCCGTAAGTCCAACTGGGGTAACTGCTGGTGCTGCTGCTGCCGGCGGTGAAAATAACCGTGGGAGTAACCGTCGCCGTTCCCAGAACCGTGGAGGTGGTGGTATCGGTGAAGGTTACCGTGCCCGTCGGTCCTGTGGCTCCTGGCGTTTGAACGGTGGACGCCGCCGTGAGCGCGGTGACGGTTGGGAAGGTGACCGTTAGCTGGTCGCCAGCTCCCGAGACAATGTAGGATGCACCGGCCGCCAGTGTTGGCGTAGTCGCGATTGGTGAGATCGTACGGCCGCTGGGGTTCCCGCCGACCCTGATTGGAAGCTGTTATCTCCCGAATAATTTGCGCTCAGACTGTGCGAACCGCCAATCAGCATCGGGGCTTGAGCAAAGAGATAGTCGTAGAGGCATGAGTTACTAGATGTCCCGACGTTACCCGCGACAAGATACCCGTTGCCGTTTGGATCCAGCGTCACGGTCGTGACGTTATTGGTGGGACCGCCGTTAATGGAGTCGGTAATGGTCACCGAGCCGGTGGGCACGCCATATCCCGAAGCGCCCGCCACGCTAACCTGCACCCAAACCAACTGGCCGAAAGTAAACGTGTTTTGATTGGCTATCATGCAAGCCGTCAGATTGATGAACTGCGGCGTAAGCGTGATCGTCACCGGCTCCGAGCTCACCGAAATCTGCTGCGGCGCCGATACGCTGGAGGCGTTACGTACCGTCGCCGCCGTAACGCGCGGTGATGTTGTAGTTCACGCCAGCAGGCAGGTTGTTGAGAGTGGCGGTAAAGCTGCCGCCGCTCAACGTCGCAAACGATCCCGGATATACGAAAGCGCCGGTAAGTCAAATTGACCGGATCGCCAATTTCTCCCTGGCTGACGATGAAAGCAACATCGCCCGTCGGTGTTCCGCTACCCGCAACCGTTCCGCTCAAAGTCACTGCGCAGCCATGCGTAGTGCAATTCTGTACGGGAGCGTTCAGCGAGGTGGTGGTGCTGTTAAATACCACGCTGCTCCACTGCGTCGCCATGTTGTAGGCGTTCACCGAGCCCAAACCAGTGGCCAGATCGAAGCCCGCGCCTGCCGGCCAACCAATCTTCGTGCCGGAAGAGCTTGTGCAGGTTGAAGTGCCGCAGATGTAAGTGTTTCCGGCCTGAATATCCTGGAAGGCGCAATTTGTCGTGTTAGCGTCGTTCGGCGGAACCAAAGCGGAAGCGGCGCACGTGGCAGTCGTTCTGCGCTGCCGCCAGCCCATAGTAAACGTAATCGGGGATTCCCTGGCGTCCGGTGGGATTACCCGGCTCCGGGTTGTTTACCGCGTTGTAATTGTTGATCAGCGCCTGGATGCCAGCCATGCTGGGCGCGGCGACGGAGGTTCCGCCGACCAGTCCGGCATCGGCGAGGGTGTTTTGGCCGTTGGCGGCAGTGGTGTACTCGCAAACGCCCTCACTACAGAATAAGGTGGCATCGTGACCGTCGTCAGCATTCAACGCGAGATCGGGCGTCAAGCGGTGTCGGCACGCCTGTGACCAGAGGCTGTTGGATTTCCATCGGCCCAAGGGCTGCTGTACCGGTCGCGGTCGTTCCGCCAGCCGGTGCTGCTGTGAAAGTAGCAGTGGGGGCGACGGTGCAGTTGAGCCCCTGGCCATTGGCAAGAGTACCGCCCTGCGTGCCGTAGTTGAAATTAACCGCCGTCACCGCCCCGCCGCCGTTGATGGTGGAGCGAGGCGTTGTTGCGGGCAGGTTTGTGCAGGTGCCGCCGCTGAAAGTCACCGTGGGACGCCGTCGTGTAACCGCTGCCTGGATTGGTGATGGTCACGCTTGCGACCCAATTGCCGGGGCTCTCGACCGTAATGGCGCCGCCTGCGCCTGCCAGTATAAGCGTACATGCCGGATCGTTTGCCGCAGTCAGGATCGGCGAATTGGCTCCCTGCTGCCACGAAGGCCTCAAGTAGTAGGCGCTGACGCCGCCACTGCCCGACCACAATCCGCTGAGGTCTGCGGTTGGGTCTGCGTTCGTGTTAGATCCCTTTCCCTCGTTCCACGGGGACTCCGGAATGTACTCCAAGGCCGAACTCAGATACCAGCCGTTGGTCGCCGCACCCAATATTTGGCGTAGTTGGACTGGCTGCAAGCAGGCCCAGGCGTCGGGCACTCGCCAGTCAGTTCCGTGCCGCCCACCGCTATGATGTAAGGCGTGGAACCTTCCGCGCCCGCCGCATAGCCTAAGACTTCCTCCGAATCGTTTTGATCGTCGCAACCGGCCGGGCCGTTGTCGCCCGCGGCGATGAACACGCTGATGCCCTGCGCCGCCGCCTGCTCGAATGCCTGGTTGTTGAATTCATTTCCGCCCGCGCCTTCGTTGACTTCGCAATCGCCGTAGCTGATGCTCATGATGTCGGCGAGATTGTTTTCCACGATGTACTCGATCGAGTTGGTGATGCCATCCACCAGGAACGTGGGCGTGCCGATCACGAAATCGACGTGCGCATTGGGCGCCATGCCGCCGGAAATTTCCACGTCAAGATCGGATTCGCCGTCGTCGCCCGGCTCCGTGCCGTTGTCCTGTCCCGCATGAATAAAGGTTGGATCGTTCGGCGGAAGATTGAATAACTGGCGGTAGGTCTGCACGTCGCTCACCAGAATGTCGGAGCGGCCCACGATCGCAATGGTCTCGCCGGTTCCATTGATTCCGGCGGCCAACAGAGGCGCGGTGTTGTAGATGGTGGCAAAATCCGTCGGCCCAACGTAATGGACCGAGCTGCTCGAAGTGAATTTCGGCCCTTTGGCCTTGAGCGTACCGCCCAGCTTGATTTGGGGATCCCGATCGAAGGTACCCTTGCGATAGAAGTTATGCAGAGTGACGCCCGCGATTACCTTCTTGAAAGCCTCGGGAACGCTGGGCTCCTTGCTATTGGCGACGTGCATCTCACCTTTATAGTTATAGAGGTGCATCTCGGTCTGGAAGGCCTTCTCGACCTGCCCGATGTTGCCGCTGAACTTGATCACCCTTTTGCTCTTGCTGACTTCGTCGACCGTGAAGCCTTCCGACGTGAGCCAGTCTTTGATCTTCGCGATATCGGAATCGTCCACGCCGAAGTGTTCGCCGAATTCTTCCGGCGTCATCCACTGATGGTAGTTCGCCGTCCGCTTGTCCTGCTGCTCGTCGATAACCTTGCGTATTTCCTTCTTCTGCTCTTCGCTCGACTTCAACACCATGAGCATGCCGGGAGACGCCGTGCTGGGATCCTGTCGTCCCAAGTCCGTAGCCGAGCGCACTGCGCCCGACACATGGCCGTAAAGGGTAGCCCGTTTCGAAACGTCTACCTTCTTGGTTATCCGGACTTCCGGACGCACAGCCGTTGCCACCCTCGCGAATACCACCTGCGACAGGGAGGCGAACAGCAAAGCAAACATGGCAAGGAAAACGAACGTGGACGGAACTAAGGGGACGCGGCGGGCAAGTTTCATGTACTCTCCTTCGAGATGCGTTACATAACAGTGCCCTCCTCCGGCGTGGAGAACCAGGTGCACTGCGAAATTCTTTCTTTTGCGGCAGAGAACGAGCGCGATCGGAAGGTAAGAAGCCCGCGCTCTAGGTCAGCTCCTCAAATACAGCGCGGACGGAAGGTTCGAAACCCGCGACTGAAATCCAAACACGAGCATTAAACCCTACAACTCGACAAATGTAAACCTAAAACGTTGGTCAAAGTAATACTTAAACAAAAAAGTGTCAAGGCAATAGTAGGAAGCCACCTGACCGGTCGGTTGGCCATCCAATATTTTGTGCATTTAAAACGGCAGGGCAACCCATTAGAGGCATTTTCGGTTGCCCCCTTCCGAAGGACAAGTCAATTCAGCCATCTAGGTTGCCCTGCCGCGCTCCGTCCCTTACCCTGGAACAGAGCAAAGTCTTGGGCCAGATCGTCAAGACCGCACATCATTAGTTAGTACCCTGGGGAGGGACTGGATTTCACACTCCGCCCGGGCAAACGCAAACTTTGTTAACCCGCCTCATAAACATCCCGCAGGTTGACTGAAAATCGCACTCGGAGGAGCATCAGAATTAAAACGGAATTGCGAGTGCGCGTCAAGAACAAATTGAGACAAAACAAAAAATATTCGTTGATTCCTGTGGATAACTGCGCATTTTTTTGCATGCGGCTGCTGGTTGCGCCGCAGCGATTCGTAAAGACGATCTGACCGATGGGAGATTCGGCGTCTGGCGAGCGATGTGCCGCTGCAGAGAATCTGAGATACAGCAGACAAGATGTAAAGATTTGTATTCAAAAAAGGGCACGGACTGGTAAGTCCGTGCCCTGTGGTTCCTGGTAGCGGCTCGTCATTAGGGACCCGAAACGTAGGTGTCCTGTGTGTACCCGACAACGTTGCCGCCATTGATCGTGTAAAGGGTTAGATAGATGGTCGTGCCCGTGGGGCTGGTGTCCGGCAAAGGATTGGACGGCGGATTCTGGGTGGTGAACACGTTGCCCAGATTGCCTGATTGCCAGATATTGTTTCCGCCCGGAGACGTACCGATATCGATCCAGTAGGTGTCGCCGCAGGACGGGTTGGTGTTGGTCCAATTGAACGTCGCTTGCGTGCCGTTCAGGTCAGGATCGCCATTTGACGGCGAAGTGACCGTATCCAAATTGGAGCCGTAGTAGTTGTAAGTGTTGTTCTGCCACGTTACCGGATTGTTGTTGATCTCTGTGAACAGCGTCACATAGATCGGTGTGCCACCCGTCGGTAGTCCGTTCATTGTGACCGACGTCCTCGAGTTGCTGAGGCTTCCCGAGTCATACAGATTGCTGCCGCCGGGAGAGGTGCCAGCTTGGATCCAGTAGGCGTAGGGAGTGGGAGATCCCGCCGTCCACGAGAAGGTTACGTTGTTCGAGCACAGACTCGAGCCGTTAACTGGCGAATTGATCGCGCCCAAAGCGCCCGCCCCGCCAACCGCGTTGTAAGTGTATGCGGTGCTCACCCAGCTACCACTGATGAACGAGTAGAGCGTCACGTAGACCGTGCTGCCATTGGTCGGTAGATCGGCTACCACTGCGCCCAAATTGTTGGTGGTGAGGGGGCCAGACTGATAATAATTGTTCCCCCCAGCGCTTGATCCCACGTCAATCCAGTACTGGGTAGCACTCGACCCAGGCAACCACTTGAAGTTGACGTTGTTGCTGCTCAAAGTGGAGCTTGGCGCCGGGAAGTAGAGAACCGCCGTCGTGCTGGCTCCGGAGATGATGATCGTCTGCGGATTGGAGACCGACGGAATGGGATAGTTCATATCTCCCGCATATTGCGCGGTGATGGTGTGGGTTCCCGAGCTTAGGGATGAGGTTGAGTATTGCGCCTCGTACAGCGCATAGCCGTCGTTATTAGCGGAGATGAAGTACAACGGTACCGGTGACCCAATCGGGCTGGCGCCGTCGTAGAACTGCACCGTTGAGCTCGGCGCATAAGTGGCGCTGGTGGAGCTGGGCGTCACCACCGCCGAGAAGGTGACCGTCTGTCCAGCGGTTGCGCCGTTCACGCCGGTTAGTTGGGTTGTGGTAGTTCCTGGGGTCACCACTTCCGACAACACCGAAGAAACGCTGGCGGCGGCGGTCGAGGCAACACCACCAAATGCAGCAATGATGCTGTGCGTGCCACCCACAAAGGCGGTGCCGCTGGCCAGCCTCAGGCTGGCCGTATGAGCCGTGCCTACCGTGCCGGTTCCCAGCACCGTGGTCCCGTCATAGAAGGTAACCGTGCCACTCGTCGGCTGTGAACTGCCGCCGGTTACGGTGGCGGTAAAGGTAGGCCGCCCACCCAGAGTCGTCGGATTGGCATTGGAAGTCACCGCTGTTGCGGTTGCCGTTGCTGAACCAACCGTTACGGTGACAGTCGGTGGCGTGGCGGAGGCGTTGTATTCGCATCGCCCGAGTAAGACGCGCTGATCACATTCGCCGCCGTCTGGGTGATGCCAGTTGTGTTCAGAACAGCCGTAGCTGTAAAGGTAGCCGTGGGAACAACGCTAGCCGTTCCCAACAGTGTGCTCGTCGTTGTATCGGTGAAAGTCACCGTTCCGGTCGGAGCCGATAATCCGGGAGTGCGGTTGTTACCGCTGTTGTCGCCAGCTGTGAAGCCGCTCACCGCCGCAAAGCTCGCCGTCAGTTGCAGCGGCGAACCCGCGGTAATCTGCGTCTCGCCCGATGCCACCGTGAACGTGCCCGTGTTGATCGAGGTCACCGTAAAGCCATACGGACCCGCGGTGGTTGAGTTGAAGCTGGCATCCCCCGAGTAGGACGCAGTCAGGCTGTGCGAGCCGGTCGCGAACGCGGGAATGTTCTGATAAATGACCAAGTCAAACTCCGCAGACGTCGGTATGTTTCCGGCCGCGAGGAAAGCCTGCCCAGTGGAGTTCAAAGCGAGAGTCGCGATAACAGTTGAAGGACCGCCGTTATAGCTATCGGAGATTGTCACCGTACCCGTAGGCACTCCAATTCCAGACCCGCCTCGAGGAATGGCGTCAACCCAGACAAACTGGCCGTAGGTGAAGGTGGTTGAGGCGGCAATGGCGCCAGAATTGGATACTGAGCTGGTACCCAGAGTAAGCGTGCTGCTTTCCGGAAGCACCATCACCGGTGTCAGGGTTGAAGAGCTCGACCCAAAGTTGGCATCGCCCGCGTAACGCGCATAAACGTTATACGAGCCGCCGGGCAGGCTGTTGATGTTGCCGGAGTAAGTTCCACCGCTAAGCGTGCCGAACGCGTTCTGTCCTGTCAGCGCCACTTCCTCCGTGAAGCTGGAACTGGTTGTATTGATCGGATCCCCTAAAGAACCGCTGGAGAGGATGAAGCCTACATCTCCGGTGGGCGTGCCCGATCCGGTCACATTGACAGTCACCGGAACCGATGTGCCATGCGTAATTCCCGACGCCGTCAGATTCATCGTGGTCGCGGAACTGTTGAAGCTTACGGTGCTCCACTGCGTCGCCAGGTTATAGGCGTTCACTGAACCCAGCCCGGTGCCGTAATCGTAGCCTTCCGTGGCCGGCCAGCCGATCACCGAAGTGGCCGTTGTGCAAGTCGTACCGTTGCTCGACTCGGAGCAGATATTAGTGTTGCCCTGCACCATGTCGTTAAATATGCAGCCCGCTGCCGGCAGCACTGGGCTGGGCGTGTATTCCGCGGCGCAGTTCGACCAACCGGGCGTAGTAGCCTGTTTCGCCGCCAGAGCATACAGGATGTATCCCGGCATGCCTTGCCGTCCGCCGTTATATTGATTGACCAGTGCCTGCACACCCGCGTAACTGGGAGCAGCGACCGAGGTTCCGCCGACCAATCCCACGTCCAGCACGTTGCCGTTTTGATCGACCTGACAGACGCCCTCGCTGCAATAAGCCGTCGGATCATGCTCGGCCGCAGCGTTGAATGCAAGATCTGGCTGATACCGGTGCGGACCCACAACAATCGGGTTCGCCGGATCCTGGGCCGAGGCGATGTTGGCCATTGCCGTTGCGCAGTTGGTGCTGCAGGTGCCGTTGATCGTCACCGTAGGCGCCGTCACATAACCTTGGCCTGGGTTCGTCAGGGTGAGAGCCACTTTGCCGCTTGTGACCTTTGCCGTCGCCGAGGCGTTGATAAAGTTGCACCCATATTGCGTGGTGCACCCCCCTCCGCTGATGGTCACCGTCGCCGTGCCTGAGTAGCCCGTGTTAGTGCCACTCAGCGTGAAGGTGGTAACCTTGTCGCCAATATGTGGTAACCTTGTCGCCAATATATGGATCGCCTTGGCCAGGGGTGGGTAGTCCAGGTATCGCGCCCGAACCGTTAGTCTGAAAAGCAGGTGTCGGGAAAGCCGAGCCCACGCCGCCGTTGCTGGCCCAGAGATCGCCTTGACCCACCGAGCCGCTCCCTCCAGCCTCATTCCACGGTATCTCGGGGATGTAGCTCAACGCGGAGAACAAGCCGTTCGCATTCGCGGCACCCCAAAAGGTGGGCGTGCCCGTGAAATTGGCCGTGGAAGAAGTCCCCTGCTGACCGCCTTCGTTGAACTGCGTGCCTCCAACCGAGAGAACGTAAGCATTGCCGTCATTGTCGCCCACGGCGTAACCGAGGGTTTCGTTGTCGTCGTTGGAATCGTCGCACTCTGCCGGTCCGCTGTCGCCCGAAGCCACCATCAGAGTTTGGCCCTGCGCCGCGCCTTGCTCCGACATCACCAGGTAAAAATTAAGCTGCCGCCCCGCCTCCACCGCCGTAACTCGAACTGATGATGTCGTCGGTGTTGCCTTCCACCATGTACATCAACGAAAGATCGACGCCAGCGATGGTGAGCGTGCTCGCCCCGGGCGTGAAATCAACCGTCGCACCAGGCGCGTTACCGCCCGAAATCTCCACATCCAGATCGGACTCCGAATCGTCGCCCGGCGACACTCCCGGATCTTCCCCCGGATCACAAAGTTGGGATTATTCACCGGCAGATTGAACATCGACCGGTAGGTCTGCACATCGCTCATCAGAATGTCGGACTGTCCGATGATTCCGATCCTCACTCCAGTTCCGTTGTAGCCCTGCTGTAGCAGTGGCAGCGTGTTGTATATTTTGGCGAAATCATTGGGGCCGACGATGGTATTGTCCGACGCCAGCTCATTGCTAAATGTGTACTTATGTTTCGACTGCTTCATCCTCGACTTCAGCGTCGTCGGATTCACCATCTGCGGCTTCTTGAAGAAGTTATTCAATCCATGCACGCCCTCAATCACCGGTCGCAGAGCCGACGGAACGGAAATATCGGCCTTGGCCGAGATGTGCGTCTCGCCGTTGGGCGTCTTGAAATAATGCATCTCCGTCTGAAAAGCATTCTCCACCTGCGCCGACGCGCCGCTGAACTGAATGATCCTTTTATTCTTCCCAACCATTTCCACCGACAACCCCTGCGCCGCCAGCCAGTTCTTGACCTGCGCAATATCGGAATCATGCACGCCAAACTTCTCGCCAAATTCCTCCGGCGTCAGCCACTGATGGTGGTTGACCGTCCTCTTGTCCTGCTGCTGATCGATCAGCTTCTTTAATTCGCTATCCTGCTCGAAACTCGGTTTCAGCACGAGCAGCATGTGCCGCATCGGCGTGTTGCCGGGCAGCCGCCCCAGATCGGAGGAGTGTGCAATCACTCGCGGCACATGGCCGTGAATGACGGTTCGCTTGCTGTTATCCACGCGGTCGGTGACGCGCGCTACCGGATGCGCATTGGTAGACACGGCTGCGAACACGGCCTGAGACACCAAAACCGCCAGAGCAAACATGGCGGCGAACAGAACGGGACGAATGCGGCGGATGTTTCTCATCAATTCCCCTCCGAGATGGGTACTGAAACTGCAAAACAGAACTGGGCCACTACGCACGCGCAAGGGCAGAGCTCCCTGTTAAATGGGATTCAGCCACTCTCAATCTTTGATGGGTCCGGAAAATCAGCGCGACCGGAAGGGTAGAAATGTACGCAAACTGATCCCGCAGAGTATTTAAGAATGAGAACCTGATGTCAAGAGGAAAACAGAAGTATTACAAAGCCTTCCACGCTAAACTTAAACTACGGCCGATAGTTTTTATCGCACGAATCGATAGCGCCCTGCCAAATGAAAAAGAGGGCACGGACCAAAGCCCGTGCCCCATTCAAGCCTCACCAACCGCAGCTACCTTCCGCCAGCTTTCACCACGCCGGCGCCCGTGCACGTCGGATAGCCACTCGATCCATTCGCGCAGTACCCGACCTCAGGGCTGGCGATCCAGGTTCCGCCGATCAAATTCCACAGCGTCATCTGGACTGGACCGGTCTCCGGAGGATCGCTATACCCCGGCGGCAGGTTCTGCTCGTCCCACGTCAGCACGTTCCCGATGTTCCCGGATTGATCGTAGTAGTTCTCGCTCGTATCCGTTCCGGCATCCAGCCAGTACGCCGTCACCGCCCCCGAGCATCCCGGATTCGAGCTGACCGTCCAGCTGAATGTATCGGAATACGCCGTCAGTTCCGATCCCGGAGCCGGCGACGTGATCGTCGACACGCAACTACCGCTGCTGCTAGCCGCGTAGAACGTGTATGGGTTGCTGTACCACGTTCCATTTACCAGCGTGTAGAGGGTCACAAAGACCTCGCTGCTATCGGTCGGCAGTCCGTTCACCGTGGCCGACGTAGTCGAAGTCGAAAGCGATCCCGACTGGTAATACTGGTTCCCGCCCGCCGCGCTGCCTACGTCGATCCAATAATTGGAGGCCGTATCCATGCCCGCCTGCCAGGTGAACGTTACGCTGCTCCCCGGCAAGGTTGACCCGCTCGGCGCCGGACTGGTCAGCGTAGCAATCGCTCCCCCGCTCGTGCTGAACGCCGTGTACGTGTAGGAGTTCTTTATCCACGGTCCGCCACTGCTGAACTGCGTATAGAGTGTCGCGTAAACATTGCCGCCATTGGTGGGCAGACTGTTCACCACGGCTTGCAACGTACTACTGGAAAGGCTCCCCGACTGATAATACTGGTTGCCTCCAGCGGTACTGCCAACGTCTAACCAGTAGGCCGTCGCGTTCGTGCCCGCATTCCAACTGAAAGTGACGCTGCTGCCACTCAACGGTCCGGGAGCGACCGGCGACGACATGGTGGCCGCGCTGTCACCGCCAGGGACTCCGTTCCAGGCCGTGTAACTGTATTGCATGTTTTGCCACGTTCCATTGACCAAATACCACCAGGTCACGAAGATGGTGCTGCCGTCGGTCGGCAGCGAATTAACGGTCGCCGACAGCATTGTTCCGAGGTTGCCCGACTGGTAATACTCGTTTCCGCCCGGTTCCTTGCCAATGTCAAGCCAGTATCCCGTCGCTGGGACGGGCGCAGTTGGCGCGGTGGGCGACATCGTCGCGGTGTTGTACATATACCACTGGAAAGTCTGCTTATTGCTCGTCAGTGTGGCACCATTGGCGGGGTAATTGATGCCCGTGCCGCACATGGGCTTGATTAGATTGATTTGCTCAACTGCGTACGTCCAATAGAATTCGTTGTCATCGCTGAAGAGGTAATACACCGCATTGTTGGGTAGCAGCAAGACCGAATTTCCGCCGTACCCGCTCATGTAGGGAATCCAGAATTGGCACGTGAACGTCGAATTAAACGGATTCGTCGCCAGACCACCGTTTTCTGTCGCGCCGCTATTTGGCGGGAATTCGGTCGTAGTCCAATACTTGGTCCAGTACTCGTTGTTGTAGTGATTGGTGTTCGCAACGATCGGCGAGCCTGTATAGAAGCCGGAATCGGGAGTGGTCAAGCCCAGGTTGGAAGTCCGAACCATCGTATCGTTCTCACGGGCCGGATCCAGAACCTGCACCCCGTTGATCACGCCGTCATTGTTATCAAAGAAATATCCGAACTTAGCGATGTCATCCTGAATCAAATACATGCCAAAAGCGCCGAGGGGCTCGCCGCTGGCGGAGAGGCCGCCATCGCCGCTGGTGCTGCTGCAGTTAGTGGACGTACTGTTGTTATTGCACGCCGTTCGCATGACTTGCTGCATACCCTGGCTTACATTCAGGTTGGCGAAAACGTCGCTGAGGGTTTTGGTCCAAACATCCGTACTGCTGCCCAGTTGCCCCTGGGCATAGATTTGCATGGCAGACGTGAGCAGGAAGGCATCGTCGCTGTGGTAGACCCACAAAGTTCCGGGGGTGGTGTAGTTCGTTTTAAACATAGTGAACGAGTTATAGATTTTCGACTCGGCGGTCGGAGTGCCATAGTTGTAGTAAGGAATGGCGTCGAGGAAATTGGTCATTGCGGTGCTGTTTTCATCGGTCTCAAAACCACTGCTGTTGTAATTCCCGCTGGCCATGTCGGCCATATTGTCGAACGTCGTGCTCGTCCAGGTTCCGCCGAGAGTATATTGCGGAATGTAATTACTAATGATGTTGTTATAGACACCGCTGCCAAATTGCTCGCCGAGCCGGCTCAGGGCTGTCTCCACAAAAGTAGATTTCGCCACCGAGTACGAAGGCCAGCGCATCTCTGAGCAAAAGGCATAGTCGTCCGTACGGGTTTGGCAGGCGCTGACGTAATTCACGCCGTTGATGTAGAGTCCATAGCCCGCAATGTAGGTGGGATGTACATACTGACCCGTAAAGGCCGAAGTGCTGACGCCGGAACTGGGATAGTCTGTGGCCAGGCTAGCGAAGGGTTTCGTCGGCGCCCGATTGGTGATTTCCGCCGATGCGTTATTCTCCATCGTCGTGTCGCCGCTGATCGTAGTCGGCGTGTAGGTACCTGTGAGATTCCCGTAGAAGTTCGCCTGCCAGTACTCACAGACTTCAGCATCGATTTGGTAGAACACGTGTGAAATGCTCGAGCCCTTGAACAAAAAAGTCATTTCCCCGTTGTGCACACAGTTCTGATCGTACTCTGCAAGCGTAAACGGGAAGGAGGCACGGCTATATCCGTTGTCGCTGGTTTCATTCCAAACCCTTCCGTAGCCAACAATGAAGTTCCAATGCCACGCCGGACTCACAGGACTGTATCCTGTGCCAGTCTGTGTTGCGGTGCCGAAGTACTGCAGGCCTTGTGTGACCGGGATAAGCCAACTGCCGTTTTGTACGAATTGAAGAGTTAGACTAGTAGTGCTGCTGGTATTTCCTGGCAGATGTTTCCAGGCAGTGACGGTCGAATAACCAAGGGGGTCATAAATTGAGGTGTAGTTCCCAGTGGTCGTCACCGTTGAGAGCGTCAAGGTTCCTTCAAAGGTATTCGTAGGTGCGGCGGCCGTGGCGGGAATTCCCCACCCATTGGTATCGCTTACGATCGCTGATGGCTGCGTGCTGCTCATCAGCGTCGTGTAGGTATTGACGGTCCGGCTCACCACCCCGCTGCCCGTGAGGGGATCGCCCGGCATGGGATTGACCTGCGCAGACGCCGCGGTGCAAGCCAGGGCCGCCCCCAGCAAGAGGGCGCTGATATTGATAAGACTGAAAGATTTCATGGTGTAGTCTCCTCCGGCACTGGACCGGACTCTGTCGGATCAGCGTCTCGAGCTGGGCTACACCTCGGAGGAGTTTCCCCTCGCGATCGGAAGATTATGCGCCCCGTGATTTACGCACACTCTATGCAGTCTCCTGCAAAGTTGTCAAGAAATATTTTGTCGCCCGATTCCGTTCCGATCGCCTCAGGCATAAGAGCCGCGCAATTCCTGTAAGGTTGCAAGGTTGCAAGGTTTCTGGAGATACCTGCAACAGCCGCAAGGCCTTACTTCCCGGGCATGCTTAGTGGTCCCAATGCGTCCAATGCCGGGGATTCCTGGTATTTACCGCGATAACAGGGAAAGTCGATGGGCGTGTCACGAAACGATTTGAGAATCTGACCGAGCCGCAGCGTGCCCGACCGACGCACCTCTCGAACGCGGGCGAGATCGACTGTGAAAGGAATCTGTTCGCCCACTTCACCGGACTGATGAATAATATCTCCTTCGGGGCCGACAATTATGGATCGTCCATTGCCCAGTTGACCTGCAGTGTTGACATCGACGAAGTAACATTGGTTCGTGATGGCGCTGGCCTGGGCAATGATCAGTTCTTGCGCCCGATCGATAGTGCCGGTCATCGTCGGATGGATAATAATCTCAGCGCCCTTCCACACCAGGGCGCGAGTTGTCTCTGGAACCCAACCGTCATAGCAGATGGAAACTCCAAAACGGCCAACCTCCGGAACATCAAAAACAACAAATTCAGTTCCGGATTTCACTCCTTTCTCATAGGGCAGGAATGGATACATCTTGCGGTATCGCGCGACGACCTCGCCCGCGGGATTAATGATGGGAGCGGTGTTGAATATGTCTTCTCCAACCCGTTCATAAATCGATCCCGGAATTAGCCATACATTGTTTTTCCGGGCGAGACCTTGATAGCGTGCTTCAGCCGGTCCGGGCATCGGCTCGGCAAAACTCAACCCCGGACCAAAGGAGCACAACTCGGGAAATACGACCATGCTTACCCATGGAAATCGCGCCAACACTCGCGCGGTTTCTTTTTCGAGACGATCGCGGTTATCACCAAAAGGCAAATCGACTTGCAAGGCTGCAATCGAGAATAGTGGCATGTTCAACTCCAGGAACGCATAACCTGCTCGATGCAGGGCGCGCAACCCTTTAGGTATTTAGGTATTACGTAATAGCCTGAGCATCTTGCACAGCGGGCAAATCATCGACGACTCCGTGATCCAACACCCATGATGGGATTGCCGCCGCAAGAGTTGCAAGGACTAGCAACACGAGCGCTGCCGCAATCAACGCCGAGTAATTACCCGCTCCCACAATGAATGAAAATAGCATCGGGCCTGACGCTAAGCCCATTTTGGAGGCGAATCCACCCCACACTGCGGTCTGACCGGTCCGATCAAACCTTGCGCACATGCCCAGCAGGTGCGAGATCACGAAATTCCACGTGATGCCCGTACCGATATTGGCCGCAAACCAAATCCACTTCACCTCGCTGTAGTTAAAGACATACGTGCCAGCGAGTGTCAACAGCATGCCGCCGATGATCGGTTTGAAAATTCCAAAGCGGGTGGAAACGACGATCACCAAAACTGCGCCGAGCGTGGCGATCCAGTTCGCGATCCCCAGCGTCTCGCTGATGAAAGCCACCTCGAGTCCGTGGCCCTTCCCGAGTCCAATGATGAAGGCAAAGAGGCCCATGTTGGCGGCCTGAAAGAAAAAGACGGAGAGTAGCGCGAGCAGCAGCGGTTTCAGTTGCAATCGATCGGGCGCGGCGCCCATGCGTTGCATGGGCGCCTTTACCGGATAATCCGGCAGGAACTGTAGCATCAGGACTGTCGTCAAGCTGAACAAAATTAACGTTGCAAACAAAACATTCGTACCAAATTTCGGCACGAGCAGCGGTAAGCTCATTACGCCCAGCCCTCCGGCGAAAACTTGCACCAGAAGCAGCACGCCAAAAGTC
Organism: uncultured Acidobacteriaceae bacterium; assembly: GCA_963810955.1. GTDB lineage: Bacteria > Acidobacteriota > Terriglobia > Terriglobales > Acidobacteriaceae > Acidiflorens. Next base: position 4,236 of record CAWEPW010000001.1, on the reverse strand, counting down.
CGGTCTGGTGCCGTAGTACGGGCAAAGATTGAAAAGCTTGTGCCCACTAGCATCCCACCGATGAAACCGTGCAGGAATCGAGCACCCATGAGCGCTATTGGATCCTTGACCAGCATCGACAGCAGGTCCATGCAAATCAATCCCAGCAGAAACAAGTGCGCGGCCGTTCTCCAGTTGATGCGCCGGACCAGAAACGCTATCAGGAAGGCACCAGCGGCCGCGCCGTAGACATTGCAGGAGCCAACCAACCCAGCCTGTTTGTTGGTGAAGCCGAGTCCAACCTTGAGGCCGTCGACCAGCGCCGGCATGATGTTGACATAGAAAAATCCAGCGGTGGCGAGAAATGCCAGCAATACCCGCGCCAGCATGCTGTTGGGAGTGACCTTCGGCAGGCGGTTGAATAGTTCCGTGGTTATTCTCCCCTATTACAGTCAAACAGCGACCTGGAGTATAGCAGCATCGTCAGAGTGCGGATTGGAGCGGTTTCCCTTTTTTCCTTCACCTGGCCAGCGCCAAAATGTTCTGTGCCCCAAAATGCGGAAAGAATTTTTCGTGATAAAAAGATTACCTATGAGACGGGGGGCGCTTTACCTCTTGTTGTGTCTGTGGCCAGTGGTGGCCGGGAGAAGCGCAGAAGCCGCAGCCATAATGCCGGTGCCAGGTGATCCCCTAAACGGAACCGGAAGTGTGAATCGGTCCGTTCTCACTTACAGCCAACTTTTTTCAAAAGCTGCCTTCTCTTCTCCAGTCGACGACAGTCAGGGTTTTGCCTTGCCCGCGAATGCTGCCGTCCCGTCTCAGGCGTTTGAGGGGACATTGACGCTTTCCGACCTGGCATCGGGCGGTAGTGCCAGGATTCTGCGAGACGACTTCGGAGACGACAGCGAAACCAACTCCCCATGGCGACATCTGCCAGACTTTAGCTTTCAGTTCGTGCAGAACGGGAGCTACCTGATTCCCGTTCGGCAAGGTCTTGTCATCACCGGCAACGCGGCGTGGAATTACATCGTCGGGCCGGGACGAGTGTGGCGGGAAAAGAGCGACAAAGGCTATATGCGCGCTTCCCTGCCCTTCGCTTTGATAGAGCGAAATCAGAACTGCGTGCACAACGGAGAAATGACATTTCTGTTCAACCGCACGAAGCGGCCTAATATTTCCGAAGTGCGTTATCAGGTCACGCAGGAGACCTGCTTGTACTTCAAACTCGACATGTGGGGACAGCTTTCCTCCACCTATACTCCCGGCAGCATTGCCAACGCCCAGGCACTGGAGAACGCGGAAGCGGCCGAGGTGGCAAACCGCCTGCCTACCAAGCCTTTCGGCTCTTTGGCGACAGACTATCGCAATTCCGCCATCGATATCGCCAACTTCACTCGCGGCTTTCATTCGCCGGCGGACATAACTACTTATGGACTTTTAATCAATGGTGTTAACTACGTCAGCGGTTGTCAGACACGCTACGGAACCTACGCGTTCTGTGACAACATGCGATTGCCCTCCTTCTCTTTGGCTAAGTCATCTTTTGCCGGGGTGGCGATGATGTGGCTAGGTCAGCAATATGGGAGCGAGGTTTATCGCCAGCTGATCCGCGATTATGTACCACAGTACGTGGAGGGTGGCGACTGGACAAATGTAACCTTCGACAACGTGGCGGACATGGCCACCGGCAATTACGTCAGTGCAAGCAATGAAGCCGATGAGAGCAGTCCCCAAGAGCGTGCGTTTCTTCTAGCCGAGCCGTATGATGCCAAAATCGCGGATGCATTCACACCATTCCCACACAAGGCTATTCCTGGGACCATATGGGTGTACCAAACCCACGCGACTTTCATTCTGACACAGGCCATGAACAGCTACGTGCAGCGACGACAGGGTAGCGGAGCGGACATCTTCAATTCGATTCGCGACGAAGTTTTTAGGCCGCTGAAAATGACCCAGGGCAGTTTATCCACGCTGCGCACGGACAATAGCGCGTCTGGAAAGCCCTTTGGGGGCTACGGACTATTTTTCATCCAGGACGATATCGCCAAACTCGGCCGTTTCCTCAATAACAGTGGCGGAGTTATTACGACTAACAACGGCGCCAAAAACGTGCAGGTGCTCGATCCATCCCGGCTACAGGAATCACTGTTCCGCACCGCAAAGGTGTCCACTGTGGGTATGCCCGTGCCGGATACTGGGCACCGGTTGTGCCGACACATTTCGATATCACAACCAGTTTTGGGCAAAGCATATGACGCCTGCCGAATTCCCGCAGTACCATTGTGATTTCTGGGTGTCCTTTATGAGCGGTTACGGTGGAATCTCGATGTTGTTGTTGCCGAATGGAGCAACCTACTACATCTTCAGCGATGGCAATGAGTTCATCTGGTACTCAGCGGTGAATGAGATTAATAAAATCTCGCCGCTCTGTCACTGACTATTTTGACCCGAATCCGCTCGAACACGCTGTGCCCGCTCAAGAAAGTCTGCAGTACTCGTACATCTCTGAGTTCGTCCGAAGGCACGTTGAGCACGTCGCGGTCGACGACGATGAAGTCGGCAAGTTTCCCTGGCTCAAGCGAACCTATGCGGTCTTCTTCGAAGCCGCATCGGCTTATTACGCGTATACAGCGTGAGCGCCTGTTCGACGGTAATTCGTTCCTCCGGCGCTGAGATCTGGCCACTCTGTAATTCTTTCCGCACCACGGCCGCCCAGATTCCCACCAGGGACTCAGGGGCGTCACTGGAACATCCGACCCGCGGCCTCGATGACTCCGTTTTCGAGATATGACTTCGCCGGATATGCCCAGCGCACGCGCTCCTGTCCGTACTTCTGAAACCAACTTCCGATCCAGTACACAAAGGGAGGATTTCCATCGACCAGCACATTGAGTTCGCGCAGGCGCTTCTGCACACCCGGGGTCGAGATGCCGGCATGCACGATGCGAAAGCGGTGGTCTTTCAGGCCAAGCGTCTGGATCACGGCAGCATAGGAGTCCAACACCTCGTCAATCGCTCGGTCGCCGATGGCATGCGTCTTCAACTGCCAGCCAGCCCTGGCGGCGACTAAGTGCGCCTTTTGCATGTCAGCCGGTGTCCACCGAAGTACACCAAAATTGTTCGGCTCGCCGATCACTCCAGGCGGATAGATCGCTATGGTGCGCGCACCCATGCCACCATCGGCAAACATTTTCGCAGCCCCAAATTTCAGCTGATCATCGCCGAAGCCTGTATGTACACCCATCTGAGCAAGTTTCTCGGCATCGGCGATGCTGCCAATCCTCGGCGACATCTGCACACGTATCTCCAGCGATCCTCGCCGGTGGGCCTCCTGGTACCCGCGCATTTCCTCAGGCGAAATGTAGATGTCGTGGATGGTGGTAAGGCCGACCTCCGCTGCTTTCTCGGAAATGAGCTTGGCGGCGCGCACGTTGATGTCCGGCGAATCTTGTGGAAGGAGCGCAGCCACGAGTCCCATCGCGGTGTCTTTGAGAACTCCAGTCGGTTCCCCAGTTGCGTCGCGCTCAATTACCCCGCCCTCCGGATCGCGGGTATCCTTGGTAATGTTAGCGAGCTTGAGCGCTGGGCTGTTGGCCACTCCAAGGTGACCGCTTACGTGCTTCGGATCAGGTAGGATAATGCAGTTGCAACTGCATCAAGATCTTGCCGATTGATGTAACGCCTCTCAGTGAGTTTGGCGTCGTCCCAGCCGGCCCCAACGATCCACTGTCCACGCGGAAGCGCAGCGGCACGGTGAGCCACGGCTTGCGCGATCTCTGAAATGGAATGGACGGTCGGATATCCGGCATCAATCTCGCCACTCAGAAGGCTCTTCACCCACTCCATGGCATGAGTGTGAACATCGAGGCCGGGCAGAACCGTGTGCCTGTGCAAGTCAATCGTCTGAGTACGGGAACTGGCGCAACGTCCGATCTCGTCGTCATTCCCAACTGCGACGATTTTGCCGTCACGCACTGCCAGAGCGCCCACTACCCGTTTTGCACTGTCCATCGTAATAATGTGGCCATTGGGAAGCAGAAGGTCGGCGTCACTGCACGTCTGGGCCATACATTTCTGGGTAAGAAAGGGGGTGAACCGGATTGGTCGCGAGCGCAATCAACCCTGTCGTGGTGGGCCGAAATTTCATTGGTCTACTTGCAATCGGCTTGCGAATCTAGTGTTGCAAATTTAACGACCGTGTTTTTCCTAAAAAGTCGCAGGGGTGTTCACCCACAAGAGCACCGTCTCCTTCTC